>JACPVX010000029.1 GCA_016191555.1 Bacteroidota bacterium
AGCGACTGGATTCTCTGGTGAATAATGTGATCGAGCCGCGCATGAATCAAATCTTTGAAGGCACTGACATCAAAACCAATGTGACTGGAACCACGAAGCTTTTTATCAAGGGAAATAAATTTCTCATCAACAACATGAAAGAAAGTTTGCTGCTGGCGTTTATCTTAATCACACTCTCGATGGCGATTCTGTTTTCAGACATTCGCATGATCATTATATCGCTCATTCCCAACCTGATTGCATTGATGATTACAGCAGGCATCATGGGCTACTTAGGTATCGATTTAAAGCCAAGCACAGCATTGATTTTCAGCATTACCTTTGGTATTTCAGTTGACAACTCCATTCGTTTTCTCGCGAAGTATCGACAAGAGCAATTAGCAAATGGCTTCTTTGTTCCTGTATCTGTCAGCGAAAGTATTTTAGAAACCGGTAAGAGCATCATTTATACTTCCATCGTACTTTTTGCAGGCTTCATTTTATTCGCCTTCTCTTCATTTGGCGGAACGATTGCGTTGGGGCTTCTAACTTCGACTACTCTGGTAATCTCCATGTTTACCAACTTGATTTTATTACCGGCATTGATCATGACGTTTGATAAACCCAAGAAACGAGATGGTGAAAAATTATTGATAGATGACTTCGACCCTGGCTTCTATGGTGAAGAAGAAGACGAAGCCATCGATTTGAGCAAGATCAAAATTCACGATCGAAAAGGAGCGGCAGAATAATTACTTTTCGCACTCCTTTTTTAAAAGCTCAAGCCATGTTTGCATTCCTTTCGCCAGATTTTTGTTGAAGGACTTTTTAAACAGACCCGCCAAAAAACCTTGCATGCTTTCGTCAACCGAAACGATAGTGAATTCACCTTCCTGATGAAGCGTCCAGTTGTGAATGGCATACATGCCAAAGGTTTTGCCGGTCCATCCAAACTGACGATGTGGTACCACGGTGTGTAGTGTAGAAAAAATTTTAGCTCCGCCCGTTTTCCATTTGAAAGTGGTGTTTGCTTCCAATTTACCATTCAGCTTGGGCTTACTGATTTCTGTTTGCCAATTTGCCCATTGATCGATGGTAGTAAGTACTTGCCAAACTTTTTCAGGACTTGCCGCAATGCGAATGCTCTTCGAACATTTTACGGGTGCATTTTCATTTATAGATTTCATAGTTGTTGTGTTTTGTGCCGCAGCAAGACTGAATTGAGCCAAGCTGATAGCGGTTAATAAAATGTTTTTTGTGTTCATTTGTTCCGTTGATTAACGATACAAAGGTGTGGCACAAAGGCGCGCGCGCTCTTGACAAAAATCAAGAAGTCACGGAATCAGAAAAAAGTGGAAGGGCTTTTGGCGAACCTGTTAAAAACTCTTTTTGCGCAAGCGACTCAAAGTTTCGGGCGTCATGCCAAGCATAGAGGCTAGGTATTGCAGCGGCACCTGATTGAACAATTCCTTATTGAATGCAAACAATTGCTGATAGCGTTCTTCGGCAGTCATGGAAAGATGCGTGAGCACTCGTTCTTCTAATACTGTAAAGCATTTGGCGATGAAAAGTTTCTCCAGTTCATGCCAGCGGTCGACCATCTGGCCAATTCGCTGGTAGTTCTTTTGATCAATCACATACAACTCAGCATCCGTAAACGCCTGAAAATTCCATCGGGCAGGTTGATGAAAAACGAAACTGGCTAAGTCCACCACAAAGTAGCCTTTGGTTGAAATCCATTTGGTCACCTCTTTGTCGTTGGCCTCCACGTACTCCCGTACAATCCCAGATTGCACAAAACCCAACCGATCTGATAACTGTCCGGCCTTTAAAAAATACTCCCCTTTCTTCAGGCTTACCGGCTTGAAGAACGTGACAATCTTGGCAAGATCATCAGTAGGCACGCCAAAATAGCCGTGGATATACTTTTCTAGTTCGGTCATACGTGTTTTACTGGAAAATAAGCAAATCAACCTCACGTAATCAACAGGTTACGCCATTAAATACCCTGCCAAATACCCGATTCTTTGTTAAATTGCGCCCTATTTTTCGTTACCCGTGAGCAAGTACAAAGAAACCAAAGAACTCAACTATGCTACCATAGCCAGCGAGATGCTGGAATTCTGGAAAGAGCAGCAGATTTTTGAAAAATCGGTGAGCAACCGCGAGGGTGCCCCCACCTTTACCTTTTATGAAGGCCCTCCTTCGGCCAACGGCACGCCCGGCATTCACCACGTGATGGCGCGTACGGTAAAAGACATTTTCTGTCGTTTCAAAACATTGCAGGGCTACCAAGTAAAGCGCAAAGGCGGCTGGGATACACACGGGCTGCCGGTAGAATTGCAGGTAGAAAAAGAACTGGGCATCACAAAAGACGATATCGGTAAAAAAATCTCGATCGAAGATTATAACAAGAAGTGCCGCGAAACGGTGATGAAGTACAAAGATCAATGGGATGATCTGACCACCAAGATGGGCTACTGGGTTGATTTGAAAAATCCGTACATCACTTACGAAAAAGAATACATCGAATCGCTGTGGTGGATCTTGAAAAAATTCTACGACAAAGGTTTATTGTACAAAGGATACACTATTCAACCGTATTCTCCTTCTGATGGCACCGGACTCAGTTCACACGAACTAAATCAACCCGGTTGCTACAAAGAAGTAAAAGATACTTCGGTGGTGGCACAGTTTAAGTTGATTCAAGATGCGAAATTCAAAAGCATATTCACTGCGAATGAAGAAGTTTGCGTCTTAGCCTGGACAACCACACCGTGGACACTTCCATCGAATACAGCATTAGCCGTTGGTGATAAAATCAAGTATGTTCAGGTGAATACCTTTAACCCTTACACTTTCAAACCAGTGAGTGTGGTGCTCGCCAAAGATCTAGTAGGCAAATACTTCTCTGAGAAAAATAAGGAATTGAAGTTGGCTGATTACAAAGCCGGAGACAAAGCCATTCCTTTTGAAATTGTAAAAGAACTTATCGGTAAAGATCTGCTCGGTCTTCGCTACGAGCAGCTGATGCCTTTCGTACAACCATTCTATCAAGCTGAAAATGCATTTCAAATTATAGCCGGAGATTTCGTAACCACCGAAGATGGTACGGGTGTAGTACACATCTCTCCTACGTTTGGTGCCGATGACTTCCGGGTGGCCAAGCAAAATAACGTGCCTGCCATGACGATCAAAGACGAGGCAGGTAATGAATTGCCTACGGTCGACAAGAAAGGAAAGTTCATCACTGCCATTGGTGAGAAACTAAAAGAAGGTGTTGCCAAGTATCAGATCAAAACACATAAGCCGCTTGGCGCGGATGATTTCTATGTGAAGAATTATACGGATGAAGATGAGAAACACCCCGATTACAAAAACACGGATGTGATCATCTCCATCATCTTGAAGGAAGAAAACAAAGCGTTTAAAGTAGAAAAATACGAGCACACCTACCCGCACAGTTGGCGCACCGACAAGCCGGTGTTGTATTATCCACTCGATGCGTGGTTCATTAAAACCACTGCATTAAAAGATAAAATGGTGGCACTGAACAAAACGATCAACTGGAAACCCGAATCAACCGGTACAGGCCGATTTGGCAACTGGCTCGAGAATCTGGTCGATTGGAATTTGTCGCGCTCACGTTATTGGGGAACGCCTCTTCCTATTTGGAGAACCAAAGATGGTCGCGAAGAAATTTGCATTGGATCCATTGCACAACTGCAGGAAGAAATTGAAAAAGCTAAAAAGGCAGGCATTGCAAATTCCACATTCACCAGTCTGGATTTCGATTTGCATCGGCCTTATGTTGACGAAATCATTTTAGCAAGCTCAACCGGACAACCCATGTACCGCGAGACCGACCTTATCGATGTGTGGTTTGACTCAGGTGCGATGCCGTATGCACAGTGGCATTACCCGTTTGAGAATAAAGAAGTATTTGAAAATGCATATCCGGCCGACTACATCTCCGAAGGTGTAGACCAAACTCGTGGTTGGTTCTTCACACTGCACGCTATCGCTACCTTGCTCAGCGAAAGCAGCGATGAAATTAAAGCAGTCAATAAAAAAGTGAACAATGGTGGAGTCGCATTTAAAAATGTAATCTCTACCGGTCTTGTGCTTGATAAGAACGGTGAGAAGATGAGCAAGCGCAAAGGCAACGTCATTGACCCCTACACTACGCTCAGCAAATACGGAGCCGATCCGGTGCGTTGGCACATGATTGAAAATGCACCGCCTTGGGACAACCTGAAGTTTGACTTAGCCGGCATTGAAGAAACGCAACGCAGATTTTTTGGAACATTGATGAACACGTATTCGTTCTTCGCGATGTATGCCAATATTGATGGCTTCGTGAAAGACGAAATGAACAATGTGCCATTTGATCGCCTCGCTCCGCTCGATAAGTGGATTATCACCAAAGAACAATCCTTGATTGCAGAGGTGACAGCCGCTTACGAAGATTACGAGCCCACGAAGGCAGCGCGTGCTATTCAGGAGTTTGTAAACGATCATGTTTCGAATTGGTATGTGCGCCTGAACCGCAAGCGTTTCTGGCAGCCATCCTCCGCTAAAGCTTCGGATGGCAAGCCCATGTCCTCCGTAGCTTCAGCGAAGGAGGAGCCTACATTATCCGAAGACAAACGCGCAGCTTACGAGACGTTGTACGAGTGTCTGATGGTAACAGCTCAGCTGATGGCCCCGATCGCACCATTCTTTAGCGAGTGGCTCTACAAAAATTTAACCGACTCGATTCGCACGAAGGCGAAACAAAACAACACACCTCTGCAGTTTGAATCCATTCACCACACCTTGTTGGTGAAAGCGGATAACAAACGAAAAGATGCGGAGTTGGAAATTGCTATGGACTACGCGCAACGCATTTGTTCGCTGACGCACTCCATCCGCAAGAATAGCAAAATCAAAGTACGCACGCCTCTTCAAAAAATATTGTTACCGGTAGTAGATGAAAAATTTGCGCAGCGTGTTCGTAGCGTGGAAGCCATCATTAAAGCAGAGGTGAATATTAAATCCATCGAGTACATCGATGACACTTCGGACATTTTAGTAAAAAAAGTAAAACCGAATTTACCTAAGCTGGGAAAACAATTCGGTCCGAAAATGAAAGACGTGTCGGCCGTGATTAATGGTTTCAGCAAAGAAGACATTTCCACCATTGAAAAAACAGGAAAGCTGAGCAAAGGTGGTTTTGATTTAGTGTTGGAAGATTTGCTGATTAGCTCCGAAGATATTCCAGGCTGGGCCGTTGCGGCCGAAGGCGGCATCACCGTAGCGTTGGATATTACCATCACCGAAGAGTTGCAGCGCGAAGGAATTGCTCGTGATTTTGTGAATCGTGTACAAAACTTGCGCAAAGACATGGGTATGGAAGTGCTCGACAAAATCGCGATCGAGGTAGAAAATCAACATGAATTAATTACCGCAGCTCTGAAAGAATTCAAAGACTACATCTGCACCGAAACACAATCGCTGCAATTGGAGTTTAAAGATCAGGCAACAGGGTCGATAGAAGTTCCGATAGCCATCGGAATGGATGAGTTTGTAATGAAAGTAAAAGTAAGCCTACAAAAATAGCAGGAATGAAAGTCTATAAATATTTCTTAATTGCCCTCCTCATTATCTGTCTTGATCAAACCAGCAAATTGCTTGTGCATAAATACATGTATCTGCATGAAGAAGTAAATGTGATTGGCGATTGGTTTCGACTTCATTATTTACTGAATCCGGGGATGGCGTTCGGGATTAAATGGGACAGCGAATTTGGAAAACTAGCACTCACGCTATTTCGCATCATCGCGATGTTTGGCATTGGCTACTACCTCATTCGCATGACAAACAAAAAATCTCACACCGGATTTTTAGTATGCATGGCTTTAATTTTAGGTGGCGCTATTGGCAATGTAATCGACAGTATTTTTTATGGAGTGTTCTTAGGAAACGCGCCACTCGATTCACCCACACCATGGTTTCACGGCCAGGTGATTGATATGTTATTTTTTCCGGTAGCTAGTTTTACTTGGCCAGAGTGGATGCCCGTGCTCGGTGGTCAGGATTTTCTTTTCTTTAGTCCGGTTTTCAATATTGCTGATTCTTCGATCTTTCTAGGTGTAGTTTCAATTCTCATTTTTCAGAAGAAGTTCTTCAAAGAAAAAGAAGTGCCACAACCAGAAGAACCGGCAGCAACTGATTCTGCTGACACGACATCACTACCTGCTACCGATCTTCCTTCACCAACCACCAACTTATAAAGATGGCTGAACAACTCTTCATCGATACAGCAGCAAGCAAAGAGGCACGCTACCAATCATTAGTTCCGCAAATTGAGGCCTTGATTACAGGCGAGAGTGACGCGGTTGCTAATTTGGCAAACATCGCGGCTGCCCTACGGCAAGCCATGAATTTCTTTTGGGTTGGATTTTACGTAGTGAAAAATAATGAGTTGGTGCTGGGCCCTTTTCAGGGGCCGATTGCATGCACACGTATTGCCTTCGGTAAAGGTGTGTGTGGTGCTTGCTGGAAAGAAAAGAAAGTCATGCTCGTGCCAAATGTTGACGAGTTTCCCGGTCACATTGCCTGCAGCTCAGATTCGAAATCAGAAATTGTATTACCTGCTTTTAAAAATCAGGAAGTGGCTCTTGTTCTGGATGTGGACAGCGATCGGCTGAATGATTTTGATGCCACTGATGAAAAGTACTTGCTTCAAGTGATGAAGCTTATTGAGCGCTTTATCTAAGCTCATGAATTTTGAATCGCATTACCAGCAGCGCGCAGATTTATTTCAATCAGAGGTAACCGCGTGCGATCGCATCATTCGAAACTACGCCTGGGTTCGGATAGCGGTGGCCATCGCAATTATTGGTATTGCTTATCTCGGTTTTAAGGATTCATTTTTCTTTGCAGCACTCCCACCATTGGTAATCTTGTTCTTTTACCTCGTGCAGCTTCAACTACGCAAAGAAGAGGCACGAAAGATTTTATTAAGCCTGATTGATTTAAACCAATCAGAGGTGGAAGCGATTCAATTCCGATTTTCAAAATTCTCTGATGGCAACCGATTTATTGATCCTCATCACACCTACAGTCATGATTTGGATTTGTTTGGTGAAGGTTCTCTTTTCCAATATTTAAACCGTTGCGCAACTCCTTTGGGCGAAGCAAAACTCGCACACGATCTGACGCAGTTGCCTTACAATCAACAAGCAATTGAATCAAGGCAAGAAGCAATTCGTGAGCTGGCTACGAAACTTGATCTGCGTCAACAATGCTGGGCTACCGGTCAACAAATTGACACAACAGCGGTTGATCTCAATCCTCTTTTTCAGTGGTTAAAGGAGGCGGATATCTTTTTAGGAAACCGATTCATAGAATTGATCAAATGGGTATTGCCTTCCATAACCTGTTTGTCGTTGGCGATGGCAACTGTTTATCCGGCCTTTCAGTCGGTGTTTCTTTTACTATTCATTGCTCAATTATCGTTGTCAGCTCGCTATTCAAAATTGATTTCCCTTTTGCAGGGAAGGTTGGCTAACTATAAAATAAGACTTGAGAATTACTCAAAGCTATTTGAGCTTCTAAAAAAAGAATCATTTGTATCGCCTCGAATGAAAAGTCATTTTGACGTGGCCAATCGTGCAGCTGAACATGTTCATTCGTTTTCAAAAAAAGTGAACTCGTTGGAGTCGCGCATGAATTTAATTGCGAGACTATTTGGTAACGGGCTTTTTCTTCTTGATTTTCATAACGTAACACAACTCGAGTTGTGGCGAAAACAACATGCAAGTGAATTGCCGCTATGGATTGATTCACTGGCAGAGTGGGATTCTTTATTAGCCTTCGCCACGTTGCACTACAATCAGCCTCATTTCGCTTTTGCGGAAATAAGTGAACAATTATCCATTCGTGGGGAAGAGACCGGGCACCCATTGATTCCGTCAAAAATTCGTGTTGCGAATTCGTTTGAAATTGGAACACCTGCAGGGCTTACGTTAATCACCGGGGCCAACATGGCAGGTAAGAGCACTTTCTTGCGAGCCGTTGGC
This sequence comes from Bacteroidota bacterium, assembly GCA_016191555.1. Lineage (GTDB taxonomy): Bacteria > Bacteroidota > Bacteroidia > Cytophagales > Cyclobacteriaceae > ELB16-189. The sequence goes on from JACPVX010000029.1 coordinate 8,046, forward strand.
GTTAATTATGTGCTAGGTTTGAATGGATCACCTGTATGCGCACGCAAGTGGAGTAGTCCAATTGCTGAGTTGCGAACCGGCATGCGCACATCCGATTCGCTGCAAGAGAATCAATCCTATTTTTATGCAGAGCTATTTCGACTACAGTCCATCATTACCGATTTACGAAAGGGAAATCGAATGGTGATTTTGTTAGACGAAATTTTAAAAGGAACCAACTCTACGGACAAGCAAACCGGCTCGCGCGAATTAATTAAGCAACTCATTCAACAACCTGCTTTGGTCATGATCGCCACGCATGATATTGCGCTGGGCGATATGGAACAACAGTATCCACAACAAGTTGCCAACGCTTGCTTCGAAGGAAAAATAGAAAACGACCAACTCACATTCGATTATACGCTTCACAAAGGTGTTGCTCAAAAGGCGAATGCAACTTTTTTGATGCGCAAGATGGGAATCATTCCCTAAGCACTTTGTAGGTACCGATCGGCCCGGGATTGCAGCGAAAAGCCCACAGTGGCGGCCCACTTTTCGGTAATCAACATGGGCCAGCCACGAGGACTTGCAGCGTAAAGCCCGCAAGGCCGCCAAAAAAGACCCACATCTATCTGAATAAATCCTCGCTGGCGAAACGTGGAAAGTTGTTATCTTTAGATTAATCAATTCCACTTATTATGAAAAAAGTACTTTCCCGCAGAGATTGGTTTAAGTCTACGATTGCGCTGACAGCCGGTGTAACACTGGCATCATCGCTTACAGAACACTTGATGGCCGCACCGATGAGTGAAGCGGAGCGAGCGTATTTCGATTTGGGATTGGGCGCGAATCAGAAAGTGCGGCTCAACTCAAATGAGAATCCGTATGGCCCTTCTGAAAAAGCGAAAAAGGCGGTGATCGAAAGTTTAACGCAGGGAAATCGATATGCTTTCAATGAGTTGGAAGAATTGAAAAAATTGATTGCCGCCAAAGAAGGCGTAGAAGTGAAATATGTGTTGATGGGTGCCGGAAGTGGCGAACTGCTTTGCCAAACAGGAATTGCTTATGGACTGGAAGGTGGCCGTGTGTTATCGGCTTATCCTACGTTTCCGTTGTTGATGAATTATGCGCAGCAGATGAAAGCCAACTGGGATAAAGTTGATTTGAATGATAAACTTGAGCATAACTACGAGGCGCTGGCTGCAGCTATTAAAAGCGACACACGCTTGGTTTTTTCATGTAATCCGAACAATCCAACAGGAACAGTTGTGAGTGATTCGATTGTGCGTGGCTTTTGTCAGGAGGCATCGAAAAAAACATTGGTGTATGCAGATGAAGCATACTTGGAATTTTTAGAGCCGGCGCAACAAAAATCCATGGTGAACATGGTAGAGAATAATCCCAACGTTGTGGTGTCTAAAACCTTCTCGAAAATTTACGGCTTAGCCGGTTTGCGCATTGGCTATGTGATAGGACATCCGGATACGCTGCAAAAAATTGCGAAATACGGAGACACGATCTCACCGAGCCAAACCGCTATCGCTGCTGCGAAAGCAACATTAGGCGATGAAGATTTTATGAAATTGACACGGGAGAAAAATGCGATTGCCCGCAAAGTGTTGACAGACTATCTCGATCAGAAAAAAATCAGCTATGGTAAATCGTTAACTAATGTAGTGTTGTTTCCGGCACCGAAAGATGGCAAGAAGATTCTCTCACAATTAGATGAGAAAGGGTTCCTGATTCGCATTTGGGACTACCAAGGCAAAGAGTGGTGTCGCGTAAGCATTGGAACTGCCGATGAAATGAAAAATTTTGTGAAGGCTTTTGAGGAGGTGATTGCTTAGTGTTTTTCAAATCCAGCTTGCTATAATGCGTTAATAGTGAATTGTTGTATGCGGCAATTTTAATTTCAATTGAGCCTTTGTTTCGTCTGATAGTGGATTCCCTTGTAGGTAGAGGGCATCTAGGTTTTGTAATTCATAAAACTCTTTTGGAAAACTTGATATCTGGTTATCCTGAAGAAACAAAATGCGCAGTTTTTTAAGGTTTGAAATAGTAGACGGAATTGACTTGATATCATTTCCGCTTAAATCCAACTCCATCAATTTGGACAACTGGGTAATCGGGCTAGGAAATGAATCAAATAGATTTCTTGCTAACCCAAGAACTCTTAAGGAATTGAGGTTTTCAAACGAGTCAGGAAGACTTCTTAGTCGATTATCAGCAATTATCAATTCATACATTTTCCCAAGTTTGGTAAACTGGTCCGGAATTGAATGAATTTGATTGGCTTCCAAATTTAATTGTGTTAAAGATGTGAGCTGGTCAATTTTTAGCGGAATCTCCTTTATACCCTTATTTGCCAATGAAAGTTTCTTAACACGATTCGGGTCTTTGAAGGCTTTTTCAAATGAGTCTCCCTCCTCGATCTTATTCGTGTTGACTTGACTACTCACCTCGCTTATTACTCCCTTTTGAGGTCGAGGGGTTGGTGTAGCCTTGGTAAGAAGTCTGCGCATCACAATCTTAATGGGAGAAAGCACTTGTAAACGGTCATTAGAAGCAGGTAATGGGGTATTCTTTACAAAATCTAAACCAAAAATAACCGGAAGAAGCAAGGTGTCTTTCTGACGCTTTAATCCTCGAATCTGATCTTCATTTACTGTATTCAACGCACGTAATACTTCTTCACCACAGCCTTCACCAATATCTTTTAACAATCGTGTGCGAGCGATTTTATTTTCTTTACTCACGATAATCAAAGCGACTACAAGCCCTTCAACCTCTTTTTTCCTTGCCTCTAAGGGGTAGTCAATTGCGTAATTCAAAGACTTATAAAAATCAGTTAATATTTCGGGATCCAGTTTTGCATTGGGTCGTCTTCCAGTAGTACCCAAATAAAATTGAATGGGTAAGGTATACTTCTGCCTTACTGGTTGGCCTCGCTGGTGTCCTGGGTTCCATCGCGGAGCATTTTCAATTAATCGTATAGCCTCTTCATCGCACCCACCACCTACTCCCTTTGTTATCTTTATATTAGTGAGTCTACCATCCATCTCAACAATAAACTGAACAAGAACTTTACCTTCAATACCGAAAACTCTAGCTGATGCGGGGTAGCGCATAGACGCTCCGATATACTTATAAAACTCAGGAAATCCTCCTACAGGAGTTGCCGGTTCTTCCACCACCGTATAAATAGTCTCTACAACCCCATTGCCGATTGGCAGATCAAAGTACTGAGTGGCGGGAGTATTGTTCTGCATGGCACTTTTCCATTTCTTCAAATGGGTTGATTGAATTATTTGTTCTTCAATTATTTTAATATCCGGAGCAGTTCTCGCAAGTTTAAAATCCCCATTTGCTTCCACTGAAAAAAATAGATGCACCGTGCTGTCGGGAAGTGCCGATAGAACCTCTTTGGATTTTAATGTCTTCCCGATATCATTGTAAAAATTTTTCCATCCTCCCGGATATTCAGCACTTCGCTCGATAATATTGAAATCTGAATCAACCGAGGATGTTGAGTCATTCTTCTCATCGTACTCAACAAATGAATCCAACATAAAATATTTTAATTGAACGATTCCTCTTTGAATTTTAATTTGAAATGGAGAAACTTCCGGAATTAGAATCTTACTGGTTTTGTATCCAACATGAGAAACCATTAGTTCACTTGCGCCTGAGGGGATAGTGAGTTGAAAGAACCCTAAGTGATTGCTAAATGTACCGGTAGTAGTTCCTACCACAATCACAGTAGCTTGGCTCACCGGCTTTTGTGTATCTGCATCAATGAGTCGACCCGTAATAGACTTTTGTGCGGTGACATTGGATAAACTAAAAACAATTAGGATTAATGGAAGCAACCGAATCAACATAACTCATTTATATGCCTTAAAAATAAAACAAAAAAGTCAGGCTTTCACCTGACTTTTTCATTCTGTAAACTACTTAAAAATTTTATTCAGCTACTATTACCTCGCCTTTGATGGTCAGGTAGGTAGATCCTTCTTGTGTGTTGGCAGTAACAGTTATAGTTTTATTGAATGGTCCTGCAACTGCCGCATTAAATGTAGCTTTAATAAAACCTGAGCCACCTGGAGGTACTGGTGTTTTTGTCCAATCCGGTGTAGTGCAACCGCAAGATGGTTGTGCATTAACGATAATCAATGGAGACTTACCTGTGTTGGTAAATTTGAATTCGTGCGTTACGGGAACTCCCTGCTTGATTTTTCCAAAGTCAAATGACGAAGCATCCCAGGCAAAAGCTGCCACATCCGTCTTCACTTCATCTTTGGTGATAGTGCCACGTAATTCCTTCTCTTGTGCCATTGCAAGGCTTGAAGCAAAGGCAAAAACAGCGATCAATAATAAATTTTTCATTTTAGTATTATTTTAAAGGTTAAACTTAATTCGTTCGTTTCAACTCTACAAACATCCGGCCTAAAATTGTATTTCGGTGTTAAAAATAGCCTAAAAGATGTTAATGGCTTGTTAATTTAGGCCATCCGGTCTCATGCCGCTGTAAATACTAGCTACCTTTGTAAGGTGAGTCGCCTTACCCTTCGTATTGTTATTGCTCTGGCCGCTATCAGCATAGTCGGCATTACCGTAACCCAAATTTATTGGGTACGAAAGGCATTTGACCTGAAGGAAAATCAATTCAATACCGAAGTCAACCAGGCGCTTGAAAACGTAGCTACTCAGATTTTTGAAGTCAACAAAATGGCAATGCCGGCCAACGGCTTGGTGAACCAGGAGTCCAGCAATTATTTTACGGTGTTGGTAAATGGCCCCATTGATTCGAATTTGCTTGGGTTTATGCTCAAAAATGAATTTGACAAACGAAACATCACGGCTGATTATCAATACGGAATTTACAATTGTGCTGATCAATGCATGACAGGCGGCAACTATATCTCGCCCACTAAAAATAAAATACCCACCAGTTTAAGTGAATTGCCTTCGCTAAAAATGGACGGCTATTATTTTGGCGTTCGGTTTCCGCAACTGGAAGCTAATCTGATCAGTCAGATGGGAATCTGGGGGTTTTCATCTATTGTGATGGTAGTCGTGATCTTCTTTTTCGTGTACACATTGTTTGTCATCTTAAAGCAAAGACGGTTGTCAGAGATTCAAAAAGATTTTATCAACAACATGACGCATGAATTTAAAACGCCTCTTTCCACCATTGCCATTTCCACCAGCGTTTTGAAGGATCCGTCTATTGTTCAACATCCGGAGCGACTATTGAACTATGCTACCATCATCGAAACGGAAAGCAGCCGCTTGAAGCAACAGGTGGAGCGCGTGCTGCAAATGGCACGTCTTGAAAAAAGTGATGTGGGGTTGAAAAAAGAAAACGCTAATCTCCACCAACTTATTCAAGAAGCGGTCACCAATATTTCCATGTCGCTGAACAATCGGCAAGGCTCGATCGATTTAAAATTAAATGCAACCGACCCGATCGCATCTGTGGATAAACTGCATTTTACCAACGTGATTTACAATTTGTTAGACAATGCGATTAAATACACTCAAACTACTCCGGCTATTACCATTACCTCACAGAATCAAAACGATCAAATTCTGATCTCTGTAACGGATAATGGAATTGGTATTATTCCTGAAAATCAACGCAAAATTTTTCAACGCTTTTATCGTGTGCCTACAGGTAATCTGCATGATGTAAAAGGCTTTGGCTTAGGTCTTAATTATGTCAAGCTGATTGTCGAAGCCCACAAGGGAAAAATCACCGTTGAGAGCAGCTTGGGACAGGGAAGCACGTTTACGATTGTGTTACCCAAAGAATCTATCTAATAAATTTATTTCTACGCATGAGTGCAAAAGTCTTACTTGTAGAAGATGACCCGAATCTGGGGTTTGTGATCAAAGACAATCTCCTTCACAAAGGATATCAAACTACACTCTGTACAAATGGGGAAGAAGGGTTGCAGATGTTTCTGGATCGCTCATTCGACATCTGCATATTAGATGTGATGATGCCGAAGAAAGATGGTTTCAGTTTGGCGCAATCCATTCGGGAGAAGAATACGGAAATTCCGATCTTGTTCATCACAGCCAAATCAATGTTAGAAGATAAGATCCATGGGTTTCATGCTGGAGGTGACGATTACATCGTAAAACCTTTTAGCATGGAAGAATTGTATTTACGAATTGAAGTCTTCCTGCGCAGAACAAAGTCAACCACCACAGAGTTGTGCTTTGAGTTAGGCGAATTCACATTTGATTGGCATACACTCACCTTAAAACATTCATCCGGCAGCAAAACGCTGACACAAAAAGAAGCTGAAGTATTGAAACTGCTGTGCGCCAACAAAGAACGTGTGATGAAGCGCGAAGAAATTTTAACAACTGTGTGGGGCGATGACGACTACTTTATGGGCCGCAGCCTGGATGTATTTATTTCCAAACTTCGAAAGTACCTCAAAGAAGATCCCAAAGTAGAAATCGTCAACTACCACGGTGTGGGTTTTCGATTGGAAGTGACGGGGTAAAAATTACTCCCGCTTCCAAACTTCCAACTGTTGAATCAGCGGCTTTGTTTCCGGAGTTAATGTAAAGAAGACCTCCAACGCACCTTTGTCGCCTTGAATGGTAAACGTGCCGCGCAATAAATTCTCCGGGCGCATCGGTGTCACGTCCGTTACGGTTCCAATCTCTTCCAAAAGTTTTAATACTTCTATCTTCCAACGATCTTTCGATTTATCGGGAAAGAAATTTTCGGCAAACAAACTATCGCAATCGGCTGTCCATTGCGGCAATACTTTCATCAGCTGCTCTTGTTTTGTTTTTAAAGCTGCGGACACCGGGAAAACTCTTTCTTGTAATCCGGCCAACGCAATCAATGTATCTGCTACATGCGATACAGGCGCACCCATATTGGCATACGTCAAATTGCTGAATGCAACAACACCAAAGCCTAGTTCAGGAAATAATTGATGTACGCTGCCAAAGCCGGGCAATCCTCCGCTATGCGAAACGGTAATAACACCGTTGCAATCCTGTCGCCAGCCAAGGCCATAGCCGTAGCTTCCGGTAGCGGGGCACAACTCGCCACTGTGCGTTCTTCGTTGCGGTGCCAGCCCTCTGAATTTCCAAGGCTGTTGCATCTCACGAGCGGTGCTTCTCTTCACCGGACCTTTCTCTTCTTCATTGCGCGCAGGAGTTGCGGCCAATAAAAAGTTCATATACTTCGCGAAATCATCGATGGTACAAATCAAACCGCCCATCGATGCATATGATCCGTCTTTTAATAGTGCCTCCGGTTTCCATTGCTCATCTTCCCATCGGTAACCTACGGCTACTTCATCAGCCGGCATTTCCGTAAACTCAAAGCCGCTGTTGTTCATCTCTAATGGAGCTAAAATATTTTCGCGGATGTATTGTTGATAGGGTATGCCTGAAACATTGGCAATAATTTTTCCCAGCAGTGCATAGCCTAAATTACTGTATTCGAATTCTGCTCCCGGATTATTCGAAAAGGAAATTCCGGCTCGAACTAAATTCAATAAATCTTCATCACTATCTGCCAATTGGCGATCGCCCCACGGATTATCTTCGGGAAAACCGGCTGACATCGTCAGCAAATTGAAGATGGTAATTTGTCTGCCGTCATTGGTAGGGTAACTGAGTTCCTTCATTTCAGGAATGTAGCGTGCCGCAGCATGCGTCAACTGAAGTTTGCCTTCATCGCGTAATTTCAAAATGGCCATAGCCGTAAAACTTTTCGTCATCGATGCGATGCGAAAGCGCGATTGAGCAGTTGCCTTAATTTTCTTCTCGACATTGGAGTAGCCCACGCTGTTCGAATAAATTAATCTTCCATCCATCACAATCCCATAGGCAATAGCCGGGTTGTGGTTGGCGCGAGCGGATCTTGCAAAAATGCTATCGACCACATTGGTGTACTTCAACACTTTGCTGACGCGGGCGGTGTCTTCAAAATAAGGTGTTCGATAGTCTTTACTCACTTTTTCAATAATCGCTTCTTCTACCTGCTTCTTAGGTTGACAAGCGATCATAGTCGCGAAGAGGAAACTCAATAAAAGAAAGGATGTATTCTTCATAGACAATTTTATTTCGTTGATGTAGTCCATTTTTCAATCACAAGGGGAAAATGTTGATGCTCGAGTGCCTGAACGTTGCGTGCAATCTGTTCCGGTGTATCCGTCTCTTCTACCTTACAATTTGCCTGAAATAACACACGCCCTTCATCATAATGCTCATTGACCTCATGAATAGTAATGCCGGTTTCTGTTTCACCGGATTGTTTAACAGCTTCATGCACTTTCATGCCGTACATTCCCTTGCCGCCAAACTTTGGAAGAAGAGATGGATGAATGTTAATGATTCGAGATGGATATTCTTGAATAAGAGAAGTTGGTATCTGCAATAAAAATCCTGCTAAGACGATGTGCGTGATTTCATATTGTCTTAGCAATTGTAGAATTGGTTCGCTTTCGCGGAATTGCTCACGTGTAAAAAACTTTGTCTGCACATCTAACTTTTGTGCGCGCTCAATAACTCCGGCTGTTGGGTTGTTAGTGAGTACAAGCGCCACGTCAATCTGTGGATGATTCTTAAAATGAAGGATAATCACTTCGGCATTCGAGCCACTTCCGGAAGCAAACAAAGCAAGGCGTGCAGGCAACTTCATTTTTCTTTAACTTAAACAAAAACCATACTAAGCACTCCCAACAACATGATTACTTTACACAACTGGCTGAGTTGATAATACTCCTTTACTGTATCAGCCCGAATCAATCGCAGGGTAAGCCAGCCGATGGGCACTAACAAAAACACAATGAAGTAGATCAATGGCACCAGCGCATAACTGAAGTTGAAGAATGTAACTGCTACCGAAAACACAAAAAGAATTCCGTACAACAACATTTTGGTTTTGCGAATTCCCCACACGATGGGCAGTGTTCGGCATCCAAACGTAGTGTCCCCTTTCATATCTTCCATGTCTTTCACAATCTCACGTATCAGTGTCATAAAAAATGCAAACAAAGAATAGATGACAACGAATGTATTCGGCTCCTGATACAACCAGTTGATGAGCCAAATCGATAATCCCGTAAGGATAGCCACCAACAAATTGCCAATAAAGGGTTGACGCTTGAGTTGATTGGAGTAAAGCCACAACAGAAACACGCAAACAAAATTGATTGCAGCTATTTTCCAGCTCAGCCAAAGGCCCAACAGAATACCGATGATGGATATGAACGTATGAAAAAAGATGGCATAGCGTCTGGTGATGGACTTGCCAATAACCACGCGCTCGGGCTTGTTGATTAAATCAATTTTAATGTCATAATAATCGTTGATGATATAACCGGCTGCGGCAATCAACACGGTAGAGAGAGACAGTACGAACATTGATAGGTCAGTGAATACAGCAGTATAGCGATGCAGTAAAAAGGCGGCCGCCAAGTATTGCGCTACCGCGATGATCACCAGATTCCAAAATCGGGTGAGTCGAAATAAGTCTGCAATCGAAATGAAGCGCATGCCACAAAAGTAAGTATTAAAACCACTCCTGCGGCATGCTTTTCATTGCTTATCACTAAAAGCGCAGCGTGAGCATCAACATGTAGTTTCTACCTGCCTGCGGGTAATAGTAATTTTGTCTTGTCTCCGCTCCTCCGCCCAAATAACCGTACGTGTAGCCATTCGATGAATAGGCTACATCAAAAATGTTATTGGCCAATAAGCTGAGTGAAAGTTCTTTCATAAAGGCCGGCTTCCAACTATAATTCAATCGAATATCGTTGGTCAGATAAGCATCGATCTTTCGTCTGCTATTCGAAGTATTATCTAAGTATTGCTGACTGACATACTTTGTCAACAATCCAATCTCTACATTTCGAATGGGATGAAACAACAACACAGAGCCGCCTACCACGTTCGGAGAAAAGGCAATATCTGTATCATTATAGTTACGAACCACTTCGTTGTATTCATCATAGTTCACACCGTAATCATACAAGACCTCGCTAAAGTTTTTAATCTTGTTTTGGCTGAGGGTGATGTTACCCATCCACGAAATCAGATGATTGAACCGAACGGTAGCGTCCACCTCAATTCCGGTTCGGTAACTGCTGACTACATTCGTGCGAATAGCCGCACCTACATCATTCAATTTACCCGTGTTGACCAATTGATCCGTGTAATCCATCAGAAAATAATTGACGGTCAGGTTCCACGCATTCTTTCGCCATCTCCATCCTGCTTCAAGGTTGCGAAGGGTTTCTGGCTTAGGTGCTGCGGTGCCAATGTTGTTGATAAAATCGCTGCGAATCGGTTCGCGATTAGCGACACTAAATGAAGCATACACGTTTTGCTGTTCTGATAATGTGTATGTAATACCAATCTTCGGATTGAAAAATTGAAAGTTTGCATCTACGCGATACGTATTCAATTCATTCTCCACGCCTTTGCTGGTGTAATCAATTTTGCGGTATTGCAAATCGACAAAAGCATTGATGGCGCTCGTCAATTGATAATTCGTTTTCCAGAAAATATTAAAATCCGTTTTATCGCCTTGGTTAAAATAATACCGATAATCTTTTGGGAAGTTGGAAACCTGCGCCCAAATCACTTCACCAAACCGGTCGGCCATGTGTCGGTTAATCGCACCACCAATCACGGATTGAATTTTATCCTTTTCATAGTTGACGGAATAAGTCATTCCATAAAAATTGGTTTGCAACCAGCGTCTGCGGACCAAATCACTGGATCCAATTTTTTGATTGCCAATGAGGAATGTATCTACGCCATATTTTTTAAATGCTGCATCATATTTAAACTCCTCATAAAAACCCCGACCGTACGTATAATGCAAAGCTGCGTTAGCTGTTATGGATTCATTGAATCGATGAGAGGCGTGTAACTGATAATGATCTTGCGAATAATTATCCACCTGATTTTTATACGTGTATGCATTGAACGTACGACTATTCGAGTTCAGCAAATTATTTGTTTGAGCGGTGTTCCATCCCTCGGCAGCGGCCGTTTCTAACATGGCGGTCTGATCATTATTCAATCGCGACTCCGGAACACCATTCCAACTTTGATAGGTAATTTCGTTACCACCAAATACAATGGCTTTCACGAACGTTTTCTTTCCATAATAACCTGCCGATAAATAATAGGATTTCAAATCAGAAGTGGCGCGATCAATAAATCCATCGGACTTGATCATGGACAAACGTCCATCAAACACAAAGTTATTTTTCAAACCCGTGCCAAAACCAACTGTGTGTCGTTGTGTGCCGAAGGAGCCTACTGAATTGATGATATCGGCATACGGCTGATCATTGCGTGTGTTGGTTTGTAAATTGATGGATGCCCCAAATGCTCCGGCACCATTGGTAGAATTTCCCACACCACGTTGCACTTGAATACTTTGCGAAGATGTTGCAATGTCGGGCACATCTACCCAAAACACACCGTGCTCATCACTTTCATTGAGGGGCACTCCGTTGATTGTAACGTTGATGCGTGTAGCATCGCTTCCGCGGATGCGAAGGCCTGTGTATCCAATGCCTGTTCCAGCATCGGAGGTGGTAACGAGTGAGGGCGACCAGTTTAAGATGATCGGCAAATCTTGCCCGAAGTTTTGTTTTTGCAAAGCCACTTTATTGATCGTGGAAAATGCGGAAGGGCTTTTGTCCGTCAAGCGTGTAGCATATACTACTACTTCATCCGTCAGTTCGGTGCTCTCCTCTAAAAGAAGTTCCACAACCTGATCAGCAGACACATCCACTACTTGTCGCTTCTCCTGATAGCCCAGAAATTTGATCACCAATGTTTGTTGCCCTGCAGCTACCCGCGAAATCTCAAACCAACCTTGCTGATCGGTAACAGCATACCGGTTTTGACTTTCTACTTGCACGGTAGCACCTACCAATGCCTCCTTCGACTTTGCGTCACGCACGGTGCCGCGCACGTTGAATTGCGCCATCGCCTGTAGCGAAAGCACGCAGCCAACGACTGCCATTTTTAATTTGAACATGTTTTAAAAATTTTAAAATTCGTTGACTCATAGGGGTATGAACCAACTTATTTTAGCTGCACTTTCTGCAGCTTGCCTCCCTTCGTCCGCATTACCGGCATCAGGTTCTATGGGTATAATCTCAGCCCGTGTCTTTTAGGCACCCCTTATAACTGCACAAATGTAGTAAGAAATTGAGGGCAATACGCATGAATGCTTACCTTTGTCGCTAAATTTCTAATCTCTTTGTATGACTATTCATAAAGAAGGACGCTCGCTATTACTCGTACTAGTTGTAATTCTTATCATTATCAATGCAACGGTGTCTTCGCTGCCAAGCTTACGCTTTAGCGACTTAATTGTATATGGAGTGCTTACAGCAAGTTTAGTTGTATTGATATTAATTCTACAGTTTTTCCGAAGCCCATCAATTGATGTAGAAATAAACGAAAAACATATAATAGCCCCTGCCGATGGCAAAGTTGTAGTGATTGAAGAAACCGAAGAGACAGAATACCTGAAATCAAAACGCAAACAAGTATCTATCTTCATGTCGCCTATCAATGTGCATGTCAATCGTATGCCGGTGGCTGGAACGATCTCTTATTTTAAATATCATCCTGGCAAATATTTAGTGGCATGGCATCCTAAGTCAAGCACTGAAAATGAACGAACGACCGTAGTCGCTAAAATGAAAAACGGCACTGAGATTTTGTTTCGACAAATTGCCGGTGCATTGGCCAGACGCATCAAATGGTATGTGCAAGAAGGGCAAACCTTACAACAAGGCGATGAATTTGGCTTTATCAAGTTTGGATCGCGTGTTGATTTATTTCTGCCGCTAAACGCTAAAATCCTAGTCAAACCGGGCGATATCACTAAAGGAGGCAAAACGGTGATTGCCGAACTATAGCCAATTAAAACTAAAAACGGCCTTTCTCATATTTTGTAACCCGAACGGGCGTTATTGAAGTGCGCTTTGCGTACCTTTAAGAAAAGTATTCCCCCGAAAATCTGTCCATTTTATATGTACAGCATTTTCACAAAAATTAGTAATCAAAAAAATGACATTAAACCTAAATTTAAAATTTGCAGCTAAGCAGCAAGATTTCTTTGCAACGCTGAATCAGCGCGTAAATGCGTACTTCAAAACAAACAACATCGATCGTACAGGTAACAGCGAAATGGTAATCAAAACCATTTTTATGTTCACACTTTATTTTTCTCCTTATGTGCTATTACTAAGCGGTTTGTTTACATCTGCCTGGGTGCTTGTTGGGCTTTGCATCGTAATGGGCTTTGGCAAGGCTGGAATTGGATTATCAGTAATGCATGATGCCAATCACGGAGCCTATTCAAATAAACCGTGGGTCAATACGCTTTTAGGGTTTTCATTGAACATGATCGGTGGAACCGCATTCAACTGGAGAATCCAACACAACGTACTGCATCATACTTATACCAATGTGCACGATGTAGATGAAGACATTAGCCCTCGTGGTGTTCTGCGGATGGCTCCGGGTTCCAAATGGATTCCGATGCATAAATATCAACACTTATATGCTTGGTTCTTTTATGGGTTGATGACCTTTGTTTGGATTGTTATCAAAGACTATTACAGACTAACAAAATATCAAAATGAAGGCCTGGTTAAAAAACAAAAAGCTTCCATAGCGATGGAGTGGGTTGTGCTGATCATTACAAAAGTGGTTTATCTATCGTATACTTTTGTGGTGCCCATGTTATTAGGTTTTTCCTTTTGGCAAGTATTTGTCGGGTTTTTAATTATGCATTATGTGGCTGGATTTATCTTAGCCGTTATCTTTCAGCCGGCTCACGTCATTGAAGGTACTGAATACCCGATGCCGGATGGTGAAGGAAATTTAGAAAATAGCTGGGCGATTCATCAGTTGCATACCACCACCAACTTTGGCCACAAAGAAAAGTTGTTCTCCTGGTATGTAGGTGGTTTGAATTATCAGGTAGAACACCACTTGTTTCCCAACATCTGCCACGTTCACTATCGCGAGATTGCTAAAATTGTAGAACAGACTACGCAAGAGTTTGGCTTACCTTATAAATCAAAAGAAACATTCTTCGAAGCCGTAGCCGCACACGCGCGTCAGCTGAAGATGTTAGGTGAGAAACCCAAAGAAGTTGTGAAGCCCGTGCTTTCAGTAGCATAAGGTTCTCTTAAAAATATAAATGATTCAAAGCTGCTCGCAAGGGCAGCTTTTTTTGTGCCAATGAGGAGCCAACAAAAAAGCCGCTAGTGATAACACCAGCGGCTTTCTTTTGAAACTCTATTTTTACTAAGCAGACTTCAATGCTTCGGCACCTGCTACAATTTCTAAAATCTCTTTGGTAATCGCTGCCTGACGTGTACGGTTGTAAGTCAACTTCAATTCTTTCAATAAGTCCCCAGCATTTTCAGTTGCTTTATCCATCGCAGTCATACGCGCTCCATTTTCAGAAGCGTTTGAGTCTAACACTGCTTTGTACAACTGAACTTTCAATGACTTCGGAATCAATCCTACTAAAATCTCTTCCTGATTCGGTTGATAGATATAATCGGTTTGTGATGTTGTGGTCTCAGTTACCGGTAAAGGTAAAATAGGTAAGAACTGCTCAACGCGCAATATTTGGGTAGCTACGTTCTTAAACTCATTGTATACAATCTCTACTTTATCAAACTCTCCTTTTTGGAAAGAGGTCATGGCAAACTCCGCAGCCTTTGCTACTGAATCAAATGTGATGGTTTGCAATAAGGTAGAGAAGTCTGTTTTTGTAGGAAGGTTGCGCTTCTCAAAAAACTCAAGAGCTTTCTTTCCGATGGGCAAATACGTTACGTTTCCCTGCTTGGCTTGCTTCGAATATTTCTCTTCTACCAATCGCACTACGGCTTTGAAAACAGAGCTGTTGAACGAACCGCACAATCCACGGTCAGAAGTCACCGCAATAATCAACACTTTTTTCTCTTCACGAATTTGGCTGTACCAAGCCTGGCCATCTGTTCCCGCAGAAGATAAGTTCTGCAACAATGCATTCATCTTCTGAGCAAACGGGCGCATCTGCTGGATTTTATCCTGCGACTTACGCAACTTCGCTGCCGCCACCATTTTCATGGCTTTGGTAATCTGCTGCGTAGACATTACTGAGGTAATGCGACTCTTTACTTCTTTTAAACTGGCCATATCTCTAATTAGTTAATTCGATGATTCGTTAATTTGTTAATTACCGAATCACCGAATTAGAACATTAACGAATTAATATTTACCTGCTAACTCCAACGCTACTTTCTTCACCGTATCGGCATCGGCATCTTCAAACTTACCGGCACGGAAGTTATCCAATACGGATTTATACTGTGCTTTCAACAAACCAATGAATTCCGTTTCAAATTCTTTGATTTTGTTTACCGGTACTTTGTCGGTGTAGCCTTTTGTAGAAGCTAAGATGATTGCCACCTGCTCTTCCACACGTACGGGTTGATATTGTGGCTGCTTCAACACTTCTACGTTTCTGCGTCCACGCTCAATCACCAATTTAGTAGCTGCATCGAGGTCAGAACCGAATTTCGCGAAAGCTTCCAATTCACGGAATTGTGCCTGATCCAACTTTAATGTACCCGCTACTTTCTTCATGGATTTGATCTGAGCAGAACCTCCCACGCGTGATACCGAAATACCTACGTTGATCGCAGGACGGATACCGGAGTTGAATAAGTTGGTCTCCAAGAAGATCTGACCATCTGTAATCGAGATTACGTTGGTAGGAATATAAGCAGACACGTCATTCGCTTGTGTCTCGATGATTGGAAGAGCGGTTAAAGAACCTCCACCTTTCACTAAATGTTTTATAGATGCAGGAAGGTCATTCATTCTCGCTGCGATCTCATCGTTGTTGATCACTTTCGCAGCTCTTTCCAGCAAGCGTGAGTGCAAATAAAATACGTCACCAGGATATGCTTCGCGGCCCGGAGGTCTTCTCAACAACAACGACACTTCGCGGTAAGCCACAGCCTGCTTTGAAAGGTCATCGTAAATTACCAATGCAGGACGACCGGTATCGCGGAAGAACTCACCAATCGATGCACCGGTGAATGGCGCAAAGAATTGCATCGGAGCAGGATCTGCTGCAGATGCAGAAACAATAACTGTGTAAGGCATAGCGCCCGCCTTTTCAAGCGTAGCTGCCACACCGGCAACGGTAGAAGCCTTTTGGCCGATGGCCACATAAATACAATATACCGGCTTGCCTTGTTCGTAGAATTCTTTTTGGTTGATGATGGTATCGATCGCCACAGCGGTCTTACCCGTTTGACGGTCGCCAATGATCAACTCGCGCTGACCACGGCCGATTGGAATCATCGCATCAATTGCTTTGATACCGGTTTGAAGCGGCTCGTTTACCGGCTGACGGAAGATTACACCCGGAGCTTTGCGCTCTAATGGCATGTCATACAAATCTCCGGTGATCGGTCCTTTACCATCGATGGGTGATGCCAGTGTATCTACTACGCGGCCCAACAAACCATCGCCTACATTTACAGAAGCGATTTTTCCGGTACGCTTTACAGTATCACCTTCTTTAATTTCTTTTGACTCACCCAAAAGTACCGCACCCACGTTGTCTTCTTCGAGGTTGAGCACCATGGCGCGCAGGCCATTTTCAAATTGAATCAACTCACCCGCCTGTGCCTGTGTAAGGCCATAGATACGGGCAACACCATCACCTACGGTTAGAACGGTACCAACCTCTTCTAACTCTGCATCGGTGCGTGATTGCGACAACTGCTCGCGCAATATGGATGAAATTTCTTCGGGTCTGATTTCTGCCATGATATGGTTATTCGTTAATTGTGATTCGTTATTTTCTACTACCTATTAAAATTCCTTGATGTAAGGGTTCTCGCTAAACTTCGTCTTCAATGCTTTCAGCTTGCTCTTGATCGAAGCATCGATCTGTTTATCGCCTACGTGCAATACAAAACCTCCGATCAAATCCGGATTGATTTTTTGTTGAAGCTCAATGTCTTTTTTGCCGCTGATTTTCTTTACCAACTCCTCAATTTCTGCTTTCATCTTGGCATCCAAAGCAAACGTGGTGGACACAGACGCTTTTTGAATGCCCTTGTTCACATTGTAGGCATTGTGAAATTCCACGGCAATAGCAGGCAACAACGGCTCGCGATTCTTACGAGTCAACATGGAAATGATGGCCATGGTGAGTTTGTTGACTTTCCCCTGGAAGATGGCTTCCAGAATCGCCAATTTTTTATCGTGGCGAATAACGGGGCTCTTCAACATGCGTGTGAAGTCTTTGTTGGACGCACACACACTGGCAAATAATTGCATATCGGCATTTACCAACTCCAGGGCGCCTTGCTCTTCGGCAAGACCCAGCAGAGATTTTACGTACCGCGATGCTACTCGTGAATCGGCCATGATTTAGTTCAGCTTAAGGTCTTTAATATATGTGTCGATCAAATCTTTTTGCTGCTTGTCGTCCGACAAGTTTTTCTTGATCAACTTTTCTGAAATCTCTAATGAAAACAACGCTACCTGTGCTTTTACATCGCGCAAAGCGGCTTGCTTTTCTGTGTGGATGATGGCCTTCGCATCTTCGATGATACGATCTGCATTTTTCTTGGCACTAGTTTGTGCCTCATCGTGCAAACGAGCAGCTGCCTCACGTGCATGTTGCAAAATGCGGTCGCGCTCTTCGCGTGCTTCTTTCAATAATTTTTCGTTGTCGGACTTCAATGAAGCCATTTCAGCTTTTGCTTTTTCAGCAGAATCCAATGCGTTTTGAATGGACTCTTCGCGTTCTTTCAACGATGCCAAAATAGGTTTCCAGGCAAATGCCTTCAATAGGAAGAATAAGCCTACGAAGATGATGAATTGCCAAACGATGAGTCCTGTGCCGGGTGATAATAAATCCATGTGCTTACTGTTTTAAAAAACCAATCTCATTTTTGTTTCACTCGAGTAAAATAGAAGAACTCGCCAGGCCTATTGCCAAAACAAGTTCTTCTGATTTTTCTTACGCCAACTTGTTAGCTATCAAAAGACAGATAACGAGTCCGAATAGCGCTGCTACCTCCACAAGGGCGGCAATCACCAGCATCGCTCCCTGGATTTTACCAGAAGCTTCAGGCTGACGTGCAATTGCATCCATAGCAGAACCTCCAATGCGGCCTACACCGATACCTGCGCCAATTGCAACAAGACCAGCTCCAATACCCGCACCCATTACTGCTAAGCTTACATCCAGAATTAAAGAGAACAACATAGTTTATAAATTTAAGTGAAACAAAAAATTCAACTAATCCCATCTTAGTGATGGTCATCGGCTGTGGCCATGCCAATGTACAATGCAGTAAACAGGGTAAATACATACGCCTGAATACCTGCCACTAACAATTCAATCAGGTTGATAAACATGACTGCAATCGAAACACCCACACCCACCACATAGCTCTGAAAGATGAACGTGAGGCAGATCAAACTCAACAACACAATGTGGCCTGCAGTAATCGCCACAAACAAACGAATGGTTAATGAAAACGGCTTGGTAAATATGCCGATGATTTCTACGGGTAAAATGATAGGGCGCAGTGGCAGCGGCACTCCGGGCGTCCAGAAGATGTGCGACCAGTAATTTTTGTTTCCGCTGAAGTTGGTGATAATAAATGTCAGTACGGCCAGCACCAGCGTTACCGCGATGTTTCCGGTAAGGTTACCCGAGCCGGGCAAAAGACCCAACAGGTTTCCGAAAAGAATAAAGAAGAATAGTGTGAGCAGGTAAGGCAAAAACTTTTCGTAGTGGTGGCCGATGTTTGGCTTCACAATCTCATCGCGCACGAAAACGATGATGGGCTCGATGAACGATTGAATACCCTTTGGCGCTTTGCCCGTTCTGTTTTTGGCTGATCTGGCAACTGCTGTGAGGATTAGAAATAATAGTGTGGCATTGATTAGCAACATCGCCACGTTTTTGGTGATGGAAAGATCAAAAACAGCCGTTCCGCTTTCGGTTAAATAAATGTGGTTGTGCTCTAATTTATAGCCGTTGTACTCAACGGGATTGTGGTGCTCATCAAAAAAGCGGGAAGAAAGGAACATATCCAGTCCTTTTTCGGACGAATAAACGATGATCGGCAGCGGCAAAACCAAGTGATCGGTAAAATGCCATTGATGGTCGTCAATAACGTGATGCAGGATTACCTCGTTGGGATCAAACTTCTTTGGCTCCCCTCCTTCGGTTTCGGAACCGGAGGCAAAGGACGGGCTCAAAAAGCTGGCAAATGCAACGAAAAAGAGGGTCAAAAAGGCGGTTTTTTGTATCAAAAAGGGCTTTTTCATCGCAGTCAGAACAAAGGCTTTTAATTGGACTGCAAAACTATCAATTATCCTTTGCGAAAAAAACCCTTTTTGGAAAATTATGGGGTAAATCGGGTGCTAAACAGACTACCGAAACGGGGAGTTTCTATATGTATCTTTGAACAAGTTTAACAAACCGCTTTATTTGATCATTGACGGATCGCCTCACAAGTATATTGAAGGATGGAAGGAATGGAGACAACTAAAATCAAACCTATATTCAACAAACGCATTTTTTGGGATGTGGTGTTTGAAACCATTGACTACGATGCGAAAGCGAACTTCGTGATTGAGCGTGTATTTGAGTGGGGCGATGTAGATGATATTCGTAACTGCCGGAGATACTATGGCGATGACAAAGTGCGCGAGGCTTTGTTAAATGCAAAATTCCTTCCGATGACTACTTTGTATTTAGCAAGTGCCGTAATTGACAGGCCCATATCCGATTTCAGATGTTACACTTTGAGACAGTCGAACCCCACACTTTTTCCGTATTAGAGCAACTCATGGAGATGCCCGAACTCGAGGGCTTTTCATTAGTAGGTGGCACTGCATTGGCTCTTTTATACGGCCATCGAAAGTCGGTTGACTTAGATTTGTTCTCCACTCAATCATTTGAAAATTCTAAGATTGTCGGTGCATTTCAAAAAAAATTCAAATCATCATTTGATAACCGAACATCCAATCCCGGATTTGGGATTTTTTGTTTTGTGGATGACGTGAAAATTGATTTGGTCCGACATCCATTTCCCTTGATTAGGCCGGAAGAAAATAGACAAGGCCTGAGAATGTTTTCTACGGAAGATATTATCGCCATGAAAATTCAGGCCGTTCTGGGCAGGGGCAAGAAAAAAGACTTTTGGGATATAGCAGAACTATTGAATCATTTCACGGTTGCTGATTTTATTCAATATCACAAAGAGAAATACACTACTCAAAATTTGATGATCACGGTGCCTCAGGCTATCTCCTATTTTGCTGATGCCGAAGAAAGCGAAGACCCCATCAGCCTAAAAAAGCAGACGTGGGAAAGCGTTCAGAAATTGATCAGTAAAAAAGTAAGCCAGTATTTGAAATAAGAATCATATCATTCACTCTGCCGATCTCCGCCACCGGAAGATGTAATTGCATGGATTATACACAGACATTACAAAATCATTCATGCATATTCGCCAATGCCTAAAGCACGCCAGCAGGTTATGCGCAGTCGCTGCAAAATCATTCAGGCAGATGAGCCCCTATCTGGAGCATGTGCGCACACGATGAATAGACGTTGCAAATTTCTTTAGGCAAATACTCTAAGGTCGGGAGTGCATCCAAAGCTTATGCGCTGGCATTGCAAAATCATTTGGGCAAATCTTACAATGCCTGGAGCACATGCGCAGGATTTGCGTAGGCATTGCAAAATCCTTTTGGCAAATGCTCCACTCCCCGGAGCAAGGGTGCAGGGTTGTCGTTCATCTCGACCAATCTATTTGTGGCTTTCCAAAATTTCAGGCGCACTTGCCTTCCTTCCTCGGGCACTTTCAAAAGTCTGTTGGGGGCTTGCCAAAATCACTGGGGCATCTGACAAAATCATTTTGGCATGCCAACGCGAATGTTTCACCCTTACCCCGGGGTGTTGCGCATGTGCTCCAAGCATTGGTTGACGGGCGCACCATACCTGCTTTTGTGACCCAGGGATTGGTTGAAGCCTACCACACCCCCTCGGGTGTGCTCCCGATATTTCGTCATCTGCGCGCGATGTTTTGTCAAGTGCCCCCGGCATTTTCGCAAGTGCATAAAGCATTTATTGAAGCGCACGCATGATTTTGGAACCCTTACGGATGAGTTCAGGAAGCCTATTTTCTCCTTCTATAGGTGCATAAACCCACAAATCCCTTCAAAAACAAAGATTTTAGCGATTAAACTTTATCAGTATCACCCCACCTTGTCCAACGCCCTCAGCTTATCTGCTTTCAGAGATGTAATACCCACCACACCCAATGTCATCAGTCCACCGAAGATGACGGAAGGTACCACGCCCAGCAGTCGCGCGGCCACTCCGGATTCGAAAGAGCCTATCTCGTTGGAAGATCCGATGAAGATGCTATTCACGGCCGACACGCGGCCTTTCATGTTTTCGGGGGTGAGGGTGTGGATGAGGGTGCTGCGAACGATCACGCTCACGCAATCAAACATGCCGCTTAAAATCAACAGACCCATCGACAGCCAAAAGAAAGTGGATAATCCAAAGCCAATCATACACACCCCAAAGCCTGCCACACACCACAGCAATATCTTGCCAATGCTTTTTCGGATGGGATTGCGCGTAATGTAAACGGCCATGAGCACCGCACCGATGCCTTGTGCCGATCGGAGGAAGCCCAGACCTTCTTTGCCTACATGCAAAATCTCATCGGCAAAAATGGGCAGCAGCGCTACGGCTCCACCAAATAACACGGCAAATAGATCCAACGAAATAGCGCTGAGGATAATCTGATTTTTAAATACGAACTGTATCCCTGCTTTGATCTTAGCAAAGATGCTTTGCTCTTCACTTACCGGTGGCAACTCCCGATTGGGTATTAACACAATGCAGGTAAGTCCGAGCAACATCAACGCTACATCTACCGAATAGGCAGCGGTGATATCAAAAAATCCATATACCAAACCACCAATGATCGGTCCGCCTACAGAGGCACCTTCCCACAACGTGCTATTCCACACAATCGCATTTTGATATAAGTCGCGGCTGATCAATTGCGGCATAAATGAAAAACTGGCCGGAGATAAAAATCCACGGGCAATGCCGCTTACGAAAATGACTGCGTAAATCGGAAAGGCTCCATTCGCCAATATAAACGCTCCGGTGTTGGTGGTGAAGTAAAGCAGCGCCACCGAGCAAACCACCAATGTACTTACGCACACTACTATTATTTTCTTGCGCTCTACCACATCGGCCAAATGCCCGGCATACAATGACACGGTGATGGCCGGAATGGCTTCCGCCAAACCAATCAGTCCGAGTGAGAGGGCATCTTTGGTGATTTCATATACCTGCCAACCTACGACCACCGCCTGAATCATAATGGCGAGGGTAATGAACAATCGGGCGAAAACAAAAAAACGAAAGTCTCTGACTTGCAGAGCCGCGTAGGGATTACTCATGGGTAATTAAAAAATGCTATGCTAGTTTAAGATGGCTTGTACTGCTTCGATCGCTTTTTTACTGCGTGCCTCACGATCGCCCGAAATTTCGATGGTCGGAACACCGGTTTGTGCCAACTCGTTGCGATAGATTTCCAGAAAGTGTTCGCGTTTATCGGGGTGCTCGCGCTGCGGATCATTCTCCCAAGGCACATCAATATTGGTGAGCAAATAGAGGTCATACTTTTGCTGGTGCATGCGCTCTAAAATTTCTTCCTCGCAGTTGCCAAATTTATGCTCGCTCCATACTTTGATCACGATGAGGTTGGTATCGCAAATTAAGATCTTGTTGGCGCCTATCATCCACTCTTGCTCCATGCGCAACTGGCCATGGGCAATTTTTGTGAGGTCAGGCTGCGTATAGGGTTTGCCTAGTTTATTCAAGTAGGCGCGCGCATATTCTTCTACCCAGGCGGTTTTAAAATGATTGGCTAAGAATTTTGACAGATCGGTTTTGCCGGTGCACTCGGGGCCGATGACACATACTTTCTTGACGGTGGCGCTTGCATTGGGTAAAAATGCCATACTCTTTTTCTCTCCAAAATAGGTAATAACGGAGTATAATCCACCAACTATTATGTAATCGAGCCTGATCGTAGAGACACCCATTAAATTTATTTATCTTTCGAATTGAATGAAAAGAAGAAAAGCGCTCGAACATATTGGGATTGGCCTTACCGCGGGGATGGTGATGCCGGGTTTTTTGGCTAGCTGCCAAAAGGATGACCCGGGGCCGGAAGTTCCGTACAACGGCAACGTGATTGTGATTGGTGCAGGCGCAGCCGGATTGTACGCAGCCGATATTCTGCGGGTAAAGGGAATCAAAGTAACGGTGTTGGAGGCGGCCTCGCAGCCGGGTGGACGCGTGCGCTCGTTGCGCAACCAAACCGATGTGCAATACCAAACTTTCAGCAACGCTTCGCAAGCTGATTTTCCCATCGAGTTGGGGGCCGAAGTTATTTACGGATCGAACTCTTCGTGGGGAAAAATCATCAGCGACCTGGGTATTATCACCAAAGAAATTGACCCGACTGCCAATCGCTATGTGTTAGACAATGTGGCCAAAAAAGCGACTGATCTTTCCGCTGATGCGGATTATCTGGCCGTGCAAAGTTTTGTGTCTTCGCTTGCCGATAATACTTCTACCGCTTCCATCAAAAATGCGGCTGGTGTATCTACCCGTGCAGCGGCTTTGCTGAATTCACAGGCGGGAAATTTTTATGGCTCGAACGCGGATAAAATTGGCACGAAGGGATTGGCAGAATCCTTGAAACTCATTACGCACGATCAAAAGCAGTTGACAACCTTTTCGAACCCGTGGCAAGATATTTTGCTGTCGCGATTCAACGGAATTTTACCGGAAATAAAATACAATACGATTGTAAAAAAGATTGATTGGAGCAGCAATGTGATTACGGTTACAGACAGTAACAATAAATCGTACACCGCTACCAAGATTATTATCACTGTACCTCTTTCTGTTTTGAAAGCCGGTGGAATTACCTTCACCCCGGCACTGCCATCTTCTACCACCGGTGCCATGAGCAAATTTGGAATGGATGCTGCGGTACGCCTGGTGTTGGATTTCAAGAGTAACTTCTGGGGATTGGATTCCAGTTTCATCTGGGGCGGCACTACCGTGCCTCAATATTTTAACTCCGGATTAAATCGTAGCAAATATTTCCGCACGATGTCGCTCACCGTTTACGGACAGAAGGCACAAGAGCTTTCTGCGCTTTCGGATTATAATAAAACATTGACGGTGTTGGCCGAGTTGGACGCGGTTTACAATGGCGATGGCACGAAATACATCAGACGCGATCTGAACAACGGCAACAACGATAGTAATATTCTTTCGCTGGTAAAAGATTGGACTACCGATGAGTTTACCAAAGGCGGATTCTCTTATCCACTCGTGGGAGCAACGCTTCAGGATCGTAAGACATTGGCGGCTCCGGTTTCGAAGAAACTGTATTTTGCCGGAGAGGCTACGGACTTCAGTGGCGATGCGGGCTTTGTTAGTGGCGCGTTGAATTCGGCTGTTCGCGTATCGAAAGAAATTGTTGATTCCATTATCAACGCCTAATCCGTCTTCTCGCTATAATTGAGGTTGCGAACGCCTGCGGCCCAATACATCGTTGCCTTCATTTTTTCATACTCCGCTTTCAGTTTTAATAGTTTTGATTGCGATAGAATGAGTTTCTCCTGCTGCACGTTGATCTTGAACAAATCACTTTCCCCATTTTCTAAATTAATCAACTCGGCACGCAACAAGCGCGTGTAGTTTTCCGCTACTTCGGTTTGCTGAGCAAGGATCTGGTTCGTATTCACAATCTGATTATACACCACATTAATCTGATTGACGATTTCGCGTTCGGCTTGGGATTGTTCCCATTGGGTACTTTGAATCTTCACTTTCGTGAGCGCGAGTTTCGCTCGTTCTTTTCGTAACAGAATCGGCATCGAGAAATCCAATCCAAACTTATAGTCTTTGCCAATCGATGGCGAGTTAAACGTTCCGTTGGGCATCAGCGGCTGGTTGATAAAATTGTAATTCAAATCGAGGCGCGGCTTCAGGTACTCTACTGCCAATTTGCGATCGATTTCCAACTGATCAATCTTGGTGCGCAACTTCACCAGCTCCGGATGATTTTGCTTCGCCAAAAAAATCAGTTCGTTCAGTGTTTGTGTAGATAATAGCTGTGCATCGGTAGGCAACAAAACAGGAGCTACATCTGCCGAGAGTTGCACCGGGTATCCGGCATTGTCCCATAAATAATTTGAAATACGAATTCCAGAATTTAGAAACTCTAAATACGATTCCTGACGCTCTACCAATCGTTGCTGCAAAGTGATTTTCGCCTGAATGGTGTCAATGGCCGATGCTTCACCCAAGCTGGCATCTAATTTTACACGCCTGAAGATTTCGGTGGCAATATTCGTGCTTCGGCTCAGCAACCGATAATTGTAAAAGGCAAAATACCATTGCCAATAATCTTTGGCCGCTTCCAGTAAAATCTTGTTCACTAATTTGATCTGCTCGGCCTCTGCCATTTTGGTAAACAATTTCGCTTGCTTCAATGCAGCGCGCCTGTCGTCCGTAAATAAACCACGACCCAGCGGAAGAGAAATACCTGAGGTCAGTTGGCTGTTGCCGGAGGCGCCACCCACAATATCTTCGGGATCTAAGAATTGCCCCGTGTTACGTTCAAAAGCAATTTTAGGATCGAGTGGAAACCACGTAGGAATACTCAATGAAGTTTTGAACTTATTGTAATACTCTTTGTCTTTAAATTCTTTGATGTTTAAATCGGCTTGCACTTTCGGATCGAAGGCACCGCGTGCCATGCGTATCTCCTGACGCGCGGTTTCGTTTAATAAGTATGCTTGCTTCACCACGGGATGATACGCTAACATAGCTGCGTACATCCCATCTACTGAAAATGGTTTGATGGAGTCGGGCAAAACAAAAACAGAGTCAAGCGAAATTTGCGCGTGAGTTGTTAACGCCAATGACAACAGCAAACAAGAAAGAATATTTTTGTTCATCGGCTATTCTGATTCTTTCGATTCTTTATTTTTTGCTTTCGCTTCTTCATCCACGGGCTCCTGATACAAACTTGGAGGGAATCCGTTCAACTGACGCCACAGTTCGTACCACACGCTCACATCGTCCAACATCACCCAACCTTTAATACCCGAGCCCATGCGAACTTGTTTCGGCCACGGAATATCTTTCTGATCGGGAATCACCAAAATGCGAAACTCACCGGGCTTTGAATTTACGTAGTCGATCACTTCTACTGTTCCTCCGAACGTTCCCACTGAAATGCTGGGCCATCCGCTAAACTGCAGTGCCGGAAAACCGTCAAACTCGATACGCACTTTTCTTCCTCGGCTAATCAACGGTACATCCATTGCCTTCACATGCATTTCTACGGCCACATCTTCTGACTGTGGCATGATCGTACACACAGGGTCACCTTCTTTAATGGTTTCTCCGATACCCGCTTGCGTGGCTTTCACGACATAGCCCGCTTGTGGCGCCAGAATAAAATATTGCTGACTGCGAATTTCCATGTTGCTCAATTCGTTGCGCAGTTTTGCCAAGTCCGCTTGTGTGTCGAACTGCTCCGAAAGTGTATTATTCAAATCCGATTCTGCCTTATTGATTTTATCGAGGTACTCGGCCTGCACGCGTTCAATTTCAATTTCCGCATTTACAAAATCTGCTTCACTGCCCTGGTACTTGTACTCGATGTCCTGAAATTTGGTGAGCGTAATATTGCCTGCCTCAAAAAGCTTTTTACTTCGCTCGTACTGATTTTTAAAGTTGTTGAAGCGCACGCGTTCTGCCTCCAACTTAGCTTTCGACTGATCCATCTTGGTGCGCATACCGTCCTCCAACGCACGAATTTGGCGCTGCAGCGCTTTTGCTTTTTGATCTTTCGATTGCAGGCTTTGCTCCTTCGCGGTAATGACTTGTTGCAGGCGCGCAAGCATCTGCGGATCAAAATACTTTTCTTTCACCTCGCTGATGATGGCGATGGTATCTGCTTTATTGACGAACTGTCCTTCTTTTATTTTCCACACTTGTATTCGACCCGCGATGGTGGTCTCTATTGTCTGCGGACGATTGCTTGGCGACAATGCCGTTACTTTTCCTTTGCCACGAATGTTTTGCTGCCACGGCAGAAATAAAATGACAAAGAATAAAATGATCATGCCGAGCAACCACTTGGCTAATAACTTTCCGGCCAGCGGTGTTTCCAGCGAGCGCAGAGAATACAATTTCTCTTGCGGCATTTTCTCTTTGACCGAGTCAGGTGAAATGTTTAGCATATCGGCTTAGTCTAAGATTCCTTTTAATTCTTGATTCTTGATTAACTCTTCCATCGGGCCTACGGACTTCACTCGACCCTGATCAAGCACAACCACGCGATCGCAACTACTCATAATTAATGGATCGTTGGAAACATAGACAATGGTTCGCTTCACCAAAGGATGGTTGAGCGTAGTGAGCAGTTCCATTTTTTCTTTTTTAGAAAGCACCTGAAAAAAATCTTTCAAGATGAGCAGTCGCGGTTTTTCTGCTAAGCAGCGCGCTAAAATAAGTTTGTAGCAAAATGAATTTGACAAGCCAATGCCTCCGCTTAGCAACGGAGTGCTGATGCCTTCGGGCATAGCGTGTACCTGATCTAAGATGCCCACATCTTTCAACGCTTCCAGCGCATCTTCAACCGTTTCAGAAGGTTTCCCTACCGTTACATTTTCAAGGATAGTCCCATCGAATAAATCTTCACGCGAAATATTTTTAGCCACATAATCATGCAAATGAGTAAGGTCTAAATCGCGAAGGGAATATTGATTGATGGTGGCGACTCCTTCATAATTGCTGTACAATCCGGAGATGATATTCACCAACGTAGACTTACCCGAATTGGTAGTACCCGTCAGGCATATCTTCTCTCCACCTTGAATTTCCAGATCCACCCCTGCCAATGCATAAGTTGGCGAATCGGTGTATTTGTATTTCAGGTCTTTCAGGCGAACAGAAAAGCCTTCGTCATTCAATTTCGGAAAGTCAAATCCTCCGGTGCGCTCAATAGGCAAATCGGTAACGTGCGCTACTTTATCTACGGCCGTCAATAAATCATACACCACATCCATGTACATGATAATCTTCTCAACCGCATTCAGAATCAAAATGATCACAATTTCAGAAGCCACCAATTGACCTAATGTAATTTGCCGATCGACTACCAGCAACGTACCCATAATCAACAAGCCACCAATGATCAATGCTTTGAAAAGCACAATGCATGCGTACTGCAACAGCAGGACATTAAAATGAATTTTCCGGTTTTTTAAATAGCTGTTGACGTTGTAGTCGGTTTTGCGAATCGGCAGCTCGGTGTTTCCCGCCAACTTAAATGAGTGAATTGCTCTGCCGAGTTCTTCCAACCATTGTGCTACTTTGTATTTGTATTTTGATTCCTGAATGGAAGAGTTCAGTCCGCGTGGCCCGGTGTAATAAAAAATCAGCGTAAGCGATGAGAGCAGCACCAATCCAAAAAACACAAAGAAGGGATGGTATAATGAGATCAGTAACAACCCAAACAAAATCTGAATGGCAGACGATGACAAGTCAATCAGCAATTTTGGCAAGCCTTTTTGAATGGTCATCACGTCAAAAAAGCGGTTGATCAATTCGGGCGCATAACTTTTGTGTAAAGCTTCTAACCGAATGCGCGGTATGCGAAAGGCAAATTCAAACGCAGCTTTCGTAAAAATTCTTCGCTGCAAAAATTCCACCAAGCTGATTTGCACCATTTGTAGCGCCCCACTCAAGATGACACCCACAATCACCAATGCAATCATGAGATAAACCGAACTAAAGATTACCCCTCCCGAAATCAATTCTACCGTTGTTTGGATACCGAGCGGCACAATCAAGCTGATCAAACCAACAACAAGTGCGTAGAACAAAATGTAAAAGATTTCCTTCTTCTCTGTTTTCAGCAACTGAAATAATCTGCGGGCCGGTGTTGGTTTTATTCCTTCTTCGGATGGAATGCTCACCGGGCTTTCGTAAGAAAAAATAGCAAAGAAGGTGATCTCTCCTTTCTCATTTTTGAGAAGCTGTGTTCGATCGAACACTACATTCGTTGTCTCACCTTTTTTTATACAAATAACCTTCAGGTCTTTTTTTCCGGGCACCAGCAATGCCGGATACATTTCTGATCCTTCCGCAAAAAACGTTAGCACCGGTGCAGACTGCTCTTCAAAAAAATCAAAGAAGGTTTTTTCATCCAGTTGATTCTCCATGAACAGAATCCGAATCTTGTTTCCGGCCTCCGTTAAGTCTCTTTTAAATTCTACGAATTCATCATTATTGTACCAACGCTGATTGGCCTCTACGTGACGTAAGTCTTCTAAATTAAAACTGTGGTGGGTAGCTACTGCTACTTCGCGCAAACACCGATGGATTTGATCGTTATTCAACATAGGTTATAATTGAATGGCGTTAAACACAACGTTTTCCATAAATTCATAGAGCTTCGAATATCGTTCCTTTCCTGTCCCGATTGCCGTTAATGATGGCAAATGTTCCGAAAAAAACAATTGCTGATTGCTGCTCACCAAAATGGTGCTCACCAAAGAAGTGGCAAATGGATAAGAAGGGTTGATCATCAATATGACTTCCGCAATTTTTCGGCAAACGGATTTAAATCCTCCAAACAATCCTTCTTTATTATAGACGTCTACCCCTTTCGTCTGATACGTTTTATCCAGTTCGGCTACGACAATGCGGTGCAATGCTTCTTCATTCACAAATTCAAAACCGGCATCGTATTTTTTTTCTTCGGCCAACACACGCAGGCAGGCACGCAATTTTTCCTGCGGATTTTGCAATGAACCGGTAGCAATATCAATGCGGTATTCGATCCAATGCCAATACCAGGAAATAAGATAAACCAAAAGCTTATGCTTATTTTCGAAATAGCGATAAATGGACGCCTCCGTTGAGCTGATTTCCTCGGCCAGCTTTTTAAAGGTGAATTGCTCAAAACCCAGGCGATCGATCATTTCCACACTTTTGTGTATGATATTTTGCCCCAATT
This sequence comes from Bacteroidota bacterium, assembly GCA_016191555.1. Taxonomy (GTDB): domain Bacteria; phylum Bacteroidota; class Bacteroidia; order Cytophagales; family Cyclobacteriaceae; genus ELB16-189. Next base: position 38,249 of record JACPVX010000029.1, read on the forward strand.
GGGTGTGCTGCGGGTCGCGTAGGTAAAGGTGCTCGTTTAACTTAAAAGCAAGAGTAGCCATTTTGATGATTTTACAATCAAATATAATAGTAATACTATTATTTATCGTAAAATGAGTGCGAAAGGTTCTGCCTTTTAGGCGAAAAAAGGGAAATAGTCTATGGTTTTAGGATTGTTTCGCGGATCAAAATCCAGCATCCCATAGCAAGGGTGAACCAGCCAAAGGCCTTTTTTAGCTTGATTCCGGGGATTTTTCGGGAAAGAACATTGCCGATGTGAACTCCAACAATAGCAATGGCGGTGATAGTCAGTAAAAATTGCCAATCCATCTTTGAGTTAAGGGCATCGCCTAAAAAACCGGTAAGGGAATTAATTGCAATGATAAATAATGAAGTTCCGGCAGCTGTCTTCATCGGTAAGCCGGTCAATAGCACTAGAGCCGGGATAATCAAAAATCCTCCGCCCGCGCCAACCAAGCCGGTTAAGAAACCAATCAGCGCACCTTCAATAATGATCAGTTGTGTTTGAAACTCTTTCCTTCGTGGCTGAATGTCTCTTCTGCCTTTTATCATGGGCACAGATGCCAACACCATTAGAATGGCAAAAATACCGAGCAATAGAAGGCGCTTCGTAAAGAAAAACTCACCCGATTGAAACAATACATCGGGTATTGCAGGTACTATAAATTTTCGGGTAATGAAAATAGTGACGATCGATGGAATGCCGAATAAAAAGCCGGTGCGAATATTCACCAGGTGATCGCGGTATTTAGGCACTGCGCCTGCAAAGCTGGTAGTGCCTACAATGAAAAGTGAATATGCGGATGCGGTAACTGCATCAATCTGAAAAAGATACACGAGAATGGGAATGGACATGATCGAGCCTCCACCGCCTAATAATCCTAAAAGCAATCCAATTAAAATAGAAGCTACGTAGCCAAAATATTCTAAGTACATGGAGGGCAAGCTAAAAAAACGTGGGTTACATCCATGATGAAATCAGAAAATTATTCGCGCAACTCACGTATCTCAAAATCTTTGCCTTTGCCAAACTTAAGCAAGTCACCAATGGTGTAGCGTTCTAACGTATGCAAATCTTTCACTTTAAAATCATCGTTGGATAACACCTGCTCCAACTCAAACTCATAGCGATCGCCATAGTTAATGAGATAATATTTTCTTCCCGCCCGAAGCGATGCAAATGAAAGTCCCGCCATACTAGATCAAATCTTCTTCGCGCTCTAACATTAAAATGGAAGCCTGCGGCACAATGAAGTATTTTTCTCCTTCGTACATCACTTCAATGGCACCTTTCTGTAAGAAAATAGCCAAGTCACCTTCGTGTGCTTGCAACGGCAGATATTTTACTTGTTCTTCTTTTCCCTTCCACAAATCATCTTCATCCGCAGGAAGTGGCAACGGATAACCGGGACCTGCCTTTATTACATATCCTCGTTGAATCTTTTCTTTTTCCTGAACACTGGGGGGTAGGTAAAGACCACTTTCGGTTTTATCGGATTCTTTGGCCGGGCGGATCAATACACGATCGCCCACGACAATCAATTTCTTTAGTTTGTTATCTGCTGTTACTTTCATTAAAAAAAAAATTATAGAAGTAGTTTTTCAGGTTCTTGAAAATTATTCCAGAAAAGAAGCAGCGATACAGAGTTTCCAGCTAGTTGGTAGAACAAGGATATGTGCTTTGTAACAACGCAACGATAAATATTGCGATTAGCGTCAATTGCTACAAACATCTTTGGGTTTTGTCTGATATGATCTATCACAACCTCTACACGATTAACGAAATCAAAGTATACTTTTTCCTCCCAATTTTGTAGAAGATAATCTAGATTTTGATTGTAGGTATCCCTTGCTTTATTAGTCCAGGTAACTTGATAGGTCATGCCCGACCTGTTTGCTGAATGTTTTTAATTACTTGCTCGTGTTCTAAACACTCCTTCTTCTCAACCTGGAGCAGGGCTTCTTCGAGCGATGCTTTTAATTTGGGATTGATTGTCTCCCAATAATTTTTCTCCAAGGATAAGAAATCTCTCACTTGACTAAGAACAGCCTCGTCTTCTGTGTTGACGAGTTTTTCTATCAAACTATACTTAAGTGTATTATCCATCTCTAAAGTTAATAATTTTTACTCGAAAAGATTTGCTTGATCCTTAGTGCTCTGCTTTTCAACCTCGGTGGTATACAAGGGCAATTTGTTGATCTCTTTCATTAACAACGAATCATGAGTAACAATTCCCTTCTGGTTGGCTTCGCTATTAATTTTATCACTCTCCAATTCCAATTCTTTCAGGTTGATTTGCTTAGCACGCTTTTCAATAGGCGGATTCAGTTTCTCTGATTTTTCAAACTCAACTACTTTATCTAAAATATCTTTTGGTAGATCCGCTTCGCTTCGGTAGACCAATTCAAAAAATTGCTTCGCAAAAAAACCATCGATCTGAATTCTTCTTTTCGAAAGATGAACGAATTTGCCAATCACACGGCAAATGTTTTCGCGCTCCTCCGGACTGAGTTGATCGACAAAATCGTAATCCTCAATTTTCTTTAACGAGAGGATGATAGGTTCCAGTGAATCGATCGAAATCACAAACACCGTGTAATCGGGCAGCTTGTATTCATATTGACCAAGGGCATCGAGTGTGTTGGTGGGAACTACCAAAAACAATTCCCTGCGCACACCTTCTTCCTTCACATATTTGTTGATGCTATCCGTTTGATTTTTTATGTACGATGGGAAATTGGATAGGTCATCGCTGGCCGGGCTCTTCGCATCGAATATGATAAACTCATCCTTAATCTTAATTGTGTTGTCGGGACTTCCCTTAAAAGGCACCTTATCAATATAGTCTATGCCATGGCGGTTGCAAATGGCTTTGATCCGGCCTTTCACATTCTCCTCGTGAGCCGTCCATGTTTCTTTCAATTTTTTCAATCGCTCAATCTCCGTGCGATTTCTGATCTCAATTTCTGCTTCCCGATCTTTTTGAATTTTATGCTGTATTTGATTGAGCGCTGCCATCGACTTTTCATACTCACTTTTGCGATGCTCTTCCAAGCTTTGAAACTGCGTGAGTTGCTCCTTCATTCGTTTGGATTCTTGTTCCAACCGCTCCAATGTACTTTTCGTTACCGCCAGTTCATTCGATAACTCTGTACCTCGGCGTAAATAAATTTTATTAGCTTCCGAAAGTGATGAGAGTTCTTTCACTCTTTCTTCCTTTTCCTTTAACAAGTGATCGGTAGAGCCGCTCAGTTTTACATTTTCAGTTTCCAAACGACTAACAGATTGTTGTAAGTTCGAAGTCGCCAATTTCTCGACAGCCAGCGAACTTTCCATTCGGGTATTCTCTGACTTTAGTGATTCTGCTCTTGTTAACAGCTTCTGCAATTCTCCATTGGCTTCCACCAATTGAGAAATAATTTTTCCCCAGCCAAAAATTCTCTCCCACAAGCCTATGCTTCGCAGCTTTTCAAAAAATCTCCGCAAACTTTCCTGATCCAATTCCATACGAAGGCAAATTTAGAGCATTTCGGTTAGCTTCATGCACTGTACTGTTTACATTATAAAATTCAGGCGGTTTGAGTACCTTTACCAACACGAGTTTTTAGCATTATGATTGATACCATTACGACCAGCCAGGAGGCCATTGCGTTAGAAGAAAAATTTGGAGCACACAATTACCATCCGCTGCCTGTTGTCTTGAACAAAGGCGAAGGAGTATTTTTATGGGATGTGGAAGGTAAGCGCTATTTTGACTTCTTGTCTGCCTACAGTGCGGTCAATCAAGGCCATTGTCATCCGCGTATCATTCAGGCGTTAATCGATCAGGCGAAAGAACTGACGCTCACGTCTCGTGCGTTTTACAATGACAAATTAGGCGTAGCCGAAAAATATGTTTGTGAGCTATTTGGCTACGACAAAGCTTTGTTTATGAACAGTGGTGCCGAGGCCAATGAAACAGCCATTAAGTTAGCCCGCAAATGGGGGTATACCAAAAAAGGAATTCCTGAAAACCAGGCGGTGATTGTAGCGGTGAAGAAAAACTTTCACGGCCGCACAACTACTATTATTAGTGCATCTACTGATCCCTCTTCGCAAAAGGGTTTTGGCCCTTTTATGCCAGGCTTTGAAATTATAGACTATGATAATGTAGCAGCTCTTGAAAAGGCTTTAGCAAATCCGAATGTATGTGGATTGTGGATTGAACCCATTCAAGGAGAAGCAGGAGTGTATGTTCCGCATGAAGGTTATTTGAAGTCTGCCGAAAAGTTGTGTAAGCAGCACAATGTATTGCTGATGATGGACGAAATTCAAACAGGAATTGCACGCACCGGCAAAATGTTAGCCTCCTCACACGAAAATGTGCGTCCTGATTTATTGATACTCGGAAAGGCGCTATCCGGTGGTGTGTTGCCTATTTCATTGGTTTTAGCAGATGACGAAATTATGTTGGTGATCAAACCCGGTGAACACGGATCTACTTTTGGTGGAAATCCATTGGCGGCAGCGGTGGTAGTTGAAGCCTTACGCGTTGTAGAAGAAGAGAGGCTAGCTGAAAATGCCGAACGACTTGGAAAGGTGTTTCGCGACCGAATGACAGCCTTCATGCATAAATCTAAAATGGTTAAATTAGTACGTGGTAAAGGTTTGCTGAATGCCATTGTGATCAACGATACGCCTGATAGCGAAACGGCCTGGAACATTTGTTTGAAATTTGCAGAGAATGGCCTACTGGCAAAACCAACACACGGCAATATTATTCGCTTAGCACCTCCGCTGGTGATCACCGAGGAACAAATTCATGAGTGCTGTGATATCATTGAAAAGTCGATTTTAGAAGCAACAAAGTAATGACGATGATCTCGTGGAGTGAGTTGGCCAAATATCCACTGGAAAAGAAAATTTCCCTACTCTACGAGCATGCTCACTTCGTCATGGCCATTCGCTACTATAAGCACAAAGTAAATCTCTACTTGCTGGGCGATGAGTACGTGGAGGTATTTATCAATCACAAGCGAACGATCATTGAGCGAATTGCTCCGCTGGATCGGGCTCACACCCGAATGAAATTTTACTCGGATCAGATCAAATTGCCTTCCGGAATCTAATGTTTGAAAAGTATAGACAAAAAAAGAGGCTCCATTAAATGAAGCCTCTTTTCTTTTAGTGAGTTGAATGCGCTTACGCAGCCACTGTCTCTTCAGACTTTGCTTGTTGCTTTAACACAACAATCTTTTTGGCTTTATAACCACAATATCCGCACAAATAGTGCTTTATGATTTCACCTTCTTCAGTTGCAGTAGGTGTTTTGGTAATCTCTTCTTTTACCACCTTGAAAGTTTGATAGTTACACTCCGGGCACTGAATGGCGTGTAAGTGACCAGCGTATTTTTCAATTTGGATAAACCCTGTTTCCTCATCTTTCCACACATCGTAGTCAACGGAAAACACGTTCTCTTCAGCTTGCATACCTTCATCCAAGTAAGCATCTTCTTCTTCTTCACTCAGCAACTTCATAGGCTTGCCGGTTTTAGGAGAAATCCGTGGCTTGTAGCGTAAAACTTTCAGGCGCTTTTCAATAAAGAAGGGGTAATAGAATTTAAGCAGGTTTTGTAAGATCATGGCAATAACTAATCCTACGGCAATAGTTAAGAACCCTCTAACGAAGAATAGAACCGCAGAGAACTTTTCGATGTTCGAGTTGCCATATAAGCATAAACCAATCACGATGATAATCGATGCAATCCACAAGTACTTGATTTCGTGCTTATTGATGAAATCATACTTGTTTTTGTTGCCACTGGTTGTAGACAACCGGATGAAATAGCCAATGGCTACCAAAATGCCTATTGCCCAAAAAACATAGCCCAGATTAGCTGCGAGATTATTCCAATCATCGTATTTGTGGGGGTCAATATTCTCTTCCATAAATAAGTTATAGGTTTAAAAATAGTTTCGAAGCTTGCGGTTTACGAAGTTGATTCCAAATATAGCCAAAACACTAAAATTTGCATCAAAAATACCAGAAAAAGAGAATAATTAATCGTTAAGCTTAAACAAGGCTGCAAAACCAAAGTCTCGGATCGCGTTTAAGCATTCCTCCCGATCTTCAAACATGCCCATATGGCCACTGAATTCCAGAATTTTAAGGGATGCGCGTTCGGACAACGCGGCCATCTGTTCCGAAACGGACAATGGAATAATCGCGTCATAACGACCCGCTAGAATCAACAAGTCAAACCCAGCAATGTGATCATGTGCAATTCTATCTCGCATGGCTTGCGAGTAGGCTATTAATGTTGAGATGGGCGTTTGCATCGCGATCGCGTGCACTGTAGAAATCGCTGGGTGACTTTTCTGATAAAAAAGATTCGGCACAAAGGTTTCAACAAAAGGTGCGATGCCGTACGCTTTTACAAAATCGATGGTTTTGTTGCGATTGATTTTCTTTTCCTCGCTATCCGCGAAAAGCGTGGAGTGAAATAATACCAAACCGGCAAATAATTCGGGCTTTGCTTTTTGCATGGCCAGCGCCACATATCCTCCCAAAGAATGACCGACCAAAATGCTTGGCCCTACCTTTTTATGCTCAATCTCTTGAATCAACCGGTGGGCTACTGATTCAATTGTAACCGATCCTAACAATTCACTTTTGCCGAAACCGGGTAAATCAACACACCAAATTGAAAAATCAGTGGATAGCTCCTCGGCAAAGCCATCCCAAATTTGATGTGTTTCGCAAAAACCGTGAATGAAAATGATGGCTTGGCCAGAACCAAGTTTTTTGAAATAGAGGGGACTCATTCAATTAATGAACCAATGCTTTCGAGTTTTCCAGCATCATTAAAACCGTTTGCTCAATAGCATCTGCATCAAAGCCACATTCCTTGTGCAATTCTTGTTGCTCGCCATGTTCAATAACCAAATCAGGTATGCCCAATCGTTTGATCCATGCATTGTATTGATGATCGGCCATGAATTCTAAAATCGCACTTCCCATGCCGCCTTGAACACAGCCATCTTCTACCGTAATTATCTTAGTGTATTTTGTGAAGACTTCATGTAAAAGCGTTTCATCCAATGGCTTTGCGAAACGCATATCGTAATGGCCAACAGAGATGCCTTGCTTTTCTAATTTCTCGCAAACCTCCACGGCATAATTGCCAATGTGACCAATGGTAAGAATCGCTACGTCTTGGCCTTCCTTTATTTTCCGCCCGGTTCCAATTTCAATTTCTTCAAACGGTGTTTTCCAATTGGGCATTACACCTTGCCCACGCGGATAACGAATGGAGAATGCCTGCCCTTTGCGGGGAAGTTGGGCCGTGTACATCAGGTTTCTCAACTCCGATTCATTCATGGGCGATGCGACAATAATATTAGGCACACAACGGAAGTAAGCAATGTCATAGGCGCCATGGTGTGTTGGCCCATCGGCACCGGCAAATCCTGCTCGATCTAAGCAAAAATTGACCGGCAAATTTTGAATACACACATCGTGTACTACCTGATCGTAGGCGCGCTGCATGAACGAGCTATAGATATTACAAAATGGAACAAGGCCTTGTGTCGCTAAACCCGCTGAAAAAGTAACAGCATGTTGCTCAGCAATACCTACATCAAATGCACGGGTCGGCATCTCTTTCATCATGATGTTCATCGATGAGCCGGACGGCATGGCGGGTGTGATTCCCACAATTTTATCGTTGGTTTTTGCCAACTCAACCAGTGTGTGGCCAAATACATCTTGGTATTTGGGAGCCTGTGGCTGATCGTAAATTTTCTTATGAATTTCTCCTGTTATCTTATCGAATGTGCCAGGTGCATGCCAGGTGGTGGCATTGCCTTTTTCAGCTGGGCCATAGCCTTTTCCTTTAGTAGTGATGCAATGCAGAATTTTAGGGCCTTTGATCTGCTTGAGATCATTTAAAATAGCCACCAAGTGATCCACATCATGACCATCTACCGGGCCGAAATAGCGAAGATTGAGCGACTCAAATAAGTTGCTTTGACTAAGTAGAGTTGATTTTATGCCCGTTTCAATCTTCGAAACGATTTCCTGCGCGCTCTTGCCAAACGTAGATAACTTGCCCAGCATGTTCCACACATCTTCTTTCAACCGATTATAGGTTTGTGACGTGGTAATGTCGGTCAAATAGTCCTTCAAGGCACCCACGTTCGGGTCGATGGACATGCAATTGTCATTAAGAATAATGAGCAAATTGGTATCTGAAACACCGGCATGGTTTAAGCCTTCAAAAGCCATTCCACCAGTTAAAGCTCCATCTCCAATTACAGCTACATGCTGCTTGTCGTCCAACTTTTGATACTTCGAAGCCATGGCCATTCCCAAAGCTGCTGAAACAGAAGTAGACGAGTGTCCAACACCGAATGCATCGTAGGGACTCTCTTTCCTTTTCGGAAAACCGGAAATGCCTTTGTACACGCGGTTGGTATAGAAATTGTCGCGCCTTCCCGTAAGGATTTTATGACCATACGCCTGATGGCCTACATCCCACACGAGTTGGTCATACGGTGTATTTAAAACATAATGAAGTGCTACCGTCAATTCCACTACACCCAGGCTGGCGCCAAAATGCCCCCCATAAACGGACACATTATCTACAATAAATTGACGCAATTCATCGCAAAGCTGAACCAACTGCACCTGATCTAATTTTTTGAGATCGGCTGGACTTTCGATTTTCGATAACAATTTTCCGGGAGTGATCAGCATTTTTTCAGTGTTTTGGGCAGCTTGCTATTAAAACAGCATCCTAATGTAAGTGTTTTAGAATGTTTTAGGCAGGTTTAGCTACAAATTTACAGATTTAACGATTACCACGGATTTCTAGTTGGTTTTGGATAATTTTGCCGTCCGCTAAAGTTTATGGAACAACAACCTTTCGAAATTCACCTGCCCCTGTTTGAAGGGCCTTTTGATTTGCTTTTATTCTTCATCGAACGTGATGAACTGGAGATAAACGACATACCGATCTCAAAAATCACAAACGACTTTCTGGAATATCTGCGAAAGCTGGAGACCATGAACATTGAAGTAGCCAGCGAATTTATTTTGGTAGCTGCCACGCTGATGCGAATTAAATCGAAGATGCTTTTGCCAAGACCACAACTGGATGAGCAAGGCAATGAAATTGACCCGCGCGAGGAATTGGTGAAACACCTGATGGAGTACAAAAAGTACAAATCGGTGGTGGAGCAGTTCCACAAGATGGAAGAAAGCGAGTTGATGAAAGAAAAGCGTGGCAACCTGATGAAAGAACTTCGTCAGTTAGCCGAAAGCACCAATGTGGAGGCGGAATTGCAAGATGTGGATCTTTTCAAATTACTGACAGTTTTCGAAAAGGTGCTCAAGCGTCAAGATGAAGAAAAGAACAAGCCGGTTCATCAAGTAATTCAATATCCCTATACCATCGAGGGGCAGAAGCAATATATTTTGGAACAAATCAGCAGCAAGCCGCGGGTAGCTTTTATTGAGTTGTTTGAAAATGCACCTACCCGTATTGCGTTAATTTTTAACTTCCTTTCGATTTTAGAGTTGCTGGCAAACGGATTCATCAACATCCAACAAGGCGAAGGTTTTAATAACTTCTGGGTGATGCGCCATGAAGAGGTTTCGTCTGAAGTTTCTTCTGACGTCCCTTCCGAAGGTTAGGCTGAAGGGATTACTACGGTAACTTCAGTAAATTCATATTGCTCACTTTCAATGTGAACCTCTCCGCCTAACTTCTCGGTAGCTTTTTTGACGAGGTACAATCCCAATCCATTGCCAATGGATTTTTCGGAGCCACGGTAAAACATGTTGAACAATTGATTTTTAATTTCCGGATCAATACCCGATCCATTATCGCGCACAGCCATAATCAGCTTACCTTCTTTCGCGCTGATGGCAACTTTAATTTTCAACTCTATTTCTTCTTTTCGAAACACAATCGAATTTTCGATCAGGTTCTCCAGAATTGTTTTTAAGAACTGTATGTCGGAATGAAAAACCACATCCGCAGGAATATCCACCTGCAGGAAATCGGTGTTCTCCCATATTAAAGGCTGTAGCGTTTTGGCCACATCGCTAATCAATTGCTCAAAGTTGACTTTGGTTTTTTCAATTTCATCTTTAAAAACCTGGTGGATATTCAACAACTTGGAAAGCACACGTCCCATTTCAATGGCTGTGAATTCAATCCGATTGATGTTCAGTTTTTGCAAACCGGGATCTGGTTCGCGTTGCGTGATCATCGTTAAGCCTTGAATACGAAGTATCGGGCCTTTCAAGTCGTGCGAAGCGCGGTAAATAAATGTATCGAGTTCTTTGTTGCTTTCTTTCAGTTTCTCCAATGTAACCATCAGCTCACGCGTTCGATCTTCAACGATCACCTCCAGATTGGAATTGACCTTTCGCAGCTCTTCATTTTTAAAAATGATTTCTTTTTGTGCCTCTTCCAGCCGATCGCGCTGGTAGCCGATTTCTTCTTTCTGCTGCTCAAGCTTTTCGTTTTTCACCTGAATCTCCTCCGTGCGCATCTTCACTTTTGCCTCCAGATTTTCGTAGAGCAGTGCATTCTCGATAGAGATCGCCATCTGAGGCGCCAGAATATCTAGCAATTCCAGGCGCTGTGCCGTGAACGTATCGTAGGCTAAGTTATTCTCCAGATAAAAAATGCAACTCAATTTGCCTTTGCGAATTACCGGGTAGCACAGAATGGATTTCGGTTGCTCGCGAATGATATACTCGTCATTACCAAACTGCAAATCTTTGTAGGCATTGCCAAACACCAGGCTCTTTTTGGTTCGTGCCACATAATGAATCACCGAAAGGGGTAAATCCTTGGCTGCATCCAATGGGCTGTGCATCATGGAGTGGCGATCTACCAAAACTTTCAGTTGATTATTGTCATTATCAATCAATGCTCCGCGTTGCGCACCGGCACTTTGCTCAACAATCACCATCATTTTTTCCAGCAAAGCACCCAACACTAATTCTTGCGAAATGGCCTGATTCGCTTTTACCACGGTGTTGAGATCGAGTGCCTGACTATTATTTAGGCGTAATGAATCATTGGCTTCAAAAACAGTGAACTCTTCTACGCGTCTGTAGCGCAATAGCTTGCCATACTGAGCCGTGAGGTGTTTCACTTTTTCAATAGCTCCCCATTGAGCATACGCCCGCACAGCACTTTCCAAATAATAAACAGCCAAAGATTCTCTGCCTTGTTCAAGGTAAAATTTACCTGCTAACTCATACGATAAAGCGGCTTCCTGCGTAAACTGATTTTCGATGGCTCGTCTGGCTGCCTCCTCATAGCAACTGGCAGCTTCTTGCTTTTTGCCAAGCATTCGGTAATATTCAGCGAGCAACAATTGGTGTCGATGGCCATGATGTTCCGGAGAAATCTCAGCCCACTTCTCTAGCTTTCGAAGGTTTTTGCGAACCTTTTTTAAAACAACACCTGAGGCAGCTTGGCTCTTTGCTTGTGCCACATAAATCAATCCCTCGTAAAAGAAATAAACCGGATAAATCACTGAAGCAATGGCGCTTTCCAGATACTGTTCTGTTTTGGTGATGTAGGTAAGCGCATGATCATACTGATAAAACAAAAAGTGGAGGTATGCTTTCTGCATATAACAAGCAAATAGCGATGTTTTGTCGTTGGCCTGTTGATGAATTTCAATCATCACCGATTCGTCATATCCTCTCCCGATGAGCTCGGTAGGGTTTACAGCGCCTCCGCGCAAGTTGATGACTGTTTGTAGAAATATTTTATTAAAGAATAGTGGCGTGTTTTGATTGTATGCTTGAATGATTTCATCGCGCTGTGTCGCTTCTTGTTCCAAACGAAGCAACGATTGACCCAAACAAAAGCTATAGAGTGTTTGATTGAATAAACACAAAGCCGCATACTCAATATCTCCTGATTCTTTAGCTGCATCAAAGTAGGCAGGAAGAGCCAGCACGAAATGGCTGGGGTGAACTTTCCAATGATTTAAAAAACCATTGATGACAATCATGGTTCGTATGCGCAAACTCTTCGATGGAAATTGGTCTAGTAATTTTTCCGCTACCTGCCCGAGTTTATAGCCGCCTTCGATGTCTCCCAATACACCTGTCTTCACCACACCAAAGGAAGCATAGGCAAATGGAGAGAATTCGCAATTACCATATTTTAATGAAAGCTCTACCTGTTTGAACACCAACAGAGGAAACAGATTGGGAATAGCAAAATAAGCTGCGCTGTTTACGCTAACTAAAATACGCATGGCCGCCAGGATTTTCTCGTTGGCCATGTGGGGCAATTGAACGAGCGTATCATGGTTTTTTCGTGTCAGTGAAAATTGCAACGATACCAATGAGGTAAGAATATTAATTCTGGAAGGATTCGATGGGAAACGAACACCCAACATGGCGGCAACATCAACAGCCAACTCAACCGCCTCCACCAGCTTATTGCGTGACTGGTAGTATTGAATTTTTACTTCGTAAGCTTTGATCTTATGAAGCAAGCTCGTGGCATTTTGTAATATTTCGCCAACGGCATACTCCATGCGCTCGTAATTGCCAATCAGGTAAGAGGTATCCGCAATTTCATTCAGCAGCTGAAGAGTTACTTCATAATCAGTAGTCCATGGCTTGAATGGCTGCAACCAAAACAAAGCATCCTGAAAGTAGACGTGTGCTTGTGGAAAGGCGACCGAACGCTTGGCACGCAGGCCGGCATCCAAATTAAATCGAGCGACTTGTTGCTTCAGTTTATCTTCGCGAATCAATGCTTTGCACAACCGAAAATGATTAACGATTTCAAATAGATAATGATCGGTGTCTTCCGCTTGAAATTGCACCAAATTCATAGCTATCTTATAATGCCACTGTTGCTTTTGCGCATCGTCTAATAACGAATAAGAAGCCTGCTGAATACGATCGTGTGTAAATCGAAACTTTTGCGATTCATTTTGTTGCGCTACACGGCCAATGGCAGAATACGTAATCAATCCATTCTTAATAGCATCTTGTAAAAAGGCCAAAATAACCTGATCATTATTTTCGAGCACACTCGCCAATTGCGAAACTGAAAAATCGCGGCCAATGCAGGAAGCCACCATCAAAGCCTGTTGTGTAGTTGGCTCCATCTTGCGAATGGATTGGCAAAGCAATTCCACCACATTATCAGTAATGTTGAGATTTTCTATTTCTCCTTCATCCCACGTCCAGCCCAGTGCATTTTGCCAGCGCAAGTAATTTCTTTCGTAAAGCGATTTTAAAAATTGGTTGACAAAAAATGCATTGCCGAGGGTTTTGCGTTGGATTGCTTTCGCTAGTGCAATGGCCTGATCCCTAGTACAATTGATCGTCTCTAAAACGATTTGTTGAATCACCTGTAGCGGCAAAGGCTCCAGCAGAAGATATTCAATTGGCTTATTTTTCTCGATGTCGTTAAGAATTGCAACCAGTTGCGTATTGGCAGCTCTTTCTTCTTCGCGGCAGGTGGCAATTAAAAAGACTTTGCCCAATTCTTTTTCCGTAAGAATAGCTTTGATCAAAATCAGCGATGCTTCATCGGCCCATTGTAAGTCATCTAAAAAAATAACTAGTGGATGTTTAGCGCTAATTGCTTTTATGAAATTGGTAAAGACATAGTTGAATCGAAAACCTGCTTCACGCGAGCCCAATTGTGTAAGCTGCGGTTGTGGCCCCAGAATTAATTGCAATTCAGGAATCACTTCGGTCAACACATTTCCTGAGTCACCCACCGCTCGGTTTAAAATTTCCTTCCATTCTAATATCGATTCTTCCGGCTCGCTTAGTAAAATATTGGTTAAGCCTTTAAATGCAGAAATGATGGCACTATATGGCGAGCTTAACTGTGGAACATCGTATTTGCCGGAAACGAAATAACCATGTTGCTCGAGCAGATAAGGATGCAGATGGGCAGCAAGTGTAGATTTACCCGACCCGGCCTCTCCCGTGATGATCAAAATTTCGCATGAAGAACTTTGGATAACTCTTTCGAGCATTTTTCGAAGCAATGCCGTTTCCTGCTCGCGGCCCAATAACAAATGCGGAATATTGAATCGACCAAAGTGATCGCGTTCAGCCAGTTGAAATTCATTGATACTTCCAACTTGTTGTAATAGCGTTTTGCATTTCACCAAATCGTGTTTCACCCCTTCTAGCGACTGATAGCGCATTTCCGCATTTTTCGCCATCATCTTTTTAATGATGAGCGAAATCATCATAGGGATTTCACTCTTTATTTCATGCACACTCTTTGGCTCGATCGCCAAGTGTGCGTGAATCATTTCGGTAGGATCCGAAAAAGAAAAAGGTAGCTGCCCGGTGATGCACTCATAAAATGTAATGCCGAGCGAGTACAAATCGGTACGATAATCAATTTTTCGATTGGTTCGCCCGGTTTGCTCCGGTGAAAGGTATGCCAAAGTACCCTCCAAAGATTCCTTCAGCGGTTGCTCACGCAATACACCAAATGGAGTAGCCAAATCAAAATCAATAAACGTGATGGCCGTAAGCGATTCGTTGACGATGATATTTTCCGGATTGATGTCACGATGGTAATATCCCTTTTCATGAATTTGAAAAAGTTGATCCGCGATGCGAATCGTTAATTCTAAAAACTGATTGATATCAAGTCCACCATTTTTTTTAATCCACTCCTTCAACGTGTTGCCGGGCACATACTGCAATAGAAGACCTTCTCGATTATTGAGTTTTAACTTCTCCAGTGCTTTCCGTACAAAAGGTAGATCAAGTTGGCGTGTAATATGGAATTCGTCCGTCAACTGCTTCAAGTGACCATTTCTTACACTCGTAGGGTTAAGTAATTTTAGGACCACCTCGTGAGCGGATTCTGAACTCTTCCACCGGTAAACCGACCAAAAGGAGTTCTCTTTCAATACAATTGCATCAGAGGGGAGGTCTTTCATGCTGCGTTGATAATCGGCTTTTTACCGTATCTATATTTCTAAACTCTTATTTGTTTATCAAAATTGAACCGAAAGGGTAAATAGTCACATCGATCAATCATTCTATTAATTGTATTGTATATTTGCGCCCCGAAAAAATGACGGGAAGTCAAACATAAAATAAACCTTTTCCATGAAAGAAGCATCAATTTTATCACAAACTTTAGTTGAAGACGGAATTCTATACCGCACAATGCAATCAGATGATTTAAACGAGGTTGCAGACTGTTTTGCGCGAAGCTTTCAGCGCGAACCCATGGTGCGACAGTTGGGAATTGAAAAAGATGAGTTTATGCCTTTTGCACTCGTTTGCTGTCGGCAAGCAATTGAACAAGGAATGGGGCTGATAGCAATTGATGACGCTACCGGAAAAATTGCCGGCTTCACCATTCTTCAAGATGCATTGGATGAAATTCCATTTGATATTTCCGCTCATCAAAATTTCTTACCCATATTTGAAATGTTAGGCCAACTTCAAAGCAAATACATTTCAGATAAAAAGATTGTCTCTTTTGGAGATGTCGTTGTGTCATTCGTTACGGGTGTTCAACCTGAATTTCAGGGCACCAAAGTAGCCTTCTTACTTTTTGGGCAATCGCTGGAATTAGCTAAATCGAAGAACTATAAGAAAATGATCACAGAGGTAACGGGTCGGCTTTCGCAAAATGGAGTAAGGAGGCGTTATGCATTTACCCCTTATGCCAGCATTTTGTACCGTGAATTTCTGTTTGACGGCCAACCCGTGTTTGGCAACATTGAAGATCAGTCTCTATCTTGTGTGTTGATGGAAAAAAGTTTACTCAACTAAATCAAAAGATGTACTGGAAACGGCTTACCAAAGACCAAATTAGTGAGCGCGTTTTTCAGGCGTTGAAGAAGAACGTTTCCTACAAGCGCAATAAAATTATGGGCGTGCCCGGATCCTTTCTGGATTCGAGGGTATTTTATCACAAGGTGGCGGAAGGCGATCCGTTATTGAGCGCTATGCTCGAAAACCCGAACCACATCGGGTGCCACACCATCGATAAAAAATCTGAATCATTCTTTAGCGGCACACATGAAATTGAATGCGAAGCGATTAAACTCTGTGCCGAAAAAATAATGCAAGGCCAGCCCAGCCAACAAGACGGCTACATTGCAGGCGGAGGTACGGAGAGCAACATGGAAGCGCTGTGGATTTACCGAAATTACTTCACTCAAAACTATCAATGTCGAACTTCAGAAATTGGTGTGCTCTTCTCGGAAGACAGCAGCATTTCAATTATAAAAGGATGTGATCTTTTAGACATCCGGCCGATCGTGGTGAATGTACAAGCCGCGAATCGGAAAATGGACAAAGAACATTTAAGGCAACAAATTGTGTCTGCCAAAGACCGGGGCATATTATATTTTATTGTGGTGTTGAATATGGGCACCGAAATATTTGGATCGGTAGATGACCCTGATCTAGTTTGTGCCCAGTTGGAAGAACAAAATGTGCCTTACAAAATTCATGTAGATGCCGGCATTGGTGGCTTTATTTATCCCTTTACCCGACCCGATCATAAACTTAGCTTCAAGAATCCCAAAATCACATCGATCAACACCGATGCCTATAAGATTTTACGGGCTCCCTTTGGAACTAGTCTGTTCATGATTCGCAAAGGATACATGGATTTTGCCCTTACAAAAGAAGCGCGATATGTAGCCGGAAAAGATCACACTATTATCGGCAGCCGATCGGGGGCTAACGCAATTGCCATTTGGATGCTGCTGAAAACGTTGGGCTCCAAGGGAATGAATTACAAAATGCAGCGTATCTTCATTCGGACACGCCAACTGTGTGAAGCACTCGATGCGAAACATATTGAGTATTTCCATGAAGAAGGAATGAATATAGTGGCTATCAAAAATAAACACATGACCCGGCAAATTGAAAGTCTCTACGGGCTGGTGCCGGATGACACTGAAAATCCAAAATGGTGGCGTGTGATTGTGATGGACCATGTCGACAATGCACTCATCGATGGCTTTATAGATCATTAACTATGTATTGGAAACGTCTCCCCGCGTCTGAAATACGAAACACGATTAAAAAAGCATTTGATCGCAATGTGCGTTTTGGAAAAAGTAAGGTGATGGGCTTGCCCATCTCATCGATGGATCCGCGCATTTTTCACAAAGAGGGAGTTCAACAATCCCCATTTTTGTATGCGATGTTACAAAATGCCAACCACGGGGGCTGTCCTACGCAAGGAATCTCAGGAGATTTTTTTGAGGGGACAGAGCAGTTGGAAATGGAGGCGATTCAAATTTGTGCAGAGCAACTGATGGCTGGTAAACCTGGCATGCAAGATGGCTACATTGCCGCTGGTGGCACCGAATGCAACATGCAAGCGGCATGGATATTTCGCAATCTGTTCAAGCGAAAGTACAAGGCCGAGTCGCATCAAATTGCCATTTTACATTCGGAAGATACGCATTACTCGGTGTGGAAAATCGCGAACCTACTAGGCATTCGCCAATTGATTATTGATGTACACAAAACTACCCGTCAAATCAATTTGCAAGATTTGCGCACCAAAATCAAAAAAGCAAAAACCGAAAAAATTGAATACTTCATCGTGGTGGCAAACATGGGAACTACGATGTTTGGAACGGTGGATCATATTGATGATTTAACTACGGTGCTGGATGAAGAAGAAGTATTTTACAAAGTACATGTTGATGGCGCCTTTGGAGGTTTCACCTATCCATTCACCCATCCTAAAAACAGTCTCAACTTTTCAAATAGCAAGGTAACAAGCATTAGTTTAGACGCTCACAAAATGCTGCAAGCTCCTTATGGTACGGGTGTGTTTCTAATTCGCAAAGGATACCTGAATTATCTTGCTACCATTGAGCCACACTTTATGGCTCACAAAATTCATACCCTTTCGGGAAGCCGATCAGGCGCAAATGCTATTTCTGTGTGGATGATTTTACGCGCCTTTGGATCGAAGGGATTGCAGGCCAAAGTGAAACGGGTGATGGATCTAAAAAAGAAAATGTGTGCCGACCTCGACAAGAAAAAGATTGAATACATCCACGACCCGCACATGAATATTGTCGCCATTCATAATCGCCATATGGTGCGCGAAATACAGCATCACTACAACTTAGTTCCCGATAATCATGATCACCCCACGTGGTGGAAAGTGGTGTTAATGGATCACGTAAACGAATCGATGGTACAAAGCTTTCTTGATCACTAATGCTTGTTACTTAACAGCATTATCCACCAGGCCTCCGGTGAGTCTAATCAAGTCAATACGACTAGATAGACCGTCAAAGATGGCTGCAAATTTTTCTAAGGCGGCAGCCTGATAATTCTCCTGCACAATGCGAAGGTCAATCGCACTGAGTGCACCATTCTTGTAGCGCTCATTGGCAAGCGACAAATTCAATTCTGCAGCTTGCAACTTAGTCTGAGCAATTAACACCAATTGCTTGCGCAGATTATAGAGATCAAAACTAGCGAGCAAATTGTTTTCCAATGAAGCTTTCAATTGATCGGTAGTTAGCTTGGCAATTTTCTCTTGAATTTGAGCATTGTCAATAGTCCTTCGTAACTGGCCACCATTAAAAAGTGTGAAGCGCAAAGAAATGTTTCCATACGCCCCGTACGAATTACCAGTTTGAGTCAAATATTCCGAAGCGATACTAGTCCCAACCACAGGAAGAGCAGGGTCATCATTTACAAAACCTATTGGAGAAGTGCTTTTAACAACTGTTCCTCCAGACTGAGGCCTGAACTTTGCATACTGCTGATCTAAGCTACTCGTAGCTCCGATGTTTAACAAAATAGCGGGCGAAAGATTTGCTTGGGCGTTTCGGGTAGCGTTATGAAATAATTCCTGACTAATAAATTGATTTTTTAAATTGGTGTTCGAACTTACCATCTTACCATGTAAATCTTCATACAGGTAAGCTTCGTCCTTAAACTCTAAAGGGTTGGTGAATTCATATGTCTTGGTGACATTTTCGTTCAGCAACACATTGAGTGTACGTGTCGCATTCTTTACAATGATTTCCTGACGCAACACATTCGAAGAATCCGTGAGATAGTTGTTTTGCTCTTGCAATACATCAAATGAGATAGCCGAACCTAGATTCTTCTTTAGCTTCACGTAAACATAACGCTCTTTAGAAAATGCTCTGTTTTTTACAAGCACTTGTAGTCTCTCCTTCTCCAAAGCCGCCTGATAATAACTAAGAATAATCGATTGCACCGTATTTTCCATTACGAACGTGGCATTTCCCTTACTCAACGATTCCAGTTGATCTAATCGTTGCTTGGCTATCTTCACTGCAAAACCATCGAACAAAGTAAATTGCACATCTAACTGACCCAACACGTTATCTGTAATGTTTAAACCAGGCACAGCAAAGGGGTTGGCTGGTACCCGTTCTATTGCATTGTTGTTCTGGCTCGCAATTAAGTTTATCGCTGGCAACAAACCCGCTTGCCCCCAAGTATTATTGAGCTTAGCCGATTCAACATTGAGTTGTTGAATTTGCACTCCAAAGTTATTCTTCAAACCAATTTGAACCGCATCTGCCAAGCTCAGCTTTTCCTGGGCATTTGCTGTGCTTGAATTTAAAATGAGCAAAAGCACTGACGACACTAGGCTTAGTACCCATTTCGTGTTACGGATGTTGATGGCAACATGTGCCTGCAGCATATTACCTGTGGATTTAATTGTGCTTAACGCTAACATGCTTACTACTGATGTATGAATAAATGGCTGGAATAACAAACAACGTGAGAACGGTAGCGAACAACATACCTCCGATAACGGCAATACCCATTGACACACGACTTTCAGAACCTGCACCCAGAGCTAAGGCAATCGGCAAAATTCCTAAAATGGTAGAAAGGCTCGTCATGATGATCGGACGGAAACGTGATACAGCTGCTTCTTTAACGGCATCTAAAACGGCAAGCCCTTGTTCTTTACGTTGATTAGCAAACTCCACAATCAAAATTCCGTTTTTGGTCACCAAACCAATCAACATAATAATTCCTATTTGACTAAACACATTGAGTGTTTGATTGAAATACCATAGCGAAAGCAACGCGCCTGCAAGCGCTAACGGAACTGTGAACATAATCACAAAAGGGTCTTTAAAACTTTCAAATTGCCCAGCTAAGATTAAGTAAATAATGGCCAGCGCAATTAAAAATGCAAGGATGATACTGGAAGAGCTTTCCGCAAATTCACGAGATGCTCCGTCCAAACTCGTAGTATAACTTTCATCCAATACCTCCGATGCAATACGTTGCATTTCTTTGATGCCATCCCCCAAGGCAACACCTTTTGCTAATTGGGCTTGCACCTTTGCCGATGAATAGCGATTGAATCGATACAGTTGCGGAGGGCTACTGCGTTCTTCAAATGTCACTAGGTTGTCCAATTGAATTAATTCACCGCGTTTGTTCTTAACATACAGTGTTTTTAAATCCAATGGCTCGTTGCGATTTCCACGTTCTACCTGACCGATGATCTGATATTGTTTTCCATCCATGATAAAGTTACCGAAGCGCGAACCACTCAATCCCAATTGAAGTGTTTGCGAAATGTCTAACACATTTACTCCTAAGTTTCTCGCTTTGTCACGATCAATCGTGATGTTGATCTCCGGCTTATTGAACTTCAAGTCCAAATCTACGAAAGCAAATTTCGGACTAGCCGATGCCTTCACCATAAACTCAGGCAATACTTTCTTTAACTTTTCAATATCAGCCGCCTGAATTACAAACTGAACCGGGAATCCGCCTCTGCGATCGCCAATGGTTTGCGCTTGTGTGCTGAAGGTTCGCACACCAGTATATTTCCGGACTTTGCCCGTAATATCATCCACAATTTGCTGCTGTGTCCGATCTCTGTCTTTCGGGTCTTTTAAAATAACTCTCACAAATCCGGAGTTCACACCATTACCGCCAAATCCGGGTGCCGTTACACTCACCATACCATTTCGCTCCGGCACTTCGTCACTAATAAATTGAGTTAACTCTTTTACGTAACGATCCATATATTCAAAAGTAGCGCCCTCTTGTGCTTGAGCTTGAAGGCGAAACTCGCTACGATCTTCAAGGGGTGATAGCTCAGAAGGAGTTACTTTTCCAAGAATAAAAATAAGCCCGATGGCTACCACAATCACGACAAATCCCAACCATCTGCGGCTCATAAAACCTTCCAAAGCTGAAGAATACCCTTGTGTTAAAGAGTTGAAAAAAGGCTCGGTCTTTCGATATAGCCAAGGCTGAACTTCTCTGCGTCTCAAAATTTTTGAACTCATCATCGGAGTGAGTGTGAGTGAAACGAATGCAGAAATAGCTACTGCACTGGCAACCACCAAACCGAACTCTCTAAACAAACGACCGGTTAAACCTTGTAGGAAGATCACGGGAAGGAAAACCGCTACCACTGATACCGTTGTAGAGATGACCGCAAAATAAATTTCAGTAGATCCTTTTCGCGCTGCTGTATCCGGATCTTCTCCTTCCTCTACTTTCACATAAATGTTTTCCAACACAACAATGGCATCGTCCACTACAATTCCAATCGCCAAAACAATTCCCAAAAGGGTAAGTACATTGATGGTGAAGCCCAACATGTACATCACGAAGAAAGAACCAATCAATGAAATAGGAATAGTGGCTACCGGAATAATGGTGGTGCGCCAATCGCGCAAGAAAATAAAGATGATGGAGAGCACGAGGCAAAATGCGATGATGATGGTTTCCCCAACTTCTGCGATAGAGGCACGAATATATTTTGTAGAATCGTAGCTCATTTGATAACTCACATCCTGCGGCAAGTCGCGCTGAATCTGATCTAATTTTTTATATAATCGGTTAGCAATGTCAATGTTGTTAGCCCCTGGTTGCGCAACGATCGCGAGCGCGCAGCCCGGAATTCCATCTCTGCGTAATATGGTTCGCTCATTTTCGGGACCGAGTTTAGCATACCCTACATCGCTAAAGCGAACTACGTTGTCGCCATCCTCTTTAATGATAAGATTATTAAAATCCTCTTCGTTCGTCAGGCGACCCATGGTGCGAACTGTAAGCTCTGTGTTCTGACCTTCCACGCGGCCCGATGGTAATTCTACATTTTCACGGTTCAATGCCTGCAACACATCAGAAGGCGCGAGCTTAAGAGATGCCAATTTGATAGGATCCATCCACAGGCGCATGGAGTAGCGCTGCTGTCCCCAAATTTGCACTGCACTCACTCCCGGAATTGTTTGAATCCGTTCTTTGAACATAATCTCCGCTATGCGAGAAATCTCTAAGAGGTTCCTCTTGTCACTTCGCACAGTCAAGAAAATGATCGGGCTCGAGTCGGCATCGGCTTTCTCTACCACCGGAGGATCTACATCTTGTGGCAAACGGTTGAGTGCACCTGACACTTTATCGCGTACATCATTGGCAGCAGCTTCTATGTTTACTCCTAATTCAAATTCGATGGTAATATTGCTTCGGCCTTCACGACTTACAGAAGTCAGGGCACGAATACCTGGCACGCCATTAATTGCATCTTCGAGTGGCTCCGTGATTTGCGATTCCATGACATCGGCATTTGCACCAACATAGTTGGTAGAAACCGTAACCACAGGAGGATCTACACTGGGAAACTCACGCACACCCAAAAACGAAAAACCGATCACTCCAAAAAGAATGATCACCAGCGACATCACAATCGCCAGTACCGGACGGTTAATGCTGGTGATAGAAAGACTTGCCATCTGTTTTTTTTATTTAATGGTTATCAACAACTTATTTCTGATCGCTATTGGTTTTGATGATTTCAATATCAAGCCCTTGCCGCAATTGAAGAATGCCTGTCATCAACAAGGTGTCTCCTGCCTTTAGGCCAGATAATACTTCCAAAGAATTTTCCGTGCGAATGCCCGTCTCAATTTTTACTTCTTGTGCTTTGCCTGCCTTCGCGATGAACACTTTCTTTCCACCTTGATCGGGAATGACTGCTTCTGTCGGAACCAGCAAAGCGTTGGGCAACGATTCTAAAATCAATTCAACTTTTACAAATTGACCAGGAAGTAAACTGCCCCCTTTGTTATCAGCTTGCGCGCGAATTTTTAGTGTTCTTGTTTCCGGATCAATGCGTGGCTCCACTGCGTATACCACACCTTCGTACACAGTCAGATCATTTTCTACTCGGCAAAATATACGTTCGCCTGCTTTAACTTGTGAACTATACCGAGCGGGAATAGCAAACTCAATCTTTGCCGGTGAAATATTGTAGAGTGTAGCAACGATGGTAGCGGGAGAAATGTAGGCTCCTAAGCTTACATAGCGCAAACCGATCACTCCATCAAATGGAGCTTTAATCTTTGTTTTCTCAATCTGTGCTTCTAAAATCCGAATATCGGCTACGGTTGTATTTAACCGATTTAATGCATTGTCATACTCCTCTTGGCTGATCGCATCCTTCTCAAGCAGCTTGCGCTGACGAAATTCATTATCCTGATTGAGCTTTTGATTGTACTTCTGCTTTTCAAGCTGAGCTTTCAAATCATCATTATTAATTTCAAGTAACAAACTTCCTTTTGAAACTGGTTTGCCTTCCTGAAAAGAAATGCTTACTACCTTTCCGGAAGCTTCACTTTTTAATTCGAGTGACTCATTAGGCAAAACAGAGCCTGTAACCACCAACTTATTATCAAGTTTAGATTCCTTCAAGATCATGGCCTCCACCAGCAATTTTTGTTTTCCGCCACCAGCATTGGCAATGGGAGCATCTTTTTTTGATTTAAACCAACCAAGCTTCGGTAAGGCGATCAAAAAAATAATTGCCAAAACAATAACGGATGTAAAAAGTGTTTTTTTCATTTCGTGCTAATTCAAAAAATCGAATGGTGTGTGCTAAAATGCAGATGCAGTTTTATGATTTGTGGAAGGACCAATTGCGTTTCATCGTTTTCAATAATATAGTTGGCTCGCATTCTACTTTCTTTCTCCGGCAACTGCACTTCCATTATTTTTCGAATGTCTGCTTCACTCCGTTGTGGGTCGCGCTGAAGGACTCGCTTAATGCGCAACCACTCTGGCGCACTTACCACAATACTTGCATCTAACTTCTTGTATGATCCGGATTCAAACATCAGTGCCGCTTCACGAATTACATACCTGCTTCCCACTTGTTGCTCTACCCATCGTTCAGTATCCAATGCCACCCGCGGGTGAACGAGTGCATTCAGTTTTTC
Organism: Bacteroidota bacterium; assembly: GCA_016191555.1. Taxonomy (GTDB): domain Bacteria; phylum Bacteroidota; class Bacteroidia; order Cytophagales; family Cyclobacteriaceae; genus ELB16-189. The sequence continues at coordinate 62,519 of JACPVX010000029.1, forward strand.
TCGCTTCTGCGGATGTTGAAATATCTGTTCGCTAAGGTAACTTCGATTCAATATGCCATGGGTATCATAGGCTAAATCTCCGAATTCCTCTTTGATTTGCCCGACCAATATTCCGTCAGTGGTCATTATAGCTTTCGCTCGGCTGTCCGCGTCATATACAGGTACACCTAAGGCAGAAAAAACTTTGCAAACTATACTTTTGCCGGAGCCAATGCCTCCCGTAATCCCAATTTGTAAAGGGTTATTCATTTGATATCGAATCGACTTCTACTACGCGCGCATACGGTGGTAAATTGAACTGTGCGGGAAATGTTTTTTTATTCTTCGTCTTTCTTCCTGAAGCAATAAGCTGAGATCGCCTACTCATAAAATCGTCTTCTTGGCGAGTGGGAACAACCACTTTTATTCCCACGCTATCGGTAGTAGAAATCTGCTTTCGATCAACCCATTTCAGGCGTACAGAAATTACTCTTACAGACCCCACTTCAAACATAACTTTTACTGTCGGTGGGTTTCTAACAAGGTTCACACCGGCTGGAAGGCTTACTTCCATTTCTTCCGAATAATTTTCGTTGATATCTTTTTCAGAAATAAACAACTCAAGACTGTCCGGAAGTTCATGCAACATCGTTTTTGACCCATCTAGTGAGATGGAGTCAGGAAGCACCACAATAGGGCTGATGAGGCCATAGCCGTCTCTAAATTGTAAACTTTTTGTGTCGACCACTACCTTGTACAAGTGAGCGTCTCGCTCATCTAACCGAAGGTGGAGCGTATCGGTAACTACGTAGTTAATCTTCAACTTACCCAGCTGAGGTTCCAATTGAGGCCGCAGAGTAGCACCTACTATTTTTTTTGTTTCCAGAGGACGTTCGATGGGGATGGTTAGTTCGGGATGTTTAATTCCAAAATAACTTCTGAAAAGGTCCCAGCCGTTGCCACTGACATTCACGGTTACGTAGCGCGGCAATTCAGTTGCCGAAACAAAATTCTCGACATCGAATTCAAAGCGCAGCGGAAACCGCACATTGGTAGAATAGGTTTTATTAAAAGCATTGAAGAGCCAGAAGACGATGGCTACGATAAAACATAGGATAACCGCCTTCCAGTTGGCGCGATCAAAACGCAGCAGATTACCGATGGCTCGTAAAAAATTCATGGGAAAGGAAAGGTACGAATTAGCCCAGAGCTTACGAATAAAAATTCGCTGAGCGAACTCGTACCTTTACTAAAATCAGGCAGTAGGTTTCTTAGCTGCGGCTGCTTTGGTAGACTCCATAGAGATTGCCGATTTTGAGAACCGGATACGAGCACCACGTTCTACCTCCAAAATGAAAGTATCACCTTCCAATTCAGCAACACGGCCGTGTGCTCCACCAATCGTCACTACATAATCTCCTTTTTGGATTGCTTCCGTAAAGGTCTTTTGGTCCTTTGCTTTCTTTTGTTGTGGACGGATCATGAAGAAATAGAAGATACCAATGATGGCGACCATCAATATGATTTGCATCGTGGCACCGCCACCGGGTGCTGCTTGTAATAAAATTGAGTTCATACGTAAAATTTAAGGCTGCAAGTTATTCCTTATAAAGCAAACATCCCAAACCGAAAGGGCTTGGGATGTTGATGAATCTTAAAATGATAATAATTACTTCACGGTAGGGCCATTAGCGCCATCGGGCTTCGGTGTTACCATGGCTTTAAACTTTAGCATGGTTGTTTTTGGCCATGTGTTGGCTGTTACAGTGATGGTTTTGTTGTTAATGCCTGGTTTACCTTTGGTATCGAATTCTGCTTTTACATAACCTTCTCCACCAACCGGAATAGGCGTTTTAGTCCACTCTGGCACAGTGCATCCGCAAGAAGGTTGCGCATTCTGAATGATCAAAGGAGCTTGACCTGTATTTTTTACCTTGTAAGTATAAGACACTTTTTTGCCTTCATCTACCGTACCGAAATCATGATCGATGGTATTGAATTCCATGGTAGGAAGTGGCCCTTCTGGCTTTTCCTCAACAGCCGGTGCTGCTTCTGGTGTGACGGCTGAAGGTGTAGGCGCTGCTGTAGCTTTGGTGCCTTCAATTTGGGCAAGGCGGCTCTCTAATTCGGCAATTCTTTTTTCGGAGGCTTTATCGCGGCAGCTTACCAAAGCAATAACCATTGCTGCCACTAAACCTGCTCTTACACTAGTTTTCATATTCATATTGATTTATTCTTTGAATTCTATTTACAAAAATAACTGATAAAAGAATATTAAAGACCAATAGCCTGTCTTTAACAATTCTTTAACTGTTCTTACCCCGCAACTGCTCGAGTAGCGCATCCACGTCATCGAGCAATTGTTGTGCTTTGTCTTGTGCTTCATTCACCACTTTTTGCCCTTGCGACTTGGCTTGAGTAGTAAGCGGTGTTTCTTTTCCAGAAACCAAATCTGCCAGATAGTCTTCCAGCAGTTTCTTATACTTATCTAATTTATAGGAGAGCTTTTCACGGGTATTAGAGCCTTTATCTGGGGCGTAAAGGATCCCCAAAACAGCCCCCACCGCAGCTCCGGCCAAAAAGGCCATCAACGCATTACTTCCTTTTTTACTCATAGGTTTCAGTTCTTACAGGGTACAAAGATAATAGCTTTCCACTATTTCAAATTGGGGGTATTATTTATTGTCAATCAAGCCGCGGCCACTCTTTTTCAATGCCCCCGAGTCCTTCATCTTCTTGGATAGAACATCTAAAATACCATTTATGAACTGACGGCTTTTGGGCGTGCTGTATTCCTTGGCCAACTCGATGTACTCATTGATCGTCACCTTAACGGGAATATTTGGAAAACTGATCATCTCGGCAATGGCCATTTCAAGGATGACGCGATCGGTTAAGGGAAGGCGGTCTACTTCCCAGTTTTTGGTGTTGGAGGCAATCAAATCCTTGAATTCCTGATCCAATTCAATGGTATTTTCATACAACTTGTCGATGAATTGCTTGTCGTCTTCCCAATCGAGCGACACCTTTTGCAATTCGATCTTTTCTCCTTCAAATGACTTGATGGTTTTATCAGCCAGACTTTTGATAATGTCTTTGTCCTCTGCCCAACGAATGTCTTGTTCGTCAAAGTAGTCGTTGATGGCGTTGCTGGCCAGAATAATTTTGCGGAGCAAGTGTTTTATAAATCCACGCTGTGCTTCGGCATCCGTTTCCTTCTGATCAATAAACTTCTGGTATTCCTTATCTTCTTTTACTATTTCACGAAACCAATCGCGCACCAGATTCATTTCGTTGTTCCAACCTGCCGTGCGGAGAAGCTCTTTCTTCAATTCTTCATTTTCCAAAAAGGCTTTGACGATCGGCAAGTTGATCAGCTTGGCATGAACCGGTTTTTTATCGCTGGCTGCTACTTCCGCGAAAGCGATGATCAAACCCAGTGTGTGATGGTATGTTTCGGTAAGCTTTAAAATTTCGGTGATACTATTTTTTCCAAGATATGCTTTGTCTTTTTTTACCTGCTTGGTATACAAATCCATAGCCTCATCCACCACTTTGGTAATGATCGGTTCAGTCACTTCCTTTGGAGTTCCTTGGTAGCGGCTTTCAAAAACAGATTTAGCCGTTTTATGTCGCTGGCGCAAAAGTGTTTTGTCTTGCACTTCCATGCTGTTTAAATCGGGCTTAAATCGTTCTTCAATTAAGTCGAGGGCGAGCTGGTAGTTGGCTTCTTTGCATTGCTCGAAAGCAAAGATGGATTGCATAATCTTAATGCGAATGGTGCGTCTGTTGAGCATTTGGTAAAGAACGTTGAATAAGGCTGCAAATTACACTTTGCGTTTCAACATATAAAATCCAAAATTCAAAATTTACCGCACCCTCCAAATGAACCAAAACTAGTACCTTTCGTTTTTATCGAACCATGCACGAACTTCGTTACCTCAATAAGTATTTCTACAAGTACAAAAAACCGCTGATTCTTGGGTTGATTTGGGTCATCATCTCCAATGTGTTTCAAATTTTGCCTGCGCAGATGGTGCGCCACTCCATTGATTTGGTAGTGGATAACATCCGCATCTATCGTTCTTTTGAAAATACAACTGCTCAAGGCGCGTTCTTCGATGTATTTGCCCGTGGCATACTTATCTATGCATTGCTGATTTTAGGAATGGCACTGCTTCGCGGTTTCTTTCTATATCTGGTGCGCCAAACGCTGATCGTCGTGAGTAGGTTGATTGAATATGATCTGAAAAACGAAATCTTCGAACATTACGAAACGTTGCCGCTCAGTTTTTACCGCAGAAATAATACAGGCGACTTGATGAACCGTATCAGTGAAGACGTAGGGCGTGTGCGCATGTACCTCGGCCCGTCCATCATGTACGGGCTTACGCTGATAACACTTTTCATGATGCTCATCCCAATTATGTTCAGCATCAGCGCGAAACTAACCTGGTATGCGCTCATTCCATTGCCGATCTTATCGATCAGCATTTTCTATGTGAATAACATTATTGAGCATCGCTCGGAGATGATTCAAAAAAGTCAATCGCGATTGAGCACGTTTGTGCAAGAAGCTTTTTCCGGCATACGTGTGCTCAAGTCGTTTACACGCGAACAGGAGTCGGTAGCTAATTTTACCCAAGAAAGTAATGAATACAAACGGCAGTCATTGAAATTGACGCGAGTGCAAGCACTTTTCTTTCCATTGATCATGGGATTAGTAGGATTAAGTACCGTGCTGACAGTTTATGCAGGAAGTGTAGAGGTAATTAATGGTCGGCTTACATTTGGAAACATAGCCGAGTTCATCATTTACGTGAACTTGCTTACGTGGCCCGTGACTTCGCTTGGATGGACTAGCAGTTTGGTGCAACGCGCAGAGGCATCGCAAAAGCGGATCAACGAATTTTTGCGCACCAAAACAGATATTGTGTCAGAAAAAAATCTTCAAAAAGAATTGATCGGAAAAATTGAGTTTAAGAATGTTTCGTTTGTTTATCCTGATACGGGCATCAAGGCATTAAAAAACATCTCATTCACGATTGAGAAAGGTGAGTCGTTGGCCATTATTGGAACTACGGGCTCCGGCAAAAGCACGGTGTCCAATCTCGTAGCAAGGCTGTATGATACTACAGAGGGCCAAATTCGAATTGATGATATCTCTATTAAAGAATATGAACTGATTAGTTTAAGAAGTCAGTTAGGGATTGTACCACAAGATGTATTCTTATTCAGCGATACGATCTTCAACAACATTGCTTTTGGTCTGAAAACACCAGACGAAGCCAAAGTAATAAAGGCGGCCAAAGATGCAGATGTGTACGATAACATCATGGGCTTTCCGCAAACTTTTGCCACACGTGTGGGTGAGCGAGGTATCACGCTTTCTGGCGGACAAAAGCAACGGGTATCCATTGCACGCGCCATTGCACGTGAGCCGAAAATTTTAATTTTAGATGATGCGCTGTCTGCAGTAGATACGAAGACAGAGAACACCATCCTCAACAGCATGAAAAAAATCATGCAAGGAAGAACATCGATTATTATTTCTCACCGCGTTTCTTCAGCGAAGCTGGCCAACAAAATTATTGTATTGCACGATGGCAACATGGTAGAAGAAGGCACGCACGAAAATTTACTGACACACAACGGTGTGTACAAAGAACTGTATGAAAAACAAATGCAGGTGGAGGAGGTGGAGTGACTAAAGTAAATAAAAATGAAAAAATTATTATTACTTCTATTATCAATTCTTATTCATCAACATGCGGTTAGTCAATTCTTTTTGAATTCAAGCAAAAATCTGTTGAAGAGCAAAAGGATCGATCAGGCATTACTTTTAAAGAATGATTCAATTATCGCATTTCATAAATTAAAACTTCCAAACTTTGATTTTAATTCTGATCCTAATCACAGAGTAAAGCTTACCCTCAAAGATGGAACTGAAGCAGAAATAACGCTCAAAGAAATAGAGGCGATCCTTGATCCGAATTCGGGTGAAATAAGTTTCCTGAGAATAGATGAAGCTAAAAACTATATGTTGGTCACGTGTATTGGACAGGGAAGAATTAATCTATACGAAAAAAATACGGCCGGATATGGCCCAGGTTTTTCTGGAAACGCTGGAGCTCCTTCGATGTCCATTCAGAAAGAAGTTACAATTTATATAGAAAAGGATGATGTCTTTAAGGCGATCAAGCATGGAACCAATAGCCTGGTAAACATTAACCTATCAAGTCGAAAGCAAAAAGAGCTTTTACTTTCCCTGGTAGGCGACTTGCCTGAAACGAAGGATATAGTAGAGGATGCAAATTTTAAAACAAAGTGGCAAAACATTCTTAGAGTCATAAATACATACAATCTTCATTATTATGATTTAGCTAAAGATTCAAGTTTAAATAATAAGTATTCTCTACAAACAGTTGATCTGGTTAAAATGAATTTTTACACCAATAAAAAAATTGCTGAGGGGAGTTATCTGCTAGATGAGAATGGCAAAAAGTATAAGGTAAGCAAACAAATTGCGGCTACAATATTACTTCCAAGGTTCAAAGAATCTAAAATTTGCCTCGTGGTTGATGGCAAGCAATACTGCGATATTGTTATGGCTATTTCTGAGAAGAATAGTTTCTATGAAGTTGTTTTAGATGAAGGATTCCTCTACTGTGTGCGTGGTTTACGCTAATGTTTCAATACGCCAACTCATCTGTAATCACTAGCGTATTTCCCGTTAAAGAAGTTCGGTATTTCATCAACGGGCGTGTAGCGGGTCCCCCTGTTGGGTAGCCATCAGAAAAACTATACGTGGAGTTGCACCCTTTCATAAACAAGCCCGAACCGTCCACACTTACCGCGGGTTCACCATCCAACGAACATAACCGCTCATAGGCGATGTAGGTTGATTCATCCTGACGGTAAAGAATGATTCCCTGCATTCCTCCGTCATCGATGTACTGATAACCCCCATCTAATTTCAGTCGCTGGTATTGTGGATAGGATAAGTTAATATTGATGGGTGCAAAGGAAGCCTGAGCTTTAGTACCGGATGCAGGAAATATCATCACGGCTAAAAACAACAAACTGCAGGTGACCAATAGCTTCGCGCGGGTTCTGTTACTTGAAACTTGTGGTCTGAAATCTGAAACCAATTTACTTTCCATATTCATAGAATCCTTTGCCTGTTTTTCTCCCCAAATGCCCTGCCAAAACTTTTTGTTGTTGAATACGGCTCGGCCTGAATTTTGAATCCTGAAAAAAAGATTGATACAAAGAGGATGTCACCGCAAAGTTGATATCAATCCCAATCAAATCCATTAACTCAAACGGTCCCATCTTAAATCCTGCCGAGCGCATCAGTTTATCGATCGTTGCTACATCTGCTACTCCCTCTTCTAAAAGCTTCAAAGCCTCCACATAATAATGTCGAGCTACCCGATTAACGATGAAGCCGGGCGAATCTTTTGTCTCTACTGTAATTTTTGAAAGTGATTTTGCGAAATTCTTCATTTGCAAAATGACAGCCGGATCGGTACTTGCTCCGTTCACCACCTCTACTAATTTCATCAGATGGGCCGGATTAAAAAAATGCAGCCCCACACAATGCTGCGGATGCTTCAACGTAGCAGCAATCTGAGTAATGGAAATAGAGGAAGTATTCGATGCTAAAATACACCTGCCTTCGTTGATTGATTCAAGCTGTGCAAAAAGTTGTTGCTTCACTTCTAATCGTTCAACTACCGCCTCAATTACCAAATCTACTTTTAATTCGGAAATGTCTTTAGCGGTTGTCAGCGATTCAATAGTTCTAAGCTTCGCTTCCGCAGTCAATTTGCCTTTGGCTACTGCCGTATCCAGATTTTGATTGATTGCAGCGATTGCCTTTTGAGAAAGATTTGAATCGATATCAAACAGAATAGTTTTGTAGTCACTCATGGCACACACTTGAGCAATCCCTTGCCCCATGGTGCCAGCTCCAACAACAGCTACTGTTTGAATAGGGTGCGTCATATCACCGACTTGAACTGCCTTAAAAAGCGAAGATCATTTTCGGAAAACAAACGCAAGTCATTAATACTATATCGCAACATGGTAATCCGTTCGATGCCCATTCCAAATGCGAAGCCTGTAAATTCTTCCGGATCAATGCCACCATTTTTCAACACATGCGGATGCACCATGCCGGAGCCTGCAATCTCCACCCAACCACTGTACTTACAAACATTGCATCCCTTGCCATGGCAGATCAAACATGAAATATCAATTTCTGCACTTGGTTCTGTAAACGGAAAGAACGAAGGGCGCAAACGAATTTTCGTCTCTTGTCCAAACATCTCTTTCGCGAAATGATACAATGTTTGCTTCAAATCAGAGAAGCCAACATTTTTATCAACATACAAACCTTCCACTTGATGAAAGAAACAATGTGCCCGAGCCGAAATGGCTTCGTTGCGATACACACGTCCGGGCATGATGGAACGGATCGGAGGCTTTTGATTTTTCATCAAACGCACTTGCACATTGGAGGTGTGCGTGCGAAGCAAAACATCTGGATTCTTCTCAACAAAGAACGTATCTTGCATCTCACGTGCCGGATGATTCTCTGCAAAGTTAAGTGCCGTAAAATTGTGCCAATCGTCTTCTACTTCAGGACCATCAGAAACATTGAAGCCAAGGCGTTCAAAAATTTCGATGATACGATAGCGCGTTAAATTCAGCGGATGAAGGTTACCCACTTTATTTGGAACCACCGGCAGGGACAAATCGATTTGCCCTCTGGCCGCATCCGGGCTACTCTCGAGTTTTTCTTGTAGTTGTTTGAACTTGCCTTCGGCCAATTGCTTCAACTCATTCAGCACTTTGCCAATTTTCTTTTTCTCCTCTACAGAGGCCTGCTTCAAGTCATCAAATAAAGAAGAAACAGATCCTTTTTTGCTGATAAATTTTAAGCGAAAATTTTCGAGATCTTCTTTGCTGGCAACCAGAAAGGCCTTTACCTCTTCTTCAATTTTTTTTACTCTCTCTTCCATATTAGTGCGCTCGAGCCGCTTGGGCTCTTTTCAAAATATAATTTATTGCCAAGCAAATTAATACAATCAATGGTAATATCAGAAGATCTGCATAATCGCGCAGCACCCATGCTAAGCCAATAAACAGTAAGTTAATCGCTGATAGAGTCAATACCGCTTTTGCGTGACTAAATCCCAAATTTAAAAACTGATGATGGAGATGATTGCGGTCGGCTTTGAAGGGTGATTGCATCTTTCGCAGGCGCAAAATGATTACACGCAACGTATCAAAGACTGGAATGATTACCACTGCCACAGCTGTAGAAACGGAAGCCTGATATTTCGAAGGATGTCCTACCGGCAACTGGTAATTCGAATTGATGAACTGAATCGCCATGAATGACAATAAAAATCCAATCATCAACGCACCTGTATCGCCCATGAAAATTTTAGACGGCTGCCAGTTAAAAAACAAAAATGCCAATAGCGGTCCCGCAAAAGTCATCGCAATGAGGCTGAACGTGTCTTCTCCAATGGAATGAAACCAGAGTCCGAAAAAGACAAGTGAAATAATGCCGATGCTCCCGGCCAAGCCATCCAGCCCATCAATAAGGTTGTATGCATTTGTTAATATCACTAGAGTGAGCACCGAAATTATCCACACTATCCAAACTGGAATGAATGGAAGATCGACAATACCATAGGTTGAGTTCAGCGTAACCCCATTTAAGAATACCAACAAAAACACAGGCAAAAATTGACTGTATAATTTCTGCTTGGGTGTGAGTGCTAACACATCATCGCGCAAGCCAATAAAAAACATGAGCGAAATGGAGATGAACAGAAATTTACTATCCATCCAATCTTTTAACGACAATGAAATCATTAACGCAAATAATGCCCCTACAAAAATAGCTACGCCTCCCAAGCTTGGCGTAAACGTGGTGTGTATTTTATGCTGCCCTGGTGAATCGTATATTTTCCATTGCTTTAATATTTTTATCAGCACGGGGAAAAATAAAAACGAAATAAGGAAAGCTATGGCCGTATAGAGAAATAACCGTATGATAAAAGTGGGGTTAGTTAGTAAAATTACAAGGTTCTATCTGAACTTACAATTTCTGCTTTGCGACTCATTTTTGACTCAAATACCAATCAATCGTCTTTTCGATGCCCCTATCAAAAGTTTGAGAAGGCGCCCACCCTAATTCAGTAGTGATCTTGGTCGCATCAATGGCATAGCGTTTATCATGTCCTGCCCGATCTTGAACAAACGTAATTAATTTTTTATACGACTCACCATTGGTGCGTGGCTTGCGCTGATCTAAGATGGAACAAATTCGATCAACAATCTGATTGTTATTACGCTCATTGTTTCCGCCAATGTTATAAGTCTCGCCACTTCTTCCCTTCTGAAAAACCAAATCAATGCCGGTGCAGTGATCCAATACATACAACCAGTCGCGCACATTTTTTCCATCGCCATAAATGGGAATAGATTGTTCTGCCAATGCTTTGCGGATAATAGTTGGAATCAGTTTTTCCGGATGCTGCTTAGGTCCGTAGTTATTTGAACAGTTGGTCGTCACCACGTTCATGCCGTAGGTGTGAAAGTAACTGCGCACCATTAAATCGCTGCTGGCTTTGGAAGCAGAATACGGACTATTAGGTGCATATGGAGTTGTCTCCGTGAACAATCCAGTCGCGCCCAGCGAGCCAAATACTTCATCGGTAGACACATGTAAAAATCGTTTGGCGTCAGCACCTTGCTTAAATTGGAATGGGGCTTCCATCCAGCTCTTGCGTGCTACATCCAACAATGTAAATGTACCGAACACATTGGTGCGAATAAATGCTTCCGGGCCATGAATGGAATTATCAACATGCGACTCGGCAGCAAAGTGCATCACTCCGTCAAATTGATATGTCGCAAACAATTGTTCTACAATTGGGCGATCGCAGATATCGCCTTGCACAAATGTATATCGATTACTCTCCTTTACTTCTTCAAGATTTTTTAGATTACCTGCATACGTCAAGGCATCCAGATTTACAATGTGATAGTCAGGATGTGTACTTAGAATGTATGGTATGAAATTGGAGCCGATAAAACCTGCTCCGCCTGTCACTAGTATATTTTTCATAGTCGGATCAAAAAAATTGTAATTCCTATTAAAATTTAAACTTCGCGTTTGCCAAGGTTGGGTGCTGCTGATCTCGTTTTGATAAGATGACTTGATCTAATGAAATGCCCCAATCAATAGCTAAATCCGGATCTGAACAAATAATGCCGCCTTCTGCTTCCGGATGATACGTTTCATCACACTTGTAAAGTATCTCCGCTTCATCGCTTAACACCAAAAAACCATGTGCAAAGCCTTTAGGAACTAATACTTGCTTTTTACTCTGCGCTGAAAGTTCAAAAGTAAAAACTTTTCCAAAGGTGCTTTTCTCTCTTCGCAAATCGAGGGCTACGTCCAGTATCGTTCCGCTCAACGTGCGAATCAATTTTGTTTGTGCATACGGTGCATTTTGGAAATGCAATCCTCTCAAAACTCCTTTTCGTGATCGTGACTGATTGTCTTGTATAAACCGAATATCTACACCTTGCGCTTTGATTGCCTCATAGTTGTACGATTCCATAAAGTAGCCGCGATCATCTTCAAGCACCTTTGGTTCAATAATGAATAAATCGTCAAATCCGGTTTCAATCAATCGCATAGGTTTGCTCTGTTTTTTATCATGACTTGATCACCACTTTCTCGTTCAGCACTTTCATTAAATATTGGCCATACTGATTTTTCAAAAGCGGCTTTGCCAATTCCTCCAACTGTGCTTTCGATATGTATCCCTTGCGGAATGCTATTTCTTCCAAGCATGCAATCTTCAATCCTTGGCGATCTTCAATGGATTCCACAAAAGTAGATGCCCGAAGCATCGACTCGTGTGTGCCGGTATCTAACCAAGCCATGCCACGACCCAACAATTTTACATTCAAACTTCCTTCTTTCAGATATAAGTTATTCAAGTCGGTTATCTCTAACTCTCCGCGCGGTGACGGCTTAATCGTTTTTGCTTTTTCAACAACTGTGTTATCATAAAAATACAATCCGGTAACGGCATAGTTCGACTTTGGCTCTTTCGGCTTTTCTTCAATCGACAGCACTTTACCCTCGTCATTAAATTCTACAACTCCATATCGGTTGGGATCATTGACATAATACCCAAAAACCGTTGAGCCTTTCTCAATCTTACTCGCTTGCTCCAACTGTGCTGAGAAATTGTAGCCATAAAAAATGTTATCTCCTAAAACCAAACAGGCAGAGCTATCACCTAAAAAAGATTCTCCCAGCAAAAATGCTTGTGCCAATCCATCGGGTGATGGTTGTACTTTGTATTCCAATCTAATCCCAAGCGAAGATCCATCGCCTAACAATTGTTGAAAGAGTGGAAGATCGTGCGGAGTAGAGATAATGAGAATTTCACGGATGTTTGCCAACATCAACACCGACAATGGATAATAAATCATCGGCTTATCGTAGATGGGAAGCAGTTGTTTGGAAACTGCTTTGGTCAATGGATACAATCGTGTTCCCGATCCACCCGCAAGAATAATTCCTTTCATGTGTTTATAATTTATTTTCTAAAGCCACATGGGCTGAAACAAACATGCAGTTGGTGAATAACTCTTAATGGCCATTTCATTGTATTAATCTTTACCTCTCAGTTGATAGGCCAACTCGATAGATGGTTTTGCATCTGCCAATCCAAATCCACGTCCGGCTAAAATTTCTTTATAACTGGTTGTGTGAAGTTCTGTAAAGCCATCACTAAATTCAATCTCGTTCCCATTCATGGTTAGTGAACGATACGTGCGTTTACCTGCTTTGCGAACTTCTGCGGGTAAATGTTCTTCATTGATACTCAACGACCAATTTATACGCGCTTTTTCCAACTCTAAAAATCCCTTGGCGTGATCGGCTTCATTCTTCTCAACCGAACTGCTCTTCAATCCACCAAACACCCACAACAGCATATCAAAAAAGTGTATTCCAATGTTGGTGGCAATTCCTCCCGACTTAATTTCCTCTCCTTTCCAACTGTGGAAATACCATTTACCGCGCGAGGTGATGTAGTTCAAGTCGACATCAAAAACTTTACCTGCCGGTGCCGCATCAATTTCTTGTTTTAACTTTTGAATATTGGGATGCAAGCGCAATTGCAAAATGGTGTAAACACGCTTGCCCGTTTCTCTTTCAATTTCTTCCAAAGCTTCCACGTTCCACGGATTGAGCACCAATGGTTTTTCACAAATAGCATCAGCTTGATGACGCAACGCAAATCGAATGTGTGAATCGTGAAGATAGTTAGGTGAACAAATGCTTACGTAATCAATCTTTTGTCCTAAACGTTTTAGTTTATCAATGTGCCGGTCGAAGCGCTCAAACTCCGTAAAGAAATCTGCCTTTGGAAAATAGCTATCCATGATGCCCACGCTATCAAAGCGATCTAGTGCAGCCACCAGATTATTGCCGGTGTCTTTAATTGCCTGCAAGTGGCGTGGAGCAATGTATCCGGCTGCTCCTATCAATGCAAAATTCTTCATCGTATAAAAATTAAAGCTTACTTACTTTGCCTTCTTTCAATTGGTACTTGTCGTGGCTCTCGGGGCACTCGGCCACTCCTGCTTTATCAAATATCAATTTATGACCATACTCACTCATCCATCCTGTTTGCTTAGCCGGGTTGCCGACTACTAATGCGTAATCAGGGACATGTTTGGTTACCACCGCACCGGCTCCAATAAATGCATACTGGCCAATATCATGTCCGCAAACAATCGTTGCGTTGGCGCCAATCGATGCTCCTTTCTTCACGGTTGTTTTGCTGTACTGGCCGCGTCTGTTTACAGCACTTCGTGGATTAATGACGTTGGTGAAAACCATCGATGGGCCAAGAAAAACATCGTCTTCACAAATCACTCCGGTGTAAATAGAAACATTGTTCTGAATTTTTACATTCTTTCCCAACACCACATCTGGCGATACTACCACATTCTGTCCGATGTTACATCCTTCTCCGATTTTACAATTGGGCATAATGTGCGAGAAGTGCCAGATTTTAGTACCCACACCAATTTCACAACCTTCATCTACGATAGCACTCGGGTGAACATAGTACGATTTGTCGTCAGGCATGGCGGGAATAATCTTTAATGGTTGAACAAATGTACATCAATTCGTCATTCGTCATCTCTGTGTGAATGGGCAACGAAATCACTGTTTTTGAAAGTTGCTCGGTAACAGGAAAAGAGCCCGGCCCAAATCCATCCATTTTGTATGCCGTTTGAAAGTGCAATGGAATTGGATAATAGATCATGGTTGGAATTCCTTTTTCTTCCAAATACTTTTTGAAATGATCGCGATTTCCGGAGTTAATCTTGATCGTGTATTGGTGAAATACGTGTGTTGAGTTTTTAGCCCTTACGGGGATGGAGACGAAGTCAACCGAACTTAACTGTTGATCATAGAAAGTAGCCGCTTCATTTCTTTTGCTGGTGTACTCATCCAGATACTTGATCTTCACCAAAAGTATAGCAGCCTGTAGTGTATCCAATCGGCTGTTCACACCTATCACATCATGTTGATATTTTATTTTCTGGCCGTGGTTGGCCATCATCTTCACGCGTTCCGTCAATTTTGCATCGCCACAAAAAATGGCTCCGCCATCGCCAAAGCATCCTAAATTTTTAGACGGAAAAAACGAAGTAGTGCCGAGAGCGCCCATCGTGCCGGCCTTCATCTTCTTTCCATCAGCGAAAGTATATTCGGCACCTAATGCCTGAGCGGCATCTTCAATTACATAAATATTTCTTTTGGCTGCAATTTTTAAAATCGCTTCCATGTTCGCACACTGTCCATACAAATGCACAGGCACAATCGCGACTGTTTTGGCAGTGATTTTATCTTCAATTTGATTTACATCAATCGTAAATGTTTCGGCATCAACATCAATAAACACCGGCTTGAGTCCGAGGAGCGCAATCACTTCAGCTGTGGCCACATACGTATGAACCGGCAAAATAATTTCATCTCCTGGCTTAAAGTCAAGCGCCATCATCGCGATTTGTAACGCATCGGTACCATTGGCACACGTTACCACTGAACAGTTTTGGTTATGCTTTGATAAGGCTTCGGCAAACTGTGCAACCTGTGGTCCTTGAATAAAAGCTGTTGAGTTTAACACCTCTTGTATTGCAGCATCAATCTCCGTCTTTATCCGCAGGTATTGCCCCTGCAAATCCACCATTTTTATTGATTGGCTCATTTCAATCCTCTTAATTTTTTTTCCCAATTCCAGGCATGGAGCAATGAATCTTCTAATGTTTGCTCTGCCTTCCATTTTAAAACTTCCCGGGCCTTTCTCGGCTCTGCGAATATTTTTTCCACATCACCTGGTCTGCGTGCACCAATGGTGTAGTTTAACTTTACGCTGGTCACACTTATAAATTTCTTAATCAACTCAAGAACCGTTTCACCTTTTCCGGTACCGATATTAAACGTTTCATACGGTGTTGTAATCGAATCGATGGCTTGCACTGCTTTCACATGTGCCTTTGCCAAATCCACTACATGAATAAAATCGCGCACACAACTGCCATCGGGGGTATTATAATCATTTCCAAAAACCGTAAGCTGCGTACGGATGCCCGCAGCTGTTTGTGTGATAAACGGCACCAAGTTAGAAGGTGTACCAATCGGCAATTCGCCAATCAAAGCACTGGGGTGTGCTCCTACCGGATTAAAATAGCGGAGTGAAATGACCTTCAGATTTTTATTGGATACGGTTGCATCTTCTAATATGCGCTCGCACATTTGCTTGGTGGCGCCATAAGGCGATTCTGCTTTTTTAAACGGAGCCGATTCATCGACCGGAATATGTTCCGGCTGACCATATACCGTACAAGAAGATGAAAAGATGATCTTGCTAACGCCTGCTCTTTTCATTTCCGCCAAAAGCGTCACCATCGAAAGTAAATTATTGCGATAGTACAGCAGTGGATTTTCAACCGATTCACCAACCGATTTGTAAGCGGCAAAGTGAATTACATTGCCTATCTTTTCTTTCTCAAATACAGATTGCAAGAAGGAAGCATCTGCACAATCGCCCTTATAAAAAAGTACCGGCTTACCGGTAATTTTTTCGATGCCCTCAATCATTTGATGTTCACTACGCGAAAGATCATCTACCACTACTACCTCAAAGCCTTGGTTGATCAGCTCTACAGCAGTATGTGAGCCGATGTATCCGGCTCCTCCAGTTAATAATACTTTGGCGGTGCTCATTTACAATCGCGCTGTTACAGATGACTTCGGTAAAAATCCTTTGATGTCATAGACAATGGCATTTTTCTCCTTGAGTTTTTCTAATTCAATGGAAGCAAACTCTTTGTGACTTACGGCCAACACCACGGCATGATATTTCTGTGATAAATCTGTAGTCAGCGTGAGGTTGTATTCGTGCTTTACCTCGGCCGCATCGGCATGCGGATCATATACATCTACTTTCGCACCAAACGTGAGCAACTCATTGATGACGTCTACCACTTTGCTATTACGAATATCCGGGCAGTTTTCTTTGAAGGTTAAGCCCAGCACTAAAATTTTTCCACCTGAAATCGGCATGTTGGCCTTCGCCATCAACTTGATCACTTCGTTGGCGATGAAGATACCCATGTTGTCATTGATTCTTCTTCCGGAAAGAATTACTTCCGGATGATAGCCAAGGCTCTGCGCTTTGTAAGTAAGGTAATATGGATCTACGCCAATGCAATGGCCGCCTACCAAGCCTGGTTTGAAAGGGAGAAAATTCCATTTCGTTGCGGCTGCTTCCAACACTTCGTGTGTGTCGATGCCCATGCGCTGAAAGATCAATGCTAGCTCATTCACGAAAGCAATGTTTACATCGCGTTGGGAGTTTTCAATTACTTTAGCAGCTTCAGCTACTTTTAGTGATGATGCTTTGTAAGTGCCCGCACGAATTACTTTTTTATAAAGCTGATCTACCTTCTCTGCAATTTCAGGTGTGCTGCCGCTAGTCACTTTTTTAATATCTGCCACGCGGTGTTGCTTATCGCCCGGGTTAATGCGCTCGGGCGAATAACCTGCAAAAAAATCTACGTTAAATTTTAATCCGCTTACTTTCTCCAAAATAGGAACACAAACTTCTTCGGTGCAGCCGGGGTACACCGTAGACTCATAGATCACGATGTCATTTTTCTTCAACACCGAACCAACGGTGCGGCTGGCGCTTTGTAATGGTGTTAAATCTGGATTGCGGTATTCATCCACTGGAGTGGGAACTGTTACAATAAAATAGTTGGCAGTTGCCAGATCTTCCAGCTTGGTTGAAAAGGTAAGCTTCGTTGAACTTTTCATCTCGGCTTCGTCTACTTCCAGTGTGCGGTCGTAGCCTTTTTTCAATTCGTCAATACGAGATTGGTTGATATCAAAGCCGATTACATCCATCGACTTGCCAAACTCTACCGCCAGCGGCAACCCTACGTAGCCTAGGCCAATGATTCCGATTTTTTCCACTTATATTTTTACTTTATAATATTCTACATACCAATCCACGAATTTACCAATGCCTTCTTCGATGGAAGTAGCCGGTTTAAAGCCAACATCATTCATCAAATCATCTACATCCGCAAATGTTTCGGGCACATCGCCTGCTTGTAGTGGCAGAAAATTCTTCACTGCTTTTTTGCCTAGTTTGTTTTCCAATACTTCAATGAAGTGAAGCAATTCTACAGGCTTGTTATTTCCAATGTTATAAACCCGATAGGGAGCAAAGCTGGATGATGGATCTGGCTTCATGGCATCCCAGGTAGGATTGCCCTTTGGCACGTTGGTCAACAATCGCACGATTCCCTCAA
Organism: Bacteroidota bacterium; assembly: GCA_016191555.1. GTDB lineage: Bacteria > Bacteroidota > Bacteroidia > Cytophagales > Cyclobacteriaceae > ELB16-189. Next base: position 80,444 of record JACPVX010000029.1, read on the forward strand.
CAATATCATCCACGAAAGTGAAATCACGTTTCATCTTTCCATGGTTGTAAACATCAATTGGTTTTCCTTCTAAAATGGCTTTCGTAAAAATGAATAAAGCCATGTCCGGCCTTCCATACGGACCGTAAACTGTAAAAAACCGCAAACCTGTAGTAGGAATGTGATAGAGATTAGAATACGTATGGGCCATCAGTTCATTGGCCTTTTTACTTGCAGCATAAAGGGCCAGCGGATGGTCTACGTTGTCTTTGGCTGAAAAGGGAATTTTTTTGTTGGCTCCATACACAGAGCTGGATGAAGCATATACCAAATGCTTAATAGGATTGTTCCGACATGCTTCCAAAATATTCAAAAATCCGTGGATGTTGCTATCCAAATACGCATACGGATTTTCAATAGAATAACGCACCCCGGCTTGAGCTGCCAGATTGACTACAAAGTCAAACTTCGATTCGACAAACAATGCGTCCAGGGCTTTCTTATCCTGAAGATCAATTGGGTGAAATTGAAATTGGGGCAAAGTCTTTAAATCGTTCAATCGGGACTCTTTCAAGGTAACTTCATAATAGGCATTCATGTTGTCGATGCCCGTTACCGTGTGACCCGATTTGATCAACCTTTTGGTGAGGTGATATCCTATAAAACCGGCCGATCCCGTCACTAAAACCTTGCTCATCTATTTCTATTTAAAAGGACTGCAAAATTAACAAATTGCATAGCTTAACCGACTTTATGCGCTTTCTTTGCACAATAAAGAGGGTGTAAATATTCGATAATTTTCATGGCGCCAATTTTGGCTTTACTGATTAAAGAATCGCGGCTGGAAATCAGGCGTAAATCGGTCATTTCAGGGCTTGCTTTATACCTGTTTAGCACTGTTTTCATCTATTATATCACCTTTAACCTTCGCCAAAACCTCATTACGCCTTTGGTTTGGAGTGCCCTGTTTTGGGTAACCATTCTGTTTTCATCGATAAATACCATTGCCAAAAGCTTTATTGGTGAGAAACGGGGGCTTGACATCTACTTTTATTCGCTGGTTAGTCCCGATGTAATCATTCTGGCCAAATTACTTTACAATTTTTTTCTGTGCGTTTTGCTGGCACTTGGTGGCTTTGGCCTATTTGTACTATTCATTGCAAATCCGGTAGGCGATCATTTGATATTTTTAACTACCATCATTTTGGTTTGCTGGGGTTTCTCCGCTTCCCTTACCCTTCTTTCGGGTATTGCAGCCAAAGCAAATAATAGCAACGTGTTGATGACTGTGCTTAGTTTTCCCGTGGTTATTTCGGTACTCTTATTAGCGATTAAAGTCACTAAAAACTGCATTGACAATTTGGACAGAAGTGTGAGTTATGACGAACTGATTACTCTTCTGGCAATAAATTGTCTGGTGACGGCCGCGTCTTATTTGTTGTTCCCGTATATTTGGCGCAGCTAAGGAAAGCGTAGAAAAAACCATTTGCGAACTGTGAGTTTATGAGAAAAAGTTGGTGGAAAATTTTGTCAGTGATTCTACTGGTTTACACCATAGTGGGTGGATTTCTGGTGCCAGTTCCGCGTCTTCATATCGTTAACGAAACCATTCGTGCGCTATATTTTCATGTGCCGATGTGGTTTGCCATGGTGTTCATGTTTATTGCGTCTACGTATTTTGCAATAGAGTACCTGCGAAAGCCTAACAACTTATACGACATTTACTCTAATGCATTTGCAACGATAGGAATCGTTCTTGGGATGTTGGGCATCGTTACTGGAATGATTTGGGCCAACTATACATGGGGCTCTCCGTGGCATGGCGATCCCAAACAAAACGGAGCCGCCATCGCATTACTCGTTTACTTCGCTTATTTCATTTTGCGAGGTTCTGTTGACAACCAAGAACAACGCGCTCGTCTATCTGCAGCTTACAATGTGTTCGCCTTTGCTGCCATGATTCCTCTCATTTTTATTATTCCGAGAATGATGAGTTCCATGCATCCTGGAAATGGTGGCAATCCGGGTTTTAACACCTATGATTTAGATAGCAAAATGCGATTGGTCTTTTATCCAGCTGTGATAGGATGGGCCTTGTTAGGCACATGGATCGCTACCTTGTTAATTCGAATTGAACTCGTCAAAGAAAAAATAGAATCCATTGAAGATGAAAAAGCTGAATAAGGCAATTGCTCTACTATTTACGTTATGTTTTCCATTTTTGGCATCCGCACAAGATGCGGAAATGGCTGATACCATGCGAAGCAATGGAAAAATTTACGTGGTGGTCGCTATAGCCTTGGTGATTCTGATCGGGTTGATCGGCTACTTGGTTTTCATTGATAAGAAAGTTTCGGGTTTAGAAGAACGAATCACGAAAAAAGATTAAACAATAGTTTTATGAAAAAATCATATCTACTAGCTATTGCTGTCATCGCTGTGGCTATCGTCATTATCATTTCTACCGCTGGCGATGCTAGCACCTACGTAAATTTTGATGAAGCCTATCAGCTAGCTTCAACCGGAAGTTCGACACAAGTTCATGTAGTGGGTCAATTGCCCAAAGATGCAGCTGGTCATCCAATCGGCATTGAAAAGAGCGAAGACAATCTTTCATTTTCATTTATTCTGGTTGATGATAAAAATAAAGAACAGAAAGTTTTTTATAACGAACCCATGCCTCCGGATTTTACGCGCTCCGAAAAAGTGGTAGTCATTGGCAGCTATCAGAATGACACGTTCTTAGCTAAGAAAATTTTGCTGAAGTGCCCTTCCAAATATCAGGAACAAAAATTAAACGCAGGGGTTTAACTAATACCGATTTCTCTATTCCAACGAAGCAATGCATTATACCATAGGCAATCTTGGCCACCTGTCAGTCATCACGGCCTTCGTCACTTCTCTTCTTAGTTCATTTGCTTATTGGAAAGCTACTTCGCTCAAAGATGTAGAGCAAAAAAATTCGTGGTTGCTCAATGGTCGCTTTGCTTTCTATATGCATGCGATGGCTGTTGTTGGCATTGTCGCAAGTTTATTTATTATCATCTATCAGCACTACTTTGAATATCACTATGCGTACTCGCATTCATCACTTCATCTGCCGGGGCAATATATGCTATCATGCTTTTGGGAAGGCCAGGAAGGCAGCTTTTTGTTATGGATGTTCTGGCATGTAGTGATTGGATTATTCTTAATTAAAACGCAAAAGATGTGGGAGGCACCAACCATGGTAGTCTTTACACTGGTGCAAGCATTTCTTGCATCGATGATTCTCGGAATTGTCATTCCAGGGATTGAGCTAAAATTAGGTAGTTCACCATTCATATTGTTGCGTGATGCATTGAGCGATCCGATCTTTCAACTGCAACCTGATTTTGTTCCAAAAGATGGCAATGGTCTAAACGCATTGCTTCAAAACTATTGGATGGTTATACATCCGCCAACTTTGTTTTTAGGTTTTGCCCTAGCGCTGCCACCCTTTGCATTTTGTATGGCAGGCTTATGGCAAAAGAAATATACCGAGTGGATAAAACCTGCACTTCCCTGGACATTACTAGGTGGCGGTATTTTAGGATTAGGAATTTTAATGGGTGGTTATTGGGCTTATGAAACACTTAATTTCGGAGGCTATTGGAATTGGGATCCGGTCGAAAACGCAGTGTATGTTCCTTGGTTGATTCTGGTTGCTTCCATTCATACGATGATCACCTACAAGAATAGCGGTGCCGCATTGAAGGTGTCCATCATATTGGTAATCGCTGTATTTGTTTTACTACTCTATTCTACTTTTCTGACGCGCAGTGGTATTCTTGGCGATGCTTCGGTTCATTCGTTCACAGACCTTGGTTTGTCAGGACAATTATTAGTGTACTTGTTATTCTTTACATTAGTTGCCATTTTACTTTCCATCGTTCGCTGGAAAGAAATCCCATCTACTGAAAAAGAAGTTTCTACTTACTCACGCGAGTTCTGGATTTTTTTAGGAGCCACCACTTTATGTATGATGGGCTTTCAGGTATTGTTACCCACTTCGATTCCTGTTTACAACAAGATCATCACACTTTTTGGCGGAAGTTCTAATCTGGCGCCACCTGCTAATCAGATCGAGTTTTATTCGAAGTTTCAGCTATGGTTTGGAGTAGCGGTAGCATTCATATCCGGAACAGGGCAATTTTTCTGGTGGAAAAAGATAGATAAAGAGAAGTTAAAGTCAGAACTACTGACACCTGTTTTAATTACGTTTTTAGTTTTTGCGCTAATAATCGCTATCGCCAAAATCTATTCCATTCCTTATCTCATCCTTACATTGGCGGGAATCTATCTCATTATTTCCAATGTGAAGGTGATGCTCAGCCTTCTTAAAATAAACCCCCGACTTTCAGGCGGAGCCATTGCTCATATCGGAGTGGGATTGATGCTAATTGGTGTACTTTTCTCAGCCGGATATTCCAAAGTAGTTTCGCTGAATAATACCGGCATGTTGATTTCTAAAGACCTGCCAACAGATTTTAATCGCGATAATCTATTACTCTTCATTAATGAGCCTCGGTCCATGGCTGGTTATGACATTGAATATAAAGGCGAGCGAATAGAACCTCGCCATAAGAGTGGTTATGTAAATAAAAATGATATTGAGCTTACACTGGATCCCTTCAAGGTAATCGCAAAAAAGGACATCATTTTTAATGGAGAAAAACTCTTTCAGGCTAAGGATACTTTTGAAATTTACCCAGAAAACACATTTTATGAAATTGAGTTAAGAAAAGAAGGAAAGCTTGCTGCTTCTTTATTTCCAAGGGTGCAAATCAACCCTGCTATGGGCGGTTTTCTAGCGTCTCCAGATATCAAGAGAAAACTTTCCAGAGATCTATACACGCACGTTTCTTTACCCATGAACCGGGAAGAGGAGCCAGAGTGGAGTGCTATCGAAGAACGGAAAGTGAAAGAAAATGAAAATTTCTACATCAGCGCCAAATATGAGGCGTCATTAGAAAGCATCCAACGAATCACTGAAATAGAAGGCGTTCAGTTAAGCGCACAAGACGTGGCCGTTCAAGCCAAAGTTAAAGTGCAAGGTGAGCATGAAGCTTACTATGCAGAGCCAATATTTTTAATTAAAGATAAAAGTCAGGTGGGCCGCTTGCCATCGGAAATCAATGATCTTGGTGTTAAAATCACTTTACTTAACATCCATCCCGAAACCAACGAGTTTCTGTTGGGAATTACTACGCGTCAGAAAGATTGGGTAGTTATTAAAGCCTTGGAAAAGCCACTCATCAACGTCCTTTGGATCGGTACCCTTATCTTAATGATCGGTTTCAGTATCGCTATGGTTAGAAGGTTCAGGGACTATGCCAGTGAATAAAATAGAGGTATTATTTCGTACTCTTGGCTAATAAATTTTGTATCTGGTTTGAATCTAAATGACAATTAATCCACTCCGCATCAAAGCGGGCATTGTATTTCTTGTAGAAATTTATCGCTGGCTCATTCCAATCCAACACTTGCCACTGCATGCCCGTGCAATTACTTGCCAGCGAGTAGCGCATCGTCTCTTCGAAAAGTAAATGACCAATGCCGTTTCCCCTCTCACTTTGAGTAACCACTATATCTTCTAGATAGAGTCGCTTCCCCTTCCAAGTTGAGTATCTGTAGTAGTACAACGATATTCCAACTATCCGATCCTTCTTCTCCGCAACAAAGAAACCGAATACAGGCTCTTTACCAAAGGCGTCCAACTCCATCCTCTGAACGGTGTTCGTTACCTCTTTCAAGGCCCTTTCGTATTCCGCCAATTCCTTTACCAAATCCAGTACCTGTGGTAGATCTTCCTTAGTTCCTATTCTTATTTTGATCATACTTATTGCGTGTAAACAAAAAAGGCCTCCAAATGGAAGCCTTTTTGTATTGTCTCTAAGAGAATTAATACTCCCACAAATTGTGCTCCTTCTCCATCATTTTCATTTCCTCCTCCCAACGAGCAAACACAGATTCTCCGATGGTACGTCCATTCATTTCATACACTTGCTGAATAGTACGATCATCGGGGTTCTCGACCTTCTCAATCACACCATGGAACAGTCTTAATTTGAACGCATCCACGAAAGTCTTGTTTTCAGATGGGTTATAGCGGTTTCTCCACTGAACCTTGTCTCTTTCATCAAGATCTTTACTATGGGCAGCCTTCTCGATCAATTTCACTAAATCCTTATAGTAAACATATCCCTTTGGATTATAGTTACCATCCTTCTCTACGATGATGCCAACATAAAGAATATCATAGTAAAGACGTGATCTTCTCTTGTCAAAAATTAGATCTTCAACAATTTGCAATTCCTTAATCTGGCCAGGTTGTAATATCTCCGTCTGGTTACCTGACAATTCCCACCATTGACTATCCGTAGGGGGATGTCCCAAGTTGTCATTTCGTGACGAAACATAGTTTCTACCCTCAAAATAGGCTTCCTCGCTAGCTACATAGTTCTTTTTGGAATCGAAAGGCGGAGATTGAACTGCAGAGTTCAAAACCAACACCTCATCTGGACTCTTTGCAGCTTTCACAGAGTCCCCGTCATAGGCAATCAAGCTACCGTTTCTAATTGCCTTAATAAGAAATGCTCCAATGTCAGACTTTGCTGACTTAAAACCAGCATTTTGCTTCTCCAACAAGTTCACATTTCTCCATACCCTGAAACGATACAATTGCTCGTAGAATGGTATTTTCTCAACCGAGTTAGGGTTGATAATGGTATCTCTTTGGGAGTATCCATTAATAATAAAGCCAAGACACAAAAGAACTATACTAGCTATCCTCATTTTCATGCATTAAATCTATTTTATAAGGTCGTCTGAATCGCAACTGCGATCCCCGTTAATCTTATCTACCCATTATATAGGAGCCCTCCAGTTTTGCATTAACAGGCTTGTTATCTGCATCACCTGGATCCCAAGTTGAACGTACTACCTGAACGTTAAAAATTGAGAAACTGTCTCCAGAACGCAAACCATATTTGGTCAATTCGATAGTTCCTGAATTTAACGTAATTGGAGTTTTTCCAGTGATTTGCAAAGTCATGCTAATGATTCGGTAGCTAGCATCTTTTGCATTTTGTCTCTTGAAGTTATCATCTGTAATATCAGGAACAAACTTCACGATAGATGTTCCTGGAGGAATCCCCTTCTTCACATCATAGTCACCGTTACCTACCATCAATTTAGCAGACGGCTTTGGTACTTCCTTCGCCTTGAATTGTTTAGTATCGATAACTACACCTCCAACTGAAACTTTAACATCCATTTGGGGGCGTATCGGTATCAATACAAACTTTCCAGAACCTTGCTGAATCACCTTTCCCTGATCAGCAGGTACGCTTAATCCAATACTAGAAGATTCTTGCAATCCCTGAACACTTACAGAAACCTCATTACCGCAATCTAAATAAAGCGTGCTAGCACCTTCTGATTCAAATTTTGCAACTGGCCTAATTACATTGTACTTAATGGTCTGCATAATCGGATCTCTTCCTGGGATAACAATTTTAACAGGATAGGACATTTCAGCAATACCATCCTTATTGTAAGATTGAGCACTAGCAGTAAATTTAATTCTCGCCATCTTTATTTTTACTCCTGGAGAAACATCAACTTCTTGGAGTTTCATTCTTTCAGATCCCTTATACATTTCAGGCTCAACACCTCCTGAAGCAGCGCCAGCCAAAAATAAATCACCTTCATAACTAGCACCAGCCACTAAGCTATTTGACTGTGCTCTCACCATAGGCACAAGTTGGTCTACTTCATAAACTCTTCCCTTTGTTACAGCCAAAAGTTCATTCAAGGCATTTCTCTCGTACTCCAAAATTTCAGTTTGCATTTGGCTTACATAGGCAATCGCACCCATTGTAGGGGTTCCATGAAAAGCGAAAATTGGGTACTCCTGTTTCTTTAATTCTTCTTTTGCATCTTTAAAGCTATCGTATTGCCCTGCCGTTTTAGTGATATTGTCGAAAGGCTTCTTCGACTTCATTATTTCATTCAATTGCTTAACGTGTTCATTCAGCTTTTTCTCAAAGCCAACCGCTAAACTTGGACCATCCTTATCATTTAGCATCAACTCATCTGCATGATGAGTATCTTGAACCTTATCCTTCAGAGGAAGACCATCTTTTCCAGTCCCCATCTTCTTCTTAATGTCATCCATATAAGCCAAGGTAGCCTTTGTAAGATCTCTTACTTTCTGTGCCTTTACCTTAGCCTCATCTACTTCAGGACTATTTACATTTGAGCCCTTAATTGATGTCAATATATTATCATTTGATTCTCCGCTATCTTTTACAAGTTGTACCAGAGTCTCATCAATGATGGCAAATTTCTCGAGTACTGCACTACTAACGTTAAGAGCCAAAAGAGCTGTTAACACCATGTACATCATACCGATCATCTTTTGCCTGGGCGTTTCCTTACCACCTGCCATGTTGAATTAGTTTAAATTGTTATAAACAAGTCCTAACCAAATTTCTCTAAATCTTAGTTGCTGCCTTTCATTGCAGTCAACATGCTACCATACACTTTATTAAGTGCAGTAAGATTGTTTGTCAAGCTACCTAACTCAGAAGTAAACTTAGCCGTGTTATCTCCTACTTTAGATAATCCTTGCATAGCACCAGTTAAGCTTTCGTAGAACTTGTTCATGTTCTTCACATGAGAATCCGCATCCTTCAATTCCATTTCATAAATGGTATTAAGTGAAGCCAAATTCTTAGTAACTGCCTGAACTTGTTTGTGGTATTCGCTTGTGTCTTTAGAAGCATCAGCCATTGCACCAACAGCTTTCATTGCTGTTCCGTAAGACTTATTCATTTCAGTTAAAGAAGCAGAAGCTGCCTGAACGTTCTTTGCATAGTCGTTTGTAGCAACTGCTGCATTCGAAAGATTGCTCATTTGAGATGCTGAAGTAGCTAAATTGGTCAATCCTTTTCCAAGGTTATCCAACAAGTTTTGATCTACTTTTGCAGTCTTCAACATTTCGTCAATTTTCAATAGCGGAGACTCGCCAGCTGCAGGTCTGTTGCTGATTCTTGAAGCTGTTTGGTTAACAGGTCCTTCATAATCTTCTGCCAATTCTGGATAAACTTTAGACCAATCTGCCTCCGCATGCTTCGGCTCGAAAGAACTAAGGAAGAATATAATGGCTTCAGTGCCAAGTCCTAAAATCAACATCTCATTTGCTCCTTCCCAGTGTTGAATTTTGAAAAGTGCACCAACAATTACAACCGCTGCTCCAATGCCATATACTTTGGGCATAATGGTTGTGAAAAGTAAATCTACAAATCCGCCTTTTTTCTTTGCCATGGTTCTTTAAGATTTAGGTTATTCTGAGTTTTTTATAAATATAAGGGGTAGTTTTCAATTATTGAAATTCGGTTCCGGCTGAACGTCCAAGGTTGGTCATCGCACAACGGAAGCCAATATAAGCTCTTGTTGAGTCTTTGTACTCATATGTTCTAGTGCCTGTTTCAAGATAATAAGCAACGTCTTTCCAAGAACCACCACGAATAACCTTGCGTGCGTTGTATTTTTCTTTCGAGTTTCCTTCCTTATCATAAGCATTCTTATCGATGAACTGAGGGTTCAAATCCCATACGGTAGGTACAGAAGCCGGATTAAAATCATCCAAGCACCACTCCGATACGTTTCCAGACATATCCACTAAACCGTAATCGTTCGGGAAATAGATACCAACTGGAGATGTATAAGCAAACCCATCATCAAAATAGTTACCACGACCTGGTTTAAAGTTTGCCAACATACAACCTTTCGAGTTCCGGATGTAAGGGTTACCCCAAGGGTACTTATTCATATCACGGCCACCGCGCGCTGCGTATTCCCACTCGGCTTCTGAAGGTAAGCGGAAAGAAGGCATGGGAGGCTGACCACCATTTACCTGACGCCATTCGTTCAAGAATGCTGATCTCCACTTTCCAAAGAAAGAAGCAGCTTCCCAGCTAACACCAACCACAGGATAGTCTTGGTAGCCAGGGTGTTGCCAATAATAATCAACCAATGGATCTCCCATGTGGTGGGTAAAGTCTTTCATCCAAACGGTGGTGTCAGGATAGTACTTTGCCATGAACTCTTGTTGGCTTACCTGAGGGAAGTTAGTTAATTGAGCACCACCCTCAGCGCCCATGAAGAAGGCTGTAAATTGTAAATACTCGTCATTTGTGATTTCGGTCTCATCCATGAAAAGAGGACCAATCGTAATTTGCTTGTTGAAGTTGATCTGTGTAGAGGCAGGATCTTCGTCTGCTTGACCCATGTGGAAAGTTCCGGCTGGGATGGGCACCATTCCATAAGGAATAACCATTGACCATCCTTCTTTACGCTCAATAGTAGATTGACCTACTACTTCGCCTTGGGCATCGCCACCGCCCTTTTTGCCTCCAATGCCAAGGAGACCACAACTTCCTACGACAGCAGAAGTTGTTAAGATTAATGCATAGTACAGAACTTTCTGAGAAACGCTTTTCTTCATAGGTTTTATGTTAGTACACTCTTTTATCCGGTTCGCTTTGTAACGAACAGACTCGAAAGTTATTCTTTTTTCGTCTTTTAATTAAACACTAGGCCACCAAATTCACTAAATTCTTAAAAAAACCAAAATTATTTACCGATTTACTTCCTATATCTCGGTGTACGAACAACCTTTTTACTGTTTGGAGGATTGATCGGCAATTCATAACTGAGCATTAATTCGTGGGATGTGGCCTGCTTAGCAGCTTGATCCTGTATAATATAGTCTAAGCTGTAGCCTAGCTTTAAAGACTTGTCTTTCAATAATGTATATCCTAATAATAAGGTAGCAGACTCTGATGAACGGAAGGCGAGACCACCCCACATGGTATCCTTAAAATAAGCCAATCCACCAATATTGACAGTTGTTTTAGTGAAATCGGATTGAACGATTGTTGAAAAATGGAATTTAAGGTCGAAGTTGACCTCATAAAAGTATCCCCCGGTTAAATATGCGTGGGTTTTAAGAGCGTTTCTTTGCCCCACGCCAAAATCGAAGGTCGAATTGATCAGGTGGTTGAAACTTAGCCCGATATAGTACTTTTCTTTTCGCCAAAAGGCGCCTACAGCAAAATCTGGTCGGATTTGTGATTGAGCGCCCTTTTTATCCAGCAATGGATCGGCAGGGTTAAGTGCACGGTATTGATCAAAATCGAAAGTTTGAGAAAAGATACCAGTACGGATACCAAAACTCAATTTGCTATTCTTTATCCCCAAATGGTAGGCATACGAAGCTTGGGCTTCCAAATTGTTTTGTGGACCTAATTGATCATTGACAATGTGAGCGCCAAAACCACTATTCAATTTAAATATAGGTGCCGTGATCGTAATTACCTGTGTGGTAGGAGCGCCTCCACCTCCGCTGGTAGGTGAATAGCCTAACCATTGACTACGGTGTATGGCCGTAAGCTTTGTTATACCTTCTACCCCTGCAAAACCCGGATTATAGTATAGTGTATTGAACATATACTGCGAAAATTGAGGATCCTGTTGAGCCTCTGCTTTCGCTAAAGCCAACATTATAATCGCGGAGAGTAGTACGATTCTTTTCACAGATATAACTAAAACAGACTTAAAGATAATGTAAAAAAATAGACATGGGCAACTCCATATTATTAAAGTGCAAAAAAATGTCAACCTTCCTAAAAACGTAAGGATGAAGGCTTTATTTAATTCCGTTCGCTTTTTTTATGTAAAGCTCAATTGCCCCGGTCATTGAGGGAGCGTTGGGCAGCGGAGCTTCAATATCCAAAATAAGGCCAGCATCGCGCACCGCTTTTGCGGTTGTTGGCCCAAAAGCTGCCAACCTTGTATTGTTTTGCTTAAAGTCAGGGAAATTAACGAACAAAGAATTGATTCCTGATGGACTAAAGAATGCGAGGATATCGTAGTACACATTCTTCAGATCATTGAGATTGGCCGCCACAGTATGGTTAATGATAGCCTCTGTAAACGTAAACCCATTTTCCTTCAAAAAATCGGGTATGTCATTCTTGCGAATATCAGAGCAAGGAAACAGAAACTTTTCGTTTTTATGCTTCTTGATAATTTCCAGTAAGTCTTTCGTATCCTTTAAGCCAGAGAATATCTTTCTCTTTCTGATAACGATGTATTTCTGAAGATAATTTGATGTTTGATCGGAGATGCAGAAGTATTTCATGTCCGGGGGCATCTCTAACTTCAACTCTACACAAAGCGCAAAAAAATGATCTACTGCATTACGACTGGTGAAGATGATGGCAGTATGCTGAAGGATTTCTACTTTTTGCTTACGAAACTCTTTGGCAGGAACCGGCTCAACCTGAATAAATGGGCGGAAATCTATTTTAAGATTATATTTTTCGGCCAACTTGAGATAGGGAGAGTTAACATCTGTTGGAGCTTCCTGTGTGACTAAGATGCTCTTTACTTTTCGCATCCTGTCCGTAGCAGTTTCAGTCATATCAGCACTAATCGGTTGGCTTAGTAGAAAAATACCTTCATCAAAACCAATAAAGGAATGATTTCGGATGCGCAAAGGTAGGAAAATAAATGAAAGAAATGGAAAGGCATTCGGCTCAATAATTTGAAATAGGTGATCAGTATGCCCGCTACAAATATTCCCGATAAGATGTAGATCAACATTTCGAAGTAATTATTCTGCTGCACTTTGAACACATAAAACAGGATGCACAAAAAAGCGATGGCTGATACTGCCAGCAGAACCATTCGGATAAAGTTGAAAAATTGAAAGCTTACCGTGTCACGAAATCCGAAGAGGGAAGTCAAAATGGCTAACCATGTTAATTTTAAAATGAAAAGCAGAAAAATAATGAATGAAAGCCAAAACCATTGGCCGAATGCTTGGGCGGTTGAGTAAACTTGAAATCGCTGCGATAGCCAGAATTGATTTCCAGCCAACCGAAAGGCAATTAATAAGATGAGCGCCAAAAAGAAGCTGCCAAATAAATAGATAAGTAAGTTAACGCTGGAGGCAATTCGTAACGTGAATTTGCTTTCATCCTTGTCTTGAAAAGAAAACAATTTATTCACATTTAAATAATCTAATGTAAGCGCTGGATTAGTTCGAATAAAGGTGGCGAAACCTGCCACTAAGATGATGGTGGCGATAATTGTAAAATCCAAAAAGTAGCTGTCTTTCCGTTTTAGGAGCGTTAAGTCGCGCTCGGGTAATTGATCGGTCACAAATGTTTGCAGATGATGCACCCCTGCATCGGAATAAACACCACATAAAAGAGGTGTGGCAAAATTTCGGATCAAGCTATCAACCGATACGGTAACATCACCTTTTTTCTGAATAACCAATTGATTGTTGACATAAAGGCTAAACAAATGCCGCGAAAGTATATGCAATTTGCCTTGATGATTGGCAGGCTTTATCCAAAAATAAATTGATTTGCTCGATTGGTTATGGTACGGCCGATAATTGCCATCCTGGTAAATCATCCATTGTGGTTGAAGATCCTTTAGCACTGGCACCTGATTTTCAGGTTGTGAGTGGCACCACGTAGTGGTTGCCATTAATATAATAGAGAGTGCTAGGATCTTCTTCACCGATAAGTTTTGCGCATTCAAAAATATCAGAATAGTATGGTATAACCGAAATCATTTGTCTTGTTTTACAACTTTCATCTACAAATTGATTAGGCTGTGGCCGGCATTTACATTCATATTCCATTTTGCAAACAGGCGTGCCACTATTGTGACTTTCATTTTTCCACTAATCAGTCGCATCGCAAGGAAATGTGTATGGCCATTGCAAAAGAGCTGGCACTTCAAGCTGATTATCTTACAAGTGAATCCATCTCTACTTTATATTGGGGTGGTGGCACACCTTCACTTCTATCTGAATCCGAGTTTGGGATAATTTTAGAATCGGTTCATAAACACTTTTCGGTGGAACCGAACATAGAGCAAACTTTAGAAGCCAATCCCGATGATCTTACCCAGAAGAAACTTGCACTGATTAAAAGCCTGGGTTTTAACAGGCTGAGCATTGGAATTCAATCATTTGATGACGAAGTACTAAGATTTTTCAATCGAGCACATTCGGCAGATGAAGCTTTGAAATGCATGGAACTTTCCAGGGGTGCCGGTTTTGCCAACATAAGTATTGACCTAATTTATGCCGTGCCCAGCCAATCGCAGGACGACTGGAAAAAAAATATTGAATCAGCACTAGCTCTTCGGCCGGAGCATATCTCTGCTTATTCATTAACCATCGAAGAAAAAACTGTCTTTGGAAACTGGAACCGGAAAGGAAAACTACAGCCAGCCGATGAAAATGAGGCCGCGCTAAATTTTATCACCTTAATGGATATGCTGGAAATGAATGGCTATGAGCACTACGAAATATCCAATTTCTGCAAACCGGGGTTTTATTCGCGGCATAACAGCAGTTACTGGAAACAGGCTCGATACTTAGGAGTTGGCCCAAGTGCACATTCTTATAATGGTGTAAGCCGCCAATCCAATTTGAGCAACAACAGCCTTTATCAAAAATCGATTGAGTCAGGAACAATACCTGCTGAAATCGAAATACTGACCCGCGAAAACAAAATCAACGAATACATTTTCACAACACTTCGCACGATATGGGGCTGCGATCTTTCTTTTCTGAAGGAGAACTTTGCTTATGATCTGGCTTCAATGGGATTATTACAAAAAATGAAAGATCAGGAATGGGTGATACAAGAAGGTAACACCCTCTATCTTACCCGAAAAGGGAAATTGCTGGCGGATCAAATAGCCTCTGATCTCTTTATTTATGATTAAGTGATTCGTTCCAATCAAATAGAAATTGCTATTTTTCAGCCATGACGGAAGAAGAGAAACGAGTTTACATGCTTCTAAAGGCGGTGATTTACCATTATCACGGATTGGACGAACTGGAGAAGGTAGATTTGGAAGAAACCGCCAATCAATATGACGCTCACGATCAATTAAAATGGGCGCTTGACTTTATAGCGAAGGATTACCTGACCTCGTTCGACCGGGCTCGTACTTACTTAAATGAAATTATTGGCGATTACACCAAAGGCAAGCGAATTGAACTCATTAATATGGTGTGGCAGGCCAATAACCTGAAAGGATATGTAACCGAAATGGAGGCTACGGCCATGCTCAAGCTTGCTAAAGACTGGAGCGTGGAGAAAGAATTAATTGAAATGGTGCTGAAGTAGTATCCTAAAGCGACATCATATCTTTAAACTTGGCGGCCTGTCTGCGGCTTACCTCCACCTTATCGCCTCCACGCAGGCGTACCATCAATCCACCGTTGAACCAAGGTTCAATACCTTCCACCCAACTCAGATTTACAATATGCTTGCGGCTGGCTCTAAAGAATGCTCGCTCGTCCAGTTTTTCATCCAATGCGTTCAATGACTTGTGGATCATCGGGCGGTTGTTATCAAAATAGACTTTAATATAGTTTCCATCCGATTCAAACATGCGAACATTGGCCAAACTCACAAACCAACAGCGCTCACCATCTTTTACAAATACCTGATCTTCCAATCCTAATTTCTTCTCGCCCGAGCGCCCTTCTTTCATGCGCTCTTTATCCATCACCTTGTGCACGGCCTCACTCAATCGCTCTGCCACAATTGGCTTCAGCAAATAATCCAATGCATTTACTTCAAAAGCCTTCAATGCATGCTGATCGTAGGCAGTGGTAAAAACTACCATCGGAGCGGAGTCTAGCGATTCCAACAGCTGAAAGCCTGTGCGTCCCGGCATCTGAATATCTAAAAACAGTAGATCCGGATTGAGTTCTTCAATCATCTTCTCTGCTTCATCGGCATTCATCGCTTCGCCCACTACTTCAATGGAAGGATGCGCTTCCAACAACGTAAGCAATTCTTTTCGCGCCAAGCGCTCATCATCAATAACCAATGCTTTCATAGACGTAGTAAAAAATTTAAGATGACTTCAGTTTTGTATAGGGGATTTGAATTTCAGTAAGTACAAAATTATTCTTTTCGTTGGTGATTTTAAAGCTAGCGACATTTCCATATAGCAGCTTTAGTCGCTGGATGGTGTTATTTAAGCCAAGCCCTTCGCCTTTCTCATGCCCATTTACGTATTGGCCGCTGTTTTGGATACGAATGGTTAAACCAAACTCATCTACGAACGTGGAAACACGAATGAGGCCACCTTCTTTTAATTTTGAAATGCCATGCTTTACACCATTCTCTACCAGCGTTTGAATCATCAGCGGTGGAACCATAAAATCATGCGAATCCGGGTGGATATCAAATTCAGTATGGAGGCGTTCTTCAAAGCGGATTCCTTCGAGACCCAGGTAATCACGCACCATTCTCATCTCATCGTCAAATCGAGTGAGTCCTCGTTTCTCCATAGTGAGCGAACTGCGCAAAATGCTAGACAATTGGTTGATAGCCTGTTTAGATTTCTGCGGATTCTCATCCACTAACGCGCGAATGCTATTAAGCGCATTGAAAATAAAATGTGGATTAAGCTGCGACTTGAGGTTTTGCAATTCGATCTCTTTCACGGACGCCTCGTACTTCAACGACTTGTTGTAGCGCTCAAAGTAGTTATAGATAAAGTATAATACGGCCCACAAAAAGAAAATAAATGCATAATAAACAGAGAGTCCAAGAAACACATTAAGATCCCAGGCTACTTCTTTACGAAACAAACCCAGTGGAATCGAGATTGGAATACGAACTAGGTAGAGGACTGCTCCCAACAAAAAAACTCCAGCAACTACTCGCGGAATGAGCCTGGGGAATCCAAGGTCAAGCCAATTTCGCTTCAACATAAAGCTTCTCAAAGCATGAGTTGCCAGCAAGCAAAGAAGTGCTTCGTATAAAAAAAACAAAATTCGCTGTGTGCTTACTCCTGCCGAAGAGGAATTAAGGATTGAGGCTATAATCTGAACGATGGCATAAAATGACCAACCACCTATTTGCAGGCTCCAATACAATCGGTTTTTGTTGTTGATCATACCTGCAAAAGTAGAAATATCGCCAAGGGAAACGAACGGAAGTTATTTTAGCGGTACTTATTATTATTTTTACAAAACAAGGCTCATAAAAGAGAAAGAATGTTAAGGTTATTAAGTTTTACTCTTCTACTATTTAGCGCAGTATATAGTTTCAGTCAAACCTGCCCATTGCAAATAAGTTTAGTTTCTGACACAGTAGCTTGCCTAAAAGAGTTCCCGCCCCCTAGAGGTATGTCAAACCCCAAACAATTTAGTGTTCAACTGAAGGTTATCTCTGGAACGCCAACTTCAATTGTTTGGTCAAACGGAAATGTTGGAGCTACTTTAAATCCTGAGGTGTCTGGAACATACGAAGTAGTCGCCACTGACGTTACCGGGTGTAAGGCTACCGCGAAAGTCAACATTAGGCAATTTGGGATCCCAAATCCTATCTATTCAAATGCCGGCATTTTGGCGAAAGGTTTTTGTTTAGGAGATTCAATCGAATTTACCGGAATTCCTGTTGCGTCAATTGATAAGATGTTTTGGATGTTTGGAGATGGTAGTAGTAGCTCAAAACAAAATCCGAAAAAAATTTATAGCAGTACGGGAACATTCATAACTAGTTTAAGGCTTACAAATCGCTGCGGGCTAGACACAACCATTTACAAACAAATAAAAATATTTCCTTCTCCGCCAAAACCTAACATCCCATTATCAACGGCTTTGTGTACAAGTCCCATCGCCTTATCTCCGTCCAATAATTCATCAATTATCTCCTATTTGTGGTCGACAGGAGTAAAAACGAGTGTCATTGTTGTAGATAAACCAGATGTTTATTCATTATTAATTACTGACATCAATGGCTGCACTTCAAGTTCAACAACAATTGTGGTTGATAATCGACCATCCGTTGATTTGGGCTCAAGCTTAACCCTTTGTCAATTCTCTCTTTACCCCTCTTTAAACGCACAAGCACCTGGAGCCATTTACTTGTGGAGCGTTAACGGTGTTCCAAATGGAAATTCTACCTCTATTCAAGCAGTAAATACATCTCTTCCGGGAGACTTCCTCTATTCTGTTAAAGTTGTTGATCCGATTACATCATGCCTCAGGCAAGCAGAAAAGCAAATAATGGTTTATCCTACTCCATCCAGGCCGACCATTACTTTAAAAAGTTTTAATACACTTCACTCATCTAATAGCTTAGGCAATCAATGGTATAAAAATGGTAATCTGCTGTCAGGATCTGTTGATCAGGATTTAGTCGTCAATGAATCTGGCATCTATTCGGTTCAAACAATTCTGAATGAATGCAAAAGTGCTTTGTCAGATAATTTTGAGTTCACAATTACTGGTTCAAAAGATTTCGCTACTGCGGGTATTAGAGTCTTTCCAAATCCATTTTTTGAATCTCTTTGGATTGAATCCGACTTAAACGAAAATCTTCAAGTAACAATTCTTGATATGATGGGTAGAGATGTAATTACTACTCAAACCAAAACAAACGAGGCGATTGAAATGCGTGAATTACCAAGTGGGTTATACCTGCTTATCGTCAACAAAGGCCCATACCTTCTCTCGAAACGGATCGTAAAGTATTAATCTACTCCAACTCTGGTCTCAAAAACTTACCCGTGAAGCTGGCCGGGTTGTTGGCCACTTGCTCGGGCGTTCCCTTCGCTACAATTCTTCCTCCTCCTTGTCCGCCTTCGGGACCTAAATCTATAATGTAGTCAGATGATTTGATGACATCCATATTGTGTTCAATCACCAAAACGGTGTTGCCTTTGTCCACGAGCTTCTGCAACACATCGAGCAAATGACTGATATCCTGAAAATGCAAACCGGTTGTGGGTTCATCTAAAATATATAATGTCTTGCCCGTGTCGCGCTTGCTCAACTCAGTCGCCAGTTTTACGCGTTGTGCCTCGCCACCTGAAAGTGTTGTTGCATGCTGACCCAAAGAAATGTATCCCAAACCAACTTCACCCAGCGTTTGAATTTTACGCAAGATGCGTGGCTGATTTTCAAAAAACTGAACGGCTTCTTCTACCGTCATATCCAACACATCGGAAATGGATTTGCCTTTGAAACGTACCTCCAGCGTTTCGCGATTGTAGCGCTTGCCCTTACACGTTTCGCAGGGCACATATACATCCGGCAAAAATTCCATTTCAATCAAGCGCAAGCCCGCACCCTCGCAGGTTTCGCAGCGACCGCCTTTAACGTTGAAGGAGAATCGCCCCGTTTTATATCCTCTGATTTTCGCCTCCGGCATTTGCGCGAACAAGTCGCGAATGTCGGTGAACACTCCTGTGTAGGTAGCCGGATTTGAGCGCGGAGTACGTCCAATCGGAGACTGGTCTACTTCAATCACTTTATCAATCAACTTCAGTCCGTCAATTTTTTTGTAGGGCAAAGGCTCCTGACGTGAATTGAAAAAATGTTGATTTAAAATCGGGAAGAGCGTTTCGTGAATCAACGTTGATTTTCCGCTGCCGGAAACTCCCGTGATACAGGTAAATGTGCCCAACGTTATTTCGAGGTCGACATTCTTTAAATTGTTTCCCGTAGCTCCCATCAGCGAAAGCTTCTCGCCACTTCCTTTTCTTCGCTGCTTCGAATAATTGATTCCGATTTTCCCGCTAAGGTATTTAGCGGTGGTGCTATCGATTTTCAAAAACGTTTTCGGATCTCCCTCCGCTACAATGTGTCCGCCATGACGTCCGGCACCGGGGCCTACATCAATAATATAATCTGCTTCCAACATCATCTCTTTGTCATGTTCTACAACAATCACGGAGTTACCCAAATCACGCAAATCTTTTAGTGCTTTGATCAACTTGGAATTGTCGCGGGCGTGCAAGCCAATGCTCGGCTCGTCTAAAATATACAACACGCCTACCAATTGCGTTCCGATTTGCGTTGCCAGACGAATGCGTTGCGCTTCACCTCCACTCAACGTGCGGAGCGGGCGATTGAGATGCAGATAATCTAAACCTACATCCAATAAAAAGCCTATGCGCTTACGGATTTCTTTCAAAACTTCTGCCGCAATAACTTTTTGCTTTTCGCTGAGTCGACTTTCGAGACCATCGAACCATTTTTTCAATGCATCGATGTTGAGGTCGGCCAGCTCGGCAATATTCTTTTTATCGATTTTGAAATGCAGCGACTCTTTTTTCAGACGCGCACCGTGGCACTCAGGGCACACTTTAGTGATCGTAAAATCATCCACCCATTTTTTGATGGCATCAGAGCCTTCGTCTTTTTGCTTTTGCAAGAAATTGACAATGCCTTCGAACTTCGTGTTCCACTCCGTGCCCGGATATTTCACCGAAGCTACGGCTACCGGTTCGTCATCGCCATACAACAAAACTTTTAATGCCTCTTTGGGAATATCTTTGATGGGTGTGGTGAGTGTGAGTTTGTAGCGTTTGAGAATGGCTTCAATCTTTTTGAAAATCCAGATGTCGCGGTATTCGCCTAAAGGCAAAATACCTCCGCGACTGATGCTTAGTTTTTTATCGGGGATCACGGACTCTTCCGTAATCTCTTCAATCTGACCCAACCCCGTGCAAGTAGGGCAGGCACCGTAAGGCGAGTTGAATGAAAAATTGTTTGGTGCTGGCTCATCGTAGGATAAGCCTGTTTTGGGATCCATTAAAAACTTAGAAAAGTGATGCACTTTTCCGTTTTCTTCTTGCACCATGATCACGCCTTTGCCTTCTTTCAGAGCGGTGTTCACCGATTGCCCGATGCGGAATCGATCTGCTTTGGTGGGCACAATGCGATCGATGACAATTTCAATATCATGAATTTTAAAACGATCGACTTGCATTTTTGCGGTGATGTCCATCACTTCGCCATCGACCCGCACTTTGGCGTATCCTTGCTTTCGAATTTGAACGAAAAGTTCGCGATAATGTCCCTTCCTGCCTTTGATAACGGGAGCTAAAACAAGCAGTTTTTTGCCGGTGTAATTGTGGATGATGGCATCTAAAATTTGCTCTTCGCTTTGACGCACCATTTTATCGCCATTGATATAGGAAAAGGCTTCACCCGCACGGGCAAAAAGCAAGCGCATGAAATCGTAAATCTCAGTGACGGTGCCTACCGTGGAGCGAGGATTGCGCGAAGTTGTTTTTTGTTCAATGGAAATGACAGGACTCAATCCGTTGATTTTGTCGACATCGGGGCGCTCGAGGTTGCCAATGAAACTGCGGGCGTAGGCCGAGAAGCTTTCCATGTACCTACGCTGGCCTTCGGCATAGATTGTATCGAACGCCAAAGATGATTTGCCGCTTCCGCTAATGCCGGTGAGGACTACGAGCTTGTTGCGCGGAAAGGAAACGCTGATGTTTTTGAGGTTGTGCTCGCGGGCACCGATGATTTCAATATAATCGTGACCGGAAAGGTCTTTACTTTTTTTAGCTGCAGCAGTGTTGGACATGAATTGGGTTTCAGACTAGCCTAACTACAAAAGTGAGGCTAAGAATGTTGCGGCGCAAAGATATTTTTTTTGAGTTGGCGGGATTTGGCTAAAAAACAAATTCAGCCTGCAAGAGTCGTGAATGGATTTTGCCAAGGTCTTCGCCAATTCGATGGTAAACCCCTTTATTCAAGGCGTACCCAAGTGCCAGTTTGGTTTCGGGGTCTACAACCCAATATTCTTGCACACCAAATTTTTCGTAGAGGTCTTTCTTTGTGACCAAGTCATGCTCTTTGTTTCCGGCAGATAGAACTTCGATCAGAAGGTCAGGCACACCGGCATAGCGGCCTTCTGCACTAATTTGGTTGGGATTTGTATTGAGAATTACAACTATATCGGGTTGCACTGAGTTTCTATCGGGATCCAGTTTAATGTCAAATGGAGCTAATACGATTGACCCCATTCCTGTATTCTGAACAATTTTGTGAAGCTGAATAAAAATGGATTGAATTGTCCATTGATGTTTGAAAAGAGGTGCAGGTGACATATAGATTTGATTATCGATCAATTCTGCCAAGGTGCCTTCAGGAAGGATTTCATACACTTCCATGATGGTGCGGGGAGGATTTTCGATTACTATATTCATAACTTCTTGATGACTAGCCGACAGGCGTTCACCCAACTAAATTACAAAAAAACATTCAAACTCTATGACTTCATCCATTCATACGCCTGGTAATGGTCGCCATTCATACCTAATCGTGTGTAAACTTCCTTCGCTGCAAGGTTAGTTTTATCCACATACAAACGAATACCGCGCAAATCGGGATCGGCTTCTACCATTTGCTGAATGTGCAAATACAATTTTTTATAAACGCCCTTACCGCGATCGGATCCATTAATATAAACAGATTGAATCCAAATCACTGTACCGCAGCGCCAATCACTCCATTCATAAGTCGTCATTAGGCAACCAATCACGGCCTCATTTTCAACAGCCACATAGTAGCGGCCTTTGGTAGAATCCTTGAGCAAGCGCTTCACGCCTTGAGTCAGTGTAGCAATATCTAATGTCAGGTTTTCGGTTTCCAATGCCATCTTCAACTGAAAGTCGATGAGGGAGGTAATGTCTTTCTCAGTGGCTTCGCGTATAGTTATCTGCATTTTATTTCAAGTAAAATTTCAAAAATTAAAGTGCTTGTTGAATATCTTTTATTAAATCATCGGCTTCTTCAATTCCTACCGACAAGCGGAGCAGTTTATCCGAAATACCAACTTTGGCGCGCTCGGCTGCACTCAGTTTGGCATGCGATGTTTTAACAGGAGAGGTAATGGTAGATTCGACTCCGCCTAAGCTTACTGCTTTTCTAATCAATTTTAATTTCTTTAAAAAACGATCGGGGTCGCCCTTCACTTCAAATGAAAGCATGCCGCCAAAACCGCCCGGCATTTGCTTCTTCGCCACTTTGTGTAGTGGGTGATCTTTCAGGCCGGGATAATACACACGAGCTATTTTCGATTCTGCATGCAGGAAATTCGCCAAGGCCATCGCATTTTTGTTTTGTTGCTTTACGCGAAGCACAATGGTCTTGAGGCTTCGCTCCACCAAATAGCTGGTTTGTGCATCCAGACTTCCGCCAAAGTGCATGGCGCTGGCTCTAATTTTTTCTACGAGTTTTTTAGAAGTCACTACTGCTCCGCAGCAAAGGTCGCTGTGACCGCCAATGTATTTGGTGCCACTGTGTGTAACAATGTCTATTCCAAAATCGATTGGGTTTTGATTGACCGGTGAAGCAAATGTATTGTCGATGATCGTGGTGATCGAATACTTACGAGCCAGCTTGGCGACAGCGGAAATGTCTGTAATTTTTAACAGCGGGTTCGATGGCGTTTCGATGTAAATGACTTTCGTATTTTTTTGAATGGCTTTTTCAAAAGCGACTAAGTCATCAGCATCTACCATAGAATAGCTGATTCCGTAACGATTCAGTTCGTTCAAAGCTGCGTGGTGAGTGCCTCCATATAAATCATTTTGAAACAAAATATGATCTCCCTGCTTCAGCATGGCAAACATAGAAGTCATGATGGCAGCCATGCCCGAACTGAATAACAAACCATCCTGGCCATTTTCTAAAGCCGCGAGCTTTTGAACTACCGCTTTTTGATTGGGGGTGTTGAAATAGCGTGGGTAGCGAACCTCCGTTTCATAATCATAGGCAGAAGAAGTGTAAATGGGGTTAACCACTCCTCCATAAAGCGGATCGCCCACCGAGCCGACATGCACACTTTGTGTTAATTTTGATTTGCTCATTATTTTTTTGGTTGAACCATCATCAAAGATAATGGACTCGAATCTATTACTGTATGAAATGTAATCAAATCATAACAGAAGCTACCGGAAAGGTTTGCAATTACTTGTTTGTAATTTGGTATACTTTTACTTTGTTGAAAAAGTTTACAATCCCCGTAAGGAGTGTAACGTTATTAAAAATATTTTCATTTTATTGTAGTTTAGATTCACATGCGTCAGATAAGTCTCTCAACATCGTTAAGAACCTCACACTACTGGTCGCGCCTCGTTGGCATTCGATGGCAGTTTATCATCTCGATACTCGTTTTTTGGGGAGCTACCATCTGGTTAAAAAATGAATATGGCCAGGACGACTCGAATCTTTGGCTGGTGATGCAGCTCTTTCTACAGCTTGTTAAGTGGACTTTGCTTGGAATTGTGATCTTAAGTCTATTGTCAGCTTTAGCCACCTGGGCTTATTTCATGTGGGCCGTCAAAAATAAGTCGGTTTCGCTTCAGGTAAAATTTGGTGATGGTCAAAAGGCAGAGGCTGGATTGGTGCCCTTGCATGTGCAAGTGATCGGTTTTGTTCTTCGTCCTTTGCTAGGAACGATTCGGGCACAACTACTTTTTGCGGGCAACCGACTTTCGGAAGTAATTGTATTGGACGGCAGCGTTCGTCAGCCTCGGCAACTTTGGCGAAAAGGTATTCGCGGAGGTGGCACCTCGTTGCTGCATGATCGTGGTATCTATGATGTAGAGAAAGTGCTGTTTTCATTTTGTGATATGTTGGGATTGGTGGCCCTTCCCTATCGGGTTTCCTACACGCAGCAACTTTATACATTACCGCTTCCGCAGAAGGAGCAACGCATTCGGTCCAATCCCAATGCTACGGAAGAACAAAAGCATCGCATCGAAATTCCAAAACGAGTGGAAGGAGAGCACGTAAATTATAAGGAGTTTGAAACCGGTGATAACATTCAGCGCATTGTTTGGAAAATTTATGCGAAGAGTGGGCAATTGGTAGTGCGTATTCCAGAAATAAAAGACCCTTACGCCTCGCACCTTTATTTTTATGCCAGTTTTTATAATGGCTTTTCGAAAGAGATGGGAGCCTTCGAGCGTGAGTTGCTCAATGTTTATAAAGATCAGATGAGAAACGTGTTTGAGTCGTTGAAGAAAAACGACTATGAAATTCGGATGCCGTTGGATCAGGAAATACCTAGACTAAGTGGTGTGAGTGAAAAGAAAAATGAACTCTTTCAGATTACAGCTTCCACGTGGCAACAGCAATTGGTGCCGTCCCAATTTATTGTGTTTAACAAAGCTGCCTTTGTTTCCTTTTCTTCTTTAACACCCGTTGCCGAAATTGAAAGCTGTATCAAAAAGCTACCGGATTGGTTGCCGGTAGTGGTTGTAAAACTTTCGGAGGCCATTCCATCGCCCTTTCAGTTTTCTGTGAAAGATATTTTCTTTAAGCCGGAGGAAACCCCTGCCGACAAGCTCAAGCAACCGTGGCTGTTTTCCTCTTTGCGAAAAGAATTAGTGAAGAATGAAAAAGAAATTGGCGACCTTCTCAAGCGCAGAGGAAACAGTTGGCTTACCACTACAATTGAATTTGAAAAATGAAGTATACGTCTCCACAAGATCGCATTCAACAATTGCTCATTCGGTGGGTACTGGTTTTGGTGCCTACTTTATTGATTGCCTACATCACGTTGCGCTTTCTTAATTTTTCTTATACTTCGCTAAGCACCAGCATTGGTTTACAAACTTTGTATTTTGGATTGGGGTTGGTGGTCGCTTACAGTCTGTACTTCTATGGTGCACGCTGGCTGGTAACGATTATCATTCTTTGGTTAGTCTATTGGTTGTTTGATAAGATTATCAACCGACTGCCCGGAGAGTTTGATGTCTTCTACACCACAGCTAAGTTTCAGCTTTACTCTACGTTATTTATTTTCGGTTGGGCGTTTGGATTTTTGCTGGCACGCATACGTTGGGCTTACGCTATTCTATTTGGATTACTATCGGTTGTTACGCTGGTAAGTATTTCAGATACGATTGACGTAAGTCTCTCCTACATTCTTTCACGCATAGCGCCCGTGGTGGTGTATGGATTGTACATGTTGTTCCTAACGCCACAATTGGTAAACCGTATTGAATTAAACCCAAAGAAATCAGCGTGGCTGGTAGCACGTGTGGCTCTTTTCGCTTTGCTGATTTTGCTGGCATTTGCCATTACGGAAAGTTTGATGAAGGGCAACTTGAAGGCCGTAGAAAAAGAACTGGCTGCTCGCGGTGCCAAAGGCGATAAAGACGGTGGATCTAAAAAAGGAGATGATTATGATGATCGAAATGGGTTGATGGATAAAACCGATGACGGCTATCGCCTGAAAGACACCATGCGGGTGAATTCAAAAATGAGTCAGTCGGATAAGCTGATGTTTTGCAGCAAGCTCGACAATTATTTTCCAGATGGATCACCTGCACCTTTGTATTTTGTGTATCACTATTTAACACGTTATGATCCGGTAAAAGAAACTTTCACTCGCGACATCAATGTGCCTTCGTTTGATGAGATTGAAGTAGACCCTACTAAAATTCCAATGTATTATTCCTACACGGATACTTCCATCATCCGCAAAGCAAAAGGAATGAAGCTGCGAAAGATTGTGGAGGCACAAGTGTATTTGTCTGAAAATACCTGGAAGCATTCTGTATTGGGTCCGGCAAGTGTGTTTTCGATACAAACCATTCCGGTGGAAAAAGATTTTCAAAAAACGTTTATTTCCGGTTATAAAATCACCTCGTTCACATCCGAGCTAAACAACGCTTACTTCGTTTACAATATTTCAGCCAGCCCTACTCTGGAACCTCTGCAAGAGCAACGTCATGATGAATTGCGCGTGGTGAATGGCTACCAAAAGACGGATCAGCGTTTTCTGGAATATTATACCAAAATGCCCACTGGAGGCATCTATGATTCCATTTCCAAATTAGCTAGTAGTTTAGTTTCCAAAGACAGCAAGCCGGTTGATAAGGTAATAGCCGTCCGCGATTTCTTTTTGCAACGCAATGAAAACGGCAAACGAGTTTTTCGGTACACACTGAAAGCAGGTGCCGTGGATGATCCGAATATTCCCAGCTCGCGGATGCTTTATGATTTCTTGTTTAAGACTCATGCAGGGTATTGTACTTACTATGCGGGCGCTTCTTTGTTTATGTTGCGTTCGCTGGGTGTGCCCACACGATTTACTTCAGGCTTTGCCACGATTAATAGAAGTGATAAAAACAAAGGATGGTATTGGTTCTATGCCAGTCAGGCCCACGCGTGGACACAAGTTTATTTTCCGGAATATGGTTGGCTGGATTTCGACATGACGATCGGGAACGAAGATCAGCAGGGTGCCCCGAAGCCCGATGGCACACCACCACTTCCTCCGCCTGAGCCCTGGCTCGTGCTTAACGCAAAAGCAGAAACGGTGAATGTGGCCGCAAAGAAATTGGATGCGTCATTCAATCAATTGATCCATTTCAACACACCGTATGTATTGAATCAAACTTTTAGTAAACCGATTGATGCTACTTTGTGCCGAGTGCTCATCAACAAACGCGATACCACTTTCGCAGCTATTCAACCGGGCGACTCTATTATTATAGTGTCATATAAAGATGAAGCCAAGAAAATTCCGGCACCACGGGCAGGCGTAGCTATTGAAGAACAAATTCGCTCATTCCCTACTCCTATCATTGCCGATGAAATTCACATTCACAAAAAAGAAGTAGAGAAGAAGAAAGAGAATGCAGGTAAAAAGCCAACAGCCGTGCAAGAGAAGAAAATGACCTGGCAAGAAATTGCTTGGCTTGCCGCGAAGGGATTAGTAATAGTCTTAGTGCTGATTCTTCTTCTTCCAATTTTGTATTTGCTCTATCGCTTGGCGCGGATTGCTTTTGCGTCTGGCACTGCTAGCAAGGCAGATCAGGTGTATCGTGCTGCGTTGTATCGCTTCCACATGGCTGGTTTTGAAAGAGAAACAGAAACTCCACTCGAATATGCGCAACAAAAAATTGATCCAACTACTCAAGCGGGCTTCGAAGAATTCATGCGCATGTATTTGCGTTTGAAATATTCCAACGGGACCATGCGTGATGGTGATGAATCGATCGTTCGCAGTTTCCAATCATCCATAGGTAATTCCATTCGCAAGTCGGTGGGTATCTTCCGGGCAGCTTTCAATTACTTTAATATATTCCGCGCCTTGCGCTATTTTCAACAACCTGAAATCAATTCTGAAAATTCATCCTTATGAGCAACACTGCATCCAAACTAAAAAGTTTAACCTCTAACATTGAAACAATCATTCGCGGAAAGCCGCAAGAAGTAAAATATGTCGTAACTGCTCTGTTATCGCGCGGGCACATTTTATTGGAAGACAATCCAGGTGCAGGCAAAACTGTTTTGGCCAAAACATTGGCGCAATCCATTTCAGAAGGTGCCATTGATTTTCATTCTGCGAATGGCGGTGTAGCATTCAAGCGCATTCAATTTACACCCGATCTATTGCCCATGGATTTAATTGGTTCATACATCTTTGATGAAGCCAAGAAAGATTTTGTGTTTAAAAAGGGACCTCTGTTTACACATGTGCTTCTGGCTGATGAGATCAACCGTGCATCACCCAAAGTGCAAAGTGCGTTGCTCGAGTGTATGGCTGAAAATCAAATTTCATCTGGAGATCATACGTTTCAATTGGATCAATTCTTTTTTACCATCGCTACGCAAAACCCGATTGAGATGGATGGAACGTATCCGCTCCCTGCAGCACAGCTCGATCGCTTCAGCATGAAAATTTCATTTGGGTATGTTTCGGAAGAAGTAGAGTTTGATATCTACACGAATTACCTCGCCATTAACAATGGAAAAAATACGGTGAAACAGGTGCTCACCTATCAGGATATCATTCAATTACAAAAAGAGGCAGAAGAAGTTTACATTCATCCTGAGTTGATCAAAGGCATTGTAAAAATTGTGCAAGGCACTCGTCAACATGCAGAGATTGCTTTGGGATGTTCTACACGTGGTGGTATTACGTTTATTAAATGCCTGAAGGCCTGGGCACTGGTAAATCAGCGTGATTATGTAATTGAGGATGACCTGCGTGCGTTAGCACAACCAGTATTGCACCATCGTCTCATTTTCAGAAACCGCGAAGCATCACAAACTGCGCTTGCACAAATCGTAGACAAAGTTGTAAATGGTTTAGCCAAGTTGGGAATTAGTGGAAAAAAATAAATGCCTAAAGGCTCTACAATATAAGTATGCGACCATTTTTCATTCTCTTTTTCAGCCTAGTTTGCCTTTGCACATACGGGCAAAATGCCACTCGTGCCCAAATTGACAAAGAGCGTGATGGTTCATTTTTAGATGAGAAGACGTATGAGAAAGCAAGAGGCTTTATTCGAAAAGACAGTACTTATTATGTGGGCTACTTATTGGAAGGTGCATTTCTATTTTTTCGTGCCAATGATGAGCTTGGTTTTAATAAAGCCATCGGGCCATTGAAGAAGGCGTTGGATAAAATTGAATATGATTTTGATCCGTTACTGCGCATCCGCTCCAATAATTATTCAGTATACAGCGCCAATTACCGCTATCATTTTGACTACGGATTGATTACTTACTTCCTAAGTCGCTGTTATCAAAATGTAGAACAGCAAGACAAAGCCATGGAAGTATTGATGCACATTCGCGATCGTAACTTCCAAATGGAAATCAACATGGATTCGTACAATACCATGGCGTGGATTTTCCATCGCAACCGGGTGTACACCTCCAAACAATTTCCGTTTTTGAAAAACTCAGTCAAAGAAAATGTCGCTGCTGCTAATCGATATTTAGATTCGGCTTTACAAAAAATCCAAAATGATTTTGCCGTGAACAATGGTTTGTACGATCCAAATTTTTTGAATCGTCAATACCTGAGCACGTATCACTATAAAGCAATGATCCACGACTATTTGTTGGATATTGATTCGGCCAATTACTATTACGATATGCTGATTCAGAATCAGGCATACTCCAGCAACAACTATGCAGAGTTCAAGCTGGCGATGGGCGAATTTGAAGAAGCCGATCTTTTCTTTCGCGAGGCAGAAGACCGTGAACGCAGTCCGGAAAAAACCACCAAAGAATATTATTACATGCGCGGCACCTTGGCTATCTATCGTGGCCAACCACAATTAGCCGATTCACTGCTTAATAATGTATTGCAATCACAGGGAAGCACACCCGGCTATGGCTGGCATTGTATCGGTTTGGCGCGGGCACAACATTACGAAGGACTTACAGCTGAAAGCCAGGAACGCACCAACAAGGCAGCGCGTTTTCAAGAATTACATATTGGCACCACGTGGGGACAAGAGCAATATAATTTAGCCGTTGCCTCATTGAATTATATTAATCAATTGCAATTCAAAAAAGAATATTGGTTCGAACACGATGAATGGTATTTCTGGCTCAACCCGCTGAACTGGTATCGGTGGGTGAAGTACACATTGGAAATCCGTCATCATAAAATGTTATTGGCCTCACTCATTGCAGAGAATCCCGAACGAGAGCAAGTTATTTACTCTATCTTCTCTCCTGAAAATTTAGTTTCATTTGATGAGGTCTGGTCTGCAATAGATGGATTTGGTAATGAATACTTCATTGACATTTATAAGAAGAAATTGCAAACCGATAAGCGGCCCCGCGTGAAAAAGTATTTCCGTTATTTTCTGGGCAAGCTTTATCTGGCCGAAGGAAAAGAAACAGAAGCGATTCAGTTTTTTAATCAGGTCTTGAATGATCCGGACAGTACCGATCCTTATCAAACTATGCTTTTAGCGAGAACCTATGAAGGTTTAGCTATGGCCAACAGCGGAAGTGAAAAAGCACGCTATACTCAGTTACTCTACAACATCTATCCACAACTTCTTCCTTTCACTGATTTGAAAATGGAGTTTAATTTAGGTGAAGTTTCTACAGCTAATGAAGAACAAGAAAAAGTGATGGCCGATCTAAAAAACACAAGCATCTATTTTTCTTCAAATGAAAAAGCACCCAGCGTTTCAATTTCATTTGCGGCAAGAGGCGAGGCTTTGGATATTCGATATGCTGTCAACAATGGAGGGAACGCCACTCAACAAGGTATATTAACTATTGAAGTAACCGAAAAAGAAAATGCAGGAAAACTATTAGCCTATCACCTCTTTGGTATTCACAAAACTAAAATTGGTGAACAACCGCGAATTACGCCTGCTGTAGAAAAAGAAAAGACAGAGAAAAAAGAGAAACCGGAAAAATCAGTTTAAGCAAGCTTCTTGATTTTGGTAGGATTGCTAAGCTTGTAATCAGTTGCCTTATTCGAAATCTTCAGAGCTTTATTGGTATAGCCCTTTGCATATGATTTACTGCGAGCTTCAAATTCAATAGCATCACCGGGCTGAATTCGGGCTTTTACAAAACCTTCCGTGTACGTAAACCAAATATGATCGGCAACGATCAATGCTGTCTCCACATCAACAATATCTTTCAATAAAATGGTTTCTTCGCTATATCCTTTGTAGTTGATCTTCTTACCTATGCGCTCAAAGTGCGCTTTGTATTTTTTTCGCTCACCCTCAACTTTTGCTAATTCTTTTCGCATGGCTCAAAGGTAGTACAGTTCGCTGAAGGTTGAATCTTCGCGGCAGATATCTATCTTTATTGAATGAAAAACTTCGCCATCATCCTACTGTCGATTGCGGGCTTCACTTCGGTGAAAGCGCAAAGTGCCGAATACGAAAAACAGAAAAACGAAAAGATGAAGGTTCCTTCACCTTTCGAGGCCATCATTAGCAGACAAGATAATCGTGAAATCATATATCAAGATGATTATGTGGTAGCCTTTGTTCCGATTCGCAAACAAGCACCCGTGCATCTGCTCATCGTACCTAAGAAAAGAGTTTACACCATAAACGATGTTGAAGATGCCGATGCAGCTATGCTCAGCAGCATGATGCTGGCGGCTAAAAAGTTAGCCAAACAATATCAGGTAGATAAAACAGGATTCCGGCTAGTGATTAACACCAATGAAAACGCCAATCAAACGGTATTTCACCTCCACATGCATTTATTAGGCGGCATGCCTCTTGGCCCCGCTGTAACTCAAACGTATTCCGAAAAATAAATTTTCGTAGCCTGTAATTATTGCTTTCAATGTCCGACATATCGGGCAATTGAATCAGCTATTATGGCCGCACAAAAAAAATCGATCCGAAGTATTGCCTCATTTATTGTTTTGATGATTGCTGGTGCGGGGGTGGGATTTCTAGGTGCCCAATTTGGAATGAATGCCGCCAAGACTCAACCCGGCATCAATGTGGTGATTCTTTTGGTTCTCCTGATTCCTGCCTACTTTGTTGTAGTCGGGTTTCATGAAGGAGGCCACGTAGTAGCCGGATTATTGATGCGCTTCGAGTTTAGAATGTTTGTGGTTGGACCATTTTTATGGGAAAAAGAAAATGCGCAATTAAAATTCAAGTGGAATAAAAATGTAAACGTGTCCGGTGGAATGGCTATCTGTCTACCTACGGATTCAGAGAATTTAAGCAAGCGCTTCTCATTTTACGCAGCTGGAGGGCCGATCGCCAGTCTACTATTTTCAGGAATTACTTTTCTGCTTCACTTAGCTGCGAATAGCTGGGCTGAATCCGGAGCTAGCTGGCTAACCATTCCCAGCCAAGCCCTCTTCATGACGGCTTTCTTATCGCTCGTTATTTTTGCCATGACTGCCTTGCCATTTCGTGCCGGAGGTTTTTACTCAGATGGTGCACGTGTCATCCGATTTATGCGCGGTGGTGATGTAGCGCGTTTTGATTTATTGCTGCTAAAAATTATTACCGGAAGCGCGAGTGGCATCCGTCCACGCGACTTACAACTTTCAGAATTGATCGAAGCTAAAGCATTAGCCCAAAAACTGAATGCACCTATGGGGGTATATCTCCATGCATATCATTATCAAATTGATTTTGACAAAAATGAAATTCAACATGCCGAAGAGCATTTACAAAACTACGTGAAGCTAGCCGATGACGTGCCGGGTGGAATACGAAATGCAGTATGGCTGGATGCTGCATTCTTTTATGCTGTCGCTAAACAAGATCTACCGAAAGCTGAATCTTATTGGAATCAGTTTACACCTTCTGCTTTGATTCCGAAGGCAATGGTGCTAGCCACGGAAGCGGCAATCTTTTGGTTGAAGAACGAACGCCAATCGTTTCAGGAAAAATATGATTCCGCTTTGCGCGAACTACCGAATATGCTCGACAAAGGATTGAGCGTGGCGTTACGCGACAAACTCCTACAACTTAAAAATAGCGCGCCCCAAAGTACATCAGCGCATCTTGTGCAACCAATCAGCGAGGCGGTTTGAGTAGCCCCACTCATTGTCAA
The DNA here is from genome assembly GCA_016191555.1 of Bacteroidota bacterium. GTDB lineage: Bacteria > Bacteroidota > Bacteroidia > Cytophagales > Cyclobacteriaceae > ELB16-189. Next base: position 113,649 of record JACPVX010000029.1, read on the forward strand.
ACCAGGTCAGCACTTTAGCATGTGTTCCATTAGTTACTCGGGTCAGTGCTCCGTCCACTATAGAAGAGTGTGGATTCCCTAGCACATCTGCAGAAACAATAGGATCAAATGTAATAGCCACACTATTTTTCATTTCGTGGTTAGCCTTCTGTTGAATGAAGGCGTTCAACCGATCGGCACTCGTTGCTTTTTTTAGAACCAGTGAGATATCTGCTAATGCACCGCATGGAATTGGTACTCGCGTGGACATGGTCTCAATCTTTCCGCGCAAAGCGGGAAAAATAGTTTCGAGTACAGGACGGATGTTTACTTCAAACGGAATGATGGAATGTGCAGCTGCTCTTCCTCTCCGCAACCCTTTGTATGGCGCATCGATTAGTTGTTGTCTTGTAGTATAGCCTTGAATGACGTTGATATGAGCAGACTCAATACCAAAAGCCTGCTCAACTACATGCAGAAGTGGCGCCACGCAGTTGATCGTGCAATCTCCTGGAGAAACAAGTGTTAAATCCTGCTGATCATTTACACCCCAAATAGTAGACGGAAGATCTTTTGAAAAAGTAGTGAGCAGAACTTTCTTTGCACCCACCGCTACGTGTTGCTGCATTTCAGAAGAGTGCGTAAACAAACCAGTAGCTTCAACGACTACATCAATCGCATGTTGTTGCCAATTCAATTGAGCTATATTGGGCTGCTGAAAGCAGATAATTTCATGGCCATCAACTGAGAATCCGTTGGCGGTGGATTGTATGTCTTGATTGAAAGTGCCGCGAATAGAATCGTATTTGAGTAAGTAGATCAGATTCTCTTTCGCCATTAAGTCGTTAACGGCAATCAAGTTCTTTAACTGACCGCGCTGGTGCAAAACCCGAAAAAGTGTGCGGCCAATTCTTCCCATTCCATTGATAGCATACCTGCCCATAGTTTTCATTTAGTGGATGCAATTTTACTAAGAATACTGATCGAACGCGATACCTCTTTAAATGTTCGTGTTCGTTACTCATAAAAACTGTCATCCACTCATAATCCGGTGCATCTTGCTCAAAATGGCCTAACCACAAAAGCACGCTCTCGTATGTTTGCACAACTAAACAAAAAAACTCCCTCATGAAAAACTGGATGATCCTCGCCATTTGTTCGTTTGCTATCATTAGCTGTAGCAAAGACGAAACCGTAGCACCCACTATTGTTGAATCGCCTCTCAGCACATTTTTATCTTCTAAAACAGATTTGACTTTCGACACTTTCAAATCTGATTCATACTCGCTGGGCTACGAATTTAAAACAACAGCCGATGGTTCCGTAACAGCTTTGGGTTGCTCTTCCACCGAAGCCGGCACTTTTGCGCTGCAACTGTATAAAGTGGACAGTGTGAACAATACCGGAACCTTAGTAGCTTCTGCGTCTATTGATTTAGCAGCCGGTGATATTGCCAATCGCAAATTCAATTACAAAACATTAACGCAAAAAGTAGCGATCAGCAAAGGTGTTTATTACCGAGTAACGTATTCTGTAGAAAACAAAACATTCGAGCGTCTGCAGGCATCGAATAATCCATCAATGACTTTTCCAATCATATCTGCTAATAAAAAAGTATTAATCAAAAGAGGTGTGTATGGAAGCGTCAGTTCATTTCCAGATCAGTACTGGGATGTACTGTACATGGCTGATGCGAAATTAGAATTTAAATAGCTCTATACCATTCAAAGTAAAAGACCGAAGGCCTCACCTTCGGTTTTTTTATGCCTTCGAAAAAAATCGGCATCGCAGGTTTTCAATTTATTTTTATCTTGAAGCCCTAACCCAAAACCTACCTATGAAATGGTTTTTACGAAACTCCACTTCCAGTGAAGTATCATTTCGGCCCATGTGACCTTAAATCAAAAATTATAAACTCATGAAAAAATTATTGTCGTATGTGCTTTTTGCCATTGGCTTTGTCATTGTGGCCGTAGTCGGATTATTCTCCTATGTAAAATTTGCGCTGCCCGATGTGGGCGAAGCCGAAGCCATTACCATACAAGCTTCACAGGAACAAATTGAACGCGGAAAATATTTAGCGAATGCGGTGGCTGTTTGTATGGATTGCCACTCTACGCGCGATTGGTCTAAATTTTCCGGTCCACTTACGCCCGGCACACTCGGTCAGGGAGGCGAACGTTTTGATCACAGCATGGGCCTTCCCGGGATTTTCTATTCCAAGAATATCACTCCCTCTGCCATCAGCCGCTATACCGATGGCGAGTTGTATCGGGTGATTACAACCGGTGTTACAAAAGAAGGAAGAGCGATGTTCCCACTAATGCCTTATTTATACTACGGAAAAATGGATAAAGAAGACGCGTATGCAATCATTGCTTACCTGCGCACCATCCCTTCGCTGCAACATGAAGTACCCTCCTCAGCGGCTGATTTTCCCGTGAATATTATTATGAACACCATACCTACCAAAGCACAACCTCAAGCTCGTCCGGCACAAACTGACATGCTTGCCTATGGAGCTTACATGACGAATGCAGCTGCGTGCATGGAATGCCACACGAAAGTAAACGACCAAGGGCAAGTGATTCCCGAAGTGGCCTTTGGTGGCGGAAGAACTTTTCAATATCCCGATGGTTCGATGGTTACATCGTCCAACATTACTCCCGATTTAGAAACCGGCATCGGCAACTGGAGCGAAGAAGCGTTTGTGCAACGATTCAAAGCTTATGCTGATAGTTCGTATGTAACCCCGCCTGTGGCAAAAGGAGAATTTCAAACCATTATGCCATGGACCATGTATGCGCAAATGAAAAAAGAAGATTTAGTGGCTATTTATAATTATCTAAAATCTGTAAAACCCATCCAGCAAAAAGTAGTGAAGTTTACGACTAGTCGCTGATGGTAAGCATGCCACCGGGTACTTCTAATGGATGCATCCGGTGGATTTATTCCGTTGGCTCTAACTTTTTTTGGTGAGGGCGAAATTCCAATGTAGCTTGCGCCCGAATTATTAACCTATGAGCGCAACAAAGATCATCATTAACAACAACGGTTCCATTAAAGTAGAAGGCGACTTTGAAATCGTAGACAGCCAAGGCAACGCTTATGGTTTGCAAGGCAGAACCGTCATTGGGCTTTGCCGCTGCGGGCTCTCCGCCAACAAACCTTTTTGCGATGGGTCGCACAAAGAAAAATTTACTCATCAAGCTACCGCTTTTGAATTGCCTCCGCGCAAAGCGTAGTTCTAACAAATCGCCATAGCTGTAAAAGGTTCATCGGCTCGTTAACAACCGAAAAATAAATTACCAATGAAAAGAATTGTAGAAGCCCGCAAGCTGTTGGGTGTAGATAAAGATATTGACCTGAAAGAATTAAAGTCCATCTATCGCACGTTCATGAAAGATTGGCACCCTGATAAGTTTCATGATAATCCGCAAGGAAAGTTGGAAGCCGAAGAGAAAAGCAAAAACTTTATTGAGGCCTATCACTTACTCGTGAGCATCGCTCCGGAAACCCATGCATTGCAGGCTGAGCAATACACCAATAGTATTACAACCTCGCGGATTGCCGACTTTCAATACAAATCGCAGACATTACAAATCAATTTTGTAGATGGCAGTTGCTATGAATATTTTGGGTTACCTAAAAATATCTATCAGAAATTGGTAAACTCCGACACGCCAGACCGGTTTGCCCGCAGGCACATTTATCATTCCTACATCTACCGCAAAGCCGGTAAAGCAAGCGAGGAATAAGCTTTTGAAAAGAAGATTGACGATGCCATTTGGATTAGGCTCAAAGTTCTGAATTCATCGAATTTGTGAAGCAGGTAAAAAACTAATTCCAAAAATTCATTAGTATTGGTTATTGTTCAACCTCAAACAAAGTTTATACCATGGCAAAAAAGAAGAAAAAATTATTGCGCTTCCGCGGAAATGAGGGCGGTGCAATGGATGAAAAGGTAGTGAAGAAGTGGATTCAGCAACACGAAGATCACCACGTAACAAAAGCCCATTTCTTTGGTCGCGAGATCATCGAAAAAATATTACGTCAACCTGACTGCGTGGGTATTCGAATTTATTACGCACTCGATGATGACGGTCAAAAGCAATTGATATTGGTGGGCGCTGATGAGAAAGGTAATAACCTCTGGCCAAGCACTAAAACCAATCGCAAAAAAGGATTGATGGGCGATGGCGGGGATAACACTACTGCGGATAAATCCTCTCCATGTCCACCAAATTGCCCGCCAAATTTATAAGTAGCTAATTATTTTCTTTAGGCTAAATCCTATTCATGCCCTTGGTGATTTTGTTGACCTCTTAGTTAACTTAATCGCCAAGGCATAAAAAAACACAAATCGTTATACATCTTTTGAACATGCAGTCCGATTATAAAATACTTTTTTATTTTACATATAGCTCAATCTTTTCCGCTTTACTCCCTTTTTTTGTTGGGGTTATTCGATTTAAAGACAGATCCAATGATCTAAAGTTGCTATGCATTCTTTCAATTTTAGGCTTTTGCCTTGATGGTATTTCGCAATTAAATCCTAGTGTCGCCAACTTATCAATCAACTTATTTTCACTGCTGGAATTCTTCTGTCTAATCTACATTTACAGAAGTTCGTTTCAGGTTTCTTCCAATTCAAAGATTCTATTAATCTCAGTTATACTAATTTACCTCTGTCTTTTCAGTGCCGAAATCCTGTTAGGCTCAAAAGTCGAACTGAATTCATATTCGCTCACTTTTACCTCCTTATTATTCATCGTTATTTCTGTACGGTGCTTTTACTTATTGATGCGAGATTTACCTACAGACAAAATTCAAAGGCTGCCCATGTTTTGGATAAATACCGGGGTACTCATCTACTTCGCGGGCGGCCTTTTTCTCTTTGCGATGCGCAATTATTTCATCTCCACTTTCCACGATGATCAAACGATGTATTGGAGTTTCCATAATTTTTTGAATATTGGTAAAAACTTACTCTTTGCAGTCGCCTTATGGCAGGACCTTCGGAAACCCAAGCCTATCTGATTTTTGCCGTTGGCACGGTGGCCATGCTATTTATGGCCGGAGCCATTATCATTTTTGTAGCTTTCTACCAAAAGCGGATGTTAAACGAACAGCTTCGCAGGCAAGCGATGGAAGCTGACTACCAACGCAAGTTGCTCGAAGCCCAATTGGAATCACAAGAGCGCGAGCGAGCCAGAGTATCCAAAGACTTACATGACGATGTTGGTCTCATGTTACAAGCTTTGCGAACTACCACGCTGGCCGTCATCCATCAGGCGCCCGAAGAAGACCGCCAGGAAGTGCAGCAGATGGTCTCTGAAATCACCGAATCCGTTCGAAGAATTTCGTGGGACTTAATGCCTTCCAGTCTGGAGCGCTTCGGCCTCACCGAAACCATCGATGAACTTTGCATGCGCTTGCATAAACGAGGAATACCCGTGCATTTTGAATTAGAAGGCACTGCCGTTCCGCTGAGCAAACGAAACGAAGTGTTACTTTACCGGATGACGCAAGAAATGGTGAATAACGCATTGAAGCACGCCAAAGCTTCCTCGATTGACGTGGCCCTTCGCTGGAGCAATGACAATCTTCACTTGGAAGTAAAAGATAATGGCGTAGGTTTCGAACTGCCCACCAGCGCTAACTACTCTCCCATTGGCAGTGGCCTCGGCTTACTCAGCTTGAAGAGCCGTGCGGATTTGTTGAACGCACAGCTTACCTTTGAAAAAAATTCACCGTCAGGCACCGCCATCTCTGTCAAATTCCCCATTCTCCATGTCTAAAATTGATGTTTGCGTAATCGATGATCATCAGCTTTTCCGTAAGGCCATGATGCGATTGCTCAAAACATTTAAGCGTATCAATGAAGTGACAGAGGCGGAGAATGGACAAGCATGTTTGCAATTATTAAAACAGCAACAGCCTCAGGTGCTCTTGCTCGATTTGGAAATGCCGGTGATGAATGGAGTAGATTGTGCAGAGGCCGTTTTAAAAAAATACCCGGATATCAAAATCATCATCCTCACCATGCACGATAGTGAAAAGTACATGCTCTATCTAATGGAGATGGGGGTACATTCTTTCCTATTGAAAAACACGGGGCCGGAAGAATTAGAAATGGCAATTCAGCAAGTGGTGGACAATGATTTCTATCACAACGAATTATTGAACACGGTGCTTCGCAAAGGCATTCATCAAAATGGAAAGAAGATGGAAAAACCAGCTTTCGCTAAGCTGGCCGACCTGACTGATCGTGAGCAAGAAGTGCTGCGGATGATTTGTCAGGAAATGAGTGTGAAAGATATGGCCCTGCAATTGGGGGTTGCGCCAAGCTCGGTGCAAACCTATAAGACCCGCATCATGGCGAAGTTGGGCATCAAAAATACCATCGGATTATTACGTTTTGCCCTCGAAACCGGGCTGATTTTGTAAACCTCGCTTGTCGTTTTTTCGCTACAAACTTGTCGTTTTTTCGCTACAAGATTTTTTCCAAAACCTTCTAAACGCTTCAAAAACGCACTTTTTGAAAGCCGACTTTTTTCAGTCGATCAAAACTGAAAATTTCTTTTTTTAATCCTTCCCACCTTCGGTACGGTTTAGGGTTTTATTTTAATCACGTACAGATGAAGGTATTGGTAGTTCACCGGCAAGAGGCGGTTCTCGACAGCATCACACAGCAGTTGGCGAAGTGGCATGTAGAAATTTACAACAACGGACTAGATGCTCTGTTGGCAGCACGCATTGAAGCATTTGATCTAATCTTATGCGGCAAAGACTTGCCGGTGGTTACCGGTATCGAAATGGTACGATCGTTGCGAAACTTCGGACTGAACAAATTAACGCCCGTTATTTTACTGGCCGATGGTACCGAAAGCGAAGAGCATGCACGCATTTATCAAATGCTGAATGTAAACCTCCTGACCATGACGGAAATTGAAGAAATGAAAAACCTCCATATCGAATGAGTACACTAGCTCCCCCTGTACACACCGCTTACCAACTTGGTCTTCTCCATTTTGTGCATGTACTAATGGCTGCCGATGGAATCATTCATCAACGAGAGCAGGTGGTATTGGAAGAAATCAAGCGAGAAGAAAATATTTCTTCTGATCTGTTTGAAGAATTCCGCTATTCAATTATGGGTAAAAATGAACTACAGCTTTTTCGTGAAGGCGTAGAGTTGCTCAACAGTGTCAGCGATCAAGATCGGTTGTGCGCACTGGTGCACTTGTATCGTCTTTCGGAAGCCGATGAAAATATACACGAAGAAGAAGTACGCTTTTTATTCAATTCGCTGAAGCAAACCAAGGTAGACTTTGAAGATGTTGTGCTCGCTTCACGATTGGCAAAAAGCAATAAGGGATAACAGCCGGAGCACGGGTGAAGAGGTAAGTGTAGGCGGTCGGCTGATTAAAAACGTAAAGGCAAACTGAATATACTATGCTGCGCACCAGTTCCCGTGGTTGGGTTCCTGACTTACCTGACCATCGCGATAAGCGTTATGACGCACCGCGAAAGGTTTTACGCAAACTTCCGTCAAGCGTAAACCTAACTAAACTATGTCCTCCCGTCTACACTCAAGGTGATCTGAATAGTTGCACGGCTCACGCCATCGGTGCCGCCTATCAATTTGAATTGCTCCGACAAAATCGCGAAGATGTTTTTATGCCTTCGCGCTTGTTCATCTACTACAACGAACGTGCCATGGAGTGAAATATCAAAAGTGACAGTGGTGCGATGATTCGCAACGGCATAAAAAGTGTGAACAAGCAAGGCGTATGCCCGGAGGATATGTGGCCATACGACTTTAAACTTTTTTCTACGAGACCCAGCAAAACATGCTACACGAAAGCACTGCAACACCAGGTGCTCTCGTACCAACGTGTGCAGCGGACACTTACCCAAATGAAAAGTTGCCTGGCTGAAGGATATCCATTTGTTTTTGGATTTACCGTATTCGATTCATTTGAGAGTCCGCAAGTGAAACGTACGGGCAAACTAAACATGCCTAAGAAAACCGAAAAAGACGATGGCGGTCATGCGGTGTTAGCGGTTGGCTACAGCGATAGCGCCAAACGCTTTATCGTGCGCAATAGCCACGGACCTAGTTGGGGCCAGAAAGGCTACTTCACCATGCCCTATGATTATTTACTGGATGAAGATCTGGCAGACGACTTTTGGACACTGCGTGTAATTGAATAAATAAAAACTTTAACAATCTATTATCTATTGAAAGTATGGAATGGTCGAAACTGGAAGAAATGCACAAAAACACTTTTGGAAGAGAATATGTAGCCTGCCACGAACCTCATGAACGAAACTGGATCATCGACAATGTTATTCAGGTTCTACCGCAGTACCGTAAAAGTGTCGTTGAGCAAGCCGTTGTGGAAGTATGCACCTCTATGAAAGTAACGCCTCGCTTACGAAAGGAATTCTTTACGCAACTCAGTGTCGCGCTCGATGCTAAACGGCTACACATCCGAGAACGACACGAGAAGATGCGCAGTCATACCTAACCGCCACAAACCTAAACCCCACATAAACATGAAGCAGCAAGGCAAGTTTCTATTATTCGATGTAAACGAATTTGATAGCTGGCTAAAAGGTCTTCAGCTCAAGCGAAAAATTTCGTTGATTCAAAATCATCATACGTGGCTACCCAATTATGCAACGTTTGATAAGATTGGCGATCACTTTAAAATGTTGGCCTCCATGGAAAAATCTCATCTGGAGAGAGGCTTTAGTGAAATTGCGCAGAATCTCACCACGTTTCCGGATGGCACCATTGCCGTATGCCGGTCTTTTGAAACTATTCCGGCAGGTATTAAAGGAGCCAATCAATTTGGCATTTGTATCGAGCACGTAGGCAACTTTGACAAAGGTGCAGATTCCATGCGAGCCGCTCACCGCACAACCATTATCAAGGCCAACACATTGCTTTGCAAAAAGTTTGGCTTGACTCCCTCAACGAATTCCGTAGTATATCATCATTGGTACGACCTGACTACTGGCAAACGCGTACCCGATGGAAGCTCGAATACCAAAACTTGTCCCGGCACAAATTTCTTTGGTGGCAACACCATCGAATCCTGCAAAAGCAATTTCATCCCCTTGCTGAAGTAAACGCAAACTCAAAGCTGCTAAAGCAATTCGATAAATTTTATTACCCACCTTACTACCTAAGCCATGGGAAAAAATCGGTTGGACACCATACGTGCTCACTTTGTAGGCAAGCTACCGGTGTACGTAATTTCGGGGGTGTTGGTTGGTTTGATGTGCTTCTACTATTTCGTCTACCTGCCAAAAAACGAACAACATCTCAATGAACATGTAGATCGGCTATTGACCAACAAGTCGCAGACGATTTACGAAAAGTACAAAGGCTATGAAAATGCGCTGAATAGCTCATCGCGAACCTACTTTGCAAAATGGCTTTTCGAAACACGTAAAACAGACGTGGCGCTCAATTTCCTTGAGATCAAAGACACTACCTATTACCAATTTTCCAAACCGGTTCTAAACAACGGCTTCAAAAGAATTGTGCCTTCCGATCTGTTAAAGGCTCCGTTGGACCCAAAACTAAAATCTCAAATTCATGGCCCTTCTAAAGAACTTCCACATTTGTCGTTATGGCAAGTAGCTTCCGGCAACAATCATTTCGTGTTCGAGCTTCCCGGAGATTTTCTCGCCTACTCTGAACAAAAGAAAAAACCGAAAGATAAAGTTGTTCAACATCCTTACTTATGGATCAGTGCCAATACATTTACCTCCAACCTCAAGTCCTCCGATTTCTTTGACGATTTATTTCTCGTGTCGATCTATGAAGGAGATTCGGCACATCCCAGCACGAAAGTCAGTGGATTTGTAAAAGATGGAATGGTAATCGACAAATCGCAACTAGGATTAACAAAATTTATCATTCCCGATTCGATTAAAGTTGCCGGAGTAGGAATATTCAACCGAAAGATCGCTGGCGAAACCTATCGCATCTATGTCAAGCGACTACACTTGCAGCGCAACTTAGATGTGTTTGTGGTTGGTCTCATCGACAACAGTAAGTTCAAAACCATGGCCACCGATGTTCCGGCATGGTTCGTTATTTTTTGTATTGTGATCGTGCTGGCATTGATATTTTTAATGCCGCTCATCAAACTCTACGCACTCAATCAAAATGAACGGCTCTCCGCTGCAGATGCGCGCCTCTCTGTCTTCTCGATGATATTGATCGTGAGCCTCGTTACGATTATTCTGGCCGGCAGCTATGTGTTTTGGAGTTTCGAGAAGGAGGAAGTAGATCAAAAGTTGAAGGATCTCACTAAAAACATTAAAGACAGTACAAACAATCAAATTTCAAACCTGAAGAGTTTGATCAGCGATCCTTCTATTTTCAAAATTCCAGTTAACGATTTTAAGAATAAGTACTCCGAAGTAAAATACTACAACGAAATCTTTTCCCTAGATACCAAAGGGAACACCCTACAAGTAATTATTGGAGATGAAAAATTGGATGATATCTTCAAAGTATGTCCGTATAATCTGAGCAAGCGCGACTATTTTCAAAACATCCGATCGGCACAAGCAAATAAGGAAACCATCGATTATAGTTTAGTTTCGATTAATTCTTTTTCGAGCGGCAGCAGTGAAGCGGCATTAAGTATAGATTGGAAGAACGACACCATTCGTGTAGTCACTGCCAGCATTCCTGCGATCATTCGATCGGTAATACCGGCACCCTATCAGTTTGCAGTGCTCGATAAAACCGGTGACGTCAAATTTCATTCAGACTGGAAGGAACTACAATTCGAAAATTTTGTCAGCGAGTGTGACAACAATCAGCAACTGCAAGCCATGATTCAAAATGGCATTACCGGAGAAGTTGACTTTTCCTATCTCATCAACGATTGCCAAGGCTATGGCACCCCGCTGGTGAAAGATTGGTACCTGATGGTTTACTACGAAAAACAAACCTTGCGCAATCTGGCCGCTGAAGTTTTTGGTCTGTGCATCATTACCATTTTAATTATCGCTCTCTTGCTGTGGCTCATTCAATTTGCGCTGGCACAAGATCGTTACCATGTAGGCCTGATAAAAACACAAAGTTTCTTTTACCATTGGCTGAACCCCAATTCATCCTCCATCCGCAAATGGATGGCCTTAACGTTTTTTAATCTTTACCTATTCACTTGCCAAACCATCTGGTCCTTCTTATTTAACTCGCTCATAGCTTCGATCTTCTTTATTTTTCTTTCCATCCTCGCTTTCTATGTGATTGGGTATGGCTGTCTGAATGAAATCAATAAGAAGAATATCTTTTCCTCGCGCACCATGTGGTGGCTGGTGTTGCTCTCCCTCTCGGTACTGATTGCGCTGCTGGCCGCAGGATGGATACTTCAAAGCTTCCGGTTAGTCATTTTCCTTGCGCTCTTTTTGAGCGGGCTAGCCATATGCGCCCGACTCTTTCAAAAGTGGCAGTGGACACTTTTTAAATCGTGGAAGCCGTATCTTGGATTTCGCGCGTTCCTCGCTTCGTCTTTGCTGGTGATGGCGGTGGGGCCATCGTGGACGTTCTTAACGGACCACTATTATTTTGCGTCACTATCGTATCAATACAGCTCCGTGCTGCACGATGTAAAGAAAACCCAAGCGTATACTTCGCACCATCATACTGTTGAAAATTATGCGGGTGTAACAAGTCCACCATCTGTCTCAGAATTTGAATACAAAACACAAGATCAGCCCGACATCGATCTTTATAAATACCTGCAAGAGTTTAAGTCGAGCGCTGAGTCACTTGACTCCTATAGCTTTAATCGCGTACTGAATGCAGAGCCTTATCAAATAGGTCACACCGATAAGGATATCATCGCGCAAACTAAATCGGGAAAGCCATTAATCCAATTGGAAAAGCCCTTACATAAAATTGCGGTAAAACATAATTGGATGGCCGTGATGGTAACTTTACTCGCCATTCTTACTGGTGTGCTCATCTGGCAATCGCTGGGCATCTTGCCGCACAAAATATTTTATTCTCCGGTCGTTGATCTGTGGGCCGCCTATCCTGCCAAAAAAGGAAAGAAAAATTTCATTGAACAAGAACTTGAAAATGATGACGATGTCCGTCACCCTTTGTTTAACCTCGATGAAGAAGTAAAAAAAGAATGGAAAGATCAGGCAAAGGCAGAATATGATACACCCGGCTTAAGTCGCAAGGAAAAAATTGCCGTGCAAGAAAAATACCTACTGCAATTAGAATCGAAAGCACAGGAGCAGTACAAAAAGGCGCTCAACGGTTGCAGTGAAGAGGAGAAATACTTTCTGTTCGATCTGGCTTCTGACGGAGTTACCAACTTCGCCAATGAACCCATTATTGGCTCTTTGGCTGGCAAGAAATTAATCCGGCTGACGCCTGCACTTGAGATTGTCAACCGCAGCTTTGCGCAGTATGTATTGAATAATATAACAGCCGAAGAGATTACCAAGTGGGAAGAAAAAGAAGATAGCCAGGGCAACTGGAACAATCTCAAGCTGATCCTCGTCATCGTGATCAGTGTGGCCTTCGTATTTCTCTCATTCACCATTGAAGGATTTATGGGTCGCGTGAGTGCACTGCTCGCACCGCTGGGATTGATTCTGCCAAAAGTAGTAAGCCTCATTTCAAATTATTCCAGTTTGCCTAAACAAGCGATTAAATAAAGCACACGGATAAAATTAGAATTTGAAAAACATAACCGGAGCAAGCTGAAAATCCGAAGAAGAGTAAGCAACAGAAAATACCAATTATGGCCATACCTAAAGCAAAGAATTTCTACATAGGAGGATTGCTCTATGTATTGATTTTTGGAGGTGCCGGGGCAGGAGTGGTGGATCGCGACAGTGATTCCAAATGTAGTGGAAATGAACGATGGATTATTAAAATCGCCAGCGATGAAGCCGCTGAAGAAATCATTCGCAAACCAACTGTTATCACACTCGAAGAGCTTATTCAAATCAATACCGAAGACATCCCGAAAGGCAATGTGCGGGGTGAAGAAGAGAAAGTAACCTACACGCTAAAGAATGTGCTCATCACACATGCCATTCTGGAAAGTGACAACGACATTCATCTGGTCATTGAAGATGGGCAAAAGCACACCATCATTGCCGAAATTCCAGACATGAGTTGCAAAGACAATGCGAAATCCATTTTCGGGAAGGAGATCAGCAATGCCCGAAAGACATTCATCCGATATCAAGATACCTACGATCAATATCTCTTCAATATCACCGGAGTGTTCTTCAGAGACAAGCCGCACGGACAAACCGGCAAGGCTCCCAACAATGCCGAATTACATCCGGTCATCAAGCTAGAGAAAGTAAAAAAAATAAACCTTACCACTAAACGCTGAACCGTTATGAAAAACCTACTCGAAAATTTTGGCCGGGTGTTGATTGCCATTGGCGCTATCGGCTTTGTTGTTTCCGGCATCCTTAGCTTCACCGACTATTCTGGTCTTGACGAGGGAGCGATGCCTGCCGCTTCGTTCTTCTTAATTCTCGTGGGCATGACTTTTATTTTTCCGACACTCTTACAAGAAGCCAACGGTGGTGTAAGCACCATGCGCGTAGTGGTGTTTGCGGTAGTGATGGTGTTCTCCATCATTCACTTAAAGATCGGATGGAATGCTGGCAGCTTTAAAGATTTTGAAATCGATAACACCTGGGTTTACATTCTTGGTCTGGCCTTTGGCAGCAAAGTATTTCAAAAGTTTGGCGAGAGCAATACACCTCCTGCAGATGGAGGCGAGGCTAAATAACAAGCGGACAATAAAATCAAAACGGAGCAACCGAAAATCCGAGGAAGAGTAGGTACATTTTTAAAAATATGAGTAAAATACCATACCAGATTTTGACTATTGTTTGCTTGAGCATGATGGTGCTGGAAAGTTTGGGACAAAAGCAAGATACTACGAGAGTGCCCAAACTAAATTTCTTTGGAAGTGGTAATATCCAAAAATCACTAGACAGTGGGGAAAAACTTCCAGCAAGCACTGGCTTAGGAGTTAATTACACCCATTGGTTTGATACTACAAAAACCAAGTTTCTTTTTGACAAATTGGAAATCGATGTATCGATTAACGTAGCTGCCACAGTAGATACAATAAGAGCTAAGTACGATAACGGGATTGTTACAAACTCAAGTTCATTTGGCTCATCCATATTGACGCCTCTTAATTCAGGGCAAGCCGTTAAAATCGGTTTGCGGCTAAACTTTAAAAAATCACTTGTTGGAAAAATTCTGATTGATGGAATTAAAGTCAAATACATTGGTTCTAATCGAAATTGGCAAGTTGAAAACAATGGGAGTTCTAAAATAGTATTAGGAACAAATAACTATTTCAGGATCGGTCTATTCCAAGAATTTCTTCCGAAATACTTACTGGATGAATACTCCATCAACTTGGGACTATACCTTGCTCATAACTCGATTAAGGGAGACATTGGGCAACAAGCCAATGACTTGGTGCGAACTCAAGTGCTTGGTACCAACATTAAAAATTTTGTAGGACCTGAAGTAGCCTTAGAAGTAAGGCTGTTAAATCTACGTGCTGAATTTGGATACTCTTGGCTTGGGTCGGATGCTTAGGTTCCCGGCTTAACGGGTGGAAGGCTTATGACAACCATATCATTCGTGGGCGGGTTTGGTCTCATGCTCGATAAAGAAAAAAAGAAAAACAAATAAAACCATGAATCAAACATTCGAAGCCAATTCAGAAGAGACCCTCCGCAAAAAAAGTCTGACCGATGACATCCGATGGGTAGAAAACGATACAGCCATATTAGTAATTCACGGCATCGGTAATCAATTACCGTTAGAAACCCTCGATCAATTCGGAAGGGGCATTATTAAAACATATAAAAAGAATTTTCAGGACGAGATTAGCATAAGCCATCAGCTAATTGATAAATCCGATAATCGCGGAGGTGTTTGGTTCGATAACATTTTAAGAATCTCCAAAAAGGGTAGCGAACACACCATCGATATTTATGAATACTATTGGGCAAATTATTCAGAAGACAAAGCCACTTGGCGCGATATCAATTCATGGATACAAGGTGTTGTAAGCGGAGCAAAAAGCTTTTACAAACGCAATGCACAACTTGGCTATCAATACAAAGATAAAAGTCCATTTTTCGACTCGAAAACCGGGGCCTTTAATGCCGGCACCTACAATTTTTTTATCTCCGTTGCCTCGAAGATCATTTTAGCGTTGGATGCCCTCATCCGAGGATTTATCTGGCTAATATCTAGAATTCCATTTCTAGGAGGCTTCGCCGAGTCTTTGTTACAAAGCTATGCCGACAATGCCATCCAAGGTTTAACCAATGTAATTGGAGATGTGGTGGTTTACAACGTCTCCGATCCTAAGTCTAAATTCTACACAGTAAAGAAAAAAATACAGGAAGGAGCCGTTCACTCTCTGCGGTTTCTGATCGAACGTAACAAAGTCGATCAAACTTTCTACCCTACTGTACTAGTGGCTGGACACTCACTGGGTAGTCAGGTAGCCTATGATGCAATCAATCGCATCAATCTTCTGATCAATCAGAATCAAATAAAAGGGTATGATAAAGAAGGCATCAACGATAAAACGAAGGTTCACATCTCAAATCAGTTGAAGGGGTTCATTACCTTCGGTTGTCCACTGGACAAGATCATCTTCTTCTTGCGGGAAAATGTGCCAGACGATCAATACATCCGACAACAGTTTCTGGATCATTTCAACGGTTTCAAACAGCGCGACATCAATTTCACCAACAACCCAAGCGCCAATCAAAATTACATCAAAGCCAATAGTGGACTAAAACGGCATCTGGAAGATATTCCATGGAGAAATTATTATGACGGACACGATTACGTGAGTGGAGGATTGGACTATTACCGCGGTCTTACCAATATCGATTGCCAGTTTCAATCCGGAAAATTTGGTTTTACACACAGTCACTACTGGGATTGCGAAGAGTTTTATCAAGACATCATCATCCATTTTTTAAAGCAGTAGTAATATGGAAAACACGAATACAAATCAACCCACAGAAAACATACAAGTGAATCCGATCAAATTTCCAACGGATTTTAATCCAACCGACAACGAATCAAAACTGGCTGAGCTCTTTCGTAATGAATTACTCGCCAAACAAATCAATGACACAACATCTATTGCATCACGCAGTATACGATGGGCAGCATTCATTATCATAATTTCATTGGCAGCAATGGTAGCGATGGCTTTTGTGTCCAGGAAATCTGAAATGCCACCCGCTCAAGAATATTTCTGTTGCAATAATAAGCTCACATATACCGGAGGTTTTTCAATGTATGATTACAGTATCTATGGTTTTATTGCCTTGTCCATTTTTGGGGTAGGCATCGGATGGGTATTAGTACAGAATTATGTTTCAGCCACTAAGAAAGTAGCCTCCTTGATCGATCAATACGAAATGACTCGAAGCCTTCAGGTAGCATGGGAGATGTCAAAAGGACTTGCGGATTGGTCTGAAAGCGTTCCCAAAAGTGAGGTTATCGATCAAAAGACAACAGAAATCGATAGTAAATCTCCGGATAGCAGCAAAGTCGTAGACGGGAAAACAGTCAACAAAGGTGTAGAGTACACTTACCCCCGGCAGCGCGCACAACAACAAATAATAGAAACCATTCTATCAAAAATAGGTAGGTGAGAAATCATCCCATGCCACATTTAACGAAAAGTCATCATGAAAATATTTTTTATCATCCTCTCACTCATCTTCCTTCAATCCTGCTACTCCGTGCGTATTACGTGCAAAGATTGCATCCCGGAAAAATCAGCTACGATGCAAGGCGATGGCTTTTACCGCGACAAAAAAGCAACCACACTTAAAGTCACGCAAAAGTTGAGCTTCACCGAGACCACCCGTTCGCAATACGTACTGGACTCGGCTGCATGTCCCAATGGGTTCTACTCCATTGAGTATAAAACTACTTTAGGTCACGTCTTCTTGAGTGGCATCACCTTCGGGCGTATCCGAAAAGTAAGGGTCATCTACATCTGTCAAAAGGAAACCAATTAACACCATGGCCACCACCAAAACAAATTACATCCAATCGTGGGATACCATTCACCAAAACGGACCCTTTCCCAGTCAGATTATGTATGAAACTAAGCTGGCAAGAAATATGCCTAGCAAAATTCAGCGATACAATGATGCGAGCACTGAAATCCAACGACTCTTAACTGTATGCGTGCAGCAGCAAGTAGGCTTTCGCGCCATGGGCTCAGGCTGGTCGTTGTCTAGCATTGCACACCATCATGAGCGCATGCACAACAATGCCGCCATGAATATTCATTTGCCCATTCAGTCAAACCAGTTGCATTCCTCCTCCAATTTTCAAAGCGATAATCTTTTTCTTTTTCAAACTGGCACAACACTCAAAGAAGTTTCTAAGCATCTCACTAATTACGGCAAAGCCATCAAAGCCAGTGGCACTAACAGTGGGCAAACATTGGTAGGAGCTGTTTCCACCGGAGTGCACGGCTCGGCCATCGATGTGGGTTCGATACAAGATTGTATTGTGGGCATTCACCTCATCACGGGGCCCAACCCAACAGACCAAGTTTACTTAGAGCGGCAAAGTGAGCCTGCACTAAGTGATTCCTTTGCGGCTTCTATCAACAGCCGTGTAATCCGCAGCGATGCAATGTTCAACGCAGCGGTGGTGGGGCTCGGCTCATTCGGATTTGTAATGGGCTTGGTGCTGGAAGCGGAAGACATCTACTTGCTGAAAAGATATGTGCGAAAGATAAAAAGAGCCGATGCACTCGAGCTGGCAACCACATTCAATTTTGCTAAATCCAATTTTAAGATACCGGCTGAACTCGAAAATAATGGAGACGGAAAAAGACCGTATCATTATAAATTCTACGTCAACCCTTACAATGATCAGGAAGACTTGGTGACGGAAATTATTTACAAGCATCCTTACCAACCCAACTATCCTGATCCGCGACCGGAAGCCGAAAAATTTCTCTTCAATGAATTGCCCAGACTCATCGCCAGCATTGCTGCCAAACACAAAGGCTTGATTCCAGCGATCATCAACGCCATGAAGGGAAATATTTTTCCCGAACTCGACAAGGACACTACCGGCACGATCAGTCAGCTATTTGGCGATGGTGCTGCGCAGGGAAAAGTGTTTGCATGGGCATTTGCCGTGCGGCAGGAAGACACCGTGCAGGCACTTGAGCTTTTTACATCACTCGTCAAGCGCCTGGGTCCGGTGCCGGGCGCCATCGGTATACGGTTTGTGAAAGCATCGCGCGCCACGTTGGCGTTTACACAATTCCCTGTGTCGTGCGTGATTGAAATGGACGGCTTGCAATGGAAAGGAAATGCCAACATGAAAACCATGCAAGAAGTAGAGACAGCCCTTGTAAAAGAGTTCATGGCAAGTGGCATGGCATTCTCGTGGCACTGGGGGAAAAATGCAGATTGGGGCTATCCCGGTTTGCTTGACTATATGTATAAAAATAAAGCCGAAGACTGGAAAGAGCAACGCAGGCAGTTGTTGACTCCAATCATGCAAAAAGTATTTTCTAATCGCTTCACGGAAACAGCGGGATTGACAGAGAATGTATTGCCTGCCCCTGTGATTGTGTAAAATATTCAAGTGGTAACGGAGTAAGCCGAAAATCCGCAGAAGAGTAAGCGCTGGAGAAAATGATATTTTTTATGGATCCAAAAAATTTATCAAAACAACTGGGCGACAAAACGCTTCCCACCAAACTGGGTGATTACGAGTTTGAACAAAAGTTAATCGATGTGCCTGCGGGTGGCGACAAACTACAGTTTGCCTTTGGCGTGGAAGTCAAGCCCGAAGCGTTTCTGTTCAATGACGCCAATGACTTTGACCCAAAGAATCCGGACGATGTGCTGGGGCCCAACTCCCTCATCGCTTTTACTCCGGGCAATGCGTGGCTGAAGTATTCTGCGTTGGCCGGAATCAAAACAGAATCCGGAATAGAAGTAGAAAAACTCGGTTTCAACTTTGGAGGAAAAGGCTCTGTGATCTCCACAAGCTATCGCAAACATGGCCTCACCGAAACTGTAGGAAGTGCCATTCTCAATGATGTCACACACTTCAAATCCATTTTTGATCGCGATCAAATTAAGTCGCTTGAAGCGGATGAAGCTGTTACCTTCTCACTCAAAGGAAAACTCGAAGCGTCCGTTAAAATAAAATGGTCAGATACATTTTCAACCGGCTTGTCGGCATTAGGCGAGTTGATCAATCAAAATCAGCTATTTAAAATAAAAGTAGGAGCCGAAGCATTTGCTTCCTACAAAATTACCGTTACCGATGATTTCACCGCCAAAATTATCTGCAAACAAAAAGGCCAATACGGCATTTACATTTCGAAAAGTGTTTGCACCAATCAGGTAGGATCAGTGGGTGCCAAAGTGGGTGCCGAGTTTGAAGACAAAGCAGACATTGCCAAAGCCGTAGGTCATCTTGTTGAAGGCTATTTTGGCATGGCTGAAAACGAAATTGAATCGTTAGTAGCGAAAGCGGCAGACGCCATTACAAAAAAAGAGAAAGAAGCGCTGCAAGCGATCGGAGAAAAGCTAGGATGGGCAGAGGAAAAATTTGACTTGGTCGACAAACTCAAGAAAGAATACGAAAATCTCAAAAAGAAAATTGGTGAGAAGATTGAAGAATGGGCAACCTTTAAAGTATCCGTTGCATTTACCTATGACTACAACCGCATCAGCACACGCTCTACATTATTTGAAGCCGAAACCAATGACGCTGGTATCGATCGCTTTCACCTTCCCATTCTAAAGATGAATGCCGATGCGCTCATTCAATCACACCAAAACAATGAAGGAATCTTATCGAATGTAAAATTTATCAAAACCGATGTAAAAGAAGTGATTCGCTCCACCGGCTTTTCCCTTGGCATTGGCAAATGGACAGCCGGCAGCACCAAAAAAATTACCATCAAAACAGAAGAGCAGGAAGATCAAGCTGGTTACAAAAAAATCAGCTATCAGGGAAACCGGTATTATGGTGAAGAAGCATTCGGGGACGGTGTTAATTGGAAAATAGATTTGAATGCACAAATGAGTGCCTTCTCACAAAACAAAGCTCCGTTTGCCAACGAATTCGACTACGGATTTTACGTGGGCTACGAATGGAAAGAAAACAAACTCAATTTCAACGAATGTGCGCACTTCACCGATCTGGCTGCCATTTGGGGAATTATTCCTGCGGAAAAAATAGCAAGCGAAGCACAACGCCTGGCAGATGAGCTAAAAAACCGCAGAGACATAAAACTCTCTTGCGAAATAAAAGTGAAGGCAGAAGCTTTTGAAATGATTTTACCTGCACTGGCAAAAAGCAGCAAGCGACAAGATATCATCGCCTTGGCTCTTGGCAAATCGATGCCACGGTGGGGAGACTACAAAACAAGAAAAGACATTGCGCTACGTACGCAAGTGTATGGAGCTTTGTGGAAGTCGTACCTGTCTAAACTCGATACTCCGGATGAGAACACACAGCTCTATGCCGATGAAGCATTTAACACGTTACGAACTAGTGATAAAGATTTAGCTGAAGCGGAATTGAATTTTGGCAAAGGCGTATTTAAACCTTACTCGTTCGGCTCGACTATCAATATAAACAAGAATACATATTTGAGTGCGGCCAAGCTGGCCGATGGCTTTGCTCTGCTCACATCCGGCAACGATCCGCGCACTACGTTGGCACACAACAAAGTGATCCCTTCTGCCTTTGACAGCATTGAAGATTTCTGGCGCTTTCCGCATCACATCAAAACACTGGGCACTTTGCTATCACTTGTATTAGAAGGCTACCCTTCATTAAAACAATATGTAGACCGCACCGCCAGCATTCAATATAAAAATGAACAAGCGAAAGAAATGGTAATCGTGCTAGGAAGATGAAAACACCGATCACCCAATGCCACAGTTTGCTAAAAATGACACCCCGCCTTTAAACGCGCCAATGAGTACACCTGCTAACAACCGCTTCTTCAACACACACGCACATTGCTTCACCTACGATCACGTGCCCGCCTATTTTATCAGCAGGTGGGTAGCTGTATCGTGGCTGCTATCCAGGCGCTGGCTACGCAACCTGTTTGTCCATGTACCGGAAACCCGCAAGCTTGGCTTTTGGGGCAAACTGCTGTTGGCCATTGCTTCTTTCCTTTTTCGAATCAATAAAGACATGTTCATACGCTACCTCAACTTTGTGAAGTACGGAGATCGCTCAAGCCAGGAAGATGTTATCAAAACCATGCAATTTTATTATCCGAAAACAACCGGGTTTGTCTTTCTCACCATGGACATGGAGTACATGGGTGCCGGTCTGCCGCCTACACGTTTTGAAAAACAATTGACGCAACTCGAGGGAATAAAAAGAAACCCGGCATGGACAGACTTAATCTATCCATTTATTTTCTGCGACCCAAGGCGACTGCAACCAAGAAACAGCCGCGAAGTGGCTGTCGAAAAAGGGTTTATCGGCAGCGTCTTTGAAAATAAACTCAAGGACTATCTGCGAGATAAAATTTATCAAGGTATTAAGCTCTATCCGGCACTCGGATATTTTCCGTTCGACAAGCGAATGAAGTCCGTCTACAACTTTGCTGTCGAAAATAATATTCCACTGACAACCCACTGCATCATGGGTGCGGTGCACTTTAAATACAAACTTACAGAAGGTGAACGGCTTCATCCCTTTCTCAACACGAACTTGCCGGCACTGAAGCCAGCCGACTTTCAACAATTTTATACACATCCGCTCAACTATGAATGCCTGTTGAATCACAACCTACTTAAAACGTATTGGGGCCAGGATGCCCCCGACTATTCCAAGTTGAAGATTTGCCTCGGGCATTGGGGCGGTGAAGAAGAGTGGAACAACTACATTGAAAATGCGTGGTCGGATGTCTTCTTCCGAAAAAGAAACAGCGCTTGGCCTTCTCTCGAGCTGGACAACTGGATTATCAACGAAAATAATAAGCATAAAAACTTGAGTTGGTTCACCATCATCTGCGACCTGATGCGCAAATATGAAAATGTGTATGCCGATATCAGCTATACACTGGAAGATGAAAAACTAATACCCTTGTTGAAGTTTACATTGGAGATAGACGCTAAAATTCGAGAGCGCGTATTGTTTGGTACCGACTTCTACTTGGTAAGCAAAGCCATTAGCGAGCGCAAATTCGGAATTAACCTGCGCTCATTCCTGGGCGAGACATTGTTTCATCAAATAGCCGTAGAGAACCCAAGACGGTTTTTATCCAATAACTTTAATAACGTATGGTAAGCCTCAGGAAGATCATTTGCCTTGGCAGTGACCTCGATGGCGTGATCAATCCGCTCAACCAATTTCGCACCGCCACCAACTACCAGCGGCTGGCCAATGCACTACTCCTACACGTGCAAGACTATTGGAGCTCCGGCTCGAGCAAAATACCGAAAGGCCATTTAAACCTGGACGCACACAACGTGGAGTATCAGATTATAGCAATGCGCTGTATTTTATTAGGGAGAATTATAGGTAGGAAATAAAATGGAGATAGTTTTATTGTGTTAGAATATTATGATACATTAGAAATCTCTGTAGAAGCCAGATTTATAATTGAATACTTAAAACCAATTAGAAAAAGAAATGGTTATTGTGATTTACCATTGAATATGTAATCAAAAGTCCAAAGGTTCAATACCATAGTGTCATTCTTCGATATCATAATTCTCTAGGACGTCCATCCAAATACCTCTACTGATATCAACTTATCATTAACGTTATGGCAGAAAAACCGCATTTGCTTTTTAGAAATCCAGCTGAAGGCGTTGCTGAATACCGTCCCTTACCCCGTTCAGTCTTTAATATGGAAGAAGATGAAGAACCAGCAGACTACACACGGATGCGGGAAAACTTTAGAACATATCGCAGGCAACTTATTGAGCAACGTGATCTGAGGCATAGTGCTAGGTCGATAGAAATACCGCAACACATTGATTACATAGAAATTCATTTCTTTGGCCCCTTCGATTACGATAAATTCTCAAATCATTACAGAACTATTTTTGGACTAGTACCTGTCAACTTTAAAAAATTTAACACTGTTGGGTTATTTGCAGTTACCAACGAAGCGCGATTCGCAGAATTTTTAGAGCAACTTAGGATATTCATTGCCACAGAAAATCACAAGGGCGAATTGCCTTATAATGTTAACATTAGATACATCAAAGAATTCTACCTCTTAACGAATGAGAGAATAGTAGATTTTACTACACTCTATGATAATACCCTTTTTAATCTTGTGGAATCGGAAGAGCTCCTAACAAACCTAATCCTTCCAATTGAGGAAAGGTTACAAACTTACCTACGTTCACAGAATTTAACATTCTCTTATAATCCTTCTAACAGGACTATTCAGATCTGGGACGTAGACCAAGGCACTATTAATTCCATAATCAGCAATTTCGATATTATTCATTCAGTTAACTCATCTTTGAGTGGTGTTATAAGACCTGGAGCTTTCGTTACACCAATAAGAGATTTTGGCTTCACCATCACTCCACCTGCGGAGGGTGCTCCTTCCATAGGAATCTTAGATACTGGTGTGAGTGACCAAACGCCACTTGCTGCAATTATATTAAATACAAACACAGAGTACGACTTAGTAGGCTCAGGCTCTCGCGTAGATAATCATGACGGCCTTCGAGGCCACGGCACTGCGGTGGCAGGCTTTGCTGCATTAGGTGATAAATTAATTCCGGACCATACCGGAACAAAAGTGGCGGACGCTTGGATTATTTCGATCAAAATTTTTCAGG
Source organism: Bacteroidota bacterium (assembly GCA_016191555.1). Taxonomy (GTDB): domain Bacteria; phylum Bacteroidota; class Bacteroidia; order Cytophagales; family Cyclobacteriaceae; genus ELB16-189. The sequence goes on from JACPVX010000029.1 coordinate 137,541, forward strand.
AAAGACGGCCACGCGTAGCAGACACAAGAATATTGGAAACAATAAGAACTGTACATCGAGACAGGGGCACTAAAATATTTGTTCTTACTATCTCAGAACAAAATCACAAAAGTACTGATAGCAGCATTTCTGCCTTTGCCTACAGTCTTGATCTATTAGCGCATGAATTAGATATTTTAATTTTTATATCAGCAGGCAACGTTCATGATAGTTACTTCTTTGATCCAGTAACGGGGGCAGCAACACATAACTATCCAAATGATTTTGTGCAGGAGTTCACCAATATTAAATCTCCAGCTGAATCCATGAATAATTTTACAATAGGTGCCTGTGCAGCAAACTTTGAAGCAGGTATTACTTCTGGAATAGCTATTGATGGAACCTTTCCCGCCATCTACTCTTCTAAATTCCATTATAATTTTCATGATGGTATTCTTGGTAGGACTCAGGGAAATAAATATTTGAAGAAACCAGATGTAATCTACAATGGTGGTGATTGGGATAATACAGGAAACCCATCAGTAGCAGGCATAAAGCATATCTCCGCAAGAACAGGTGAATACTTTTTAAAAACCACAGGTACAAGCTTTTCTGCCCCTCTGTTGGCCAATCTAGCTGCTAATATAGTTATGAAGTATCCTGAGCTCAGAATGCAAACGGTAAAAGCATTGATTATCAATTCTGCTAAAATACCAGCACTTTCAAATTTCTTTAGTGGCCTTCCTAAACCAGTAACAAACCATGTATTGGGCTATGGCATACCAAATCAAATTGAATGTTTGTATTCCGATGATAATTCTGTGAGTATGATTTTGGAAGATGAAATACTCCCCGATAGAATTAAATCCTACGATCTTAACATACCTACCTACTTATTAACAAAAGAAAATGCCAGCACAGTGCTCGATATTAAAATGACGTTGTGCTTTAGCTTTGAGCCGATCTTAAATAACCAAATGGCCTACTGTCCAATTCACATTGGCTTTGGTTTATTTAAGAACCTTCCCCTTGAAGCTACACGATCGGTAGCTAATGAAGATGGCGAAGAAGTCCTCGAATCGATTGGATTAACTCGTAACACAGCCGATAACATAAGGATTAAATCTGGCCAAAGTTGGTCAGAGGATTACTATTTCAAAATGAAGCTATTGAGCAACACACAAAAGCTGGAATTGGTTTATAACAAGGATGACATTCGAAACAATGAGAATAGGTTCAAACTCGCAGTAAATTGCTTAAGGCATAAACTTTTATCACCAGGCCAAAAAGATCATTATAATACTCCTACAAGATTTTCATTGGCTATAAACATAAAGGAGAGGCCACATCAAAACGCTTTGGCTGGTAACCTCTATAATGAGCTAATAGCGATTAATACACTACAGGCAATTGCTGATTTGGAAGCAGAAGCAGAAAATTAGATTACCCTAACTTAAGTGACTTTTTTTCTTGAGCAATCAAGCCTTTCCAGATTTTAGTATCAATTTTTGACACGAAGACTGTTTTTGCCTCAAGCTGGCTGAAGATACTTCGTTTAACAGTAGCCAACAAGGCCTTTTGAATTGAATAGTAAGAAAGACCGAGTGCAGATTTAATAATAGTATCAGCAGCCTTTTTGTTATCAAAAGTAAACTGACCACTTTTGAGAATATTATTTACTAACTCCTTCACTTGATTTTCATTTGGCAAATCGAGTTGAACAGTCATGTCAAATCTCCTGAGCAAAGCTGAATCAATCATTTCTTTTTGATTAGTTGCCGCAATTACAACGCTGCTTTGAGGTAAATAATCAAATAGCTGTAGAATAGTATTCACAACCCGTTTCATTTCGCCATGATCTTGGCTATAGTCACGCACTTTTCCTAAAGTATCAAACTCATCAATAAAGATGATACAGTCTTCTGAGGCTGCTCGTCTGAAAATCTTAGCTAGATTCTTACTTGTCTCTCCCAACTTCGATGAAACGATTGCTCCAAGGTTTATCACAATCATCATCTTTTCTAATTCTCCCGCAAGAACATATGCAGCAAGCGTCTTTCCGCATCCGGGTGGCCCATGGAATAAAAGCTTGTTGGAAATTGGAAGTTGATACTCCTTTAAAAGGTCAATAGCTTTATGCTCCTTAACAAAGAACTCGAGGTCTTCTTTCACCACATTAGAGCAGACCAAATTCTCAAACCCATAATCAGAAGTAAGTTTTTCAATAATAAACTCACTAACCTCACGATCCTCTTCCCGAAGAATATGCTTTGGGGAGTCAACTTTTAGTAAGCCAGAGGTTTGTTGTTGTCGAATGGATTCTTTAAGTAGAGATTGTAACTGAAGCGCAAAATTTATCTTCTTTGTCTTCTTAGAATGCTCAATAAGTTCATTTAAGGCAGCAAGAAGTTTTTCCTGGTCGTTTTCTAGACCATACTTCGCTATCTCTTTAATGTAACTGAACTGGCTCACGTTTATTAAACATCAAATTAACAACAAAAATTAAACTTTTAACTCACTTTTTGAATCAATCTTACTAGTATGCGAATATTTGATTTGCTTATCAAAATAGACGTATAGACACCAAAATCGTTTCAAGCCTTTATTCATGTGGTTTCCATAAAATCAATACTGCACCGAAATGCTGCCCATACTCTTCATCAACAGTGTGCCGACCATTATATACCAATTGCCAAAACCGTAACGATTATTATCTTCGCCCCATGTTACGTTTCTACACTCCTCTCATAATTCTGCAAGGGGTTACGCTCTACCTGGCGTATCGCAATAATGCTGAACAGCGGTGTGGTTTATCATTTTCTTTCCCGGGCTCGGTAGCTTGTTGTATCTGTTTGATCAATACAACAGCCGCAAAACATCAGCTCAATTAGAGAGATTATTAAATAAGTGGTTAATCCCCACCGCAAAACAGAACAACTCGAGAAAACATTCCCCGGCCCGTTACGGTGTTCTTCACGGGCAATTTGCCACTGTTAGCCTTGGCTGATAAGCCTTCCATTCACTAAATTGTACGGAACAGACAGACGCAGATATTCTCACTTATTAAAATGCTTGCCACCAACATCCCCATACTGATCGGCAAAGCCATCCGGGAAGGAAAGTACCTGAACATTGGGTATAAAAATAACCGTGGCGAGTATACACAATTCTGGATCAGCATTCTGGATATCCCTGCCACCGATGAGCTGCGGGTGAACATGTTTAATGTGACCAAAGACGATCCCATATTCGATGCAAAAATCTTTGTGTCGGGAATTCAGTCAGTCGATATCCTCCGGTTTTCACACTACGATGTATCTGAAAGTCTGATCAAAAAACTGGAAGAAGATGAGCGGCTTGAAATGTATAACGTTACCCGCTACGATAATACCATCTTAAACTATTGCCTGGAGTGCTACAAAGCCAACAAAGACCCGTTTCTCCACAAAACGCATCTGATTGCCGGGCTCGATCTAACTGCATTTGAAAATACAAACCCGTATCTGTTAACCGCAGAACAACAAAAGCAAATTATAAAAGAGGTATATCAGAATGACTATAAAAAGCACTACGATTACGAACTTGCTCTGTCTGAGTTTTCCATAGACTTGAGTTCGAAGGGTAAATTTGTGGTGGCCTTTAGAAAGCTCACGTTTGATCCGGTTAAAAAAACGTTGCACGTAAGCAGCAAGACGCATTTCAATTCCAACTTCTACATTCAGCGAATCAGGTACACCTTGTCGTACTACAGCGATCTGAGTCCCGCTGATTTTGAGGCGATGTATCTGAAAAATAAACCCGAAGCCATTGAACTGTTAAGTGGCAATTTCAAAACGGGCGAATTGCCCAACACCCGGCCTGAACTCGTGGTGTTAGGGTATGAGCAGATCGACATTTCAGGAATTTATGATCAGATACATGCCCATTATCAAAAGAGAGAATTACAGGTTCCGCTAAAAGCATTCTTTCAGAATTTATCGTTGCTGGATAGAAAAAACCGAAAAGAACCACTCATCGTATTGTATGATCGCCATGTGAACATCGATCAGCTTCGCACGGTTTACAATGCACTCAAGTTTCCCATCACCTATGTGCAAGGGCCACCGGGTACCGGCAAAACCCAAACCATATTGAACATTATTGTTAACTGCATGGTCAATGCTAAAACGCTTTTGATTTCATCCAACAACAATGTTCCCATTGATGGTATTAAAGACAAACTATATCTGGGCAAGTACCGCGACAAAGAGATTCAGCTTCCGGTAATCAGACTAGGTAATAATGACTGTGTGAAGCAGGCATTGCAAACAATAAAAAAGTTATATGCTTTTGATACAAAAGATGTTCCCAAAGAAGCCATGCTGGCAAACCTCAAAGAGAAGTCAAAGGAGAAGAATAAGTTGCTGCTCGATCGGTTAAAGCAATATGAGGATAGACTAGACGTAACTCAGAACCTGGAATTCGTGAACGGCCTCTTGTCGAAAGGAAAAAATCACTTGCTCGAAAGAGAAAAACGAATACTGGATGAAAGGTTAGCGCAGATACCGGAAGTGACGAACGAAGACCTCAACAATATCTTTGAAGTAATAAAAGATAACCATCAACTCCTGCAGTTTTTTTACTTTGAGTCGTTACGATGCATCAAGCGACTAAAAACGAAAGACTATAGTCGACTCATTGAAATTGTAAATTTGGAAGAAGAGAGAACCCAGATACAGGAATTCAACAAGTGGTTAGCCAATGATGATAACCTGGAGAAATTCACGAAAGTTTTTCCAATTATTCTTACCACCAATATTTCATCTCGCAAACTGGGAAAAAACTATACGTTTGATTTGTTGGCCATGGACGAGGCGGGTCAGTGCGATATAGCTACCAGCCTTATTCCGATTTCCAAATGCAAAAACATGGTTCTCATTGGAGATACCAACCAGTTAAAACCCATTGTGGTTTTTGAAGAGACCCGAAACCGGGAGTTAATGCGCCAGTTTGTTATTGACAAACCGTATGATTATTACAATAATTCCATTCTATCCACCTACAAAAGAATTGATAACATCTCCCGCGACATCCTCTTGAGCTATCATTACCGCTGTGGTACAAAAATCATTCATTATTCCAACATGCGGTTTTATGAGAACAAACTAAACCTGTCAAAAATCAAGACCCTAGGGGAAGTGAAGTTGATTGACGTGAACAACATCAATCAGAAAGCAAAAAATTCAGCCATCGAAGAGGCGCAGGAAATTGTACAATTTCTCCGCGATAATAAATTATCAGATGTCTTTATCCTCACACCCTTCCGAAATCAGGAGGCTGTTATTGGTCACTATTTAAAGGAGGCAAAAGAACGTGGAGAAATAGAGCCCTCTATCAGTTGTGGAACCATTCACAAAGTACAAGGCAGAGAAAATCATACCATCATCATTTCCACCGCGCTGTCCAGAAACACCACTTCTCGCACGTATGACTGGGTAAAAAATAATAGTCAGTTAATCAATGTGGGTGTTACCCGAGCGAAAGAAAAATTAGTGGTAGTAACTGATAAAAAGGCAGTCGATATATTATCCAGAAAAGAGGATGATTTGTATGCCTTGATCGAGTATGTTCAAAAAAATGGCACTACTCAAGTTTCACAAAGTACTGCCAATCGGTTTACCATTGGCTTTTCTAATAACTCCGTGTTTGAAGATGAGTTTTATAAAACCATGAGTCATTACTGTACGGTACAAGGCACACGATTTGAAAGAAATGTAAAGTTAACGGATGTGTTTCCGGACGAGATTAACAACGCGGCTGTAAACAAAAGAGAATTTGATGGAATTGTTTTTGAAGGGAAAGTGCCTAAAGTAATCTTTGAAGTAAATGGAGCCGAGCATGTTAAAAATAAAAAACGAATTGAGTCCGACACCCTAAAGATGCAACTGGCAAAAAATAAGGATGTGAAAATAATTTTAATTCCCAATCAGTACGTAAAGCATTATGAATATATCCGGGAGTTAATGAATAAAATCAAAGGCGGGGTTTATCAAAAGACGTTGTTTGAGGATTGATACGTTCTGATCCTGGACAATGGAGTCGATGCTTAGCGCGAAGGGTCTCTTTATTTCGAAAAACCAGCCTCAATCACCCGGTGCAAATTAGCGTGTATGGATAACAATTAAAGAAGTGGCTAATGCCAACCAATTAGCGTTGAAGTTACTTTCGTTCTCTCTAAATCAAATGTCTGGATTACGCCTACTTTGATTCTCTTGCCATTTGTTCCAGTCGTTACGACAATTGCGTCCCACCTCTTGCCATTTGAGTAAGTCGTGGCAAGAATGCTTCCTCCCGTTTTAGAATTAGTGTCAGTCGTGGCGAGAAGGGTTCCTCCCGTTTTAGAATTTGTACCAGGTGTGGCGAGAACGGCTCCTCCCTTTTTGGAATTTGCGCCAGTCGTAGCGAAAATCGTTCCTCCCGTTTTGGAATTTGCACCAATCATGGCAAGGATGCTTCCTCCCGTTTTGGAATTTGTATCATTCACAGCGAGAATGCTTCCTCCCGTTTTAGAATTCGCGTCAGTCGTGGCGAGGATGCTTCCTCCCGTTTTGGAATTTGCATCAGCAACGAGGGTAAGCGTATTCACCTATTCATAATAGACTACCACCACCCATTTTTCGCCACGGATAGTTGGATGCGAAATGGGGTATCTAAAAATAGTTTTAGGATTTTTAGAAAAGTTGCATCTCAACGTGCCAATCCGTTTTCGGTTACAGCCATTTTGAAAAATAAAGTTGTAAAAAATCTGCTAAAAAACCACAACCCGCGGTGGTAGTAGGTGCGTTGTGATGCCATAACTTAAATACAAACAGTTATGTCACACACCAAAAATGTAGAAGCCTTTGAGAAGCTCTTTGGCATCTGCGCAGGTTGCGGAAGTAAGTACAATCCTGCTCAAGAAAAACTCCGTATCGAAAACATGTTTCAGTTGTTGGCAACCGGCAAAGGGGCACTTCAGAATTGGAGTGCCGCGAAGACCGATCACAACAACGCGAGTAACGCGCGCGAAGTGTCGTACCAAGGCGTAGGGAAGCTGGGCGTACGCATCGTAGGCGAGTTGAAGGCAAGCGATGTGCTGGAGCAAACGGTAAACGATGCCAAGGGTGCGCTACGCCTGATCAAAGGTCAGCGTGCAACCAGTCAAACACCAGATAAGGCAACCGTGGCAGCTGGCACCACTGAAGTTGCGGCACGCAAGCGTAGAGCCAGAGGAGCGGACTTCGCCAGCATGGCCCAGAACTTTCAGCAATTGGTGTACATCGCGTCTGCCGAGCACGCCTATCAACCGGAAGCAACCGACCTGATGGTACACGCACTGAAGGATAAGGCACAACAGTTGCAAAGCAACAACAGCAAGGTGATCCAAGCTTGGTCTTTGTTAAATGAAGCACGTAAAAAAAGAGATGAAGTGCTCTACAATGAAAACACCGGATTGGTAAGCATTGCCAAAGCTGTGAAGCAAAAAGTGAAAGCCATCTTCGGCACGACCAGCACCGAGTATAAGCAAATAGCGCACATTCGTTTCACCACTAAATAATGAACATGAAGCCAAACAGGTGACAACCTCTGCACACGATGGTGTGCAGAGGTTACGATTAAAGTGTTGCCAAGCATATCATTCGCTCTTTCCGTATCGTTCGCAGCAATTATCTCAACAAAAAAATAAAATCATGACTCAACCACAATCAACAAACCACTTCTGTGAAAACCTTCATCTTTATTATCATTATTGTCATCCTCGCCTTTGGCGCAGGTTATTTGTTTCATAAGTCCGAGCCCAACCCTACCCCACAGCAGCTCACGTTAGAGCAAATCCTTTCCATCAAAGAGCTGCATTTAGTAAAACATACCTACACCGATCTGTTTTACTTACATCGAAACAACAATCCCAATAAACCCATTCGGGCCATTGTACAGATTCCGGTGTCCATCACTGCTTATCTCAACTTAAAAGAAATTAAGTTAGTCCATCACCACGATTCATTGAAAGTAATTGTGTTGCCGCATGCACAACTCAATGCACCGAACTACCATATCGACCAAATGATTGTGCGCGAAACCAGAGCCCTGCAAGTGCATGTAGGAAAAGATATGTATCCGTTAGTGGGCAATTATCTAAAGGATCGGGTAGCTGAGCGCATCGACACACTGCGTAAAGCGGCTATCTCAACTCAAATACTCGAGCAAGCCGAAAAAGAAGGCAAAGAATACATTGAAAAATTATTGCATACACTACACCGTCAGGATATTTTAGTAACCTTTGAAACATCGGTATCGGCAAAGTCAGACCCTGCGCTCGTTGGTATACCTCATCAATAAGGGAGATGAATGTTGCTAACCGATTGCGGGAACCGTGCGGATTATTATCTTCGCCCCATGTTACGGTTCTACACGCCTCTATTAATTCTGCAAGCGGTTACGCTCTACCTGGCCTATCGCAATAATGCAGAACAGCGTTGGTATTGGTTTATCATTTTCTTTCCGGGGCTGGGTAGCTTGTTGTATCTCTTTGATCAATATTATAGTCGGAAAAACATTAGCTCCGTCACGGAGACTTTTAAAGAAGTGGTTAATTCCAACCACAAAACGGAACAACTCGAGAAAGCGCTCCGCTTCAGCGATAACACCAAAAACAAACTCAATCTGGCGGCTGCCTATATGGAGATAGGCCGTTATGGGGATGCCATCCATCTTTACGAAAGTACCTTAACCGGTTTTATGGAAGACGATCCGGGCGTGCGCATGAAACTCTTGGATGCACACTTCATGGCAAAGAACTATGATCAGGCGATTCTACTTGCTGTGAAATTGGAAAGTGAAAAAACCTTTAAGAACGCAGAGTCTCGGCTTTCGTATGCGTGGGCCCTGCACTATCAAGGAAAGTCGGAAGCCGCTGAGAAAGTCTTTCAGGACATGAACAAGCCTTTCACCAACTTCAAACATCGGGTTGCGTATGGCGCATTCCTCTCAGCAACTTCCAGAAAGAACGAAGCGAAAATTTTACTGGAAGCACTATTGGAAGAATTTGAACACATGAGCGGACCCGAGCGAAAGCTTCACCGTGATGTAAACCGCGATGCACGGAACCTGCACACTTCGCTTTCACAGAAGTAGATCTAAAAATATTTCGTGTTGATTCAACGTCAGAATAATCTATTCTGCCAACGTAAACCCAAACACCGGGTAACCGCTCATATCCGGTGATTGTTTAACGAGTTGAAATCCATTTTTTGCCATCTTCGCAAGAAACTCATTGATTGTGTAGAGCGGTCGGCCACATTTTTTATCTGAACAAGACTCACCTTCCTTGTGATCACCTCGAAAAGAATCGCGGATGAAAATTTTGCCGTTGGGCTTTAGCTTCTTGCGCAAGTCTCGTAACATAACATCCGGCTCAGTGAAAGCATGCATAGTGGCGTTAGAATAAATCAGATCGAGAGAGGCATCGGGCAGATTAGATTGAGTAGTACTGCCATAAACTAAGTGGAAGTGATTTTGATCGCCAAGAGGGTAGCCCAGTTGCTTTGAATAGTAGGCAATCATCTTATCGACATTCTTCTGTTGCAATAGCTCCCGGTCAATATCCTGTATATAAACCGAACAACTATCCAGCTGAGTCGCCATGATTACCGTGAGCGCACCGGAGCCAGCGCCCACATCGGCAACCGCCATGCCCGGCTTGACTTCGAGAAATTCAATGATGGGTTGAAAAGTAGATTTGGCATTTTCCTTGGTAAAAACAGGGCCCTTGGTATAAGGGGCGCATGCAGCGAAAAGAACAAAAGTGAAGAGTAAGCTTTTGGTATTCATCATCAGGCATAAGTTTCATTTGAAACGAAAATTTATCTGCCGAATTATATCAGCCACCACTTGTTGTAGCAGATTTATGGGTTCGTGTTGTCTGGCTGCCACCCAATAGAAACCACCTGATGTTAAGTATACGATCGCTACTTGGATCATAACCACTCTTTCTATTATCTTGTTCTTATAAAACCCAAAAGACCATGATCATTTACGGCTGGAATGCAAAGAATATCAAGCAGGCTCCATTAGAAAACTACGAGTGCCCCAATTGCCAGCAAAAGCAATCGGTGATCGTCATCTTCGCGAGATATGTTGACATCTTTTGGATACCGGTGTTTCCCTTTAAGAAAACAGCTGTTATCGTTTGTACGAATTGCAAACACGAAACAGAGGAAAATAATATTGAGCTGGGCACGAAAGGAGCCATTCAACAACTGAAGTCTGCCGTGCCCATTCCGAAGTATTTGTTTTCCGGCTTGGCGCTGATCCTGTTTGCGATCGCCTTTTTTACCTATCAGGGAATACAAAACGGTGAAAAAGAAAACGCATATCTGGGCGATCCGAAAGCAGGAGATATCTATTTTTTGAAAAATGATAAGGGAAAAAGTGCGAATAACTATTACCTGATGAAAGTTCGAAAAGTGGAGGGCGATTCTTTGTGGATATCGTACAACTCATTCTGGTATAGCCGTATGACCAAGAAACTTGATCCCAAAGATGGGTTTTACAATATCATGTATTCCATGCACAAGGATGGCCTTAAAGAACTACAGACTTCCGGAGAGCTTAAAAAAATTATGCGCGAATATTCAGCTGCTGACGGATTCGATCAGGAGGTTGAATTTCATGAATCTGATACCACCGCGAATTGAAGTATCCGTTTTTGAAGGTTGCAGCATGACGAAATTTAATGCAATGAAAAATTTTCTGCATGCTTTGTGGAGCACGTCTAGGTTATCGACATTCTTGGTGCTTTGCATGCACACACCGGCACAAGCGCAGGTAACTTTTGAAAGTAATAACGCGCAATTAGATAGTGCATTTGCTTGGGCAAAAAAGAAAGCGCTCTCCTTTGCGCACGATGGAACCGATCCTGTTGGTTATTGGTATGAAGCAGCTTTACCTCAACGAGAGGCATTTTGCATGCGTGATGTTTCGCACCAAGCCATCGGTGCAGCCATGCTCGGACTGAATGAACACAATCGAAATATGTTTCAAAAGTTTGCCGAAAACATCAACGCAGAAAAAGATTATTGCTCCTATTGGGAAATCAACCGGCACAACCAGCCCGCTCCGGTAGATTACGAAAACGACAAAGACTTTTGGTATAACCTGCCCGCTAATTTTGATGTAGTGTACAATGCCTGGCGCTTGTATCGGTGGACGGGAGATAAAAATTATCTGCAACATCCGGCCTTCCAAAAGTTTTATGCACTCAGCATGTATAACTATGTCGACCATTGGCAATTGAACTACGACAAGGTTACAGTGCGCAATCGCAAACTGCACAGCAGCAACGCTCAACGATTTGGTGTGAATCGCGGCATTCCTACTTACAATGAAGGAGGACGCGGTGAAACGAAGTTTGGAATTGATTTAACAGCCGCGCTCATCGCGGCTTATGGCGCGTACGCAGAAATTTTAAAATTGAATGGCGAGCCCGACAAGGCAACGATTTATGCAAACAAAGCAAAACGCGAGCAGCAATTTCTAAATGACTTTTGGTGGGACAAGCAGAAGCAAGAATACCGATCGGTGCAGTATGCCGATCAGTCGTTTGACTATTTTATGGTGGGCAATGATCAGGCCTTTTTGCATTACCTGCTTTACTTTGATGTGATAGACGACCAAGCGCAAGTATCGAAGCTGATGGAGCAGTATCGCAAAAATTATCCGAAGTTGATTGTTGAATTAAAATCATATCTACCCATTCTCTTTTATGAAAACGGATATACGCAGTTAGCAACGCAAATGATTATCGACCTATGCTCTCCTGAAAATACAAGACGCGATTATCCGGAAAATTCATTTACCGTGATCGAGCATGTTACACGCGGCCTGATGGGAATAGATGCAGATGCTTCTACGAATACAATCAACACGTTGCCAAGATTAGAAACAGGCGACTGGGCAGAGTTGAAAATGCTGCCTGTATTTTCAAATACTATTTCTGTAAAACATATGGGAACACACACCACTCTATTCACCAATCAAAGCGGGGCAGCCCTTACATGGCGCGCGTGTATTCCCGGCAATCACAAATACCTATATGTAAATGGAGTCAAACAAAAAAGCGAACAAGGTATTGATCATGGAAAGTCATACGCTTCGATAGCTATTACAGTAAAGCCGGGAGAGGCGATGCGGGTTTCAATTAACAGATAAGTGGACTTGAAACGAAATCCTATTTCTGATACTCAATCTTTGTGATACGCCACACAAAATTCCTCGCAGGCGTTTTCACGATTACTTCGTCACCTACTTCTTTTTTTAATAGTGCTTGCGCCATGGGCGAGTCCATCGAGATATAATCCTTCGCTCCGATCAACTCTTCACCGCCCACAATGCGAAAGCGGTTCTTCATTCCCTTGTCGTTTTCAATTTCTACCCACGCGCCAAACATCACCTTGCCCTCTTGAAAAGGCGAGTAGCTTACTACTTTCAGATCATCTATCAATTTGCGCAAGTACAAAACGCGCTTGTCAATTTCGCGCAAGCGCTTTTTGTTGTAATGGTAGTCCGCGTTTTCCGAGCGATCGCCCAGGCTGGCAGCCCAGTTCACTTTTTGGGTGGTATCAGGACGCTCCACACGCCAAAGATGGTCGAGCTCTGCTTTCAACTTCTCTAAACCTTCGGGTGTTATCAGCAGTGTTTTCATTTTTTACTTTGCAAAACGGTCATATCAAGCATCACAATCAGAAATGGCGACCGCCAATTTAGTCAAGAAAAGTGGAAACATCAGATTTACTCGAGCTGTCACGATCGAATTACAACGAAGAAATTTTTTCTTCTTGCCAGAACCTAGTTACATTTGTTTACTCTCCCAAACATTCTATTTGTAATAAATCATTCTACTATGGATGCCGAAGAACTTAAAGACCACTTAGAGCCGCTCTACGAAGCTGCCATGCAAGAGCAAAAGGATATTAGAGATTGTATCGATCACCTCACCCGCAGCGCCAAAGATTTTATTGCGCAGCGCTACAGTGAAGAAATTCATAACCTGAGTGCCGAAGGATATCGCAAGCTAGAGGATGTCATTTACAGGCATACCGATAAGCTAGCTTTAGAAATTTCGAATATCATTTATAGGTATGAGGAATAAATGATTTTTTTGTTTTGATCCCCCCTTCATCCGTTTGGAAGCGAGCAGGATGATTGTCAGTACTACTTAACTACTGGGCGGATTAAATGAAAGATTATGGAATCAGAAGATGAACTCAAAGCAGAAAATGAATTGCTCAAACTAAAATTAGAATTAGAGCACGGCATGCAAGGACACCTTTCAGAAGGGTTGAATCCAAACATGGAAAATCAATGGCTCAACTACATCTACAATTTTGAGAAGTTACACAAAGAAACTCCACGGGTAAAGGTGTATGACTTTATTGGCCGACCGAACTTTGTCCCGATACAATCATTGCCAGAAAACGAAATATCTGATGCCCTCGAGGCGTTGGAAAATGTGATTCAAGCAAAAGGGATTCAACTGGATTGCTTGTGTGACTATAGCCCTGCAACGATTTATCAATTTATTACCGAAGAATTGTTTGAGCATGAAATGGATGGCATTCGTATGGAAGGAATGGTGACGCATTTCACCTACGAAGAGTTTCATCCCAATCACGGGTATGACATCGACAGGCTGGTAACCGATTTTATTACTAGCTTATTTACCAAAAAGTGGGATGACAAGTTTGATGGAATGTCGCTGGCGAGTCAAATTACATTTAATGGCGCGCAACACGATCAAGCAACTATGAATGGCATCATTCTCACTTTTCAAGAGGCACATCCTTTCGTTTCATTGGATCATTTGACGGTGGAAGAAATAAAATTTGATGCAGAGAACGGAACCGGAACAGCCAAAGCCACAATAGTCTATACCATACAACAAAACCCTGATCAGGTAGCAGGTAGTTGTGCTTTTCAAGTGGTGATGGAATATGGTTATTGGTGTCTCACGAGTATTGAAATCCCCGGATTTGGTAAAGCCTCAAATGAAACCTGATTCAGAACCTCCTTTGGGAATGCAACCAGAATTACCTCCTGAACAACCCCTTCACTTTCCACCAAAGACCACGTGGACTATACCAGCGATAAGAAACTACTCCACCTACAACTACTATGCTGTTGAACTCACCTGTAACATCATTTTGCAAAGCAATATTCACTTCTTTCGATGCAGACGTAACACTCACTTCTTGCTCAACCGTTACTAATCCAATAAAAGAAACGACCAGTGTTTCTACTGCTTTCGGATGATCAATTACCAATTCAAACCTACCATCGGCATCCGTTACAGTTCCCTGCACGGTGCCTTTGCGTAATACATTTACACCGGGCAAAACTTGACCACTGTCGGCTTCTGTTACTACGCCTCGTAGGATGAGTCGGGTTATCGGGTCGACTGCTGCGGCATTCTGATTTCTCTTCTCCACCATCTCTTGCGCAACAGGTGCAGACGAAGTTTGAGCCTCGGCAGGGCGCGTAATTAATAAGAGTAAAAACGCAAGAGCTGCCGCCCAGCGCGAAGGATGGCTTACATGCGGGTCTGGCTGATAAGTGATAAGCTGATTCGATCGAAACCGACCGCACGTAGATGTGGGCCCCGATCGAAAGTATTGTTTGATTTCATCTTCACTCCAACTGGTGAAGTCAATCACCTCTTTTTGGCACGAGCCGCAGAACCCACCTTTTGAAGTAGGTGTAAATTTTTCCCATTTTTCATGGCAGGGAGTGGGGATAGTAAGGGTAATCTTTTCTCTCATAGCGGTTAAGTTTACCATAAGATGCCGGATGGCAACATTTTCCATAAAAAGAGAGTGCTTTTTTAAAACCATCCTCCGCAAACTGAATTCTCATCTCAAAAAATTAAAACCCAATTTCTTATATTTAACATACTAAATAGCACATGAAAAAATTCATCTCACTCCTTCTCCCCATTTTGCTTGTCAGTAATCTTACCCATGCACAGGCACTCACCAGCAAGCAAATTGATTCACTCGTAAATAAAACGATGGAAGTGATGCCGTTGGCTGGCATAGCGGTGGCGGTGGTGAAAGATGGAAAGGTGATCCATGCCAAAGGGTACGGAGTCACGTCCATAAAGACAAAAGAAAAAGTAGATGAGAACACGCTCTTTGCCATCGCGTCTAACAGTAAATCATTTACCACGGCAGCTCTCGCCATTTTAGTTGATGAGGGCAAACTCTCGTGGCAGGATAAAGTAGTCGACTACATACCTGAGTTTAAAATGTACGATCCCTACGTCACCGCCAACTTTAATATCCAGGATCTGCTAACACACCGCAGTGGCATGGGCCTTGGCGCGGGAGATCTGATGTTCTTCCCCGATGGCAGCAACTTCACCATCAAGGATATTCTCAAGAGCTTTCAATACCAAAAACCGGTCTCCGCTTTTCGCACTAAATTCGATTATGACAACCTGCTCTACATGGTAGCGGGCGAAGTAGTGGCACGTGTAAGTGGTATGTGCTGGGCTGATTTTGTAGAAAAGAAAATCATGAAGCCACTGGGCATGAACCGATCAGCCGGAGGATATCAACTTCTCAAAGACAAAAAAAATGTATCCATGCCACATGCTGCAGAGAAAGGTGTTTTGCGGCAGTTGCAGCCCTATCAGGATGGTGACGGAACCCTCGGTGCAGCGGGCGGAATTTACTCAAGCGTAAATGATCTAAGCAAGTGGCTGCTCATGCATTTGAATGATGCCAAGTATGGCGATGGACTGCAGTCGCAATTGATAACCACACCCAATCACCGCGAAATGTTTAAGCCACACACGATTATCGGGTTCAACATCAAACCCGATCCGCGCAACAAGCGACACCTCAATGCCTATGGTCTCGGCTGGGGCATTGAAGATCAGCGTGGGAATATTTTGATCAGCCATACGGGCGGCTTGCCCGGCATGCTTTCGCGCACAGCTTTCATTCCTGAATTGAACGTGGGTGTAGTGGTACTCACCAACACCGATCCTGGTGGTTATAGTTTTCAAACCATTTCCGCTTCTATACTCGATGCATATCTGGGCAAACCAAAAACAGATTTGATTACGCGTACATTAAAAAATATTCAGGAAAATGAAAGCATGGGTGACTCCGTCACTACAGCCGTTTGGAATACGGTGAAGACCGCCAAAGCAGATCATCTCAAATTAGAAAATTTTATCGGCACCTACCGCGACCCTTGGTTTGGCGAAGTAAAGATTGCACTAAAGGAAGGAAAGTTGTGGTTTACCTCGGCACGCTCTCCAAAGCTCAATGGACAAATGTTTTATTATAAGTCAAATACGTTTGCCGTAAAGTGGGAGTATAATGAAATGCCATGCGATGCCTTCGCCATTTTTCAAGCAGATGAAGAAGGTCACCCAACAGGTATGCGCATGAAAAGCATTTCACCCAACACCGATTTCAGTTTTGACTTTCATGACCTCGATTTGCAAAAAGTGAAATAGTTAATTTAAATTTCGAATCATAATTTAATTCAAGTACCATGGATGCTGAAGAAATACAAGACCACTTAGATCCGCTCTACGAAGCTGCCATGCAAGAGCAGAAGGATATTACAGACTGCATTGAACAAATCACTCGCAGCGCCAAAGACTTTATTGCGCAGCGCTATTCCAAAGAAATTCATAATCTGAGTGCTGAAGGGTATCGAAAGCTAGATGACGTAATTGACCGGCATGCCGATAACCTGGCAACGGAAATATCGAATATCATATATGGATATGAGGAATGATGTGATAGTTACCTGGATTGGTGATCGATTTTAAGTGATCTGGTATACTAGCTTACCGGCAAATAGGCATGTATTATTAAAAACGCGTCTCCTGTTACGTCACGTTTAACGTTCGATAGTCTCATCTGCATCAAAGTCATTTAAAATCTTTTGACATTCTCTCACTATTTCGTCAAACCTTTCGGTGGTTATGAAAATTTGGCCGATGATCTCATCCTTTTCTTCGCGAGAAGTGCTCAGGCTTAACAATTGATTTAAACCCAGTAAGGTCGCAATTGGCGCACGTAATCTATGAGCATTAAAAAACGCATATTGGGTTAGCTGAGCATTCTTTGCCTTCAACTTAGCAGTTCGCTCATCTACTTTTACTTCAAGAATCTCATTGGCTTGCTTTAAAGCCTCTCCCTGAGCTACGAGCTCATCGGTCATTGCCCTCAACTCTTCGGATTGGGTGGCAATCTCATCGTTTCGGGTCTTTAAAAGTTTATAATCGCGCCTTTTTACAACAATTGCATAAACCAAAATTCCAACACTTAAAAAAGAAAGCAACAAAATCAGGAGATACAATTTTTGCTCAACCAACTTTGCTTCAATTTGAAGTTGCAATAATGAATTTTCATAGCCGTAGCGCTCATTCATCTTTACAATTTCCACTGCTTCTAAAGATTTTTGTGCATCAATGCTCGTTGAAAGCTTGAGTGCTTTTTCGCTGTAAACCAATGCCGAATCAAACCGGTGAATAGCTTTAAAGTAACCAACTAGCGTACTGTAATACTGAAATGCCAAGCCAGCCTCGTTGCTAATTCGATTTTTATATTTATCGATAAGTGATTTTGCTTTGGCAAATTCTTTAATTCCTATGAATGCACTCGCCATAGACAAGTCGTTTTCAAAGGTTATTAAAGGTTCATTGGGGTTTGAATCGATTACAGCTAGCGTACGGTTAAAATAGAACAGTGCCTCTTTATAATTTTTCAGGCTTAGTTGAATTTCTCCGGCTGTTGAGTAAATACTTGCAACACCGTTGAATTGATGTTGCTCATGAAGAGCTATCGCCTTGTTAATCTCTCGTACTGCTTTTTCATAGTCACCATTAGCATTATAACTGTCGGCAATATTATTATACGCGATTGCTACATTCCTGAACTGTCCAGCTTTCTCATACAACTCGAGTGCCTTTTTATAATACTGGATTGCAATTTCCAAATTCCCCTGATCACCATAGATAAATGCCATCATGGTGGCGTAATATCCTTTAATCATTACATCAGAGCTGCCATTAACAACCGATTCAATTTCAAGTAAGTTCTGAAAAGCTTTGCTGTGTGCCTTCGCCATAAGAAGCACATTGCTTTTCTTCATCTTTATATAAAGATATTGAGAGGCAAATGCTGGGGCATCTTTTATTCTTGATAAGGTGCTATCTAAAAAGTGTAATGCCTCGCCATAATTATCTTGTGCTTTCTTTTCAACTACCCGCAATAGACTGTCAATGGATCGTTGATCCGGAACCCTATCTTTTGCTTCGGCACATAAAGTAAAAAGCACCAAAATTAAGGGCGAGAATGCTCTTAGCACATGCTTAGGTTTTTAGGTTAAGCTAATGTACAAAATTTTTGTCTGCTCGCAATTATCGATGCGGCAACACCATAAGCACTTTTTTATAAGCTAAATGGATGTTAATTGCGAATAATATGAATGGCACTTCGCTAAAAAACCGCTAGAAAAATACCTAGATACAATTTTACATTGCCCGATTATTTCTATCGGGTATTTCGCCCGAACTTATTTTAAACAACAAAAAGTACGAAAGAACACAATCTCTATCGGTCAATGCGAGAGTTGGAACGGAGCAAACGGAACAGCGCCTAGTACCGGATCAATTACTCCGGCCTGCAGATATTGCGAGCCATGCACCTCCATGTATTCAATGCGTATCTTATGTTTGCCTTCTGCTAGTATCGTTTGACCTACTTTTTTTATGGCACTGTGGTCGCCATCATGATCAACCACCAATACATCGTTGATATAAAGTTTTGCCCCGTCATCTGAATTCAAATAAAAAGATTGAACTCCCGATTTCTTTACATCGATATAACCTTCCAGTACCACTCCAAATTCATCATCGCGATGTCCAACTTCTGATAAGCCTACTTGTTTCACCACACCACTCTTCACTGGTTTAAGTTTAGAGAAATCGGGTAACTTGTTCCAGACTCCTTCATAATAGTTCATGCGAAGTCCATCTTCTGCCTTCTTCACCTTTGCAGCAGGCTGAGGTGCCATCTTTGTTAACTGCATTTTATTCAATCGGCTGGCGCGTCCATCTTTCGAATAGGCACGTGTTGAAAGCGTAGTGCTCTTAGTTATTTTAAATGGCTGCGAATAGACTTGACTATTCAGAGTAGGTTCGCTGCCATCGAGGGTATAGCGTATTTTTAATCCTTCGAATGCAGGTTCCAACTTCACGCTCGTTTCGCTCTCAAACAATTGCCCGGTGGTGTTAATCATCGGAACCGGTGGTTGAACTACTCTCGCCTGACTTTTATCGGTTTCCTTTTTTTCCATTTGAAAGGCATCGATCAATTTGCCTTCATAATCAATTGCTTTGAATGCAAGATTGTTTTCGAAGACATTGAATGTGCAATAGTGATGCACAGCTTGTAATTCTTGGGTGAACCAACTACGCGTAGGCGCGAAATCTTCTAGGTTTCCACCGGCACCGCCTGAGTTGATGTAAACCACTCCATTCTTCATATTAATTTTGTCTTCCTTAATCGGCCAACTACGTTCGTACAAATGTGTGTGACCGAAGAGGCAAAAATCCAAGCCGTACTGCTCATACAACGGCACCAAGTTTCGCGCATGTGTGCCCAAGGTCGAGAGCGCATTTTTAGTATCTCCATGATCATCGCTGTCCGATGAATAAGGTGGATGATGATGAATGGCGATCTTCCACGTAGCCTTCGACTTGGCGAGTTCTCTCTCCAGCCAATTGTATTGATCCGATCCTTCGGTAACATCGCGATTGGTGTCGATCATAAAAAATTGCGCGTTGCCATACGTGAACGTGTAATAATATTCAGGAGCAGGCGCTACCATGTACTGATAATAATAAGGAGCATCTTGTTCGTGATTTCCCAACACGGTAAACAAGGGCACTCGATTGATCAACGGGCGTGAATTGGGAAAGAAATTATCCAACCAGTCATTCTTGTCTAAACCGGCATCAACAATGTCGCCCGCATGCACGACAAAGTTGGGACGATCTTGCCAAACAAGCGCTGAAATTTTTCCCCAAGCCCAAGGCGTGCGGTCGTTGCGTTGTGTATCGCCCACCAATGCGAACATGTAGGCACTGTTATCGTTCACAGCTGTTTTAAATGTATAGATAGCAGAGCGAATGGTATCTCCTTTGCTAGTAACTGAGGTAGCTTGCCAGAAATAATTCGTTTCAGGCTTGAGGTTCGATAGAAACAACTCGTGCATCAATCGGTTTCCTGACAGCGAAACGTGTTGGTCGAGTCTCGCCTTTTTATCATTTAGCTTTGCTTCGCTGTAATCAACACGAGAAGAAGCCGCTTCGCGTGTCTCCCACAAAATGTAAATGCTGGTTTGAGTCGAAAACTGAAGATACGGAGCCACTAAGAATTGATTTTCAGTAACTCGTTGCGCAAGGGTTGAAATCGAAATGAAGCTCAATAAGATGGTGGCGAGTAGTTTTGCAGGCATGCTGGATGATATTTAGGAGAATGCAATACTACCCAACCAATGTGACGCGAAAATTACCGCAGCATAAAGTTTTATTGGTTGTTCTGAAAAGTACGCTTGCGCCTGCCTTATGTTCCAAACCAGATTCGCCTACTTACATTTCCAATGGCTTCGGTATAAATCAGAAATCAAGATGTTATGATGGGTGGGTTTGGTTCATTGAGGGCCATGAACGATACGATCAAACAGAATCGTGATCAGCTAAAGGCTAATAAGAAGAAACCTTTCGAAAAAAGAGATTGGTCAACCAAAAGTGAAAATCTTTTACAGGATGATCGAAAGCTTTCGGAAGAAGAACGAATCCGATTAGTACAAGCCGTTTGGCAGTCCAACAAAGAGGAAGCCCGCAAACAAGTGGTCGGTTTTATATTATCCGTTATAATCGTTGGTACATTAGTGGTAGCTTTTTTAGCTTGGTGGTAATCGTTACTTTAAATATATGGCAATACGAAGTGGCCCATCTTGCAAGATCAGGATCTTAGCACATTGCGACCCAATTTTTTGACCCAAAAGTGATTGGGTTCTATATTGAAAACGAAGCCAAAGCCATTATGGATTAGACAGGGCTATGGATGTTTGACACTCGGCTATCGTTAGACCAAAGATGAATTCGGTGAAATACACGAATGAGAATTACTAGTAAAGAAGAGCAAGAATGAATCTTACTCTTCTACTAAAGTAAAACAGAATTGTATCTACTCCTCAACCGATGCATCAGGCGCATTCTTCGTTACCGAAGCAATGCCATTTTCCATGGCTGCGCTGCTTTCATACATTTCGCTGGTGCCAATCACCTGGCCATTGCCGGCCTTTAAGTTGAAATAGTGCTTGTCGTTGGTAGAGCGCTTGCGTTCATAGCGAGCATCGTCCGCAGAATTTTTTCGTACGGACTCAATTCCGTTGTCGCATGCAGCGCGGGTGGTGTAGCCTTCGCTGGTCAGAATTACCTGACCATTATCGGCTTTCAGATTGAATTGAAACTCTCCGTTGGTACGTGTACTGATTACAAATTTTCCCATGGCAGTTTGGTTTAATATTTAAAATTAATCGCTAAGAAATATACCGGTAAAAGTGATTAATCGGAATTCTTTAACAAATATTTAATGTACCGGTGCTTCGACTGAGCGCTTTCCTTGCGGCAAGCATCCAAACGAGAATTTTGTACTTTTGTAAGGTATGCGGCTAACGCTTTTTTTTCTGTTTATCTCATGGCAGGTCATTGCCCAAAGTGATCCAGAACTAAAATTTATCCAAAATAAAGGGCAGTGGAGTGCTGATATCGATTTTATGGCACAAGTACCGGGCGGTCGTGTAGGTGTTTCATCTTCAGGTTTTTCAATTTTGCTACTCGACATGGAAGAAATAGAACATCGTCATTTGGCAAAACACGGTGTCATCAGCGAATCTACCGGACGACCAACTGATGATGGGATCAATGGTCATTTCTTCCGAATAAATCTAATTGGAGCAAATCTGGTTGCCAGACCAACCGTGGAAAATCCGCTGGACGGATATTATAATTATTTCCAGGGAAACGACTCGTGCCACTGGGCTGCACATGCGCTGGCATATGCCACAATTGTATATAAAAATGTGTATGATGGAATTGACTTTCGGATTTCTTCGAAAGGAAGTAATCTCAAATACGATTTCATCGTGCAACCAGAAGCCGATCCGTCTCAAATACAAATGGAATATTGTGGTGCTGATGGAGTAGAAAAAATGTTTGGTGCATTACAAATCAAAACATCACTGGGTACGCTGACAGAGTTAAAGCCTGTTTCTTATCAATCTTTCGATCAGGAACAACGCATTATTGCCAGCGAATACCATATGGAAAATAATCTGATTACTTTTTCATTTCCCGATACTTATGATGAATGCCGTACGCTGACAATCGATCCTCTATTAATTTTTTCAACCTACTCTGGCTCTACTGCCGACAACTGGGGCAGCACTGCCACCCCCGGTGAGCATGGTACACTCTACTCCGCAGGGGTTACAAACTTATTTAACAATAAGGAGGTGTTTTTTCCTACTACACCCGGAGCTTTTCAGACTGATAATAAAGGGAATTACGACATGGCTATTATCAAGTATGATTCTGCCGGAACTAAGTTTTTATATGCCACCTTACTGGGGGGTAGCAATAACGATAGTCCTCAAAGCTTGGTGGTAGATAAGGCGACTGGCGATTTGATTGTATTGGGTATCAGTAGTTCTTCCGATTATCCAATCAGCACGAATGCGTTTGATTCACAATTTAATTTCGGTACTGATGTATTCAATCAGGTGCTCGATACATTCGATCAGTGGGATATTGTCATTACACGATTTTCAGCTACCGGAGACAAATTAATTGGATCAACATTTTTAGGGGGTGCGGGCAACGATGGTTTAAACCAACCCAAGACAGCGAGTGGGCCATTGGTAGTTAATTATGGAGATGAAATGCGGGGTGATGTGATTACGGATGCGGGGGGCAATGTGTATATAAGTTCGGTAACCAGTTCTCCGGATTTTCCTACTGTGAATGGCTTTGATCAATCATTCAACGGATTAACAGATGGTGTACTGACTAAGTTATCTCCTGATCTGTCCTTTGTTATCTGGTCAAGCTATGTGGGGGGTACTGGTTTCGATGCGGCTTATTCCATCAAATTTGATAATGATCTGAATCTTGTGTTGGCGGGCGGTACCACCAGTACTGATTTTCCGGTAACCGTTGGTGTGTATCAAAGTACGCACAATGGTGGGGTAGACGGATGGATCGCTCGCGTAGCTGCGGATGGAAGCGCAATTCTTCATGCTACTTTTATTGGAACTTCTTCCTTCGATCAGGTTTACTTCATCGACTTAAATGCTAGTGGAAACATTTTTTGTTACGGGCAAACCACCGGACTCATGCCTGTTTCTCCAGGCGTTTACAATAACCCCAACGGAGGTCAGTTTGTCCAGAAACTATCTTCCGATTTAAGTACACTTGAATTTTCTACAGTATTTGGTTCCGGTTTGGTAAATGGGTCAATCATACCGAACATATCACCTACTGCTTTTTTGGTAAACGATTGTGATAACATTTACCTGGCTGGATGGGGCGGCTCTGTTAACTCAGCTCTCGGATTCTGGCAAAGCAATACGTTTGGAATGCCTGTTACAAATGATGCCTTTCAAAAAACAACATCAGGTTCTGATTTCTATTTTATGATATTGAATGGCGATGCCACCAAATTAGTTTATTCCACTTATCTGGGAGGCAATTCATCTAAGACACATGTGGACGGGGGAACATCTCGATTTGACAAGTATGGAATCGTGTATCATGCTGTATGTTCCGGTTGTCAGTTTAATAATGCAACTGGTAGTTCCAGTTCAGATTTTCCCACAACGCCCAACGCAAAATCAAAAATCAACAGAAGTCAGAATTGTAACAATGCCGCTTTTAAATTTGATTTGTCGTCCCTTAAAGCCTTGTTCCAAACGAATTCATTGAACTTAACTAAACCGGGATTTAACAACGTGTGTTATCCAGATACCATAGTATTTCAAAACTTAAGTATCGGTGGAAGAACATTTACCTGGGACTTTGATGATGGAACCATCGTTGATCAATTATCAACCGACCCAAGATTCGTAAATCATCAATACAACCAAAGCGGAAAATACAGAGTTAAATTAAAAATCACAGATCTGAGTACCTGCAGCCAAACTGATTCTACCATTCAGGTGATCAATTATTTTAAACCAACAATAAACGCAGGTCCGGATGCTACCATTTGCGAAGGAAATAATCACGTACTAACAACAACGGGAGGAGCTTTCTTTAATTGGACCAGCAGCGATGGAACTTTTACTTCATCAAGTGCTGCCCCTACAATACAACCAAAAATCTCCACTAGCTATTATGTAAATGTGACAGATGCAAATGGCTGTAAAAAAAGAGATACCATAAATATTGCTGTCATCAATAAAGTAAAACTGAAATGGAGTCATCAACTGGAAGGCAACTGTACGGATCGTCCCACGGTAATCGTCCAAAATTTAACACCACCTGCAGAGGGGGTTACCTTCCATTTTGATTTTGGAGATGGTACTGAATCTGAAGAAACTTCTTTACGGTATATCTATAAGCAAGATGGGCTTTACACTATCAAACTAATTGCGCTAAAGCAATCTTGCCCTAACGAAGAAATCATAACACTTCCATTTTACACGCTTTTCGTTCCCAATGTATTTACTCCCGAAGCGACCCTTGGGTATAACGATAAGTTTGATGTTCTCTTCGGCAAAGATCAATTAGCACCATCTGATGCAGGCATACCTGTGGAGTTAATCGTAGTAGACCGCTGGGGGAATCAAATATTTGAATCGAAAAATTATAATAATGACTGGACAGGAAAAGGAATTCCCGAAGGGGTGTATTATTTCCATTTGAAAGTAGGCGATTTTGCCACCTGCAAAAATTGGGTCCATATTATCAAGTAGGATTCTTCACTATTTTTTTAGATTGATTTCGTGTTATCTATCTGTACTCAGCAATATAAAAATGTTTAAACGCGATGAAGCCGCGCGCTTGCGTGAAGAATTCTGGACAACATTCGGTCGGTACATGAGCCCGGTGCCTTCAGCTGATGGTGCTAACATAAATTGGATAAACTACCGCACGGGTTTGAAAGATGTACACTTTCGGATGAATGCACAGTCGAATACCGCTACCATCTTTATTGCGCTCGAACACCGTGATGCGGCCATTCGCGAATTATTTTTTCAACAATTTGAAGAATTAAAAACGCTGCTACACAGTATTGTGGGTGAAGAATGGAAGTGGCAACTGCACGCACCCATTGCCGAAGGCAAAACCATCAGCAAAATTTATCGCGAGTTGCCAAATGTGTCGGTCTTTAACAAAGACCATTGGCCTGAATTGATTTCGTTTTTCAAACCACGCATCATAGCGCTGGATGAATTCTGGCAAAACGCTCAATATAGTTTTGAGTCTTTGAAGTAGACTTACCCTTGATCAAGCAGGGTTTACTCGCTCATACTCCTGAATAACTTTTTCTGTCAGAGGTTCTGAAAATTCAAAATAGCCGGTGAACCACGATTTCAGGTTTTCAATTTCTTTCGCATCGGTAATTTTATAGAAAAGCTCTTCGTGATCTTTTAGCCCCTCGA
Organism: Bacteroidota bacterium; assembly: GCA_016191555.1. GTDB lineage: Bacteria > Bacteroidota > Bacteroidia > Cytophagales > Cyclobacteriaceae > ELB16-189. Next base: position 163,296 of record JACPVX010000029.1, read on the forward strand.
GTGTAAACGTGCCTGAACCAATAAACGCAATCGTTTTGCGAAATGGCAAATCAAGAATGTACACATTCGCATGAAAAACATTTTTAGTGTAAATGTTCAATGTAATTCGACCTTGATAGTTGCGCCAAATACGGTGCAACACGTCGCGCGAAGTAAGGCCCTGCACTCCGGTAACAATATCCATTTTCGTTTTGGTAGGAATACGGCTGCGGATAAAATCAAACCCTTCTTCTGACATAGCAGCTGTAGCAATGTAACAATGCTCGACTTGTGGTAAAATTTTTTCGTTGATGAGTGGCACCGACAATTTTTTTATGATCATGACTTGAAATTAGGAGGTGGCAAATTAAGGATTTTTATCGGGCACATTGTTTAAATACCTCTATAAACCAAAAGGGTTTCTTACCTTGCATACCCAATCGCATTGTTATGACCGAACGAGAACTGATCAAGTTAGAAAGAACCATCCGCACCAAAATGGAAGACATCAAAGCAACATCTTTAAATAAATAAGTCTGCCTACCCTGTGTCAGTGGCAACTGGCAGGGGCACAGCTTCTCCCGTTCAGGAATTGAATGAATAACAACGAGTTTTTTTTAAATGGGCTTCGACATTACCTTGGCAAAGCGGCCACACAAAAAATGGATTGGATTGACAATCGCAATCATTGTGTTAACCACGGCGTGCGCTAAAGTAATCCCAGAGAAAGAATTTCCGCGCACTATCATTCCCTCAGCAGATCAGTTTACTTTTCATATTCAAAACTCACCTGATTCGATTCGAGTTTTGTATCTAGGCTGCGGGCATCTGATTATTCTTTATCGGCAGGAGAATATTGTTATCGATCCTTTCTTCTCCACACATGGTTTTACCAAAAGCAAATTATTTTCTGATACAATCGCGTTTCGGAAATATGAAAACCTGCTAAAGAAGCAGCGTGTGAATTTAAATGACACGAAGAGTGTGTGGATCGCTCACACACATTACGACCACATGAGCGACTTGCCTTTATTGTTAGAGAAAAAACGAATCGTCAGCACTACGCCTATCTACGGAAATGAAGATGGAGCTTCGATCTTACAAAATTTTCTCACGCCTCAGCAATACCATCCACTCACTAAGGAGCTCACGTACAATCCGAAGCAGCCTACACCTGTTTCATTTATCAATGCATCTACGTCTATTTCGGTGTTGTCCATCCGATCCGATCATGCGCCTCACTATAAGATTTTCGGTTTGCCGATTCACTTGATGAAAGGGAAATTGAAGGCAAATTATTTTAAAAAGAATTTTGTTCGCGCCACCGACACCACCAGTCGCGGGCAATGGAAAGAAGGACGCACGTATTCCTATCTCATCGATTTTAAAACCAATAACCACATCGACTACCGGTTGTTCATTCAAACATCGGCTAGTCATTATCCATTGGGGCGGCCTCCGCTGGATGTGTTGCGCGAACGGCCTGTGGATGTTGCTTTTCTTTGTGCGGCTTCCTCAGATTATGTAAAGAAAAAATATCCTGTCAACATCTTACGTGATCTGTTTCCCAATCATCCCGCCAAGGAAGCGAAGGTAGTGTGGATTCATTGGGAAGATTTTTTTGGTGAGCCACTGGAATTTGAAAAAGCACGGCTCGTGCGAATGACCAACTTTAAAGGGCTTGGCAAGCGCCTCCGCAAAGGCGGTTTCACACCCGATTCCATTCATCAGGTTATGCCGAGACCCGGCACGGTGGTAACGATTAAGTAAAATTTAGTCGAGATCCATAAAACCAAAACACAAAGACAATCATCTTTGCTAAAATAGCTTGTGTCTTTTTATGGAATCCGTCATTGATACGAATCATGGAGATAGATTCGTTATCACTTTATATCTAAACCTTACCTCATTATGAAAGCTAAACTGGTTGTTTGCCTTTTACTTTTTGTAGTCGTTCATGCTTCGCATAGTTACCCGATCACTCCGCGTTCGCTCATGAAGTTGATTCAGGAAAGTGAATACATCATTACAGCATATGTTAGAGATGTTCATGAGATCAAGCCGAAGGAAGAAATTACAAAAGGCAAAAAGAAAAAGCGCTCAAAATATGAATATCGCTTCGGGGGTTACCAGGCAGAACTGGTAATTCGAAAAACACTACAGGGCAAAGTGACTGATAGTGTTATTTTTATTGATTTCAATCCGCATATGATCTGTCCGGCACCTCCTATGTTTTTTAAAGGATCATATGTATTGGTTTTTCTTAATCAAAAAAACGACTCATTTTATGTTCAAGCCTTATCCTATGGAGTAAAAACACTGATGCCAGGCGATTTAGAAATTTACTGCCAGCGTATAGCTGAAATGCAGAAAATTTTATCGGTGGCCGATATTGATCAAAAGTTTATGCAAACTACTGAGTGGTTGGTAAAGTGTGCCGAACTACGATGTACTCGTGGCGAGGGGCTGTATGAGCTTTCGCGAAAAAGCAATTTCATGTCATTCTATGATGGAACAGAAAATCAACCCTTTGAATACGCGCTCTCTACAGAGCAAAAAGATCGACTATACGAGGCGCTTATTACAACTGACTCTCTTTCATATGAGGACGTGGGTCTGGTCGATTTGGTCTATTCAAGTCACCCTGAAAAGGTATATAATTTTTTGCTAGATAGAATCAAGCAAGTGAAGGATACCCAATATTGGTATGCCGATGATTTTATGAGCCGGCTCAATCTATATAAATCAAATGAGCGAACCGTTGCATTGATAAAGCAATATGAAGAAGAGAAGTATAAATTCGACAAAACAGAAGACACTGATAAAAAATTAAAAGATATACTGAGCAACTTTGTTTTAGAAATGGAAAAACTATAAAGTATATTTAGAGTGAAAAATCAATCGCTCTAAATATCGGATGGATCATTTTATGCTTGCTTGCTTCCTTGCTGCTCATGGGTAGCATATTCTTGTCGAGGTATGTCAACGATCGGGCCATTCAAAAACTTGAACAAGACAAAAAAGCACAACTTGTCGACTTGTTTTCCAGTCGAAGAAACTATTCTACCTTCATCCTCTTTGGAATAGTTGCTTTATTTTTTGCTGTCATCCATTTCAATTGGCTCGATGCTTTTCTGACTTATGTCATTTACGCTCTTTCTATTATTTTCTATATGGTCGTGAACGGCTATCGGTCTTATCAGCAATTAAAGCAACTCCAGTTTCCTGATTTCTATATACGAGCCTATTTGCTATCCACGTTTATTCGGTTTGCCAGCATTGTTATCTTTCTATTTGTGATCAATTTATAAATTCAATCCATTCAATGACATCAACCTGCAAGAGCATCCATTCTTTGAAAAATCGATACATATTCAATTTGATCGGTTTATCACTGCTTCTCTTTTCCTGCGGATCGGATCCTAAACCAACCAACGAAGAGCAACTACGAATTTCTCTCTCAGATTCTTCATCGAATCAAACAGACACCGCTAAAGTAAATGGCATTCAGGGAAACCTCTCGTTTAGTCAGATCAATACTGATCCGAATTCCGTAGTCCTTACTGGATTGAAGCAACACCGTTTGGTGACTGTTTACAAAGTGCGTACGGAAAAAAGGAGGAGAAGCTCCTATTCCGAAAGTATGTATGAAGAGGATTATGGCAGCGACCGAGTTACACATTTCATGCCGGGCTTCGATTTACTCTTTGGATATAACCTGTTGGCCATTGCGCATTATGATTTAACTACCGAAAAACTAAACTCACTTTTTGATAAACCGGTGCTGATTAAATCGCTCTACTACCCTTCGTTTGAGCAAGACTCGATTGAGAAAAAACCAATTAACCGAAATAATTATATGGTTTCGGTGTATGATGAAGATACCAATCGGGATACGCTCATCAACCGCTTGGATTTAAGGCGGTTTTATTCCTTCAACGTGTCAGGCCAGGAGCGCATTCAATTAGTACCTCCCAACTATTCGGTAGAGCGCTCGCAATACGATTCGCAAAACGATGTCATGTACATTTACGCCCGTCTCGATACGAATCAAAACGGTAAGATTGATAAAAAAGAACCGCAGCACATCTTTTGGATAAACCTGAAACAACCGGATAAAGCCAAACGCTTGTATTGATGATATGGCAAAAGATTCCATTCAAAAAATATAAAAAACCCCCAATTCGGCTTAAAATCAACCCTTTTAGCTAAATATTTTAGTATAATATTGCTAAATATTTTAGTTTTTCATATGTTTGCCTGTGTTAACACAAGCGCATATGAAGATGATCGAATCCAATCTGATTGGCCGCTGCCCCATTACTGCCAAAGACAAGAGCGTGCGGCTATTTCAAGTGAAAGAAGTACTCAATCGCCACCGCACTAAGCTGATCAATACTTTATTAAAAGACATCCCCTATTTTATCGGGCAGAAATACCACGCTTTCGCCACACCCGAAGAAGTAGAAATCATTAAAGATAAACTCACTTACCTGCAATCGCGCGACATCGATTTGACCAACTACGCAACTATCGTACACGAAATTCAACGCAGGTCAATTGTCAAATTAAACAACGAAGCCTTCTTTAAAGAGGTAGATCAATTACTCCTTCAAAAACAAACGAATTAATGAAGACCATAAAATCAGCACTGCTGGGAACAAAATCGCTTATTGACACGAACGAAGAAGTGTTGATCGTACAGCTGAAAGATATTTTAAAACAACACCGCGAGTTGATTATCAATCGCCTGCTGGGCGACTTAATCACTTATCTGGATTACAAGTTTCAGACAAAGCCCGACAAGCAAATGATGGATGCGATTAAAGATAAATTGATTGCTTTAAAAAAATCAAACGTCAGCATGGAATACTATCAGTCCATCGAAAAGCAGGTGATGAACCGTGCGGTGATACATCTGACCAACGAACCATTTTATGTAGAGATCAATGCGTGCGTAGCAGAAGTAGTGGTGCCGAAGAAAAAAATATTTTTGTGAGGCTCTCTTATTTCTTTAGTTCCTCTTTTTCGGTTGTTGAATTAAGCGTCACTGAATCTTCATCGTCAACTTGAAATACGATTCCCGTTAGTTCAATACCTTCGAGTGAATCAGCCATTGTTACATCGCCAACAATTGTAGTGAAATCCAAAGATTCATCCGGAGGTTGTATTTTTTCCGGTGTACATGCCAAAACAGATAAGGTCATGGCAGCGGCAGTTAAACGAGCCCAATGTGCTGCACTCATTTGCGATGCTTTAAATCTTCCGCACAAGCGACCAGACGATTTTGCCATGGCTTGTTTAAACTCATGCTCTGTAGCTTGGGTGAAGTCAGTTACAGAATGCTGGCACTGAACACAAAAGCGTTGATTGCCCTCCGCTTGCTGTAAACTACTCCATTTCATCGGGCATGAAAAAGAAAGGCAAACATTGGTAAGAGGTTTTTCCACAATAGGATGATTTATCTTTTGTCATTCAATCCTAACAACTGAATTTAGTCACAATTTACTAAAGAGAAGCTCTCCCATTTTCATGCCGTAAAGTTTTGAAACTTAGCTCTAGTCTAGTATGTTTCTGATTGAAATAGAATAGCATGTCAGAAATCATCTACCCACCTAAGCCACTGAACGTATCAGAGAAAGTAACCGAGCCATCTGCTGCCTTTAAGAAAGAGGTAAGCAAAGTGCTACTTTCAATTGGACTTTTTATTATGGTCTACTTCCTATTGATGGGTGGCGCCATCGGATTAGCATTACTCACAGGCTTTGGTGGGCTAATGCTGATTGCCGCCTACCCAAGTGTAATCACCATTATGCTGGGGCTAGGATTAATCGGCCTGGGAATTATGGTGCTGATTTTTTTAATCAAATTCTTATTCAAGAAAGTCAGTGCCGATCGGTCAAATCTCACGGAAATCAAAAAGAAAGATCAGCCGGAGTTATTTGAGTTCATCCAAAAATTAACAGACGAAGTTGGCGCTCCTTTTCCTAAGCGCATTTATTTATCGGCCGATGTAAATGCTTCTGTCTTCTACGACTCCGGTTTCTGGAGTATGTTCTTACCCGTTCGAAAAAACTTACATATCGGTTTAGGTTTGGTAAACGCTGTCAATTTGAGTGAACTAAAAGCCGTGCTCGCCCACGAGTTCGGCCATTTTTCGCAGCGCAGTATGAAGCTGGGAAGCTACGTGTACAATGTCAATCAGGTAATCTATAACATGCTGTATGACAATGTCGGTTATGGCAAGGCACTCGAGTCATGGGGAAACATCAGCGGCTACTTCGCCATTTTTGCCAATCTCACCATCGGAATTGTGGAAGGCATTCAAAGTATTTTAAAAAAGATGTATAGCTACATCAACAAAAACTACATGGGTCTGTCGCAGCAAATGGAGTTTCATGCCGATGCTGTAGCCGCTTCAGTGGCTGGTGGCAATCAATTGATCACCGCTCTGCGCAGATTAAATGTGGCAGCCAATTGCCATCAAAAATTAATGGAAACGTATGGGGCTTGGATGGACGAAAACTTAAAAGCAGAAAACATGTATCCCCATCATACTGCGTTAATGCAACGTTTCTCTGCCGACTTTGCCATTCCGCTAGATCACGGGCTTCCACATATCGATGAAAGTGTGTTTAAGAAATTATTCAGCAGCCGCGTGGTTATTAAAGATCAATGGGCATCGCACCCCAGTACAGAAGATCGCGCTCATGAACTGGAGCAACTCAACCTAACTACCGAAACAGTTTACCTACCGGCCTGGTCTATCATTCGAGATACGGACCGCGTACAAAAGCAAATGACGGATCAACTTTACGCAGCGGCTACTTTTAAGCAAACACCGAAGCTATTCAACGATATTATTTTCCATGAGCGATTTGAAAAAGAAGTACAGAAGTTTCGGTTCGACCCGATTTACAAAGGATACTATGATTATCGACCTGTTTTGCCTGCTGATTTCAGTAAAGCAATTGAAGTCCCGGCTCAATCCATCAACGAATTGCTAACCGATGAAACTTTGGGCAATCCCAAGAAACTAGATGCACTCATCAACGACATTCAAACACTGAATATGCTGCGTTCACATCCGAATGACATTGAAACGTTTGAATTAGATGGGAAGAGGTATTCCAAAAAAGAAATTGCTCATGCTATTGAAAAACTTGACGCTGAGCAAAAGCAATTGGAGGCTTCCATTGCGGAAGCGGATAATCGTGTAGCGTTCTTTTTCTTTCGCAAGGCGCAAGCCGTTGGCAAAGAAACAGACATGGAGGAAAAATATAATGCGTGGGCTACTGCCGAGGCCGAGGCAAAAAAAATGGAAGAACAATATACCGGCTGCTTACAAACGCTTCAACCAGCTTATCAGTCGCAGTTAACAATTGAGAGCGCATACTCTATCGACAACCAATTGAAAATGAAAGCAAAGCATATCAAAGAGTGGATGCAAAAAATACTGGAGGCCACTTCCAATACGGATGAATTGAAAAAAGAAGAAAGAGAGCGGTTAACTGCATTTGTCAATGACAAGTCATACTACTTTACGGAATCAACCGGGTTTAATAATCCGGCACTTGAATTATTAACACAGTCTACTGCTATCTTTTTTCAATATTTTGTCGCTAAGTCTTTACAGGCAAAAAGAAATGCTCTGGAATGGCAGCTACAACTGCTTACCAATTAATCAAGCTGAAAGAAACTGCGTTTTCTCGCGTGAGTAAGTAACCGTAAGGCGATGCATGGCACGTGTGCATGCAATGTACAACATTCGTTTGTCGACATCGGTATGGTAATTGCGTGCTGATGCAAATGGAATAATCACTTCATCAAACTCCAATCCTTTCGCCAGGTAGGCGGTGGTAACAATCACACCTTCTTTGAAAGAAGTACTTTCCGGAGTGAGTAACGAAATACCATTCGCACGAATCGATTCATACACAAACGCTGCCTGATCTTGTGTTTTGCAAATGATGCCCAACGTTTTATGGCGCGATGTAGTGAATTCACGCACCAGATTTTTGATCTCTTCTACTTCTTCCGGATTGGATTGAAACTCCTTTACGGCAGGTTCTTCACCATGTCGCTCTAATGGAATCAACTCGGGATTGTACGCAATGCGCTGTGCAAACTGGCTGATCTCGTAGGTTGATCGGTAGCTGCGCACTAACCGAACCATATCACCTTGCGGAAATACGCGCTCAATTAATTCCGATGAAGAAGCACTGTAGGGATTGATCATCTGATTGACATCTCCGAGAATAGTTTTCTTGCAGCGAAACAATCGCGATAACACGGCATACTGCACGGGAGTATAATCTTGCATTTCATCGACCAGCAAATGTTTCACATGGTCAAAGTTGATCGCACCTTCCAGCCTAATTTTACAATAGATCAAAGGAAACACGTCTGCATACTCCAACGTATCGCCCGTCATTTCAAAATATTCCGGCTTGCCAATCCAGGTGTAAAACTCTTTGTACAAATCAAGAATGTTGCTGGTGCGCACCAGGCACGGCACGGCTTGCCAGATCTGATTTTTTTCGTGGCCGGTGAGTTTGCGTTGCAATTCGTTTCTCACAAATTGCTGAATGTCTTTTACCACCTCAGGGGCGCGCTTCAAAAGCGGTATTCGGTGATACGATTTAAATCGCTCTAAGATAAACGGAAACGGCACTACTACTTTTCCAATTTTCAATTCGGTGAACGTGAAAAAATTGTTTTCCAAGTGCACCATGTATTGATTGAGCTTACTCAAAAACTCAAACGTAGATTTGAATTGAATGCGCTCTACAAAAGCAGGCGGGTGCTTCTCCAACAATAAAGCCACTTGCTGAAAGAATGTTTGAAATCGAAATTTCTCTTCCAGCACTTCATTGGCCAAATCTTCCATGCCCATTTCCGGAACCCAGTCTTCACCTAATTCGGGCAACACATTCGAAATGTAATCGGCAAAAACTTTGTTGGGCGAAATGATCAACACATCCTTGGCGGCAATATCCTCGCGAAAGCGATACAATAAAAACGCAATCCGGTGCAATGCAATGGATGTTTTTCCGGAGCCAGCCACTCCTTGAATGATCATGACTGAAGCCGTTTCGTTTCGGATAACGGCATTCTGATCGCGTTGAATGGTGGCAACAATATTTTTCATCTTGTCGTCACTCGATTTGCTCAATTCCTTTTGCAGTAAGTCGTCATGGATGTGCACATCGTTTTCAATCATGAACTCCATGCGGCCTTCGCGAATTTTATACTGCCGCTTGCGCGTGATGCTGCCGTTAATTTTTCCGGAAGGTGTGGTGTACGATGCATCGCCCAGTTCAAAATCATAAAACATTGACGAGATGGGAGCGCGCCAATCGTAAATTAAATTTGCCTTTTCATTTTCATCGGTGTAGGTATACATGCCGATGTAAATAGGTTGCGGTTGACTATTCGTTTTAAAATCAATCCGACCGAAGTAAGGAGAAGTACCCAGTTTGATTAATTTCTTTTTCCACCCTACAGCTGATTCGCCTGTCGATACCATGCGATGAATGGATTGCCCCGCAGCTACGCGATCGGCATCATCCATTCCCGATTGGTGCTCGTACATGTACTCTTTGCTCTGCCGCAGCTCCGTTGAAAATTGCTTCACGCGCTCGTCCATGCGCTGGATGGCGAAGAGCAATTTATCTTTAATCTCCTCTAAATAATTTCGTTCTTCTTGTTCTGTTTCGTTCATATCAAAAAATCACAATTCACCACTAAGACACTTAGGCACTAAGAATTTCCAAAAGTTACTTGCCTTTTTCAATTCCTGCTTCGAGTAACAAAGTGATTAGTGCGAACTTAATGCCGTCCGCTCCCTTTTCATTAAGCCACCACTCCCCCAACGCGTGCTCGTGGTCGCTCTTTCCTCCTGCTCCAATTGTAACGGCCGGAATGCCATGCGCAATAGGAACATTGGCGTTGGTTGAAACAATGGCTAACTGAGGCACCACAGAAAAATGACGTGCTGCTGCAAAAACCTTTTGTACCAAAGGCGATGATTCTGCCGTAGCACCTGATGGACGATATCCAATCTGTTGCAAACTCAATTGCAATGGCGGGCCCTGCTTCAACTTTAGATTGTAGTCTGAAACGCCATTCTTCATGGTTTCTTTAAAAATAGAATCGATCTTCTTCAATTGCGATGGACTCTCTGAGCGCATGTCTACTTCAGCCCACGATTCAAACGGAATGGAGTTGACTGATGTGCCACCTCCGGTGCGACCCACATTAAAACTTGTCTTCACACCAGTAGAGGTAAACTGTGCCGCTGCATCTGAAAAATAATTAATCGCTTTTGCCATGGCATGGTGCGGATTGCCAATTCCAAATGCACCCCACGAGTGGCCACCAGGGCCGGTGATGATTGCCTTGTACCGAATCGAGCCAAGCGCTCCATTGATAACTTGATCGATAGCTGTGCCATCGAGTGCTATCCATGCATCTATCTTTATTTTACTTTTCTCAAATATGTATTTCACACCGCGTAAGTCACCGAGACCTTCCTCGCCCACCGTTCCAACAAAAAGTACATCGTCAGTTGTTTCGATGGATGCCTTTTCTAAAGCACGAAGCACCGTCAGCATGGCAATCAGTCCGCGGGTATCATCGGAAATGCCCGGTGCGAAGAGTGTATCACCTTTTATTTTTACCAGTACATCAGTTCCTTCCGGGAAAACAGTATCGAGATGTGCATCGAGCACGATGGTACGAGTGTTCTTCTTTCCTTTACGCAATGCCAATACATTGCCCACCGAGTCGATCCATACTTTATCGGCACCTGCTGCAGCCAACATTTTCTGAAAGTATTGGGCTCGCACCGATTCTTTGAATGGGGGCGCGGGCACTTGATTCAATTCGATATGCTCTTTACGGGTAGTCGGCTCCAACTGATCAATGATAGCAAATGCATTTTGTACTTGTGGATTTTTTGCAAGCAGTTGCACTTGCTTCGCGTAAGAATCTGCTTTTTGCTTGGATGATGATTTCTGTGCGCGGCCATCGATCACCAGCAAAGTGAACGACAGTAAAATAAAAATATGCTTATTCATTAATTATGTTTTACAGTTTATTGATTTGCTTCTTTTGCCTCGGGTAATAGTGAGCTGATTCGGTGTATCGTTACGGACATCAGGTGATTATTTAAAAAGGTTATCCTTCTTGTCCATTGGCCATTTTCATCGTACTGATATTTGTAACGAAAAGTTTGTGCTCTACTCTTATCAACACTTTGAATGATAATAGCGATTGTATTATTTAAACTGTCGTAGGTATAGGAGGTACTTGACTTCATCACCAAGTTAGAATCAACTTCCATCGTTTGACTTAAGTTGTTTTTCGCATCGTATAAATATGTTATTTTCCGTACCCAACTGTTTAATCCAGGAAGTGATGATGGATGAGATCCGTCCTCAGCTTGATCCCTAAAATACCGATTCTCCATCAGTCGACCTGATGAATCATAAATGCTCTCTATTGATTTAATTAGTTTCTTCCGAACACTTTCGTGTGTTGTTACAATACTGTTTCCGCTTCGGTCATACGACACAGATTTTCTAACCAGCAATTGTTCCTGCGCTCCGTACTCCTCAGAGCGAGTCAATCGGTTTGATGAATTGAATTCTTGCGTTGTTCTTCCAACCAGGCTATCGCGATGATACTTCAATCGCTCGATGTTATCTCCTGACTTATCATACAATAGGTCTTCTCTCCATTCGAGTATTCCATCACTTGACCACTTCTCTTCTTTCAGCAACTGATTATTCCCATCGTAAAAAAATTTACTGATATACGTGCCTGCTAGAATATCTTTTTCGGGGTCAGGCAAATTTGCTTGTTCAATATTTGAGTGATTGGTTTCAACTACCAGCCTTACAGCATTGCGATTTACTACATGACTTTGAGGTGATGTGCAAGCGATGCATCCTGATAATAAAAAGAAGATCGCCCAACTGTAGGGAAACAAAAATATACGGCTGTAATTCATATTCAACAGGCGGCAAATATACTATAACTCCGTAGAGAAATGTTAGGCCTCAGCAATTAAGGACAGTCACATCCTCTAAAAAAATATGTATATTCGATCATGAAAAAAATTACCTCATCACTATTTCGTCTGGCGCTCGTGTTTTTTCTTGTTGGCCTGATGCAATGCAAAACCAAGTCTACCGTGGAAACACCTGATCAAGTAACTTCACTCAATATTTCATTAGCACAATGGTCGATTCATCGAGCACTTGAAAACGGCACTTTGCGTGCGGAAGATTTTGCGGACATTGCTAAAAATGATTTTGGTATCACTGCTGTAGAGTATGTCAATTCATTTTACAAAGAGCATGCAGCGGATACTGCGTTCTGGCAAATGATGAAAGCCAAAGCCGATTCGCTGGGTGTAACGAGCTTATTGATCATGATCGACAATGAAGGAGATTTAGGAAATCCAAAGGAAGAAGAGCGGATCATCGCTGTTACAAATCATCATAAGTGGGTAGATGCTGCTAACATTCTGGGCTGTCATTCCATTCGAGTGAATGCTTTTGGCGATGGAACAAAAGAAGAGGTAAAAATGGCTATGATTGCATCGTTAACAGAATTAGGTACGTATGCTAGAACTAAAAATATCAGCGTACTAATTGAAAATCACGGCTTGTACAGTGCCGATGGCAAATGGGTAGCAGAAGTAATTACGAAAGTAAATTTGCCGAATGTAGGCACGCTGCCGGATTTTGGAAATTGGTGCACAGCCGCCAAGTGGGGTAGCACGGAGCCATCAAAAGACTGCAAAGAAGCATACGACCGCTATCAAGGTGTTGACGAGTTGCTTCCATTTGCAAAAGGCGTAAGCGCCAAGTCGTATCAATTTGATGAAGCGGGACAAGAAAAAATTATTGATTATGCTCGGATGTTAGAGATGGTAAGAAAAGCAGGTTTTGCCGGATACATTGGTGTAGAATACGAAGGAGATCACCTCAGCGAAAGCGATGGAATTAAAGCCACTAAAAATCTTTTAGAAAAAACATGGCAAAATTTGAAACCTTAACTGTCCGCCCAAATCCGAACACTTCTTTACGGGTGCGAACACTCATTACCCGCTAACACTTCTTCTAAGCAGTTTTCTGCATTGGCGCGATGATTGCATAAGGTGCAGTTATTAAACCAATACAGTCATGAATCGACTTGTTATTTTCTTCGTCACTATTTTCTTACTGACCGGCTCAACTGCATTTAGCATTCGCGAAAAGACAGTTGTCTCTGTGCTTGATACAGATGATTCCTATGAATTACGTGCGCGCTTCCCGGAATCCAAAGTGAAAGAGTTAAAAAAGGCAATTGATAGTGCCTTTCAGCCGGATGTTCTCTTTGGAAATTCGATACGTGAATACGATGCGTTGCTGCTATTAAAGGATGGTACTCTCTTTTCTTTGAAGCTATCAAATGATCGACTGGTGATTAAGCTTAACAAGAAGAAAAATAGCGAAGCTTCTCTGGAGCGAATGAAACGAGTTTTCTCAGCCGCTAAAATGGCTATCAAGTAAAATGATAATGATTAGCGTGGGAATTGATCGATAGGCACCCGATCTAACACCGCCTTTAAGTCTTCTAACTGTACCTTATCGCCTGTCATGTTCAGGAAAAACCGGCCGCAAATTCCAATAAAAATTTGTGACTGATTGGTATGACGCAGATACGATTCCCAACCCTCGCAGTTAGCAAAAGCTACTGAACGCAATACAACAGAGTCTGATTCTACCGGACGAACTTTATTCCACGTACTCATCGATTGCTTATACATAATTTCGGCATGTGCGAAATCAAACAATAACAGAGTAATGTATTTATCTTTTTTACGAAATTTTTTTTCGCAAAGTGTATAGGTAAGAGTTCCTATTTTAATATGCCTTGTTTTAAATTCATCGGTAACCTTATATCCATCAATTTCGCTGGGCAAAAGTTTTAATATCTCTTCTGACTTTAATTCTGCCACTTGTGCATGGGCCGCGAAAGAGATAAAAAGGCTTAAAAACAGATTGTACTTCATATAAATTTTGTGCAAGCTACTGCCTTTTTCATCAAATTCTTCATTAAGAAAATGTGAATGATTTGCATTTTTAAGAACCTCTTCTTTCTACGAAACATTCTATCGAAAGTTTTAAGTTCTAACGAATAAAGTAGTCGGATTATTCAATCACTCTATCATTCTCTTCTTGCGGAATACAAAAAGAAAATCGGCTACCGTGCCCAACATTAGATTGAAGTGATATATGACCATTCAATTGATCAACCATTTCCTTTACGATAAACAATCCTAGTCCTGATCCGGTCGATTGATCTGTAGCACGAAAGAACATATCAAAAACTTTCTCTTGCTGATCGTTGGGTATGCCCGTTCCATTATCGGAAACGCTAATACATACCTTATCTGCTACACGTTCAACCATAATTTTAATCCAAGGATCAACTTGTTGATAGTTATGATATTTCACAGAATTAGAAACGAGATTGGTGAGAATGACGGACAGACTTCTGCGGTCAGTGGTGATAAAATCAATTTCGCTGAATTCGCGAATCAATTCAATTCGTGAAGCGCCCTCCATGTACTTTAGCGCATCGGCTATTTCATTTACTAATTCGTGAATAGATACCTGCTCAATTGCCAATTGGCTTTTAGTGCTTCGCGAAAATTCCAGAATATCAATAATAAAGCGGTCAAGTTTTGCAATGCGTTCATCTGCCAAAGAAAAGTAATATTTCAAATTTTCCGATTGGGCGTCCATGGCTGCCAGATTCATTAATCCTTTGATAGAATTAAGAGGTGCTCTCAAATCATGCGAAGCACTGTATAAAATACGATCTAACTTCTCATTAGTTTTTATCAACTGATTTTCACGCTTCAACAAAAAAACCTCGGCTCGATGATTTGAGTGAACAGAAAACAACAAGCAGATAGATAAGATGACAATGGCCGAACTGATGTTGATGATAGAGTTGAAAAGAGATGATTGCTCAAGTAATCGAAACGAATTTCCCAGCGGTTGGTAATTGGTTATCTCCAATACAATTAAGGCCAGTAACGAGATCGAAACATAAACAATTGCCAGTTTCAATTCCCGATAAGGATGCGCCACTAATGCAATGCCCATCAGCGCAACAAACAAAATATTCACTGCACACTCACGAGGCACCCAAGCGGCCAGTAAAAAAAACACGAGATTAGTGGTGACGAAAAAAAAGGTCCGTGCCTGCCGATGCTTTTTCTTTTCATTGAGGTAGTAAGTATACCCAGTCACTAACATGGTAAAAATAACGACCCCTACGATTCCATAGTCACCGCGAAAAAGATCGGCTGTTAGGTGAATGAGCAACCCCACCATAGAAAGAACCAAAATCTGTGAAAAAACGATGTTCTTTCTCAACTCATAGCTCAAAATCCCCTCGGTTGCACTCAACTTAGACCAATCGGTCGGTCGTAGAAAGCTCGTTAATTTCATGAGGAGGTTAGGGGTATCGTCTAAGAAAGTTACAAATTAAAATGGCATAATAAAAACAACCTTTGTCTTCTGGCTTATACACGTGTATCGGCAGTTTGCACGTATCTTAGCATTCTATTTACCACCCACTATGCTCCTCTTGAAATGGTTTGCCTCATACATACTGACATCTATTGTGTTTTTCGCCATTGACATGGTATGGCTTGGCGTTCTGGCCAAGAATCTCTATCGCAAATATTTATTTGGCTTATTGGCCGATCAGGTAAACTGGAGTGCCGCCATTATTTTTTATCTATTGTTCATCGTTGGCATTTTTGTTTTTGTAATTCAACCTGCAGTGGAAAAAAACTCATTAGTTACTGCTTTATGGTTGGGAGCTTTCTTCGGTATCATTACCTATGCCACCTACGATCTTACGAATCTGGCCACTTTAAAAAATTGGCCTCTGCCTATCGTTTTCATTGATATCGCTTGGGGCGCGGTGCTCACTTCATTGGTAAGCATGGCCGGTTATGGCATTCATAAATGGATCTTTCGTAGCTGAGATTTCGTGTTGTCATGTTTGCTGAAGCGAAGTCGCCAACACACATCACGGCATCTCAGTTAGATGGCTATCTGGAACGCGGATGGTTTCGCATGGGCCAAACCATATTCACCACGCAGTTTATTCACTTCCAAGCAGAAATGTATAACACCGTATGGCTGCGGGTAGCTCTTCATTCGTATGACGGAGATAGCACTCAAGCAAAACTATTCAAACAAAACGCTAAGTTCAACACACTCATTCGGCCTGCCTCTATCACTACAGAAAAGGAAAATCTTTATTCGCGTTATCGTGCTTCATTATCGTTTCAGCCATCGGAGTCGTTGCGTCAGCTACTTCATGGAACGAGTGAAGAAATATCTGTATACAGTACTCATGAAGTTGCCGTCTACGATGGGGCTCAACTGATTGCTATTGGCTATTTTGATTTAGGTAAAAACAGTGCGGCCGGAATTGTCTCTGTGTATGATCCAACTTATAAAAAATACAGCCTGGGGAAATATCTGATTTATAAAAAAATGGAGTACTGCAAATCGCTCGACATGAGTCATTACTACCCGGGATACTTTGTGCCAGGCTATTCATTCTTTAATTACAAACTTAGCATTGCCTCAGATTCGTTGGAGTTCTTCGAACTACAAAACCAACGGTGGCTCCCGATTCACCAATTCGAACCGACACATGCACCGATTGACGTGATGACACAAAGACTGACAGACGTAAAAACAAATCTTGATCAGTTACAACAACCCACTGTCTTGGTGAACTATGAATTCTTTGATGCTAACTTAATTCCAGACTTGCGTACTGCCGATCTGTTCGACTATCCGGTGTTTCTTTACTCAAACTCCATACACGATAACGGAATTTATCTGGTGGTCGTTTTTAATATCTATGAAGCACGCTATAATTTGTTGGCTTGTATGGGGGTGTGGCAACCGCAGAGCAATAACACAAATTCTTCGTTTTTCTCAGAGTGCATTTTGAAAGTCCTTCAACCGGTTTACACCACTATTTCTGCTACCGAGGCAGCGATTGCTCTTTTTACAATGGTGACGAAGTGATTTTCAAATAAGAATTCATCTGTTCAATAAATTAAGTTATTTTAGATGGGCAATTGTTTTCTAAACGTCAATTAACCTATGAAAGATCAACGTGTTTCATTCATACAGAAGTTATTTCCTTTTTTGAACAAAATCGAAATAGCTTGCTGGCTCGGGTTAATCATTGGATTTGTCGCTCAATATTTAAACTACCCTTCACAAAGTTTACAGGTCGTTTCATTGATTGGCTTGAGCATCGTATTTTTTCTAGGCGCTTATCAGCCAAGTAACATCGTTCAAGAGGAAGGTGAAAAATGGGGCATGCCCGAGTTATTTCAACTCATGATTGTACCCAAAGTACTCGGTATTGGCATGGCCGTAGCTTGTCTTGGTATAGTGTTTAAAATCATAGATAATAATCCAAAGGGATCTGCTCAAATGTTATTGTTAGGCGGAGGCACATGTGCCATCGCAATTACTATTGCACTCGTTGGGGTACTCACAAAGGTAAAACACGTTCAATCGGTAGTTCCTAAACTGTACAGAGCAGTACCCATTGCTGCAGCTGCACTTTATCTCTTCAGCACGATTTAAAAAATTCTATGAAGCTACTCATCTCTTTATTGCTGCTGTGTCCACTCGCTTTGTTTGCACAGAATAGCAAACCACAGGCATTCATTTACGCTAATTTAATCAATGGAAAAGAAAACAAAGTTTATCCGAATGCGATTGTATTTGTGAAGGCTGGAAAAATTGAACGGATAGGAAAAGCAGGCGATGACACTTCCGGATATGAATTGATTGATTGTGAAGGGTATTACTTGCTACCCGGATTAATTGACGCTCACTCTCATTTAGATAATCTCGCTTCCGCGAAACGTGCTTTAGAAACGGGTGTCACCACGGTGCGCACGGCAGGAGTTGCGGCCTTTCAGGATGTGGCATTGATGGAACTCAGTAAATCGGGGCGAATTGCCGGACCCGATGTTGTACCTGCCGGAGTTTATGTATCACCGAACTTAGAAGAAACAATTCTTGCTGATGTGCGATTAGGTTCGCTAATCAATGGAGTACGCACCGATGAAGAATTAAAATTATTGGTCAACGTAAATATTGACAGAGGCGCTAAGGTGATCAAAACACGTGGCACCGAACGTGCCGGTCGCCCGGAAACGGATCCACGCGAACAAGTATATACCGAACAACAAATTCGAGTGATCGTTCAAGAGGCTGCTAAGCGCAATGTGCCAGTAATGATTCACGCACACGGAGACGAAGGCGCGCGAGCAGCCGTTTTAGCCGGAGCTAAAAGTATTGAGCACGGCACTTTCTTGTCGGATGAAACACTGCAACTGATGAAAGAGCGGGAGACATTTCTGGTTCCCACCTTCATCACGTTAGAAGATTTAACTCAACCCGGTGGCGATTATGTGGGGCCGGTGTTGGAGTTGCGAGGAAAATTTATGATGCCACAAGCTGAAAAAGTTTTTAAGAAAGCGCACGCGTTGGGTGTAAAAATTGCCACCGGTGCTGACAATGGCTATACTGCCAATACAACGAGTCGTATTTCATTGGAGTGTGCACACTTTGTTCGCATGGGTATGTCGCCTTATGAAGCTGTACAATCTGCTACAGTGCGCAGCGCTGAGTTGCTGGGCTTATCAACTACCGGTCAGATTGAAAAAGGATTTGATGCAGATTTCATTCTCGTGCCCGGCAATCCACTGGACGAGATTCGGTTTTTACAAGATGTGTTGCTAGTGGTAAGCAACGGACGCATCGCGTTAAAACGAATTCCATTCGGAAAAAAATAACTTACTCCGTTCCTTTGTGCTTGAAATCAAAAATATATTCTTTGTTTTCAATAGGCACAATCATTCGCAAATAGCGCAGCCCTTCGCCTACCGGCAAAAATATTTTACCGCGCTTCCGCTGACAGGCTTCAATTTTTCCTTCCGTAAAGATTTCGTTCGTAAGAAAGTAACTGTCTTCTTGCGCTTGTTGCGTAGATTTTTGTGCAATGTCGGTAGCAGTTAGTGCTATCGACACAAGCGCATCGCGGGTGGCTGCACGCACCACCTCCTTTTCGGTGACATGGCTGCGCGAGCGATCTTTTGCGTCTTTGGCCTCATCGTACACCATCATGCCTACGCTAACCAAAGCAAAAACAGTGGCCACGGTTGCCCTGCTTCGTTCTTTCTGCTCATAGAGTTCTTTAACCTCTATGGGTTTGCGCACAAATTGCTTTCGCTTCAGGCGCTTATACTTCTCGCCCTCTTCGGTCAGCTCTCGTCTGGGAAAGCGTTGATCGGAAAAATAAAATGAGATTTGCTGGGGCGATAAGTAAATTGCTTCTGATCCTTGATTGTCAATCTCTAGATCAAAAACATAGTGCTGATACTTATTTTCGAGATGCTGCAGGTAAATCTTAACATCAGGTTCTTCCAGTCGAGCGCGCAGTATGGGTGTAGTTGATGAATGTGGAAGGGGGACATACGATGTGCAAGCCGCTAGGTGCAACATCAAAGCGATATAGATGTATTTTTGCATGCCTTACTATCAAACAAAGATCATGCAAAACTAATGGGCGGTAAATCAAAAATTACCGACATTACGTTCAATTCATAAATTCAAAATAGTAGGATAACATTTCTTGCATGAAATTATCATTTAAGTTCCTTGCCGTCAATAGAATAATCAGTCCGGCAATTCCGTTACATACATTTAAAAATAATAGCAGATGAGACAACTGCTTCCGCTAATCTTAGTGCTTGCCTGCTTGAGTGGCCATGCCCAAGAAAAAAGAGACAGTAAAGTACCTCTCTTTGTTTCGCATCTCAGCAAGGAAAATGCAGCTGTAACCAGACGCAAGGGCGCTCCGAATCATTTTTTCTTAACACGATTGGTGTGCTTTAATCGAAAATGCCGGGCTTTTATCGGATGGCGCGATGAGCAACGCAGCAGACGATACGATTACAACAAGGCAAGTAAATTCAATAGCAAAAGAACACCATCGATCGATACCATTCGGGTGAAGCAAGATAAACCAATTGCTAAAATGCCGCCTAAAGAAAAGCCAAAGGCCACACCACCGCCCGCAGCGTCTGACAGTATCATTGTTTTAGGAGAAGTACTTTTCGAAACAAATAGCTACCATTTGCGCGAAGAGATTTACACCACGCTCGATTCAATTGCTGTCTTTTTAAAAAAGGAATCGAAGGCTACGGCATCCATCTCTGGCCATACCGATAACACCGGTAAAGAAGATTTTAACCTGGAACTTTCTTCGCAACGCGCAGAAGCAGTGGCCGAATATTTATTAGACCGTGGCATCAATCCAGAGCGTGTAACGTTCATCGGCTTTGGGAGCTCCATACCTATACAACCAAACGACACTCCCGAAGGAAGACGAAAAAACAGGCGCGTGGAAATTTTGATCAAACGAAAAAACAACTGAAAGTGAATTCATTCGTCAGTCAAAAGTTTAAGTTCTGGTCGTTTGTATCGATGGTGCTGCTCGTGTTCGTGCATGGGTACAACCTGAACGATCGATATCTTCAACCTTGGACAGTTCCACACGAATCACTTTCAATCACTTCGTTTATTGAGTATTGGCTGGCCAATGGTTTGTTTCGGTTTCGCATTCCCATGTTGTTCATTATCTCGGGCTACCTCTATGCAGCACACGATACTACTCCTAACAAAGAAAGAATTGGGAAGCGGTTTAAATCGTTGCTCGTGCCTTACTTTATATGGAGTGCGATCGCATTATTGCTCTGCTTTGCTTTTGAATTTAGTCCAATAGGAAAGCGAATGCTCGAGCAAACACACATGTTGCAGATTGATGAGCAGCGAATATTTCTGCACGAGTATCATTGGTATGAAGTAATTGGCCGTTGGTTGTTCTTTCCGGTGGCTTATCAATTGTGGTTTATTCGTGTGTTGTTCATTTATAACCTAGCTTATCCGGCTATTCGCTGGTGTGTGTTGCACGCTTACGCGCGATGGATTTTTTTCACCCTGGCGTTTTTGTTTTGGCTATCCACGGAAGGTTGGATTGTAGTTGAAGGAGAAGGGTTGCTGTTCTTTTCGTTGGGAGTTTGGATTCAAAAAACCAATTTCTCTATTGAAACACCAGCTAAATATCTGAAGCCTCTTTATTGGAGTGTGGTGTTTGTAGCATTTTCTTTACTTAAAACATGGCTGGCGTTTGAAGGCGAATCTTTGATTGGCGGAGCTGTTTATCCTGTGATCACATTGCTTCACAAATTCGTGATCGTCAGCGGGCTGATCACCTGCTGGTTTGGACTGGATCGTTTGGTACGTGTGTTCATGAATCAAAAATGGTTTGTGTGGCTCACCGCATTTTCGTTCATCATTTACGCCCTTCATGCACCTTGGGTCGCCATCTTTATTGATGCTATGTTTGAATGGCTGCAATTTACTACGGGCTATCGCATGATCACGTTTGTGCTATTGCCGCTTCTCGTTATCAGCATTTGCATTTTGATTGGAGCAGCCCTTCGAAGAATAAGTCCGGCCACTTATCAATTCCTTACGGGAGGGCGCGGCATGTAATCATTCGCAACGTACATTTGTGTCATTCAAACCAAAAGTGATTAAGTCGTGAGCCCTTCTTTATCGAACTACTATTCTGAATTTGTTTTCACCTCTTCGCGCAGCAGCGGGCCGGGTGGCCAAAACGTAAACAAGGTCAACACCAAAGTCACACTTTCGTGGAATATCCATGAATCGGCATTGTCGGAGGATGAGAAGAATGTGATCCTCGAAAAACTGGCATCCATCATTACCAAAGAGGGTGTATTAATGATCACTTCGCAAGAGAAGCGATCGCAATTGCAGAACAAAGAAGAGGCAGTAAAAAAGCTGGAAAAGCTATTGGTGAAAGCCTTTACCAAGAAAAAAGTGCGCAAGCCCTCCAAGCCCAGCAAGGCCGCTAAGCAAAAACGAATCCTCGAAAAAAAGAAGGCAGGCGAAAAGAAGAAATGGCGTCAGAAGGGATTTGATGAATAGCCCGTTTGTTGGTATAGCTAGCTGCCCTATATTTGCGCAAATTTTTCATCTATGAGACTCGGGCAGTTGTCACGAAAACTGGGAGTGAGCACCCCAGAAATCATTCAGTTTCTGGCTTCCAAACAAATTACCATTGGCGAAGATTCGAATGCTAAAATTGAGGATGCACACGCCCATTGGGTAACCGAAAAATTTGCTCCTCACCTGCTTGCTTCGGTAGAAGAAGTGATGGCCGAAGAAAAGCAAGAAGTTGCAATCCCTGTAGAAGCCACTCCGGTTATCGAAATTCCCGCAGCCGAAATTATTAGCGAAGAACCTGCTTTGCCAGAAGTGATTAAAGCTCCTAAAATTGAATTGGCCGGACTGAAGGTCTTAGGTAAAATTGAAATTCCGGAGAAAAAGAAAAAGACAGACGAAAGCGCAGAAGGCACATCCGAAGAAAAAGAAAGAAAGCCACGCAACGAAAGACAGCGTGCTGCTACTCGCGAATACCAAGAGCGTCCACGCAAGAACCCGGTAGCATTGCAACGCGAGCGTGAACAACGTGAAGCTGAGCGATTACGAAAAGAAAAACTTGCTGAAGAGAAGGAAAAGAAAACTAATCACTACCTCAATCGGGTAAAGCCCGCTACTCCAGCGAAAAAAATGAAGAAAACAGAAGAGGCTACAGAAATGATCGACACTCCCGTTGAAAAAAAGCCTACTACCTTATGGGGCAAATTTATGCGGTGGTTAAATACGTAAGCATCTAACCACCGCATGATCATTTAGTTTTTCTTAGCAGGTCGCTTGTACTTCACCGGAGGTGCAGGCTCTGGTTTCATCTCCATGCCTTGCGTCTTCAATAATTTCAATGCTTCTTCTACCGCTCTTTCCAATTGCGGGTCACGGCCTTTGATCACATCAGCGGGCAATTGTTCCACCTGAACATCTGGTGAAATGCCAACTCCTTCTACCGCCCATTGGCCATTCACATCATAGAATCCTCCACGAGGAGCCACCATGCGTCCACCATCTACAAATGGAGGAGTGTCCCAGGTGCCTACCAATCCACCCCATGTTTTCGTACCGATGAGTGTACCGATTTTCATTTTGTTGAACAGATATGGAAGCAAATCGCCACCCGATCCGGCACGCTCGTTAATCAACATCACTTTCGGTCCGTAGATAGCAGCATGTGGCACACGGAACGGCAAGTGCTCTTCGGTGCGCGAGTTAAAATATCCTTGCAGATCGCGCGCCATAATGTCGACCATGTAATCAGCCGCGGAGCCACCACCATTGTTGCGCTCGTCAATAATAGCTCCCTTCTTTTCTTGTTGAGCAAAGTAGTAGCGATTGAAAGAAGTGTAGCCCGGATTGCCTGTGTTGGGTACATACACGTATGCCAACTGACCTTTCGATAGCTCATTTACTTTTCTGCGATTGCCTTCTACCCAATCAATGTTACGCAGTTGATTTTCGTTTTCCACCGGAACTACTGTAACAACGCGCGCACCTTCCGTAGAAGGTTTGTTGTTCACTTTTATTTTTGTTTGCCGATTGGCAGTTGCTTCGAAGTATTTGTAAATATTCACCGAAGTTGAGATTGGCTGCCCATTTACTTCCAATAAATAATCACCTGCGCTGATATTCACACCAGGCTCACGTAGCGGAGCTTTTAGTTCCGGATTCCAGCTTTCACCCAAATAGGTTTTCTTAACTCGGTAGTAGCCATTTTCAATTTCAAAATCGGCACCGAGCAAACCCACCGGCACATTATCGATGTTTGGAAAATCTCCACCACTCGTATATGAATGACCTACCGCAACTTCGCCACCTAAAATATCAACCACATAATTTAAGTCGGAGCGATGACGCACATGTTCAATCCACGGGCTGTACCATTTGTACACATCATTCCACGGTGCACCGTGAACATTGTTTACATACAAAAAGTCGCGTTGGTAGCGCCAGCCTTCGCGGAAGATTTGTTTCCATTCTTCCATCGGGTTGATTTTTAATTTCATGGTACCCGCAGCTTCTACTTTCCCATCACCAATCTTTTTATTTGAATCGCCTGTACCTAAAATTCCCCAGATGGCGTTACTGCGGTAGAGCAACGACTTGCGATCATGCGAAATGGCAACGTCATTCACCGGACTGAGATACACTTCTGTTTTCCGATCTTTAAAATTGTAGCGATGCAATGTTTGTCCTTGTTGATTCGCCACAATCTCTGAATAAAACAAATACCCATCCGGGGCCGGATAAAGCGCAGCATAGTTTCGCTGTGGCACATCCACCGCCAACATGCGATTCGCTAATCCATCCATATCAATTTTCACAATCGGAGTTGCATCTTTCTTCGCTTCATCTTTTGCTTTTTCCTTTTCATCATCGCTGCGTGGTGCGAGTGGAGATGCATCATCTTTACTTAATACCACCACATACAATGCACGAGTGATGGGACGATCATACGAACTCATATCTAACCAACCGGAGTTCAACGCGTAGTTGGTGCTCGCTAAAATGTAAAGGTATTTTCCGGTCGCATCCCACACAGGCGAGACCGCATCAGCCATGCCATCGGTGAGTTGCAAGTTCTGATTGGTCTCTACATTAAATACTTTAATTGCCTTGTGGTGATTGTCTTGAATTTTCGGATAGGCAATCCATTTGCTATCGGGCGACCACACCGGATTCAATGTGCGATTGGGGTGAGCGTAGCGTTCGTTATCCACTTTCTTAGTGATGCCGCTATTCACATCCGTATACCACAACACATAATCGGTGTCGGTAAATGCAATGTATTTGCCATCGGGCGACCATGTGGGTTTGAAAAAGAAAGTGGGTTTTGAAATCGCAATTGTCTTGGGTTTTTCTAATCCTTCCTGATCGCCAATCATTAATTGATATTCTCCACTCGCATCGCTGAACCACGCGATCTTCTTTCCATCGGGCGACCACACCGGTGAACGATCGGCAGCGCCAGGTTGGTGGGAGATATTTCTCCAATCACCTTTCTCTTTCGGGGCGGTAAAAATTTCACCACGGTATTCAAATAAAGCGCGCTGGCCAGTAGGTGATAAAGAAGCATTCACTAATGCAGTCGGCTTCACATCTTCCCATCGTTCGCGGGCCCAATGGAAATCTCCACGCACGTTCACCACTACGCGCTTGGTCGTCCCATTGGCCGGATTTAAAATATTCAGGTATCCGCCTTGTTCATACACAATCAAACCTCCTCCTGCATCCAAACTTTTTGCATCAAAGTCAGAATGGAATGTTTGTTGTTTCAATTCATTTGTGGCTGGATTGTATGACCACACATTGTTCGCATAATCGCGCTCGGACAAAAAGTAAACCACATTATTTAACCAAACCGGATCGGTGTGTCGCTCGTTGTCGGTTTGTGGCGTCATCTTCAATGAATAATTTTTTAGATCGACAATCCAGATTGGTTTGGCTTGTCCGCCACGGTAGTTTCTCCACTCGGGATCCCAAAATCCAATTTGCTGGTAGGCGATGTACTTTCCGTCTTCTGAAATTTCTCCGGCTACTGCACGAGGAATCGACAAAGCTTCTTCCATTCCACCGGTGCGTTTGATCGAATAAATTTTAGATTCTTGCGTGGGCACTGCTTCGCGCGAAGACGCAAAGAGAATAGATTCTCCATCGGGAGTCCAGCCCGTTACATTGTCTCCACCCGGATGCCAGGTGAGGCGCTCGGGTTGACCGCCTTCGCTCGGGATGATGTAGGCATCGGTGTTGCCATCGTATTGGCCTGTGAATGCAATGTATTTTCCATCAGGCGAAAAGTGAGGCAAGCTCTCCTGACCTTCGTTACTGGTGAGGCGCCTAGCTTCCCCACCTTCTTTGCCAACAATCCACAAGTCATTGGCATAAACAAAAGCAATGTGGGTTTGACTAATCGTGGGTTGCCTCAGCAACATGGTGCCTTGTGCCCATGTATAACAACCAACAAGGTTTAGTATAAAAAGGATAAACAGTTTTTTCATACGGTATTGATTTAAATTCAAAATAACAGATCGATCAATAAAAAACCCTACCGCTTGCGTAAACGATAGGGTTTCTGGTAAAGAATAAGTTTTTAATCCAACGCATTCAATGTTGTCCAATACCGATAGGCTACAATAGCCTTCTCGAGTTTGCTCAACCTGGTGATGTCTTTTTTACTGTAGCGGGGAAGAATGGCTCTGTTAAGTGAGGCCATCATTTTAAAAATACTTTTCTTCATAAGCTAAGGTTAGGTTTCGAATTTGAATTTACGAATTAACTTCCTTTTCAGACTTTATCTTCAGTTGAAATTTCCCTTCGGCTGCAGCCTTCATAAATTTTCGGAAATAGTTTTCTACCGGAAAAACAATTAAGGCGATGAAGACCTGAATGAAAAATTCCAATACCGGAGAGCTTCTGATTTCAATGGCCGTACTGATGGCGGTTTGTAAAAATTGAATAAATATGATAACCGTTAAAAGCGACAATACTTCGCTCACTGTTCGATACTTCTCGTTCGCCACACTTAACTTAACCGACAGTAACATGAGAATACCAAAGAAACCAAACTCCAATGCATAAAACCACCACCGCTTCCAGTAAGGAGGTAATATCTCAAAAGGAATGAGTTCAATTTTAGATTCATTGCCAAGCACATCGCGCGACTGCATAGCCAACTCATAGTCTCCTGGTGGCAGATATGGGAAATTAGCAATGTGATTGGAGTTGGACCAACTCGTCCAGCCATTGGTTAGTCCTTTCACTTGGTAGCGGTATTGCATCGCGTGGCTACTAATGTAATCGGGTTGAATGAATTCGAATGCTAACTCATTCTCCGGTTGATCCATCGTTACTCGCTTTCCTTTGATTAGACTAATTTGTTGACCACGCACCTGACGCAAGAGTAATGGGAAATGGGAATCATCTCCGGATGTTTGGCTATTGTTAAACTTATACAACTCATTATTTGCCGTAATGATCCACAAACTTTGTGCGTTTTCATCGGGTGCTAAGAAACGTAGATTAGGGAAGAGGCCAAGCCATTGTAACTTCAGCGATTTCAGCCGGGCGTCTACCGTACGCCATTGCACACCGTCATTGAACCAAAAATAGCCTGCCGATGCAAAGTAGCGGTGCGGGCCGGGCAACGAATCGTAGCGCACAAATGAATTTTTGTGATCGAAGCGTTTAAACTCACCCGAAGCCGCCAAATAAACTTCATTTCCATAAGCCACTCCTACCATTTCATCCAGCGAAGAATTGGAAATCGAAAAGGATGCCGCATCGGTAATTTTTCCGTCTATGGTTTCTATCCGATATGCTTTGGTGCTTCCGCACATCCAAATGTTTTGCAGGTTGTCTTCAAATGCATAACTGATGTGGTCGTTGAGTGTGTCGAGTAAGTGCGTTTCATTCCAATTGATTCCGTTCGCAACAAACGTCTTCACCTGATTATGGTAGGTGCCTACCAATAGCTGCTGCAGCGAAGTAGAGAAGAAAATAGTTTTTACCGGAGTAGCTGCAATGGGTTTTACTTTATCAGTCTGCACTTCAAATACACCTCCCAACCCGGCGGCTATTAATTTACCGTTCACTTCAATCAGTTGAATGACTTTTCCTTCAATACCTGGCACTTTTCGGTAAGCATAACCAACCGGCTTCACCACCTTGGTTTCAAAAGTAGGAGATGGTGTTGAGGAAGATTCGCCTGATCGCTTACGCAAAAACCCAAAGCGACTTCTGCGTTGTTGGTTGGTTTGCACGGTGAGCGATGGGCGTGTTGCAGACGCTTCGTCTTTGGCAAGAAGATACAGACCCAATGTGGTGCCAACATACACTTGCCCTTGAATAGATTGGATGCACAGTAAGTTTCCGTTCAAGCCAGGGAAGTGATTGAACGAACGGAATGGCAAAGATGGAGCAATGCGTGTAAATCCGTATTCATGCGCTACCCACACTCCGCCATTCTGATCTGCCATCAAAGCAAATACTTCATTATCGGGAAGGCCAGTGCTAAAGTCTAAATGATCGATGGTGGCTCCGGTAGTTACATCGATCAGCAACACGCCACCCAGCAATGTGCCTAGCGCGATTTGTTTTTCGTTCATCCATACACCAAACTCCAATGTGTTTTGCCGCAGATAAGTGGCGTCTTGCAGTGGAAGTAATTCGGGGCTCGATTTTCCCTTCATCAGATAGACCGATCCTGCCTCCGTGCCGAGCAATATATCGCCTGTTTTTTTCTGCGCTGTCGCAAAAACGATTTCTTCCTGCACCGGAAGCGCAAGCTTAGTCTCTACTAATTTATTATTCTGCACCTGCATCAGGTGTTGAAAACCGGCTCTTACAAATACGCTGTCGCGAACTTCAATTAAACCATGAAATAATTTAGTACTGTCGGCTTTGATCTCGATTTCTACTTTATCTGCCGAAATGATAAACAGTGAAGTCTCGCTAACGGCATACAACTTATCGGCTGCTACCAGACTGGAGAATATGGCAGGCTTCGCAAATGTTGGTTGAAATACCTTATCGCTTCCTTGCTGAACAATTTTTCCAAAGCCGAATACACCACCCACATACACTTGGTTTTGCAAAAGACAAAGTGTATAGACTGCACCGGGTGTTGGAATAAGGTGCCAGTTCTTTCCATCAAATTCGAGCACACCGCGTTTGTTGGTGAAATAGATTAAACCGCTGGCATCTTGCACCATACCCATACTGCGGTAATCGATCCGCTCATCGCGAGGTGAGTAGTGTGTAAGAAATGAATTGCCTACTTGCGCAGCTAATTGATGACTGACCTGCATCAGTGCGAGCACTAAAAAAACCCGGTAGATCATTGAAGAAAATTTTTTCAAAATTAATGATTTGCTAGCTTATGCGGCTCCAATTAACAGCCGCCTTTTTAATCGATTCAATTTGTTGCAAGATCAACCTGTTTTCAGGCTGTTGGCGGAGTGGATCTTTTTCTAAAACGGCTTGAGCTACTTCGCGGGCCTGTTGAAGCAGTTCGCCATCTTTACCCAAGTCTGCAATCAGCAAATCTAGTGCGCCACTCTGTTGAGTACCCATCAAATCGCCCGGGCCACGCAGTTTCAGGTCTGTCTCTGCTATTTCGAATCCGTTGTTGGTTCGTACCATCGTTTCGATGCGTGTTTTGGATTCGGCACTCAATTTATGATCGGTCATTAAAATACAATACGACTGCTCAGCTCCACGACCAACACGTCCACGCAATTGATGCATTTGAGACAGTCCAAATCGCTGCGCGCTTTCAATCACCATCACTGATGCGTTCGGCACATCTACACCTACTTCGATCACCGTAGTGGCGACCATGATTTTAGTTTCGCCCTTTACAAAACGGGCCATTTCATAATCTTTCGCTTCGGGTTTCATTTGCCCGTGCACAATGCTGATCGGCACATCGGGAAACGCGCGTGCAATGCTTTCATATCCATCCATCAAATGTTTCAAATCCAACTTCTCCGATTCCTCAATGAGCGGATACACCATATAAATTTGACGCCCGGCCTCCAGTTGCGTTTTGATAAACCCATTTACCTGTAAGCGATGCGAATCAAAACGGTGCGTAGTTTTGATCGGCTTGCGGCCTTTCGGCAATTCATCAATCACCGAAATTTCCAAATCGCCATAGAGTGTCATGGCGAGTGTGCGTGGAATCGGTGTAGCCGTCATCACCAACACATGCGGATAGAAGTCGGCATTTTTTTGCCATAATTTGGAGCGTTGTGCTACGCCAAAACGATGTTGTTCATCGATGATGGCCAGCCCAAGTTTTTTAAACTTCACTTCTTCTTCCAGCAGCGCATGGGTGCCGATTAAAATCTTCAATGTACCATCCACCAATTGTTCATGGATGGGTTTGCGCGCACTCTTCTTTACTGAACCAGTGAGCAGCGCAATAGGAATACCCATTTTGTCTGCATACTTTTTAAGATTGCTATAGTGTTGCTGCGCTAGAATTTCGGTAGGCGCCATCAACGCAGCCTGCGCATCACTGCCGATAGCGAGTAAAATGGAAATGAAAGCTACAATCGTTTTACCGCTGCCCACATCACCTTGCAAAAGGCGGTTCATTTGCTTGCCCGACTTCATATCGGTATAGATTTCGCGAACGACTTTTTTTTGTGCGTTCGTCAGGTCAAACGGTAAATGTTCTTTGTAAAACTGGGTGAGAATGGCGGTGTCGCTGAACACCATTCCTTTGAACTTACCTTGCCGTACTAACTTTAATTTGATCAGCTGTAGCTGAACAAAAAAAAGTTCTTCAAACTTCAACCTACGTTGGGCACTCAGCAACCACTCGTTGTTTCTAGGAAAATGAATGTTGATGATCGCTTCTTTTTTGCCGATTAATTTTTGTTGCTGCACGATGGCTGTCGGCAATGTTTCACGAATGTGTGCGATGGCAGCTTTCAACAAGTCCTGCTGTAGCTTGATAATAAACTTATTGTCGATGTAGCGGTTGCGCAGCTTATCGGTAAGCGGATAAACCGGCTGGAGATAGCCGCCCTTTTCACTCTTTTCGGTGAGCACATCTATTTCCGGATGCGCCATGGATAGTTTACTGCCATAGCGCGAAGGTTTGCCAAACACAACATAATCCACATTGGGTTTCACCTTCTGCATCACCCAGTTGATACCCTGAAACCAGACTAACTCAATTTCTCCTTCGCCATCCGTAAAGTAAGCGACCAGTCTCCGCTTGAATTTATCGCCAATCAATTCGATGTCGGTAATTTTTCCTTTCACCTGAATGAATGGCATGAGTTCATTTACTTCCCGTAACGAATAAAAACGAGTGCGGTCTTCGTAGCGAAAAGGATAATGCTGAATTAAATCGCCAAAGGTGAACAACTTCAATTCTTTTTGAAGCAGGGCAGCGCGCTGTGGCCCCACGCCTTTTAAGAATTCCAGTGAAGTATCGAAGAAAGACATTTTAATTTGGCAGTGTGCAAATTAAGGAATGTTTGTTACGGTTGAATCATTGACTGATTTGGATGGGTGTTAGCACCTGAACAAAATTTTCAAATTAGCTAATTACCGAATCACCGAATTAGCTTTCTTCCATTCCAGCGTATTGATCAGATGCATCACTTCTTTCTTCATGAAGTCGATGGCAGGCGCAAGGGAGTCGTTTTGAACTTTGGTGTTGAAATACAAAGCTCCGCGCAAAAAGTTTTTCGATGAATCAGTCATGGTGAATTGAAACTGACTTGGCACTTCGCCACTGATTTCAGCTATCAAAGCCGTTTTACCAAGCGGTGTCACCACCTTTACTTCATCGATGCCATACGCTTTGATTTGCTGCTTGCTAGTGAGGTTGTAAGCGTCATCCAAAAACTCTTTGAGCAATGCGTCTTTATTCAGCAATCGCTTGTAGGTAATGTGGATGTTTGCCTTCAGTGTGGGGTAATAAATTTCCACCCAATGCTTTTCGTTAATCCACGATGTGTCGCGCAAGAGCTTGGCCGAAGTTGAATACTGAAATTGATAGGGTAGGCTATCCGGTAGCGGTTGGTATTTTGCTTCTGGCAATATCAATCGGTTATAACCTTTGGGTTTTGGTTGATAGTTGGTACTACAACTCACTGCGAGCCCGCTGATCGCCACGATGAGCAGCGCAATACATGCATTCTTAATCTTCTGACTTTTCGCTTTCATCAGCCATGTTTACGCGCACACGATTAATTCTCTTCTGGTCGGCAGTGAGGATGGTGAAGGTAAACCGATCAAATCGAATCTGCTCTCCTACTTTAGGCAGGGAGCCATGCAATTCTAAAATCAAACCACCCACCGATTCGCTTTCTCCTTTTACATCATCAAAGATGGTAGCTTCTACTTCCAGTGCCTTGCACAAATCATGCACCAGTGTCTTTCCTTCAAAAACAAAGGTGCGGTCGTCTATTTTTTGGTAGCCCAAATTGACTTCATCAAACTCATCGTTTATTTCGCCAATAATTTCTTCGATCAAATCTTCGAGCGTTACGAGGCCGGAGGTGCCTCCGTATTCATCTACCACCACAGCCATGTGCACTCGCTTGCTTTGAAAATCTTTCAGTAGTGAATCAAGTTTTTTAGTTTCAGGTACAAAGTAGCCGGGGCGTAGCAACTTCTGCCATTTAAAATTCTCGGTTTCTTCCAGATAAGGAAGCAAATCTTTGATATAAAGAATACCCTCTACATGATCGAGTGTTTCTTTGTAAACCGGAATCCGTGAGAAGCCCGATTTATTCACCTGCTCCATCAGCTCCTTAAAATTCAACTCCACATCAACCGCAGAAATATCCATGCGCGATTTCATCACGCGCTTTACTGCCAGCGTGCCAAAGTTTACAATGCTTTTAAGAATGTCCTTTTCTTCGGCAGTGGTTTCATTGTTTTCAGTAGTCAAGTCGAGTGCCTGATTTAATTCATCAACAGTTGTACTGTAGCCTTTCTTTTCAATTCTGCGCTCGATTACACTGCTCATGCTGAGTAGCAAGTAAGAGATCGGTCGCCACACATTCTCTAGCAGTAACCAAGTGCCGCCCATGCGTCTGGCAAACGTCCAGTTGTGGCGAGTGGCATAAACTTTCGGAATAATTTCGCCAAAGAAAGTAATGGCAAACGTAGCTCCGAATGTTACTAAACCCACAATCGTTTCGGTGGGTTTACGGGTGCCTGCCATTTCCCACATTAAAAAAGTAGAGATCGTAACCACACCCACATTCACAAAATTATTCATAATGAGAATGGTCGCTAACAAAAGGCGTGGCTTCTTCAGCAGTTGTACAATATTTTTATCCGCAGGTTCTTCTGATTCGCGGCAACGCTCAAAGTCATCGGCTTTTAATGAAAAGAAAGCGACTTCGGAAGCCGAAATCATGGCCGACATAAAAAGTAAAATAGCAATCGCTAAAAAATTGAAGGTGTAGAAGTAATTGATCTCGAAAAGAATTTCCGAAAAAATAAATCCCAGCGACATGAATAAACTATCCGTTTCCAATTCTTAGAGTGTTAAAGCTGATCTAAAATGGTAGATCATCCGTGGCATGGGGAGCTGCTCCAAAGTCGCTCGGAGCCGCCTGGCTAGCCGGAGCTGAATTAGAGGAACGATCTGAATTGCCTCCACCGCCACCTGGTTTGCTACCGAGCAAAGTCATATTATCTCCAATAACTTCGGTGGTGTAGCGCGTTACTCCTTCTTTTTCCCAACTGCGTGTGCGTAGCTTACCTTCAATATATACCTGATCGCCTTTGTGCAAATACTTTGCAGCAATATCGGCCAGACCGCGCCATAGCACCACGTTGTGCCATTCGGTAATTTCTTTGCGCTCGCCTGTGGTTTTGTCTTTATATGTTTCGCTGGTAGCCATGGTAAAGTTGGCCACTGTAGCTCCGTTTTCCAGATTTCTTACTTCCGGTTCTTTTCCTAATCTACCTACCAGTATTACTTTGTTTACGCCAGACATAATTGTGTTCTCCTTTTAGTTGGATTGCAAAAATACCAAAATTTCAGGGAAGGCGTGAGGATAATTGAAACAGCCTTTTTTTAGCCTCCAACTATCTAAAACTTATGAATTTCACTTGTCAGAATTAACATTAGCCTTCAAATACCGCTCCACAACAATCGGTTTGGGTATCTGCTCTACCTCTTTCTTTGAAAAGGCCTTTAATCCCAACTTGGCACCCATCTTTGTAAATTCTTTTTCGGTAGATAGGTGGACTGGAATGAAATAGATGAATAGCTGTTGATGTGAGAGCACATGTTTGAACGGCACTGGTAACTTGGAAGGCACGTAACTAGAAAGGGTTTCATTCTCTTCCGATAATCCGGTGGATTTAGTTGCACGCTTTTTCTCAATCAGATAGAAATCAAACAAGCCTTGCCAGATGTCTTTACCGACTCGCAGCTTCATCAATAGTTTATTCTTAAACTGGAAGTTGAAGTAATAAAAATATCGTTTCTTAATCTTCGTCTTTTTCGATTTGATAGGCAGCACATTTTGTAACTCGTGCTTTCTGGCTATGCAGGTGTTAGAAAAAATACAATCATCGCATTTTGGATTTTGCGGTAAGCAATGCAACGCACCAAACTCCATCACTGCCTGATTAAATAAGTCCGGATCTTTTGCGGGCACTAATTGATTGGCCTTTTCAAAAAAATATTTTTTTCCTTCCGTGCTTGCCGTATCTATTTCAATACCAAAAACGCGCGCCAGCACACGATACACGTTGCCATCTACCACGGCTACTGATTCTTTGAAGGCAATGGAGGCAATCGCTGCAGCGGTATAAGGCCCAACTCCCGGGAGTTTTTGAAGATCGTTAAACGTATTTGGAAAAACTCCACGATACATTTCAACAATTCGCTTTGCGCAGGTATGCAGATTGCGGGCGCGCGAGTAATATCCTAAGCCTTGCCACAGGCGCAATACATTTTGCTGTGGTGCTGCCGCCAATTTTGCTACAGTCGGATAGGTGTTGACAAAACGTTCGTAGTATGGAAGCCCTTGTGCTACGCGCGTTTGTTGCAAAATAATCTCCGACAACCAAATTTTATAAGGATCTGTAGTCTCACGCCACGGCAGTGGTCTTTTATGTTCTGTATACCAACGAATTATTTTTTGGGCAAAAGCAGCGTGATCAATCATAGTTTAATAACAAAGTAAACCAAGAAATGGCCTTCTGCATGCATGGCGCTCGAGAATGTCTAAACCCACAACAGAAGAAGTCGATTATTATTAAGGTTAAAAAAACCGCTTTCAACCAAATCAATCAACTCTTTGGCGTGTTTTATGTGTTCACGTAGTTGATAGTCAGTAAATTAATTTTGGAATTGAACGAACTGCTTATAAATTTGCCATCCCAAAAAAATTCAGGACTTAAACTATACTCTTGTGACCAAAGCTGACGTAATCAACCAAATTGCTGATAAAACCGGAATCGATAAAGCTGATGTTTCAGCCTCTGTTGAAGCGTTCTTTAATATTGTGAAGAGCAACATGGCTTCCGGTCATAATATTTATGTGCGCGGATTCGGTAGCTTCATCAATAAAAAGAGAAAGAAAAAAATTGCTCGCAATATCTCTCGCAACACAGCTATTGTGATCGATGAACACTACATCCCCAGCTTTAAGCCTGCCAAAATTTTTGTAAACAAAATCAAGAATAGCGATAAGGTGAAGCAAATGGCCGAAAGCATGGCCAATGACGAAACCAATGAGATGGAAGAAAACGGTTAATTGACGGTGATTGGTTTGCTTGAATAAACCAACACGCTGCTACCAGCTATGCTTAAAACTCGCCTCATTCTTATTTTCGTCAGTGCCCTCATTATCTGGCTCATTTTTATGCTACCCAAAGCGGTAGTCGAAAATGAAAACCAATTAGCTGCCACGGATTCTACCGAATCGGGTAAACCGATACCTTCAAAGGGCCATAGCGATGTACCTGTAGCTTTAAGCAACGCCATCAAAAGCTTGAGAGCCCAATACTTACAGGGCTCTCCGAATCAAAAAAATGCTATCTTTGCCGACTCTTTGCGAAGCCTATACACGCAAGCGGGTCAATTTGACAGCGCTGCCTGGTATGCCGAGCAATCAGCAACGTTCTTTAAAACAACCGAAAGTTTCCTGAAGGCAGGCAACAGTTATTATGAAGCCTATACCTTTTCGATGGGTGCAGAAAAGCAGCAAACCATGGCGCTAAAGGCGCAGGAGTATTTGGGTAAAGTCATCGAGGCAAATCCTAAAAACTTTGAAGCGCGCACAAAAATGGCCATGACGTACCTGAGTTCATCTCCCATGCAGGGCATTCAGAAGATTCGTGATGTCTTGGCCGAAGATCCTAAAAACGAGTTTGCTCTTTATAACTTAGGAATGCTCTCCATGCAATCAGGGCAATACGATCGCGCCATTGAAAGGCTGAATGATTTGATTGGAGTGAACCCTAATCATGTACAAGGCCAGCTTCTTTTGGGTGTAGCCTACTTGAATGCTGGAAACAAAGAAAAGGCGAAAGCCCAATTTGAAAAAGTAAAAAAGTTAGATAGTGATCCCGCAGTTCAATCCACTGCAGATTCTTATCTACAAGAGTTAAAAGTAAAATAAATGTTAAACCATCGCTCGTCACTCTCCTAAAGAGGGATTTCTACACCAAGTAGAACGATGAGCCTAAACCAAAAAGCATTATGCCAAGTGGTAAGAAAAGAAAAAAGCACAAAATGGCTACTCACAAACGTAAAAAGCGTTTGAGAAAAAACCGTCATAAGAAAAAATAGTGAGTAGAGGCCATGTGCCTCGGCTTATTTAAAGGGCGTTGAGTCATTTCAGCGCCCTTTCAACAGAAGTAGTCCTATTAATTTCAACATCCAATTTTTTAAGTTTTGAGTAACGAACTAATTATTAGTGCTACTCAGGACGGATGTCGTATAGCCCTTTTAAAGGACAAGCAACTTGCCGAGTTTCACGAAGAAACAGATGGAAGCAAGTTTGTAGTTGGTGATATTTACCTAGGCACTGTTAAGAAAATAGTGCCGGGCCTCAACGCTGCATTTATAGATATTGGTTATGAGAAAGACGCCTTTCTTCATTACCTCGATTTAGGTGCACAGTTCGGGTCTCTTCAAAAGTTCACCAAGCTTGTTCGTTCAAAGAAAATCACTGGAGGGAAACTGGATAAGTTTCAACTCGAGAAAGATATTGATAAGCATGGCAAAATCAGCCAGCAGCTTTCCAAGAGTCTTCTCATTCCGGTGCAAGTGGTGAAAGAGCCCATCTCAACCAAAGGGCCGCGACTTTCGTGCGAGTTATCCTTAGCCGGGCGATACCTGGTTTTGGTACCCTTCTCATCCGGGGTGAGCATTTCAAAACGGATTGCCAGCAGCGAAGAGCGTAAGCGTTTGCAGAAACTCATTCAATCAATCAAACCAGAAAATTTTGGTGTGATCATTCGCACCGTTGCCGAAGGCAAAGAAGTAGCTGAGCTTGACAAAGACATGCGCAGCCTGGTGAAGATGTGGGAAGATGGAATTGCCCGCATGGTCGATGGCAACCCCCGCGATAAAATCATCGGTGAACTGAACAAAACCTCGTCTATTTTACGCGATGTGTTGAACGAATCGTTTGACAACGTAATGGTAGATGACAAGAAAATCTACGATGAAGTAAAGAGCTACATTCACAACATTGCTCCCGATAAGGAGAAAATTGTAAAACTCTACACCGGCAAGGCCAAGATTTTCGAGCACTTCGGTGTTGAAAAGCAAATCAAATCAGCATTCGGCCAAACCGTGAGTTTGAAAGGTGGCGGCTATTTGATCATTGAGCACACCGAAGCATTGCATGTCATTGACGTAAATAGCGGCAATAAATCCAATCGCGAAGAAAGTCAGGAGACTACCGCTCTCTCCGTAAATCTGGAAGCTGCGAAAGAAGTAGCGCGACAGTTTCGCTTGCGCGATATGGGAGGCATCATTGTGGTGGACTTCATTGATATGCGCGGCATCGACAATAAGAAGCTCATCTACAACAAAGTGAAGGAAGAGATGGAAAGCGATAAGGCGAAGCATACCATTTTGCCGCTTTCTAAATTTGGTTTAATGCAAATCACCCGCGAGCGCGTGCGCCCGCAGATGAACATCGCCACTAAAGAAGTGTGCCCTACTTGCAATGGCAGTGGCAAGATTGAAGCTTCTATTTTGGTGACGGATAAGATTGAAGAACACGTTCGTTATCTGTTCGAAAATCAAAACGAGAAGAAGTTGGTGCTGGCATTGCATCCTTTCTTGTTTGCTTACTACACCAAAGGTTTCATTTCAAAGCGCATGAAGTGGTATTTCAAATACAAGCGACCTGTGGAGTTGATCAAAGATTCTTCATTAGCCATTACAGAATACAAATTCTTAAATCCAGATGGCGAAGAGATTGAATTAGCTCAAGAAAAAAGCACCCCGGCATTAGCTGGAGATTGAGTCCAGAGCAAAGATATTTCTAATGAAGCCCTCTCAACCGGAGGGCTTCTTTTTTATAATCATATTTAACGCATCCAATATTCGCATCCACATGTTATTTTTACATAAAACGATTTTCACTCTTGAAGCGAACTTCAATTAGCTTACTTTTTCTGTTTTGGTCTGGCGTGCTGCTATGTCAAAATGAAAATATCTGTACTTCTCCTTATTTGTTGGTGAATAAAATCAAAGCAGAGCATTTTAGTCCTCCTGCTATTGATGAAAAATTTCACGCGAGCGTGATCGAAGAGTTTCTGGAAATCGTAGACCCCGCTGGTTTTTATTTTCTTGAATCCGATGTAAAAGAAATAAAAGCACTTCGGCTATACCTGAATGATCCGACTAAAGGCAATAGCTGTGAATTCATTGACAAAGCCACACAATTATATCAGAAACGGCTTACAGATGCGTCCCGAATTGTTTCCTTAAAAACAGCCAAGCCATTTGATTATTCTAAACGAGACAGTTTGTTCTTTTCTTTTAATGAAATTACGGAACGCGAAGAGACAGTCAACGAATTGGAAAGGCATTGGGAAATTTCGCTGAAGGCATCTACGCTTTCGCGGATGGCGGTATCGGCAAAAGGAGCTACTTCAAAAGACTGGATGGCAGTTGAGAAAGTATCACGCGAAAAAGTGAGAGACAAAACACTGGCCAAATTGAATCGATTACTTCATGGTCGCCTATCTCCGAGAGAGTTTATTACCAACGCAATACTCAAATCCATTGCTCTTTCGTTTGATCCACACACCAACTATTTTACACAAAGTGAAATAAAGGATTTTGAAAGTTCGCTCTCATCGGCTGCCTACACATTTGGATTTGATCTCAATGAAAATCCTCTGGGAGAAATTGTTGTAGAGCGGTTGGCGCCCGGTGGGCCCGCCTGGAACAGTCATCTGATAAACAAAGGAGATGCCATTGTGTCGGTGTCATGGCCGAATGGAGAGGTTTTTAATCAGCTTGATTTTGATGATCATGAATTTGAAGAAAAAATAAATTCAGCCGATCGGCTTACAGGAACTTTTACTTTCAAAAAAGCGGATGGCAGTTCCGTAGAAGTATTATTACATAAAGAAAAACGTGAGTCCATTGAATCCAATGTGCAAAGCCTTTTACTAAAAGGAGAAAAGTCCGTTGGTTACATTTCGTTGCCTGGATTTTATTCGGATTGGGGTGGCGAAGGGCAAAGTTGTGCAAGCGATGTGGCCAAAGAAATTATTAAACTAAAGAAAGAAAACATCCAAGGGCTGATCCTCGACTTGCGCTTCAATGGTGGTGGATCCGTGCAAGAGGCAATTGAACTGGCAGGAATATTTATTGACGTGGGTCCTATCGTACTATCAAAATCAAAAGATGGGCAAGTCATTTCTTTTAAGGATATTCACAAGGGCTTTGCCTATGATGGACCGCTAGTCATCTTGGTTAATGGGTTTAGTGCTTCCGCCTCAGAAATCACCACGGCTGCTTTGCAAGATTACAACAGGGCATTTGTGGTGGGCAACACTACTTATGGAAAAGCTACTGCACAAAATGTTTTTCCTGTAATTCAGCAAAAAGATACTTTGGGCTTTGTAAAAATTACGCTGTCCAAAGCGTACCGTATCACCGGCAAAAGTCATCAACTGAAAGGTGTTAAACCCGATGTTTATCTGCCCGACTTCTACAGCGTGTTGCATATTAGCGAGCGCACCAATCGACATGCGCTATCGAGTGACTCGGTAACAAAGAAAGTATACTACACGCCATTGGCAAGACCAGCAGTTGAACCACTGAAGATGAAAAGCGAAGAGCGCCTTAAAAATTCGGCTTGGTTCAAGCATTTGAGTGATTTCCAAAACTTCTATCAGGCACCTCAATCATTAGAAATCAATTCATATATTCAACATTATCTGGCATCGCAAGCTCATGTCAAACAACTTGATAAGATAGAAGGTGGCGATACAAAACCATTGTATCGTGTGATGCAAAATAAATTTGATGGTGCGTTGCTGGGGTTGGATGAAAATCGAAATCAGGCTAGTCAAGAATTGCTCAAAGAAATTGAACGAAGTGCTTATATTGAAGAAGCTTTTCAAATAATATTGGATCATCTATCATTAACAAAAAAATAATTTCATCATGCGTGCTGCTTTCATCTTCGTATTCACATTCATCTCATTCACACACCAATTACATGCTCAAAATTTAACTGTCGCCACCGAATACTTAGGCCATGTAGGCGAACAGTGTAAGCTGATTTCAAGTGACATGATGGCCTATAGCAGCGCTTCATCCCACAACAAGAGTGCACGCAAAGTAGAAAAGAAACGACTAGAGCTGATGCAAACCATAAAGCAGGCCGTAACCAACATGAAGAAGCTGAAGCCCTTTAATGGCGATCCTGCTCTTCGTGACTCCGCGCTAGCATATTTTCAAATTACTTCTGCTTTGCTAAACGAAGATTATGCAAAGATTGTGGACATGGAGGAAATTGCCGAACAGTCTTATGACGCTATGGAAGCTTTCATGTTGGCTAAAGAAAAGGCTCATGAGCGGACTGATAAAGCCTACCTCATCTTTGATAAAGAATTTGAAGCCTTTGCTGCGAAAAATAATATCCGCCTGATCGAGTCGTCTTCCAAGCTTTCAAAAAAAATGGAAGAAGCAAGTGCTGTATTCAAGTATTACAATCGGGTATACCTGATATTTTTTAAAAGCTATAAAGACGAAGCCTATTGGATGGATGCATTAAAAAAAGAAGATGTGAACGCCATGGAGCAAACTAAAAATGCTCTACAGGCAAGTAGCACTGAAGGATTGAAAAAAATGAGTCCGATTTCTACCTACAATGGAGACAAGACTATCAAAGTGGCTTGCGAGCGAATGCTTGAATTCTATAAATATGAAGCCACCAAGAGCACTGAATTGGCTGACTTCTTTTTGAAGAAGGATAATTTCGAGAAAAGTAAAAAAGCAATGGAGTCAAAAAAGCAGGCCGACCGCACCCAACAAGATGTGGATGCCTTCAATAAACTGGTGAACGAATTCAACGCGGCAGTCGGAAAATTTAACCAGATCAATACCGAATTGAACAAAAAACGAAACGAAGCACTTGAAACTTGGAATAATGCAGCTGACAATTTTCTGGACAATCACGTACCCAAACATCGCTAGGGCTTCTGACAACCTGACACTTTTGTCTTTTGGAACAATCCTTGTAATGAGGATGATACATTCATTATAACCTAAAATTGGTCCATTATGGCAGAAAAAGGTACTATCTCGATCCATACCGAGAATATTTTTCCGATCATCAAGAAATTCCTCTATTCCGATCACGAAATCTTTTTGCGTGAATTGGTGAGTAATGCCGTAGATGCTACTCAAAAACTGAAAAAGCTGACTGCGCTGGGCGAATTCAATGGAGTGCTCGGTGATCTCAAAATTGAAGTGAGCTTCGATAAAGAAGCAAAAACTATTACCGTAAGCGACAAGGGCCTTGGCATGACAGCCGAGGAAATCAAAAAGTATATTAACCAAATCGCGTTTTCCGGAGCAGCCGAATTCGTAGAGAAATTCAAAGACAAAACCGATGCCAAAGACATCATTGGAAAGTTTGGATTAGGCTTCTACTCCGCCTTCATGGTGTCTGATAAAGTAGAGGTTGTTTCCAAATCATTTAAAGAGGGTAGCGAAGCTGCGCGTTGGATATGCGATGGCTCTACCGAATTTGAGTTAACCGAAGCCACGAAAGAAACACGCGGCACCGATGTGATTCTGCATGTTAACCAAGACTCCGAAGAATTTTTGGAAGAATTCCGTCTGAAAGGTATTCTGGATAAGTACTGCAAGTTTTTACCGGTCGAAATTAAGTTCGGTACCAAAGATGAAAGCGTTGAAGATGGCGTAGATAGCGACAACAAGCCTAAGTATAAAACGGTCACTACGGATCGTATCATCAATAATACTTCACCCATTTGGACTAAAGCCCCACTCGATTTAAAGGATGAAGATTATATCAATTTCTACAAAGAACTGTATCCGTTCACCGAAGATCCTCTCTTCTGGATTCACTTGAATGTTGATTATCCATTCAACCTCACAGGCGTTTTGTATTTCCCTAAGATTAAAAACGATTTTGAAATTCAGCGCAACAAGATTCAACTCTACTCACGTCAGGTATTCATCACTGATGAAGTAAAAGATGTAGTTCCTGATTTTTTGATGTTGTTACATGGCGTTCTTGATTCACCGGATATTCCGCTCAACGTTTCGCGCAGCTATCTGCAAAGCGATGCGAACGTGAAGAAGATCAGCTCGCACATCACTAAAAAAGTAGCCGATAAGTTGTTGGATATGTTCAACAAAGACCGCAAGGAATTTGAAAAGAAATGGGACGACATCAGCGTATTTGTGCGCTACGGCATGATCAGTGATGAGAAATTCTCTGAGAAAGCGAAGGAGTTTGCGCTGCTCAAAAACGTAGACGGGCAATACTTCACATTGAATGAGTACGCTGATAAAGTAAAACCGAATCAAACCGACAAAGACGACCAAATTATTTATCTCTATACCAACGACAAAGGCAAACAAGATGCATTTATTCAAAGTGCAAAAGCCAAAGCGTATGATGTATTGTTGTTAGATGGCGTTTTGGATAGTCACTTTATCGGCCATCTGGAGCAGAAGTTGGAGAAAACCCAACTCAAGCGCGTAGATAGCGAAATCATCGACAAGTTGATTGTAAAGTCAGATGCTGTTGCCAGCGTATTGAGCAAAGAAGAAGAAGAACAGGTGAAAGGCATTTTTGAAAAGGCAATTAATAATAAGGCCATGAGCGTGGCTATTGAATCGTTATCGCCAGATGATATGCCGGTAACCATCACTATGAGCGAGTGGATGCGTAGAATGAAAGACATGGCTAAAACCGGTGGTGGCGGGGGCATGAGCTTTATGGGAAGTATGCCAGACAATTACAACGTAGCTGTGAATGGCAACCACCCTATTGTGCAACGCATATTGAAGGCGGAAAGTGAAGATCAAAAAGGTAAACTAGCCAAGCAAGCATATGATCTGGGCTTGCTTTCACAAAGCATGCTAACAGGTGCCGACCTCACAGCCTTTATCAAACGCAGTGTGGAATTGGTAGGAT
Source organism: Bacteroidota bacterium (assembly GCA_016191555.1). Taxonomy (GTDB): domain Bacteria; phylum Bacteroidota; class Bacteroidia; order Cytophagales; family Cyclobacteriaceae; genus ELB16-189. Next base: position 206,569 of record JACPVX010000029.1, read on the forward strand.
AATCTTTGAGGTTTATAAAATAAAAATGGGAGCCCAAAATTTCGGCTCCCATTTTCTTTAGTCTTTCAATGAAATCGGTACACCAATCGTAAACTGTAGCACGCGGTTTTTGGAGTCGTTGTACTCGTTGGTATTGGTAAAACTGTTACCATAGCGCACATCAAGCGCAATGCGATTGTATAGCACAGCTCCAATTCCAAATTGAATACCCGCATCGATGTTATGATCGAAAGAAACAGACTGGTTATCCTTTGATTTAAAGAATTTAATGTCGCCCGTGGTGTTAGCCAATTCGGTGGTAACATTACCATCGAAAATAGTAGATACTGCCTTGTATTTTCCTCCGAGGCCAAATGCAATGGAGGGTCCTGCCGAAATAGAAAACTTGAACCGATCATTTCCAAATTCATACTTGGTCATGAGCGGAAACTCAAGGTAATGAATGGTATATTCTTGATGAGAGGTTAAAAAAAACGCATTGTTCTCAATGTCCAATAATTCTCCTTGGGCATCAACCTTAAATCCTTTCTGAACAAACGATACTTCCGGTTGCAACGAAAGCATACCAATACCTAATCCCTTAAGAGGCACACTATATGCCACTCCGAATGAAAAACCGTATTGTGAACTAAAACTATTATTCAACTGAGTCACGTAGTTGGTTGCACCCCAGGTGGAGTGAGTGTAGCCAATCTTAGGGATAATGGTCTGACCGAAAGTAATCGTAGAAATAAAAATGCCTGAGAGAATGGGAAGAATGATTTTTTTCATTTGTTCTTTTACTGTTTTGATTGTTTAGTGATTAACAAGTCCTTCCAAACGGAGAGATTGTATTCAGGTTACTCAAAACACGTCTAATTCTAGTGCTGTTGAATTTTTTAATGCCTGTTAACCTTAATTAACCATACGGATAGAAACATTTCCTATCGATTGTCGTATACCATCGGTTTTCAGAATCGAATTCAAAACCAAAATAATATTGCTTAACTTTCGTTGATGTTCTCGATGCGAAATATATCAACCATTGCCTTGCTGATGGCACTAGCCACAACACTGTGGGCACAAGGCACTGAACCAAAAGTGCAAGAAGGGCAATTTACGTTTGATACCGATCGGCCGTTTACTCTATTAGAATTAGAAAAAGAAGAAGAGCCTATTGTCACCAAAAAGAAAAAACCAAAACGAAAAGTTTTCTATGGGATCAAAACCAAAAAAGGCTTTGCCCGAAAAGGCTATGGCAATAAGGTAACACTTGAGTTGTTCTATAAATTGAAAAAACCGGCCATTCCAAACACATTTGCTCGTGACATTTACTATTACGATTACAAGCGTGCGGAAGTAAGGCGAGTAGAAAAGTTCGATCCCACCAAAGGAGTGCTATTGCATGGCCCTTACAAAAAGATGATTGGCACTACAGTAGTAGAAGAAGGTATTTTTTACATGGGTACCAAGCATGGACGCTGGATGCGCTACAATCAACAAGATTTACTGGAAGACAAAGAAAAGTATTACAAAGGATGGCCCAAAGAATCGCGCATCACTTACTATGATCCGGCCGAAAAGAAAAAAATCAAAGAGATCACTCCTATCGAATATGGTGAGAAGGAAGGATACTATTACTTATTGCATGAAAATGGCCAGGTGGCTGTGCGCGGTGAGTATCGCTTCAATGTAAAGGTGGGCGATTGGATTGAAAATTATCCCAACGGAAAACGAAAGCGCATAATTACTTACCCTAAAGAGCCTTTCGAAAAAGATATCAAACCCTACTTGCGCAAAGAGTGGGACGAGAAGGGGAAAGAAATCTACACGAAGTAATTAGTAAAATGCATCTTCGATCTGTACTAATTCCGTTTCCCCGTTGATCTGTCGGATGGCTACAATATCAAACCGAATGTTTCCTTTCCAGTTCGTATTGTAGACATATTGATCTGCGCCTTCCATAATCTTAGCGGCTTTCTTTTCATTCACAAATTCTTCAGGGTAGCCAAAGGCATCAGTAGTACGCAATTTTACCTCCACGAAAACAAGGCAATTGTCTTTCAGAGCGATCGCATCAATTTCTGATCTTTTGAAGCGATAGTTCCGCGCTAAAATCTGATACCCCTTTTCGATGAGAAATTGAGCCGCCAAATCTTCGCCCGCTTTGCCTTTTTCGATTTTATCGCTCACAATAAATAATCTACCTTTGAAAATCGAAGTTAAGAACAAAGAATGAAGAAACTAATCGAAGGCTTTACCCTGCAACTAGCCAGTGCACTTAAGATCGGTCAATCTGTTGATCTGGTAAGACCTGGCAGCGACATTCGGAATATCTTAATTACCGGTATGGGCGGCTCCGGCATTGGTGCCAACCTCGTGGAGTCGTTAACCTTTGGCCGCGTGCCGATACCGATTACTGTTTCGAAAGGATATAACATTCCGCAGTTTGTTAGTCCACATACTTTGTTCATTGCCTGTTCGTACAGTGGCGATACCGAAGAGACATTGGCGGCTATTAATAAAGCCATGTTGAAACGCGCACACATCATTTGCATTACCTCAGGCGGCAAAATGCTGGAGTTGGCAAAAGAATATAATTTGTTTTGGATTCAAATTCCGGGAGGCTCTAAAAGCCCGCGCGGTAATTTAGGATACATGATGGTTTCATTGCTGTATGCACTCTACCACACCAACCTGATTGGCGCTGCCTTCATGAAAGAAACAGAGAATGCGATCGAGTACTTAAACAGAGGAGAGAAAGCTATTCAGTCGGAAGCAGAATTGATTGCTAAAAAACTGAAGGGCAAGTTTCCGATTATCTATTGCGATGAGCGCCTCAAAGCGATGGCGGTTCGTTTCCAAAATCAAATCAACGAAAATGCCAAGCAGTTGGCACACGTCAACACTTTTCCGGAAATGAATCACAACGAAATTGTGGGATGGCAGTTTCCGGAAAACATTTTGCAACATGCACAAGTAATTTACCTCTACTCCGACCACGATCATGCCCGCGTAGAGAAACGGATGGAAATATGCAGACCCATCTTTGAAAAAAAGTCAAATCCGATCATCGATATTGTTGGTGAGGGAGCTTCGTTACTGGAGCAATATTATTACCTGATCCATCTTACCGATTGGATTTCGTATTACCTCGCTAAAGAAAATGGCGTAGAAGCAAATCCGGTCGAAGCGATTGATTATCTGAAAGAAGAGTTGGGGAAAGTGAAATAACAGCTTCTCGATTTGAACGCTACTATAAACAAACAAACTCATTTCACTGATCTCGGCTTGATTGATTACCAACAAGCATGGGATTACCAAACCAATTTGTTCAATCAAATTCTCGAAGTAAAAAAGCAAAATCGAAATCTAGCGGAAGCAGAACAAGTTCCCACTTCCAACTACTTACTCTTCTGTGAACACCCACACGTGTACACACTGGGCAAAAGCGGTGACGAAAAAAATCTGTTGGTTAAAAAAGAAGATCTTCACACTATACAAGCTAGCTACTTCCCCATCAATCGCGGAGGCGATATTACTTATCATGGCCCTGGCCAACTAGTAGTTTATCCCATCATTGATCTTGAAAATTTCTTTACTGACATCCATCAATACATGCGGTTGCTGGAAGAAGCTGTCATCCAAACATTAGCGACATTTCAAATCACAGCGGGTCGCATACCCGGCTTGACAGGCGTATGGATTGGATTCGACAGCACGAAACACGCTCGCAAAATTTGTGCGATGGGTGTAAAGACGAGCCGCTGGGTAACCATGCACGGCCTCGCGCTCAATGTCTCTCCGGATCTATCCTACTTTCATCACATTGTTCCATGCGGCATTGATGACAAAGCCGTTACCTCCATGGAAAAAGAACTCGGTGCTACCATCGACATGAATGAAGTAAAGCAAGTGATGAAAGAAAAAATTACTTCTCTTTTCGAAATGGCGCTCTTACCTTCGTAAGGATGAAGCCGCTTCTTCTCTTACTGTCCATTGCTATCACTCAAATAACATTTGCTCAATTCGTTGATGGCAAAAAACAAAAAGGTGTTTGTTGGGTAGGCGGCCGCGAAGTAGTTACCGAAAAAGAAATTGCCGAGTTAAAAAAATGCCACATCAATTGGATTTCACAAACTCCTTTTGCTTTTCAACGCGATCCTTACAGCTCTACGATTAAAACCAATTTTACTTCCGACCGTGTTTGGTGGGGCGAGTCAGACGAAGGCATTGCCACCACCACACAACTAGCGCGCAAAGCCGGCATCAGAACTATTTTAAAACCACATATTTGGGTGGGCAAAAGTTGGCCTGGTGCCATCTCCATGAAAAGCGACACTGCATGGCAACGATGGTTTCGTTTGTACGAAGGCTTTATTCTCCACTATGCCGAAATCGCTGAAAAAAATAAAATCGATATTCTGTGCATCGGCACAGAATTGCATCTCACGCTGCGCGAAAAAGAGTGGCGTGCTATCATCGCCAGCATTCGCAAAGTGTACAAAGGCAAGTTAACCTATGCTGCCAATTTTCATCAGGAGTATGAACAAGTCATGTTTTGGGATGCGCTCGATTACATCGGCATTCAAGGTTACTTTCCGCTCACAAAAAATAAAAACGCTTCTTTGTCTGATTTAAAAAAAGGATGGGAAGAACCCTTGCGCACCATTGATCGAATCCACAAAAAATACCAGCGACCGGTTTTATTCACCGAGATCGGCTATCGCAGCGATGAAATGGCGGCCATCGAGCCATGGACGTGGCCGGATGATAAAAAACCCTTGCCCGTCTCCAACGAAATGCAAGCAAATTGTTATAGGGCTTTTTTTGAAATGGTTTGGAATAAACCCTGGCTGGAAGGAGCCTACTTCTGGAAATGGTATCCCAGTGGCCCGCGTAGAAATGCTTCCATCGATTTTACACCACAAGGCAAGCCTGCTGAAAAAATTTTAGCGGAGTATTTTCGTCATTAACCTTTTGCCTCCGCAGCCAATTGACGCAAAGCATTCACAAATGTATCCAACTCATTCGTAGTCGTGTATAAATTCGGAGTAATGCGACAACCATGCACATTCGCTCCATCAATAGCGACTGTGTAAATTTTAAAACGCTTCATCAACACATCCGCTAAATCACCCGGCTTCATTCTGGCAATACCTACATTGGCAATACCGCACGAGCGTGTTGCATCAGTCGGTGTATTCACAATTACATTTTTCAGATTTCTCACTTTGTCTGTCCAGTAGCGTTGCAAAAAACGCAAGCGAGCTTCTTTTCTTTCAGCACCAATTTGCAAATGAAAATCAATGGCATCAGCAATTGCTAAATCTGTATGCACCGGGTGCGTGCCCGTGTGGTTCAATCGATAAATGTCTTCCGACTTTTTTCCCTCCTCGCCAAACAGTTGCCACAGCGCAGCAATATTTTCTTTCTTCACATATAAGATTCCTGCACCCAGCGGAACACTCAGCCACTTATGCAAACTGGCACCATAGTAGTCACAGTTCAAATCAGGAATCGAAAACTGAATGTGCGCAAAGGCATGCGCGCCATCTACCATCACCTTCACACCTTTGCTATGCGCCATGTCGCAAATTTTACGCACGGGCAAAATGTGTCCCGTAATGTTGATCATGTGGCACACCATCAGCAATTTTGTTTTTGGTGTGATCGCGTTAGCATACAAATTCACAATCTCCTCATCCGAAGCAGGATGATTGGGTACCGAAACTATTTTTAAAACTACACCGTGCCGCTTGGCCACGAGCTTAAACATATCCTGCATGGCACCATAATCCTGCTCGGCCATTATCGTTTCATCACCCGCTTTCCAATCTTGTCCAGCAATTATTGTATCGAGCGATTCAGTTGTGTTGCGTGTGATGATCAATTCCTCAGCCGAGCACCCCGCAAGCGCAGCCAACTTAGCCGCAGCCTTCTTTTTATTGTCCCACTGCACAGTGCGCATGTAGTACGAACCTTGGTAATTCACATCGCGCACATGTTGCACAAATTTTTCCAACGTAGCTTCCGGCAAAAAGCAGTAGTAGCCATTTTCAAGATTAATGTAATCCGGTTTCAAGCGATAGCCACTGCGAATACCATCCCAGAAAGATTCATCGCCCGCCAACTCAGTGGCTGATTTTCCTTCGAAAGAAGAAAGCCAATTGGCCAGCGACTCCGTTGGGAACAACCCCGTTAATCCCAGCGCAGCCGTGTTTTTTAAGAAAGTACGTTTGTTCATACCAACAAGATAAGAATTAGAGTGAGCGAATAAAAGAGAAGTTATGGGGCATGGCCGCCACCAAGCTCGGGTGAAAGAGACAAGCAAGTGGCGGCCACCGGGCTATTGCTACAAGCCACGCTTGGGCGTGGGCTTTTCGCGTCTATCCCTTGCCCGCTTACGCCAGCACATGCCGCCTTCCATCACTATCATTCGAAAAGATGTAACTTTGTTGAAATATAGGAATGCAGAAGGCACTTTTCAGTCCTCGTGTATGTTGAAGTAGATATTAAATCAATAGAGCATAAAACAACTTGAAAAAAGATATTGAAATCCCTCCGGTAAAGAATGTAACCCTAGCCGTTACACGTGAAAAAAATCTTCTTAGTCAGGACGAGTGGAAAGTTTATCTGATCAACAACAACGATTTTCCCCTAGAAAATACGTTGGTCGCCAGCAAAGGCTATGGCGAAAAAGATGGTGAAACACAGCGCACCTCTACCCTTCGTCATTTCTTAGAAACAGTTCCGGCAGAGGGCACAGCTTTGGTTGAGTCCATCGACCCCAATGTATTTCACCTCAACAACGAGTACTGGGTAAGCTACTACGTTGGCCTTCAAATCCACGACAAAAAATTTGTCTTCGTACCTGATACCATTTGCGAAGCAAATCTTACCTTTATTAAAGAGTTGCAGCTCGAGGGCGTTTTGCATTCGTAGTTCTCTCTTTAATTATTTGTATGAATCCTTCACTCAAAGACATCCTCTTCTTAGATGTCGAAACGGTAGGTTGTGTAGAAAAGTACGATCAGCTTGGTGAGCGGCTGAAAGCACAGTGGGCGCGCAAAGCATCTTTCTTTAAACGTGAAGAAAGTCAAACCGATGAAGACCTCTTCTACGAAAAAGCGGGCATCTATGCTGAGTTCGGAAAGATTGTTGTGATCGCCATCGGCAAATACACCGAAAATGAAAAAGGCGAAATGTGCTTACGCACCAAATACTTTGCCGACCATGACGAAAAGAAATTACTAACCGACTTCAAGGTCACACTCGAGAAACAAGACCCTACCACTAAATTATGTGCGCACAATGGCAAAGAATTTGACTTTCCATATCTGAGCAGACGGATGTTGGTCAATGGAATTGTACTTCCATCATTGCTCGACTTTGCCGGCCGCAGGCCGTGGGATGTGCCTCATCTCGATACGATGGAACTCTGGAAGTTTGGCGATTACAAACACTACACATCGCTCGATTTACTCACCGCCATTTTTCAAATCCCCTCCAGCAAAGGAAGCATGGATGGTTCGATGGTCAGTCAGGTGTACTACCGAGAAAAAGATTTAACCAAAATTGCCACTTATTGCATTGGCGATGTAGTAGCCATTGCTCAACTCTATTTGAAAATGAAAGGGTATCCACTCATACCCGATTCGCACATCATGCATGTAAACTGAAAAATTATTCGTACTTTTATTGTCAAATAGAGAATCGTACGCACATCTTATCCCTCACTAATCACTTCTTACCCGTATCCATTCTGCTAAGTAAAACGCATATCGATGCGTATCTTCAACAAGGCAACTTGTTTGTATCACCAAAAAATCAAATCGAATTATTAACCTTTTGGGACAATCGACAAGACCCCCAAAACATCAAGCTATAACCATGAGCAAAAAGAAATTTAAAGAGAAAAAAGAAAAGAAACAGAAGAAAGAGAAAAGCGGCTTATACAGCTCATTGCTCTCTTTATTAAACGAATCAGAAAAAGGCTACACCGCCCAACAACTCGCCAAAAAACTTCAGATCAAAAAAAAATCATTGATTGATGATTTGTATCGCCTACTTGAATCATTATTAGAAGATGGCAAAGTAGAGCAACTCAGCAACGGAAACTTCAAAGCGAAACGAGCAGCATCCGGCAAAAGTGTGGTTGGAATTGTCGATCATGTCAATCCACGATTTGCATACGTGGCTACAGGAGAAGAAGGTTCCAAAGATATTTATGTGCAATCGCGCGATTTAGGTTCTGCCATTCATGGCGACACCGTAAAAGTTAGTTTGCTAGGAAAGAAAAATGGCGCAAGCCCGGAAGGCAAAGTAGTGGAAATTGTAAAACGTGGACGCAATCGCTTCGTAGGACGCGTGGAGATTTCCAAGTCGTTCGGATTCATCGTTCCGGATTTCAAAAAAGTGTACAGCGACTTCTTTGTGTATCCCGAGAATTTGAATGGCGCCAAAGCCAACGACAAAGTGTTGTTTGAAGTAACCAAGTGGGCCGAAGGCGATAAAAGTGCCGAAGGGAAAATTGTTGAAATACTAGGCAAGGCGGGTGAGAACAATGCCGAGATTCACTCCATCATGGCCGAGTTCGATTTGCCGTTCCGCTTTCCGGAAAATGTACTGAGAGAATCCGAAAAAATTCAAGAAGGAATCACCAACGAAGAAGTAAAAGCACGCAGAGATTTTCGCAAGGTGCCCACTTTCACCATCGACCCAGAAGATGCCAAAGATTTTGACGATGCCCTTTCGTTTCAAAAGTTGCCTAATGGCAATTATGAAATCGGTGTTCACATTGCCGATGTAACCCACTATGTTCGTCCGGGCAACGACTTAGATGCTGATGCTTTTGATCGCGCTACATCCGTTTACTTAGTAGACCGCACGGTGCCGATGTTACCCGAACGTTTGTCGAATGAGCTGTGTTCACTTCGTCCGCACGAAGATAAATTGACATTTGCTGCAGTTTTTGAAATGGATGCAAAAGGAAAAATTCACAATGAATGGTTTGGTCGCACGATCATTCACTCCGATCATCGCTTTAGCTATGAACAGGCACAAGAAGTAATTGAAACCGGCAACGGAACTTTTGCGGAAGAAATTAAAATTCTGAACAGTCTACATCTCATCCTGCGGAAAGAACGCTTCCGCAAAGGAGCCGTAAACTTTGAAACCACCGAGGTGAAATTCAAATTGGATAAAGACGGCAAGCCATTGATGGTGGTACCGAAAGTGCGGAAGGAAGCACACAAACTTATCGAGGAGTTTATGTTGCTAGCCAATCGCGCGGTGGCAACCTTCGTCTTCAAAATGAAGAAGGGCGAAGAGAAAAATACGTTCATCTATCGAACGCATGATTATCCTAACCCGGAGAAGGTGGCAGACTTCGCCATTTTCGCGAAGCAGTTCGGGCACAACTTGCAAATTGATGATGCCACGGTTTCGCGTTCGTTGAACAAACTGATGGACGAAATTGAAGGGAAGCCCGAGCAAAACGTATTGCAGTCGCTAGCGGTGCGCGCGATGGCCAAAGCCAAGTACACCACCGAAGCCAAGCAACATTTTGGATTGGCATTTGATCACTACACGCACTTTACCTCTCCCATCCGCAGGTACCCTGATATGATGGTGCATCGCTTGCTGCAACACTACTTGGATGGCGGCAAATCGGTGAACAAAAAAGAGTTTGAAGAAAAATGTATTCATTCCTCCGAACGTGAAAAGCGTGCTGCTGATGCCGAACGCGCCAGCATTAAATACAAGCAAGTAGAATTTATGAGCTTGGCTGAACAAAAACCGTACGATGGCATTATTACAGGGGTAACGGAGTTTGGTATTTTTGTAGAGATTGTAGAAACGAAATGCGAGGGCATGGTGCGCATGGCCGACATGAAAGACGACTTCTACGAATTTGATGAGAAAAACTATCGAGCCATCGGGCGTAGGAGAAAGAAAGTGTATCGTCTGGGAGACAAGGTGGTAGTGCTCATCAAAAAAACAGATGTAGACAGAAGATTGATTGATTTAACATTTGAACAATAAAAACAGGAAACTAAATAGTAGCATGCTCGAGGCACTTAAAAAACAAGTTGAAAAAGAAATCGCTCGCCAACCTTTTGGCGCACAACCCAAATCATTGTACGAGCCCATTCGATATTTGATGAAGCTGGGCGGCAAGCGCATGCGCCCGCTGTTAGTGCTGATGGCATATTCGCTTTATAAAAAAGATGCTGAGAAAGTTATCAGCTATGCCACAGCAGTAGAAGCATTTCACAACTTTACATTGATGCACGATGACATCATGGACAAAGCGCCCTTGCGCAGAGGAAAACCTACGGTGCACGAAAAATGGAACGTGAATACAGCCATCCTTTCGGGAGATGTAATGCTCGTGCGTGTGTACGATATGTTTTTATCATTGCCCGATCACCAATTAAAAAAGGTGCTTCGTGCCTTCAACCAATGTGCAGCCGAGGTTTGCGAAGGGCAACAGTGGGATATGGTATTTGAAACGAAAGCCAAAGTAACAGAAGCACAATACATTGAAATGATCCGACTGAAAACAGCCGTATTGCTTGGTTTCAGTTTAGAGTTAGGCGCTATTCTGGCCGATGCACCGGAAGCTGATCAGATCGCTTTACGCGAATTCGGTGTTCAAATCGGAATTGGGTTTCAATTGAAAGATGATTTGCTGGATGTGTATGCCGATCAGAAAAAATTCGGCAAACAGGTAGGCGGAGATATCATTGCCAACAAAAAAACATTCTTGCTGATCAAAGCTTTGGAAAAAGTGCGTGGCAAACAAAAAACAGAACTTAATAAATGGCTGTCGACTAAAAAATTCAATGCCGCCAAAAAAGTAAAAGGAGTTACTCAGATTTACGATTCATTGAATATTCCAGCTATCACAGAAAAGAAAATTGAAGAATACTTTCAACGCGGATTTACCAGTCTTACAAAAGTTTCGGGCGATACCCAATGGCTGGAGGCTTTTACAAAAGACTTGATTGCCCGCCAAGCGTAAAATTTACTTTCGCTGGTAGAAAAGTAGTTTGCCTAATTCGCCATCTACCTTTTCGCTAACGGTATAATAACCCGATCCATCACGTGCCCAAGCAATAGATTCACCTTGCCGCTCCGGATCATAAGGCAGCACACTCGGTTTCCGTTGCAACAGTTTTTCCAATGGTTCTCCGTTTTCATTTTTCCAATAGTAGATGGCTTCATAGTTTTTAATCAGCACTTCCTTTCCATCTACCGACATATCAGCCGCGACAATATTGTGGAAATTTAATGTGGTCAGTTTTTCTGCCGTGATTTTTCCTTTCGCAAAAGGATATTTCACTCTATAAAGCCGAATGGAATCCTCTCGCTTCGAAAATAAATAAAGGTCATAGCTAATCGGGTCGGTCATCATCGCTTCCGAATCGCGCTTGCCATCAGGCAACACAATCTGTAATGTATCAAAGTTAGTGATCGTTACTTCAGCCGAGGAGACATCCGTAGGCTCTTCAAACACATAAACCAATTTGACATCATATTGCGCATTGTTGTCGCCAATATCTCCCGCGTACACATAGGTTTTCGTGGAGTCTTTTCCGCGTCCAATTGCAATGGATTCAAAATCGCGGTTGGCAATTCCTTTTAGCTTACAAACCATTTTTGTCTGTGCCTTCCTGTCAACTAAAAAGACTTCAGCCGGATTTCCGCTGTCATTCAACATCCAAAAATTATTGGGATGTTGAATGCTTTCTACTAATCCTGATGCTTCATGAAGTTTTTCACTTAGCGTTCCCAATGATTGTCCTTTTAGAAAAGAATCAGTAGTGGCTGCTTCTTGTTTTTTAGAATGACAAGCAATCGCCACGAAAGCCAACAAAATCAAAAATCTATTCACTGTAAAAAAATTAAAAATAAATCAATCCAATGCAACCGATAAGATGGAGTCGCCTACCTGCAAGCGATGAACGACTTCCATGCCTTTAACCACTTCCGCAAAAATAGTATACTTACCATTCAAGTGTGGCGTGGGCGAATGTGTAATAAACCATTGTGTGCCTTCCGTATCTTTTCCTGCGGAAGCCATGCCGATGGAGCCTTCCTGATATCTACGCGAAGAAAACTCTGAACGAATGGAATAGTCTTCACTGCCATAACCATCGCCACGGTTGCAACCAGCCTGCGCCACAAAGTTGGGCACTACGCGATGAAAGTATTTTCCATTAAAATAATTTTTCTTGGCAAGCTGCACAAAGTTGGCTACCGAGCCGGGTGCTTCTTCCACCAGCAAGCGAATGATCACTTCACCCTTACTGGTATTCAGTTTTGCTAATTGATTTTTATTGATGGTCTTTACAAACTCCCAATCAATGGGGTGATTGAATTGATTCTTCAACGGCAATGGCTTGGCCGTTCCTTCAAAGTATGCAATGGCTTCTTCGAGTGGTTGCAGAGCTTCAATATCTTTAGGCAGTGACAACTTCGCCTTCGCTTCCTTTAGAAACGTATAGTCTTTTATAATTTTTTTGAATTCATATGAAGGCTCGGTCAATGTAGCAGCAGCAATGCCCAGCGCACCGGGATCGCCTTGCTGAATGATTTTTTGAAAAGCTGCGGCAATGGATGTTTTAATTTTCACATCCGCCTCCGGGCGTTGTAGCATATTGGCTAACGCTTGCGTGCCGGTTGATTTAACAACGAGTGAATTCGTTTGAATGACTTCATTGGCAACAAACTCTTGTGCTGCCACAGCCGGTGAAAATGAATTAAGTAATTGTGCCTGTTGATACGGATCTTTCGATGTCTGATACAAATTTTTAATCTCCTGAATAATCTCTTCCGATGGTTTTAAACTCAACACAGCATTGTAAAGATTGCTTTGAATGCGCGAGTTCGTTGCTCGTCTGGCTTCAGCCAACAAAGCATCATACAATTCAGCAATTGGTTTGATTGCTTCTGATGCGGCAACGCCTACCGATTCATCTGTATCTGAAAGAGCCGTGATTACCAATTTCTGTGGTTTAATGGAACTCCAAGTAGCTAATGCGCGCACGGCACTGATTCGTACACGGTAATCCTCATCGCGTAAAGCATTGACTAAAACCGGAATTGACTTTGCGGAGTCCAGTTTTCGCAAACTGTTCGTAGCAGCCATACGCACCAACGGAGAAACATCTTTTGTTGATGCCTCCGCTACCAACTGATAATCTTTCTCGATTTTAATTTTCGGTGTGCGGCTTAAAAAGTGCGCAGCCCCGAGGCGTGTCTGAAATGAATAGGTCGGGTTCAAAAATTGAATTGCTTTTTGGACGATAATTGAATCTGCCAACCCACGCGTACCGAGTTGATAATATGCCCATACCAATCCTTCCTGAGTCAATGAATCTTTTGCTTTAAAACTTTTAAGTGCGGCCAAGTCATAGCTGCGAATGGTTTTGCCCAAGCCTTCTAATACTTCGCGCAGCACCACACTTTCTTTGTCTTGCAATGCGGGTATGAGTGCGTTGGCTGAAGCCGTTCCCGGTGTTTGCCCGAGTGCAAAAGCAGCAGCCGTGCGCGCCTCTACTATTGGATCTTCCAACAGCATGTTACCCAACTGCATAGACGCAGCCGAGTCTTGCACCGAAGCCAAAGCCTTGGCGGCCTCAGTTCGATAGTTTGGTTCCTTGCTCAACAAATAGTGAATCAAACTATCGGTTTGCCTTCGATCCTGAAATTCAGCAATGCGCTCAATGACTGGATCAGAAAATTTATTGGGAGATTGGGTGCATCCCCAACAAAAAATAAGTAGCAACCCTAGTAGTCGATAATAGGTCATCATTTCAAACTAAATAGAATAATAGCGTGGGAGAATTAGCTTTTCGTTTGCGTGGCGCGAGCCACTACATCGTTAAATTCAATGTCAGCCATTTTGATGGAATACAACAGAAGGCGTACTTCTTTTACGTGCACGGTTCCATCCGCCTCAGACATTTTATAGAGATGAACAAAGGCATCAAGTTTTTCATCATCTGTGCATTTATTGATCAATTCGATTCCCCTTTGATAGATTTCTCGATCTTTTGATTTGCTAACTTGCTCTTTAAATTGAGCAAAAACATCTGGCGGAATACTCTCCTTTTCGCAAATTTTCAAAAGTTGCTTTTCTTCACTTGCATCCACAACACCATCCGCACTAATCAACAAATGAACTAAATAAAGTAAACCTAGCTGGTAATCGGTACGGTGCGCCATTGGGGAAACATCTTAAATTAATGGAATAAATATAAGAGTTCTTGAAGAAAGAAAAAACGCTCTTTACCCGTAGCCGCCAATGAGTGATGTGAAGGTCAAGACATGATTTGAAAAACGATAAACGCGGATATATATGCTAAACCGGTCATATACGCCAACTGTATCAGCGGCCACTTCCAGCCTTTGGTTTCGCGTTTAACAATAGCGAGCGTGCTCATGCACTGCATGGCAAAGGTGTAGAAAATCAACAATGACATACCCACGGCCGGGGTGTAGCGCGGGCCGCCTGTTTCCGGATTAATTTCTTTGCGCAAGCGCAGTTTGATGGTGGGTTGATCTTCGGCACTGCCAATGCTATAAATGGTGGCTATGGTGCCAACGAATACTTCACGAGCCGCAAAAGAGGTAACGAGCGCAATGCCGATCTTCCAATCAAAACCCAATGGGGCAATCAAGGGCTCTATGGCTTTTCCCAATTTGCCTGCATAGGAATGTTCGAGCTTGTAAGATGCCACCCGGTTCTGAATTTCCCCTTCTGACCAATGTTCTTGAACGGCTTGCGCTTGCACCACCTGTTTGGCTGCATTCATCTCGTCAATTGGGCCATAACTGGCCAGCACCCAAAGTATAATGGAGATCGCAAGAATTACTCGGCCCGCTTCAAACACAAATGTTTTTGTTTTCTCGATGATGGTAAATCCAACATTCGACCACCGTGGCATGCGGTAGGTTGGCAGCTCCATAATCAAAAAACTGCGCTCGGTGGTCTTGATCAAAAACTTCATGCCCCATGCAGAAAGGATGGCGGCTAAAAATCCCAGCAAATACAAACCCATCAACACCAAGCCTTGGTAGTTAAAGAAGCCCCATAATTTAATATCGGGAATGATAAGAGCCACTAAAATGGTGAACACCGGAAGCCGTGCGGAGCAACTCATAAACGGAGTTACAAAAATGGTGATGAGGCGCTCCTTCCAATTATCGATGGTGCGCGTTGCCATAATCGCAGGAATGGCACAAGCCCATCCGGACATCAGTGGCACAACGCTTTTTCCGTTGAGGCCAAACTTGCGCATGATTTTGTCCATCAAAAACACAACGCGTGCCATGTAGCCGCTCTCTTCCAGAATGGCAATGAATGCAAATAGAATGGCGATCTGTGGAATGAAAATGACAATGCCTCCAATACCAGGAACTATGCCTTGCGACAGCAATTCAAAAAATGGACCTTCGGGTAATTCTTTAGCCAGCACATTACTCAATCGCGCAAACGATGAGTCGATGAAGTCCATGGGTATTTGCGCCCACGCAAAAATGGCCTGGAAAATCAAAAACAAAACCGCGAAGAAAATGACGTAGCCTCCCACTTTGTGCGTGAGCACTTTGTCGATGCCGTGTGATACGCGCTTCCAATCGCGGTGCGATGGTTTGACGATGGCCGTATTTAGCAATTCCTGAATAAAGCCATAGCGCATAATCGTTTCGGCACCTTGATATTTATGCGGAAAAAACGAATGCTCTTTGGCGATGACTTTGATTTCGTTGCGTTGCTCGGGTTTTAAAAAAATTAAATTATCCGTTTGTTGCAAAAAGTGATACGCTTCATAATCGGTAGCAAGTTGAAATTTCTCACGAATCACTCCAATTACTTTTTTGATCTCGTCACCAATTTGAAAAACGGATTTACGCGAAGCAGCTAAGGGTTGCGCAAGGACTTTCTTCAATTCAAAAATGCCATGACCTTTGCGCGCGTTGATCATCACCACCGGCATATCCAATGAAGCCGATAATTTTTTTACATCGATGCTCAGGCCCGATTTTGCCGCCAGATCCATCATGTTCAAAGCCACAATGGTGGGAATCTTCAAATCAATGAGCTGGGTGAGCAGCAGCATACAATTTTTTAAATTCGTAGCATCGGCAATCAATACTACCTTATCGGGATAGAGGTTGTTCTGTTGATCAGAGAAAATTTCGGTTACAATTTTTTCGTCCAGCGTGCGCGGATATAAACTGTAAATGCCCGGTAAGTCGATGATTTCAGCTTGCGTGTTATTATCTAATTGACAATATCCGATTCGTTTGTCAACAGTAACTCCGGGAAAGTTTCCAATTTTTTGATTGAGGCCAGTCAGGTGATTGAATAGCGAAGACTTACCCGCATTGGGTTTACCTGTTAATGCTATTTTGAGTTTGCCAGCCTCCATTAATTAATGATTGAAATGGTGGCCGCCTCCTCTACGCGAAGTGATAAATCAACATCAGACACACTGACGCAAACAGGATCTCCGAAGGGAGCAGAAAAGTTAAATCGAATGGCGGTGCCCGGCAATAAACCCATTTCTAAAAGCTTTAATCCAATCTGTTCATCACTAAAGCCTGCTATTACGGCTGTTTCTCCAGGCAACATTTCCGCAACATTTTTGGCCATTCGTTATTTAGACTGATTTTAAACTGCGCGAATATAGAGGGCTCGAATCTGCAAAACAATGATTCGGATCAGTTTCTACCGATTTCAAAAAAAATATAACCTTTCGCTAACCCGGACGAAATTTGGAGCTTTTTAGGATTTGCTCGGGGTTAGAAAGCTTCATTAGTTTAGGTAATGACGCTGACTGGGCATTCTTCTTCGCAAATTCTGTTACAATCTGCCAGCCGATCCACACGCCAATTCGACCGGGGCACTGGTCACCAATCTCAATGGTGGTGGGGCGTTCGTCAATGTATTTTTGTTTGATGTTTTTGGCGGTGTTAAAAAACACCTCGCGCTCGACTAAATGCTTCCAAATGATGTCGGTGTTTTCGCGAGCGCCATTGATTTCTTTTGATGTATAGCCAATAAAAACACTATCGGGTACACAAGGCAACATTTGCTTGGCGAAGTAATACGCCTTACCATACGCAATCATGTCCGCCAGCACGGTTTTGTCTTGGGGATTTACCGTGTTGATACGCCCATCAATGCCATACAATAACATGGTGGATGGCACCACAAATTCTTTGGTGTATCTGCGCAGCATATATTCATACATGTTCGGTTGATACTTCGCTCCGTGACCTAAAAAATAATCGAGGCCTACAATGACGAGCGAGTCGCTTACAAATAAGTCGCTCTCCATTCCTGTAATGACTGTTTCAATTTTGGGGATTTGAATTTCGGGGTAATAGTATTTGAGGTTGGTAAATGCTTGTGTAAATTCTTTTTTTAGTCCAGAACCATCGCCAAAGACGCGTTTCGTTTCCATCAACAAGGTGTCAAACGCTGGGTTGGTAAATCTGCGATACAATTCGTTGATAAAAACAGAATCATCCGGGTAAGCCGAACGGTTGAAAAACACATCGCGCATGGCGGTATGGCGCGAGAAAAAATCGACTAATTGTTTTTTAGAATGGAATTGAAGTATGGAATCTTCCAATGATTGAAAAGCTATTTCTACTTTTATGTTAGCCGTTTCCGGTTGAAAAGCGCATTCTTCCGTTGGGTCGGATGTACATTGCGCGAATAAAAACAGAACGAAGAGGATTGCTAGTGCGGATTTGTTCATACCCAAGGATTGTAAGAAGCCGCAAAGAAACGCAAATTCCGAAGCAATTCGTATTGCATTCAGCCAAAGAAAATGATGACTTACCGAAAAGGAGCCATGGCGCTTGTTTCCGTCCTTTAAGATTTGCGAAAGTGAAAGTAAAAAGTCGACATTCGTGGTTGAATAAAAAATTCTTGTGAGTAAAATAAAACACATTGCCGTTGCCGGAAACATCGGATCGGGCAAAACTACCTTGACTGAAAAATTGGCTAAACATTACAACTGGACACCTTTGTTCGAATCGGTAGATCATAATCCCTATCTGCGTGATTTTTATGAAGACATGACGCGTTGGGCGTTTCACTTGCAGATTTATTTTCTAAACAGTCGATTTACTCAAGTGCGGCAAATCCGCGAAAGCGAAAAAACGATTATTCAAGACCGTACGATCTATGAGGACGCACACATCTTCGCAGCCAATCTGCACAAGAGTGGTCATATCAACGAGCGCGACTATCAAAGTTATCTGGACATTTTTAATTCGATGATCAACTTTGTGCAACCACCCGATTTGTTGATTTATCTCAAAGCGGATATTCCCAAGCTGGTGCAGCAAATACAAAAGCGTAACCGCGATTTCGAATTCAATATCAAACTCGAATATCTAAAGACACTCAACGAGCACTATGAAAAATGGATTGGCGGCTACAAGCACGGAAAGCTGCTGGTGATTGATGTCAACAAGCTAGACTTTGTGGCGAACATCGAAGATTTCTCTCAGATTGTAGGCAGAGTAGATTTGGAATTGAATAGTTTGTTTGGGTGATTTTGTTACCACGAAGAAACGCAAGCACATAGGGCTATTTAAATTAAAACCGCCTCCGTATTATCCTATCAATGATTCTTCACGTAGTTCTCCCACTTCTCCAAAACTTCTTTGAAGTCGGTAGGTAATTCAGAATCAAATTGTAAAAACTTTTGCGTTGTGGGATGAATGAAACCCAATGATTTAGCGTGTAGGGCTTGTCGCGGAATAATTTTAAAGCAGTTGTCGACAAACTGTTTGTATTTCGAAAAGACGGTTCCTTTTAAAACGTCATTTCCGCCATACGTAGCGTCATTAAACAACGTGTGGCCGATGTACTTCATGTGCGCTCGTATCTGATGCGTGCGACCTGTCTCCAACTTACATTCGATCAGCGACACGTAGCGAAGGTCTTTCAATAATTTATAATGCGTGATGGCCGTGCGACCAAAATCTCCTTCCGGAAATGCGGTTGTAATTCTTCGGTCTTTCAAACTGCGACCCACATTTACATTGATGGTACCTT
Source organism: Bacteroidota bacterium (assembly GCA_016191555.1). Lineage (GTDB taxonomy): Bacteria > Bacteroidota > Bacteroidia > Cytophagales > Cyclobacteriaceae > ELB16-189. The sequence continues at coordinate 225,641 of JACPVX010000029.1, forward strand.
CTTCCGGATTGGGAACACCCCACACTATGGCGTTGTAGGTTCGCTCGATGCTGTGATCGAAAAATTGTTTGGCCAACGAGTTCATCGCTACTTCGGTCTTGGCAATCACCAATAAACCAGACGTGTCCTTATCAATGCGATGCACCAATCCCGGACGACCGGCATTGTTCTTCATCTCGGGCAAATTTTGAAAGTGAAAAGCAAGTGCGTTCACCAACGTGCCAGTCCAATTTTGATAAGCAGGATGCACTACCATGCCAGCCTCTTTGTTCACTACCAGCAAGTGTTCATCTTCAAAAACAATATTCAGCGGAATATTTTCCGGCTTCACATCGGTATCGCGTGGCGGCTCGGGCAACTCTACTGTAATCACATCGTGTGGATGTATTTTGTAATTGGGTTTGATTGGCTTGTCGTTTACTTTGACAAAGCCATCGTGTATGCCGGTTTGAATTTTGGAGCGCGTAACGTTGGGCAAGCGATCCATCAAAAATTTATCGATGCGCAAGAGGCTTTGACCGGCATCTGCTACAATGCGGTGGTGTTCAAAAAGTTCGTCATCCAGTTCATCGGGTTCTTCGTCTTGCCTCATTCGCTTTCTTTTTCTGTTGTTCGTGGTATTCGTTTAAAATGGCTGCTTCGTTCAAAATGTGGCGAACGGCATCTGCCTTTTCGTGTAATTCGGCTAAGCTATGAAAATGAATTGAGCGAATGTACTTTCTGTCTTTTATTTCGAGTAAACCTTGCTCATTGGACAACTCATGGCCGCGCACTAAACCAATGTAAGCGCCATCAAACTTAGGGCTGAGATAACAGAGCGGTCCGTGGAAATAAAAGAACGGAACCGAGTAACTGATCTTTTCTTGTACGTGTGGCCCCACATCTAATATCATGCTGCGCAGAACACTCATGATTTGCGCTTGAGTTTTAGGGCGCTCCGAAATGTACGCTTGAACTGAATCCATTCCTTTGTGAATTGATATCACAAAGATACTTCGTGCAGCGATGAGTTGAGTTGGCTATTTCAAATTCGTTTCAAATAGTTTTAAGATGCGTTTGTATTCATCCGTCCAACTGCTGGGCTCCACAAATCCATGATCTTCCATCGGATAAGCAGCCAACTCCCAATTATTTTTTCCCAGCTCAATTAATCGCTGTGAAAGGCGCACGGCATCCTGAAAGTGAACATTGGTATCCACCATACCATGACAAATCAAAAGATGTCCTTTCAATCCTTGTGCATGATAGAGTGGCGAACTTTTTACGTAAGCCACGCTATCTGCAAATGGCTCGTTTAGAATATTGGCTGTATATGGATGATTGTAGTGCGCCCAATCTGTTACAGGTCGCAAGGCAGCACCGGCTGCAAAAACATCAGGAGTAGTAAACATGGCCATCAGTGTAATGAAACCACCATACGAGCCCCCATAAATTCCGATGCGCTTAGCGTCAACTTTATAATTATCCGTTAACCATTTGGCTCCGTCTACATGATCGGTTAAATCTTTTCCTCCCATGAAGCGATAGATACCCGTGCGCCAGTCGCGGCCGTATCCGGCACTGGCCCGATAGTCGATGTCTAATACCGTGTATCCTTTATCCACCAATAAATTGTGGAACATGTATTCACGAAAGTAAGAGCTCCACCACTTATGTGCGTTTTGCAAATAACCAGCACCGTGTACAAATACCACGGCTGCGCCATTGGGCTTTGCGGGCGCATACACACGTGCATACACATCGCCTCCATCGCGGGCTTTGAAGGTGGTGACGAGCGGATCTTTCCAAGCATACGATTTAAACTCTGCAGAAAGTGATTCTGTAATTTGTGTTGGCTTGGCGCCCGTTTTGTTTTCCTGAATGTATAATTCCCAAGGTTTATTGCTATACGAATAGCGATACGCTAACCATTTCTCGTCCGGAGATAAAGAGACTTCATGTGCCCCAACCATCGAAGTGAGTTTCTCTTCTTTGCCACCGGTTACCGGCATTTTGTAGAAATGTTTTTCACCGGGATGCGCCTCATTGGTCGTGAGGTAAAAATATTTTTTATCGTTTGATAATTGTGCTTGCTGCACCTCATACTTACCTGAAGTCAACGCTTGTTTTTTGTTGGTAGTAACATCCACTACATAAAGATGTGAGTAGCCGGATTCCTCTGAATGAAACCATACCATTTTATTGTCGCTTAACCAACCCATGTTGGCGACACCAAAAAATCCTCCGGTGCCCGGCCCGCCAATCCACGCCTCATCATGTTGGTGATCGATGAGTGTCAATTTCTGTGTTGCCGGATTCAACGAGACAATCCAGCGATCTTTATTGTCAGCGGAACGAATTGAAAATGCATTTTGCTTTCCATCGTCTGACCAAACTAAACCTTGATAGGTAACAGCCCGCGGAGTGGGTTTGCTGTCCTTCTTCTCTTCTTTGGCAATTGCATAGTCTTTTTTGTACTCAGGTTGAGTAGTGATGCCTGGAAGCTCATTTGTCTTGACTGCTAATGTTGTATCGCGCATCACATCATAAACAAACAACTCCTGACTATTCATAGGCGCGCCTACTTTGGTGCGAGCCGGAATATCTTCGGTAAAGCCGGATTCAGTAACGTAATTAGGCACGATAGTCGCTTTTCCATTTGCATTTTTGGTGAGGCGGTAGATCACAAAGTTTCCATCGGGACTTAGTTGAATGTTATCCAGATTCTTGTCATCCAAATAAATCTCTTTGGGGCGCTTGGGTCGATCTGCTTTGTTGCTCACATCAGATAGTTTTCGTTCCGTATTGCGTTGCTTTAAAACTTCAAAGTAAGTCAGTTGATCTTCGCGCAACCATTTATCTTGCTCGGTTTTCTTGGGATCTGATTTTTTCGTTCCTTTTCTGAAATCGGTCAGTTGCGCAAATTCCCCGCTGCCAAGCGTCCAACTGAATAAATTACCATTCGAATTGAAAATCACTCTTCGTTCATCTCCAGAAAAAGTGGGATTTGATTCGCGATCAATGGTGTTGGTAATTTGAGTAATGCGATTTGATCCGATGTCAAGTAAAAACAAATCCCCGTTTTTCTCATACACTTTTTTCGTGCGCGTTTTATTGTATGTTCCGAAAACAGAAGGCAATTGCCTGCGAATGAATGAACTTACTTTAGAAGGTTTGCCGCCAGGAAGTGTAACCGTATACAAAGAATCGCCCGGAAATTTTTCTGGATTCCAGTTGAAGTAAAGTTGTTTGCTATTTTCCGTCCAAGACAAGTTGGAAGGGGCTACGCCTATCCATTTCGGATCGCGCATGATCTTTTCTACTGTTAATTCGCCCAATTGTTGAGAATAGGCTGATACGCTAAAAAGCAAAAAGAATAGAATTCGATTCATAACTCAGTTGGAATAATTTAGGTAATGATACGATACTTGCGGTATCGAAAGGAAAAGTAAAACAATTGAACAAGTGCCATCTACAGATTTATATGAATGGCTGATTAGTCCTTCTTCTTTTTGTCTTTTAGGATATCATCAATGATGCTATTAAAAATCGACATGATGAGACTGAATGCCAGCGCCCACCAAAAGCCGTTGACAGTAAAGCCGGTTACAAAGTAATCGGTCAATAAAATAATGATTGCATTGATCACCAATAAAAAGAGTCCAAGTGTCATGACGGTGATCGGAATAGTGAACAAAATCAAAAGCGGCTTGATGATGATATTGGCGATGGAAAGAACCAAAGCGGTAATCAATGCGGTTTGGTAGTCGGTTACATCCACCCCCGGCAGCAAATAGGCAGTGGCCAAAACGGCTAAACCATTTAATAAGAAGCGTAGGATAATATTCATCGGCTTTTTTCAGGAAATATCGTCAAATTTTAAATGCCTAATTTTAAATAAATTTGAGAATGAGCAATATCAAACTCTTTCAAAGTAAAGAAATACGTTCCGTTTGGGATGAGGAAAGTGGAGATGAGTATTTAACGAACTAATCCAAATCAATCCGCATTTCAATAACTTGAATCAACTCAAACACGCATAAACCAATCCCTCAACTATTGCATTCATTAATCTGAAATATAGGATGACAGAACAGAAAATTATCATCTACACAACCATTGACGGAAAATCATCCGTGTCGCTTTATGCCAAAGATGGATCTGTTTGGATGAACCAAATTCAGTTGGCAGAACTTTTTGTCACCTCTGTGCCAAACATGAGTATGCACATATCTAACATATTGAAAGAAAATGAGTTGGATAAAAATTCAGTTATTAAGGAATACTTAACAACTGCCCCAGATGGCAAGAATTATAAAGTTGCCTTTTACAACTTGGATATGATTTTGGCTATTGGGTTCCGAGTGCGAAGCAAGAGAGGTACACAGTTTAGGCAATGGGCAAATCAAAACCTAAAAGAATACATCGTTAAGGGTTTTGTAATGGATGACGAACGCCTCAAGAATCCTGACGGAAGACCTGACTATTTTGACGAATTACTGTCGCGCATTCGAGATATTCGCGCCTCCGAAAAGCGGTTTTATCAAAAAGTAAAAGATTTGCTTTCATTAAGCAGTGACTACGATGGCACCGATAAGGCTACTCAAATGTTCTTTGCCGAAACACAAAACAAAATACTGTTTGCAATAACAGGTAAGACCGCTGCAGAAATCATTGTAAGCCGGGCCAATGCCGATGCAAAAAATATGAACTTAACTTCCTGGAAAGGAAGTATTGTGCGAAAGCAAGACATCTATATTTCTAAAAACTATCTTACCGAAGATGAACTCGACAGCCTCAATCGCTTTGTCACCGTGTTTTTAGAAACAGCCGAATTAAGAGCTAAAAACAGACAAGATCTTACTATGAATTTTTGGCGCGAAAACATTGATAAGATCATAGAACTTAACGACAAAAGTGTATTAAAGACTCCGGGAAGCATTAGTCATCAACAAATGGAGAAACTGGTAGAGGCAGTTTATGAAAAGTATGATAGCAACCGAAAACTAGAAGAAGCAAGGCAAGCCGATGCCCATGAGTTAGAAGAACTCAATCAATTAGAAAACAAACTGAAAAGAAGAAAGAGGTAACTTGCTTCGTCTTTCAATGAGCAAAACTATTCAAGCGAAGAAAAGGCTGAACAACAACTTTTTATTGCAAAAGCGTGTTTCTCTTTACGTCTATGTAATAACAAATTACAAGAAACAGTAACTTAGCCGCCTTATGTACGCCATTGTTGATATTGAGACTACGGGAGGCTACGCGGATAACCATCGCATTACGGAAATTGCCATTTACCACCATGATGGCAAGCGCATTACTGATAATTTTCGCACACTGCTAAACCCGGGGCGAAAGATTCCACACTTCATTACGGGCCTTACCGGAATAACTTCTCAAATGGTAGAAGAAGCGCCTACGTTTGAAGAAATGGCCGAAGAAATTCATAGCTGGCTGAAGGATCGAATCTTCGTAGCACACAACGCGCACTTCGATTACAGCTTTCTCAAAAAAGAATTTGATGGAGCTGGCATCAACTGGCAAACAAAAAAGTTATGTACGGTGCGGCTCAGTCGAAAAATCATTCCAGGACTGGAATCATACAGTCTTGGACGCCTTGCGGAAAGCTTGGGAGTGCGCATTCCTGACCGGCATCGTGCGGGTGGAGATGCACACGCGACTGCAAAAATATTTTCGATCTTACTGCAGCGCGATGACAGCGGCATCATCACCAAAGCGCTCAAAAGAAATTCGGGCGAAACGATTTTACCTCCCAATCTGAACAAAGAAGATTTTGATAAGCTGCCTGCGAAAGCGGGTGTCTATTACTTTTTAGACGGCCACGGGCAAGTGATTTATGTGGGCAAAGCGGTGAATATTAAAAAACGTATTGCCGGACATTTTACAGGAGAAGCGCGAGAGTGGAACCGCTCGAACATCCGCAACGAAATTCATAACATCACTTACGAACTCACCGGCAGTGATTTGATTGCATTGATTTTAGAATCGCAGGAGATACGCAGGCTGTGGCCTAAATACAATCTCGCTCAGAAATATAAAGTAGAAGAGTGGGGCATTTTTGACTATGAAGATCGCAATGGCTATTTGCGATTTGGTATCAACATCATTAGCAAAGGAACAAAGCCACTGATTACTTTTAGCTCGAAAGGTGATGCGTGGAATTTTATGTGGGAGAAAGTGAAAGAGTTTGAACTTTGCCCGAAGCTGAGCGGACTTCAATTAGCGAAAGGCCTTTGTTTCAGTCACCAAACAGGTGCATGCAAAGGAGCTTGCCAGGGAATCGAATCCTCCAAGAAGTATAACAAGCGTGCACAAAAATCCATCGACTCATTTTTTGAAGGTGGTGAATCGGTGGCGATCATCGGCCAGGGTCGCAAAGCAGAAGAAAAGTCGTTGGTGCTGGTAGAGAATGGAAGTTATTTGGGCTTTGGATTTGTACATAAAGACGAAGCGGTACTCAACTTAGAGACAGCTAAAAACTTTATTAAACCTGGAAAAGAAAACAGAGTCGTGCAGAACTTAGTGAATTCTTATTTGCTCAATCCGAAAGGCGCGGAAGTGATTGCGTTGTCATAAATTATTTTTTTCACCACAAAGACACGGAGACACAAAGTTTTCTTAACACTTGGAAAACATAGAATTATAGAACACGCGGAAAAGATTAATCGATAGGCCACTTTTGTGCACTATTTCTACGTGGATAATTTTCTAATCCTCCTTCAGCATCTCCCACACCATCTCGGGTTCGTAGCCTTTGCTGATCACATAGCGCGCAATCAGGTTTTTTCGCTTGAATGGATTTTGCTCACTCGTTTGAGCAGACTTTTTTTGAATAAGTGATTTTAGCGTTTTTCGATAATCAGAAGAATCAATTTCTTTTAGACCAATGGCCACACATCGCTTCGTAAGCCCCTGCATTTCTAACTCTTGCTGTATTTTTAGGCGCCCCCACTTTTTAATTCGAAACTTTCCTCCGGCAAATGCTTTCGCAAAGCGCTCTTCACTAAGAAATCCTTCGACAATCAATTTTGAAATCAGATCATCTACCTCGCTGGCATAAAGGCCATATTCATACAATTTGTTTTTTACTTCTTTATGCGATCGTTCCTGGTACGCACAGTATTGTTGTATCTTAGCGAACGCGACAGTTGGCGTAAGCCTGATTTTCTTTTTGGATGATTCTTCGTCAAACACAGCTCAAATCAAGGAACAAATCATGACAATCAAAAATAAAATTACGATGAACGAAAAAATCAGATGCTCTTGGTGTCTCGGGTTTGATCAATACGTTCGCTACCACGATGAAGAATGGGGCGTGCCCGTACATGACGATCGGATTCATTTTGAATTCTTGATTTTGGAAGGTGCGCAGGCGGGCCTAAGCTGGTCGATGATTTTAAAAAAGAGAGAGGGCTACCGCAAAGCGTTTGCCGATTTCGATCCCGCCAAGGTAGCGCGATTTACCGAAGCGCGACTGGAAAAGATTTTACTGGATCCGGGCATTGTTCGAAATCGTCTGAAAGTTTATGCTGCTGTTAACAACGCGAAACAATTTTTAAAAATCCAAAAAGAGTTTGGCACCTTTGATCAATACATCTGGCAGTTTGTGGGTGGAACGCCTATCGTAAATAAACGCAAGACTTTAATGGAAGTGCCGGCCACCACACCGGAGTCGGATGCTTTAAGCAAAGACTTAATCAAACGTGGTTTTAAGTTTGTGGGCAGCACGGTAATTTATGCACACATGCAAGCATGCGGATTGGTGAATGATCATGTAGTGGATTGCTTTAGGTATAAGGAGACGATCTAAACATCGGCAAGCATTCGTAAGTTTTGTTACCTTTGGAATCCCTGAATTATTTTATTGTTTCATTTGACACTCTGTAGTGCATGCGTTTTAATTTTATTCTCCGTATTGTCATTCTGTTTTCGCTTTCATTTATTAATTGTTTTGCTCAACATCCTTCGATAAAGAAAGGACCTAAGAAACCTTGGATTGAAGACATTGGCTACAACAAAAATGCCATGCCAGAGGCCGGCCAAGAATCATCGTATTATTACTTGTTGACAGATGAGCAAGAAAATGTAGAAGCAAAAGAGTCATTCATTCATAATGTCTATAAATTCCTTTCCAATGAGGGGTTGCAAGAAATGTCTGATCTTAATTTTGAGTTTGATCCGACCTATGAGCAGTTGGTTTTTCATTCCATTACAATATTAAGAGATGGAAAAGTAATCGATCAGTTACCTGCTGTGATAAAGACAATTCAACGTGAGCAGGACATGGATCGAAATCTGTATGATGGCACACTAACCGCTGTGGTAAATTTAAAGGATGTTCGTGTTGGCGATATCGTTGAATACGCATATACACGGAAGGGTTATAACCCTATTTATGAAAATTTCTTCAGTCGATGGCGAAACTTCAATTTTGGAGTCCCAATTGAACGATTCTTTCTCCGATTCAACATTCCAAATACGATGGCTATTTCTTTAAAGGCGCTCAATAATTCGCCTAAACCATCTATTCAAAAGAAAGATAATTCTACTTTCTATACGTGGGATATCCCCAAACAAAAAGCGCTTTTGTCAGATAAGAATGAACCCGCTTGGTATTACCCATACACGGGTATTGTACTCACTAATTTCAAAAACTGGCAAGAAGTAGCGCAGTGGTCATCGAAGCGATATCAGGTAACAGAATCTGATTTCACTAAAGTAAAAAATGAACTACTACCGCAATTTAAAAGCGAGACGGACGAAGAGTTTGCTTTGGAAGCAATTCGGTTTGTACAAGATGAAATAAGGTATTTAGGTTTTGAATCAGGTCTAAACTCACACAAGCCTCATTCCCCCATCCAGGTTTTTCACCAACGCTTTGGTGATTGTAAAGATAAATCATTGCTTCTAGCTACTCTGCTAAATGCGAGAGGAATTGAGTCTAATCCTGTATTGGTGAACACATCGTTCAGAGATAAGCTTGCGGAACAGCTTCCTCTTACCGGATCATTTGATCATTGCGTTGTTCAAATTAAACTGAATAATGAAATATCATATGTTGATCCAACAATCAGCAGTCAAGGAGGAACCGTGAAAAGTCTACAATTTCCTAATTATGGAAAAGGATTGGTGGTAAACCCGAACACAAAGGGGTTAACTGATTTTGCTGATTCATCCAAAATATTAATTCACGAGGTGTTTACGTATGAAATGGACAGTGTTGGCGGTGCTGCACTGCTTCGAATAGAAACAACCTATGAGGGTAGCGAAGCAGATTATCAACGATCTTATTATGCTGAAAATTCTTTAGAATCAATCCAAAAGGGCTATATCGATTATTATGGCAACTTGTATTCATCGATAGAGAAGAGCAAGGATATTGAAATTTATGACAATCGATCTGCCAACACCTTCAAAGTAAAAGAAAATTATCGGATTAAATCGTTTTGGAATTTATCACCAACACAAAGTGGTGTAATCTATTGCGAATTATATCCCTTGTCACTAGAAAATTATTTTAGTATTTCAAATAAATCAAGTGCCCGGACATCTCCTTACAGACTAGTATACCCGCTTAATTACTCCAACGAAATGCATCTCATTTTACCGGAAGAGTGGCCCATTACAGCCGATGAAAAGAAAATCGAATCGGATTACTATCAATATCATTATCGGGTTATCTATGAAAACAAATTCCTAACCGTTCTGACCAACTACTCTACCAAAAAGGAGTCCATTCCTGTTACTGATTTTGCAAAGTATGTTGAAGATCACGGAAAAATGATGAGTAATCTCAGCTACCAGTTAACGTATAATAAAAGTTTAGCGGCTACTACTCAGGCCAAATGGCCAGGTATCTTGGTATCCATTTTTGCATTAATAGGTGCACTTGTGCTTTCTTATTTTTTATACACACGGTACAATCCAGTTGGTTATTATCCCAGTGCGCAAAGTATTCCTATTGGTGGATGGTTGATTCTTCCTGGCATAGGATTATGTATTACGCCTCTAAGGCTAATTTATGATCTTGTCAGTGATGAAAGCTTGCTTTCCGGCAATGGTTGGTTAACATGGTTTCACAGCCAACAATATGGATATTCGCTTTTTGCTTTTGCTGAGCATGTTTATAATGTCGTCTTCTTCGTAATATCCATTCTTGCTATTATCCTGTTCTTCCAACGCAGAACATCTTTTCCAAAAATTATCATGATTATTTATGCTGTTTCAACGTTCGTGGTTATTGCTGACAGTGTATTAGCTTACCAGATTGATCCCACCATAAAAGTAGAATATGCAGATATCTTTAGAAGTATAGTAGCAATGGCTATCTGGATCCCTTATTTTAATATTTCGCAACGGGTAAAAAGAACCTTTGTAAACCAATATGGTTCAGATGAAGAACCTCATTCACAAACCATTATTTAATGGTTAGGTTTTTACTCTCCAAAATTTCTTTTAAATACTCATTCAACTTTTTTTCCTCTCTCGAAGTAATATTGATCAGGCAATAGCGGTTTGCTCCTTTTAGCATGTCCGTGCGCCAGACAAACTGATCAATAGTTGAGTTGCTCCCATTAAAGTACCACCATGCGGTGTACAAATAATCATTGCCCTTTTTCAGTACGCCACGATATACCTCATAATTGGTTGTTGCCTCCTTCCGAATGCTTTTAAATTCGTAGCCACTCCCTTTCCAGCAAATCAAAGGGGTGTGCTCCATCGAGAAGAAATCAGGAATCGGTTTTACATATAACAACAGGTCCGTAGTCGTAATTTTAGATATACCTCCCGCCATATTTTCAACCGGCAATTGACGATAAGCTACATTGGCATGTTCAATGACTGCTTCTTTGCGATCCGGATTCAACACAAAACCACAACAGAGTACAAATAAAGCTATCACGATCATCAGACTCTTTTGCGTTCGCGAAACCATAACACGATTAGCCGAATCAGAAACTGGTGCTCCGACTCGTGCCGATAGCCACCCACTTAAAAAGTAAACCGGAACAAGGACATACGCCAATAAGCAAAGTATTCCCACCACTTCATGCCATGGATTATTTGGGAGGAGCTGAAACATGACCAATAGTATGATGCGCATCATATTGGAAAGAACTGTAAGAACAAAAACCATTGAGAAGAATAATATCATAGAGATAAAATTCATATCTCTTTTCTGAGATCGAAGGCGCTGTGCCATCATAAATACAGAGAGCAACATCGACACGACCAACATATTCAAGCCCATACAAGCTTCGTCAACCGAAAAATCGGTACCATTAATCCAGATCATATTACCCAGTACCTCCACTTGCATTCCCGTTGTCTTTAAAATGACACCTGTCCAACTACTGAGCAGCAAACGAATCGGGAAACCCAAAATAACGGATGCTTGGTAAAACACGGGCGACATGAATACGATCAAGAAATAAATTAATCCTGTCACCTTGCCAACAAAAAAATCGAGTAAGAATACAACGAACAATGCCACTGTTAAAAAGTAAAACACCTTATGGTGATACATCATCGACAAAATTCCAAAAGCAATAACTCCCGCTAGGGCAAATCCATTGAACCTTGCAGAGCCTGTTGTGTAGACTACAAATGGCACAAGGCAAAGGCCAATCAAACAATTCGTGGTCATTACATACCAAAGTGGCAACGCGGCTACCGCACCTACCGCACAAAGGCATAGCAATAACGCTAAAAGCTTTCGGTGAGGGTGTTGCAAAAATTCAACTACAACGTCTAATTTCATGAAGAGCGTGTGTGATAGAATTTAAAGTAAAGCACTACTAAAAGAGCAATAATAATCAAAGCCCACTCATGCGGCTCTGGCACCGCTCCATCCGATTGCTTAGAAGCATTCTTCAGGCTGTTGTCATTATCTTTGATGTCGAAACGTTCGTAGTCTTTGGCTGTTTCTAGTACAATTAAACTCGATACCGGAGAAACGACATATGCTGTAGAAGCTTCATCTACTAATTCCTGATTAATAAAGTCATCGTTGAAATAGTTGCGGCCTACTTTACGTAACACATTGTTGTAGGCAAACAAACGCGCCAAGTGATCGGGCGCATTGCTTCTGTTAGTTGTATCAATTAGCGGTTGTTTGCGGATAACAATCCGGGCATCGTGAATAATGGTTTGACTGTTATCTTCTTGGGTTGCTACAAATTTGTTTTCCTTCAATAATGTATTCAATTCGCCAATAGAGCCATGTAAAAATTCAAATGCGCGTAACTCGCGAAGCGACCGAACATAAGCGGATGTTTCAACACCTACATTATAAACGAGGCATTTTCGGTTATCTGAAAAATATTTTTCCGTTGCTTTAGCAAACTCACTTTCCTTAAAATCGCTGAGATGTGGAGAAACCGTTTGGCCTTTAGTTACAACTAAACTTTGCTCCAAATCTTTTATCAGGTGAAAAGGGAACAGTGAATAGTTTCGTTTCATTAACTCGTAAGCTACCGACTGGTTTTCCTGAGTTAATTGAATAAACGAATCATGGCGATACACAAAAACCTCACGCTGCTTTGCGAACTCGAGTAATACGCGCAATTCATCTTTTGTCCAGCTATTGTTTAAATCCAGATAAAGTTTTTTAATAATCTGTGGCCGATAGGTCGGAGTATATTCTTCAATTTTGAAAAGATTATTTTGAAAAATAAATTGATTATTGGTAGGAATCGGCTGAGTGGAAGTGATCAAATTAAATTCAGAATCATAAGCACCTTCGCGCCTGTAAAATCCTTCATTATCTTTCTCGAATCCACCAGGAATCACCGCATTTTCTTCGCCACCTATCATTCGAAAGCGAATCACCTCTTGGGCATTACTCGCTGTTGGTCCTTGAAATGTAATGTTTTGGTAAATCGTTTTTCCGCTTTCTATTATTAAAGGAGATGTGATACCGATTTTGAACTTCCGCTCTTCGTTGATGGTGCATGGGAAAACGCGCACGGTAACAGTATTACCTTCCTGCCAATGAACGACCGATGGATCGCGTCTCTCTACACCTACAATCTGTTGGTATGTTTTTGTTGCTTTTTGTTTGGAGGTGAGAATTGCCTTTTCTTCTTTGCCTTCAATCCACAACGAAAGTGATGTAACAACAGAGCCTTCGGGCAATTGAAACGTGAAGATGGCTTCTTGTGTATTGCCATTCCACCGCGCAGGCCCCGAGTTGCGTATGTTGAAATATTTTTCGGTGTATGCCAACCGTAAGTATGGGTAAACATCAATATCTGAAACGATGTATGGGATACTCAAATCTTTTCCAGTCCACAAACGCTCGTTGGACCGGTGCCTCGAATCAGAAAGTACTCTGAGAATGTTTACCCTCTCCACGCGGTTTAGTGAAATACTAGAACTAAAACTCGCGAGCAATACGAGCGGGTCGTGCTTTCGGGCTTCATCCCATGTTACCGTTCGTGGCATAAAATCCCAACTATCCCATCGGTCTCTGCGTGTGCTGTACACTAAATCTGATTTAAGAATACGTTGCGTAATCCAATCGTTCGGAATAGTTTGCCCAACACGAATCCAGATTGGCAATTCTGTATTGGGGTTGAGAACCGATTGGTTAGCAAATTTTTCAATCGCAGTAATTCTCTTTTTCCATTCCGTCACAAACGCTACACAAACGAGTATCACACTGACCGAGCCCACCACCAACCAAGCTATCTCAGCTCTATTAATCCGAAATTGGATGATCCTCACGCAACACACCAGCAGAATCAACGGCACAAAAATGTGGCCGCCAATTCCTAATGCAATCATACCAATTGCTCCCGCGGGCATAAACATCACTACATACAATGTCATATACAGGTATAACACGATGGCACAGCCGAGGAAAAATGCCAGCAGTCGCTTCACCCATGTAGGCACATCGGAGAAAAAGCGAAAGCTCAACAGCACGATGGATGAAATAATTAAATACACACAAAACCATTCTACCGAATCTTCAAACACAGCAATATCTCTGTTTAATGAGTAGGCGCTGATCAGAAATAGGTTTGTGAGAATAATAGTTTTGTCAATGGTCTTTTTTCGGAAGCTCTTGATGATACCAAACTCATTATGGAAATAGAGGTATAATAAATAACCAAGAGCAATGATGTAATGTGCAACAAACATGGAAAAAGAGGAATGTAAATTCTCAGTACCGACCTTTTCCGTAATAACATAAATGATCGATGACACGATCAGTAAAACATAGCCTGTCAGAAATCGCTTGGATTGATCATGATCCTTCCTGCCAGAGTTGGTATTTTCTATTTCCATAGTTTGACTTTTAAAATGAATGATGAATCTGCCAACGAAATAAAAGTACTTTGTGTTTCAAAGTAAAAGAGAATTATTTGCTTTGATCGTTCAATCAATAGAAAATCATGGAAGTGTAATTGAGCTTATCGTAGCTTCACCGCTACCCACATATAAGCAGGGCTGGAAAGCGGATGATACATGCCATAGTTGGTTTGGCCAAAGCTACGTGCGGTTTGTGAATTGTTTGGTTTGGCTGGGCCATTTTTGGAAAGATCCAATCTTCCCGTTTCTACTGTAAATCCAAGAAGCTGTACTTCCTCTTTCTTGAGCTTATAAGCCTTAAAGGGAATCTTGGCCTCGTAAACATAAGAACCATCATCTGTGATAGTCATAATCACTTCAATGCCATTCATTAACCCCAATCGGCTTGAAACAATTGATTCTTTAGAAAGCCCCAATAACTCAAGCACATCTACATCTGTCAGCATTTGCTTTTTAGTAAGCGTACGCCCGGCCACATCTTGCGGTAAAGGCTCTGGAGCTTTTTTCAGTTCAACCGGATCCTTGCCTACAGGATATTTTATGCCGAGTTTACCTCTCTTTTTACCTTTAGCATCTAGTTTGACAAACAAACCATACAAGGCTATTTTCTGCTGCGTAAGGTCATCTGAAATTTTTATTCGCCAGTACAGGTTTTCCGTATCATTGGCAACATTGTACAAAAACTTGCCATCCTGATCCAACCACCAATCAGTTTTCCACTCATCCGTCAATCCATCTACTACAAT
>JACPVX010000030.1 GCA_016191555.1 Bacteroidota bacterium
CTTCCAATCAATGCCTTCTTTACAAGGCAATTCCTTGGCTTTGATAAGGCTACTGGTTTGGCCAACTATACAGATGGCGGCGACGTATTATATTATGTAGGTAACCCCAACCCCAAAATGGTACTGGGCTTAAGCACTACCTTCAGGTATAAAAAAGCAAGCCTGACAGCAAATATGAATGGCGCATTCGGACACGATATTTACAATAACACCCTGAACAGTGTTATCAACGTAGGTAGTATCAATAATGGTAAGAATATTGCTGTATCAGTATTTAAAGATCCGGTAAAAGAATCTTTTGCCAATCCGCTGACAGCCTCTTCAAGATTCCTGGAAAAAGGAAATTACCTGAAAATGGCTAACCTGACATTGTCTTATGCATTTGGTGATCTCGGAAAATATATCAAAGGATTAAATGTTTTCGTAAATGGACAAAACCTGTTTGTATTGACTGATTTCACAGGCTTCGATCCGGAAGTAAACGTTGATAAAAACCAGAACGGTGTTCCTTCTGCAGGTATTGAATATATTCCATACCCATCAGCCAGAACATTCAATTTTGGTATTTCCGTTGGATTTTAAATCATAACCTTTAAATAAATACTTATGATACGTAAATTAATATTTTCACTATTCATCGCCTCCCTGGTTGCAACAAGTTGCACCAAGCTGGACGAGAACCTTAATGGCCAGCTTACAGAGAGCCAGGTAGGCGGCGGCGGCGGCTCAGCAAATACGGCTGCCCTGTTATCTGGTATATATAATAATATTCGCGGAACTTTCCAGGACCAGGCTGGTGTGTACGCAATTTGGGAAATGACAACCGATGAATTGATTGGCCCAACCCGTGGTGGAGACTGGGATGATAATGGTGCCTGGAGGGTATTGCATTCTCATAAATTTGATGGCGATCATATTCGAATCAGGGAAGTATTTGCTGCCCTCGGTGGAGTAATGTATAGTGCTACAGATTTACTGCGTTTTAATCCAACTGCTCAGCAGAAAGCAGAAGCAAGAATGCTGAGAGCTTTTGCAGAATTTATGATGCTGGATGGCTGGGGACAAGTTCCCTACAGGGATCCGGGAGAAAGTACTCTTCAACCTCCCCGTGTTAGAAAAGGAACAGAAGAGCTGGATTATATCATCAGTGAACTGAATGCTGCGTTGCCTGATTTGCCAGATGGTGTTTCTAATACCATCAAAGCGAATAAAAATGCAGCCAGGGTTTTATTAATGAAATGTTATCTCAATAAAGGGATGATTGCCAACAGGGCTGCCCCCACTTTTGCAGCAGCAGATATGAGCCAGGTAATTACACTGGCCGACCAGGTAATCAGTTCCGGGTTATATTCTTTCCGTCCCGTATACTTCGATGCCTTCGCACCAAACAATGGAACAATTGGCACCGAGAATATCTGGACGCAGGAAAATATTGGCGGAACATCTGCTGCCAATCTGCGTTCAAGGTGGCATTCTACCATGCACTACAATCAGAACCCTGGCGGATGGAATGGTTTTACCACACTGTCTGATTTCTACAATAAATTTGAAGCATCCGATAAAAGAAGAGGTATTGCCTATCCTTATACTTCTCCGGGTGCACCACCAAACCCCGGTAACAGGGTAAATGTGGGTTTACTGAGAGGCCAACAATATAATATAACCACAGATGCTCCGTTAAACGACAGAACTGGTGCTCCTTTGTCTTTTACTGATGACGTAAAGATTATAGAAAAAGGAACCAATCTGGAAGTAACAGGTATCAGGGCATATAAATACCCGATCGACTTTCAGTTTGATGATAATGGTAATGTAAACAATGACTATGTATATTTCAGACTGGCAGATGTACTGCTGATGAAAGCGGAAGCTATTTTAAGAGGCGGTACAGGTGGTACAAATGCAGGCGGATATGGTAATACAGCCGTTGCGTTGGTGAATTCAGTAAGAACACATCCTTCCAGAAATGCATCAGTATTGGCTTCTGTTACTTTAGATCAGATGATAGATGAAAGAGCCCGTGAATTATACCTGGAAAGCTGGAGAAAGCAGGATCTGATTCGCTTTGGTAAATTCCTTTTGCCCTGGCAGGAGAAAGCAGCCAGCGATCCCAAATATCTTTATTTCCCGATACCAAACGGTCAGTTAGCGGCTAACCCCAACCTGACACAAAATCCCGGATATTAAACTTTGTTTTAATAAGCATTAGCAGTTAGTGTAATTTAGCAATTCAAAAGAGCCATTTTCTAATGGCTCTTTTTTTATTTTCTGCTTCTAACAATCCTCCCCTTTTATGTCTTTTAAAAGACCACAAGTACTGTGCAAATACGATAATTTTGATACTCATCTTTCTCGAATGAAAATATTCTCACCCAAAATTGGCGGGTTATTATTGTTGTGGTTGCTGATTAGTATAACTCTCTCTTGAACGAACTCGACTACGACACCGTATACTAAATCCAACTGTCACTAAGCCAATTGCTTCTCAACTTCTCTACTCGTCTCGTATAAGCCACTAATTTACTCGGCACTACACTGTTCCAAAGCCGAACTGCAATGCTCCAAAACCCGACTTCACTGTTCCAAACACGCACTTAACTCTCACTGTTCCAAAGCCACCACTACACTGTACCAAAGCCAACTCTCACTTCACTGTTCCGACTTGACTCGTGTTATTTCTATTCTACGCTTAACTCTTTTATTCTCGCGTTCTTAAACTCTTTTACTTTGATCGTCAAAGCCTATTAACTTAACTATTCTATCTTAACTTTCTTCTCCTAACTTAACTTCGACTTATTTGCAACATTCGACACTTCTATTTATAGTCGATTTGCC
>JACPVX010000032.1 GCA_016191555.1 Bacteroidota bacterium
AGCTCTCTACAATGGTAACATTAGTGGAATCGCCTGGAGCAATAGTCTTGGATTGAGCACGACCAAACAGAATGCATATGTGTATACCTACGATCCGATGAACCGCATCCAGAGTTCGTCCTTCAAAGAGAAAGCAGCCACATGGACAGCACCGGCCAATGCCGCGTTTGCCGAGACGGGCTATCAGTATGATCTGAATGGAAACATCACTGCCTTGCAGCGCAACGACCGCAGAGTGAGCGGGTGGATGGATAACCTGGTATATAACTACACTGGTAGCGGCAATCAATTGAGAAACGTAAAGGACAATGGCGATGTCAATGCCGGATTTATTGATGGCAACCCGAGTGCCACCTCAGATGATTATGCGTATGATGCCAATGGAAATATGGTGACCGACAAGAACAAATTATTGACGGCTTCCAACGCGATCCAATACAACCATTTGAATTTGCCCTCTATTGTGACGAAGAACACCGGGGAGTACATCAAATACACCTACGATGCCACCGGAAGAAAGCTGAAGCAAGAAGTATACAATGCCAGCAATGCGGTAACAAAAACGACCGACTACGCGGGCGAATACATTTACGAGAACAACGTGCTTCAGTTTGTGAACCACGAGGAAGGGAGGATTGTGACGACAGGAGCATCCCCGGAATACCAGTATAACTTGAAAGATCACCTGGGCAACGTGCGCTTGACGTTTACTTCAAAAGTAGACGTAGTAGCAGAGACAGGTACTTTGGAAGATGCGAATGCGACCACGGAGCAAAGCCAGTTCTTGCGTTACGCGAATGCAAAACGTGTGTATGCAACGATATTGGATAAGACCAATGGCGCGAGCATTGGGTTTGCCGAGCGATTGAATGGCGGAACGAATGAAATCTACGGTTTGGCGAAATCCCTGAGCGTGATGCCGGGTGATGTGATTAACATTGAAGTGTATGCCAAATACATTGACCCGAACAGCAGCAACTGGACGGGAACACTTTCAACATTGATGAGCCAGATTGCATCAAATACGGCAGGCGTAGTATTTACAGATGCCACGGGCTACGCAAATAGCACCTCATCCTTCAACGCCAGCTACCCCGGCTTGCTCGGCACGAAAACCGACAACGGAGCTCCCAAGGCCTATTTGAACTGGCTGGTCTTTGACCGGAACTATGTAAGTCTCACGGGCGGTTTTAAACAAATCACTACCGCAGGTAAAGAGGCGGGAACGGATGTAGCGCATGAACTGGTGAATTCTCCTACCATCAATATAACAGATGCCGGATATGTGTATATTTGGTTGAGCAACGAAAACACAACTCCGGTGGAAGTATATTTCGATGACTTTAAGGTGACACAAACGAAAAGCCCTGTGGTAGCAACAAATGATTATTATGCGTTTGGTTTGACGTTTAACCCGTACACACGTGAAAACTCAACACAGCAGAATTACTTGTACAATGGGAAGGAGTTACAAGATGAGTTGAATCTTGGGTGGTTGGATTATGGAGCCAGGATGTATATGCCTGAGATTGGAAGATGGAATTCAATTGATCCTAAAGGTGATAAGTACTCATTTGCAACACCATACAATTATGTTCTTAACAATCCTATTAAGTCTATTGATCCAGATGGTAAAGATGTAATTATTATGATCGCACTTGCTAGAGGTAGTGGGTATGGGCACGTCAGTACTTTGGTTCAAGATGGCAATGGGAATTGGTACTATATGGTTCAAGGTGCTTTGAATCGAGAAGGCTCACCTTTAAAGATGCTGTTCGGTGTAAGTGGAGGTATGGAGTTGCGCCCATTGGGGACCAAGGATCGCGATGAAGCATTAGAAATAGCATTAAATGACACTGACTATGGACCGCATCAAGATTATATTGAATTTCACACTTCACCTGAAATGGACCAGAAGATTTATGAGGCAGGGGAAGCGTTGGCTGATAGGATGATGAGCGGGAAAAAGAAGTATCATCTTCTTTTCAATAACTGCGTCGATGCGATGCAAGTTCCAATTGAGAAAGGTACGGGTGTAAAGTTACCAAAAGACGTTACACCCAAACCTACAAAGTATTATATGAAACTGAAAGCTAATCAGCAGAAGATTCAAAGAATGATATTTGATGCGATTCAGAGGGCAAATAAAAAAGAAGAACGGGAACAACGAAGACGAGAAAAAGAAGAGAAGAAAAAGAAAGAAAAGGAAGAATCAAAAGACTAAAGTTAATTGAAAATAAGTGTCATATGAAAAGACAACTTGCAATAGTTTTGATCATACTACTTACGTCTAATTGTTCATACAAGCGGCTTTCGCGAGGAGTCATGTCTGATGCAAACGGGCTATTTCATTCAAAGAAACGATTTATTTATGAGCTAGCTTTTTCAGGAATAATTGAAAAAAGGATTGAATGTAAAGAATGCGACATTAATAAGTATTCTCTGTCGATTAGACTCTCCGATCCACTACCTAACATAAAAATTATTGACAGGCAATACTACTGGTATTATCACTTTAGGTCTGATTCAATCCTTGAAATGGCTGTCAGCAAATCCGTTTTTTTGGCTGCAAAAACGGATTATCCGATTAGAAAAAAAGCCAATGACTCAAACGTTGAAATCAACGAACGTATATATAACTTTTTAAGTGAAAACAGAGGGAAGTGGTTGCAGTAAATACTTAATTATCTTTAGTCCGTAGAGGGTGTAAAGTGAACTGTGTCTAAGAGAGAGAAACACTAACTTTGGGTAATGCACCAGAAAAGCTAAGTAAAGTATTGAAAGTCTAGGCATAGGAATTCGATGACAAGAAAAGATGACCAAAAAGGATGGTATAATAACCATCCTTTTTATTTATTTAGAGCCTATAAATGATGTAACTGCTTGAAACCAGCTAACGTGTATTCAAAAGTATGAGTTTTTAAGATATCGGCTATGCCGAGCTGTTGAACGGTTCAGCCAACGTAAAATACGGAGTGGCGAAGTCCCCTCTAGCGCGGAGTGTGTCGTGAAAGAAACAAGACAGGCGGTCGCGTTTCTATGCTGTACAAAAGATGATAGTAGGCCTATCACAGTCGGTGTGTAAGCACGGGCTGTAAA
>JACPVX010000066.1 GCA_016191555.1 Bacteroidota bacterium
CTTTTCCAATTCCAATTTGCAAACTAGCGTAGCGATATAACTCAACGGAGTAATTTCCATAATCAATGGCTGCATTCAAACCGGCATGTACAAATGGAATATGAAATCCTTCCAGATAATTTTCGCAGTAAAGCGCCCAGTGCGCATCGATCAGATAATCTTTGGATAACTCAGGGCGAAATACAAACTCGTTGAGCGGCATCCAGCTTACGCGGTCATTCATCTCTTGAAAGAATAAATCTGCACTGAACTTTTTACCAAGCGAAGTAAAAAGCAACTTTCCCCATTGATGCACCGGCAAATTAATCAGGTCATCTGCTTCGGAAGGGAAATTCTTCACTTCCTTAAACTCAGGCATCGATAAGAATTTACCATTCAGATTAAATCTTCGTCCATGGTATTTGCAGCGAAGGTCATTCACCTTACAAGGTTTTTCTACAATCAAATTTCCCCGATGAGTGCAGACATTGGGCATACAATGAAGGTTGCCGTCCTTGTCTTTAGATAGCAGTAAAGGCTCATTGAGAAAGTCTTCGAGCAAATGAACAGGGGTAGCCCAACCTGTTTCTTTCACCTGGTCTGTGTCACCTGCAAAATGCCAGGTATGACTAAAGATTTTTTCCTTCGAATCTTTGAAGTACTTCGGATCCAAATAGAAATCCGTAGAGATTGTTTTTGCTTCCGCAATATCGGGGTGCACTTCAAAGATTGCCATAGAATAAGAACTATAATTAAAAATCTAAATTAAACGAATATTTGAAATGTCTTAGTTTTTATGGATCGATTTACGACTACTGCTACTAGATAAAATGGAAACAGCCCATATGTTTGGTTTATAATGTCGGTTGAATGACAACCAAATAGATAGGCATTGCATTACTTGCTATATTAATATGGATTACCGAATTTACTATCAAGCCTTATCATCTTACCTAAACACACCCACATGACCACCACCACTCGCATTATTTTTTGGGTAGCCCGAATCTTGGCTGCCGTCATCATGCTTCAAACATTGTATTTTAAGTTTACGGGCGCAGAGGAGTCTGTTTACATTTTCACGCAAGTGGGCATGGAACCCTGGGGAAGAATTGGAGTTGGAACGATGGAGTTGATTGCCTCTATTCTGATTCTCTTGCCTTCTACGGTTTGGTTGGGTGGTATCTTGGCAGCAGGATTAATGGGAGGTGCCTTGATGATGCACCTGACCTTGTTGGGCATCGAAGTAAAAGGAGATGGCGGCTACCTATTTATTCTAGCTTTAGCGGTAGCCATTTGTTCGTTGATTGCATTTTGGATCGACCGAAAAAACATTCCTGCCCCCATCAAAAAATTCCTTCCGTCATTTCTTCACTAACGAAAGAAATTTTTCTAACTCAGCAGCAAAATCCGGATTTTGACCCAATTGATTCTTGACATCCTTAAGGATGTAGTTGGGCAGTATCTCATTACGGGCTATTTTAGAACGCAAGTCTTTCAGTAGATCAATTATGTCAGATTTATTCTCAAGATTGGTTGCGGCTTCTGCTTTGGCGATAATCGCATTCACCGCAATCATCTGTTCACTCTCTACTTCGGTGACAGGTGCAATTTTGGGTTCCTCCGCTCTTCGCTCCGTTTTAAATTGAAGACAACTGTTGTACCTGTCAACAATCTTATCGATATCTTTACGCCCTAAATCACCACTTTTTATTCGTTCATTTACTTCTGGGCAGTCCGAAAGAAAAGTTGATAAACTCTTTTTAAAAGTTAAGTTTGGCATTTCCAAACCCGATCCATCTTTTTTGACCAAGTATTGACCATCATAAGTCGACTGGTTCGGCATGCGAAAGCCATATAGACTGAGAAATCCATCCTTGATCAATTTCATGTATCGGAAACCCTTATCATACCGGATTGTATGGTATGTAATCCCGGCAATCCGCAGCGTGCGGATTTCCAGTGCCGAGTAGGTCTTTTTGTTGTCTTCAGTAACGACCTGTACACGATCCAGCTGATCGTAGGTAAGAATTCGCACCCTCCCCTTTAGCGTATCTCCCTTAATCGTAACGGCAAAGTCTGCCTGACCAAAAGCTAAAGAACCGATCGTTAAAACTACTACAGATAAAAGAAGTGATTTCATTCTGAATGGGTTAAAGGCATTACGCCACTAAAAAGTAAACATAAGAATTTTCAGGCTTGTAACGCTAAGTTTCAATCGTTTGACATGACTGGTCAACAACAAAATTGAACGATTTATTTTTTTAAAATTAATAAATTCTTAATATTGGTTATACACATCACTTAAATTAACCATTTATGAAAAAAATTCTACCATTCATCACAGCATTTTTGCTTTGCTCGGTAGCAGTGTTTGCCCAAAACCGAGAGGTAACGGGCACTGTCACCGATGCCGAAAGCGGCTCACCATTGCCTGGTGCTAACATCACCGTAAAAGGAACATCCATCGGAACTGCCTCCGATGTGGATGGAAAGTACAAGCTAACTGTACCTGTGAATGCCAGTACACTGGTTGTATCATCAATAGGCTACACTACCCAGGAAATTACGCTTGGCGTATCGAATGTGGTGGACGTAAAATTAGCAACTAGTGCAAACGAACTCGAAGAAGTTGTTATTTCGGTAGGTAGAGGTGCCCAAAGAACCATTATTGATAACCCCGTGCCAGTCGACAATTTCACATCGAAAGAATTGGCAACAACTGGTCAATTTACATTTGACAAAGCATTGCAGTACAGGGTTCCATCTTTCAACACGGTAAATACACCTGTGAACGATGCTTCTACTTTGTTAGACCCTTACGAGATCAGAAATCTTGGCCCAAGCCGCACATTGATTTTGATTAACGGAAAGAGAAAAAATCTTAGCTCATTGTTATATGTTCAGTTTGCTCCTGGTCGCGGTGAGACAGGTGCCGATCTTTCGGGTATCCCAACAGATGCCATCAAGCGCGTAGAGATTTTGCGCGATGGTGCATCTGCGCAATATGGTTCAGATGCCATTGCCGGAGTAATGAACGTCATCTTAAAGGATAAATTTGAATACAGCTCTTTGAATGTCATTTCAGGAGTAACTAGCAAAGGAGATGGTGGAACTTATGGTCTGTCGTTTAATAGCGGTACTAACTTTGCGAAAAATGGTTTTATCAATTATACCATAGGTTTCAATCAGACGGATAACGCAGTAAGATCAGGAACCATAGACCCCCTTGTGGAAATCGCGACTTTTGGAAGTTATTCCGGTCCTAATTCAGAATCAGATCCAGCCAACGCCAACATTATCAATTTCCTAAAAATTAATCCAACTGGTGGAAACATCAATGGAACTGGTGCAACTACGGCCGCCAAATTTTCTTACAATCTAGGTATACCCGTTGGTGAAAATATGCAGTTCTATAGTAATGCGGCTTTCGTAGCTAAGAAAGTATTAAGTAATGCGAATTACCGCACTCCCTATTGGAGAACCGATTTCGGATTACTTCACATTACGGATCCAAATGGAGTGAATTATACTGGTGACAATACGCTTAACTCTGCAGGGGTTGAAATATATAAAGGATATATGGGCTATATGCCAACCTTTGAAGGTGATTTAAAAGACTACAATGCTACTTTAGGTGTTAAAAACGAAAGTAAGGGTTGGTCGACTGATGCAAGTATTACCATCGGTGGCAACGAGCAGTTGTATAGCGTAAATAACACCATTAATAGAGGTCTTGGCGCCAAAAGCCCCACCTCATTCAAGCCAGGGGGCTTTAGCTTTAATCATGTTGTAGGAAACATCGATGTAAGCAAAACAGTTACATCGCAAATTAATGTTGCTTTTGGTGGTGAGGCTCGTTCTGAAACATACCAAATCATTGCGGGTGATACTGCTTCTTATACAAAAGAAGGTTCCAACTCCTTTCCTGGTATCAGAGCAGAAAATGCGAGAACCAATAGTCGCTTCAACATTGGCGCGTATTTAAATGTTACATACGATATAACTGAGAATTTCTTAATTGAAGGTGCAGTACGCGCAGAAAAATACAGCGACTTTGGAAGTGCAACTGTATGGAAATTATCTTCAAGACTAAAGCTACTTGAAGATAAAATCGTTTTACGAGGTTCAATCTCAACTGGTTTCCGTGCTCCAACTTTGCATCAAATTTATGCTCAGTCAACTCAAGCTTCGTTTGCTGGTGGTACCATTGTACTTTCTGGTTTGTTTAATAATATCAGCAAAGAAGCTTTTGCATTGGGAATCCCAAGATTAACGCCAGAAAAATCCGACAATATCACCCTTGGGTTAGGGATAACTCCAACAAGCAATTTGAGCTTAACCTTAGATTATTATAACATTACAATCAGCGACCGAATCGTGTATAGCTCTTCTATTACAACTGACGATCGTAAATTGGCAGTACCTACAACTGAATTGGGAAGAATCTTAAAAGGCAGTAGTGTAGGTGTAGGAAATTTTGATTTGCAAAGCGTTCAGTTCTTTATCAATGGTATCAAAACACAGACTCAAGGTTTAGATGTTGTTGCAAGCTATAAGAACCTTGAATTGGGAACAGGTAAACTTGGTATAAACGTTGCCGGTAACTTTACATTGAGCAACGAAATTGTTGGCTCTCCTAACACACCAAAGATCATCGCTTCAGCAGGTGCATCCATTTTGAATGCGCAAATCAGATCTCTGCTAACAGAAGGAAGACCCCAGTATAAAGTAATCGGTGGCCTGGATTATAGCATTGGCAATTGGAACATAGTAGTCAATAATACCATGTTCGGCCCTACTAAATTCCAAGACCTGGACAATGGGTTTGCATACAGCGATTTCTCAATCACACCTGTAACACCTTCAAAAGCCAGTTCAAATGTAATGAATGACATCAAGCAAGTATTTTCATCCGCGATTGTTACAGACTTGAATGTTGGGTATGCTTTCTCAAAAAACATTTCTGCTTCATTTACTGTAAACAACTTGTTTAATGTATTGCCAACCTGGAAACTGGAAGCACAAAATGCAGATGGTCAAGTAGTATTAAGTGATGCAACAAGCAAAAGATTATTGGAAGGATTCCTTGCCTTCGCTGGTCGCTATAAAATCTTAGGCTACAATGGATCACAATTCAGTCAGCTTGGTACCACCTTCATGGGTCAGCTGACTTTCAAGTTTTAGTAGACAGTTTGATTTTTAATAAAAATGGCTGCCGCATGGCAGCCATTTTTATTTCTGTCCGATTATTATTTTATATCTTAACCGCAATTATTATTGCAAATGGTAAATTACAATCCAAAAGTTTGGTTCTCGCACGTGTTTCACGCCTACTCGCGGGCAGTCATGCGTACCTTAACACCGGTGCTCATCTTCATGACTATATTTTCAACGGCATTATGTTATGTGCTGTTAGACATATTACGCTTTCATGAAAATGATTTTCATACTACCATTAGCATGCACTCGCTGCTTGGTATTGTGCTCGGTCTATTCCTTGTGTTTCGCACCAACTCCGCGTACGATCGCTGGTGGGAAGGAAGAAAGTTGTGGGGAAGCTTTGTAAATAACACACGCAATCTATCGCTAAAGCTAAATGCGTTCCTCAGTCAAGATGACACAGAAACTCGCACTTGGTTTGTCAAGATGATACCTAATCTGGTGATGTCACTCAAAGAACACTTACGGCAAGGTGTAAAAGAAGAGTTCTTAGAATCTCCGGACGCTGATTTCATCACCAACTTGAAAAAGGTAAAACACGGACCTAATTTCATTTCCTCTCTGCTGTATCAAAAAACAAATGACCTTTACAAAAAACAAACCCTCTCGGGCGATCAGCTATTTATGCTTGATAAAGAGCTCAAAGAATTTTCGGATATCATCGGTGCTTGCGAACGGATCAAAAACACACCCATTCCCTACTCATACACCATGTATATCAAGCAGTTTATTTTCATTTATATCATTACACTTCCTTTTGCCTTTGTAACCACATCGGGCTACATCACCGTACCGATTGTTGTTTTGATCACCTTTGTATTGCTGAGTGTAGAACTGATTGCCGAAGAAATAGAAGATCCATTCGGAAAAGATATCAACGATCTTCCCACCGATGAGCTGTCGGCTAAGATCAAAGACAACGTACGCGAGATTCTGCTGAGAGATTAGCGAAATGCAAGTGTGTAAATGGCGTAGATAATAATCATCACGATCATCACTCCATACATAACTAAATCTATGCGAACGTATTCCTTGTACTGTTGATACATTTTTTTTATTTCTTTCCACATAGTCCGGCAAAAATAGGTATTTGTTTTCACCATTGGCAAGGCTATTTTTACACAAAGCTAATTTTTAGGCTATACTTTCTACACAAAGTAGTCGTTACCTGATCCGAAACCATGAAGCAGCCAAGCCGTCTTTTCGTTTATCGCAGCATCAAAGTATTCCTCTTCGCTGCTATTGGTCTTCTTTCATTTCAAGGCACTGCTCAAGAATCCGTTGTTAACGAAAACAATGCTCCTTCATTAAAGTGGTATCAACTTAACACGACACATTTCCGGATTTTGTATCCACTTGGATATGAGCAACAGGCTCAGCGTATGGCCAACACACTGGAATACATTCATGCTCCCGAATCTAAAACTATGGGTGCCAGCCCTCGCAAAATTTCTTTGATACTTCAAAACCAGAGTTCCATTTCTAATGGTTTCGTATCGATTACCCCGCGCAGGTCTGAGTTTTACGGAATGCCTTCGCAGAATTACAACTTCACCGGCAACAATGATTGGCTCAACTTGTTGGCCACCCATGAGTATCGTCACATGGTGCAGTTTCAGCATGCCACGCGCGGCTTCAATCGTTTTGTCTATTATGCTTTTGGTAATTATGGCCTCTCGGCCATGTCTTACCTCGGTGCACCGCAATGGTTTTGGGAAGGCGATGCAGTTGCCACCGAAACTGCCTTCACCAATAGCGGGCGTGGACGAATACCCAATTTCGATCTTGTATTCCGAACTAATCTGATGGAAGGGCGCACCTTTAATTACCATAAGCAATATCTGCGCTCGTATAAACACAACATTCCCGATCATTACAAACTGGGCTATCACATGGTGTCGTACCTCCGTAGGAAAACCAACAATCCGGAAGTATGGGAAAACGTAACGCGCAGATCATGGAACACTTCGTTTGTTCCTTTTACATTTTCGATCGCTCTCAAAAAAGAAACCGGACTTTATGTTAGAGACCTCTACAACGAAATGGCCGTAGACCTCAAAAAACAATGGCAAGCCCAATTAGATACAACACGAATAACTTCTTTTGAGAAAGTAAATGCTCGCATCAATAATGCCTATACCGACTATCGCTTTCCTCAAGAAATGGAAGGTGGAGAAATATTGGTTCAGAAGTCCGGAATTGGAGACATTGAAAAATTGGTGTTATTAAATGGCAGTCATGAAAGAACCATTTACACACAAGGAGTTGTAAACGATGCCGCCATGCTCAGTGCTACGAATAGCAGAGTCGTTTGGAACGAGTATCGATTCGATCCGCGTTGGCGTATAAAAACCTATTCAGCTATAATAGGCTATGATATGGGTAGCAACGTAAAGCGGGTGATTGCCAAAAATGGTAGATACGCTGCAGCGGCCATCTCTTCCGATGGTTATCAAATCGCTACAGTAGAAACCTCCACCGATTATCAAACCAAATTAGTCGTGCTCGACTATCTCAGTGGCAATCGCGTAATGGAATTTAAAAATCCCGAAAATGACTTTATCTCCATGCCACGTTGGACACCCGATGGCAAACAGATTGTAGCTCTCAAAACCAACAAAAAAGGAAAGGCGCTGGTGCTATTTACATTGGCAACTAAAGAGGAAAAACTATTAACCGAATTCTCTGACGAAAACATGGGCCATCCGGTTCCCTTCGACAAGTATGTTCTCTACAATTCACCCATCAGCGGCATCGACAATATTTATGCACTAGATACCGAAACCGGAAAACGCTATCAGATTACCTCCAGCAAATACGGTTCTTACAATCCAAGCCTAAGTCGCAATGGAAAAATTATTTTCTACAACGAGCAGGGAAAAGACGGAATGGATGTAGTCAAAATTAATTTCAATCCCGGTGAATGGAAAGAGTGGCATCAACGCAAACAACCCGATGCATTGTTTGCCCATTTGGCTACGCAAGAAGCATCACACGATTTCCTAGCCGGTGTTCCCGATAGCACCTACAAAGCCAAACGCTATTCGCGATTCAAAGGCATTGTTAATCCATATACTTGGGGAACCTACGTGAACAATGATTTGACAACCATCTTCGCGGGGGTTACCTCCAAAGATTTATTGAGCACAACTACCATTAGCGGAGGCTACCAATATGACATCGCAGAACAAACCAGCGCTTGGAAAGGAGGCCTAAGCTTCCAGGCTTGGTATCCCATCATCGACTTTTCATTTACACAAAGCGACCGCAAAGTCAATGAAGGCGAAGTAGAAACCATTTCATACACCGGCACAAAACCAAACTATACCGAAACTACCAAAGTTCAAAATCTCTCATTTAGCTGGAGCGAAAAAACCATTGAAGGTGGACTGCGAATTCCATTAGTTACAACCTCGTCAAAATTCATTAGCAGCGTCAGCTTCGGAAACGCAGTAGGCACAACTCAAGTATCCAATTTTTCAAATTCAATTAATAAGAGTAGAATCATTCCGGCCATAACTGTCAACGACACCATTGTCTCCTACTATTTCTTTTCCGATCGCATCAACAACGGAAATCTGATTTATAATCATTTCACCTTTTCAGCTTACCGACTTCTCAAACAAAGCAGAAGAGATATCAATAGCAAATGGGGACAAGCCATTTACATGAATGCCTATGGCACACCCTACGGAGGAAACTATTCGGGCAATCAGTTTTCAGTTTATGGCATTGCCTATTTTCCCTCCCTGCTAAGCCTGGTTGATAAAAATACATTTAAGCACCACTCAATTTGGGGATATGCCAGCTACCAAAGCACACAAATCAACTCATTGCGTTATGCAAATCAAAGTGGCACAGAAATTCGAGATAATGCTATCTACCAGTTTAATAACAAAGTACCTCTACCGCGCGGGCACTCAGTAGCTCGATTCGCTAATTTCTACTCCTTCTCAGCCAACTATACCATGCCCGTGTGGTATCCCGATATCTCCATTGGTCCATTGCTGAATATTCAACGTGTTCGTGTCAACGGCTTTTTTGACTATGGCTATGGTTCAACACCTCTTTATGGACTATCCCGCACCTACATCTCCACCGGTGCCGAAGTAAAATTCGATATCAATGTCATGCGCCTCTTGCCACAACTCGATATTGGCTTCCGCTATTCGTATGGCATCAAGCCGTCCACTTCACTCTTCGAAATCCTGATCGGAACCTTTAATTTCTAATCCCAAAAATCAAAAAACCATAAATTGACTTTGGGGCGTGGCGAGCCACCGGGCTGTCGGCAGTCGCCAGCCTTTGCCCAGTTTGCTCAACCTTAGCAAAGGCTGGGCTCCAACAATGCCTCCATCCCTCGCCCACGCCAGCACCACGTTCACACCGTTGCGCCCACTCTTTCCTTTTACCCAAAAATCAGACTTGAAAATCGCATAAATACGCCTATTTTTGATGTTCGAATAAGATTAACAGCAACGAGATTTAACTACACAAAAGATATGGCAGAAATTGTACGCATGCCCAAAATGAGCGACACCATGACCGAAGGGGTGATTGCCAAATGGCACAAGAAAGTGGGAGACACTGTAAAGTCGGGCGAACTAATGGCGGAAATCGAAACCGATAAGGCTACCATGGACTACGAATCATTTAACACCGGCACCGTACTCTATCTGGGAGCCAAAGAGGGCGAACCCGTACAAATCAATGGCGTGCTCGCCATTGTCGGCAACAAAGGCGAAGATTATTCTGCATTACTGGCAGGCGCTCAATCCGCAGCTTCCACCGGAGGAGCCAAAGCCGAGCAACCCAAACAAGAAGCAAAAACAGAAGCCGCTCCGGCAGCACCAATTGATACTACCGGCATCAAAGCCGAAATCGCACTCATGCCGAAAATGAGTGATACCATGACCGAAGGTGTAATTGCAGCTTGGCATAAAAAAGTGGGCGACCAAGTGAAGTCTGGCGAACTACTCGCAGAAATCGAAACCGATAAGGCTACGATGGACTACGAATCGTACAACACCGGCACTCTTTTATACATTGGCGCTAACGCGAAAGAAGCCGTAAAAATAAATGGGGTCCTCGCTATCATTGGAGAGAAAAGTGCCGATTGGCAAACGCTTTTGAAAGCACACGAACAAAAATCTTCTGGTGCCACTTCAGTTGCCGCTGCGGCCCCAAAAGTAGCAGCCGCACCTGCCACAACTTCCAGCAACGCATCTACCGAATCATCTGCAAATGGTCGCGTCAAAGCATCGCCTCTTGCTAAAAAAATTGCAAAAGATTTAGGCTACGATATTTCAAAAATTGCTGGCTCTGGCGATCATGGCAGAATTACAAAGCAAGATGTAGAAAACTTCAAACCAGCTGCTGCCAGTGCACCTACAGCATCAGCTAAATCCAGCGCACCGGTGGTGTTGCCATCTGTAGTGGGTCAGGAAAGCTTCGAAGAAATTCCTGTTTCACAAATGCGCAAGACCATCGCGAAGCGTTTGGCAGAAAGCAAATTCACAGCTCCTCACTTCTACCTTACCATGGAAATCAACATGGACAAGGCCATTGAAGCACGCAAGAGCATGAATGAAATTGCCCCGGTAAAAATCTCGTTCAACGACATGGTGATCAAAGCCGTGGCTGCAGCGCTTCGTCAAAATCCGGATGTAAACGTAAGTTGGCTGGGCGACAAAATGCGCAAGAATCATCACATCCACATTGGTGTGGCCGTAGCGGTAAAAGACGGATTGTTAGTTCCTGTTATCCGCTTTGCTGACAATAAATCGCTTTCGCACATAGCTGTAGAAGTAAAAGACCTTGCTCAAAAAGCTCACGATAAAAAATTACAACCCAGCGATTGGGAAGGAAGCACCTTCACCATTTCGAACCTAGGAATGTTTGGCATTGAAGATTTCACTGCCATCATCAACCCACCAGATGCTTGCATCTTAGCAGTTGGTGGAATCAAAGAAACAGCCATTGTTAAAAATGGCCAGCTCGTTCCGGGCAATGTGATGAAAGTAACTTTATCGTGCGATCATCGCGCGGTAGATGGTGCCGTGGGTGCCGCCTTCCTCAAAACACTTAAAGGTCTATTGGAAGATCCAGTGAGGATTTTGATTTAAGATAAATTTTAGGTTATAATAGATGAATACCGAAGAGCCTGTTGTATCCTACCAGAAGAAATTCATTTCAATTGAAGAATTTATTGAAATGGAGAACGAGGCCTCTGAAAAACATGAATATTTTCAGGGAGAGGTATTCTCGATGGCCGGTGCTTGTGATAATCACAACGAGATATTTTCGAGTTTATTCAGTGAATTGAGCGCGCAACTAAAAGGCAAAACTTGCAGGACATATGGTAGCGACAAACGATTGTATGTCCGCGAAAATACTTTACTCACTTATCCCGACATATCGGTTTATTGCAATAAAAGTGCACCGTTCGGCAAAGGCGAAATGACTTTTGTTGACCCCACTGTGCTAATTGAGATTTTATCAGAAAGCACAAAAAATTACGACCGTGGAGTCAAGTTCAGCTTGTATCGCGATATTCCGACATTACTCGAATATATTCAGGTTGACTCTCAATCCATTCGAGTTGAGATTTTCAGGCTGAATGAATCGAAACATTGGGAATTGCAAGAATACAAAACCTTGGATGAAAGTCTTCATATCGCTAGTTTGAATGTCCGTATTCCTTTACGTGATGTATACCAGTTTACTTCTTTAGTTAAATGACTCCTATCCACGCCACCACCATTTTAGCAGTACAACACAACGGCCAAGTAGCCATTGGCGGAGATGGGCAGGCCACCATGGGCAATACCATCGCGAAAAGCAACGTAAAAAAAATACGCAAGCTGCAAGATGGAAAAGTACTCACTGGCTTTGCGGGCTCTACAGCCGATGCTTTTACTCTACTGGATCGGTTTGATGAAAAGCTAAACGCTTACGGAGGCAACATGAAACGTGCCGCTATCGAACTCGCCAAAGATTGGCGAACGGATCGTTTTCTGCGCAGACTCGAAGCGATGCTCATAGCTGTGAATAAAGATGAAATTCTGGTCTTGTCTGGCACCGGAGATGTGCTCGAGCCAGATCATCAGGTGGCTGCCATTGGCTCGGGAAGCATGTATGCACAATCCGCTGCACTGGCATTAAAAAAACATGCGCCTCATTTAACAGCAGAAGAAATGGTCCGTGAAAGCCTCAACATTGCTGCGGATATCTGCATCTACACCAATCATAATTTGGTGATCGAAAAAATATGATATCGAGACTTG
This sequence comes from Bacteroidota bacterium, assembly GCA_016191555.1. Taxonomy (GTDB): domain Bacteria; phylum Bacteroidota; class Bacteroidia; order Cytophagales; family Cyclobacteriaceae; genus ELB16-189. The sequence continues at coordinate 12,489 of JACPVX010000066.1, forward strand.
GTCTACTGGCAATTATTTTCCTTCTGTTCTCTATTCAAAGTTTCGCGCAAAGCGATAGCCTTACCGATAACATTTTGACCACCAAAAAATTGCGGTATGGCATTTACAGAACTTTCAACGAATTCAAATCAAACTCTCCAGGTATCACTTCGGGATTCACCATTTCAATTGATTCGGGTGAATTCATCCGCAGGAGGTTAAGAGATGAGAAAGGAAAAATCATCAGAAGGGTGTATGGCTTCAGTGATGGGCTTAATATTTTTCTAAATGCAAGAGTCTATGACCAAACGAACTATTTTGTACCAATTCTGGCTCTTGGCAAGATTACTTACTTTGAAGATTTTCACGGAAAAGCCAACGCCATTGCCGCACACTCTGGAATTACAACAGCTGGAGTATGGACAGGTGGCATTATCGGGGGTGTGGTAGGTGGAACGCTTGCTTATGCCCATGGACAGGATATGGCACATCGAAATCCCGGTTGGATTATTTATATGCCTGATGATGATGGCTATGCATATGTGTTATCAAAAAAAACACTTTCATCCATCTTGAAACAATACGATCTCAATTTATTGGCTGAGTTTAACCGTGAAAAAAACCAGAATGACTTTGCTACTTTAATGAAATATCTCATCGAGTTTAATCAAAAAAATTCGAATTGGTAAGTAAGCAAGCTTACTACTGTGGCTCATCCATTTTCTCAATTTCCTCTTCCGTCATCTCATTATGTTTGTCTTCCAATAAAATAACAAGTGGTTTTAAGCTTGGTGAATAGCTTAGCAGAATCTTCAAAATCCCCACCGCGGGAACTGCTAAAATCATTCCGGTAATTCCCCATATCTTCCCTCCTACCAACAAAGCGAGAATAGCTGCCAGTGCATTGACGCTAATCTTTGATCCGGTAACTTTAGGTGTGATAAAATTTCCTTCCAAGAATTGTACAAATCCATGAACTGCCACTACGCCAACCGCGTACCAAATGCTATCCTTCGTAACCAACGCCAATAAAGTGGGCAAGGCAGCACCAATGGTTATCCCCACATACGGAATCATCGTCAGCAGCCCGGATAAAAATCCAAAAAAGATAGCATGCTCAATTCCAAGCAAAAGCAATCCAATGCTATTCAACACGGCAGCAATAATGGTAACAATGGTTAATCCGGAAATATAACCCCGAACTACTCCTTGTATTTCGTCTTTCCATTTCAAATTTGAATCGGGCCATACAGCCAATAAGAAATCTTTGAAGCGCTCGCGGTACAGCAAAAACAAAAAAATGTAAATCGGAACTTGGATGAAGAAATAAGCGAAATAAGAAGTCGACACCAACACACTTCCGAAGTAAGACGAGAAATTTTTGAGGGCATCTTTCATCATCTGCATTTGTTCATGCGTGTCAATGTTTAACCAAGCATTGATTTGATCGCTGAAAGAATTAATGAGCGTTAAAAACTTTCCTTCTAAGTCTGGAAGACTTTCAGTTAAGCTGGCCAACTGTGCCACAACAAACCAAAACAAAAGCCCCATCGCCAAAAAAGCTACCAGCAAAACGAGTGTAATTGAAAAAATACGTCCTGTCTTTTTTTCAAATCGCTTTGCCAACGGCAACAGTACCACCGAAAACAACGCAGCAAAAGCGATCGGCATCACAATATCTTTCATTAAGATGAGTGCTGTGATTACCAGCGCAGTAACAACCAACGACTTGTAGATCCGATCTAAATTCATTCAGCTATTTTTTTAATAGAACAATATACAAACTTTATACTAGTCACTGCCCAGCACTATCTAGGCGTTTTCAATGGCTGCTAGAATTACGGCACATGCTTCGCGTATCTCAGACTCGGTAATAGTCAGTGGTGGGGCAATTCGAAAGCTATACGGATGCGATAAGAACCAGTAACAGATTACGCCATGTTCTTTGGCATATTGCACTATTCGATTCACGCGTTCTTCCGAATCAAAATCAAAAGCGAACATCAGTCCAAACCTGCGCACTTCCTTTATCTTTGGATGTCTGAGTAAACCTTCAATCAATTTTCCTTTTGCTTCGACTGTAGACAATAATTTTTCATCTTCGATCACTTGTAATGTGGCCAATGCGGAAGCGCAACAAACCGGGTTACCGCCAAAAGTGGTAATATGCCCCAGCATGGGGTTGTGAGTAAACTGCTGCATATTTTCATAAGACGAGACAAAGGCACCAATCGGCAGTCCTCCACCAAATGCCTTGGCAATCGTAAGAATATCTGGTACTATTCCAAAATGCTCAAAAGCAAAGAGTTTCCCAGTGCGGCCCATGCCACATTGAATCTCATCTAAAATTAAAAGTGCTCCCACTTCGGCACATCGTTCACGCACTGCTTTTAGGTAAGCAATATCGGGTACACGCACACCGGCATCTCCTTGTATAGTCTCGATAATGACACACGCTGTCCGATCGGTGATTGCGTCAACATCATTCATCTTATTGAAGTCGATAAACTTCACATCTGGCAATAGCGGTCTAAATGCTCGCTTCTTCACCTCATTTCCAGAAACACTCAGCGAACCGTGCGTACTGCCATGATACGACTTCCGGCATGAAATGATTTGGGTGCGACCCGTTACTCGCTTGGCCAACTTTAAGGCTGCTTCATTTGCTTCGGTGCCAGAGTTCACGAAGTAGCAACAGTTGAGCGTAGGGGGCAGCAAACTGGTAAGCTTTGCTGCCAACAAATTCGAGGGAGATTGAATGTATTCGCCATAGACCATCACATGCAAATGCTTATCAACCTGATCTTTGATCGCTTTTACAACCTTGGGATGCCGATGACCAATATTGCTTACTCCAATGCCGGAAATCATGTCTAAGTATTTCTTTCCATCCGGGCTAAAAAGATAAACACCCTCAGCTCTTTCGATTGAAATCAAAAAGGGAAACGGTGATGTTGGCGCCAGCTTATGCAGAAAAATGTCCTCACTAAAATCCATTCGGTAAATCTACCAAGCATTCAATGAAAAAGTAAGGGGTAGCAAAAAAGAAAGCCCCGATGAGAAATCACCGAGGCTCCACACTAAACACCCTTATTTTTATTCAAATCTTACATCACTTAAAAAAGTGACTAAGTGAACTTTTAAACAGTTTGAGAGATCATAATACCAACGACTATGATCGCCACTAAAAACAAAATTTGCTGCATTCTTCCCTTGATATTGATGTTCGATAGTCCGTTCGCTCCTTGCATATTACTTCGCTTTTGTATCACAAAGATGCAGCTACCTATCAGATTTTTTTTTTTAAAATAGGATCAAAACCTACATCCGTAGCGAATCGAACAAAAACGTGAAATAGGCTTTTGAAATATTAGGAATTGACAACCACCAAGGCTCCTATGAATTCTGAATTTTTAAAAACTCAATAACTTCTTTGCGAACATTATCAGGTGAAGCGTGATCAAATTCAGCAGTTGCAATCGATTTAAATAGATCCGCTACTAATTTTTCTTTAAAGCCGAGGCGTGACGCATACATATTCGCCACTTCTAGCTCATTATCTTCCACCACCTGATCGAGATATATCATGTAAACCAAATGATAAACAGATTCCAGCCTTTCTAATTCGCTGCCGGGTGGCGTATAAGGAGATGTGAATCCTTTTCCGATGGTATCGATATCAGCAGGGTTAATCCCCAATTGAATGCCCCATTTTAAAACGCATAAAACATGAGACCCTTTTACATTCTCTTGTTCCAGCAATACGGCCAATAGATTGAAATAACTCTCTTTTACGGCCTTTGCAATCAAATCATTCTGTGCCATAGGTAAAGATAACTAATTGCAATTTAGCGGATTGTCTGTTGAGCGACTCGCACATTGGCAATTATTTTCATCCTTTCGGGAAAATAAGTGAGTAAATGAGCAAACGAAGCTTTTTTGGATTTGCACTGGTTCTATCTGGTTGCATTGGCACTGATTTTCTAAATAGCCCAATCGTACCAGAAAAGCTGATAGTTAGCCCAACGCAAATAGCTTTAATGGAGGGTGAACAGAAGTCTTTGTCTTTTTCATTCACCAACAAGTTTGGATTGAATGAAACGGCAAATCCGATTTGGATAGTTTCTTCTCCAACCATTATAGCAGTATCTGCCGAAGGGAAAATTAACGGCTTGAATGCAGGCAATTCAAAAATCTACGCTCAAGTGGGTGAGGCGAGAGATACGGTGTACGTAACGGTGGTAAACAACATCAATCAAGTGGCGAAAGTAGAGATTAATTCAACCACAACCGCTGTGAGCATTGGCGATCAAATTTCTTTTTCTGGAGTAGTAAAAACGATCAATGATCAGACCCTTCTAAAAACAATTGTATGGAAATCCACGAACGAGAATATTGTCAGCATTGATGTCGATGGAACAGCCACCGCCATCAGTAATGGATCTGCTACCATTACAGGAGAAGTTGAGGGAGTGGTCTCTAATCAAGTAGTGGTAACAGTTGGTGGAATCCGACAAGGCATGTTCGTGAAATCGGGAGGGTATGAAGCAAGTGGAGATGCCACACTTAAGCTCGATGGCTCAAAACTAGTTCTAGATTTTGCGAGTAACTTCAAAACTAGTTTTGCGTTGGGCACTTACATTTATTTAGCCAATACCAATTCTAGCGGAGCAACGATTAAGTCCAGCGGAATTGAAATCCAACAGATTACCCGCAATGGTGCGCACTCTTTTGATGTCACTGCTGTGAATCCATCTATTAAACTATCTGATTACAAGTATGTGATTATTTTATGCAAGCCTGCCTCGGTCGTATTTGGCTATGCCGAACTTAAATAAAAGTAGTATGAGAAAATTTACAATACTTTGGTTACTCATAATTATCACTATTACATCCTGGGCAGGAGGTGGCTGGCCGCAACCGAAAGGCAAAGGATATTTTAAACTTTCACAAAACTGGATCATCTCTCCTTTCTTCTATAATCCAAATGGAAATGTAATCGACATCACTACAACGAGTATTTACACAACCAGCATGTATGCAGAATATGGTTTCACGAATCGCTTGACAGGGATTGCATACCTTCCATTTTTTGTGCGAGCTACTTTAAATCAAGTGCAATACAACCAAACAGGTCAATTCTTTCCTGGCGATGATTACCAATCTTTTGGAGATACTGATATTGGATTGAAGTACGGACTGTTGGTAAACAAACCATTTGTCGTTAGTGCAACGATTCTTTTGGGATTACCTCTCGGCTCCACAGCAGGTGGGAGCTCGAAAATCTTACAAACCGGAGATGGAGAATTCAATCAACAAATTCGTATTGACGTAAGTCATTCATTTTATCCAAAGCCTGTATATGCCTCTGCCTATGTTGGATTCAACAATCGCACCAATGGTTTTTCAGACGAGTTTCGATATGGTGCAGAAGTGGGCCTAACGCTCAAAAAATTCATACCCATCCTAAAACTAAATGTGGTGAAATCGCTTTTCAATGGTGACGGCACGGCCATTCAAAACGGCATATTCAATAACAATACGGAATACTTCTCTCCTACCTTAGAACTTAACTATCAGGCAACTGAAAAATGGGGGCTTTCAGGTTCAGGCGGTTTTGCATTCGGTGCTCGTAATATCCTAGCTGCCCCAAATTGGAGTCTGGGCGTTTATTTAAAATGGTAACAGCCCGAATCGGTAAGAGCACAAAAAAGCCCGACCACTTTACGATCGGGCTTTTCTAATTATAGAATTTGATTCTTAAACTTTGGCTAATTCTGAAACCAAGTCAATCAATTTGTTAGAATAACCCCACTCATTATCGTACCAGCTTACCACTTTCACAAAGTGCTCGTTAAGTGCTATCCCTGCTTTAGCATCGAAGATAGAAGTGCGCTCGTCACCCAAGAAGTCTTGGGAAACCACATCGTCCTCAGTGTATCCTAAAATGCCCTTTAACTCACCTTCAGAAGCTTCTTTCATAGCGGCTTTTACTTGCTCATAGGTAGCAGGTTTATCTAAGCGAACGGTTAAATCTACCACAGAAACATCTGCTACTGGTACGCGGAAGGACATACCTGTTAATTTTCCCTTCAATTCAGGCAATACCAAACCTACAGCCTTCGCTGCTCCGGTTGATGATGGAATGATATTTGAAAATCCACCACGTCCACCTCGCCAATCTTTTGCAGATGGACCGTCCACCGTTTTTTGCGTTGCTGTAACAGCGTGAACTGTGCTCATCAAGCCTTCTACAATTCCGAATTTATCATTCAGCACTTTAGCAATCGGTGCTAAACAATTGGTTGTACAAGATGCATTTGAAACGATCGTATGGGCCGCAGTTAATTTCTTATGATTTACGCCCATCACAAAAGTAGGTGTATCATCTTTTGCCGGAGCCGACATTACAACTTTCTTAGCACCGGCTGTAATGTGCTTCTGACAATCCGCTATCGTTAGGAATAATCCGGTAGATTCAATGATTATTTCAGCACCTACCTCATTCCATTTTAAATTAGCCGGATCCTTTTCAGCCGTTACACGGATAGTTTTTCCGTTTACGACCAGATTTTTATCCTTTACTTCTACTGTTCCTTCAAATTTGCCGTGCGTGGAATCATACTTTAACATGTAGGCCATATAATCAGGTTCTACCAAGTCATTGATACCTACAATTTCAATATCTTTTCGTCCAATGGCTGCTCTAAATGCCAGGCGGCCGATTCGCCCAAAACCGTTGATTCCTATTTTTGTCATGTTGATTTGTTGTTTTAGATAAATTTGAATCTAAAATTATACTACTTAACAGCCAAAACCAACGAAAAGGAACGACTTTCCTCAACTTTTTTACCGCTACGGTTTGCAAATCAAATACAGGAATCTATCTTTGCGCCTCTTTACAGAAAGACGGTCCGTTCGTCTAGGGGTTAGGACACCAGATTTTCATTCTGGTAACACGGGTTCGATTCCCGTACGGACTACACAAACCGCGTATGGCTACTGCTAAGGCGGTTTTTTTGTTCCTACTTAAACTATTGATTATGAGGATTTTATTCGTTGCGCTGGTTTGTCTTTTGATGGCTTGTGGCGGAAAGAAAACCGAATCGGCTGATGCCGAAGTTAAAGAGTGGCCGGATATGGATTCCTTCCACATGATCATGGCTGAGTCGTTCCATCCTTACAAGGATTCCGCAAATCTTGCACCCGCAAAAGGTTTAGCCAAGGAAATGGCCGATGCAGCTTCTAAGTGGGCTGCCGCTCAACTACCCGAAAAGGTGAACAATGATGACATGAAGGGCAAACTCCAGAAGTTGAATGATGGCTCTCAAAGTTTATTAAAACTGATCACCGACAACGCTGCCGATTCTCTTATCGGTCAGTCGCTCACCAATTTGCACAGCACATTCCATGAAATCCAAGAAGGTTGGTATGGCGGTGGCAAGGAGGAAGAGAAAGAACACCACTAGACCATCTATTCTATTTTATATTCCCGATAGACTTTGAATAGTCTATTCGTGTATCTTTCTTCTTTCAA
>JACPVX010000067.1 GCA_016191555.1 Bacteroidota bacterium
GGCATCTTTAGCATTGAGAGTTTTATCAACGCGCGCAGGTTGATGTACTGGCAAGTTTACTTACACAAAACGGCTGTGAGTGCCGAGCGGATGATGGTGAATATCATCCGCAGGGCACAATACCTTTACCATGCAGGAGAGCCGTTGGTTTGCAGCGAATCATTGAAAGTCTTTCTAAAAGAAAACCACACGCTGGAAGATTTTACGGAGCAGAATCATCTACTGGAATCGTTTGGGCAATTGGATGACAACGACATCTGGGGTGCAATTAAAATCTGGAAAGATCATAAAGACGAAATTCTGGCGGGGCTCTGCAATCGCTTGCTGTTACGCGAATTATTTCAAATTCGGCTGCGTAATTCGCCCATCAAAAAAACAGAAATTGAAAGTGCGCGTCTGCAAATTCATCAGTCGTTTGGTGTACTGCGCAAAGATGCCAGCTACTTGTTTTCATACGGCCGTGTAAGCAATGAAGCGTACATCACCGATGGCAAACCGATCAACATCCTCATGAAATCGGGTAAGGTAGTAGACATTGCGCTCGCCTCCGATTTACCCTCGATTAAGGCGATCAGTAAAATCGTAGAGAAAAATTATATATGCTGGCCTAAAAATATATCTTTGTAATAGAGGTGGCAGATTTTCTCCACGATTCAAAGGAAATCTGATCACTAAATAGCGAGCTTATGGAATTTACCATTACACAAATTGCAGGGATGTTGGGCGGCCAGGTGAGTGGCGATGGAAATCAGAAAATCAACATGCTCGCTAAAATTCAGGATGCGAAGAAAGGTCAGATCGCATTCCTATCGAACCCGAAATACGAACAATACATCTACACGACTCAAGCCAGTGCGGTCATCGTAAAAAAGGATTTTCAGGCGAAGAAAGAAATTACCGCCACTTTAATATTGGTTGACGATCCGTACAGCAGCTTCACTGTGCTGTTAGAAGAGTATCACAAAATGATGAGCTTCCAAAAGTCGGGCGTTGAAGAGCCGAGTTTCATTGCAGCTAACTCCACGATCGGAGCCAATGGCTATCGCGGAGCCTTCTCGTACATTGGTAGCAACACCAAAATCGGAAACAATGTAAAAATATATCCACACGTTTTCATTGGCGATAATGTGGTGATTGGCAACAACACCATTCTACACGCCAGTGTAAAGTTGTATGCAGGAACGAAAATTGGAAACGATTGTGTGATTCATGCAGGCACCGTCATTGGCAGCGATGGATTTGGCTTTGCTCCTCAAGCCGATGGCACGTACAAAACCATTCCTCAATTAGGCAATGTTATTATAGAAGACAAAGTAACCGTTGGCGCCAACACTGTAATAGATTGCGCTACTTTATTTGGCGATTCTACCATCATCCGCGAAGGCGTAAAATTGGACAACCTGATTCAAATTGCTCACAATGTAGAGGTGGGTAAGAACACGGTTATAGCCGCTCAGGCCGGCATATCGGGATCTACCAAAATTGGAGAGAATAACATGATTGCCGGACAAGTAGGCATCGCGGGTCACTTGGTCATCGCCAACAACACCAGCATTGGTGCACAGGCTGGCATTTCCAAGTCAATCAAAGACGAAGGGCAGCGCATTTTAGGTTACCCGGCTTTCGATATTAAAGAATATTTCAGGTCGTACGCGGTCTTCAAGCGCCTGCCCGATCTTAACGACCGCCTGCGCGAGCTCGAAAAAAAGGTACTTTCCTCCGAAATCCCTGCCGAAACAGACAGCACGAGGGACGAATAATCAGGCCTTTTAAGCTTCTAATCACTGTTTTAACTTTTGAACCCCTTCAAAAAACCTGCTTTTTTGGTATATGTGTTAATTCTGGGTTAAATTTGCCCACTTTTTAAAAAATGCTAAATCATAAGCAGCAGACTATAAAGAAATCGGTCACCATTTCTGGTGTGGGCCTTCATACGGGGGTTCAAACGAACATGACGTTCCTTCCGGCTAAACCTAACCACGGTATCAAATTTCAACGTATTGACCTTCCGGGATCACCCATCGTGGACGCGGATTGCGACCGCGTGGTGGATGTTTCGAGAGGAACTACCATTGAAGAAAGCGGAGCTCGCATCAGCACGATTGAGCATACATTGGCTGCCCTGGTAGGCCTGGAAATAGATAACGTATTGATTCAAATCGATGGGCCGGAGCCTCCGATCATGGATGGCAGTTCCATTCAATTTGTCAATGTTTTAAAAGAAGCCGGTGCCGAAGACCAAAACGCTTTGCGCGATTTCTTTGAGGTGCAAGACTCTATTTTTTACAAAGAAGCAGCACGCAATGTAGAAATTGCAGCACTGCCATTGGATGATTATCGGGTGACGGTGATGGTCGACTACAACTCACCGGTATTGGGCAGTCAACATGCATCCATCACCAGCATTCAGCAATTTGAAAAAGAGATTGCTTCTTGCCGCACATTTTGCTTCCTCCACGAACTGGAAATGCTCTATAAGAATAACCTTATTAAAGGAGGTGATTTGAATAATGCCATTGTGATTGTGGATCGCGTGGTAGAGCCGGACGAATTGGACAACATCGCCAAGATGTTGAACAAGCCAAAGGTAGAAGTAAAGAAAGAAGGTATTTTGAATAATGTGGAGCTGCGCTATAACAATGAGCCTGCGCGACATAAACTACTCGATATTATTGGCGATTTGGCGTTGGCGGGCAGACCGTTGAAAGCACAAATCTTAGCGGCTCGTCCGGGGCACGCAGCAAACGTAGCTTTCGCGAAGAAGCTGAAGAAGCAAATGCAGGAGGCGGGCAAAAAAGGAGTGCCTAAATACAACCCATCACTTCCTCCGGTGATGGATATTAACAAAATCATTTCAACACTTCCGCATCGCTATCCCTTCTTGCTGATTGATAAAATCATCTATTTGGACAACGAGCGTGTAGTGGGTGTGAAAAACGTGACCATGAATGAAAACTTCTTTCAGGGGCACTTTCCACTCAATCCGGTAATGCCGGGCGTTCTTCAGGTTGAATCAATGGCTCAGATTGGCGGCATCTTGGTATTAAACACCGTTCCCGATCCTGAAAATTACTGGACCTACTTCTTAGGAATTGACGAATTCCGCTTTCGAAAAATGGTTTTGCCCGGCGACACGTTGGTCATTCAATGCGATCTGCTGGCACCTATCCGCAGAGGGATTGCAAAAATGTCGGGTAGAGCATACGTAGGAAATACACTTGTTTGTGAAGGCACGATGACGGCCAGTATAGTAAGAAAAGATTTATGAGTTACCACCCCCTGGCCAATGTGCACCCCGATGCAAAAATCGGAAACAATGTAGTCATCGAACCATTTGCGACCATCAAAGGAGATGTAGAAATCGGTGATGGATCATGGATTGGCCCGAATGCTATTATTTGGGAAGGTAGCCGCATCGGGAAGAATGTAAAGATCTATCCCGGAGCCTCTGTATCTTCTATTCCACAAGACCTCAAGTTTGCTGGAGAGAAAACAGAAACACATATTGGCGATAACACTGTGATTCGCGAGTATGTAACGATCAGCCGAGGCACCAACGATAAATTCAAAACCGTTATTGGCAAGAACTGTCTTTTGATGGCGTACGTACACGTAGCCCACGATTGTATCATTGGCAACAACTGTATTTTAGTGAATGCTGTGCAGGTAGCCGGTCACGTCATTATAGAAGATTGGGCTATCATAGGCGGCTCCAGTGCCGTGCACCAATTTGTAAAAGTGGGTGCCCATGTAATGGTTTCCGGAGGATCGCTGGTTCGCAAGGATGTTCCGCCTTATACCAAGGCCGCACGCGAGCCCCTCACCTATTGTGGAATCAATTCCATTGGCTTACGCAGAAGAGGGTTCGACTCCGACAAGATTTCAGAAATTCAGGAAGTATATCGTTACATATTCTTGAAAGGGCTCAACAATGCCAAAGCGATTGATTTGGTAGAAAAAGAATTGCCTGCCAGTACAGAGCGCGATTATATCCTTAATTTCATCAAAGCCTCTGAGCGAGGCATCATGAAAGGAATCTCAAACGGAATTGGGTCATTTGAATGAAGATTGTAGCCAACAATCTTAGCAAGCGATACAACCGAGAATGGATTTTCAGAAACTTCTCTTACGAGTTTCAACCCAAGCAGACTTATGCAATCACGGGGCCTAATGGCTCCGGCAAATCCACTTTGCTCCAAGTTTTGTGGGGCCAACTACCGCCCTCCGGAGGGGAAATAAACCATTCGGTCAATGGATCAGCCATCGCCATACAAGAAGTGTTTTCCTCCATTGCCATTGCCACGCCCTATATGGATTTAATTGATGAATTCACGCTTCGGGAAATGGTGCAGTTTCATTTTGAGTTTAAGAAAATCAGGGGCAGCAAAACGATCGAAGAAGTGATTGCCTTAACGGGACTAAAGAGCTCCGAACATAAATCCGTTTCAAATTTCTCCTCGGGAATGAAGCAACGCCTCAAGTTGTCGTTGGCATTTCACACCGAATCGAATTGCCTGTTTTTAGATGAACCCACTACCAACTTAGATAAGAAATCCATTCAATGGTATTGGGATCAACTGATTGAAATACAGCCCTCCACAACCATTTTGATTGCTTCCAACAATGAAGAGGAATATCCTTCAGAAGCCGACAAAATCGATATTTTACGATATAAATAAGGTTACATCCGGTTTAAACCATCGATTAACTACCAATTAAGGTAGTTGCCTGTATTTTTTTTTACAAACTCCTTTTAGTAAGTTTAGAGGTCAATTTCAGATACTGATGAAAATACGCTTCAGTAGAGGTTAACAAAATTGAAAATCATTAAAAACCAAAAATAGCATCTGATGAAAGCATTGAAATTACTTGTGTTGATGGTAGCCGTAGGAGCCCTATTTACATTTTCAAGCTGTGGAGGCGGTGGAACAACACCTGAGCCGGTAACTGATCAGCAATTGACTAAGTTGACCAAAACCTGGAAGTTGACCGCTGTAACGTTGGATGGCGCAACGATGGCATCTGCCTATAAAGTAACTGGAACCGATCAATTCAAATTAACCATCAGCGGTACTAAAGGGCAGACATCTTTCGCCTATACCACTACAGGAAACCCGCCCAGTGGTAGTGTTTGGAAAGGAACCAGCGATTGGAAGTTTGGAACGGATCCACTGACTATGATTAAAAGAGACTTAGCTCTTACTACGCCATTGGATGTAACTTATACGGTAACGACAACCACACTCGAAATTAGATTTACATTTGCTGGTTCAGGATATGCGAGTCAGGGAAGAACTGAACAAACCAACGGTGCGTGGGTATTTACCTTCGGATTGTAAAATCTCTACTAAAATATTTACACATAAAGCCCTCGATCGAGGGCTTTTTCATTTTTGAGCATTTCAATCTCCGCGAGCCACTTCGCATCCGTCAGATGTAAGATCGTACCGTACACGAGCCACTTCGCATCAGTCAGATGCAAGATCGTACCGTGCACGAACCATTTCGCATTGGTAGCGAGCCACTTTGAATCCGCCAAGAGCAATCTCGTACCGTACTCGAACCACTTCGCATCAGTCAGATGCAAGATCGTACCGTGCACGAACCATTTCGCATCGGTAGCGAGCCACTTCGCACCCGCCAAGAGCAATCTCGTACCGTACTCGAACCACTTCGCATCCGTCAAGAGCAAGAGAGCACCGTACACGAGCCACTTCGCATCGATCAAGTGCAAGATCGTGCCGTAACAGCATCAAAGAGAGTCTATTCAAAAAACTGTGGAGCCTATTTGGGATTAAACAGGTGTGACTATTTCCAGGGCGCCTGACTAGCCGTTTCTTGTCACCACCGTAGCGCTGGCCTGCGCTACCGGAAGCACTACCATATCGGCAATCACCACGTGAGCAGGTCGGGTAAGAACATATAAAATAGTGTCAGCAATGTCATTCGCGTAAAGCGGTGTGAGGCCCTGATATACTTTGCGGGCCCGTTCTTCATCGCCTTTAAAGCGCACCACCGAAAACTCGGTATCCACCATGCCGGGATGAATGGCCGTCACCTTGATTCCAAATGGATTCAAATCCATGCGCATTCCCTTGGTAAGGGCATCTACCGCAAACTTGCTGGCACAGTACACATTTCCATTGGTATAGACTTCCTTGCCGGCAATGGATCCCAGATTAATGATATGACCTCTCTTACGGGCGATCATTCCCTCCATCACTTGGTTGGATACATACAGTAGTCCTTTCACATTGATATCGATCATCGCATCCCAATCGTCTTCACTACCGGTTTGAATGGGATCGAGGCCGTGGGCATTGCCGGCATTATTAATCAGTACATCTATTTCCTTCCAGTCAGTCGGCAAAGATTGAATGGCTTTTTTTACTCCATCACGATTACGTACATCAAAGCAGAGTGAAGTTACCTTCGTTAGAGCGCTTAACTCACGGGATAGCTTTTCCAGCCGATCGTTTCGTCTGCCACAAAGAATCAAATGAAAATGATTTTGTGCCAACAGTCGGGCGGTTGCTTCGCCAATACCTGAAGTTGCGCCTGTTACCATCGCGATACGTCCGGATTTAGTCATACTAAAAATTGGTTATTGGAAAATGAGATAGATTCCGATGGTGTTTGTGTTGAGCCTCGAAATCGGATCTTTGTAGATGCTTGCTTTATCACCCAGCATATCCGTTATCCCTCGCGAAAACCGTATTTCGGGCGAAAACTTAAATAGAGGGAAATAAAAATCGAAGCCGATCCCGGCATCTAAACTGATATTACTTTTTACAATTGGAATGGCATCGGACGAGTTCTGCACATCATTCTTTCCCGAAGCCTCGATGGCCGGTGTAATGCCGCCCACCATGTACATGCGCACATTGCCGCGCCTCATGGACTTGTATTTCAACAATAATGGAAATTCCACCATGGTGGTTTCAACCTGCTGTGATTGCACCCTGCGATCCGTAAAGTAATAGGTAATCCGATGTGAATAAAATCCCGCTTTGGGCATCAGCCGCAAATCCAAAAACTCGTTGAGCCGATAGGTAACCAAAAAGCCAAGGGAAAAACCGGGAATATACTGGGGCTGAACCGACTGAACGGTATCAAACTTCTTGGTAACAAATTGATTGGAGTAGTTTATTTCATAGCCGGATGTGTGCAGGCCGATAGAGAAGCCGTAGCTGATCTTTCGCTGATCGTAATCTGGATTATTTTGCCGTGCCCATCGAAACAACTGTGCTTCAGTAGCATGATACCCCAATAAACTTGCCAGCAAGATTATTTGGTACCTGAATACAAAGAGCTTATGCCAAAAGTGAGTGGTTTGCATGAAGTGTTTTTATATCCCAATTCATCTAAAATCTGAGTAAAATCTTTTCCATCCGGAAACGCATTGACCGACTCAGGTAAGTAGGTGTAAGCATGCGAATCTTTGGAAAACAACTTGCCAATAGTGGGTGTAATAAACCGGAAATAGAACGAGTATAACGGCTTGAACCAAAATGATACAGGCTTCGAAAACTCCAGAATCACCACTCTTCCGCCTGGTTTCAGCACGCGCAGCATTTCCGCTAAGCCCCTCCGTAAGTCTTCAAAGTTACGCACCCCAAAGGCAACGATGATGGCATCGAACATATTCTCCTGAAAGGGCAGATTTTCCGAATCTCCCGTCTTCATTTCCACGATTTGGCTAACACCACGATCCATCATCTTCTTCCGGCCCACTTCGAGCATGCCTTCGGAAATGTCTACTCCAATAATCTTGGTGGGTTTTAGGGAGAGCGCTTCTAAAGCGAAATCGCCTGTGCCGGTGGCTACGTCTAAAATCAATTTTGGCTGATCTTGGGCCAGTAGCTTAACCGCTTTTTTTCGCCAGTGAATATCAATGCCAAAACTTAAAAAGTGATTGAGGAAATCGTAATTGCCGCTGATGGTGTCAAACATTCTTGCCACTTGAAGCTTTTTGCCTGCCACATCATTTTTGTAAGGAACAACCGCCAAAGTAGAGTAGTTAAAGGATTGAAAATACGGAACAAAGATAATAGAGTTAGTATAGAGTAACTAACTACCCTAAACAGCAAAAAGTATCCTTTGTTAGCGGATTAATTGCTGAGTACTTTGAACTCTACCCTCCGGTTGAACTGACGGCCTTCTAATTCGTCATCATTGCTGGCCAGGGGTTTACTTTCGCCATACCCCACCGTTTTGATGCGTCTGGTGTCGATGCCTTTCGAAGTTAAGAAACTCTTCACGGCATTGGCTCTGCGCTCTGAAAGAAGTTTATTGGACATGTTGTCGCCATAGCTATCGGTGTGGCCACCAATCTCCACTTGCAGATTGGTATTTTGCTTCATCATGGTTTCCAACTTATTGAGTTCACCATACGATTCGGTTTTGAAGGTAGCCTTGTCAACATCAAAATAGATGTTGCGCAAAACCGATACCACGCCCACCACCAATTTTCGCATTTCTACTGTCTTCGTAATCGTATTTTCTGTGGTGGTAGCACCCGGCACTTTTACCGAAAGGTTTTGGAACACAAAACCTTCTTGTTCAACCGACAACCGATATTCTTTGGCCGCGGTAGAAGTGATCGTAAATTCGATGACTCCTCCACCTTGCTCTACAGCTCCTACCATTACTTTATCCTTCAGACCTTGCATTCTTACTTTGGCCTCTAAAGGATTTTTGCTGTCTGCGTCAATTACTTTTACGATGTATTTGATAGGTACAATAGCCGGCTTTACAGGTTGAGGTTTCGGCTCTGGCTTGGGTTCCACTTTGGGTTCAGGCTTCACTTCAACAGGAGCCGTCACGACTGGGGGAGTTTCCTTCGGTGTCTCTTTAGGTGTTTCTACTACAGGCTCTGGCTTTACAGGCTCTGGTTCTTTCGCAGCCACCGGTGGGGTTTTCTTTTCGTCTTGCGAAGGTGTAATCATGTAAATATCTGAGTAGCCCAAGCCATCCTCACGTACGGAAGAATAATACCATTTATTGCCCGACTTAGTACCCGAGATGAAAACATCATTGTCAGGTGTATTGATGGGATAGCCCATGTTTTCCGGCTCACTCCATTCATTTTTATCCTGATTGATCAGGTTTGATTTAAAAATATCGAAACCGCCCATACCTTTTCGGCCCATGGAGCTGAAGTAAAGGGTTTTTCCATCATAGTCGATATAGGGGCCATCTTCATCATACTCGGTGTTGATACCAGGGCCTAGATTTTTCACTTTGCTCCATTCTCCACGACTATCTTTCGTACATACGTAAATGTCCGATCCACCAAATCCACCTGGGCGCTCGCTGGCAAAAAACAAGTGCTCACCATCCTTGGTAATAGATACAGACGACTCGCGATAAGACGAATTAATCACACCTGGTAGCGCTTCAACCGCACTCCATGATCCGTCTTTCTGCCGTTCGCTGTAGAAAATATCTCCCAGACCTTCGTCTTTGTAAATAAACAACATGTTGCCATCGGGTGAGAAAGCTAAATTCGAATCAAAAAAGCGGGTATTAATGGCTGGTCCAATGTTTTTTGCTCGCTGCCAGTTAGCTCCATTTTTACTCGAAGTAAAAATATCCTCATATGGCTTGTTATCATCGGCCACGTTTTCATAGGTGTTGCCGTCTCTTCTGCGGGTAGTAAAAATGATTTCATCCTCAGACGAATTCAAAACCGGTGCGTAGTCTTCAAATTCAGAGTTGACTTCGCGCCCTAAGTTCACGATAGAAAAAGGCTTTGGACTGGCAACGAATTCCTTGCCATTCATACATTCCAGAATCTTTCGATCGATCTCCTTCATATCGATTTTATCCTTGCCCTGGTAATTGCCTTTCTTGGCCAATTTGTTCTTGTAGAGAGTATAATAAGTGATGGCTTTATCGAATTGAAGGCCCAAATGGTAGCTCCAACCGATCCAATATTCTAAATCAAAACGATAATCGGGGTCCTGACGATAAACACGCAGAAAATACTTTACGGCCAACTCTTTGCCCACAGTAGCCATGTATAGGCGGCCTGCTTCAAAATTGGCTTTGATGAAGGTGGTATCGTAATTGGCAGCAGTTACCATCAGGTCTCGGGCATCGTCTTCTGCTTTGGTTTCAGCAAGAATTAACTCGGCCTGTTCCATATACACTTTTGCCTGCTCTTTGTCCTGTTCCTGCGCAAGCAACGTTTTTAATCCAACCAAGAGGGAGAAAGCACTGATTAAAATCAGTACCCTTGAAAGGTTATACATATGTCAAAAAATGGCTTTTACACTGTTAAAAAAATATTCAAGACAGGCAATTTAGCAAATTCTTCTAAAAAGTAAAGGCCTCATTTTACAACATAACTAACACGTATCTTACATTATTAGTAATTTGCGGTTCAATTAATACTTTAAGATATGATCATCAAGTCGGCTGAGTTCGTCATAAGCAATACCGACTACCTGAAATGCCCTCCATCGCCTAAACCAGAATTTGCCTTTATAGGGAGATCAAACGTGGGCAAGTCTTCGCTCATCAACATGTTGGTGCAGCGGAAGGATTTGGCTAAAGTTTCCGGGACACCGGGCAAAACCCAAACCATCAACCACTTTTTGATCAATAATGCCTGGCATTTGGTGGATTTGCCGGGTTATGGCTTCGCTAAAGTGAGTCAGGAAGCGCGTTGGAATTTCGGTAGGATGATTGAAGAATACTTACAGAATCGCCCACAGCTATTTTGCACATTCGTGCTGATCGACTCGCGACATGACGTACAAAAAATCGATTTGGATTTTATTAACTGGATGGGCATCAAGCAACTTCCGGTAGCCGTTTTGCTTACCAAAACCGACAAGCTAAAAAACAGTGAGTTGGCGAAATCGCGTAACAGCATTGAACAAACTTTACTGAACCATTGGGAAGACCTTCCTCCTATTTTTATCACTTCGGCCGTAAAGAAATCAGGTCGTGATAAGGTGCTCGACTTTATTCAAGGCGCTATTGATAGCCAAAAAAATGATTAGTTTTGCGCTTTCAAAAAATAACAAATGGAGCTAAAAGACATTGCATCGGTAAGTGGAAAGGGTGGCTTGTTCAAGATCGTTAAGCCGGGAAAAACAGGAGTGATTCTCGAATCATTGGACGATGCGAAAACCAAGTTGGTAGTGGGTGGCAATCAGCGCATGTCGCTTTTGAGCGAAATCTCCATTTACACCACAACCAAAGAAGGAACGGAATCATTGGAAACCGTTTTGATCGGCATCAAGAACAAATACGGCACTGAACTTTCAGTGACTCCCGAATCGGATGCAGCACCACTAAGAGCCTTTTTGAAATCAGTACTTCCCACTTTTGATGAAGAACGTGTGTATGTTTCGGATATGAAGAAACTGGTGAAGTGGTATCTCCTTCTCACCAAATTAGCTCCCGAAGTTTTTACACCATCCGCGGAAGCGAAAAAAGAAGCGTAAAAGCTACTTCACAAACCCGATTGCTTTTTCAACCATCTTCACCGACCCTACATAAAATGGGGTGCGTTGGTGTAAGTCTTTCGGTTTAATTTCCATAATCCTTCCTTTACCATCGGAAGCAATCCCTCCGGCTTGTTCGGCAATAAATGATAGTGCATTACACTCGTACATTAAGCGGAGTTTTCCGTTTGGGTCTTTGGCTGTAGCCGGATAGATATAGATACCACCCTTCAGCATGTTGCGATGAAAATCGGCTACCAAAGAACCAATGTATCTGGCGGTATAATTGCTGTCTTTGCAGAATTTCAGGTAATCGTTGACAGCCGGAGCAAACGAATTGGCAGATCCTTCATTGATGGAATAGATTTTCCCGTTTTCAGGCATCGTCATATCCGGATGCGAAAGCACATACTCACCCAATGTGGGCTCATAGGTAAAGCCGTTTACTCCATGCCCTGTTGTGTACACCAACATGGTGGAAGAACCATATAAAATGTACCCTGCCGCTACCTGATCTTCGCCTGTTTGCAAAATATCTTGGTCATTGATCGGCTCACCTACTTTGCTTTTTCTGCGGTAAATGGAAAAGATTGTTCCAATCGAAACATTCACATCAATGTTGGAAGAACCATCCAGCGGGTCGATGGCAATGACGTAATTGCCCTCATTATTTAAATCCACGAATGACTCAGTTTCTTCACTGATCAGTGCGCACACCTCGCCTCCTTTGCTAAGAGCACGTGTAAAACGAATATTGGCCAGCACATCCAGTTTTTGTTGCTGCTCACCGGTAGAGTTTTGGGAACCCATTGCACCCATGATATCAATCAAACCAGCTTTATTGATCTCGCGGTTTACCACCTTCGAAGCCAAAGCGATGTCGCGCAACAATTGAGAAAGTTCGCCACTGGCATATTGAAACTGATCCTGATTGTTCTTAATAAATCGATCCAGCGCGGTGCCAATGGGCAACGCAATGCGAGAAGCTTCCATAAAGTCTAAATAAACAGATTTTGATCACTAAATTTCGGCCACAAATATACTCTGCAAACGTTTGAAATACCTATTTTAGATGAATATCTTTAAATTTGGAGGGGCTTCCTTAAAAAGCAGCGACCGCATTGAGCAGGTCGCACATATCATTCATTCTCAGGCAAAACGACCTTTATTAGTGGTGGTTTCGGCCATGGGTAAAACCACAGATGCGCTGGAACGGGTGGTGTCAGCAGCTATCAACAAAACATCTGCGGAAAGCGAGATACAAGCACTTAAAACCTATCACCTGCAATTGGTTGAGGAACTGAAGTTACCGCACGAAATAGAAATTGAAGTGTCCGGTCTTTTCAGTGAATTACATCTGGCCACACAACAGCCGGGCGAACGTGATTTGATTTACGATCGCATTGTTTCATTTGGCGAAATTATTTCTTCGAAAATCATTACAGCCTTTTTGAAACACAAAGGGTTTTCAACGCAATGGATTGACGCACGAAAATTCCTTCAAACTGACAGCTCCTTTCGGGAAGGAAAAGTGAATTGGGATGAAACCAAGCAACGAATCAGTCAACTGAAGTTCGGAACGAATGAAGTTTTAATCACACAAGGCTTTATCGGCTCCACTCCTAATGGCGAAACCACCACGCTGGGGCGCGAAGGTTCGGACTTTACCGCGGCTATTTTTGCCTCGTGTCTGCAGGCGGAAGGTGTAACTATTTGGAAAGATGTGCCCGGAGTAATGAGTGCCGACCCCAAGCGAATTGCGAATGCCATTGTGTTTGATGAACTGCCTTATAAAGAAGCGGCAGAGATGACGTATTACGGTGCCAATGTAATCCACCCAAAAACCATCAAGCCGCTGGCGAATAAGAAAATTCCGCTCTATGTAAAGTGCTTTCTCGATCCGCAATTGCCCGGCACTAAGATTCATGAGTGCAAGGTAGATCGGCTGCCCCCACTGATTGTGTATAAAGAAAACCAGTGCCTCGTGTCGTGCAAAGTAACAGATTACACCTTTGTGGAGGAAACTCAAATTGGCATCATCTTTCAGGCGCTGACAGACCTCAACCTGCGGATGAATGTCATGCAGAATTCTGCGATCTCTTTTTCTTTTTGCATCGACTACCGCGAAGACAAAGCTTTGAAACTAATCGAAAAACTCAGTCGCAATTTTGAAGTGTACTACAACGCCAACCTGACGCTGGTTACGATCAAGAATTATGATGTGGCAACTTCATCGCATTATCGAAATCTGAAAGGCGTTATTCTCGAGCAATCCTCGCGTTCTACTTTGCAGGTGTTGGTGAAACCGGTGGAGTAGTCGTCAGGTGATTGATTAAATTTCGGGTAGAGCGATTAAGAATATCAAAGACTTCCTGAAAGTCTTTTTCAGAACCGTAGTAGGGATCGGGTACATTGCCCGTTCCTTCGGGATCGTACTCACGCATCATCTTTATTTTGTGTGAATAGGTGTTGTTGACATCCAGCCTGAGGATATTCTCATAATTCTGCTGATCCATCGCCAGAATGAGATCAAACACCTTTAAATCGTGGATGGAAAGCTGCCTACCAACATGCTGAATAGAAACGCCATTCTTTTGTGCATTGCGAATGGTTCGCGGATCAGGTGAATCGCCCACATGATAATTAGCAGTGCCACAAGATTCAGCCAAAAAATCGCTTTCCCGATTTAATAGGCGGCAATGGTGTTGAAAAACGGCTTCTGCCAGTGGTGAGCGGCAAATATTTCCCAGACAAACAAATAATACTTTTACCATGCACAAAATTACCAACGGATGGTTACAAAAAATAAATGCGCTGTATTTATTCAAGCATAGTACATAGTACGCCTTTGGTTAAGACTGGCCCCTTCAAACGAGAAGAGGCCTTTCTTTTTTTATGGCAAACTTTTTCAAGTATTGTTTAGCTTTGAGGATTAACCAACCTCTATTATGGACTTCATTAAAGTGACGGAGCAAAAAGAACCCTTTGTTGCGCTCGTTGAATTAAATCGCCCGAAAGAATTAAACGCACTCAATCATCAATTGATGACCGAGTTGTTGTCTGCATTTCAAGAACTGGATAAAAACGATCAGGTCCGTGCCATTGTCCTTACGGGAAATGAAAAAGCATTTGCTGCCGGAGCAGACATTAAAGAAATGGCGGATAAGACTGCGGTAGAAATGCATTTGATGGATCGGTTTACAACTTGGGATCAGATTCGTAAAACAAAGAAACCTATTATTGCTGCGGTCAGTGGTTTTGCGTTGGGCGGTGGTTGCGAGTTAACGATGATGTGTGATATGATCATTGCCTCTGAGACTGCGAAGTTTGGCCAACCGGAAATAAAAATCGGAACGATACCGGGTGCCGGAGGAACGCAACGTCTTACAAAAGCCGTGGGTAAAGCCAAAGCGATGGAGCTTATCCTTACGGGAAGATTTTTGTCCGCTGAAGAAGCACATTTTTATGGATTGGTGAATAAGGTAGTGCCGGTAGAAATGTACTTGTTCGAGGCACTACAGTTAGCCAAAGAAATTGCACAGATGTCTCCCGTGGCAGTGCAGTTGGCGAAGGAAGCGATCAACCGATCCTTCGAAACACAATTGGACGAAGGTCTCGCTTATGAGCGTAAGAATTTTTACCTGACATTCGCCAGCGAAGATCAGAAAGAGGGCATGAAAGCATTTATTGAAAAGCGAAAGCCCGAATACAAGGGAAGATAAAAACAAAAAAAGCGGGGCGACCCGCTTTTTTATTGAATCAAAAATTAACCACCTGTTATACCTAAATTATTCTATAGAAAAGAGTTGATCAATTAACTGACGAATCCTTCGGATTGTCAGGGTTTAACCTTGACAATACTTACGCTTCGTTAGTGTTCGTCAAGGTTATACTATTTTCTTCAAATTGGCAAAACTAGTCGTGATGCTTTCGAGTGGATTCGCTGGCATATCGTGTTCCACAAAGAAATGTTTCATGCCCGATGTCGATGCATTGGCAAAAATCTTCTTGAAGTCGATTACACCATTTCCAACCGGTTCTACTTTTTGGTAGTCAGCCGACAAATCTTTGACATGCCATAGTGGGAATCGCCCCGGGTTTTCATTGAATAACTGAACCGGATCTTTTCCTCCTTTGATCGCCCAAGCCAGATCTAATTCCATTTTCATCAGGCTAGGATCTACTTGTTTCAAGAAGATGTCGTACGGAAGCTGTCCTTCAACCGGTCTGAATTCTGCATCGTGATTATGATACGTAAAAGTGAGTCCTGCCTTCTTCGCCAACTCGCCCGCTTTGTTTAAAATCTCTACAGAGCTTTTGATATCATCCATCGTGGTGATAGGAATGTTTGCACAAACCAGATAAGGTGCTCCACCTTCCGCTACGGCATCCACCATTTCTTGCGCATTCTCTTTTAGGTTTTTCATGGGAGGAATAACGATCGGCTTTCCATCCGGGCCTGTAGGGGGCTTTGCGCCTGCCGGCAATTTAAACGGAGCACCAAATACATGATGCGACTTCCAGGTTAAACCCTTGTCTTTCAACAGGGCGGCAAACTCCTTCGGCTTCATTCCATAAAATCCACCTTTCTTACTGAACGCGGATTCTATTTCCGTATAGCCTACTGAAGCTATTTTTTGAATGGTGCCGGGTACATCGTTATCAATTTCATTGAAGAAAGTGAATAACTGCAAACCCATAGGGCGCGTGGCCGGCATGAAGTTGGCTAATAAATCTTGCGAGAATGCAAGGCCTCCGATTGCCAATGCTGATTTCTGTAGAAATGATCTTCTGGTTGTCATGATGGGGTTTAGTTTTTCTTTGATGTTGAATACTTTAATCCGAAACCAAATTGGTACAAAGGGTCTTTGGAATCATAAGGCACATCTTCTTTTTGGTTGTGCACGGCTTCCATGGATGAAGGAAGTTCAAAAGGTAATTTTCCTTCAGGTTTTGCTTTCCCGAAAATTACATCGAGCAATGCTGCATCGCTGGCGCCAAAATTGACGAAGAGCCCTTTGGCTTCCTTACTAATTTCAGGAATCACCGCGGGGCGATCAAGATAAATATCTACGATGGTGGGAACCGTCTTTAATAACTGCACAATGCTGTCTTTTTGTGCACCTTTGAAATCCAAATCACCATGATGGAAACCGAGAGCCAATGGATTTTTCGTCTCAACCGGAATCCACGGAGCTGACAATCGCAGAATCGCGAAATCAGCGTCTTCCGGCTTGCTCACTACGGTACCGTATTTCGCAGCTACTTTTGGATCCACATTCTTGACATAGATTTTCAATTTACCCGAAGCCAACGGCAACACATTTTTATCGTTCTTCAATAAGGTGAATGATCTGCGCTGTGTAACCTCGCCTAACTTTTTCCACTCTGCCTTGCCCACCGTTTGAGTGGCTTTCTCAACATCTACATACGGATTGTCGAACAATCCCAATTCAAATTTTTGACGAAGTAAGCGCCTCACCGATTGATCAATTCGAGCTTCCGTAATTTTTCCCTCCTTCACCAGCTGCACAATTAACTCAGGTCGATTCTCACCTCCAAATTGATCACATCCGGCATCGATTACTTTCTTCACGCGATCCAATTCGCTCAGCGACTCCACACCCCACGCGCGTGCGGGCCATACAGCCACACCCATATTCACATCGGTAATCAATCCCCAGTCGGTGCAAACCACGCCATCGTATTTATACTTTTCGCGAAGCAACTTGGTGATCATATCTTTGTTAAAACCAAAGCCCACATTCTCACTGCTTTGATCCATCGGAATTCCATAGTAAGGCATAATGGATGCTGTCTTGGCTTCGAACGCTGCTTCGAACGGAATTAGGTGATAATTGAAATTATTGCCGGGATAGATTTGTCCTTTGTGAAACTCAAAGTGAGAATCAAGCCCTTCCTTTTGAGGGCCGCCTCCTGAGAAATGTTTGGTCATGGTAGCAACACTGTTCGCACCTAATTTCTCTCCTTGAAAACCAAGAATGTAAGCCTTTACCATTCGGGCGGAAAGTTTTGCATCTTCTCCGAAAGTTCCGCTAATGCGAGGCCAGCGAGGCTCGGTTGCTAAATCGGCCATAGGATGAAGTGCCACACGAATACCAACTGCCAAATACTCCTGCCGTGCAATGTCTCCAAATTGCCGCATCAGTTTTTCGTCATCAATGGCTGCAAAACCCAATTGCTCCGGCCATTGCGAAAACTCATTGGCCGCCATCGCGAAAATGTTGTTACTAAAATAATGCCGTGGATCAGACGCAATCGAAATCGGAATTCCGAGTCGGGAATTTTCTGCGGCCTTCTGCACGTTGTTATTCCAAATGGCAAGTGGTCGTGTAGGAGGCGCTGCCCAAATATTGACATGTGTAATTTTCTTTTCTTCTATCAGCTTATTCGCCTGTGGCATGCGCGCAAACATGCCCTTTCCGGGAACATCATCCAGTGAGCCATCGTCATTGATGCGCGTGCCGCTGATGAACATCATACCTGCCTTCTCTTCTAAATTCATCTGCGCAAGCAGGTCATTGACTCTGGCTTCAATTGGTTGTGACGAATCTTCGTAAACATCCATCCGACCATTTTTATTCAGGTCGCGGTAATTGGGGAGTGTTGAAATAAGCCAACTCATCAAAGTAAATGACCCTACTGCACCCATCAATAAGCCAACCAGTATTCTCAATTTTTGCTGCTTGTTCATGTTGTTATTGTGTTAATTGTACACAATGATAAGAAAATTTGAGAATATTAAAATAGCCGATCCTTCTTTATATTGCCGATATGAACAAAGATCCCTACTCACTATCCGCCGAAGAATTCTACGCACGTGGTGATTCGTATTTCTTACCTCACATTTCGATTGACTGCGTCATCTTTGGATTTCATGATAATCAGCTAAAGGTGCTTTTATTGGAATGGAAAGATTCGTTGAGGTGGAGTCTTCCGGGTGGATTTATTTTAAAGGATGAAGACATAGATCAAGCTGCGACCACCATTCTATTAAAAAGAACGGGGTTAGAAAAAATTCATCTGCATCAATTTCATACGTTTGGAGACCCCAATCGTGACCGAAAAAAACATGGGATTAACCCTCCGAAAGGGAGTAATCCCAAAAGTTGGATCATGGATCGCTTTATCACCATTGGATATTGGGCATTGGTAGAGCATTCGAAAGTTACTCCTTCCCCGGATTCATTTTCGCGGTCTTGTAGTTGGTGCGAAGTTTCAGAAGTTCCAGACCTTATCTTAGATCACAATCTTATCATCGACAAAGCACTCGAATCATTGCGCTTGCAACTGAATGATTATCCGGTGGGTTTTAACCTATTACCGACTAAGTTTACGATGCCCGAATTGCAAAGTTTGTACGAAACAATTCTTGGTGAAAAACTGGATAGACGGAATTTTCAAAAGAAGATGCTTTCACTTGGCGTCCTCACCCGGCTCAATGAACAAAAACAAGGAGGTGCACATAAGGCACCGTTTCTCTATAAATTCGATAAGAAGAAATATCAAATGGCCTTGAAGCGAGGTCTGTCTTTTGGAATTTGAAGCATAAAAAAAAGAGTCTGACAATCGCCAGACTCTTTTTTAGAGGATATCTCAAATATTATCTCACATTGAATCCAAAGCCAACACTCAGTGAATTGTACTTTTGAATGGTGTAGTCTCCATGGAAAGTAAAGATGGCAAACTTCAGGCGTAAGCCGGCAGTTAAGCGGGCGCCCGATGGGCTTGCACTAATGTCGATGGGATCAACGAGCGTAGTAGTGTTGGAAGTGTAGGTGCCTTTTACGGCTAATGAAGAGCTATTGAAATTGTATCCTACAGCTCCATAAAGCGTAAGTACAGATATCTTCTTTGATATGAGGCCTTGTAAGGTCATGGCTGTTGTTTCTAAGATTGCCTTTTTTCCAGGATCATTGGAATCAAGCGATACATCCATCTTTAGTGAAGTGTAACCGAAGAAACCTGACAGATCAAAAGGTAACGACTTTACGCCTGGTATGTACTGCTTCACATCATGCATGATACCAAAACCAAACATGTTTACGGAACCGCCATTACCAATTTTTGTACTTGGAAAGAAACGCAATTTCAAATCTGTGCCTTTTGGCAAACCAACACCGAGTTGCACCATCGCCATGGGAGCAGCATTTCCTACCACAGGAATATCTAAGTTTAATCCTGGGGCGCCATCTACTGGAGCTCCTGTAGGAATTCCATTTACATAGCCTTGATACTTAGGCATTACATCATCACCGAAAATAGTAGGTACTTCTGCAGAGCCAGTTGGTGAAACTGTAGTTGAACCAATCGAAGCTAACTTTACATTCGTTAAGCTGGCGTTGTTGACAGTGTATTTCAAATCTGAACTGGATAAGAAAATAGGAGACGCGGTGATAGTCAAGTCAAAGCCAAATAACTTGTGCGGAGCAGCAGTATTGTACCAGCCTTGATTCAAGCCATAGCTGAGGGCATTTAAAGCCGGTGTAGCGTATCCGCTTACTAAATAACTGGCATCTGCTTTTGTTCCTTTGATCAACGCATCAATGTCATCTTGCGCAAAGGCAGAAATGCTTACTATCATTAACAAAAGACTTAGTATTTTTTTCATAGTCATGGGTTTCGTTTTTAATTGTGATTCAAGTAGGATTTTACGATTTATAATTAGTCCATTAATTCAAAATAAATCAATTTTTACCAATAATTTGCATGCCGTTTTCAATATGAGTCGATTCGTCTACAACCTTTCTATTCACGTATTAGCGGTTATCTACACATTGGCAGCGATGCTTAATGCAAAAGCCCGGCTATTTGTAAGCGGGCGAAGAAATCTTTTTACTAAACTAACCGATAAATTTAAAGATAATAAGGCTCCGGTAATTTGGGTGCACAGCGCATCACTGGGAGAATTTGAGCAAGGTCGGCCTATTATCGAAGCGATGAAGGTCAAATTTCCCAACCATAAAATACTGCTCACTTTCTTTTCTCCATCTGGCTATGAAAATAAAAAGAACTACGAACATGCGGATTTTATTTTCTATTTGCCGTGGGATACACCGGCTAATGCCAGACGATTTGTAGCCATTACTAAACCAGTGCTGGCTATCTTCATCAAATATGAATTTTGGTATAATTATTCTCAAGCCCTTAAAGACAAATCGGTACCGCTGATCTCAGCGTCATGTATCCTACGACCTGATCAGGCATTCTTTAAATGGTATGGCACTGTTTTCCGTAAGACGTTATGTAATTTTCATTACTTCTTTACACAGAATATCGAAACACAGGAGTTATTGAAGAAATTAAATCTTCCTTCCACGGTTGCAGGTGATACTCGCTTTGATCGTGTGCACCAGATTACGCAATCAGGTGCAGCGATTGAAATTGCCAGCCAGTTTAAGAATAATCAAAAAGTGTTGGTAGCAGGAAGTTGTTGGAAAGATGATATGGATGTATTGAGTCCATTTATCAACGACCATCATCAGCAATTAAAATTCATCATCGCTCCACACGAAATATCCGAATCCTTTATTGCCTATATTGAAAAAACGATTTCGGCCAAAAGCATTCGTTATTCGCAAGTAAAAGAAGGTATGGAAGGTTATGACGTTCTAATCATTGATAACATTGGTATGTTATCGCGATTGTATCGCTACGGAGAATTTGCCTATGTGGGAGGAGCTTTTGGTGACGGGCTGCATAATATTCTGGAAGCTGCCTGCTACGGATTACCGATCTTTTTTGGCAACAAGAATTACAAGAAATTTCAAGAAGCCACCGATCTGATTATGCGTGGTGGTGCGTTTGAAGTAAGCGGCTATACCGAGCTGCGACAAAAATATGAATCACTCAACAACCGTCCAGAGAATTTCCTTTTGGCGTGTGAAGTCACTCGGGCTTATGTGGATGAGAACTTAGGCGCTACCAAAAAAATCATCGACTACTGTTCTAAATTAATCGAGGGCTCATGAAAGGAACGGTACTAAAGTCGACAGGTTCATGGTATGATGTGCGAATCGAAACCGGTACCATCATGCGCTGTCGCATCAAAGGAAAGATTCGTTTAGATGATATCAAAGAAACAAACCCGGTAGCAGTGGGCGATTATGTAGAAGTGGAAGAAGAAGGCGTGAATGGAGTCATCCATGAGTTACTCCCTCGGAAAAATCATCTATTGCGTCAAGCAGTAAAAAAAAGCAGTCACTCGCACATTCTGGCTGCTAACATTGATCAGGCTATGTTGGTGGTTACCTTAAAGCAACCCCGCACTTCTCTGGGCTTTATTGATCGCTTCATTATTTCAGCAGAAGCCTATCGCATTCCGCAAATCATCATTTTCAACAAAGCGGATTTATTGAGTGAGGAAGGAAAGGAAGAGACCGAAGAATTGATTTCGCTCTACCGACCTTTAGGAATTCATTCCATTAGCCTTTCAGCATTGAGCGATAACATGGACGAAATTCAAAAGCTGCTGAACGGAAAAATTACATTGATGGCTGGGCATTCAGGTGTGGGGAAATCAACCCTGCTTAATAAAATATCACCAACTCTTGATCGTGCAACCGGTTCAATTTCTGACTTCTCGCAAAAGGGAACACACACCACCACATTTGCCGAGATGTTTGCATTGGATGAAACCACTTCCATTATCGACACACCAGGTGTAAAGGAATGGGGACTTGTTGACATGACTCCTCAGGAGATCTCCGACTATTTTGTGGAAATGCGTGAAGTGCGGCTTGGTTGTAAGTTTGGCTCGAAATGTCTGCACTTACAAGAACCAGGTTGTGCCATTCACGCAGCGGTTGAAAGAGGAAGCATTTCTGAAAGCCGCTTTGCCAGCTACATTAGCATGGTGACAGGCGAAGACAACCGAAAATAAAGTCGCGCAAAAGCAATTGCCAACGAAAAATGAAGCGACTGAAGCGATATCCGGAATTCGTAGCGCAGCCTTGCTTTCAATGCACGGTGTTCATTCTTCGTGCGATTCATGGAAGCTATCTTTTCGCAGACCTTCAGTGTAGACCAACGCTGTGGGCTGCCTCGTTTAAATTGGTTGTCCGACATTGATCCGGCAACGACTCTTTTTCTAACGAGTGGGATTGGTGAATAGCAAAATAAAAATTGACGTGAAGCGCGCATCAAGAAATCAAAATCTTCGTACGCCAGATTTTCATCATAACCAGCGATTGCCTGAATTACATCCTTTCGAAACATTAACGTTGGCGACAACACAAAATACCGATTGATCAATTCCTGATAGATGTCTCCTTGAGGAATGGTATGATGGGAGAACCGATCGGAGTGTTTACGAATTAATTGACCCTTTTCTGAAATCATCTCAGCATCCGAAAAATGAACGCTGTAATCACCACCTAATTCATTGGTTAATCGTATTCCCTCCTCCACCCGGTTTGGTAGTAATGCATCATCGCCTGCCAAATCAATCAACCACTCGCCTTTCGCTAAGGCCACAGCTTCGTTCAATGTTTTAGTGTAACCCTGATTACCCGAATGCTTCACAAAAATAACATCGCTCCTACCCTCCAAACATTGAGCAATTACCTGAACACTCGCATCCGTACTTCCATCATCAATCACAATCAATTGAATGGGGCTATAGGTTTGATTAAATACCGACTGAATTGCTTCTGTCACAAAACGTGCGTGGTTGTAGCAAAGGCACATTACAGTAACCAACGGCTGTTTCATTCCAGATTTTTAGTAAATGAATACTTAGCCGAAGATTTTCCTCCCACGCTTTTCTTAAAATGAAGCAGGGATGGATTGAGTTTACCATCCGCTTGCGAAGTTCCCAGATCGATCAGTTGAATTGCATGATCCTTTGCGAATTGATAAATTCCGTGCAAGAGCATTGTTACCGGACTTAGCTTATCAAACTTTGCTTCATGCGCATAGTAGAACGTGTACAAAATTGTTTTGCTGACACGAATGCAAATAGCTGCCGCTGCGAATCGGCCAGCTTCCTCCACCGTAAAAAGAAGAAAGTCATCCGGTAAAAGATGGACGGTCTGCTGCATCTGATTCCAATCCATCGAAAGTTGATAACCTTTGGCAAGGCGTGAATCTGAAATGAATGAATAAATCCGCTCCAGTTCATTGTGTTCGTGGTGAACAAAAGAAAAGCGAACCAAACATTTTTTAAGTTTTTGTTTTTTAGAAACTGTGAGTTTGCTTTCAAACGATTCGCCATTTACAAATAATACACTAGAAGTTTCTTCGCTACAGACAAACCGATTTATGGTTAATAACTTCTTAACCATCCGAATCGTCTCTGTTGCATAAGCTAATGGATAGCACTTGATCTTGATGGTTTTACATCCGCGAGTTAATAAGTTGGTCTGAATAAAATCGAGCCAGCGATCGAGTTCTTGTTCGTTCCATTCTTGCAAGAATTCAAAGGAACCAAATGGTGCTTTAAATGGGCTAGTAGCTATGCCTTCGTATAGGTGAAAGTAGATGACTCCACACACCGCACCATTGCGTTCGGCCTTGTAGCATAACCAAGCATGCTCATCCTGCAAAAGCAAGTGGGTTTTTCGGTTAAATAAAAAAGTCCCATAATCGGGACTCCGTTGTTCTACCGGTTCAACTACAAAATTCAGCTTATCCAAAATTAATAAGGGATACCGATTTTCTTAAAGATAAAGTGCATCAGCCACGCAGGACCGATCATCAAAAATTGTACATCCTTAAAAAAGGAAGGTTTCTTTCCCTCTACTTTATGTCCGTAAAACTGACCGATCCAAGCAAGCACAAATACAGCGAGGCACACTGCCCACAGCGGGGCGATGTTGGCCATCAAAATTTGTCGTATCAGGAACAGACACAATGTACCAAACAAAAGCATTCCGATGGCCAATGGTATGGACAAGGTAATGTAATAAAGCAGTGCTAAGAACAATAGAATAGCAGCCCAGTTGGCAAACCAACTGCCTTCGCCAAAAACGGAAACAAGAAACCCAGAAGGAATGGAACCTATCAAGCCGACAATGCTGAAGAAGATAAGTGGAACGCAAATCCAATGGATCATTTTGTTGGTTGCATTCTGGTGGCTTTCGCCATATTCGGAAAGGAGCGCATCGATTTTTCGCATAACTCAACAGGTTAGTTAGGTGATCAAATTTAATCGAAACAAATCAACTTCTCAAGCTTTGGTTCGCACCTTAGCCCATTCTTTAAATTGCCAATACACTACGCCTGTCGTAAGGTGGTTTCCTTTGATATCGTGAATTTTTACTTCACAAGGAACGACCACTGTATCTTGCGACTGCAAGGGTTTCACAATTTTCTCCTCCATCCACTCTTTTGAAATCGTGAATTCTGCGGTTGCGTCCATTTTACCTTGATAGAGATAATTTACCTCCAATCGTTGTAAAATCATGCGATACTTTTTCATGTCGAGGCTGCTCAGCAATAAAAAGCCGGTGGCAAATTCAGAGATCGTAGCTAACCCGCAGGCGTGCAATCCCTTAATGTGATTGAAGTTTCTACGCTTATATGGCATAATGGTCTTCAGCCGATAGTCGGCAATTTCTACAATCTTAAAGCCATGGGGCTTATTGAAAGGAACCATCCGGTAAAGCGCCCAGTTGAGGAGCTTTAAATAAAAAGCTGAATGTTTTGCTTTTTCGACTATTTTGGCGGGATCAAACATGTTTACCATTCCATTTATCTACTTCGATTTACGATTTTAGCCCCATAATCGCATCACGCATGAAAGAAAATATTGGGTAGACACAAACTGACTTAAACAACAATGGTCATCTGACTAACCTAAAAAACGCACCGTGACGCTAAGATTATGATCACCACTTGCTATTTAGAACTTACCCGTCAATTTTCTTTTCCTGATTATAGTGCCTTGTACCCGACCGAACAATTAGTACCTTGAGACCACAAAAAAGATAAGTTCATGACCGAAAAGAAACGACCTACACTTGTCCATGCATTTATTCCGATTGCTTTTTTAGTAGCTTTTTTGGCCATCAACGTGATTATTTTTGGATCTGGAGCTACCGATGGCCCCAACCAGATGGCGTTAATCTTTGCTGCTGGAGTAGCCGGAATTGTTAGCTGGCGACTAGGCTACTCATGGGAAGAAATTGAGGTAAGTATTGTAAAAAGTATCAGTTCGGCCATGGGAGCCATGCTTATTTTATTGGTGATCGGCTCGCTCTCTGGAGCCTGGCTTTTGAGCGGAATTGTGCCAGCCATGATTTACTATGGACTTAAAATTTTGAATCCCACCATTTTCTTGTTTGCCGCTTGTATAGTGTGCTGTGTGGTCTCCTTGGCAACGGGAAGTTCGTGGTCTACCATTGCTACGGTTGGAATTGCATTGTTGGGTATTGGCAAAACACTCGGCATCCACGATGGCGTGGTGGCAGGAGCCATTATTTCCGGGGCTTATTTTGGTGATAAGATGTCTCCACTTTCAGATACAACCAACCTGGCACCTGCTATGGCCGGTACGGATCTTTTTACGCACGTTAAATACATGATCTACACGACAGTGCCTACATTGGTCATTACATTGCTGATTTTCTTGGTGTGGGGCTTTCAACTGGATACAACTGGAACCACCGACACCGCCACCGTAGTGACTGCCATTGACAACGCCTTTAATCTCAACCCACTGCTATTCATTGTTCCGGCTCTTGTGCTTCTTATGATCGTGCGCAAAGTTCCTGCCATACCGGCTTTGTTGGTTGGTGCTGTTTTGGGTGGCATTTTTGCGATAATCTTTCAACCTCAAATCGTGCAACAGGTATCAGGCATTAATAATGACCCTGTGAAATCAGCTTTCATTGCTGTGATGAAATCATTCTCCATGGACGTGAGCATCGTTACGGAGAATCAAATGATCAACGGCTTGCTGACATCCGGAGGGATGGCAGGCATGTTGAACACCATCTGGTTGATTTTAGGAGCGATGATTTTTGGAGGAGTGATGGAATCATGCGGATTATTGAAACGCATTGTAGAAGAAATTATTAAGTGGGCACATTCTACGGGGTCGCTCGTGGCATCTACGGCAGTTACCAGTATCTTCTTTAATCTGACGGCTGGTGATCAATATATGGCCATCGCAGTTCCAGGTCGAATGTTTGCCGAGACGTATCGCAAGCGCGGCTACAAACCCGAGTTGCTGAGCCGTACCTTGGAGGATGCCGGCACAGTTACTTCCGTACTCGTGCCCTGGAATACCTGCGGTGCCACGCAATCAAAAGTACTCGGCATTTCCACTTGGGCGTACGCACCCTATTGTTTTTTCTGTATCATCAGCCCCATGATGACGGTATTACAAGCCTATCTTAATTTTAAAATCCGCAGGCTGGATGACAAAGATCCCATTCAATAAAACCAATATATCCAACGAGGAAATCAATGAGTTGCCGTTGGGTGCTTTCGAAGGAAAGGCTGTTATCATTGTCAACAAGACGAAACTTGCTTCTGCGTTGGATGAAATCAGTGAGCATTCTGTTGTAGGCTTTGATACCGAGACCAAACCGGTTTTTGTGCGCGGTCATTCCAACTTGGTAGCATTGATGCAAATTGCATTACCACATAAGGTATTCTTGATCCGGCTCTCTCAGATGAAACTAGAAGGCGGGTTAGTTGATTTTTTGCAGAACGATAAAATTCTCAAAGCAGGTGTTGCTTTGCGCGATGATATTAAAGGTCTTCAAAAGCTGCATCCTTATGAACCTGCCGGTTTTGTTGAATTAGCCGAGATGAGCAAAATGGCTGGACTGGAAGTAGAGAGCGTAAAAAAACTAGCTGCTTTATTATTGGGTTTCCGCATTTCGAAAAGTGCCCAAACCAGCAATTGGGAAGCCGAAACATTGAATGAAAAGCAAATCAGCTATGCCGCCACAGATGCATGGGTTTGTCTGGAAGTTTATAAGAAGCTGACGAAAATGATTCACCACAAATGATTGTTGTCGTTACATCCATTCAACTAAAATCTATTGGTCATTTTTTTCAATTTGCGAGACTCACGATGCGCTCGGTGCATCAGCTTAAACAAGATCATCCGCAAGTGATCTTTCAAGCTTCAGGGTTTTGGAAGACTTACTACACGCTGAGTGGTTGGAATGATGCTGCGGAAATGAAGAGATATGCTACCAGTGGGCATCACTTAAACGCCATGAAAGCTGCTGCGAAGGTAGCGGCTAAAATCCAAACCATTACGTTCGAGTGTGCAGCTTTTCCTTCATGGAAAGAGGTGAAAGAAAGATTGATGACCGGGAAAGTCATCACGTATCGATAGGATTATTTCGCCAGCATATCGAGCTGAATACTAGTTATTAGAAAATCTATAAGTTACTCCTAAATTTAATCGATATCCTGACCAATCACTCACAACCTCTGAATTCCCACTACTGATTAAATAAACATTGTTATCATTCTTAAGGTATAGTTTGCCATTAAATACCGAGATATTGTACCCGCAGTCAACTCGAATGCCGAATAAACCAAACCATTTTATTAACCCGGCATTCGGTTCCAAAGACAGATTTGATGAACCAAAGCCAAAAGACTCCACATCTTCAATCGACCCAATTCTATTTTTAAACGTCAAGTCTAAATTTGTATTGGTGTAATATAATCTTAATGATAGTTGAAATTCAAACCTTTCGTTACTTCTAAAAGACTTTCCAATACTTGCACCTAATGAGATATTTCTTAAAATTTGATCCGCCAATTGCTCGCCAGAATAATCGGAGTAGCTTAATCTACCGCCCGTATTCGTAAAAAAAAAATGGCCACCAATAAAATAAGTCGGTTCAAAATAATGCAGATAATTAACTCCGAATGAATAATAAGAGGGAAACGAATTCATTACTTTAGGCTTTATCAAGAATTGCTTTTCAAGTTCTGTTTGAAAATTCCTCAAACTTGCCATCGCAAATCCAGAGTAACCTCCTGAAATGGAAACCTGACTTTGAGAAAAAGCTGAAATGGAAATCAAAAAGAAAAATGCACGAATCATAAAACCTTCATATAATTTCCACTGGAATCAAACAGATATCCATTGATTAATTTGTAATATCCGTATGGACAAATCTTTATCCATTTAACCGAACTCGTTTCAATATTAAATATGTAACCTTCTCCTGATGTATAGTTATAAAATAAATAACTAGTTGTAGCAGGATCATAAAAGGCTCCATAAGATGGCTTAGGGAGTGAAATCGATCTAGATAGGCCAGGTATTCTGACATCATAAATGTCGATACTAGAACTTTTTACAATAACAACTTCATTGTTTCTATCTTTGCGAAACTCTGCTTCTCTACTTGAAAAGGGCAAAGTACCTAGTAGATTAACATTGTTTCCAACCACTTCATATATCTCTTTCTTTTCGTTCAAGATGTATTTTCCATCATCAGAAACGATGCAATAGACACTGGTGCTTAATTGTTTGGGGGAAACAACAATTCTGGAGTAAACTGATTGACTGTTCCTGAAATCCTGAACAGCAGTTGTGTACGTCCAAAAACCATTAGATTTACCAAGATCAGTGCTATAATTAACTAATCCATTGGCAGTACCTCTGAAGTATTGAAAAGCCCTTGAGGATGTAGTTAACTCCACTTTGTCATTTACGAAATCATAATACCCGTGGGTAAGATCACTTTTATGATAGACATAATTACCTGAATACGGAAAGTAAACAAGGGACAATTCAAGTTTGCTAAGATCGCGTTTCTCAAGCAAGTTAAAATTCAAATCATAAAAGTAAAGATTCGGATAATAATAACCGATGTGTTTATCTATGGTAGGATTATACTGAAGCCACATTCCATCCTTGTATCCTTCTAGCACATCAAACTTCACAATAGGATCAGTGTCTATGTTTATTACTTCGTTGTTGCTCAAATCATATTTGCTATGTACCCTAAATCCAACTTTATTTTGACAACCAAAAAGAATTGGAACTTTGGCAGCAATAACCCCATTTAAATCCGATTTTGATAAATCTATTTCTGAATTATTGAACACCATTCTATAAGCCTTCAGAGCACCATAATACGGAGTAGGGGTAAAGTTGAACATACCAACACTATCCTTTTGCGAAAAGGAAAATTTAGGTTCCAAATCAAAATTTTT
Source organism: Bacteroidota bacterium (assembly GCA_016191555.1). Lineage (GTDB taxonomy): Bacteria > Bacteroidota > Bacteroidia > Cytophagales > Cyclobacteriaceae > ELB16-189. The sequence goes on from JACPVX010000067.1 coordinate 29,622, forward strand.
ATAGTAAAGATCGCTATAAAAATAGGGTTGCGGGTAAAGGGTGGTTTGGATGATTAAGCTATAGGTGATATTGTTCCTATATCCTCCAACAAATGCACTATCAATAAACACAGTTTTTTTTCTATCGTTTATAACAATGTATTTCTTAGACTTTGAATCATCCTTGATAATGGTATAGCTAACAAAATTTGGCTTATCATGTGCCTTCCATGACAAATTCAAAAACCCATTAATATCCGAAAATATTATCTCCGGCTTGGGTGGGGGATCAAGATCGACTTTTAGAATCCATTTTCTCCATATTTGATACTTCTCAACCCCAGCAATACTTGCTAAACTTCCAGTAGTTGACGAGCTAACAAATTGGACTTTTAACTCATATACTCCTGTATTAATTGTAGGATAGCTCAAATAAAATTGCCCTGAGGACTGATTGGAAGAGAAAACTTCTTTGCCAGCCAACAGAGCACTAACTTTTTCGAGGTTTCCAGCGCCAAGAGTAATATTATAGTTAAATCCTATATTTGAGTATAAGTAAATTGTATCGTTATTATTATATCCATTTAACGAAATGCTGGATACAGGTATCTTTTGTTCAACTTCTTTGAAATAAGTCTGATCTTGAGAGAAATAACAAGACCCCAAAAGAACTGCCACTATTAAAAAACTAAAAAACCTCACCATCACACTACAAATTTGATTATTTACCTGACATATTCGCGGTTAGCACCACGTCTTCAAAACTCACTTTATTCGCTTTCAGTCCGTACAGTAGAAAACGCACTTCCTTGTTGCTGATGGTGGCATCGGCTTCGGCCAATTTGTATAAATGAACAAAGGCGGCAAGTCGTTCATCATCTGAACAAGCAGATAACAACTCATTGCCATCGAAGTAAATCTGTTGCTCGTTGGCAGTCTCAGCCTTCGCTTCAAAGTCATGAAACATCTTATCCGGAATCTGTTCTTCTTCTTTAATTTCCAGAATAGCTGCCCGCTCGCGGTCATCAATATGCCCATCAACTGTTACCAGCAGGTGCACAAAGTGGAGCAGACCTAGTTTGAAGTTATCGGTGTGTTGCATTTCAAAGTCAATTTAAAACTTAAAAACGATGCCACCATCTTTCCGGAAAGAAAAAATCGAACTAAAACTTACATCCATTTTTACTAACGTCATCATGAAGGAATGGATGCTGCTCTTTTTCCTCTCGCTCGCAGCACAATAAAGTAGACTATCAATATTGTGCATATCAGGCTAGGGCCGATCTGGCTGTAAGGATGATAGTCTCGTAACACATTCCCGGCAAAGGCAGATACCATCGCGCTGAAGGCAGAAATAACTTTGTAAATGTGCTCATATATCCACCATTTCTTCAAACGTTGATACAAAAAGAAATACTTCACAAGGTCGTAGACAGTTACCAACACCAACGCCCCTAAAGTGGAATAAACTACCACCGGATTGGTGACAACCTGAAAGTGAATGACATACCAGCCATACCAACCAGCAATACCTAAACTGACGAATGCTACCAACACATCTACCCGAGTAGCCCGATTTTCCTTTAATTGAATGTTCCTAAATCCGGCATAGCCCACGTATCCCGAAATGAGTGTAAGCATAAAGAAGAATGGCTCATTGCGAAAGAATAGAAACCCGATGAAGCCCGTGCTGACCACGATCACCAGGAGGTACTTAAAATAGTTGCCCACTTTACGATGAATAAGCACGTTGCGGTTTTTGAGGATGGCGATGATACCCAGAACGATTGCAATGGACCCAGCCACCACATGAACAATAATATTGAGTTGATGCAGCATAGTTTATTTTTTTGCCTGCAAACATTCACCAATTTGTGCCTGCACCCAAGATTTTATTGACCCAAGTACTTGGTCAGTGACGAAATCACTTTATCCCGAGCTAAAGTTGACCACGATCGTTTACTTTTGCCCTATCGTGCAAACATCATCTGCCTTTCCTGTTTTATGGCGCAATGCGCTCGGGCTTTCCGCTTTGCTGATTGCTTACTATATCCCCGACCGCCCATCGCTGGCGCACCGGCAAGGATTCGATGCCTTTTCTCCTTACCTTTTTCTGGTGCTCATGTACGGTTGGATTATTTTCCACAACACGTTTCTTTTCAGTCGACTGTATCTGCAGGGCAAAACAAAAACATACCTGCTATGGACTTTACTACTTCTCGCCTTCAGCTCCATCAACATGCATCTGGTGCTGATGTATTTGTTTCATCAAGCTAACACACTACCTCACCTTCTATCGTTCTGGGTTTTTACCTTGGCGGGATTGGGAGTGTATGTACTGTTTCGATATGTGCATTTGATTCAACCCGCGCAGCCAGCATTACCCAAGTCCGATGAAAATAGTAGTCCCACTTTTTTACACTGCTCTATTGATGGCCTCGAACGACAAATTCCACTACGACAAATTCAGTACCTCGAAAGTCTGGAGAACTATGCGAAAATTGTGACGGAGCAAAAGACCTACATCGCACGATTATCACTGAAGGATGCCGAAGCAAAGTTACCACGGCCTGCCTTTCTCCGGATCAGTAGGTCGCACATTGTGCATACTGCATTCATTACCCGCACAACTTCTGATGAGGTGTTCATTCAACACCAGTCATTTAAAATCGGGAAAGTATTTAAGCGGTATGTGGTGGAGCACTTAGATGTGTGACGCTTGTGAAGCGTCTTATTTATAAATAAAAAACCCCGAGCATTCCGCCCGGGGCCTCTCTAATTTGCAAGCAGAGAGTTTCTTAATAGTTATCGGTTATTCGTTAATTGTTATTCGTAACAGTCACCTGTTCACTATTAACCATTAACGATTAACTAACGACTAATATCTATAATAATCCGGCTTAAATGGTCCGTTCACCGGAACTCCAATGTATTTAGCCTGATCAGGTGTCAACTCTTCCAAATCCACTCCTATTTTCTTCAAGTGCAAGCGAGCCACTTTCTCATCCAAATGCTTCGGCAGCATGTACACTTTATTTTCATACTTGCTGGTGTTGGTCCAAAGCTCTAATTGTGCCAATGTTTGATTGGTAAATGAGTTAGACATCACAAATGAAGGATGACCCGTAGCACAACCTAAGTTTACTAAGCGGCCTTCCGCCAACAGAATCACCTGGCGGCCATTTTTCAATGTATACAAATCTACTTGTGGTTTCACTTCATCCTTCGAAGCATTCTTGTTCAACCATGCTACATCAATTTCATTATCAAAGTGGCCGATGTTACAGACAATTGTTTTGTCTTTCATGCTTTCGAAATGATGACCTAATACAATGCCTGCATTTCCAGTAGCACTCACCACAATATCTGCCTCTTTCACCGCATCGTTCATCTTCTTAACCGCAAAGCCGTCCATCGCTGCTTGCAACGCACAGATCGGATCGATCTCTGTTACAATCACACGCGCACCTGCACCTCGTAACGAAGCAGCAGATCCTTTACCTACATCACCATAGCCTGCAACAACAGCTACTTTTCCAGCCATCATAACATCGGTAGCTCTGCGAATCGCATCTACCAATGATTCTTTGCAACCATATTTGTTATCAAACTTTGATTTGGTTACCGAGTCGTTGATGTTAATCGCAGGCAGTGGCAACTTGCCAGCGTGCATCCGCTCGATGAGGCGGTGAACTCCAGTAGTTGTTTCTTCTGAAATTCCTTTGATGCCTTTTACTAACTCCGGATTGCGATCTAACACCATGTTGGTCAGGTCACCACCGTCATCCAAAATCATATTCAACGGCTTGCCGTCTTTGAAGGCATACAAAGTCTGCTCAATACACCAATCAAATTCCTGCTCGTTCATGCCTTTCCAAGCATATACCGGAATGCCCGCAGCGGCAATAGCAGCAGCGGCATGATCTTGCGTAGAAAAGATATTACAAGATGACCAGGACACCTCTGCGCCCAGTTCTACCAAGGTTTCGATCAACACAGCGGTTTGGATAGTCATGTGCAAGCAACCCGCAATCCGAGCATCCTTTAAGGGTTTTTGTTGGCCATATTCTTCACGCAGGGCCATCAGACCCGGCATTTCCGCTTCGGCTAGTTTAATCTCTTTGCGACCCCAAGCGGCCAGGGACATATCTTTTACTTTGTAGGCAGGTTTCTCGGCAACGATCATAAATGTTGTTTTTCAGTTGATTTTAAGGGAATAAACCGCAAAGTTAACAGAAAGTTTTTGCCTTTCTTAATTGCTTAAAAGTTAATGACTGGAAGTTTGTTGAGACTATTAACCAAAAAAAGCCAGCAGTTTGTTTTAAACTGCTGACTGAATGATTTTATCTAATCTACCTTCATCACTTTCACAGCCTTCATTTGAGTGGGCGTTCGAACCATCAACAGATACATTCCACTGGGCAGTTCGTGCCCTACTGTTACGATTGAGTTTGTGCGTTGAGCAGATTGATGCATTTCACGACCCATCATATCCATTATCTTAAGCGACACATCTTGTTGCTTATCACTTTGTACGTGTACTGTAAAATGATCGCGTGTGGGCACTGGATACACGTTTAACTCCATGTTGTCATTTAAACTTATTTTCTCTTCTTCCATGGGCACTTCCTCTTCTGTTGCCACACGCCCCCCCGGTACCACAGTGGTAAACCGGCTGGTAGCTCCCCACACTCCTGCTGTTAAGTTGGTGCGTACCCTCGCGTAGTACGTTGTCCCCGGCAGCAAGCCGCTAAAATATTTTGTCTCAGACATCCCTTTTCTAACAATTGGAGTTCCGCTGAAATCAGAAGCGAGATTCAATTCAACTTCATAACTAGTAACGCCTGTGAGGGTGTTGGCCATGATTGTGGGATTGATCGATATACCCGTGGCATTATTACGTGGTGTCATCACAAATGCTAGGCTTATGTTATTGCCGGTGGTAAATGAAGAAGTAATACCCCATTCACCTGGGCTCAAATTGGTGCTGATTCGAACATAATACTTAGTATCCGGAGCAAGCGTGAAATATTGAGAGGCCATTCCCGTCTTGACTATCGCTGTCGCTGGTCCGAATGCAGGATCCGTATTTGCTTCAATTGTATACATGGAGGCACCAGCACCTGGCACCGGATTAGAAGCGATGGTGGTGATGTAACGTACATTCACGGCATTATTAACCGGTGATCGCATAAAACTATAACTGGTAGGACTACCCGTGGTAAGCTCGCGCACCAATCCATACAACCCTGGAGAAAGATTGCTTGATACACGGCCATAATATTTAGTATTGTAAGCCAAGGGTGTTGTAAATGTGACTGATGGCGTTGTAGACGAAGCGGAGATAATGCCGCTACTGAAATCACTCACCGGACTTAGTTCTACGGTATAACTCGAAGCACCAATGGAGCTAACCGCCAGCGTTGGAAGCCAAGACGCGTTGGTCAATACATTATTTAGCATAATGTAAGTAAGTACTTGAGCAGGAGCTGTGGTGAAAGATTTTACGGGACCCCAGTTAGGGGAAAGATTTGTTTTGACGCGTGAGTAATACAATTTATTAAACTGAAGTCCACGATACATATAACTGAGTGTTGTTCCGCTTTGAACGAGTGCAGTTGCAGCACCAAAATTACTGTCTGTGTTTAGCTCAACGGTATAATTTGTAGCACCTATCACCGAGTGTAATTTTACTTCTGTATTGATGTTTTGATTGACAGCAGACTGTGCCGGGGTTTCTACATATGCAAAGTTCTCTGGCAACCCAGTCGTGAACATGGTTGTTTTTCCCCACTTTGGATTGCGATTAGTCTTAGCTCGAGCATAGTAGGTGGTGGCATACGCTAAACCATTGGCCGTGAAGTAAGGAGAAGCTGAATTAAACACGATTGGAGTACCAGTAAAATTAGGCTGGGTATTTAGTTCCACCGTATAGCTATTCGTTGTGCCCATCATGTTTACGCTCATCATGAAAGCAATGCTTACTCCGGTTGAAAGGTCAGCCGGAGATTTTACATAAATGTCGGGAGTGGCTCCGCTTTGAGCTGTTACTAATAATGGCGCACTAAAAGGCGAGCTTCCAAAATTAGGTGTCAGATCAAATTTGGTGTAATTCGTCCCATCCTTCTGTATTTTAAAAACAACACCTGAATTAGCTCCTCCCCCCGCGGTAGTTGCGCCATAAAGATACCCATCTGGTCCTTCCTCTAAACCACCGTAAGGGGCGGAACCATTACCGCAACAAAAATTAAAGAGAACTGAAAAATTAGAACCATCCTGATTGATTCTAAAAATGACACCCGCATTGTTACTTCCGCCATCTACTGTCGTACCAACTAAATATCCATCAGAAGTGAGCAGAAGTTTTCCATTTGGCTTCACACCATTAGCGCCATTGAAATTAAAGAGTACGGTATAGTTGGTTCCGTCTGGCTTCACTTTGAAAATAACCCCCCTGCCCTGAGCACCTCCACCTATAGCAGTGCCGAATAAATCTCCGTTTGCTCCTACAATCAATTTGCCAACACCGCTTATTCCATTACTTCCATTAAAATCGAACAACTTCGTAAATCCGCTTCCATCCCGCTTTATTTTATAAATAATTCCAAGGTTATGTGCTCCTCCTACCTCGGTGGTACCATATAAATTACCATTTGGGTGTTGCATTATTTCTGTTGGGGCTGCGCCATTGCTGCCACCAAAATCAAATAGTTTTGTATAACCCGTGCCGTCTTTTCTTATTCTATAGATAACACCATCATTCGAAACACCACCTGAACGAGTAGTGGAGAACATATCACCATTTGGCGCTTCTACCATCCTCGTCAGGTAAGGCGTCTTTCCATTGATTCCATCAAAATCATAAAGCTTGGTAAAACCTGTGCCATCAGGTTTCATCCTGAAAATAGTTCCGAAATTATTCAGGCCACCAATCATTGTAGTTCCGAAAATATCCCCGTTTGAAACTTGCGTCAGTGATGTCAGAGGATTGCCCCCCGTAGGATCACTCAAGTTAACATTTACAATTGGCTGCGTTCCATCTAAATTCATCGATAAAACGGTGCCTCTCGCATTTGTCCCTCCCGATTGCGTTAGCAACATCAAACGATACCCATCAAAACCTTGTACAGTAAATGTTTGTGGCACAGCAACAGCTGGATTGTAAACCATATCTCCCTGTTGACGGGCCGTGATCGTAACGGTACCCGACCCTGTAATAGTCAGCATATTCCCATCTATTGTCGCAATAGCTGCATTATTGGAAACAAATGAAACCGGCAGACCGGATGTAGCGGAAGCCACCAACGAAAATGGTTGCTCGCCCACCGTTTTAGCAGGCAACGGGCCAAAGGTAATCGTCTGATCTTTTCGATAAATAGTAATAGGGCGAACTACAGGAGTAGCCGCGTTGTACGAAGTATTACCTGCCTGAGTGGCAGTAATGTTAACCCTACCCATACGTTTGATGATGAGTTTATTCAGTTGCACCTCGGCAATTTCAGGGTTAGAGCTGGTGAATTCTACCGGCAGACGTGACGTGGATGTGGCCGTCAAAGTGATGGGTGCCACTCCCATTATGGCGGTACTGGTCAGGTTAAACGTAATGGTTTGGTTGACCTGTCCACTTGCTTCTAAACTGCCTAGAAAAGCAAGACCTAGAAAAAGACTGATGATGGTTTTCATAGAAAGGGGGCTTGTGTGTTGTGAAAGTTCTACTTTTTTAAGGAGAATGTCAATGCCAGATGGTACCGATCCAAATTGGAAAGGCAAAACAGGGTCATTTGCGAGTGCATAATTTGAATCTCAACAGGTAATAGTGAAAATTCAGGCTTTTATACTCTGTCAAACATTCTTCCGAATTACAAAAGAACTAAACAACCTACTTTTGGGTTAGAAATAAAAACTAAATGGATGACGAAGCCCAGTATTAAAATCGATGTTGTTTCAGATGTGGTGTGCCCTTGGTGTTACATCGGCAAGCGCAGATTAGAGAAAGCGGTTCAGCAGGTAAAAGATCAGGTTGATGTAATTATTGAATATCATCCCTTCGAACTTAATCCGGAAATGCCAGCCGAAGGCCGCAATCAGCGCGACTATCTCGTGAAGAAGTTTGGCAGTGAAGCAAAGTATGAACAGATCACCGGACATGTAACGGCTACTGCCGCACAAGAAGGCTTAGCATTTGATTTCTCTAAACAAAGTGTTTCCCCTAACACGCGCCAATCGCACCGACTGATTTATTTTGCCAAACAGCAAGGCAAACAACTTGCGATGAAAGAAGCATTGATGAAAGCCTACTTCACAGATGGTGTTGACCTTACTAAAAACGAAAGCTTAATACAGGTGGCAACCTCGGTAGGATTGGATGCCAACGAAGTGAATACATTTCTTCATTCTGATGAAGGTCTAAACGAAGTGATTGCCGAAGAGAAATTAAATGTACAACGCGGCATCAGCGGAGTGCCTTTCTTCATCATCAATAATCAATATGGAGTATCTGGCGCACAGCCCAGCGAAGTATTTGCAAATGCTTTTTTAGAGATCAGTGGGGTCAGCTCAGGAGTTAAAAGTTAGAAGTGAAAAGTTAGTTTGAATAGCTCGAAACTTTGTCTATTTCAATTGTGACTAATTTCTATTAACTAATAACCACCAACTATCCACCTAGCGTTTTCACTAAAAAAAGGTGTACTTGCAGATTATCATAATCCCTTCTCGTGAAAACTTTTCTAATGATCATCGTCTTATTAGGTCTCTTCATCATCGTCTCCGTATTTCTTTTCTTTTACCGTATTGGCAAACCGGTGAATCAGTCTGTCTCCGATTCCTATTATCACCATGCATGGAAAAATAAAATTATCTATTCCCCCATGGGGAATTGGTTTGAACTAGGTTATACAATCACTGAAGCCGATGTCAATACCTTTACTGTTCTGAGTCGTGATTTTGGTAAAGACAAGGAAGGTATTTTCTGGAAAGGAATCAAACAACCTGTGGATTATGCCACATTTGTCATCGATAAACATCGTATTGCCAAAGACGTCAACCACGTGTACTACTGGCGTGATTTTGGTGGCGAACTAACTGCTGTGCAGGGAGCTGATCCTAAAACGTACCAACCGTATTCATTACCAAATGAAGCAAGCGGTCAAGTATGGCATCGCGATCATCAATCGGTCTTTTTATATGGCAAAAAAATAGAGGTAGATGGGAAGACTTTCGCGCGCATCAATCAAGCGCTGGCATATGATTCGTTGTTTCTCTATGTTATCACAACAAATTATCTAGCTGCCTCCGGCACGCTGGAAGACAACACCAAAGTGATTCGCATCAATGAAAAACGTACAGCAAAACCCGAGGCAATCAACAACAGCTACGCCCGCATGGGCAACAAGGTGCTGCTCTCAAATTGGAAGATCGATTTCGTCATGGTTTCTTTTGATGCCATCGAATCCATTCAAATTGTGGACGAACGGAACATTATCGTCAATAAAAAATTGGTAAGCGATGGTAAATTGATGCCCGAAGTGGATGTGGTTAGTTTACAAATTATCGACCGCGACTTTTTAAAAGATAAGAACACCGTGTATTACGATAAGGAGTTAATCCCTAATGCAGATGCGGCTTCATTTGAAGTGATCAGTGAATTTTACTCTAAAGACAAACAGCATGTGTTCTATAAAAACACCCTGCTACCCAATGCGAATCCGAAATCATTTACCATTGATTATGGCACCAACATCGCGACCGATGGGAAGATATCATTTAAAGATGGGGTGATTGTAAATCAATAAATGCAACTAATCATAATCTTAGTTAAAAGAACCTGAATATGAAAGATTTAAGTGAATTAGCTAACCAACTGGTTGCAATGCTGAGAGAAAAGAAATTTGTCGAAGCCCAGGAACAATTATTCGCTGCCGATGCCATCGCCCAGGAGCCTGAAAAGTTCAAAGAAAGATCGGTCACAGGAAAAAACAATATCATTCTTAAAGAAAAGCGATTCCTAAAAGGAGTCAAAGAATGGACTCGCTTTGACGTATCCGAACCTATTGTAAGCCAGCATCATTTTAGTATTCGGATGTATACCGAGGTAGATCTCATCAACAACCAAAAAGTAGTTCTGGACGAAATTATTGTCTATGAAGTTTTAGATGGCCTCATCGTGAAGGAGCAGTTCTTTTACTAACTCAGTTCATCCGTTCAATCCACAATTGCCTGATAGGTTAACACTTTAAACTTATCGTTGACCTGGTAGGTGTTGGATGCAAACATATTGGTGTAGATCAGACCGATTAACTTCTCCTTTGGGTCGGCCCAATAAGCTGTATTGAATGCACCTCCCCACGAAAACGAACCGATTGAATAAATAGACAGATAATCATTGGCTGATGTTTCCAATCCAAAACCTAAACCAAACTGCATGGTGATAGGAGGTTGTGTTTGGTTCGTCAGCATTAACTCAATCGTTTTGCGACTCAACAAGCGAACGCCATTATATTCTCCTTTGTTCAGGAATAGTTGTAGAAACTTGGCATAATCTTCAATAGTAGAACTAAGTCCGGCACCACCTGAGAAATAAGTTCCAGCGGTATTCGGATAATTAGGATTAAATCCCTTCCCTGCTGGTACTTCCATCTTCTTTAACATTCCTCCTTTAGATTGAGTCAATGCCACCAGTCGGTTGTGTTTTTCAGCAGGCAAATAAAAATAAGTATCATTCATACCCAGTGGTTGAAAGATACGTGTCTTAAAAAATTGGTCGAGGGATTGACCCGAAAGTACTTCCACCAAGTATCCAAGCACATCTGTATTCAGTCCGTACGTGTATTGTTCACCGGGGTGATGTTTCAACGGAAGTGAGCCCAACAATTTTATTTTATCTGCCAGCAATTGGTTGGCGGAATGCATGCCGATGCCACTTGGTATTTTTGATTTAGCATAGATGGCTTTAAAATCCTGACTCCCAATTTCCGCATAATCCAATCCGGAGGTATGCGTTAATAACTGCCGGATGGTAATTTCACTTTTTGCAGGCACGGTAGAATAGGTAGTGTCACTCCAATTGATGGAACCCAATACTTTGGGATTCTTAAACTCTGGAATGTATTTCGAGATGGGATCATCCAACAACAATTTACCTTCTTCAAAGAGCATCATCACCGCCAGACTGGTAATGGCTTTTGTTTGTGAAGCTATTCGGAAGATATCGTCTTTCTTTAAGGCTGTTTTTGCTTCGGCATCACTGTAGCCATACGCTTTGTGGTACACCACTTTACCGTTGCGCACGATGAGCACCACCGCACCGGGTATATAATTCTTGGAAACATAATCATTGCAGAGTTGATCAATTCTCGCCAAACGCTCGGAAGAAAATCCGTTCTCTTTGGGACTGCCTGCCACTAGAGATTGCGCCATGCTAACAGACGCACATAACCATAACGAAAGGGTGAATATCTTTTGCATAAATAATTTTAGTACAGGAAAGATAAAAAGAATACTGAAAACTTGATACTAGATATGTGGTTATTATAAGACGTTTGCACTCACACTACTACCGCCTTTGTCAATAAATGGCGGCCTGTATCAGAATAACCTTTCTTAAAATACAATTTCTTTCCGGCTTCATTGTGTTTCTCTACTTCCAGATGGATGGAGTTGACGCCTAACTTCATGGATGCGTTTTCAAGAAAGTCCATGGTTTGTTGTCCGATACCTTGATTTCTAAATTCGGTTTTGATAAACAATTCATCAATAAAAGCATCTCGGCCGCCATATTCAAAACTAAAACAGTAGGCGAGGCAAACATATCCTACCAGTTGTTTTTCCATTTTGATTAACCACAGTCTGCCTAATTCGGGATTATTGATGAATAGGTGTAGATTCTTTTTGTTTTTCTCCTCATCAAAAGGATACTGATCAATGGCATAGAATTGTTCCATCATTTCTAAGATCGATGGAATGGTTTCATTAGTCGCTAATTCAAAATTTAACATGTGTTAATCTATCTTTTCTTCTATCTCTGCTAAAGACTACGGTGATTTTGAGACTTCACAAACGGGAAGTTATCTATCTCCAGTACTCAAATCTGTGGAGACATAAAGAATAATTACTACCTATTCTCTAAACCAATTACCGCGCCAACATACGAACCAACTCTCCAGCCTGTCAAAGTTCTCTTCATTTTTAGGTGCGGCAAACTTCCTGATTTTCTCACATTCTCCTACTGTCTTAAAAATCATCCGGAAGGATATCTTCGAGGTGGAATTTGTCAACGACTCAAAGCCTATTTCCATATCAAATAATGGTTGTGAGTGCCGGGTCCAGGTGATTAATTGATTGGGTTTAATAATCTTAAAGACGGACGAGTTCTCATAATTTCCTTTCTCCGGTCCGTGCATGGTTAATTTCCACTTTCCATCCGGCACTAAATTAAATTCATGTATCGTGTTGGTAAATCCTTCCGGGCCCCACCACTCTTTTAAATGAAGTGGATTGGCAAACGCCTGATAGACTACTTCTACCGGTGCATTTAATTCTCTCGAATTATAAATTTCATTGGCGGGACGGGTACTCATGAGCGACTAAACTGTTTCATGATCACAAATAATTACGGGCAATCCTGTTCTATTTCTGAAAGGTATGAATAAAATCATTAATAGAATCCAGACATGACCGTTCGGCAGATGAACAGATGAGCACCCTTTGTTCTAATACGATTGCGATTCGATTGATTTCGTGATGGCTGATTCTACATTTCCGGTGTGCCGGGTAGTTTTGGTTTCAATCAACATGACAAAGCATTCATCTGTGGAGGAAACCCGATGGACAACGCCTTTTTTTACAACATAGAAATCGCCCGTCTGCATGATCCGTTGGGATTGGTTTTCAACTTCCATTAGAAGTTCACCTTCTACTATATAGAATAGTTCGTCTTCATGCTCATGCTGGTGCCACGGCACCTCTTGCCCTTTGATTTTTACAACCTTTATATATTGGTCGTTGACTTCACCAATAATTCGTGGCCAAAAATACTTTTCAACTTGTAAAAAGGATTCTTTCAAATTCATATGCGAAACCGTTTCCCCTTGATAATTTTTCCTTCTTTCGCTGCACGGACATAGAGGACAACGCCAATAAGCAATAGGAAGATGACTGTAAAAATAGAACATTCAATGCCCACTGCTCCACCCGTTAACAAATTAGGCCCGCTAAATTTCGATTGGATGATACTTCCCATATCGTCCAGCCCGGTAAGATTTGAACCAAAAAAAGGTTGTGCGAAATTCCATCCCAGGTGAAAGAAAAATGGGAGCCATATTCTTTTGGTATATATAAAGAGCATGGACATCGTAAATCCCCATATCAAATCAGTGAATAGGCTAAAAAGATTTGAATTGGGATTAAACACATGCCACGTTTCTAATAGCATACCGATGATTAGTGTTGCATGAGTGCCTAGCCATCCTTCGAGTTCACGCACGACTAACCCTCTTGTAAATAGGTCTTCGATTAACGCAGCTACCATTAAGAGTGTGAATAATTTGATTGAATAGTGAGCGGTCGTTATGCCGAAAACCTGATAGTATCCTAATAAATATAAAATGAAAATGGATAAAGAAATCGTTAAAAATCCAAAAGCAAAACCTCCAAACATTTCTTTAGGAAAGTGCTTGATGGATAGTTCCGTGATTTCTCTTTTGTCATACCACCGAAACAAATAGTAATAGCTGACCAGTAAGACGATGAAAGAAATACAATGGATCATTGGATCTGCCATATTTCTATCGTCAGTCATGTAATAAAAAAATGGCTTTAATACGAAGTTTTGGATTCCAACAAATAATGAAAAGCAAATACCTATTCCTACGCTAATCTTAATAATTGGAAAGTGTAACACTCTTTTGGCTAATTCATTCATCATTTCTTTTGGTTTATTAAATTGGGTTTTTGTAAATAGAACCATATAATACATTTACGTCAAGTACATACAGAATAGTACCTTTTCTAAATGAAATGAAGAAAAACGTAAGGAAAGCGCACTGTGCAGTGGATTATGCCTTTCAACGAATTGGAGGGAAGTATAAAGGCAGGATTTTGTGGGTGTTGAGAGACGGACTTTTACGATACGGAGAATTGAAGAGGGCTGTAGTTGGCATTACACCGAAGATGCTTTCTCAGACGCTCAAAGAACTGGAAGCAGATGAACTGATTACCCGAAAAGTTTATGTGGAAGTTCCACCTAAAGTGGAATACACACTTACCGCTACAGGCAAGGAACTAATTCCCTTCATCAAGCTCATGCGCGCCTGGGGCGAAAAACAAATGTTACAGAAATAAAGAGATTAGATGGAAGAGTAGTTGATAGAGATGGTCATTAGCATAAGACTGAGAAGAGCAGGTAGGCACTTTCCTTGAAGATCATTTTCTACCAGTATTAAGTTTGTAGTGTCCACCATTTGGATGCTTACCATTGCAGTCGCAACTCGTAAATTGATTGTTTTCTACCCAAATTAAATTGGCTTTATTCTTGTGATACCATACCCTTACAGCATCTTTAAATTTCTGTCTGTTGGAATCAGATTTATTTAAATGACGCCAATAGGTACAGTAGCCACAGCCTTCTTGGTCAAACGGAACTCCAAGAAGTTCAAAAGTAGGAATATCGTGAATGATTTCGGTTAGTGCCGTAAAAGCAATATCAGCAACCGTATGGTTGACACCGAATAATACAACATTTGCGGTTGTCGGTGTGGGGTCATCAAGTCTGTCAATCAGAAGTTCAATTCCGTTATCTCCAAGTTTTACAACATCCCAAAATAAGTTATCACCGCAAATTCCGTCTTCACAGCTGTATGGCATTTCCTTAACAAACTTCAAACTATCTACTTGTTTGGTGACTTCTTGCAGTTCATGTGTCATTGAGTGCCCACAACTTACAATTCGGTCAATGACTTTTTGATTAGGTTCATTACTTATTGCTTTTTGAGATGATGACTTAATAAATACAATCTGATTTGCCAACCATACTTTATAAACAGTGTCAGTGTAAGTCATCTTAGTTGAATCCAGCTCATATTTTTCTGCCGGATACTTCTCATAATATTTTCCCCATTCCGCAAAATGCTCTCTGTAAATCAGCTTCAGAAATTTGTCGCGTTGAACGTAGATTTTCTGAGAAGAAAAGCCGAGCTCGCCCTGATATACAGCTTCCATCAAAACCAGATTTTTATTTAGATAATATCCATCTAAGGCGCCACCGCAACCAGACATATTTGGATAAGAAACTCTCACAAGTCTATTTTCTGAACAAAACCCATCAATGGTTTTTGTGTACGTTTCAATTTCTTTCTTCGTCCACTTTATAGTTTGCCCGAAAGCTGTGCTGGATAAGAAAAACAATATGTAAACAATATTTTTCATTGATCATCTGCTGATTTGAGCCTGCCGAGGTGTTTTTCTCTCTTCCATTTTTGTGTTAACCGTAACGCGAAAAGCTGCTCATATAAATGCAGAAGCCCAAAGGATCCTATCTTTCCGTAATCAATAATCTTTTTTACCTGCCCATTATTAAATTTTATTTCAAGTGTGGCTGTTTGATCATCTGTCCAGCTGACGTTGTATTGATCTTTTAGTGAAGTTAATTTAATATAATTAATTGTCCGAAACATAGCATGGATTGTCGCACTATCAACAATAGCATGAAACTTTCCTTTCCGCTCATTGTATTGTATTGCATGGTAGTTAGCCTGTCCATTACTCTTTAGCGTGAGTTCAAAAACAGCACAGGTTCCTAAACAGTACGAAGTTGCAATACGAATCTCCTCTATTTTAAAATGATCTGGCGTTGAGTTGTATTCATAGAATTCTCCATATTTCAAAATAAGCGAATCTGTCTTGGTACTTCCTTCAATTGGCAAATAGGATTTATTAAAATCGGCAACTACTAATATAGGCACCTGGTTCTCATATACAATGTTTTTGAGAGTGTGCGATGGAGCGTTAAACGGACCTCCGTCTATAAAATGAACGCCATAATTCCCATTTCCTTTATCCGTGACTGCAAAAAAGTAATTCCCATTTACAATAAGATCCGTCAGCCCATTGTTATCCAGATCAATCTTGACGAATCTCACTTTACCATACATAGACGCATCTTCCGGTCCCGTATATTCAAAAAAATCGATTCCTTTCCATTTACGATTTACTTTCTTCACCAGAAAATTCTGCACTTCGGCATTGAATTCTAACTTCTCAATGTCGTTTGTAAACGCCAAATGAGATGTGAAGAGTAAAATCCATAGAATAATAATTGTTTTCATAATTCTACATAAGTTATTCAAAGAGTCTTGAGGCGGAGAAATAAACCCAAACCTCAAACGAAGATAAAAACTTACCTCATCAATTGGATAGTTAGAGAATAACTACAGATCGATATTCGCAAAAAAAGGACAGCAGCCAGGTATTATATCTCACAAATCCACTTGCACATACCCTTTGTACTCAGTCCATTTGATGTCATAGATAAGTCCTTCCCTGTTTGTAATGATTGTCTTTATCTTTCCAAATATCTCATTATCCAGTGAATCAAAAGGAACAGCAAATCCCTCTTTTTTTGCCACGAGCACAATCGTGTCTGTAATTACGCCCTTATCATCGTGGTTAT
This sequence comes from Bacteroidota bacterium, assembly GCA_016191555.1. Taxonomy (GTDB): domain Bacteria; phylum Bacteroidota; class Bacteroidia; order Cytophagales; family Cyclobacteriaceae; genus ELB16-189. Next base: position 46,264 of record JACPVX010000067.1, read on the forward strand.
AAATAGTTTTATGGGCAAAGTCATCGGTGTACATGATCTGAAATTCCCTATTCCTATTTTTGTACTTCTCCGCAAACAACTGTGTACAGCCACAATGATTCAACGTAAACGCATTGATAATCCAGGAGCTTTCTTTGGAGCCAGGGCTTCGATAGAGCGTATGTGTTGAATTACAATTGAGTAAGACAACGGGAATGAGGAATATCAGCCATCTACTTTTGGTCATCACAGATCGAATATTTAAAATATTGCGGTAGAAAATGAGTAAATCGTGTCGCCTCTCATATGACAATAAAAGTTATAATAACTCTTTTTTTCGACTCCGCATTCAAGAAAGTAAAGGAAGTGCCTATCTCCATCTTCTCCATACTTGCTATTCGGTTTTCCTAAGAGCTTAATCACAACTAAAGAATCCTTTCCTATTAGTTTTAATTGCTTTGTTACTATCATCATCTTCTCAGGGTCTCTTAATCGTGAACAACCCATCGAATCCATCTTCCAATTATTTATTAGTAGTGTAATCTCTGGACTCATCAAACTATCAATTATAATTTCGCTTCCGGTATCCGCTTTCTTGTCATTCGTTTTGCAGGCACTTAGCAAACAGAACGCGAACAAAATAAAAGCCAGTCTTTGCATGCTCTTTAATTTAACCTTTCCATTCTCACCTATCATTTGGTTTAGGCCTGGCCGTTCAAAGTCTCCCTCAATCTATTCTTAATTCTGTGTATAGTCCAATGATGGAATAAGGTATGAAAAGGTGATTGAATGCCCCCGTCACTGAATACAGAAATATTTAGTAAGATATCATTGCGGTCAAACAATACCAATATTCGGTTTGTTGGTTTGGATCTTCTCATAAACCCGGTAGGTTTCAAATAAGATGTCATGAATTGATCACCTTGATAGAAACTATTCTTTGGATAATACTCTTTTAATAATCTTAGTATTGCCTCCTGATTTTTAGTGAGATCGTGGCTGCCCCTGAACCTGACAAATTTGTTACCTAAGATAAATCCGTAAAGACCAATCAGTCCTATTGTAAATAGGATACCGGGGAATACAATGGTACTGAAACTTTTTATTTGCCCTGTATAAATTCCAAGCCAAAGGAAGATGGGAAACACGAGCAGGATCACAAGGAAAGCTACACTAACAAAAATATTTAGGTATTTATTGAATTGAGTATCGAAGTCTTGCCGACTATTAATGACCCAGCCACTCTCTATTGACTTTTGAATATTTAAATTAATTCTCATGGTCGGTTAGAATACTTTCAAATCAAACTTAGGGTAGCTGGTAACAGCTTCTTAACTGATTTCTGTTCACGATCTACCATTAGCATCCAGGCATACTTCTTTTCAACAATAAATACGGGGCTTTTAGAAAAGAGAAAGGATACATGATATCCACCTACAATGGTGGCATCAAAAAGCCTATGTCTGGAATGGGGATCTAAATCATCGGTAAATACCCACCAATATTTTTGATCTTCCACTAACTCTTTCTTTATAAAGTCTAACCAGAAGCCATCAAACAGAATCTCCGAATATGGTTTCAATCGGTCAGTCCATCCTGAAAATTGGTGATTCATGTGTTTTGTCAAGAATGCCGATTCAATCTTAGTCATTACTTCCCCGAAATCATTATACCGGATGGTAAGATCTTTGGATGATATACTTCTCTTGAGCGCGTCAATTTTTTCTTCTAAGAACATAGTCTTTCAAATTTAGACCTCTTCCAAAGATATTGAAAGGGTTCATTCACCCAATATAATAAGATGGTACTTAGTCACAAACTAACGATCGCCTTGCTATTTCAAAAAGATGATTATTTACACCCCCTCCCCACCCTCTCCTAAAACAAAATGGTTTGCAACAGCAACACGTTGCTATCACAAACCATATTATCGAGTTGTAACTCCTACCAGCTTTCCAATCCCACTAGCTTTTTGCCCAGTGGCGAGAGTTCGGCTGTGGTGTATTTTGTTTGCTCCCAGTTGCGAGGGTCGCCCGGAAAGGCATAACCCTGTGGGGCAATTCTATTTTTCCAGGAGTTGATGCGCCACAAGCGCAGCGCTTCATTGTCTTCTTCGGCCGGCATCATCGAGATGTACTGCGCAATGCGCACTTTGTCTTTCGAAAGGTTCGCGCGTATGCCGTGTGGCTGCGCACTGTGGAAGATGAGCAGATCACCTGCATTCAGTTTCACCTTCGTAGGCGTGAAGCCCGTTGTATCCGGTTTGAAATGATCGCGATCATCGGGCTGTGTGAGTTTCCATGTGTCGTAGGTGCGAAACAATTCAGGAATGCACTGAAAACCTCCCATGTTCTCATCATTCTGGTCGGCCAGTGCCAACACACCTTGCACATTTTGCGGTTTGGTTTCAGGGTCATAATCCCAATGGATAAATCCTTTGTATTCAAAGCCGGGACGCAATGGAAAATTGAGATTGGCGCGGTCGATCGTGCACCACAGTTTCTCCGAACCCCAGATGTCCGCAAAGGCAGCATGTACTTTCGGTGCTTGTCGGTTGTTCCATAGTGTTTGATGGTTGTACACTTCCACCATACCCGTGTTGGTCAGCTCTTTCATCTTCATCTCGGCACGCGCAGGTGTATACCATGTCTCCGGATTGGCGGGATCTTTCTCTTCAAACTCCCAAATAAATTGTGCGGTGGCTTCGGCTTGCTCGCGCGATACAGCGTTGCGCACAATCACATAGCCGTTGTGTATCCAAAACTTCCAGTCTTCTTCCGTGAGCACGCGCAATCCTTTTCCATCATCGTGATGCGTGCGCAGTTTGATCTTGCTGCTGGTGGCGGTAGAAGGATTGCCCGGAATATCTGCGTGGTTGGTATTCGGCACCATGGCGGGTGCCATCGTTTCTTGCTGCATGGTTTTGTCGGTTGATGTGTTGCAAAGGTGATGCGCAGCCCGCACATCGCTTTGGTGATCAATGACCACTTTTTGCTCTCCATTGACATTCTGAATGGAACTAACTCACCAAAAAGGTATATTTAGAGTATAATAGCGTTTACCCGTGAAAATTCAACTCGAAAAAGTAATTCCCGGCAAGGATCAGTCTTTCAAGATTTTTACACCGCGTCTGAAGCAATACTTCTATTGGCACTATCACCCTGAATTTGAACTGACATTTGTAGAAGCGCCCTCCGGCATTCGTCATGTGGGTCAGCATGTTTCCAGTTACCTGGGAAGTGATTTGATTTTCATCGGGTCCAATATTCCGCATCTCAACTTCGATTACGAACTGCAGACGGACTACCGTCAGATTGTGATACAAATGAAAGAAGATTTTGTAGGCACCGCTCTTCGCGCGTCACCCGAGTTTGCAGCGATTCAACAATTGTTTGATCGCTCGGCTCTTGCCTTATCATTTCATGGTGAAACCAAAAGAAAGGCGGCCGAAAAAATGCAACGCATGTTGCGCCTCTCTCCGTTCGAGCAGTTGCTTTGTTTGCTGGAAGTGTTTCAGTTGCTGGCCAACAGCAATGAATATGAATTGCTCAACGACCGCGACACGAGTGTGAAGCTTTTTTTGAAAGATAAAATACGCATGTCATCGGTGTATGAATACATTCATTCCAGTTTTAATGACAGCCCTGATGTGAATGTGATTGCCGCCAAGGTGAATCTAAGTACAGCTGCATTCTGTCGCTATTTCAAAAAGCAAACGAACATGACTTTTACGGATTTTGTCAACCAGTATCGGATCAGTCAGGCAAAAACGTATTTGCTGAATGGCATGAATATTTCGGAAACTACCTACGCGGTGGGCTTCTCAAGCATCTCGCACTTCAGTCAGCTCTTTAAGAAAATGGTGGGCGATAATCCGAGTGAGTTTAAGAGAAAGCTGTTACCAGTTCAAGGTAAATAGTTTATGGTGATTCGTTAATTGTAATTGGTCAGCAGTCAATAGTCAATAGTCAGTAGTCAATCGTTTAAAACAGAAAGTTTCCTCATCCTCATCAGCCTTTATCTTCTTCCATTAAAATACGATTGAAAGCTATTGCAGTTCGAAGTAAGATCTTCATAGTAATCCGGGTAGTTGGATTGCAAATCTAAATAATAGGTATTGGCGGCAAGCTCAGCCGGTAAGTTTCGTGGGCCCCATTCTACAATATATTTGTATTCTATTTTATGCCTTTCACAAAGGGCGGCCATTCGCAAACACAGCGCCTGAAACCGAGGGGTCTGCGCATATTGTTTAGCTAACAGATAATATTGTTTAGCCAGGTTGGCTTGCCGAAATTCTTGTTCGTCTTCAATCGGAGAAAGACGATGGCCCGACCATCGGCCAATTCTGCGCATAATCGTAGCATTGCCTTCGTGCGACATATTATAATAGGCATTCGCAACCAGAAAGTAATAATAATCTCGGTCTATCTCACTTTTGTCTTCCGCCCGTTGCAAGTAGTAGATGAGTTGTTTGGTGATGGAATATTTATTCAGTCGAATTGTGTCGCATGGTTCAATAAACCGGGGTGTGTATTTCAGTGTATAAAACGGATTTTGGGTCAACACACTCGCTTGATCATCCCACGCAGTATAGGCCCGATTCCAATAGTGTTGCCCTGCTTTCTCATAGGCAACCAATGCAGTTTCCGATTTGTTCTGGCGAATGTATTTTGTTCCCAGCAAATCATACAATCGTGGAAGCTGCGCTTTCACGTTCTCGTATTTGAATACTAAAAAGCGATCTGTTTCATTCTGATGTTTTTGAATATCGTCAATTAAACGTTGGATTTGTTCGGGTGTGTAAACAGCATCGGCATAATCAAAATAGTCGGTATAATAATCGAAATAGGTATTTCCTTTGAATTGCGGTATTCGCCAATACACGGTATTTCGTACATACGCATTGTCTCCCTGATACTCCATGTCCATTAGTTTAGAATACAACAAGACCGCATCGGTGGTGTTGCCTAAGGTTTCCAGTTCCTTTCCAATCGCGAAAATAAATTGTCCGTTCTTCTGATTCGACAGCAGTGCGGATTGAACTTCCGTAAGAATAATTGCCTTCCCATAAGGTTGTTGGGCTGTCACGGCAATGGCTCTGATAATTTGCAATTGATTCGCGAGCTCTTTATTGGGTGCCGAGTTCTCTAACTGCGTCACTAAAGTCAAACACGCATAATAATCTTTGGTGATTAACTGCACATAGGCTTTACTGATTTGCCAGAAAAACAGGTTGCCTGTTTTCCGGAGGTTAACCGAACTGATAAATTGCACGACTTTTCTCGCGTACATCCGATCTTGTTCGGCCCGCTGAAGGGTTTGTATGACAGCACTATCTTGTTTGCTTTCATCACTCCACCTGTTATAAGATAGAGAGGGTTGAAATAATGTATAAGAGGGTGTTAACACAAAATCTTCTATCTTATTGATTTCGCGTAATAGCAGGAAGGCGAGTCCGTCTGCCTCCGGATTCAATTCATACACTTTTTGAATGTACGGTAGCGCCTTGTCATGTTTCTCGATGGCTGCCAACAGGTACACATTTGCTTTTTCTTCTTTTGTTTCAGCAAATGATAACATCTGTTCTATAGAAATGCCTTTCTTGCATTGCTGGTGGCACACAAAACGTTTATCGGGCGCATTCGCGAATACTTGCGCCAATTCAAAATTGGCCAGCGCACGATCTTCTTCTGCAAAAGTTTTGAAATACAAACTCCAATAGTAGACAATGTCTTTGTTTTTGGTTTTCCCAAACGCAGTGTCAAATAATAATTTTACCTGTTGGTAATCGCGGTTATACCATGCTAATCGAATGGCCAGAAATGCGTAACGTCTCTTTAGGTCTTGATTCTTCACATGAGCAGAAAGGTCGAGGGCTTTGTTGATCAGATTGCTTCGCATCGGTTCTGCAATCAACGTCTTTCTCTCCCACGGATCATTCTGCCATGAATTGAGAAACTCACAACTCTTGGCAAACCGAAGGTAGTCCAGTGCATCATGGTCTTTTTTCTCATACAAGTATTGGATCATCTCGTTGGGCGAATGCTCATCAATTTCTGTCAGCGTATAGATCGCATTTTTTACCGCGTACAAATCCACTTTGCCCCGGCAGTAATCAAACCACAATTTGATATTCGGCTCCATTTCATTGAATTGAACGGAATGTGGTTCGTGATAAAACGCGTTGGATGAATAATAAAAATCAGAATACAAATGAAAGCCAAAGGCATGCGGATTAAAAAGTGACATGCGCGCATCTTCACCCGTGGGATAAAATCCGCAAGCGTAGATGAACTTACTTGCTAAAATCAGAATAAAAAGAAGCCAGTTCCGCATTCGTAAATTGGTTAAGTTGTTCTTCATCTAAATGAAATAGTACCACCGTAGTGTTGTTGTCGAAATGAATATTCTTTTTCAGCAACGCAATGGCATCGCCAATTTTCTCCGCAGTCATTTCTTCCAATTTTAGCTGATCGCCCTTGCGAAGATATGTTTCGTTGATGATCGTGTCGCGCAGCACAGTATACCATAGTGGTTTTTCTTGTTTCAGATTCGTTTTGAGATTTTGGTAGTTCGTGTAGAGCACCTCGGAGAAACGTTCGTTGTGATACACCTGTGCCCAGGAATAGACCGGCAATACGACATCCAAATGTAAAGGATAGGTGGGGCTATCCTGTAAATAGTTTTTCAATTCCGTCAAGTCCAATATGGAGTTCTTGCCGGGGTTTTCCAATGGATTCAACAGGTTGTAACACATCAGCGTAACTTTGTCAACCGGTGGAACACCCATTTTGTCGGGGTACTTAAAGGGATACAAGCGCAGCGTGCAACTGATTTGTTTTTTGGCGATTGTTTTCAGCTTCGTCAGGAAATAGAAATAATTGTCTTTTGATTTCAGCGTCCAGTCGCAGTCCATTTGAAACTCCTGTATGATCGTTCCTTCGCGAAACTTTTCGTTGGCATACTTCGTGATCAGAAAATTGATATTGTCCGCCAATATATCTAACTCTTCGTGCGGTGACTTTAGAAATACGACATTGCGCAAGTATACCGTAGGGACAATCTCTTTGAATGTAAAGGTGTTGGAATACCCCTCCCACCATTCTGTTTTTGATTCCGGAAAATTTCCGCGCTCCGGACTGAAGTTTACTTCAAAGAACTTTATATATAGTTTTTTGACACCCAGCGTATCGCACACAGCTCTCTCTTTATTTGTAAGAGGTGAGTTGCTCTTCCAATAATAAAAAGCGCGCTCTACTTTTTCTACTTTTTGCTGTGAGCAGGAAGACAGTAGTACGCATGCCATGATGGCGAGCACACCTACTAAATGACCATATTGATAAAATTGTCGCTGTTGATTTCGTTCCGTCATGGGGTAGTGCTGTGTGTTTGCTTACTTGCTATCGGCCGGTAAAGTTGAACTATAAAAGTGCAATTTTCTCTTTCCAAACGCAAAATTGCCGTGACCGGAATGAGGACTTGGAACTTGGTCAATAGGCATTGGTCAATAGGCAATAGGAGTATTGTCCTTATCGCTGGCTATAACGGTTTGGGGCTTTGCGTTCGGGCGGGTTTTGGAACACAAAAATTGTCAGCCAGCACTGAACTTGAATTGTAGCAGAAAGCTCCAAGTTTGCACATCACCCCGCCTGACGCAAAACCTGTGTCATAAGCCGCTTTTTTCTATTTTTTATTCATGTTAATTAATTCAAAAATTAACTCAGCCAAAGTATTTACGTCACTTTCAATTGTACCTTTCATATATCGTTCGTAAGTACTTCTGTTGTCTGGCGGGTTGAGATTAAGTGTCAGGCCTTTTTCTAAAGCCAAAAGTCTTAAAAATTCTCTCTGTGTTCTTCCGTTTCCTTCTCGAAACGGGTGTAGGTAGTTGGCGTTATCTAATATTTCCGCCAGTTTCTCAGCAAGGAGCTTTTTATTGTCTTTAGGTATTTTCTTGAACTCTACGATTAATTGGTCTATGTATCTAAATCCGTTGTCAAAGTTTGAAATTGGGAAGAATTGTTTGCCGTCTTTACTAATTTCAACTTTACGCACTTTGCCGGCCCATTCGTAAATGTCTTGAAATAAATGTCTATGGATTTCAAAAAAGCTGTTGATACTCTTAATTTTTATTGGTTGTTGGTAAAGTTCTTGAAGTCGTTTTGTTACCGCACCGCTTTCAACAAAGAGCAATACATCAGGGTCGGTAATGTTTTGAATATTTTTTAAAAGACCTGTCTTTGAGTCTATGTAGGTGAAGACAGGGTCTATGTATTTGTAAGAATTAGACATAGGCTTTTTCTTTAGCGAATGCCACAAGTTCAGTTAGTGATATTTTACCGGTTACATAGTCCCTTATGATTTCAATACCTTTTGGTGTCGGTATAAATCCTTCAAACATATTACTCCCCAGAGCGTTTGCAGTGCTTTCTAATGTTTTCAAGTCTGAAAATTTAACCCCCATTATTGTGAGATTTTTTCGGTCTATTTCTATCGTGTTGAACATATTTTTCGTGTCATAGATACTTTCAAATTTACAAATATTTAGGTTAAATCGCTCTTTTTCTGTCGCTCTAAAATGGCTGATAACGTTTAGCTATTTGCAGTTGCCGGAATAGGAGGGCTTAACTATTGATTAAGAAGACTGACGATAGATTTACCACCATCTTTATTTGGTTAAAATCGATGATCTCTCACCGTTTGAATTACATATAGTTGTTTTTCTAAATGGCTTGTTGTTATTTCTTTCTTCCAATTTGTTTTATTCTTGATGAATTCCATCCAATTTGGTTGATGACGGTCGAAGTGGTGGGTGCCATTTAACTTATCGAGATAAAGAATGGCCTCCATGGCACTCTTCTGATCAAACCATAAATCTGGCTTTTGTAAGTAGTAGTCGAGGTATAAGTTGATGTATTCTACGCATTTCGGCAGATTAAAAGATGCAAGCACATGGCAATAAGTATCACCGGCATAACATACTTCACTTTTTAATAGATGTGTTCCAATGACATCTATTAATTGTATTTGATTGGTAATGGCAGCAAAGAATGCGCCTGTTTGGCGGGTGCGCCAATTGAAGTCTCCCAGATTTTTTTGAATGACATCGATAGTAATTTCTTTTTTTATGGAGATTAACCGATCAATCCATTCCTGATCGGTTTGGCCAATCATCCTATAATAAGGAGACACCCATGTAGTGAGAAACTCTTGGGATAACTCAACATCATTCTTAAAAGATTTTAGATCTTCAAAAGGAGACGAGTGGCGCACAGTGGCTCCAGCGGAATGTAATCTAATGGCTTCGATTTCATGCTTATCCATATCATGTTTTGATAAGTTAATAACCTCAATATATTAAGATGATCCTTAGCCGCAAACTAAGGGTAGCATTGAACAAGCTATGCTGAATTAGAAGATGTCGACATAGCTTTATTAAGAGTAGACGAGTAGCCGCAGAGCCCCGAGGCGGAGACTCCGCGGAGAAATAAAAACCAGGTCTTAATTATAAGTTTGCATTTTCCAGTCAATAATATTTCTCTCGTTTATGTCGATTGCTACTCCGACTAAAATTATTTTCTTCTTTGATAAAAGATATTTCTGATAATACTTTTTCTCTTTAATTTGGTTTATAGCTATAGCGCTATCATTTTGCTTCAACTCAAATATATGCAAGTAATTATCACTCTCAACAACAGAATCAATACGCCCAAAATTAGTCTGTACCTCAGCTGAAATGTTAAAATCAAGGAGGGTCAACAATAAATGAATATGGCTATGAAAATACCCCTCTGTGATCTTCATATCGTAAGACATATTGGCAAAAACACTTTGAATTATTTTAAAAAACGTGTCTAAATCGTTAATTGCTAATGATTCTTTTAAGGCTGAAAGATTTTCAAATTTAATCGGAAGTAAGCTGGTTTTTTCTGATTCATAAGGTCCATCTATTTTAATATATTCATCTTTGAGATGTTCAAATAAATTGATTAAAGCTCTTTGCTTTCCTAGTTCTCTAGCAATTTCGTCTTCGCTAGCTAAGTTTTCGAAAGGTGATCCAATTTTAATTTTACCTCTTATGCTTACCTGCTTAAGACCGTATGGTATGCCAAAGAGTTTTTTCTTTTGAATTGACACATCATTCTTATAGCTAATCGGCCATTCATCATCTTTTATTCTATTTTGACTTATCAGATTGGGTATTGAGTGAATTATCTCAACCACAGAAAAACCCAGCTTGTAGCTGTGGTTAAAGTAATGTATAATCTCTTTATCAAGGTCAGATGTACTACTAAATGAAAGTAATAAACCTATGATATTGAGTCCGGTTTCAATTGCGTATTTTTTATCTCTAGCATTCTGATAGTAGTTGTATGCGATTTTATAATACTCATCATATTCCTCTTTATAACTTGCATCGTAAATATCTAGAAGATCTTGGTCGTTCATGAATCGCAAGTAGTTTTAATCTCAAGTTTTATTTTACTAGTTTCGTTGACAACAAATTGCAATAATTTTCCATTATTAATTCAAAATCTAAAGTATAATCCTTAGCCGCGACTAAGGATATCAGGGGATAGCTGGTGTTAACAAACTATATGTCCTTGAAATTATCAGCTTTATTCTCTTCTCTAATGTCCATATTTATTTGAGCTAGTTCTTTAGTGGCTTCACTAAAATCTAAAACTACTAGTGCATTTCCACCGTGAATTTGAACAACAAATGATAAGAGGTCATTGACTTTTTTGAAATTTGTTTTTTTATTTACTATCGAGTTGGCCTTATCGTTTATTTGCCAAATCTCATCGGGGCCAATACTTAAAGAAACAACATCACCTGCTTGGCGATTATATTTGGTTGAAATATAAGCTAACTCTTTAGTAGCCAAAAATTCTATTAGCCTTCGTTTAAAGCTATACGTAGTAATTACCATTACATTGTGTAAAGCGAAGATCATTGGTTTTTTGTCCTTCCATTTTATTTCCCTTGTAAACTTTTCTAAATTTTTTAAATCTTCGAAAATGGCCTTCGTTTTAGTTGAACGATGAGATGCTATTACAGCTTCAACTTCAAACGTCTTTGCTTTACGTTCGGCTATTAGCTCCTCGTTAATTCCAGTGATGTATTTGTATGAGCTTTTGAAATATTTTACGTAATCCTCAAGCAGCGCCTTGACAATTATTTTTCTAAAGGTTTTATAGTCTAATTCAAAGAATAGCTCAAGAATGTTCAAAAATCCGTCTCTTTCGGATTTGTAAATTCTTTCGATGATTTCATCCTTCTTACTCACAAATGCTATGAATTCAGCTGCAAAATAATCTTGAAGTGATTTGTGCGCCCACTTAATTTTAGACCCATCTCTTTGGAAAAGAGGTACTGCCGAAAGTAAATCGTCTAAAAAATCAGTGGTTTGAAAATCTACTCCGGGGCATTTTCCTTTCGCTTTATTAATATATTCGAGAATTTCGGACTCCGAATACACAATTGTACCAACTATAGAAGTGTCAAATGCCAACTGCCTTAAAATAATCTTAAATAGCTGTATATCAAGTTTTGATTTTTTTTGTCTCGTCCATCCATCTTTTGATAAATCGTGCCTTTTGTAAAGTGCTGAATATATTTCTTCGTAGAATGTAACTTTCTTAGAGGGAATGTCTTTGCTATATGCATATGTACTATAGATCAACGAGACCAGAAATGGGTTACCTAAAAGTTCCTTAGTCTGATTGAAATTAGCTTTTATATCTCTAACTAATTTATCAGCAATTTTAGCTGGACAGATTGAGTCATATTTATTTATTAGTTCAAATGCCTCCTTGTCTTTAAGGGGCACTATATTGAATAATTGGAAGTCCCCAAATGAAGCAAGTGCGCCTTCTGGTCTTGAGGTAAGGATAAAATTATTTAAAGGAGCTTTCCCGATAAAATCCCTTAAGTCTTTTATTATTAGCTCCTGATTTTTTAATTGAATTTCATCAAACCCATCTAATAGAATTGTGAATTGACCTAGTTCAAGAAACTTTAGAATTAAATCCTTATCAAATGATTTATCAATAGGATTTATTTGGATGTGAATTTCATCTAATACTGTGTTGGTTTCTTTTAAGTTTCTTAGCTCTACTAGAATTGGTATACTATGATTGGTTTGGATAAGCCTTGTGCCAAGCCATTTCATTACAGTTGATTTACCCATCCCAGCGGAATCAGAAATCAAGATCTTCTTATAGGCCTTGATGAAATCAAAATTTTTTGATTCAATTCGGTATGATGCACTGTCCTTGCTTGATTGAATTGTTAATGGATAGTATATCTCGCTAATCTTAACTTGCTGATTTTGAAAAATGAGAACGTTAATGTTTTGACACCGATCATAGGTTCGAGCAATGAACTCTTCGAATTTGTTCTCGAAGTGGTTGTCGATCACTCCATTGGTTATCTCTTGTTTCTTAAGCCATTTTGACAACTGATCTATTTTTGGCTTAATTAAAGTTGAAATTAGAGGATCGATGAATGGTTTAGCAATTGTTACCAAATCCTTAATTTCTGTCATATTAATGTCCATAGCAAGTTTTTTGAATTCGTACAAAAATTTATGTAAGGCAAGATGTAATTTATATGCATAAATATTAGTTCACCAAATCTCACCCTTCTTTCTCACACCTCCAAAAATATTCTTGTCGTAAAATCTCTACAAAACCGTGTAGAGATTTCATGACAAGAAAGTCTGAAATATTGTTAGCTTTAGCGCGAGGGCTTGATTTGAGTAGTAAGATGTGAGATTAGAGATGTAATAACGTAGGCTTGTGGCTTGGTCAACAGTCAGGTAACACTCAATCAACAAGCCGGCTGATCTACAAGACTACTTCCAATTTCAGAATGGCTACGATGATGCAAAAAACAGACTGGTGTTAGAAATTATCTTCAGGCTGTTAGAAAATATCTTAACCGGGTAAGAAAATAACTGAGTTAATTAAAAAAATAACTCAGTCGTGTGAGAAAATAACTGAGTTGAGTGAGAAAATAACTGAGCCGAGTGAGAAAATATCTGAGTTGAGTGAGAAAATATCTGAGTTGAGTGAGAAAATATCTGAGTTGAGTGAGAAAATAACTGAGCCGAGTGAGAAAATATCTGAGTTGAGTGAGAAAATATCTGAATGGATAGAGCTCAGATCTTGAACATCAGTGAAAGAAGATAGGTAGAGATGACTGAAGGGCGTGTGGGTAGGTGCATGAACTGGAATGGAATTGATCCGGGAGGGGATCATCTTCGGTAGAAATAAAAGCAGTACACGAATTCCTCCTGGAGGAATTCGTGTACTTTAGTCCAGGCACTGCCAAAATGCTTATGCGGCCATATCAGTGTTCTTGGACTGCTTCTTTTTAGAAGCTTTTTTGCCCTGATTTTTAAATCGCTGCCTCAGCTCGGCATACACGCTCTCTAAACCGGGCGTGGTTTTAGAGGCAGAGTGCACCATTTTGTATACAACGAGGCTGGCGTTCATCGACTCTGCGCCCACCGCCATGTGGGTGCTTTCGATTTTCTCGTTGAGCGAATTGATTAACAATTTAATCTCGTTCAACGATTTGTAGAGCGCAGTGTCTTTCGCGTATTCTACCTTGTCAAACACCGGAGGTAAAATATTAGGAAAGTTAACCGAGGCGTTGTGCGCCTCTTGCACAAAATCGATGCTCTTCGGCCCGACTTTGGTCAATGCCCTTCGCTCTTGCTTACTCAGCGAGATGAGAAAGGGTACCTGTGCACCAATTGCAACGATGGCTGCTTTCACAGCATCGATGTTGGCTTGGGTAAGGGTTGCGGAAATTGAAGTCTTGTTCATAAAATTGGTGGCTGAGGGAAGTTATCTCAGCCGTGTAACCGTTACCAAACCGCGTGCCAAAAATAAATCTGCGAAATTGATATTGATTTCAATGATTTTGAATTTCAGAGATTAACGAATTATGAAATACAACGAAATCACTAACGATATATAACGAAAAAGCTCTCTTTGATCCACTCTTTCGGGTGGCAAACAAAAAATTACTGATATCGAAAGAAACTAATCGATAAGGCGGATGTTAGAGTCAAAGTGAATGAGTCCACGCATTGTGTACGTAGTGCCATCAGCGCAATCGCGTGTGATCACAAAAGACGTGGTTGAATTAAATTATTCTTTTGTATCGCATTTAGTTATCCTATATTCACCTCACCTTAACAAACCATCGGCTCGGGCATAAAGACGATTTGTAAAAGTAATACCCCATAAAAAGTGAGCGTTACTATTTTTCAATCCGTCATTGGCGTGGCCATTAAAGTATAAGAAGCGCCTTATGTCGTTGAACCAATTTTTAATAGGAAACCGAAAAATAGAAACGGAGTACCAGATACGAAAGCTACTGCTGACGGCCTATGTGTTGATCATGTATCTGGCAGTGCATATTTACTTTCTGGTGGCTAACCTCTTTAACCCCGACAGTGAGTTGCTTTTTATCTTTGTCGGAGTATTGATTTCCATACTGTGTATTTTTCTATTGCGGGCAGGCCACACCAATCTTTCCATTGCTATCCACCTGATCCGCGCAGCGCTTACGCCTCTTTACTTTTCATTGATTGAAGGCGATGCCTACCTCACGGGTTCGTATCTGTATTTCCTGGCCGGTTGCCATAGTGCCATTGCTATTTTTGGTATTCGCGAGTGGCGCAAAGGGATGGCATATGTAATCGTAGTGACAGGCGTATTTCTAATTTTATTTCTGGAGCCTCATCAATTCCGACCGAGCCATCCACACTTTTATTTCATCTCCACATTTGTGATTTTACTGGCACTCGGCTCGTTGATTGTGCTGTTCTTCGATCACCTGTCGTCTACCAGCGAGAACAGAATCGTCAGTAAAAACAAGGAACTGGAAAAAGTAAATGCAGAGCTCGACCATTTTGTTTATCGCACTTCGCACGACTTGCGGGCACCGCTCAGTTCCATCTTAGGGCTGACGGAAATTGCTGCTAAAACGGACGAGGTAGAAGAACTGAAGAAGTACTTTATCATGATCAAAGAGCGCGTGCAGGTACAAGATGAGTTTATTCAACAAATCATCAGCTACTCGCGCAACACGCGGGTAGATAAAAAGCCGGAGCCCATCATCTTAAGAGAATTTGTTCTGCAAACAATCGACCTGCTGATTTTCAGTCCCGCAGAAGAAGCCCTTACGGTGAGCACCGATATTGCGCATGACCTGACCTTGGTGACCGACAAGGCGCGGTTGCGGGCCGTACTTAGCAATTTAATTTCCAATGCATTGAAATACCAGGATACATTCAAACCCAAACACTTCATCAAAATTAGCGCGAATGTATCGTCTACGCAGCTGGACATTTTTGTAGAAGACAATGGCATCGGCATTGACACCAAATACCAGCAAAAGATCTTCCAGATGTTTTACCGCGCTACCGATCGCTCCAAAGGATCGGGGTTGGGCTTATACATTGCACAAGAAGCGGCCATCAAGATGGGCGGCACCCTCACATTTAAATCAGAGTTGGGTGTGGGCAGTTGCTTTACACTTTCTCTGCCAAAGGAAGACAGCACAGCGTAATTTCCTTTCTAATTTTATGAAACATGTTACCCACACGCTCATCGATCCTAATGTGGAGCAAAGATTTTTGGTATCTTGATAGGATGGACCGGTCGTACAACACGAGGTTTAATAATTGGTTTGTGCTCCGCCCCTCACCGGGCACAACCGAACGAGAAATGAAGTTTTCGAATTGTCATTATTTGAATAACTTTATCAATTATCCAATTTCATGCGGCTACTCTTTCTCGTTATTGGTATTCTAACATCGCTGACCAGCTTCGCGCAATCTCTTTCGATCAGTCGCACCTACAATAATTTGGGTGACGAACTCGGCCGGTCTGTCTGGGGCATCACGCAAGACAAACGAGGTGTCATCTACCTGGCTACCGAACGCGGGGTGATCGAATATGATGGTGTGCGATTCCATCCGCTGGATACGCCTCCGGCATTTGGTATCATCTCTGATTCTTCCGGTGTTATTTATGTATCCTGTAAAGATGATTTTGGTCAATTGGTGAATGACGCCAAAGGAGTTATTCATTATCAAAGTCTTTTTCACTTCAATGATCCGGTCACTAAATTCGAAGAGGTTCATCTGTCTATTTCAGCCAATAAAGTAGCGGTTGTTTCTTACAAAGCCGCACTGGAATATGATAGAAAGAAAAACACAACTACCGTTTATTACCCGGAGCCTGACCTGATTTTCTCCAGTAGCTTTATTCAAAACGATACCATCTACACTTCGGTTGTTTCGAAAGGACTCTATTACCTCATGAATGGAAAAGTAAACCTCGCTCCGTATGGTGATTGGTTTACGAAGTTCCATCAGGGCAAAATGAATACCAACCTACGCCTAAAAGGCAATGAACGATTGCTCGTTTTTGGCCCTACCATCATCCGCTATGCAGGTAAAGATGCACCACCTGCACTGTTTCATCTGAGCACCGATTTTCTGAAGGATAGTTACCTCTACAGTTCCTTTTCGGTGAATGATCAGGAGAAAATAATTACCACCCTCAACAAAGGCGCTGTATTGTTTGATACCAGCGGCACTGTATTAAATACCTTCAATGACCGGAAGCTCCTTCCCGGAAATGCTATTCCCAATGGACTGACAGATCATACCGGCAATAATTGGTTCGGATTCGAATTTATCAAACAACCACTGGTGAAAACCGAAGCCGGCAGAGACATTCGTTTATGGAATGAATACAACGGATTAGAAGGCAATCTACTGCCGTTTATTCAAATGAACGGAAAAATATACATAGCGACACAGTATAATTTATTAGAAGTAGATGCCGGGTATAACACCAAAGAATCAATTACTCGAAGCCAAAATTTTGTTACGCAGTGGATTGCCTTTAAAAATAAAAAATCCGGCAGCAGACTAATAGCGGTATCCAGCGAATACAGTATCAAAGAATACCGAAACGGTAAGATGGAAGAGATTTACACAAACTTTGAAAGAGTCCGCATCAGTCAATCGAACGTCTATCCCAACCGGCTTTATGTAATGGAGAGCAGCAAATTTGGTTATCTGGAACTGACGGATGATACCTGGAAATATCACAAGCTGGCCAAGATATCAAACTTTATATCTTTTGCAGAAGACCGTGACGGCACGATTTGGTTGATCGCACAAAAGAAGGGCTTGCTCGCGCGATTAGAACCTAACCAGTCACCCGGTTCTAAAAAAGAAACAGTACGGTATTTTACCGCTGGCCGGGAAATTCCGGAAGTCGTTCACTCGATGCTTTCGCTGAATGAGCAACTGCTATTTATATCGGATAAGGCCATCTTTCAGTTTAATAAAAAGACTAACACGTTTGAGGCTTGGCGCGGAGCCGGAAAAAAGTTATACAACCTGCTGCTGCACACTACACTCATTCAAAAAGATACCGTCAACAACATGCTCCATTTGGTATCGAACAATAAGGTGATCAGCTTAACGAAAGATCAAAAGGGAGATACGCTCTTTATTACAAAGCCTTATCAGCGGTTTGAGAACATCGGTAAGATCAACAGCATTCTGGTAGACCACCAAGGGATTTTATGGATGACTGGAAATGACGGTGTGTTATGTTATGACCGAACGAAGGACAAGAAAAACTATGATGCTGAATTTCAGTGTCTCATCCGCTCGGTGGTGGTAGGAAATGATAGCATCCTTTCTGCGGGCGGCCTGTTGGGATATGAATTAAAAAACATCAAACCGGTATTGCCGTACAACTTTAATAAACTGAGTATCTCTTATGCTGCTCCGTTTTTTGATAAAGAAGAAGAAACGCTGTACTCGTACTTCTTGATAGGCCGCGACCAATCATGGTCGGTATGGGAAAAGAATTCAGTGAAGGAATACAATGACCTGTTTGAAGGAAAATATACGTTTCAGGTGAAAGCCATGAATATCTATGGAAAAGAAAGTAGCATTTCGTCCATCACATTTACGATCCAACCACCGTGGTATCGAACGTGGTGGATGTACCTGAGCTATGCAATCGTATTTGGTCTTTTGAGTTCAATGGTGTGGCGGTGGCGCACACAATCGCTGCGAAACCGGGAAAAAATACTGCAAAAGATCGTACAGCAGCGAACTACGGAGTTAGTAAAAACGAATCATGAACTGCAAGAGAGTCATCGGTTGCTGGTGGAAGTCAACAAACATCTGGAATCGAGTGAAGAAGAACTGAAGCAAGGCAATGAAGAACTGAGTGCTACCAACGAACATCTCATGCAGATGCAAAAGCAACTGGTAGAAAAAGAAAAGATGGCTTCGCTGGGTCAACTGACAGCCGGCATTGCCCACGAAATCAATAATCCCATCAACTTTATATCGGGCGGTGTGCAAGCGATGGAACAATTGTATAACGAATTGCTCAGCGACTTATCCAAGAAGCGACCGGAGGAGATCGAAGAGATGAAGGAAGAAATAAAGAATCTGATGGGTAGCATCAACAATGGTGTTTTTCGTACCTCTGCAATCATCAAAAGTCTTCGCACCTTTTCCAGTCCGGTAGAATCGATTGATGAACTTGGGCGGGTAGACGTAAAGGAATGTGCGCTGGATGCGCTCACGCTCTTGCGGGATAAAATTCAACGGACGAAAATTGATGTGCAATTAAATTTTGATCATACGCATGGCACGAAAGCAAATGCTTCCTTACTAACACAAGTGTTTGTCAACCTGATCGACAATGCCATATATGCACTTCAAAAAATAACAACCGACCGAGTGATTCAGATCAGCACGGCAGAACTGACCGGCTACCTGGTTATTAAAGTGAAGGACAATGCAGGAAGTATTCCGCCCGGTGTTATCCATCGTATCTTCGAACCGTTTTATACCACCAAAGAAGTAGGTACGGGCACCGGCCTTGGCTTGTGGATCTGTTATTCGATTATTGAAAAGCATTCGGGAAGTATCACGGTAGTCAGCAATCCTGAAAATGGCACTGAATTTAAGATCATGCTTCCCATCGGGTTACCATTAATTAAATAGGGAATTTGGAATTAGAACCTGGGACTTAGGACTTGGGGATTGGGTGGATGTCAGTAGTCAATAGCCATTGGTCAATAGGACTTATGGGTAGCGACACGTTTGAGTGGAAGAAGTCAGCATTCAAAATTTACATGGAAGAGGTTATACCAATAGAAAATCAACTGAGCAGCCGCGATCTATTCGATGCGTTTAAATCGCAGTTGACCAAAGATTTTGAACAAAGTAATTTCCCGTCAGACTTCATCAAAGACCTGCCAGCTGATTACACACGCATTCATGAAAAAATAGTGGACGAACTGCATCGCTCCGAAACCCGAGCCGATACAAACGTGATGACCCTACTCTACAGCATCGACATCAGTGAAGCACAATTGAAAAAATACCTCCGCGAACATGCCGACAAAAATCATTTGGTGGTGATAGCCGATTTAATCATCAAACGTGTATTGCAGAAAGTAGTCATTAAGAAGTTTTACAAACAAAGCGAATAGTGAAGGATTACTCGTTAAAGGTTACAAGTTAAATGGATTGCCCACTGCCCACTGCTGAAGGATATAGAAAAAGAAATTCAAGTTAAAAGATGGAAACGAACACATCTGATAATCTCCCCCGCGAACGAATGATTAACGGCCTAGTGGTAAAAGGAAAAGTGATAGACGACCAAACCCGTTGTTCGCACTATCACTCTCACCTGGATATCATCGCCATCAAATTTAAATGCTGCGATACGTATTATCCGTGTTATTCCTGTCACGAGGAAGATGCAGATCATGCTGCCATAATCTGGCCGCTTCACGAACGCAACACGAAAGCCATCCTGTGCGGAGCGTGTGGTCACGAGTTAACCATCACCGAATACCTATCGAGCCACAACACCTGCCCCTCCTGCCACGCTTCCTTCAACCCGAATTGCGAGAGGCATTATGGGTTGTATTTTGAAGGGGAGTGATATTGATGGGTACAAAGAATGGCAATGACCAGTAGTTCGAATACCTCGAATGGATTTTCTATCACCTCTGCTCGCAAACAAGTTTCACATAAGCATTAATTTCTATCCCTACTGTTTTAGTGTTGGATTCTAGGGCCGTCAAGTACGTTATGAATAGCTTCGCCCCGCACTTTCAAAGCGAGATCAAGACCGCTTAAAAAAACAATGTTCTTTGTAAACATCCAGAGATGACAAAATTGTTACAGGCACCAACCAATTGACAGTACCAAGAGTCTCCGGAACGAGATACGATGACTACTCCAAGCTGACTGTTCATTAATTTATTCCCAAAAAATTGACTAACTTCCTGAGTCAGTCAATCAGAGACCATTCCGCAATCTGATTTTAATGAACCGTCCGCATGATTGCCAATAACTTCAATGTAACAGGTCTCACCAACGAGCAAGTAACTGCCGCACGTGAAAAGTTTGGTGTCAACAAACTAGATTATAAAAAAGAGAATACACTGTTCGATACCATCAAGCGTGTAGCCACTGAACCCATGATGATTCTCCTGCTGGTTGCTGCTTCTATTTACTTCATCAGTGGAAAAACAGGAGATGGTATTTTCCTGCTCGTTGCTATTGTGTTTCAAACTTCCATTTCATTGTATCAATATTCGCGCAGTAAAAATGCACTGGAAAAGCTGAAGGACTTTTCGCAACCAAAATGCAAAGTCATTCGCAACAGCGTCATCACTGAAATCAAAAGCGAGGAGTTAGTTGTGGGCGACAGTTTGATGGTGGAAGAAGGCACCTCTATTACTGCTGATGGAACCATTGTTTATTCCAATGATTTCTCCGCTAACGAATCTATTCTTACAGGCGAATCACTGCCCGTTTTCAAAGATGCTAGCAAGGAAGATAAAACGATCTTCAGTGGAACAACGGTAGCAAGCGGCTTGGCGATTGCAACCATCACCGCCATAGGCAACGAAACAAAGCTGGGAAAAATAGGAACAAGCTTGGAGGGGATTACCGAAGAAAAAACTCCATTAGAAATACAAATTGCCAATTTCGTCAAGAAGATGGCAATTGCAGGTGCGGTGGTCTTCGCCATAGTATGGGCACTGAACTATTGGCACACCAAAAATATTTTACAAAGCTTACTGCAATCACTCACACTGGCCATGAGTATTCTGCCCGAAGAAATACCTGTTGCCTTTACCACATTTATGGCACTGGGTGCCTGGCGATTAATGAAAATGGGCATTGTCGTAAAACAAATGAAGACGGTGGAAACACTCGGAAGTGCTACCGTGATATGCACCGATAAAACAGGAACCATCACCGAGAACAAAATGAGCTTAGCGAAATTATTCGCTCTCGCTTCAAACAAAATAGTTCAACCCGATGGGGAGCTCACCAAAGAAGAACACGAACTCATTGCATGCGCCATGTGGGCGAGTGAGCCCATTCCATTTGATCCGATGGAAATAGCTTTGCATCAGGCATATCAGGACACCACAGAACAGGATGAGCGTGCCAATTATAAACTCACCAACGAATATCCGTTGAGTGGCAAACCACCGATGATGACGCATTTGTTTAAAGATGCACAAGGTCATACCATTATCGCAGCCAAAGGAGCACCCGAAGCTCTCATGAATGTTTCGCATCTTTCCGAAGAACAAAAGCAACAGATGAATGAGGCCATCCACTCACTCACGGCAGATGGGCTTCGTGTGTTAGCAGTAGGAGAATCAGATTTTAAAGGAACAGAGTATCCGGTCAATCAACAAGATCTACCTTTTCAACTAAAAGGTATTGTTGCCTTTTATGATCCTCCTAAAAAGAATATTCAAAAAGTACTGGAAGATTTTTATGCTGCGGGAATAGCCGTCAAAGTAATCACAGGCGACAACGCAGCTACTACTATGGCTATCGCAAAACAAATTGGGATGCACGGCTATGAGAAAACCATGACGGGCGATGAATTAATGAAACTGCCGGAAGAAGAGGTCAATGCTCGGGTCATGAATACCACATTATTTACACGCATGTTTCCCGAAGCAAAACTTAAAATAATCAATGCGTTAAAATCCAATCAGCAAATCGTAGCGATGACGGGCGATGGAGTAAATGACGGGCCTGCCTTAAAAGCAGCTCATATTGGCATCGCGATGGGAAAGAAGGGAACGGAAATAGCGAAGCAAGCCGCTTCGCTGATCTTGCTGGAAGATGATTTGTCAAAAATGGTATATGCCATTGCCATGGGAAGAAAGATTTATGCAAATCTCAAGAAAGCGATTCAATACATTATTTCGATCCACATCCCCATTATTCTAACGGTGTTCATTCCACTAGCGCTCGGATGGATCTACCCGACAATCTTTTCACCTGTTCATATAATATTTTTGGAGATCATCATGGGACCTACCTGTTCGATCATTTACGAAAACGAACCGATGGAAAAGAACTCGATGCAGCAAAAACCAAAGCCACTAACCACTACTTTTTTTAATTGGAAAGAGTTATCGCTTAGTATTGTGCAAGGCTTAGTGATTACCGCAGGGACTTTGTTGATCTACCAATATGCAGTAAGCAACGGTTACAATGAAGCACACACTCGCACCATGACATTCACCGTTCTAATCACTGCCAATATTTTCCTAACGCTGATCAACCGTTCATTTTACTATTCCATCATTACCACCTCGCGTTACAAAAACAACATGGTCTTTAGCATTATAGGAATTACGATACTGCTACTGGCTTTGATTCTCTACATCAAACCCATCACTGCCTTCTTTGAATTTGAACAGTTAACGATAAGCCAATTGCTGATTTGCGTTACTACTGGTTTCATCTCAGTTGTATGGTTTGAAGTAGTAAAGTGGGTGAAACGATCAAAGGGTGAAAACAAGCTAACTTAACTTAAGACTTAAGGTATTTGTTTCGAATGGTACCTGAAATCAAGAACTCCTCCCAAAGTCATCTTGCACACGCACGATGTCATTTTCGTCAGATGGATGTTGCGCATCGGTGTGGCGCCAGATTTCAGCGATCATCCCCCACCCTTCCGGCAAACCGATCAGGCGATGTCGCTGGCCTTGCTTCAATTGAATGATTTCACCTAAAGTAAATGTATGCAGCGGTCCCTCTATATCTGTATCACTTGTGATCACTCCGGCCACACCCGCGGTGAGTTTCCATATCTCTGCGCGTCTGTGATGGTATTGCCATGACAATCGTTGATTGGGTGCTACCATTAAAATCTTCGGACTCAACTTACCTGATATCGTAAGATCTTCTTTCTTCAGATGTGGAAAATAAAGTTGTATGAAGCGGTCTGCCTGACTTTCTTCTATCACGAAAAATCCTCCCCATGGGCGAGAAAAATCATGAGTTGCCACCGTCAGGTCTACCTCAGCAAGGTATTGCTGAACTGATTTCATTACTTCCTCTTTCGAGGCTGATGCGGAGAGAATTACATTAATCATTTTAATTTTATTTTAGAATCAGCGCGCAAAATACGTATCCAGTGTTGATAGCCTGCAGGCGTGAGATGCAAACCATCAGTAGCATACTTGGCATCCATTAATCCATCGGTCCCCAGAAATTGCGTATACAAATCGATGAAGTGATACTTCATTTTATCCGCATAGCGTGCCAGTTGGGTATTGATGGTCGTGATGTGAGGTCCTTTGTCGCGAAAGGCTGATGGAAAATTCTTGAACGACTCATTGGTAGGGAGAATACTTTGAATGAACAACTCTGTTTTTGGTGAAGCCGTTTTGATGCGCTTAGCGATGGTGAACAAATTCTCGATGATCACTTCATCGGGAGTGTTTCTTGAAAGGTCATTGATGCCAATCAGCAAAAAGATTTTAGAAGGTTTGTGGCGAAGAACTTCATCCACACGGTTGAGCACTCCGAAGGTAACATCGCCTGAGATTCCTCGGTTGAGGACAGAACTATCACCTAATAGTTTCTTCCAATTGCCCCCTTCGGTTATACTATTGCCGAGCATAATGACAGCTCCGGTTTTCACTGGCTCGGCTTTAAAAAGAGTCAAGCGTTTTACATAATGCTCCGGCAGATTTGGAAGTGTGTCATAGGTTCTTGTCTGTGCTGAAAGTTGGGTGATTATACTCAGCATGAGAAATATGGCAGCTAAAAAGCGTTGAAACATATTATTTAATTAAACGAATCGTTACAAGGTAAGGATTTTTTCATTTCGAAGAAGGACAACCACGAAGGCACAAAAGCACTAAGGGGTAGATTTACATCTCCACAAAGCGTCCCTAAAGTACTCTGTGTAAAAAAACTCAGTGCCTACGTGCCTTCGTGGTTAACATTTACTTCTTCAACTCCACTTTTGCTTTAGCTCCACCACCAATTTCAATCACGGATGCACCGTACACGCGAATGGTCGATTTGATAAAATCTTCATCGTTTGCTTTGTAGATGTTATCCACATACTTCTGCGGGTTGCGGTCAATGTAAGGAAACCAAGTGCTGTGTATCTGCACCATCACCCGATGGCCTTTCTTGAAGGTGTGCAAAATATCCTGTAACTGTACATTTACATCGGTTACTTCGTTGGGCTTGAAGGCTTCCGGTTTTTCGTAGCTGTTGCGGAAGCGACCACGAAACGTTTCATGACGCACCAATTGCTGATAGCCGCCCATCACAATGTTGGCAGGGTTATGTTTGGTGTCGTTTGGCTCGTTGTCCGGATACACATCAATTAGCTTCACAATAAAATCTGCATCGGTGCCGGTCATGCTAACTTTCAATTTCGCCATGATTTCTCCGGCCAGAGTTACATCTTCTGTCAGCGGGTCCGTTTCAAACGTTATTACATCCGGACGATGCGCTGCGTGGCGCTGATCGTCCGTCATAAATCTGCGAGGCGTAAACACCAATCCTTCTGTCTGAGAAGTATAAGGTACCGGTTTTGCTGGGTCGCTGATATACTCGAACACCGCCTCGGCTTTCGTAGGT
This sequence comes from Bacteroidota bacterium, assembly GCA_016191555.1. Classification (GTDB taxonomy): domain Bacteria; phylum Bacteroidota; class Bacteroidia; order Cytophagales; family Cyclobacteriaceae; genus ELB16-189. The sequence continues at coordinate 71,255 of JACPVX010000067.1, forward strand.
TGATTGACGGAGAGTTTGCCATTCTCGCCAAAGTATAATTTGAACGGTTGTATTTCGCGGGGCGGCCACTCGCTGAACTGCTTCCATGTTTTCAAGCCGCAGTCGTACATGTAGGCTTCGGGCAACTTCGGTTGCGCTCCGTCTTTCAGTGTAGCTGTAAAAAACTTACGCTCGATCTCACGCTGATAGAATGTTGAAATGCTATCACCAAAATAAATATGGTTGATCTGCTGATAACCACGCTCGCGCGCCCAGTCGCCATGACTCCACGGACCCATTACAATCGTGTTGTATGTAGAAGGGCTGCTGCTCTCGATTTTCTTGTAAATATTCAATGGCCCGTATAAATCTTCCGCATCATACCAACCTCCGACAGTCATGATCGCATGCTTGACATTGGTAAGATGTGGTAGCAAGCTTCGGGTTTGCCAGAACTCATCGTAGTTGGGATGATCAACAATCTGCTGCCAGAAGAAATTGTCTTTGTGATATTTTTCGGTTGCATTCTTCAGCGACCCAATGCGCAGATTAAAATCATATCCATCTTTTGGTTGTTGTGAATAGAAGCGTTGAATCTTGTCGTCATACCAGCTTTTGTCGGTGGGGCCATCATGCTGATAACCAAACACAGCAAACGCAGCTAAGTAACTTTGCAGAAACGCGCCTTGATGATGGAAGTCGTCAAAGAAAAAGTCGGAGATCGGAGCTTGTGGTGAAGATGCTTTGAGTGCCGGGTGTGCATCGGGAATAGCGGCTGCCGTATAGAAGCCGGGATAAGAAATTCCCCACTGCCCTACGCGTCCGTTGTTGCCCTTCACATTTTTGATCAGCCAATCGATCGTGTCCCATGTATCGGATGCTTCATCGATAGCTGTTTTATTTTTCCGGTCATTGCCGGGAATGTTCGGTGTCATGTTATTGAATACGCCTTCGCTCATCCAGCGGCCACGCACATCCTGATACACAAAAATGTAGCCATCGCGCATCAGGTATTTAGAAGGGCCGAGTGTTCTTTCAAATTTATCTTTTCCGTAAGGCTCCACGCTATAACATGTGCGCTGCATCAGGATGGGAAATACTTTCGTCTTGTCTTTTGGAGTGTAGATGGTGGTAAATAATTTAATACCATCACGCATCGGTATTTGCACCTCCATCTTATCGTAATGCTGACGCACATACGCGGAATCGGACAGTTGTGCTGAGGCAAAACCAAAACTGCAGAGCAGCAAAAGACAGGCGAGATATTTCATATAATTCATATTAAATGGAACGATTAGAAAAGTAAGAATAACCAATGGTAATGACAAGCCCATCTTGTTTGTGGAGCAATGGCAAAAGGAGTATCTCAGTGGTTTGCGTATCAAAATTTAATAGAATGGTAATGGATTGATCGGAGAATCCTGCTATACTTGTAGCGCCTATTCCTACCTCATATGAAATCAATTTCGATTGCACTCACGCTACTATTTTGCGCGCCCAGCCTATTGGCACAGCAAAAAGAAACGATCATCGCTTTTGGCTCCTGCGATGACGAAGACGAACCGCAAGAAATGTGGAGAGAAGTGATTGCACAAAAGCCTAGTGTATGGATATGGGGTGGCGATAATGTATATGCCGATACGCACGACATGACTCTGCTGAAAGCCAAGTACGATAAACAAAAATCAAATCCGGATTATCAAAAATTGATGCGCATGAGCACCATCACCGGAACGTGGGATGACCACGACTACGGGGTGAATGATGGTGGTAAATTGTACAGCAAGAAAAACGATAGCAAAAAATACCTGCTCGATTTTTTAGGAATCGCAGAGCCAAGTCCGGTATGGGAACATGAAGGCGTTTACAACTCGTTGACGGTGGGCAAGGGCAAACAAAAGATAAAGATCATCAATTTGGACACACGCTCTTTTCGCGATACGGTAATTAAAGTGTCTTACATTGATTCGCTTACGCAGAAGAAAATGACGCATTATGAAAAGAACTTGACAGGGGATGTGCTGGGCGATGCACAATGGCAGTGGCTAAATGACGAGTTGAGTGACGCGAGCATTGCTTTATTTATTATCAATTCAAGCATTCAAGTGATTGCAGCAGAACATCGTTTTGAGAAGTGGGCTAACTTTCCTGCCTCACGCAAAAGGTTGCTGGATATGATTGCTGCTTCGAAAAAGAAAGTGGTGATTGTGAGTGGCGATCGCCACATTGCCGAGTTTTCAAAAATTGAATGGCCGGGCATGAAGTATCCACTGGTTGATTTTACATCGAGCGGTATCACCCACACATGGGCGGAATCGTGGGTGGAATTGAACAAGTACCGGGTGGGTGACTTAATCATTCAAAAAACATTTGGCTTACTGAAAATCAACTGGGCGGGTAAAGAGCCGAAAGTAACCATGCAGGTGCGTGGATTAGCGAAAGCGCCTTATGCCGAATACACTCTGGATTTTAATTCGTATCACTAAGAAAAAGCTTCGAATCTTTTGAGGTTGAAAAGCTTGGTGCTGGCGTGGGCAAAGGATTGAAGTGGAAAGCCTTGAGCGTGTACGGGCGAGGCTGCTGGCACGCGAGAGCTTGGAACGAAAAGCCTGGTGGCGAGGCACGAGCCATGCCCCCAAAAAGAAATCAACTCATCGTTTGGCCGTTGCCGATACAATAAAATATACGCATCTTTCGGGTTGTTTAAATTGATTAATGACGGATCAAAAGAAATATACGCTCACGGTGGGCATCACGCTGGTGATCGCCAATATGATTGGCACCGGTGTTTTTACTTCGCTAGGGTACCAGGTGGGGCCGATTCCCTCGGGCTTTGCGATCCTCGCCTTGTGGGCAGTGGGCGGTGTGGTGGCGCTTTCGGGTGCATTTACCTATGCTGAGATTTCTACTACACTGCAGAAGTCGGGTGGCGAGTACAATTATTTAGGAAAGATTTTTCACCCTGCCTTTGGCTTTGCCGGAGGTTGGATGAGCTTGTTGGTTGGATTTGCCGGGGCCATCTCTGCGGTGGCTCTTGCGATTGGGGAATACTCGTCTACTTTTTTGGGCATCTCGAATAAGGTGGTAGCGATAGCGGCCATTGTGCTGGTATCGGGTGTGCATTGGTTTGGGGTAAAAACCGGAGGGCGCGTGCAAAACCTTTTGACTTCGCTGAAACTTTTATTGATTTTGTTTTTCTGCATTGCACCATTTTTTGTGGCTGAAGGAAAGACTGCGGGAATTAGCTTTTGGCCGAAGGCCAGTGACTTGGATTTGATATTGAGTGCCAGCTTTGCGGTGTCGCTGGTATATGTGGTGTACGCCTATACGGGCTGGAATGCGGTGGCGTACATTGCGGGTAATCTGGAGAACCCAACGAAGAATTTGCCGCGCTCGCTCATCATCGGCACATTGACAGTGACGATTGTGTATTTGGCGTTGAACGCTATGTTTCTTTATTCAGCACCGATGGAGGAATTGAACGGCAAGAATGACATTGGAAATGTGGTAGCATTTCGATTGTTTGGCGATAAGGTAGGGCTGGCTTTCTCTACGCTGTTTAGCGTGGCATTACTTTCTACCCTCAGCGCGATGACGATTGCCGGACCGCGGGTGTTGGAAGCCATGGGCGATGACTATCCACGATTGAAAGTGATGGCGAGCAAGAACAAATTCGATATGCCCTACTTGGCGATATTGGTGCAAGGTGCCTGGTCGATTTTTCTGGTATTGGTGAGTTCGTTTAAAGAAATTATTCAGTACATCTCTATCAGTTTGTCGATCTTTTCGATGGCAACGGTGCTGGGCATTTTTGTTCTGCGTAGGAAATACCCGAAGGAGAAAAGACCGTTTCAGGTTCCGTTTTATCCGCTACCTCCGATTCTATTTACGGTATGTACGTGTTGGATGATTTATTACGTTACCGTGAATGATCCGCGTATTATCCTGTATTCGCTGGGTACGGTGGTTCCGGGAATAATTATTTATTTTGTAGTTTCTAAAAAGTAATAGCTGTGAAAAAAATCCTTTTTGTAGTAGTTGGCGTAAGTTTAATCTGGTCGTGTAATTCTCCGAAAGGAACAGCTGATGAGTCGGGAAAAGACTCAGTTCTTGAAAAAGTAGATACACTGGCAAAAACGCCCAATGTAAAAGATAGCGTAGCAACGCCTACCGCTGTTATTGAGAAGGATACGGTGCTGGATAATGCGGCTCGCTTTATTGCCGGTTTGCCTCAGTTATCTGAAAGCTCGTTTAAGAAATTAGAAGCTGACAAGTATTGGAAAGAGTATCAGGCTTCGATGGACGCCAACTGGAAAAAAATGTATGACTCTCGACTTAGTAAAATGAAGGCTTGGGAAGAAAGCACTTTCTCTAAATCCATTCATGATTCACTGACTTTATTCTATCCCTTTTCAGGCCCTGATTTTTTACATGCATTCTATTTGTTTCCACGCGCTAAAACATACGTAATGGCAGCGCTAGAGCCTATTCGCGAAGTAGTGCCGTTGGATACTATCTCGGAGAAGAATAGAGACGCGTTCTTAGACAGTTTGGGAGTTTCTTTGCGCGACATCTTCAACAAGAGTTATTTTATTACGACCCACATGGAGAAAGATCTTAAGCAGGTGAAGGGTGTGTTACCTCCTCTTTATTTCTTTATTGAGCGCTCTGGGCATGAATTACTGAGTCAAAAATTTATTACGCTCGATGATGTAGGTAATGAAGTAGAAATTAAGGGAAACCAGATTCACTGGAAGAAAACGCCTGCGGTAAAATTAGTTTTCAGAGATCGGGCTACGCAAGAAGTGAAGACTTTGTATTATTTCTCGGTCAGCATCTCCAATGGTGGCCTGAAGGATCGGCCTAACTTTATTTCATTCGTCAACAACCATGCACCTTTTAATACATTCGTGAAGTCGGCTTCGTACCTGATGCATAAAGATGTGTTTACGGAAATCAAAAAGTTGATCATTGCTAACAGTAATCATGTATTTCAGGATGACACCGGCATACCTTACAAGAACTTTAAGAATAAATTGGAATGGTCGGGCACGTTTTATGGAGATTACATTAAGCCAGTCAAAGATTTCAGTTCAGAATTATACCAGGCTGATTTGGATTCAGCCTATAAGGCGGGAGGCAAAAAGGATTTGCCGTTTTCGTTAGGCTACCACTGGAGCACGAAGAAGCAGAACTATATGCTCTTCAGCAAAGCAAAGTTGAGTACGAATAAGTAATCTGAATGGTGAATAGTAGGAGTCACTTGAAAAAATATCCGTTTAGTCAGGTGGCTCCTACGGAGCCAATTAATCTTGCATGGTTTTTTCTATAAACAGGATGCTCCTACGGAGCTATTACTAATACCCGTAGTTCAAATTCAAGCCAAGAGTGTAATCACTAGCATGCCCCATCGGGGCTGCTTGTTTATAGCAAAATGTTAGTCATGTGTTTTTGACTCTTGAGGAGTCACCTGAAAATAGTACAGGCAAGGAGCTTGGAGCCATACAAAAACTGGGGATTTTTCTTATAAACAGGATGCTCGTACAAGATGGTGCACCTAACTAAAATCGGATTCTCTACTTCGAGATCAATACTGCATCGGTGACTAGAAAGTTGCCGTGCTCTAAATCAGATTCATTCAATTTTACTTTTCCCTTAATTCGGATGAATTGATCTGCTTCGAATTTTGAAGTGGGTTTTACTTTGAACGTAACTTCAGCAATGGATTCGGGTCCCGCAGCTCCGCAAAAAAAACATTGACTATACGGGTACTTGGATAAGATGATATAGGCATTGCCTTCTACATCGATGGGCATGTAATAACCTTCCAATGCAACTTCTTTCCCGACCAAACCTTTGAGCTCAGTAGTAAATACAGGAACTAAAAAATACTCAGCCGCTTTCTCGTTGTACTTCGTTTCAAACTTGGTCTTGGCAAAAAGCGACCAGCCTTCGGGCTGCGCCCAGGCACTCGAAGAAGTCAGAAGTAAGATTCCTATAGCAATACCTTTGAAGAACTCCGTTCTCATATCTCTAAGCATGTTAAATTTAATTACCTGCCAATACTTTGTGTATGTCGGTGCGGTAAGCTTGCCAAGCTGGGAGCAGCGAGCAAAGCAATCCTAACAGAACACCACCAATCAATAAATAAGCTTCTTCTAAATAAAATTGAAAAGGTGCCAATCCGGTTTTATCACCAATGCTTTGAAGAAAGACAAACAGCATGATATGCGCAAGGAATAATCCACCAATGGTTCCCAGGAACGTTAGGCTCACTCCTTCCAGAACCATGCTACTCCATAATTTAAATCGAGAAGCGCCCATGCTGCGCATAATCGCGAGATCGTATTTTCTTTCTTTCAATGAATTATACAAGGCTATAAAAATGCTGAGGGCTGAGATAAACACGAGCAAGTATGCCAAGCTCATCAACACGGTTTTGGCAGATCCTAAAATCGTAAACAGTCTTGCCGACTCAAACGCTGGCGAAGCCGCTTGCATATTCGTTTGCGTGTTGATAAACCGAGGCAGTTGAATCGCTGCAATCGGATTTTTGTATCTGAGAAGTAATGACGTGATTTCTTTAGTTGAATCTTTCAGTTGATAGCCGGGAATCAACTTCAGATCGAGCGTGTGATCCATGTTGATTTTCTCTTCACCTTCCTGATGAACATGCCATACGCTGGTTATCTGAGTCAAGATTAGATTATCAATAACACTTCCGGACGGTTTCAAAATACCAGCAACTTTGTATTTGCTCTCTTCGTGTGCATGTCCTTCTTTTGTCAAACCGTGGGCGCTTTCAAAAGTACTTCCTACTTTTAATTTAGTTAGGGCAGCGACATTCGCGCCAAGCGTTACCTCCAGTTCTTCTTTCCACCAATCTCCGGTTTGCAATTCAGCCTGATATAATTCCGGATACGCCTGAGAGGTTCCGATGATTCGAAAATTCATATAGCTGTCGCCCAACGCTAAAGGAATTGCGCTTTTTACGAGTCGATGGTTCGCTAATTTTTCAGCCTCACGAAGATTGATATTCCCGGTAGGAAAGTCAATGTGAAAGATATTGCAGAGTATCAATTGAAGAGGGCTGCCCTTCGCTCCTACTACAAGGTCAATGCCTTTTGTATTGTCGGCTACGCGTTGCTCCAGTTGTCGGCTTACAACCAGCAACAATGTTATCACCGAAACACCGAGAGAAAGTAAGACTATATTCAAAACCGTATTGAGCGGTTTTGCTTTGAGATAACTCCACACCAATGATAAAATCGACATAATCTATTGGTTAGTAGGAGGAGTTTTCAATTCAATTTGCCGTTTGAATCGCTCTTTCAAACGGTGGTCATGCGTAGCCACCAACAGCGTAGCCCAGCTGTGATTAGCTAGCTTTAACAAAAGTGAAATAACCTTCTCACAATTTTTATCATCAAGCGCAGAAGTGGGTTCATCTGCTAATAGAAGTGCTGGCTTATTCATTACCGCGCGCGCAATCGCTACCCGTTGCGCCTGACCGACACTTAGCTCGGTTACTTTCGAATGCAGTTTATCACCCAGCCCTAACTCTTCCAATAGTTCGATAGCTCGATCCGGATCGGCAGGACTTCCTGCAAAAAAAGAAGCGGCAAGTAAATTTTGTTTTACGGTGAGCGTGTTGATCAAATGATTCCTTTGAAAGATGAAACCAATCTTTTTACCACGAAAATGATCGAGTTCAGCCTGAGATAACTTTGTAATATCAACACCTGCCAACTCGATTTTTCCGTGTTGCGAATGAAGCAGTCCACCCAATAAATGGAGTAATGTTGTTTTGCCTCCTCCCGATTCCCCCAACAAAAGACAGTGTTCTCCCGGCTGAAGGGAAAAATCGGGGAACCGCATAATCTGGTGGCTCGCACTTGGGTAAGAATACTGAATATCTTTTACTTCAATCATGCGAAGTTTTCTGAATCAGGGGAGACTTTACTCCGATCAATATCACAAAACCAACAATAAAGAAAGCAGCAATTGCCAGCGAGCTATTGCGCATGCTCCCTGTCAGATGCTCTACCAATCCGTAACTAAATGTACCGGCTACAATGGAAAGGTTAAAGGTGCAATCGAAAAAACTAAAATACGATGCATAATCAATGGAGTCGCGTGGAATAAGCTTGGAATAAGTTGCACGTGATAAAGATTGAATCCCTCCCATCACCAGTCCCACGGCAGTAGCTAAAAAGTAAAATTGAATTTCTGTGGTGGTGAGATAAGCGCCAAAACAAACAAAAATCCAAAAACAAATCATTCCGAGTAAGGTGGGGCGATCGCCAACTCGTACTGCAATCCGAGAAAAAGCTTGCGCACCGATGGCGGCTACAAGTTGTATGATGAGTACAGTGGCAATGAGTTTTGAATCATCTAGTGCGAGTTCTTTTGACCCAAATGTAGCTGCCATATACATGACTGTTTGCACGCCCATGTTAAAGAAGAAGTATGCAACGATATATTTTTTCAAATCCGGATTCGTGCGAAGTGCCTTCCAAACTTTTACCAGCTCTTCATATCCGCGTAGCAGCTTTCCTTTGCTTTCATTTCTACGAGAATCCGGCAATTGATTGAGTGGGATTTGCGCAAACCCGATCCACCAGATACCTACTAACAAAAATGAAAATCGGGTAGCGGCTCCATCTGATTCAAAATGAAACATCGAATGATTCATGATCATGATCAAATTAATAACCAGTAGCACAACGCCTCCATAGTATCCCATGGAATAACCTTTCGCGCTCACCCGATTGAATTGATCTTGGCTTACAATTTCCGGCAGGAAGGCATCATAAAAAACCAAACTTCCCGAGTAGCCAATGCTTGCCAGCACCACGCACAAAATTCCCCACTCCAAGGTATTGGCATTAAAAAAATACATACCCATACATGCCAGTCCACCTAAATAACAGAAGAACCGCATGAATGCCTTTTTGTTCCCAGCATAGTCGGCAACACCAGACAACAATGGCAGTAGCGGTGTAATGATGAGAAATGAAAAGGATAGTGCGTACGAATACAAAACGGAATTCGTAATTGTAATTCCCAAAAATTCCACTTTGTCGCTACCATCAGACGAAGTAGTTACCGCCTGATAATAAATCGGAAACAACGCACTGGTAATCACGAGTGAATAGACGGAGTTCGCCCAATCATACATGCACCAGGCATTTTCAATTTTCGGGTTGTTGATAGCAACGGTTGAATCAGTCATAAATTAAAAAGCCTTCCAATGTTAGTGGAAGGCTTTCAATTAATCATTAGAGAATATTAATTCTTTCTAGCATTTGAGTTATCCGCTGCCGTATAGAGAACCTTACGGGCATTGCCCTTACGTAACTCTGTTTCAACGTCTGCGATAATACCTCGTTTCGCATCCTTATCGCCTTTGATCGCAATGGTTAATTGCTCACGTTCAGCTTCAGCTAGCTTGGATTTTTCTTCGTTTACCCAACGAATAATATCTTCCGTGCTGATAAATGCATCGTTTGCCTGAATTTTCTCCTCTGTTCCAAACTTTGCTTCGGTAGGTTGACCAATGTATAAGTTGGCCACCAACGTTTTGCGTTCTAACTTACGAAGTTGAGCCGCTTTCGGAATTTGTTGCTTTACCTCGATAGATGATTTACGCATTTCTGTTGTCACCATGAAAAAGAACAACAACATGAAAACCACATCGGGCATAGAGGATGTAGGAATTTCCTGCTTTACCTCTGCTTTTTTCTTAAATTTTGACATAATCCGAGTGTTTAGTTACCTACCTTAGTTGGTTCAGCGATAGAAATATTCATTGGGTAATCCTTCTTACCGCGTTCATAGATAGCCCGTTTTTCTGGATCTGTACCAATGGCTGAAGCTGCCTCGCGGAATTCCTTATTGGATACACCCGCCTGTTCGGCATAGATATCGTAATAGGCTCCTTGAATGATATCCAGAATTTCCACAAATCGTTTGTGACTGGTACCTCTATCGGTTTTAAAAGAAACGATTGCTTTCTCAGGGGTTTCTGAACTGGAAGGATCTACACCTTTATTCTTTATGAATTTGATGATCATATCCTTTAAACCACTCACATCTTCCATTGGCTCTCCTTCCACCAATAAGGCATCAGATGAGTTAACCTGAATTTTGAAGAGGTTCTTCTCCTGCATTTTCACCTCGTCCTTTTTATTAGGATCTGGTGGCGGAGGTAAACCGATGCTCAATCCTTTGTCGTTATTGATCGTTGTCGTTACCAAGAAAAAGGTTAGCAACAAGAATGCAATATCGGCCATGGAGGCATTCGGAATCTCTGGTGTCGATCTTGCCATTTTTTAAAAAATTTTAACCGGTAATAATATCTTTAACTAAAGAATAGATCGCCAAAACCGCAGAAGTAAGAAGTACTATATAAAATAGGATCAAGCCTGCTCCAATCATCTTTGAACTGGCAGCAGTGGTGCCCATGGCAGCTGCCTTAACAGAAACTTCTGAACCAGAAAGTGAATAGGCTAGTCCAAAAAGAACCACTAGACCTACTACTCCAATAAGTGACTTCACCAACTCTTTTGGGTTACTGACCGCATGGATCAATGGCATACCTACACTGGCAACCAGCGCTAATCCTAAACAGATGTAGCAAATGATAAGCCCTGGAGATATAAGTGTTATAAGTAATCCTGAATTTTCTTCCATACAAAATTATTTTTTGTGCTTAACCAAAATATCAATCAATGAGATAGAAGCATCTTCCATTTTGTTCACCAAGCTATCAATTTTAGATACGCAATAGTTGTACAATACTTGAAGCACCATACCCACGATAAGACCACCTACGGTTGTGATCAAGGCCACTTTCATACCGCCCGCAACAACTGAAGGAGAGATATCACCGGCTGCTTCGATCGCGTCAAAAGCTTGCACCATACCCACAACCGTTCCGAAGAAACCTAACATAGGCCCAAGTGAAATACACAATGAAATCCAGATCAAGCCAGATTCTAATCTTCCCATTTCAACGCCACCGTAAGAAACGATTGACTTCTCTACCATATCAATACCTTCGCCTGAACGCATCAAGCCTTGAGTAAAGATAGAGGCAACAGGTCCTCTGGTGTTTTTAGTAACATCTTTTGCTGCTTCGACACCGCCTTTTGCTAAGGCGTCTTCAATTTGAGATAATAATTTTTTGGTGTTGGTAGTAGCCAAGTTGAGGGTAATGATACGCTCAATAGCGATGGCCAAACCAAGAATGAACACGATCAAGATAGGCCACATGAAGGCTGCACCACCGGCAATGAATTGGTCTTTCAAGGCTTGGTGAAATGACGTTTCTTCTGTAGCGGCAGCAGCGGCATCGCCAGCGGCTTCAGTTACTGAAGATTCTGCAGGAGCAGCAGCTTGTGTAGTTGCTGAGTCTGGTTTGGCATCTTGAGCCATTGTTTTGGAGGCGCCAAACGCTAGCACTCCGATGAAAGCAAGAATAGTTACTAATTTTTTCATGGTTTAAGGTTTATGATAAAACTTGAAGTGGCCAAAATTAAAGGTTTTGCCGATTTCTCAACAAGATTTTTGAAAAAAAACTGCATTTCTATGAAATTTTATTCTGCTTTTGGGTTAAGAATACCAACAAGCCACCGAAGTCACCAGAAATGCCATAAATTATTTGGAAAAGCGAACGAGGATTAGGAAAACGTCCCTCGCAGAAGTTACGGAGCGAAATGAAAAATCTCCTTTGCTAAAGATTCAAGTCGGAAATCCTCCTTCGCTGAAGCTATGGAGGATGAATGCGGAGAGGGAGGGATTCGACTTGCTTTCCGAAGCTTTAGCGGAGGAAAGGCCAAATCTTTAAATCAAATGCTTGTTTCTGAAAGCAATACCAGAGCCACTTTTAAGATATTTTTCAAACTCAAATGCTTTTCGCTTATCTCCGAAAGAACAAAAGAATACAACCTTAACAGGTAAGCGATGCTTGGTATATTCAACCTCTCCGGAATTATGTCTGACCAACCGAGCATCCAAGTTACTGGTGTAGCCTGTGTAATAGGTTTTGTCTGAACATTCCAAAATATAGACTATTTGCATTGACTCTCAAAAGATGATAATACCAATCAATTAGGGAGAAACGAAGTGCTGGGGCATGCACTTCTTCCAAAACATCTGGGGACAAGGTCCTACTTCGCGAAAGCTAAAAGTCTAAATTCTCCTTTGCTAAAGATTCAAGTCGGGAATCCTCCTTCGCTGAAGCTACTCGGAAATCCTCCTTCGCTAAAGCTGCTCTGAAATCCTCCTTCGCTAAAACTACTCGGAAATCTTCCTTCGCTAAAACTACTCGGAAATCTTCCTTCGCTGAAGCTATTCGGAAATCCTCCTTCGCTAAAGCTACGAGTTGGGGAATCCTCCTTCGCTGAAGCTACGGAGGATGAATGCGGAGAGGGAGGGATTCGAACCCTCGTTACCTTGCGGTAAACACGCTTTCCAAGCGTGCTCGATCGGCCACTCTGACACCTCTCCTAAAACTAATTTTAATACTTTTAATCTATGATACTCTAGTGTATTCACAATGACCCCCGATCGTTATCAGGATGCCCCCTCAGCCACCGTGACAGCTAAAAAAGGGTCGCAAAGAAATGCATTAATCATTCTGAATGCAAATGCCTTAGGCTAATTAAGCGAAACTTACCCTGTTATTTCTCCTGCCAAAGGAAGAGAAAGCAATTCTTTGGTCTTTTCAATACCATGTTCGCCTAAAAGGATCATGAGCTTAGCCACGGCAGCTTCGGTGGTCATATCTTTACCACTCAACACGCCAATCTCTTTTAAATGATGACTGGTTTCGTATCTGCCTTGATCCACCATTCCTCCGGGGCATTGGGAAACATTTAAAATAATAATACCCTTGTGGATTGCTTCTTTCAAAGCTCGGATCAACCATTCGGTGGATGGCGCATTGCCTGCTCCGTAGGTTTCAATAATCAACGCTTTTAGCCCGGGAGTTTGCAATATGGCTTGTACTGTAGCTTCAGAAATTCCGGGAAATAATTTGAGAATTGAAATATGGGTGTCAAAATGATTTCTCAATTTGAACTCCTTGCCGGGATTGGCTTTGTGGATCACTGCATAATTATAGTCTATGGCCACACCAGCTTTGGCCAATGGTGGGTAATTTCCAGACTCAAATGCGTCAAAATGCATACTTTCTACCTTCTTCGACCGGTTGCCCCGTAACAAGGCATCATCAAAATAAAGACAAACTTCAGGCACCACAGCCCTGCCATCTTTCTTAGCGGATGCAATTTCTAGTGAAGTAATCAGATTTTCGCGAGCATCGGAACGTGGCTCGCTAATAGGCAATTGTGCGCCCGTTAAAACAACCGGCTTTGCCAACCCCTGTAACATGAAGCTCAATGCAGAAGCGGTGAAAGACATCGTATCGGTACCATGCAACACAACAAAACCATCTTGCTGATGATAGTGCTCGAAAATAATCTGTCCAATCGTTTTCCAATGCTCAGGACCCATATTCGAAGAATCGATTGGGTGCTCAAATGAAACAACTGTTAAATCTAGCAACAGACTTCGCAACGTGGGCAAGTGATGCAAGATCAATGAAAAATCGAATGGAATCAGCACGCCTTGCGCATCGTAAGCCATACCAAAGGTGCCTCCCGTGTAGATAATCATCACTCTGGATTTCGCCTGATCCGGTGATGCCGTATTGATACTTATTTTCTTGTAGTTCATACGCTGGGGGTGCTAAACAATCTGTTCGCGTTGGCAGTTGTAATGTGGGCCAATTCCTGTAAAGTTATTTTTTTTAACTCAACCACCTTTTGCGCAATCAACGGAATGTAGGCCGGCTCATTGCGCTTCCCGCGATACGGCACGGGTGCCAGATAAGGACAATCGGTTTCCAACACAATATTGTCCAATTCAATATTGGGTATCACTTCATCCATGCCGCTTTTCTTAAAAGTCGACACGCCACCGAGCCCCAAATAAAAACCCATTGCGGTAATCTTCCTGGCCTGTTCTACCGTGCCCGAAAAACAATGAAACACTCCCCTCAGTTTGTCGCTGCTATGCATTTCCAGTAACTCAATCGTTTCATCGATGGATTCGCGGCTATGAAGCACAATCGGCAAGTCGTATTGAATCGCCCATCGTACCTGAATATGAAAAGCTTCTTTCTGTTGCTCCCAAAACGTTTTATCCCAATATAAATCTGTACCCATTTCACCGACAGCCGCAAACTTTCGTTTGGCAAGCCAAGCTTCGACCTGATACAATTCCTTCTCAAAATCTTTTTTGACTGAACATGGATGCAAACCCATCATGGGAATGCAAAAATTGGGATGCCTCGCTTCTACTTCCAGCATTCCATCGATCGAAGCATGATCAACATTCGGCATATAGATGGCAGAAAGACCTGCCTCACGCGCGCGCCAAATGGTATCTTCACGATCGGTTTTAAATTCGTCATTATATATGTGAGCGTGCGTATCGATCCAATGGTCCATCTTAAGGGAATAAATAATGTGCGAAAATAAGCAGACCGATTATTATAGAAAAGAGAGAAGCAAGAGATACGGCACCGGCCGCAATATCTTTGATACGGCCGGCCTTTTCGCTCCACTCCGGATGAACCAGATTGACTAACTCTTCAATGGAAGTATTGATCAGTTCCAACCCCATCACCAACGCTATACAAAACAAAAGTATACACCATTCTATTACGCTTACGCGGAAAATGGAGGCTCCGATAATCACCATTACACCTACAAACAGTTGAATGCGGATGTTGCGTTGCGAATGAATAGCGTATTTGATGCCACTGCAAGCTGCTTGAAGGCTTTTCAAAAATTTACCCATGGCGCAATGAGTTTAATAAATCATCGATCGCCTCATGGAGAAGTGGCTGCGAAGGTGACAAGTAAAAACCCTTACGGGAAATCACTTCTTGCATGGCCTTCTTCAAATCGAATTCATTTTGAACAATTGAAAAAACAAGTCCCTCTCCATTCAATTTGTAGGCCAAATATTCTTGTTCCGGTTGTCCGGGTGTAGGTACCATGACACAATTTTGTTGGCCTAAGATAGCCAAATCCATCACCGAACTATAACCCGATCGGCAAATCACAAACTCAGCTGACTCGAGCGCAGTCTGAAGTTGTGTTGCATTTAAATGATTGACTTCGTGCAGGTATTGGTTTGTTTGGGTGATCATTGAATCACCAGGCAAACCTTTAACTATCAGAGCTGGCTCATTTACCTGAATCAACTGATTTCGTAAAATTGTTTCAAACAAACTTCGCTGTGGTTCCGGACCGGAAACAACAGCCAGCACTTTCCACTTCTTTTTGTCATGATTCGAGACCTCCCTTTTTTCGAACCGAGATAAAATTCCCACGATCCGGCATTTTTCATTTTGGGTTTTACTTAATTCGCCAGAAAGAACGTTTCCCGGTAAATCGGGAATCCAGCAATGATCAAACCGGTTGATCATCCAACGATTCATGTGATTGGCAATGCCGGCCAACCATCCAAAGCGGGAAGCCAATAAGATCGAAAGCTGATGCGTAATGAAAATACTCTTGACAGATCGATCACGGCATCCATACCGATTATCGGAAATAATAGCATCGATCCGGTGTTCACGGATCAGTTGTTTCACTTGGCGCTTCTCTTTCCAGATGGCGTTGTTGAATTTAGGTATCTGCGCAAGCAAACTTCGAATCAGGGACCCTCTAACTACATACTTTGGCTGATACGAGGCCAACTCAAAAAAGGTAAGCTCTGGAAATTCTTCTTTCAGTAATTGAAGTGGTTGCCCGCACGAAGCAATGGAAACTCTACAACCTCGCTCCAACAACATACGAACGATAGGAATACAGCGAGTAGCATGACCTAAGCCCCAATCCAAGGGTGCTACTAAAACATGAATTGGCTTTCGTTCCACATCAGCAAAGATCGGAAGGAATTGCTGACAATCGATACTTAAAAATTAGTACTTCCAGATGAGCGAACCGGAAGTGCTTTAAACTGATAGCCCAGCTTTGAAAAATGATCGAGGTAGCGTGGAAGCGCGTATGTCATATTTCGTTCTGCTTTTAAACTGTCATGAAACACCACAATCGAACCCGGCCTGCTGGCACGAATCGATCCTCTCAGGCAATCCTCCGATTTGAGTGAAGGCGAGTAATCAGAGGTGAGTACATCCCACATGATAATCTGATACTGGTCCTTTAAATGCAGAATTTGCTTACCGCGAATTCGTCCATAGGGTGGACGAAAGAGCGATTGATGCGTGGGTAAATGCTTGTACATTTCATCGGCACACTGTTTCACATTGTCCACATATTTTTCGGTGGAAGTCCCCCATCCACGTAAGTGATGGAAGGTGTGATTGCCTACACCGTGACCTGCGTCTAAAACTTTTTGAAATACATCCGGATGTTTACGGATGTTATCGCCTATGCAAAAAAAAGTAGCCTTCGCCTGATATTGAGCGAGTGTGTTTAAAACAAACTCAGTAGGTCCGGGGATTGGCCCATCATCAAAGGTGAGGTATATCTCTTTCTGCTGGGTGCCAATCCGCCACGTTAGCTTTGGAAATAACCAAGGCAATATGAATGGTGTGCGAAACAAATTCAAACTTGAATTATGATTATGAATTTTAAATTGTCTGTTACTCTACGCGACAGGTTAATAATGTAATATCATCGCGGTAGCCGTTTCTTCCTTTGAAGCCATCCAGTCGCACAATAATATCCTGATGAATGGTGCTCAGATCTTTGGTGTGATTTTTTTCGAAATATTCAGCCAAAGCCTGTGGCCCGAATTCTTCGTCTTGCTCATTTGCTGTTTCAGTGAGCCCATCGGTATAAGCCAATAGTGTAAACTCTTCCAAATCGGTAATGAACCCTTCGTTGATAAAAGGCAGCGGATGCATGGCACCTAAAACGGTGGAACCATCTTCGAGCATGCGCAAACCATGTTTGCGATCGTACAACAGCGGTGGGTTATGGCCTGCATTGACGTACACCATGGTGCGCAAATTGATATCGTAAATCGCTCCGAAGAAAGTGATGAACTTCTCTCCTTTCGTGTTATCCAACACCTGAAAGTTGAGTGCTTCCACAATCTCGGTGAGGTTGGGTGTTTGCCTGAGTAGTGTGTGTAAAGATGCCTGGAAATTTGACATCATAAGCGCTGCTGGAATTCCTTTGCCGCTTACATCGGCCACGCAAATCAAAAACTGATTTTTGTTAATGGGAATGTAATCGTAGTAATCGCCACCAATGATATCGTGTGGCAAATAGCTTGCCTCAATTTTGAGATGCTCGGTGTTGGGCAATTTTTTTGGGAACAAAAACTGTTGTACATCACTGGCGATTTCTAACTCCTTACGAAATGCCTCTTGCAGTAATTGTTTGCGCGCTAATTTTTTGTTTTCGATAGCAACCGTAATAATGTTGCTGAGCGCCTGAATAAATTTGAGACCTTCATCGTGTTCATGATTCAAATGGTCGTTGCTCAATCCTCCAACAAAAACCAAAGCTAGTGTATCGCCCTTATGTGAAACCGGAATTACCAAATCAAATTCGTGAAAGTCGCATTCTTCAAACTCAGACAATTGATGGATTCGCTTGATTAGCTTGAACCGATCGTCCAGTTTGTTCTTCATGAAGTTCTTTACGGTGCCGAAGTTTACTTTGCAATTCCAGATTTCATCGTAAACAAACAGCGCCAATTTTTTGATGTCGAGGTTGGAGCGGAGTGTGAAATTAAAAATTTTGTAGAGCGATTCCTCCGGCACATTGCTATTGATGGATTGCGTAATCTCCAACAAAGCATTGAGCTCCAGTTCTTTCTTCTCGATTAATTTCCGTAAGGCTTGCTCCGACATAGCAGTTAAAGTGTAAAAATAGCAAATCTGAAGTTACCTTCGATGGTCGGATTAAATAACCCGATCCTTCCAGCTAACCACCTGACGTTGAGCCAATAAACCAACCGCGATGACATAGAACGGATAAACCACTTGAAGAATCAGAAACGGAATCCATCGCCACCGGATTTGCAAAAAGAAAGTAACAGGGTACAACAGCATAAACTCCAAAGCCAACTTCACGACCATCAGAAAATAGACCCGTTCGGACGTGATCCAATGGCAAATACCTGCAATGGGAAGAAGCACATAGCTTAGTTGAAATAGCAAAACAAAAACAGCCAGTAGTTTTGCTCCTACTGATGAATTGTACTTCCACTTGCCAGCCCATCGAATGCGCTGATGGATAAATGATTTCAGTGACATGCTGGGCTGCGTTGTGACAACCGATTGTTGGTTGGACATAAACACAATTCCGTTCGGAAACCGAGCGTGCATCTTTCGCATTAGAAATTCATCATCGCCCGATGCGATTTCATAATTACCATCATAGCCGCCAACTTCCCGGAAACCTTTCTTGCGAAAAGCGAGGTTGGCTCCGTTGCACATAGTGGGCTGCTGATAAAATAAGGTAGATGCTGTTGTTCCAATTAGACTGGTAAATTCAAGTGCTTGCATTTTGGCGAATAAGCCCGAACTTGAATCGATTCGAACTCCGCCCAAAGCCATGACGACCTTATCTGAACTAAAGCAAGAGGCAACAGAAGATATCCATTCCTTGGAGTGAATACAATCCGCATCAGTAGTTACAATCAAATCATAAGTTGAACCTTGAATGCCCAATGCCAACGCTTTCTTTTTTCCGGTCGCACCTTCAGCGAGTTTTAAGTTTCTTATGTTTGGAAACCGTGCCGCAAATTCTTCCACAATCGTTGAGGAAGAATCGGTGGAGTGATCATTTACTAAAACAATTTCCAAATGATCTTTCGGGTAGTTCTGCGCCAATAACGACTCCAGTAATGACTTTAGGTTTGCCATTTCGTTTCGATATGGAATTACTACAGAAACCGAAGGCGTTGTTGTCGATTTCCTTGAATCTACCTTTTCGAAAGTTAATTGCCACCCTACCCACAGTGCGATGACGATGGAAAAATAAACACCAAAGACAACAAAAAAGTAGATGGTCATTCGCGCAATGTACGTTAACTTGCGAGGCAAAATGGAGAAAAAAGCAGTCAAAGAAAAGATAATTTTAGGCCTTGACCCCGGCACGAATATTATGGGTTATGGGCTTCTCCAAACAAAGGGAAGCAAGCTGACGCTTTTGCAGTTTGGCGTGATCAACATGGGTAAGTATGGTGCTCACGAATTGAAATTGAAAAAGATATTTGAGCGTGTGCTGGCCATTGTGGATGAATACCATCCGGATGAAGTAGCACTGGAGGCGCCATTCTTTGGCAAAAATATTCAGTCGATGTTGAAGCTGGGGCGAGCGCAAGGTGTAGCGATGGCAGCCGCTTTATATCGCGAAGTACCCATTACCGAATATGCTCCGAAGAAGGTAAAACAATCAGTGACTGGAAACGGAAATGCCAGCAAGGAGCAAGTAGCCCGTATGCTGATGCAAATCTTCTCGCTCAAAGAATTGCCTAAGCTACTAGATGCTACCGATGCATTGGCCGTAGCGGTTTGCCATCATTATCAAAATGGTGCTACCAAAAGCAAATCAAAATCCTGGGAAGTATTTTTGAATGAGAACCCGAAGAGGAAACTTATCGTATAATGGTGAGCGAGCCTTTGAATCGCTCGGACGATACCACTGTAAATCGGATCCACTTGAAAGAATTCATTTTTCTCATCGCCATCCGGAGTAATCACATTTGGAACAAAACCAATTTTCAAATTGAGCTTAGTTAATGTAATTGTATCTGTGGCTTCCCCACAACCATTTTTAACTTTTACCCAATACTTTCCAAAATCAGTGACAAAATAAGAATCGTTGGTAGATCCATCCTGCCATTTGTAATTAAACCCCAGAGGGTCTTTGTATGGTTTTAGCGTTATACTATTTGGTTCGCACGATTGCACATCCTGCCCAAACGAGAACGGCTGAGGAGTTCGAAGAATATCTACTTGCACATTGTCTGTTACGATGCCACAGGGGCTGGCAACCGTCACCGAGTAATTTCCAGATTGACTCACAACAATGTATGGCGTATTCTGGCCAGTATTCCAGAGGTAATTAAGATTCGGGTCATTCAATTGCGTAGAAATGGTGAAGCTCGGTTGATCACAAATAATTTTAGCCGCGCCTAAGTCAAATACCGGTTTCTGATAGAAATCCACCCTGGCTTGATCAGTAACGCTTCCACAAGGACTAGTTACTTTTACTGAATATACTCCCGACTGGGTAACAATTATAGATGGCGTATTTTCTCCAGTATTCCACAAGTAGGTAAAGGTGGGATCACTGAGCATCGTAGTTAAAGTAAAGGTAGGCTGATCGCAAACAACTTTGTCAGGACCTAAATCGAAAGAAGCGATTACTCCATCAGCCAATACATACTCCCCTCGCAAGGGTTGTGCATTTTGCGGTAGGATGGCGGCAGTCCATGTTGGTTTGCTATTATCGGTGCGAAAAGAAGCATCGCAAATCGGTTGATCATTGACAAAACCCTTTGCGGTATAGCTGCCTGTGCCTGCAATCGTTGCAAGAAAAACTCCAAAATATGGCGAATTTGCTTTTGCGTTATCCAATCCGCCTGTTTGGCTGGGTTTGCTTTTTATTTCATATAGTTGAATGCCTTGCACTGCACCAGAAATATCCGATGCTTCTACTTTAAGGGATCCATCTACAATTGATGTTGTTGTTGCCGGGTAATTAAAAACGCTCAGATCTCCAATGGGCGCACCTGAGTAGACGCGCGTAGGATTGCCGACAAACTGCCCATGAAATTTATTCGGGGACTTATCTAACACAGTGCCTCCACTGATTTCGTTAAAGTTCCAGTACCCAACGAGGCCACTCTCAGTACCACTTAGATTTCGGCACATCGTAGTTCTAATTTCGACTTCGGACAATGCCCTATTCCATAATCGAATATCATCGATCATATCCTTGTATCGATAAATAACATTGTTCGAAGTAAAGTATGCCGTGCTAGCAAATCCCGGCTTGCTCGAGTCCATATTAAAACTAGATGAACCTATCGTTTCACCTCCAACATCAACTCCATTGACATACAAAGACATGTCAAAAAAAGTGCGAGCAACAGCTGTAACATGAATCCATGTTCCTTTGGGCAAAGCGACATTAGCAAGCCAACCTTTTCTGAAAACAGGACTATTTCCACCAAAACCGTCACCGCAATCAACCGATATAGAAGTGGGGGTGGCAAATAACCGAAACCCTGTATAAATGGGCGTACAATTTCTATTAGCAAAAATAGGCCCTCCGGGTGAAGGTGAAGAAGGATCAAAATAAACCCAAGCTGAAATAGTGAACGGGATTTTTAGATCTTTATAAATATCCCCAAAATCAATATAGTCTGAAGCTCCATTGAAGGTAATCGCCCTTCCCGAACCAACATTATCCGTTTGAGCTGATGCGACAAGAAATGAGATTAAGCACAACAAGCAAACAATACCAAACCAACGCATATCGAAAGTCGCCAATATAAATTAACAAAATGAGATTATCTTTGAGAATGCGAAGATATTAAAGGAACTTCTGCATTGTTAATTTAATAACCAATTTAATCAACATTGAAGCAAATTCTAATAATCAGCTTTAGCGACTTGAATCACGATGCTCGCGTATCTAGGGAAGTTAATTTCATCAAAGGTCAGAACGAGGTGACAGTCATTTGCTATAATGGCAAAGAAAACAATGGTTATAGCCTACATCGTATCCCAA
Organism: Bacteroidota bacterium; assembly: GCA_016191555.1. GTDB lineage: Bacteria > Bacteroidota > Bacteroidia > Cytophagales > Cyclobacteriaceae > ELB16-189. Next base: position 93,037 of record JACPVX010000067.1, read on the forward strand.
AAAAAAAATTCACTCCTCGAGTCAAATTTATTTCTTCGATCTATCTTATTCTTCGACTTCATTTGCGGGCCTGGAAAGTGATGTACGATGTCAAACAAGTAATTCATGATTTTTCAAACAAATCATTTGACCTAATCATTGCCAATGATGTCGAAAGCTTACCTTTAGCATTCGCCCTAAAAGGCAAAGCAAAGATTATTTTTGATGCGCATGAGTATGCTCCCCGGCATTTTGAAGATCGATTGACATGGAGAATTTTCTTTCAGCCATTCAATATCTATCTATGCAAAAGATATATCCCACTGGTAGATAAAATGTTGACAGTTGGCAAAGGGCTTGCCGGAGAATACCAAGCTAATTTTGGTGTTAGCCCAACGATCATCACAAATGCTACATGGTACTGCGACATTCAACCTTCTCCGACCAAAGACACCATTCGACTCATTCATCATGGAGGATCAACTCCTTCTAGGAAATTAGAATTGATGATCGAGATGATGAAGTATCTAGATGATCGCTTTACGCTGGATCTAATGCTAATTGTCCCTCAGCTGGCATCGAGCAAAACTTCTGGATACATCGATTATTTGAAAAAACTTGCCAGTAATGATCAACGGATAACTTTCCGACCAGCTCTTAAAAGCGATGAACTCATCCCATTTTTAAATCGGTATGATATTGGTGTATTCCTACTACCACCAATTAACTTCAATTATGCCAATACATTGCCAAACAAACTGTTTGATTTTATTCAGGCGCGTCTTGCGATAGCAATAGGGCCGACTCCAGAAATGAAAGAGATTGTTGAGAATTATAAAAACGGAATTGTCTCCAATGATTTTACGCCACAAGATTTAGCTCGAAAGCTTAACAGTCTAACATTTGAAGAAGTGTACCAAATGAAACTACGGTCGGGAGTAGCGGCTGAAGAATTGAATGCTGATAAAAATAAAGTTAAACTACTTGACATCATTAGGTAGCAAATATTATTTAGATCAAAATTCTTCCACCGCCTCCTTCAGTGCCTGCAAATAACCCTTTCCAAATTTTAAATCTGGCTCCATATAGTTGCCTTCCGCCCATTCGTTCCACGATTTCAGGAAGATGATTCGATGTTCAGGCTCCTTTTCTTTCACCGTCTGTAGCACCTGTTTCACATGCTTCTTAAATGCCTGCGGATTCGAGTTAACAAAAATATTACCTCTCCGGCCGGAGCGAGGCGAGTGATCCCAATTGGGTATAATGGTTGGATACCAATTCTCTTGCTTATCCTTTTCACTCGAGAAGTAAGGCGAGAGCTTTTCATAATCAAAAATTCCACCAAACTTCAGCCACACTCTTTTCATCTTCATAAACGCCCGTTCCGGTAACGAATATTTGTACTTATGAAAATGGTACAGTCGCACGATATTGATCGCATCAAAACCCTTGTCCAAGATTGCTTGATGATCTTCTTCAATTAAAGTGTGGCCCACAAAATGAATACCAGTCAATCCATTTTTCTTAGCTTCGGTTTGCCAACATTGGATGAAGGTCGTTACATCTGGAAATTTAAGTGGAAGATAGATTTGAAAAATAGGTTTATCGTCAACCCGAATATAGCGCTTATCCTGAAAGGCCGGTAACAAGGCATAGAAATGCGTCAAGTAATCTTCAACGCCCGGATAAAGCTGCTCGATCAACATTCGCTCCGTACCTTCTTTGCTGAACTGTTTATCTTGCCAGCTATGGTTAGCCCAACTCAAGCAAAAAGGAAAATCAGGCCTACCGGAAGCCAGCACCTCGTTGAATGGCCGCTCGAGCAATCGCTTTCCATTTCCAAACCAGTAATGCCAATAACAAAATCCTTCGATGCCATGCTCGCGCGCCAGGTCTGCTTGCTGTTGCCGCACTTCTGGCAAGCGCAGATCATAATATCCTAAGTCGGCAGGAACTCTCGGTTGATAATGTCCTTTAAACAAAGGCTTCGCCTTACCTACATTGGTCCACTCTGTAAATCCCTTTCCCCACCATGCATCATTCTCAGGGATAGGATGAAACTGAGGTAGATAGGTTGCCAAGATTCGCACCCGCTGGTTGCTCATACTTTTGTATTTGGATAAGAATCAAATAAAGCTTTCAGCCGAAGAGCGTCTGCTTCACTTTCAATTTTTTGATAAATAGACTGAATGTTCTCTTTAATCCATTCGGGAGAAAAGTTGCTCATGCGGATTGGCATTAATATCCGAATTACTTCAGGTGAAAAACGATAGCGAATCAATCTTGCCGGATTCCCTCCAACAATCGCATACGGTTCCACGTTTTTTGTGATCAAAGCTCCTGCCGCTACAATGGCACCTTTGCCAATAGTAACACCTGAAAATATTTTTGCGCCTGTTCCAATCCACACTTCATCCTCAACCAAAATGGGCCCTTTGCTCAGAGCATCGATGGAAGATCTTTGAATTAGTTTTGTATAGAATGGAAATGTGGTGAGTGTATTCGTTGGATGATTTACCCCGAGCAAAAAAATAACATCAGGTGCAATGGAAACATAATTACCAATCGTCAGTTTTTCATTGGGCGTAACATACAAGCTTTGCACTTGTATCGTTCCATATGTACCCTTTCCTACTTCAACAATCTCCTTCACAAATTGACGACCAGCAACTTTCGTCTCGTTGTGTGGATTTCTCTTTCTCCATTCGCGTTGAAATTTTCTTTCCTTCCAAAGTCGGTATAAAAATCGCAATACAGGAATTTTCTCGATCATGCTTAATTCAGTTTCTGCCGCGTATTATTCCTTTGCTCAATCGTTTATTCCAATACATCAAGCCTTGCGTAAATTCGGTTGTATATCCATAGCTATTCAAAAGTTCGTTCATGTATTCCGGGTCACCTGGCCTGTGGTAAGTACAAATGGCTACTTGTACATTTTTAGATTTACTTAGAGTAGCGTGAGCTCCTTGCAAAGCCATGCGTTCAGCTCCCTCTATATCCATTTTAATGAATAGATTTTCCGCTGTTTTATCCATCAAATAATCGTCTATGGTAATAAAAACACCGGACGTTTTATCTCCAATGTATTTTTTTACCACAGTCACCTTGTCGCGCCACGGCTCAAAGGTTGCCTGCAATGGCTTTTGCCAATGTTCTTCACACTCAAATAAAATCACCTGTTTCGTCAACTCAATAGCATCTAAAGAAAAGACACCCTCCGCTGCTCCAACATCCAGCAGTGTTCGATTGGTGAGCTCTTGATAGGAACGGACATAACGATGAGCCGCGCGTTCGTCTTGCTCGATCAACAATGCACGATAATCTTTCTTTACTTTCTGTTCGTCATAGAAGTGAGGAAAATAAAGTTTCTTGCCACGGTGAATCACATACGGCAATTGCTGTTCGCCATCAACTAACACATCAATTTCTTTTCCTTTATACTCCAATGCATATTCATTAGGATAGGAAGTCAAACCATGCTTTCCCATGAATGCAAACGCCTTGTTCGACTCCGTTTTGGGTAATAGAAAAGAAAACAAGTATGTGGTTTTACTTTTTACAATCACACCAAAGTGGCGAAAGAAGAAAACGATCTTACCTAAAAAAGCATTGTAGATTCGCTGCCTTAAAGTGAGAGGTAAAAGTTTTCTATAAAAGGCAGAGATCATAGCAATCGACTGAAGATGTTGGGATGAATAACGGGTAAGGCGCGATTATTTATTTTAGCAAAAGTACAATTGTTTTTGAAAACAGAAGATATCTATTTCACTAGAGAAGCATAAAATGCTTTCTTGATATCATTGAATTCATTTCGATAGGCCCAAAGCAAAATAACAATGCCGACCACTACATAGCCAGCATGGAGAATCAACGGATAGTCATTTCCCCAAACAGGTTCGATTGAAAGAATAAACACAGACAACAGCAATGGCGCTCCTACCAACTTAAATACATTTATCTTAAAACTGAATTTACCTCGTATACCAATATAGAGTAGTAGGATTTCAGTCACATAGGCGATGAGTGAAGAAATCAAAGCACCCCATACGCCCCACTGATGAATCAAGATATACATGATTCCAATTTTGAGGACTGCTAATAAAAGATAGTACACCGGAAGTGGCTTAGAATATTTGAGCGCGGCATAGGGCATTGCCATATAAAGGCGCAGTGGTCGCATTAAGTAAATGATGGCTGCCAAAGGCAGCAATGGAATAGCCGAATAATAATCGCTATTAAAAAATAACCGGATAACCGGAGGGAAAACCAAAAGACTACCAGTAACAGCCAAAATCGCAACGGCAGTCATTCCATTGTAGTATCGGTTGATTTCAATGGTACTCGATTTTGTTTGCTGATCGCTTACTTTGCCCAAAACTTTGGGGTGTATCGTTGAGTTAAGTCCAGTCAGAATAAAATCAATAGCCAGCAAAAACTTCAATGCTACATCATAATAAGCAACGGTAGATTTTGAGACGATAATAGCCAAAAGCAAAATTCGGTCATAATAGTTTATAAACCATTGTTGAATTTGATAGATCAGCGAAGGTGTATTGAAACTGAATGTAGTCTTCAATAACTTCCAATCAAAGTGGATTCCAAACTGCCGGTAGATGCTTGCCAAAACCCAGGCTGCAGAAATCAGTACACCCAACAACTTTCCTCCGATCGGTCCCCATAAACTATCCGGAAAAAGTTTAAGACCCACTATCGTGAAAATCGCAATGAATGAAAACGAAAAAACATTGCCCCACAAAAACTGAGTAGGCTTACTCTGTGTCTGCAGCAAACTGTTATTGATCTTAAACAAAGCCTGAAAAACGCCCGAACCAACAGATAAAACCCCAAATGGCCAAAATGGAATATTTCCCTCTCCATACACAGTTTTAAAAATCCAATTACCACCTACCGCCAGAAAAACTCCGATGGCAAGACTCAGTAACAATACAAATACAAAAGCACTACTGATAAATGTACCCAACTTCTTAGAGTCAGTCTTGTATTCATGAAAGTTAATGTAGATGGAAGCATCAAAACTGTAGGTAACTAAAATTTGCACTAGCAGTGAAAAACCAGTGTAAATGCTAAACATGCCATAAACTTGGGAGGGCAGTTCGCCATAGAAAGGCATTAAGATAATTGCACTGGCCATCGGCAATGAACCAGCGATGGTGTAAATGGCAGAACTCTTAATAAAGTTTTTACTGATCAATGTCACTAATTGTTTAAGAGTTCTATTAGCTGATGTGTCAAGTTACTCCTCGAATAAATTGAGCTTCGGGCATTGCTTTTTTTATCAGGCCACCTGGAAAAAATATCTATTAGACTATTTTTTATTTCTTCTATTGAGTCACGTTCAAATATCTTCCCTGCTTCAGTTTCTTTCAATACCTGAGCCGCATCTCCCTCAGTAGGGCCAATTGCCAAAATGGGATTCCCTGAAGCCAAGTACTCAAAAAACTTCCCCGGCAAATTACCGGGTGCAATGGCCGTATGCGCCAATATCAACAATTGTAAGTCGGTCTCTCCATACAACTTTAATAGCTCATTATGCGGCATCTGATCGACAAAGCGTGTTACTTTATTGAGTTGCTCGTCTTCGGTAACATATTTTTTGAACGCTGAGTTTACATTACCAATAAATTCAATGTGAACATTGTTAGCAAATTCAGGATTCTCTAAGCACAACACTTTCACCGCTTCCATCACCGGGCGTGGATCACGAAGCTCATCTACAACACCTACATGCCGGATGGTGAATTGCGAAGTTTTCTTGTGAACTATTTCCGCAAAGTCGTCTTCATCAAAACCGTTCGTAATCAGTTGCACTTTTCGGCCGCTCAACACTTCCAGTCTGGCAACATGAAAAGGTGCAATCGTGATGATCTCGTCTGCAGTGGTAAGAACTTTCTTCTCAAACACACGATGTCTTTTTCTTGCCCATTGAGTTAACGAAAGCGTATCCAATAAATCCCATTCGCTCCACGGATCTCTGAAATCGGCTATCCAACGTAATGATGGGTCTTTCTTCTTGAGCGCTAAACCAATCAGGTGCATACTATGCGGTGGCCCTGTGGTGATAATTTTTTTTATATCGTTGGCTTTCAAAAAGTCATGAAGAAACGTAACCGATGGGCGAACCCAAAAAACACGTGCATCAGGTATAAAAAAATTACCACGAATGAATGAACTCACTCGTTGAAAGAAACTCTTCTTGCCTGTCGCAATCATATCGGTTGGTTTACCGCTATGTCCTCCAAAAAAACGAGCGATCTTAAAAAACAAATCGTATGGTTCCCAAATAGGAATTTTGATCACTTCAACCGAATCAGGCACGTCTTTTTGTAAGGATGGATCTTGAATCGTAAAGGATGGATTTTCGGGTGTGTACACATATGGTTCCCATCCCATCTTTGTAAGATACTTCACAAACTTAAGCCAACGTTGCACCCCGCTGCCTCCACTGGGTGGCCAATAATAAGTGATGATGAGTACTTTATTCAAGTCTTAGCAATTCAATCGTGCAAACTTATCAATTTGAATCTAAAATTTCTTAATATTAAGAAGCTGCTCCGGGCTCATCCAACTAATTTCCTCGTCTCGCTTGAACCACGTCAACTGGCGCTTGGCATAATGGCGGGTGTTGCGCTTGAGCAGTCGAATGGCTTCGTCACGATCGTAATGGCCATCCATCCATCCAAATAGCTCCTGATAGCCCACCGTTTGCAGCGCATTCAACTCTTTGCGCGAATAAAACTGAGTGGCTTCCTCTACCAATCCAGTCCGGATCATTTCATCTACTCGGGAATCAATTCGGGCATAGAGTACTTCGCGCGGCAATTCCAATCCCAATTTCACCACCTGAAAAGGCAACTCCTTTTTATTTCTCTTCCGAAAGTACATCACCGGTTTCCCGGAGGCTCGCACAATCTCCAAACCCCTCATCAGCCTTTGTGGGTTTTGGCCATCCACTTGCGCAAAATATTCCGGATCGGCATTTCGCATTTCTTCTTGTAACCAAGGCAATCCTCTTTCCTTAAAATCGCGGGTGATTTGCTCGCGAAGCCCTGGCGGAATTTCAGGCATTTCGTCAAAACCTTCGAGCAATGCCTTCACATACAAACCAGAGCCCCCGCACAGCACGAGCGTTTCGTATTTCTCAAAAAGACGCATAATCAGTTTATAGGCCTCTTCACCGTACGTGGCGGCATCATAATCTCCATCAATTGATTTGTAATTGATAAAATGATGCCGTACGGCAGCCAATTCTGCTAAACTAGGCTTGGCGGTGCCAATGGTCAACTCTTTGAAGAGCTGGCGCGAGTCGGCTGAGATAATCTCTGTATTCAATCGGCTGGCCAAATGTATGGCGGCAGCCGTTTTGCCCACTGCGGTGGGACCTACAATTACAATGAGCTTATTTTCGCGTGCCATCAAGAAGTTTTCAAATTACCGAATTTTCAAATTACTGCCTATCTTGCAGGTAAAATTCGCCACTACGAATGATTAAATACACAACTCAATTTCTGACTAAGTTGGAAGACTTGGTTTCAGAATCCGATTACATCTTGCGTTACGAAAAAGGAAACTTCAAATCAGGCTATTGCCTTTTAAAGGAGCAGAAGATCATGATTCTGAATAAATTCTTTGCGACAGAAGGCAAAATCAACGCGCTTTTGGATATCCTCAAAAACATTGAGCTCGATACTTCCAAATTCAGCGAAAAGAACTTAAAGCTGTATGAGGAACTGACTCAGGCAGAAGTCAAATTATAAACATGTTGAAGGCAATTGACAATAGACCCCCGAAGAACACGATGGAAGTATTTAAAATGCTTCCGGAAGGTACTCGTTGTGAATTGATTAATGGAACGATCTATTTGTCACCTGCACCTACCATTTACCACCAAGATGTGATTCTCACTCTAGGAAGTGAGTTACACCGGTATGTAAAAACTAAAAAGCTGGGAAAAGTTTGTATTTCCCCGATCGATGTCTATCTAGATAATCGAAAGAATGCCTTCCAACCTGATTTGCTGTTTGTCGCTTCAGAGAATGAGAACATCATCCGAGAAGACGGTATCTACGGAACACCCGATCTCATCATCGAAATCTTATCTCCAGGAACGAAAACTTTCGACCTAACGAAGAAGAAAAAGGTCTACGAAAAAACGGGTGTTAAAGAATATTGGGTAATCGATCCACAAACGAAAATTTCTATTGGTTTTCAATTAGTCGAAAAGAAGTTTCAGGAGTTCAAAAAAGACAAAAACAAAATCGTGTCTTTGCTCCTACGCCACACCTTCAAATTTTAATTCATTTTGAAAGTAACGTTGCTCGGCACAGGCACATCGCAAGGGGTTCCGGTCATCGGATGCTCATGCGAAGTATGCCAGTCGATGGACTACCGCGATAAGCGTTTGCGTGTTTCGGTTCATATTGAGTTGGACGGAAAAAGTTTTGTGATTGATACCGGTCCCGATTTCCGCCAGCAAATGCTGCGCGAAAATATTTCACAACTTGATGCTGTTCTGCTCACGCACAGCCACAAAGATCACATTGCCGGCTTAGATGACATTCGTGCATTCAACTTCCTACAGCTACGCGACATGCCAGTGTACGGAACAACTGCTACACTTCAACAACTGAAAACAGAATTCTATTACGCTTTTGAGGAAACGAGATATCCCGGAACACCACAGATTCAGTTAATGACCATTGATGAGCAGCCTTTCGTTGTTCACGATGTTCCCATTATTCCATTACCCGTCATGCATTTGCGTATGCCCGTATTGGGGTTTCGCATTGGCGGATTCAGTTACATAACAGACGCCAACTATATCAGCCCTGAAACCATGAATCGGCTGGCGGGTACCGAGGTTTTAGTTTTGAATGCATTGCAAAAAGAGCCTCACATTTCGCACTTCACTTTACAGGAAGCAATTGACATTGCAAAAAAAGTGGGCGCACGTCAAACGTATTTTACACATATCAGCCACAAACTGGGTTTACACAAAGTAATCGAAAAAGAATTGCCCAATTCCATAGCTTTGGGATTCGATGGTTTAAGCTTCGAACTTTAAGTTTTGCACAATAATTACTATCTGATCAAACCGCTGAGCGAGCAGTTGCATGCGCTACTAAAGGGCTTTAGCCTGGTTTCTTGCTTTAGTCAGAACAAAGATGAATTGGTCTTAGAGTTTAATAATGCTCAAACTTCATTCTTTCTGAAAGCAAGCTTGCAGCCTTCTTTATGTTGCTTGTCGTTTCCCACTTCATTTCACCGGGCGAAAAAGAATAGCATCGACTTGTTTGATGAAATCATTCTGAAAAAAGTAATAAGTGTAAACCCCTTTTCAAATGAACGCAGCTTTGTAATACAATTAGAAAATGACTGGAGTCTGCTTTTCAAAATGCATGGCTATCAATCTAATGTAATCGCTCTTCACCAAAACAAAGCAGTCAAGGTTTTCAAGAATCAATTCAGCGATGATCTGGATATTCAGCCGGAACAGCTTCATCGCACCATCCTCCACACAAAAGAATTTTTCGAAGCGAACCTCGGAGATTTAAGTAAACACTACATCACAATCGGCAAAGAGGCGATATCATATTTAAATAAACATTTCAGTCAACTTTCTACAATCGATGAAAAGTGGTCGTTCTTTCAACAGACCATTTCCGAATTAGAAAAGCCAGTTTTCAAGATTATAGAATCCAAAGATAAAATTCATCTTTCTCTATTACCGGCTGAAAAAGTAATCTCAACACATAACACACCGATCGAGGCACTCAACGAATTTTATCACCTCCACACCACCTCCGATTCATTTCAACATGAAAAGCATCAACTGCTTAAATCATATCACGATTCGCTCAAGCGGATGGAAAGCTACATCGCCAAGAACCAAACTAAGCTAAACGAAATTGTAAACGACAAACACTATCAGGTTTGGGCAGATTTAGTGATGGCCCATATGCATCAAATTAAAATTGGCACTGAAAAAATCACGCTTGAAAATTTTTACACCAGCCAACCAGAAGAAATAAAACTAAAGAAAGAACTGAACGCCCAACAGAACGCGGAAGTGTTTTACCGAAAGGCAAAAAATCAACAAATCGAAATCAACCAGCTTGCCCAATCGATTGATGCGAAGAAAAAAGAAATAGAAAAAACGAAAGCTGTCATTGATCAAATCAGTGAAGCACTGGATTTAAAATCACTGCGTCCGTTCATCAAATCCAAACCGATTGCCAAAGCACAACAAGAGTCCGTTTCTCTCCCCTATCATGAATTTACTTTCAAAGGATTTCGGATTTGGGTTGGAAAAAATGCGGAAGCGAACGATGAGTTGACTCTAAAATTTGCATTCAAGGAAGATTTGTGGCTGCATGCCAAAGATGTGGCGGGTTCGCATGTGTTAATCAAACATCAATCTGGGAAACCATTTCCAAAAGACGTGATTGAACGCGCTGCTGAATTAGCTGCTTACAATTCCAAACGAAAAACCGATAGTCTTTGTCCAGTGGCTTATACGCCAAAGAAATTTGTTCGCAAACGAAAAGGAGATCCTGCCGGGGCCGTAGTAGTTGAAAAAGAAACAGTAATTCTTGTACAGCCCAAGCTAAGCAACTGACCGTAAAAGAAAATGGTCAATAGTCAGCATTGTCTACTAACTATTGACCACTATCAATTGACTAATTGACTATTGTACTTCGTGTACCTTAATCATGTTCGAGCGACCGCGCTCCTGAATCGGCATACTGGCCAGAATGATAAACACATCACCCTTCTTTACATGACCATCACGTTTCAAGATTGCCTCCACATCGGCAATGGTATCGTCTGTAGATGACGCTTTGTCGTAATGGTAGGCGCGTGTTGCCCACACTAAATTCATCGTGTTGATAATTGCCGCATTGCTCGTGAACGCAAAAATATTTGCATTCGGACGATGCGATGAAGCCTTGTAAGCACTATAGCCCATTTGGGTCATGCCAACGATGGCTTTGGCATTCACATCTTTCGCCAACTTACAAGCTGTTAAGATTAAGCTATCTGTAAAGTAGTTTGATGATTTGGGATCCACATCCTGAAACTTATAGAATATGCGTCCTTGCTTTTCTACGGATCCGATAGTACGCACCATGCTTCGGATTACTTCAATCGGATATTTTCCGGCAGCTGTTTCAGCGGAAAGCATCAATGCATCTGCCCCATCAATTACAGCATTCGCCACATCGTTCGTTTCCGCGCGAGTAGGGCGTGGGTTTTCGATCATACTCTCCATCATCTGGGTCGCCACAATTACCGGTTTCGAAGCGCGGTTACATTTTTCGACCAACATCTTCTGCACCATCGGTACTTCCTCCATCCAGATTTCTACTCCGAGGTCTCCGCGTGCCACCATTACCGCATCTGTTGCCGCAATAATTGCGTCAATATTTTCAAGTGCCTCGGGCTTTTCAATTTTCGCTACAATGCGCGTGGTTGATTTATTTCTGTTGATGATGTCTCTTAAGATTTCGATATCAGCAGCTTTTCTAACAAATGAAAGCGCTACCCAATCCACTTGGTTTTTCAAACCAAATTCTAAGTCAGCCAAATCTTTTTCAGTCAGCGAAGGTGCCGATACTTTAGAGAATGGAAGGTTAATTCCCTTGCGCGGTTTCAACGGGCCACCATATATTACCTTGCACACCACATCAATGTCGCGTACTTCAACTACTTTCAGTTCTATCTTACCATCGTCAATCAAAATCATATCACCGCGTTTTACATCGCGGGGCAAGCCTTCATAAGAGGTACTAACCAATTCATTATTACCCAACACTTCGCGCGTGGTAATAACTAATTCTTGTCCGGCCACGATTTCAATACCGGGCTGCATATCGTTTACACGAATTTTCGGGCCTTGCAAATCTTGCAACAGTGCCACATTGGTGCCCATCTCTTTGTTTAGCTCACGCACATAGTTGATCACCTTCAGGTGATCTTCATGTTTGCCGTGCGAAAAATTCAATCTGAAAACATCTACTCCCTCTTTGATCAATGCGTGCAGCATTTCTTTGTTGTTGGAAGCGGGGCCTACGGTGGCTACAATTTTGGTTTTGTTGTACGAGATACGTTCCATGTAAAAATTAAAAAATAAAGTAATCCTTCGATTTTAAAGCGCCCAAAGGTATAAAAGCTACCAATTCAACGGAAGGGATATGTCGTAAGACTTCCTGCAAACGATTGCTTTTGCCCGGATCATCACTTTGCGAAAGCAAAATGAAATCATAATGCGGAAATTCGGACACCAAAACACTTTTTAATTGCTCGGTTTCGATCGGTTTATTTTTAAAAAGCTTCAGCACACTTACCTCGTTGTGAAAGCTGAAATAAGAAAAATTCGCTTCCTGTCCGTTTTTGAATGTAATGGATAAGTCTTTCTCCTTCACCAGTTTCACTTCCAGCGAGTTATTGATCTCCCAAGCCAGTTTATAGCCCTTTAATGGCGATATGATCCCGAGGAGGTCGAAATCATAGGAATATTCAATATCAAGCCGCTTTTTCTTCATTTTGAAAGGATTGCCAAAAGTACGGAAGCTGACGATCGCTTTTAAAAGTTTGTCAATATTGCGCTAAATCTCTTTATTTGCACCTGATTTTTGAATCCTTAAACCTTATTATCATGTCTGAAATCGCACAAAAAGTAAAACAAATCATCATCGACAAGTTGGGTGTTGAAGAATCTGAAGTAACACCGGAGGCAAGCTTTACCAATGACTTGGGAGCTGATTCGTTGGATACCGTTGAATTGATCATGGAATTCGAGAAAGAATTCAACATTTCCATCCCAGATGACCAAGCAGAAAACATCGCGACCGTTGGTCAGGCGATCAGCTACTTGGAAGAAAACGCTAAAAAATAAGTTTTCGCTGTTTTACGGTTATTATAAACTATGACTTTTAAAAGAGTTGTTATTACAGGGGCGGGTGCACTTACCCCTATCGGAAATACCCTTCGCGAATTTTGGGATGGATTATCTCAGGGAAAAAGCGGAGCCGCCCCTATTACTAAATTTGATACTACTCTTTTCAAAACCAAGTTTGCCTGTGAGGTAAAGGGCTTTGATGCCGCTAACTTCATGGACCGTAAAGAAGCTCGCAAACTTGATCCGTTTTCTCAGTATGCCATGGTAGCGGCAGATGAAGCTATCAAAGACTCTAACCTTCCATTGGCCGAACTCAATAACGACCGCGTAGGTGTTATTTGGGGTTCGGGAATTGGTGGTCTTTACACCTTCCAGGAAGAAGTCCTTTCTTTTGCTAAAGGCGATGGAACTCCACGTTTCAATCCCTTTTTCATCCCTAAAATGATCCCTGACCTCAGTGCAGGCCATATTTCCATAAAATATGGTTTCAGAGGCCCTAATTTTGTCACAGTATCGGCTTGCGCTTCTTCTACTAATGCTATTTACGATGCCTACACCTATTTGAAATTAGGAAAGGCGGATGTAATGGTGTCGGGGGGATCGGAAGCTGCCGTTTGCATTGCCGGAGTTGCCGGTTTCAATGCACTGAAAGCGTTATCGGAAAGAAATGATTCTCCGGAAACAGCTTCTCGCCCTTATGACAAAGACCGCGATGGTTTTGTGTTAGGTGAAGGCGCTGGTGCATTAATTCTGGAAGAATACGAACATGCTAAAAGACGCGGGGCAAAAATTTACGCTGAAATTATTGGCGGTGGCATGTCTGCCGATGCATATCACATTACCGCTCCTCACCCGGAGGGCGCTGGTATTATTAAAGTGATGGGATATGCACTGGAAGAGGCTGGAATTAAGCCCGAAGACGTGGATTACATCAACACACACGGAACCTCCACCCCACTGGGTGACATTGGCGAAATCAAAGCCATTCAAAAAGTATTTGGCGAACACGCTTACAAGCTAAATATCAGCTCTACTAAATCAATGACCGGGCACTTGTTAGGTGCTGCCGGAGCCATCGAAACAATTGCCTGTTTACTTGCCATCAACGAAGGCATCGTACCTCCTACCATCAATCACTTTACAGATGATGATGAGTTAGATCCTCGTTTGAATTTAACTTTCAACAAGGCACAGAAACGAGAAGTGAAAGTGGCGCTCAGCAATACCTTCGGGTTTGGTGGCCATAATTTCTCGGTGATCTTGAAAAAATTTGAGTAAGCACTAATTTGTGTGGAACTTACTCACCTTACCCAAACGAAACTCTCAAGAAGATAAAAAGCTGATTACGGCCATTAAAACAATAGCCGGATTTGCTCCCTCTAATTTAGCCCTCTACAAACTGGCTACCTTGCATAGCTCCAAATCGAAAGAGATGGATGGCTATCGCGAATCCAATGAACGATTGGAATACTTAGGGGATGCTATTCTGGGTGCAGCTGTAGCAGATTATCTTTTTAAAAAATATCCATTCAAAGACGAGGGCTTCCTCACCGAAATTCGGTCGCGCATCGTCAACCGCGAGTCGTTGAACAACCTGGCGCGTAAAGTGGGCATTGGCTCAATCGTCCGGTTCGACCAAAAGAACACGCAACTCAAGCACGTCATCTTAGGAAATACCTTGGAAGCATTGATAGGCGCCATTTATCTGGATAAAGGATACCTGCGCACCAAAAAGTTTGTGATCGATAAACTTATTCAGCCTTATTTTGATTTAGAAGTAGTCGTCAGTTCCAACAGCAATCACAAAAGTAAATTGATTGAATGGGCACAGCGAGAAGGCAAAGATGTGCGGTTTGATTTAGTTTTGGCCAAACCAACGGGAAGCAACAACAAAGAATTTGCCATTCAAGTATTTGTAAATGATGAGCCGTATGGCTTGGGGCACGGCTTCAACAAGAAAAAAGCAGAACAAAGTGCAGCCGAAAAAACGTGTGCTACGCTAGAGATTTAAGTGAACGATCGAATGACACGGATACTAAAAATAGGGGGCGCTACTGTAAATCAAACTCCGTTTGACTGGAACAACAATGTCAATAATATCCGTGAGGCGATCCGACAAGCGCAACAAGAAGGAGTCATCATTCTTTGCTTACCGGAGCTTTGTCTTACCGGTTATGGCTGCGAAGATCTTTTCCTGAGTGATTGGCTGGCCGCAAAAGCATGGAAACATCTCCTCGAGATTGTCCCACTCTGCGAAAACATTACGGTAAGTATCGGTTTACCGGTTCGAATCAAAGGAATCACCTACAACGGAGCCTGCGTCATCTCCAATCAAAAAATACTAGGCATCACACTTAAACAAAACTTGGCGAAAGATGGTGTACACTACGAACCTCGATGGTTCGAAGCTTGGCCTAATGGCGCAACCGCGCAAATCGAAATAGATCAACAAACCATTTCTGTAGGGGATCTGATGTATGAGGTGCAAGGCATTCGCTTTGGATTTGAAATATGTGAAGATGCGTGGCGCAAAGAAAAACGCCCCGGCTATCAGCTCTTTGCGCGGGGAGTCGATTTGATTTTGAATCCCAGTGCCAGCCACTTTGCCATGGGCAAAAGCACCCTCCGCGAAAGCGAAGTGGTGATTGGTGGCTCCGAAAAATTTAAGTGCGCCTATGTCTTCACCAACTTATTGGGCAACGAAGCAGGCCGCATGATCTACGATGGCGATATCATCTTCGCACAGAATGGCCGATTACTAAAACTCAACAACCGGTTGTCCTTTCAGTCGGTCAATCTGCAGGTATGCGAAATCAATTTTGATCAACCCGAGTTGACCAAAGCACATCCTCTCACAGACAATAAAGAACGCAACCGTGAAATGGCTGATGCCGCTTCGTTGGCGCTGTTCGACTACGTGCGCAAGAGCAAAGCAAAAGGATTTGTACTGAGTCTGAGTGGTGGTGCTGACTCTTCGTTATGTGCTGTCTTAGTTGCTGAGATGGTTCACAGAGGTACCCATGAGTTGGGCTTTGCAAAATTCTGTGAATTGGTTGGCATTGCACCTTTAGCAGATCCAAAAGAAATCGTTGGTAAGCTACTCACATGTGCCTATCAAGGAACAGTCAATTCATCCGATAAAACGCTGCAGGCAGCCAAAGAACTCGCGCTTTCACTCGGTGCTGAGTTTCATCACTGGTTGACTGACGATCAGGTAAATCATTATGAGCGCTCCATCGAGTCTGTTATCGGCAGGCCACTTACGTGGGAACAAGATGACATTGCGCGACAGAACATTCAGGCGCGCACACGATCACCGATCATCTGGATGCTCGCGAATATCAAGAGAGCTGTGCTGCTTACCACCTCCAATCGCAGTGAAGGAGATGTTGGTTATGCTACCATGGATGGTGACACCAGCGGCAGCCTTGCCCCCATTGCCGGACTGGATAAACCATTTATTATCCAATGGCTGAAGTGGGCTGAAAAAGAATTGGGGTATACCGGCCTTGCCTACGTCAATAATTTACAACCAACCGCAGAATTGCGCCCGCAAGAACGCGCCCAAACAGACGAAAAAGATTTAATGCCCTACACACTTTTAGTTGAGATCGAACGGCTGGCGATTTATGAAAGACGCCCCCCTATCGAGGTCTACGCTATTCTGGCTAAGGGAAAAGCAGAGCCGTCATTGAAGGAATACATAAAGAAATTTTATCGCCTTTGGTCGGCCAACCAATGGAAGCGCGAGCGGCTTGCTCCTTCCTTTCACTTGGATGACCTGAATGTCGATCCGCGCAGTTGGTGCCGTTTCCCGATACTCTCCGGCAGCTTCCAGGAGGAATTACTTGAGTTAGATAACCAACAATAATCTTTTTTTGACCGCTTCGGCCGGAGCAAAGAGCAGTCTACCGCCAGCTTTGCACTTGAACTTAGGCCCGAAAAACTAGTAAAAGGTATGGTGGTAATCGCGTATCTTTACCGGCAAATATTCAATCGCCAATTATTTCTTACAACGATTAATTTGAATTATGCTTAGCTACATTATTTGGAACGGCAGTCCGGAAATTCTTTCAATTGGTTTCTTCTCGTTGCGTTATTACGGACTTCTTTTTGCGCTTGGATTCCTGATCAGTCAGCAGATTCTTTATTATATACACAAACAAGAAGGAAAACCTGAAAAGGATGTCGATACGCTAACCATTTACATGATTGTGGCCACGATAATCGGTGCGCGATTGGGACATATCATCTTTTACGAACCCGCTATGTTGTGGGAAAAACCGCTGGCAGTATTCTTACCATTCGAACTTTCTCCGTTTCGATTTACGGGCTTACAAGGTTTAGCGAGTCATGGGGCAGCAATCGGGATATTATTCGGTCTCTGGTTGTATAGCCGCAAGAAACATGTCAATCAGAATTACCTCCAAATATTGGATCGCATCGTGATCCTGGTATGCTTAACAGGCTGCTTGATTCGCCTGGGTAACTTTTTCAATTCAGAAATCATTGGTAAGCCTACCAACAGTCCATTGGGTGTAATTTTTGTTAATCACGTTATTGATCGCATCACGGCAGAAGTAGATGGCGCCAATCCTATCCAATCTTACGAGATTGTAAAAGACAGCACCAGCGTGGTAAAAGAAAATGGCCGTGTTCCGCTATCGCTTTATTTATTCTTCAAAAAAGGAACTTCAGAAACAGCTGCTAATGAATTTGTGGATTGGCGTGTACGAAATACGATGGCGCAGCAAAGTGAATTTGTAGATATTTCCAATGGAGCCTTTGCAGGTAAGGTTGGCCTCGAAGCTTCCGGTACGTATGCGGCCAAAGTATCCTTTCAAGGGATTGCGCGCCACCCGGCTCAGTTGTACGAATCTATCTCCTGCTTAATCTTATTTGCGTTGCTGCTCTGGTATTGGAGCAAACACAAATTGAGTTTGCCGGAAGGCCGAATCTTTGGCATTTTCCTAATTGCCTTGTGGAGCTTGCGCTTTGCTTATGAATTCCTGAAGGAAAATCAGGTATCGTTTGAAGATGACCTGACCTTAAACATGGGGCAAACACTCAGCATTCCGTTGGTGCTGGTTGGTGTGTGGGTGCTGATTCGTTCTTTTAAAAAGCAACCCGACAGCCCAAAAATTTGAGTTGGTACGTGTGGAGGTAATTCGCTGCGATGATACTGCTGATGTTTGGATTTTTTCTTGGATTACAAGAAGTAGCGCCTTCAGCTGATACCATTGCACGTGTCCGCTACGACACACTTGTGAATGCTCCTGACACTACTTTACTTACCGTCAATCGCATATTAATAATTGGGAACAAGCGGACGCGCGATCAAATCATTTCGCGCGAGCTATCGCTTAAAACCGGAGATACGATTCGTTCCAATAAATTAGCCGAAACCATTTTATGGGATCAGCGCAAAATCTATAACCTGCGCTTGTTCAATGTTGTCACCATTCGCAGCTTACAGATTACACCCAATGTAATCGATCTGTTGGTTGACGTTCAAGAGCGCTGGTACACCTGGCCTGCTCCTATCTTTGAATTATCTGATCGCAACTTCACCGAATGGTGGCAAAACTACAATCACGATCTGGGGCGCGTCAACTTTGGCTTGCGCCTCGACCAATTCAACGTGCGCGGGCGCAACGAAACGCTGCGACTGGTTGCGCAGTTTGGGTTTAGCCAGCGGTTTGAGTTAAGCTACTCTATTCCCTATCTAGATAAGCGCCAAAAGCAAGGCTTAATTCTAAATTTCGATTACAGCAATCCGAAGAACATTGCCGCACTGACCGAAGATCATAAACTGGTGTTCGTGCGCGGCAGCCAGCCACTGCGCATTTCTACCGGAGCGCAGGTGAGCTACACTTATCGTAAATCATTTTTTGAAACACACGTACTGAGCCTTGGCTTCCGCAGCAGCGAAGTGACGGATACTATTCTAAAGAAGAATCCCAACTATTTTAATGGCAAATCATTAACGCAGCGGTACGGAATTCTTTCCTACACGTTCCGCTCCGAACATCGTGATGTGGTGATGTATCCCCTCAAAGGGTATCAGTTCTCGGCTTCGATTCAACGCAATGGCTTTGGGTTTGAAGGCAACGTCAGCCAGTGGGTGGTCAATCTCACCTACGCATACCATCTGGCGCTCAAGCGCAACTACTACTTCTCGAACTTTACAGCTGCTTATATCAGCGATCCTACCAACCAACCCTACACGCTCTATGGCGCCATGGGCTATCAACGGCAAATATTAAGGGGTTATGATATCTATGTGATTGAAGGGCCTAAGTTTTTTGTCAACAAAACCACGTTCAAGAAAAAAATATTTTCGCGCGTTTGGCGCTATGAGAACATGCCGTTGGAACAATTCCGGCATTTGCCTTTTGCCGTCTACCTCAAAAGCTTTGTAGACTTCGGCTACACGGAAAACTACGATTATTACCAAGAGCGCCCCGCCCTGCTCAACAATCGCCTGAGCAATACATTTCTTGCAGGCTATGGCGGTGGCTTGGATGTAGTAGCACCTTACGATGTCGTTTTTCGCTTTGAATATGCCTTTACGAAAGAGGGCGTGAGCGGATTTTTCTTTAATATCAAAAAGGAATTTTAGACCGTAATTATGCAATAGAAACTCCTATTGCATAATTTGACGAATACTGACGGAATCGTCAGTATTGTCAAGGTCAAACCCTGACAATCCGCAGGATTCGTCAGTTAATTGACCAAATTTATATTCTTAACACAATTTGGGTAGACTTTCTTTTATCTTTGATCAGCGGCTTCCCCGGCCGATTAAGTAGCTAATCATTTTCTCTCCAGCTGATTAGCAGATTCATCCAAATTCTATTCGCGAATAAAGTGAAAAGACTGCTGGTAGCCACTATCCTCTTTGGGTTGAGTGTGGTGGCAAAGGGACAAAGCGTAAATACGCAAATGGGCGCACGGCAAATGGCGATGGGTGGAGCATCGGCTTCATTGAGCGATGCGTGGGCTCTCTTTCATAATGTAGCCGGGCTCGCGCAGCAAAAACAATCCTTTGCATTTGCCTACGAAGCGTCTCCGCAATTGCCGGGTGCCAATCGCATGGCGGCAAGTTGGCAGATACCCGTACGTTCATTTACCACCGGCATTGGTTTCTTTCGCTTTGGCGATGCGTTGTACAACGAACAATTTATTTCGCTAGGAGTTGCCCATCGCATGGGCATTACTTCGCTGGGTGCGAAAGTGAATTTCAGTCAATACCGTGCCGATGGTTTTGGCGTACTCTCCGCAATGACTTTGGATATCGGAGGTATCACACAACTCACTCCGGAACTTCGGGTGGCAGCTTACATCACCAACGTCACCCAATCGTCCTTGAACAGCGGCAGCGGTGAACGCTTGCCTATGCGCATGGTTGTGGGCGTTGGCTTTCAGTTTACCAAAAAGATCATCGCTACCACCGAGGTAGAGAAAGATCCCGACTATCCTCTTACCTGGCGTACCGGTTTTGAATACGATGTCTACAAAAATCTCTTCTTCCGCACCGGCTATCAGCTACAGCCCAATGCATTTTACTTCGGCATTGGAGGGAACCGCAAACGACTCCGTATTGACTACGCCCTGCGCTACCACTTTCTGCTGGGTGCTTCGCATCAGGCCTCTGCCACTTTTCTGCTTAGTAACCCGTGAAGGTATTTTCAATAATCCTTTTCAGTTTGTGCTACACCCTCGTGTTGGCACAAGATTATCCGCGCCAAGCGATTGATCCCAGTCAGTGGGTAGATGAACTCTTCGCGACTCAATCGGATAACTTGAATTATGCGGATCTCTACGAAAACTATTTACAATTACTTGCACATCCGCTTGACTTAAACACGGCTACTACCGAACAACTTCAAGCGCTTTATGTACTAACCCCCGCAGAGGTGAACGCGCTGCTGGCGTATCGCGAGCAAGTGGGTCAGCTTTATTCCATTTATGAATTGCAAACCATCAATGGATTTACGAAAGACGTTTTCTTAAAGCTGGTGCCGCTGGTGCGCGTAGTCGATGAACAAAAAGCTGGCGGTTATCGCGCTTTGCTAAAACGGATCGCCTCCGAAGAAAACAATTACCTCGTCATGCGCTATTCGCAAACGCTGGAAAAACAAAAGGGTTATCTCAACACGAGCACGGAGAACAGTCGCTACAGCGGTACTGCGGAAGATTTAACTATGCGCTTTCGCGTGAGCAGGCCTGGCGACTTTAGCACGGGCTTTACTTTCAAGAAAGATGCCGGAGAAAAACTTCAGTGGAATCCGGCTGAACGCTACTACGGCTTCGACTACATCTCCCTTCATGCGCAACTGCAAAACAAAGGACGTATCAAGAATCTGATCATCGGAGATTATCAGGCGCAATTCGGACAAGGGCTTACGCTCGGCTCGGTGTTCGGCTTGGGGAAAAACGGAGAGACCATTACGAGCATTCGCAGAAGTAACATCGGCTTTCTTCCCTATACGTCACAATACGAAGGCGGTTACATGCGTGGCGCAGCCCTCTCCTATCAGGCGCATCCGAAAATACTCATTCACACTCTCTTTTCTTCACGAGGTCGTGATGGCAGCATCGTACAAGACAGCACGGAAAGTATGGTCTCATCTTTCAACTACAGTGGTTTGCACCGAACGCTGAACGAACTAACCAATCGAAATACGTTGCAAGAGCAAAACGCGGCCATGATCATCAGCTTCCAACATCGGTCCATTGACGCAGGCTTGCTATGGCACCGCACACAATTTGACAAAGCCTTGGTGCGCAATCCATCGCTCTATAATTCATTTGCCTTTCAAGGAAAATCCAATACCAATGTAGGTGCGTACTTTAATTGCTCCTTCGCCAATGCAACGTTCTTCAGCGAAGTAGCACACACACTCCAAAACGGATGGGGCGGTGTGGCCGGATTGCTGACGAACGTAACACCCAAACTCGATATCTCTCTGTTAGCGCGACACTACGGCCGCGACTTCTATTCTTTCTATAGCAACGCGCTGGCAGAGAATGCCGCACCACAAAATGAAACCGGAATCTATTGGGGATGGAAGTACCGCTTCTCGAAACGCAGTGCACTGGCGGGTTACATGGACTTCTTTGAATTCCCTTGGCTGAAGTACCGAAGCTATCGACCTTCGCAAGGAAGCGAATGGCTATTGCGTTATCAATACAAAGCTTCGCGGTCGGTCGTGTTCTTTGCACAAGTGAAAGAAGAAACAAAAGCGCGGAATACCAATGACGACACTAATCTCTACCGCATTACTTTGGGGACCAGAAGAAGTTACGCGTTGCAAGCCGACTATGTCGCTACGCGGCAGTTGCAACTGAAGAGCCGTGTGCAATTTTCTTCGTTTCAATTTAACGGCAACACCACACAGGGCATGGTGCTGTCGCAGGATGCCAGCTTCGAAACTACGCGCGTTTCTATTACCGCCCGTTATGCACTATTTGATACGGACGACTACGATAACCGCATTTACATCTACGAGCCTGACGCATGGCTGGCCTTTTCTTTTCCAGCTTATAATAGTCAAGGTGTGCGCAATGTGTTGATGCTGCGCTACCGGATCACAAAAAAAATCAATTGCTGGCTGCGCTGGGCGCAAACGCGCTACTTCAACAAAGATTTGATTGGCAGTGGCGGTGAAACGATCGTGGGAAATACGCAAAATGATGTTAGATTTCAGGTTAGAATTCAATTCTAACCACCTTACGCATGCACGCCATTAAATTAGTCAGCCCCGGAGTTTTGTTGATGCTTTGCATTGGTCTCTTGGCCTTTATCCTTGTGTTCAGGGGTATCTTCAACAAAAAGAAGTAGTTGCCACCTACGGCACAAAGGCATCCACTGCCTGCTTACGCGAAACAACATGTTGCTTCAGTGTCGCCAATTCGGTGGTGAAGGCGCTGCTACTGCTCAAGTGCGTATACTTTGCTTGCTCGGTCGCTTCAGGGCCAATCACGTAAGGAGAAATCAAAGTATGGTACTTTGTAAAGAGTGCATCCATCTTTGCCGAAGTGAATACATCGTCTGCAAATACACGCACATATGTTTTATACTTGGCGTAATAGGTAGCATCATCGGCTATGTACCGAATGAGTGGCCATGAACTACTTACACCAGAAAGTGACAACGAGACTGCCGATCCTCCCGGCCCCGAGCGGTTCGCCAGAGCTTCGTTATTGTCCCAAGGTATCCACGTCAGTTTGTTTACAGAATGATTGTAGAGATAATAGTTGTGCGCCATCACTCCGTAGGTATCCCAGTTGACGAGTGTGGTATTAACAGCCAACCATTTCACAAAATGATCGGCATTAAAACTCTGCTCCAGGTTGGTGCGCCACTGCGCTGCGTTGCTGGTGCGCAAACTACTGTTGAGTGCGGCCACGAATGCTTGCACATCGCTAAAGTCATTGGCTGTTTCATTATTTTTCTTTTCAAAAACTGAAGATGAAAAAGTTTGAAACGTAGACTCCGGCTTGTACACATTGCCGCTGTCTTCGCTAAACTGTGTTTTAATCATCGTATCATCTACCACTTCCGTGAGCGTATAAACGCCACAATATTTTGAGCCACTGCCGAAGTCGATATACACTTTATAGAACGCAGTTTGTGCAGCCGGGATGCCCGCCATGCGAAAGATATCTGCCGTTACTTTTTCGCGGATGAGCGAGTTGTCTTTATAGCCGGGCGAAAGGCTAAACTCTTTAAAGCCATAGAAGCGCTGATTTTTTATTTGCGGATAATCATCTTCAAACTTATCGAAGTTGAGGCGAAAGGGAAGTTTATAAATGCCCGAGCCCCACGTGGACGAGAGCGAAGAGTTGCCCTTCAGGCGAAAGCCCACCTTGTACCATTCTTTGTCGTTGAACTTCAATGACACGGCTACGTAGTCTGTTTCCTGCGAAGGAAAACCACCTCCTGCCTGCGTTCGTTCGCCAAAGCCATAGCCGAAGAGTGATTTCATATTTGTTTGAATAGCGCTCCAGTTAGCCGAAGTCATGGTGATCGTAAGGGTATTGACTTTGTCTTGCGGAAACACGGTGGCGTAGTCCGGATCGACATCGTTGCTATGAGTAGCGGTGGTCCAATCGGTAATAGCAAAATCTTTTGAGTCGGTAGCGGTGTTGGTGGTGATAACATCGGCCGTTTGGTCTTTGCAGGAAACCATGCCGAGCATCGCCATCAGTGCCGCCAGCGAAATCAACTTGGAAAAATGACTACTCATAGATGATGGGAGGTTATTTGAATCGACCAACGAATTTTCCTTATTCAATATTGCGGATGTTTTCGGTGATCTCATAGTGCGATGACGGGATTGTTATAAAAATAGTTGGTGGCAAGAAAAAGCATCGACAGAACATACGAAATGGTAGACACAAATACCTTTTTCCAAATAAGCAAAGACATGATGGGTTCGGCTCCTGCAGGGGATTCAGTTCGGAAAACGTTGACTTTGTGCAGAGATAAATCGTGACTAACTTTAATGTCTTTAAATCACTTGTCATGAAAAAGTATCTGTTTCTGGTAGTCGCATTCTCCTTCAGCGCTGTCATCACATTCGCACAAAATAAAGCAGAAGCAGAAATCAAAAAGCTCGAGCAGTTGGAGATTGAATCCATTCACAAAGGCGATACCACTACGCTGCTCCGATTATGGTCGCAGGACTTTGTGGTGAATAATCCATATGGTGAGATTGTGACCGTGCAACAGATTTTAGGTTTTATCCGTGCCGGGCGAATCGATTACTCAACAGTGGAGCGCATCATCGAAAAAATTACGTTCACCGAAAATCTGGCCATTGCCATGGGAAAAGAAATCGTGACACCACAAAATAAAACGGAGAGCGCCGGCAAGGTGGTAATACGCAGGTACACGCATGTGTGGATCAAAGGAAAAAATGGTTGGCATCTAACAGCCCGCCAAGCCACTAACTTCTGATTACTTGAAACTTGTTAAGGGTTTAATTCATTCGAACGTATTCATTTCACTGGCGGCCGTTTTTCTTACAGTTGAAACACAAATACAAGTAGGGTTAGCTCCGCAATGGCGACCCTATTTATTTATCATTTTCTTTGCAACACTGTTTGAGTATAACCTTCACCGATTGGTAACGCTCGTTACCAACCAAGATGCGATACACTCCGACAAGCATACGTGGGTGCGCGAAAACCGAAACCTATTTTACGGATTGGTGGGCATCTCTACCGTGGCATTTATAGTTGTTGTGTGGATGGCGAAGACGGAAGTACTTTGGGCCCTCGCCCCCATTGCTGTGTTAACGTTGTTTTATTCGGTGCCTATTCCAAGTAGTAAGCGGAATCTTTTTCGGCTACGTGAAATTCCTTATTTGAAAATTTTCCTGATCGCATTTGTCTGGTCTGCTGTCACTATCCTATTGCCCATAGTACATGCAAGTGCTGCTTTCGATCGCACAGACATCATCGTTTTATTTGCCGAACGATTCCTGTTCATATTCGCCATTGCGATGCCCTTCGATATTCGTGACATGGATGCCGACAAACAAACGAATCTGAAAACCATTCCGATCCTATTGAATGAACATCGGTCGATGGCTATTTCATACGGAGCGCTGATGCTCTTTTCCGTAGTTTGCTTATTACACTATGACTGGCAGCAGCAATGGTTTATTCTTTTTCCATTACTGATAACTTCGCTGGTCACATTCATTTTGCTGAAGTCGCAGCGCATGAAAAGTCTTCCATTCTATCATCACGGCTACTTAGATGGCACCATGATTTTGCAAGGACTATTGGTGTTAGTTGGTTACTACTTGAATTTTTTCTACCACTAAGAGCCTAGGCGCAGAGATTAATGGGGTTAGCACTCACTCAATTACTTTTGCCGATAATACCGTGTACTATCCTTTCTTTTGGTTACAAATTCCCCTCTTTTATTGAATGTAGTTGTAAAGACGAGAGAATCAACCATACTTTTTTTATCGCTTACTGCTTCTGAAGTACGTGTTTCATAAGTCACGATTGTATTTCCCTTGCAAATACTCCGTCTAACCGGACAAAAAGTTACGGTTGAATCTGTTTCCATTGGCCCTTCGCAATTTTCACCTTCGAGATAGAAGAAACTGATGGGCGTACAGTTCTTGTTAATCAGCAATAACCATAAGGTATGGTAGTCGGTACCAACTACTCTCAGGATAATAGGTTGCAGATTGTCCACAGGTGATAGCTTCGAAATAAAATGTGCCTGATAGGAATAGACAGGTAAGGTCTTAAGAAAAGGTTTGATTAATTTTTCTTTCTGCTGGCTATCCAACTCTACCAGACGCTTCTCCATAAAGTAATAGTTACTGCGATCATACTTGATAACGTCAAGCGAGATGGCTTCATTCAAATGAAAGGTGGCGAATAGTTTATCCGGAAAACATTCCTTGGATGGTGGTGGTGTTTTCCACGAAACGCTTAATAAAACAACCGAAAAAATAAGTAAACCAATAAATAATTTCATGCTATATCATTCAGCCACTTGATAAGCGTTCAATAGATTTAAAATATAATCCGTAAATGTAGGGAACTGCGCAATTAAAAGTTGGGGATCATCGTCACCTTCGTGATAACCATACACCGGAGGATTATTGCCTTCCGAAATCCTGAAATACCAAAACTCATAGCCCTGATGCATGCTAAAAACAAAAGCATCAGAAGGCAATTCATCCAACACAGAATTCTCTTTCAGCAATTCCTTGGGCCACGCTTGAATTCGAATTAAATCATCATAGAAGCAATCCGTCCCCTCATTGATTTTGCCAGAATATTTACCCATGACTGATAAATACTCTCGGTAAGCTTCCGGTAATTTGATTTGCAATGTATCTTCTAATTTCTTTATTTCTTCAGTTGAGCAAGGCAACAAACCAACGTAGTTTCTCTTTAGCCTCTCTACAATGGTCTTTAAGTAGTGAAGTTGATTCATTGGCACGAAGCAATGGTATTAAATCAAGAACACAAAAATGCGTAAAGTTTTTCTTCGCGCTTATCAAATTCATTCAATTCTGGCAGCTCCTGTGTGTTTCCATCATATTTCTAACCTGCTACAGCCCCACTTTGGCGGCAGATTAGTAACTTTATCGAAACGGCTGCTGCCGAAACTCCTTTTGTTCGACATTTTACCACTTTCAATCCCCATCCCATGAATCCATTACGCATACCATTTCTTCGCTTGACAGTTGCGATGATCGCGCTGTCTTCTTTCTCGGCATTCGGCCAGACGACCAAAAAAACATTGGAGCTACCCGAATTCAAAAGCATTTATGTCAACTCCAACTACACCGTTTATCTTAAGCAAACCAATAAACAAGAGGTAACGGTAGAGGCCCTCACTGAAATTTTTGAACTCTCTACCTTCAAAGTAGAAAACGGTGTGCTGATGATCAATGTCGAGCGCAAACCGGATAATCCCAACAAAAGCATTTGGGCAAAAATTGATGACATTAAGCTAAAGCCGAATATGAAGTTGATGGTGAGCATGAAAAATATCTCCGAGCTGCAAGTAAATGGCAATGGCAAAATCATTTCTGAGAATTCGATTGCATCCGATAACCTGTCGCTCGGTGTGGCAGGCAATGGCACGATTGATTTAGACATCAAAGGAAATTATTTAAAGACAGAAATAAGCGGATCAGGATCAATCGTATTGAAAGGCTACGCATCATCTAACGATGTAGTGATGAGCGGCAGCGGAAATGTGAATGCCTTCTTGTGCGAACTGGAGAAAGCGAAAGTAAAGATGAGCGGCTCCGGGGCATGCGAGTTGAACATTACCGGAAGTCTGGAAGCGATGGTAGTAGGAAGCGGCACACTGAAACACAAGGGAAACACCAAAGAGGTTTCTAAGAAAATTTATGGTTCAGGAGTGGTCGATCGGGCGTATTAGCGATTGTTCCTAGTACAACGGCTTTAATGCGAGGTACCTACCGCATCGCGCATTGGCATCTGAATTATTCAAAACCATCCAAAACTAATGCAAAGGGCAAATTCTAGCCGCACCTTTGCAGCACGATTTTGCACATGTGCGCTGGCTTGTCGCACCTTTGCGGGAAGGTGTCGCTAACTGACAATAGGCACTTACGCTTTGCAATAAGCAATTGTCAGCCTGCACAAGGGCACTACAATCAGCAACAAGGCATTGCTTGTTGACATAAGGGCAATGCAAACAACAAGACGCCTATGTCAGGTGACATTGGCTTGTTGCAACTTCGCTAAGGATATTGTCAGCTGACATTGGCTCACTGCCATCAGCGGGGACCTAATGTCAAATGGAAAAAGACTGCCGCAGAGTTGTGGCAAGGTTTTGTACGATGTTTTTTGGATGCCGCACCAACGCATGACGAAATTTGGATAAAATGATGCCAAGGCCTGAGTATGTATTTTCGGGGGAATTCGCATGGGTGCTATTCTTATGACTGCGAACCCGTATCAAATCTATTATCTTTAGGCTTGAAACAAAAATTTCAGTCAAAATCTAGAAATCTGACTATAAAAAATGGTTGTCTGAATGCATTTGAGAAAGGAAGATAAAGGAATAAATGAAACAGAGAATTTATATAGATACATCGGTGGTGGGCGGGTTCTTCGATGAGGAGTTTAAAGAAGCAACCCATCAATTATTTGAACGCCTCAAAAGAGATGAGGTCAGATTCGTAATTTCAGATCTTTTGGAATTAGAGCTGATTCAAGCTCCGAAACATGTCAGCAATTTACTCTTAGAATATCCTTCTGACCGATTTGAAAGAGTAGAATTAACTCAAGAAATAATCGATTTGGCAGACAAATATATTTCAGAGAAGGTCGTTGGGAAAACCAGCCTTGAGGACTGTCGTCATATTGCACTTGCAACCATTAATCGGGTTGATGTGCTTGCTAGTTGGAACTTTAAACATATCGTTAACCTAGAAAGAATAAAAGGATATAATTCAGTAAATTTGAGATTGGGATACGCAAACATTGAGATACGAACACCACAAGAATTGGTAAATTATGGAGACTAAGGAAAGAGTAAAGGCATTTGATGCGGTAAACATGATGAGAGAGATTCGCGACAAAATAAGCGGTGAAACACAGGCCATGACTTTGGAGCAATTGAAAAAGTATATTGCGGACAAATTAAAGAACTCTCATCTAAAAACGATCGGTCGATAGCACACCAAAAATGCAATAGAGTTTGCGTTCGTACTTTTATTCCATTTGGTGAAGGCAAGTCCGCATTTAGCTAAATGTTTAATCTAAAAAAGTCACCACCGATGCCAGAAATCAACTCCATCAACATTATGCAAAAGTTTTCGCTGTTTGAAAAGCAGTGGACGCCTCATATCATTGGCGAACTGAACGGGCAATACGTAAAGTTGTGTAAACTGAAAGACGACTTCGTGTGGCACAGCCACGAAAACGAAGACGAGTTATTCATGGTGTTTAAAGGCACACTCCTCATGGATTTTCGCGATGGCCGAACCGTAGAGGTTAAGGAAGGCGAAATTCTGATTGTGCCCAAAGGCGTAGAGCATCGCCCACATACCAATGGCGAAATTGTTTTCAATCTGTTGTTCGAACCCAAAGGCACACTGCATACCGGCACGGTAGAAAGCGAAATGACGGTGAAAGAATTGGGATGGATATAAAAGATATTGGAGTAGATTTATGACAACAACAGATATCTACATAACCAACTTCGAAGAAGTAAGACGCAGAAGTATATTGGTTTGGAAGGGACTGCCAGAGGAATTCTACCATTGGAAATCCGATAAAGAGGCAGAATCATTCATCGAGGTAATACGACATGTATTAGCGTGTGAACATCTGTTTCACTCACGAATTCTTCATCGGGGAATCAATCCGGGTTTTATTTCACCCTGGAAAGATCGGCCGTTGGGAACCTTGGAAGATGAACTAAAGTTTGCCGCGCCTTTCCGAAGCGATTTTTTAACGATGGTTAAGAGCTTTTCAGCAGCCGATTTAGATTCGGTTGAAATCGTAGGCAAATATGCAACACGCAAACTAGGCGATTACCTGCTCCGCGCGGCCTACCATGAATCGGTACATGCGGGACAATTTTTAGCTCATATGCGTACGCTGCAAATCAACAGGCCGAATATTTGGGATTAAAACGGGAGACTTTCAGCTACCACCCAATCCCATAATCCTCACCATGATTGCTGCTGCCGCCCCAGAAACTTCCGTGTTGCCAATCAAAATAGATCGCGTTAATCGGGCCGCTGGTTCGATCCTGATACGTAAGCTTGTAACCCATCCGCGATAAATCTTTTCGCACCCATGCCGGCATGGCACTGTTGAGTGTCAAACCGCCCGGCACTTTCTCATGATCGCCAAAGCTGGAATACATTTGCAATGTTTTAAAGCTCGGAGCCTCACACGCTTCTTGCACCGTCATACCGAACTCTACCACATTCAAAAAGAATTGAATCAACAACTGATCTTGCTCATCGCCCGCTTGTTTGGCAAACGACAAAAATGGTTTCCCATCTTTCAAAGCTAATGTGGGTGTAAGTGTTACCCGTGGACGCTTGCCCGGCTCCACTACGTTGAATGGATTCTCTTTCGCATCTAACACAAATGATTGCATACGCTGGCTCATGCCAACGCCCGTATTGCCTGCAATGCAAGCCGGTACCCAACCGCCACTAGGCGTTATGGAAACCACCCAGCCTTCTTTGTCGGCTGCCTCTACCGAAGTGGTTCCTGCCGTAAACGACTCCAAATATTTTTCGTCAAGCGGATTTACTGGCTTGAAATTATCTGCGCGACTTGTTCCCCACTTTTGCAGAATGTCGAGATACGGATTTTGTTTTCCTTCAAATGGGTATGGATCGCCCGGAGCAATTTTCGGATCATTCATTTCAAGGTTAATCAATTTGAATCGCTCACGCGCATATTCTTTCGAGAGCAATCCCTTGATGGGCTCTTCCGGTGCAAAAGCCGGATCGCCATAATAGAAATCACGATCCGCGAAAGCGAGATTCATCGCCTGATACACGGTATGAATGTATTTGGTCGAGTTGTAGCCCATGCTCTTGAGATCAAAATTTTCGAGGATGTTGAGTGTTTGCAACATCGCAGGGCCCTGTGTCCAAGGTTGAAGTTTATACACATCTATCCCGCGATAATTCGTGACGGTGGGCTCCTCTATTTTTACTTTCCAATTAGCTAGGTCAGCTTCGGTAAACAAACCACCTTGCTCCTGACTGCCACGCACAATCTCTTTCGCAATGTCGCCTTTGTAAAAACGATCATACGCTGCATAGATAGCGGCCTTGCGATCTTTCCCTTTCTTCAAAGCTTGTTGCTCGGCATCTACCAACTTCTGCAACGTAGCGAGCAAATCTTTCTGAACAAAAATTTCTCCGGCATCGGGCGCTTCGCGTTTCTCACCCAAGTGTGTTAAGAATACTTTCTTGGAATAAGGCCACTTCTTAATTTCTTCTTTGCCACGCTCAATCGAAAAGGCAGTTTGCGCCTCGATGGGATAACCTTCGGCTAATTGCATCGCAGGCGCCAACACTTCTTTCAAACTCATCGTGCCGTATTCGGCCAACATGGTCATCAACCCTCCCGCTGTGCCGGGAGTAACGGCAGCCAGCGGACCAAACTCGGGCGGATACTTCATGCCTTTGTTCTTGAAGAAGTCGGCAGTAGCACCGGTAGGCGCCACACCCAACGCGTTGATCGCAATTACTTTTTTCGTTTTCGGATTGTAGATCAGCGCTTGCGTTTCTCCGCCCCAGCTCAGCACGTCCCACATGGTGCACGTAGCTGCTAACATCGCACAAGAAGCATCAACTGCATTTCCCCCTTTATTAAAAATCATGGCGCCAGCGGTGGCGGCCAATGGCTTTCCTGTAATGGCCATCCAATGTCTGCCGTGCAGAGGTGGTTTTTGTGTGTTGACGGGCAGGTTGTTGAAAGATTGTGCGGTGGCTTGCAGGCAGCACACCGTGGCAAAGAAAATATGGCTTATCTTCATATGGATTGATTATCTTTAAATCAGTTTGGGTAGAATCTATTTTCTAAGGTAAACAATTAAAGAAGGTTTTACACATCAAATTTGCCAACGGGCAATCATCTCCACCAAAGGAAAATTTATGAACACACATCAACAGTTGATTGAAAAATTCTACACGGCCTTTCAGCAGAAGGATTGGCAAACGATGCAATCGTGCTACCATAACGAGGTAGAGTTTAGCGATCCTGCATTTACACACTTGAAAGGTAAAGAAGCGAAGGCGATGTGGCACATGCTCGCGACCAATGCGCGCGACTTTTCATTGACATTTAATCAGGTGCAAGCCGATGACACGAAAGGAAGTTGTCACTGGGAAGCTGCTTATACTTTCTCGCGCACAGGCAAGCGCGTGTTAAACAAAATAGATGCAACCTTCGAATTCAAAGACGGATTGATCTACCGCCACACCGATCGTTTTGACTTTTGGAAGTGGACACATATGGCGCTGGGCTTCTCCGGTTTGTTGTTAGGCTGGACATCTTTCTTGCAAAACAAGGTGAGAGCTACAGCCATGGGCGGTTTGAGAAAATTCATGAAAGAGAACCCTATTTATGGGTAGAATCTGGTAAAAACCGCTAAAAAAAGCCCAAAGACCCTCAAATTCAGCGATTTGCATTTACGATGAATTAATAACTATATTTGAGAGTTAATGAAGTAAATCCCCGCCTGAAAGTATTCCCACCGAGTGAGTTTATTGTCAGTAAGGTTTTTAAAGATTTAGCAAGAACATTTTATCACTTAATATCTAAAACACAAATGAACATTTATGTAGCCAACATTCCCTGGAAAGCAACCGAGGAACAATTGAAGCAGTTATTCTCCGAGTACGGTGAAGTAAGCTCTGCGAAGATCATCATGGACAAAGTAACGCAGCGCAGCCGTGGCTTTGGTTTTGTAGAAATGGCTGATGACACAGCCGGTAAGAATGCTATCGATCAATTGAACGGTGCTGACTTTCTAGGTAAAAACCTAGTGGTGAACGAGGCTCGCCCACGCGAAGAAGGTAGCGGTGGTGGTGGTCGCGGCAACCGCGGTGGTGGCGGTGGCGGCTTCCGCAGAGGCGATTTCAACAGAGATTATTAATCGATTTGAAATAGAGACTTTATATGCCACGCCAAAAGCGTGGCATTTTTTATTGATACACTTGCCACATCTAACATTCATCTAATTCTTTTATTCGGATCGCTTTGTGATCTCTATTTTTACTCCATGACCTCTTCGCATCCAACCAATCGCCTTGCCCACGCAACGTCTCCTTATTTATTACAACATGCACAGAACCCGGTCGATTGGTTTGAGTGGGGCAATGAAGCGCTGACCAAAGCCAAGCAAGAAGATAAACCCATCTTATTGAGCATCGGCTATTCTTCATGCCACTGGTGCCATGTGATGGCACATGAGAGTTTTGAGAATGACGACATCGCACAACTGATGAACGAATATTTTGTGTGCATCAAACTCGATCGCGAAGAGCGCC
Source organism: Bacteroidota bacterium (assembly GCA_016191555.1). GTDB lineage: Bacteria > Bacteroidota > Bacteroidia > Cytophagales > Cyclobacteriaceae > ELB16-189. The sequence goes on from JACPVX010000067.1 coordinate 126,490, forward strand.
CTGACATCGATCACATTTATATGGAAGCAGTGCAAGCGATGGGACAAAATGGAGGATGGCCATTGAATGTATTTTTAACTCCAGATCAAAAACCATTTTTTGGCGGCACCTACTTTCCTCCCAAAAACTGGGCACAACTTATCGTTCAGATCAACAAAGCCTTCCGCGAAAAGCGAAATGAAATTAATGAGTCAGCTAATGACCTGAGTAAACATCTGGCCATTTCTGATTTGCAACGATTCAAAAATGTGCCACCTGCGAATGGTTTAGATAGAACTGCGCTTGACGCGATGCATCAGGTCATTGAATCGCGATTTGATTTTACTGAAGGCGGACTAGACAAAGCGCCTAAGTTCATCATGCCATCCATCTGGCTGTTTCTGCTTCGCTACTACCAAATACGCAAGAATCCAAAATCGTTGGAGATCCTGCATCTTACCTTGAAGAAGATTGCGGCCGGAGGAATCTATGATCAGATCGGTGGTGGCTTTGCGCGCTACTCGGTAGACGGCCAATGGTTCGCTCCTCACTTTGAAAAAATGCTGTACGACAATGGCCAGTTGCTCAGCCTCTATGCCGAAGCATATCGTCTCACCAAAGAACCTGCTTACGCGCGTGTCATTCGCGAAACGGTGGCATGGCTGCAACGCGACATGACTTCGACTGAAGGAGGTTTCTATTCTGCCTTGGACGCTGATAGCGAAGGAGAGGAAGGAAAGTTTTATACGTGGCAATACGATGAACTAAAAGAACTGACAGCGGAGGAAATCCAACTACTCACTGATTTTTATCAGGTAACTCCGGAAGGAAACTGGGAGCATGGCAAAAACATCCTCATCCGCGAAAGCGAAATAGAGCCCACTCCTGCCCTGTTGCAACTGAATGAAAAATTATTGACCATCCGCAATAAAAAAATTAAGCCGGGGCTGGATGATAAAATCCTTATGGGATGGAACGCCATGACCATCCAAGGACTGGTGGATGCATATCGTAGCCTGGGCGAAGATCACTATTTAGAATTAGCCGAGCGCGCCATACAATTCATTGAACAACACTTAATAGTAGGCGGCAAGCTACATCGTTCTTTCAAACGGACGCATTCAACTACTACCGCATTTATTGATGATCACGCCTTTCTGATTCAGGCGTACACTTCCTTGTATCAGGCCACGCAAAAAGAATACTACCTGATTGAAGCAAAGAAATGGTGTGAAGAAACGATTCGTTTGTTTTACGATGAAGCAGAAGGATTCTTTTACTTCAACAGCCACGAGGCAGAGTCGCTCATCGCACGCAAAAAAGAAGTTTTTGACAATGTAATTCCTTCTTCCAATTCCGTCATGGCTCGAAACTTATTTCATCTGGGGATTTTTTGGGATAATGAAAAATGGAAGGACATGGCAAGCCAGATGATGCAACGATTAATTTCCCTGACGCAATCAGAACCTATCTACATGTGTCACTGGGCTGTGCTTGCAACTGAAATGACGAATGGAATGGACGAAGTAGTGATGACTGGAACCAAGAGTTTAGGGAGGCAAAAAGAATTCGATCAATCATATTTGCCATTCGCTCTATTCATGGGTGGAAACGGAACAAGCAAATTGCCATTAGTGGCTGATAAATTAGTTGCACTACGCGAAGAGATTTTTGTTTGCTATAACAAAACTTGTCAATTGCCGGTAACACGTGTGCCCGATGCCATTGCACAAATAGTGTCACAACAAAAATAGAATGTATGTTGGGTGTTGATCGGTTTATTCTATCATCTGATGTTATCAAAAAATCGCGAGCCGCTCTGCTCACCAATCACGCAACATTGTCGGGCTCCGGTTTACCGGTGGCCCTCGAATTAAAAAGAAGTGGCGTAAACCTGATCAAATTGTTTTCACCGGAGCATGGTATTCATTCGCAAGATGAAGATGGTAAAGCAAAATCCAACCAAATCGATCCCGTCACCGGCTTGCCTGTAATTAGTTTGTATGGCGCCACAATGGCTCCGCACGAAAACGATTTAGCAGACATTGAATACGTATTGATTGATCTGCCGTCCATCGGATGTCGGTTTTATACTTATGTGTGGTCTATCACTTACATGATCGAAGCAGCAGGTCGCGCCAATAAAAAAGTTATTTTACTCGACCGCCCCAATCTCTCTCAACGACTAGCCTCACAATGCGAAGGGCCGATGCTGGATGAGAATACCTGTGCTTCTTTTATTGGGCGCTGGTACATGCCCATCACGTTTCCTTTTTCTTCCGGGGAGTTGATGCGCTGGTTTATCTACGAACGCAACATCGATGTAGAGATGGAAGTTGTTTCACATCAACCTACCTCATCAACTCATTTTGTTCCGCCTTCGCCAGCTATCAGCGATTATCAAACGATTCTACTCTATCCATTCAGCGGCTTACTGGAAGGAATCAACGTAAGTCATGGCAGAGGAACTTCGTATCCGTTTCGAGTAGTAGGCGCTCCGTGGATTGATGCGATTGCTTTTCACGAAGAATTCAATCGCCAAAATTTTGCTGGAATAAAGGCGGTGCCACATTTCTTTCAGCCAATGTGGAGCCGTTATGAAAAAGTCTTTTGCCATGGATTGTATTTTACCGTAACCGATGCTAATCATTTTCGACCAGTCGCATTTGCTTGTTGGGTGATGCTCTATCTCGCAACCAACTATCCACAACAATTACAAGCAGCGACATATCCTACGGCTGCCAACCCAACGGGCGAGCGTCATCTCGATTTGCTTACTGGCCTGACAAATTCATTTTCCATTCTGTGTAATCCTTCAATCACTTCGAATGATATATTCAAGCTTACTGACTGTCAGGACTGGTTTGAAAAAGTAAGCCACTTCCTATCTGATAAATCCTAACTTTGTAATTATTTCAAACGCTGGCCATGAACTCGGAATTAGATTTTGATTCATCTACGCTCTTTGCCGAGTTGATCATTCCAGTGCCCATTCCGCAGCTATTCACGTACCGCGTGCCTCAGTTGATGGCTGATCGCATTCGTGCCGGACAGCGTGTGATTGTTCCTTTCGGAAAGAAAAAGATAGTAACCGGAATCGTCCATAGCCTGCATCAACAACCGCCCAAGGAATACGAGGCGAAAATGATTTTAGAGCTGTTGGATGAGACGGAAGTGATCTACGGAGCACAATTCAAATTGTACCAATGGATGGCAGATTACTACATGTGCACCTTGGGCGAAGTAATGATTGCGGCTCTGCCAGCCGGATTAAAACTTTCGAGCGAATCGATGGTGCAAATTGATCCACGTTTTGACTTTGAAAATACCACCTTCGATTTCTCGGAAAAGGAAAAACTGCTTTTAGATCGTTTGAAAACTGACACACTTACCTATACCGAGGTATCGAGCTTACTGAACGCCAAAAACATTTATTCCATTCTACGTTCGCTGCAAAGCAAGGCAGCAATCATTTTATTTGAACAGGTAAAAGAGAAATACAAACCCAAAACCGAAAAGAGAATCCGGCTTAACGAAAACTTCGTATCTAAAAAAAATCTGGAGGCATTATTCGAAAAGCTATCTCAAAATCCAAAACAAGAATCGATTGTACTCAAGTACTTGCAGGAAGTGCCCGTCTTCTCGCATCCGGAATTAAATACATCCGGTTTCGCAAAAAACAAATTGCTGGGCGATGAACTATCTGCCTCCTCCCTAAACACGCTCATCAAAAACAAAATACTGGAGGAGTATGATATTGTAGTACCACGCTTTGGCTTTGATGAACCCACAAACGTACATTCCATCCTCCTGAGCGAACAGCAAGAGCAAGCGCGTAATCTGATCTTATCTGAATTAGAAACAAAAAGTGCCGCGTTGCTGCACGGAGTTACCGGCAGCGGCAAAACAGAAATCTACATTGACCTGATTAAGCGCGCGCTTGATGGCGGCAATCAAGTATTGTATTTGCTTCCCGAAATTGCACTAACTACTCAAATCGTTTTCCGCTTGAAAAAACTTTTTGGAAATGAAATGGGCATCTATCATTCAAAGTTTTCTGACAACGAGCGGGTGGAAGTGTGGAATGGAGTATTGACCGGCAAACTGCGGTTTATTGTAGGCGTTCGCTCTTCGGTGTTTCTACCATTTGATAATCTAGGATTGATCATTGTCGATGAGGAGCACGATCCTTCGTACAAACAACATGAGCCTGCACCCCGCTATCACGCACGCGATACCGCGCTGATGATGGGACACATTCATGGAGCTAAAGTAGTGCTGGGCAGTGCCACACCTTCTTTAGAATCGTATTATCATGCCCACACCAATCGCTACGGCTACATTGAATTGAAGGAACGCTTTGGTGATGCTTTGTTGCCTGACATTATTTTTGCTGATCTCAGTCAGGAGAAAAAACGCAAATCGATGAAGGGAGAATTCTCTTCGCTCTTACTGAAAGAAATTCAACAATCACTCAGTAATAAGGAACAAGTTATTCTCTTTCAAAATCGCAGGGGCTACTCGCCCATGATTGAGTGCCAAGATTGCGGCTGGGTTCCGAAATGCATCAACTGTGCCGTGAGTCTTACCTATCATCAATATCGCCATGCGATGATTTGCCACTATTGCGGATATAGAGAAGATATGCCTGCCAAGTGTCCTTCTTGTTCTTCTCCGCGCATACAAACGCTTGGCTACGGAACCGAAAAACTGGAAGAAGAATTAAAACTACATTTTGGAGAAGCCCATACACAGCGCATGGACTTGGACACTACTCGCACAAAGTCAGGATATGAAAATATCATTCAAGGATTTGAAAGTGGTGACACCGATATACTTGTAGGCACACAAATGGTCACGAAAGGTTTGGACTTCGATAAAGTAAATTTAGTAGGTGTATTCGATGCCGATCGGATGATGCACTTCCCTGATTTCCGTTCTTACGAACGAGCCTTTCAATTGATTATGCAAGTGAGTGGCCGCTCTGGGCGAAGAGCGAAGAAGGGAAAAGTAGTTATTCAGACCTCAAGTCCTACCCATCGGTTATTCACTTTTGTGCGGCACCATGATGTGAAAGGATTTATTGATGAGCAACTGAGAGATCGGCAAGAACATGGCTATCCTCCATTTACACGGCTGATTGAAGTATTCCTAAAGCACGTTGACAAGAAAATCGTCAATCAGGCTGCCGTTATACTTTCGGATCAAATTAAAAAATCCATTCCGATGGTGCGTTTGGTTGGGCCGGGTGAACCGATGATTGGGAAAATCCGCAATGAGTTTCTCATGACCATGTTGCTCAAGATTGGTCGCGATCAAGGAAAGCTGGCTGAAATAAAGTCGGTACTGGCGAAGCTCAGTGAGCGATTAATACAAGAAAAAGAATACCGTAACGTAAAGTTGATATTTGATGTTGATCCTGCTTGATTTTCTTACATGACTATGTAAGGGGTGCCGGAAGGCAAGAATGGGATCATTGGCTTTATTAAATTTACCAGATTATGATTGATTCGGTGATTACTTACTTCTTACCTCAATTAGCTTTTCCTAGCGAGCGACAGGGGCGCAATGCCCAATTGCTGATTAAATTCTCCATCATATCAATTTTGTTTGCGCTGGGTTACATCATTGACACTTATTTCACCCATTTCCTGGTCGCGAGGTATATGATGGTATTTTCTGTCGTCACGTTCAGTACACTTCTATTTCTCTTTAAATACCATCTCGTTTCGCTGCGGTTAAGCGTTCACTTGTTTGTTTTTCTTTGTTGGTTTATCATCCTAATCCTCTCCACCTTCTCTGGAGGGATCGACTCATTTGTGCTTCCCTGGATTACGCTCATCCCGGTAATTGCTCTGATTCTAATCAGCGAGCGTGTGGCATGGCTCTGGGGTGGAATTGGTTTTTTAACAGTACTCTTTTTCCTTTCCTTCGATCCGAATGCCTTTCTCCCTGCATCGCTCATTGTACGGAATACTCCCATTTTGACTGCTTCGCTCCACATCGGTCTTCAGTTCATCGTATTAACGCTTACCTACATTTTTGATCAGCAACAAAATAAACTCATCGAAAAAATTGAGGCTCAAAACGCAAAACTAAAATTGAGTCAGGAAGAAATTGAGGCACAGAATGAAGAGCTTACCCAAAGTCAGGAAGAGCTATCACTAAAACGAAATATAGTAGAGCGTCAGAATCTGGCTTTAATCAATGCTGGTAAAATCATCGAGCAAAAAAATCAAGAGCTGGTAAACAAAAACGATGAGCTTGAAATTGAAATTGAAAAAAGAACAAAAGAACTACTCGAGTATACGCAGCAATTGGAGCAATTTGCGTTTATATCATCTCATAACTTACGTGCTCCCATCGCCCGAATCTTAGGTTTAGGCAACTTACTGGAACTATCACACAATGCTGCTGACGAGGCGCAAATAAAGAAAAACCTGATTGTATCCGCGCAAGAACTTGATCGAGTGGTAAAAGATCTCAATACGATTTTGGAAATCAAAAAGTCAAATCATCAATTAGTACACTCGATTCAGTTTGAAGATGAATTGAAATTATTACTGGTTGGATTGGAAAAAGAGTTAACCGATTCCAACGCGTTGCTCACATTCGATTTTAGTGAAGTACCCCACATTAAAACCATCCGCCCGTACCTAGATAGTATTTTAATTAACCTGATCAGCAACGCAATCAAGTATCGCGACTATAATCGCAGATTAGAAATAAGAATTCAAACGAAACAAACAGGTGAATTCATTTGCTTGATTGTGTCCGACAATGGAATTGGGTTGAATCTGAATCTAGTAAAAAAAAAGATATTCACCATTTACAGCCGGTTCCACAGCCATGTTGAAGGAAAAGGTCTTGGCCTTTACTTAGTAAAAGAACAAGCAGAAGCCTTGGGAGGTAAAGTGGAGGTTGAAAGCATCGAAGGAAAAGGCACAACCTTTAGGGTGTACTTAAAGTCCAAAGAATTATCTTAAAATATCCCACTCTTCATTAAGGACTGCTATTGCTTGATGTGCGGTCAAATCAAACTGACAAGGAACAACAGAAACATAATTGTTAGCGATCGCCCACTCGTCATTATCTTCTGCTTTATCAAAGTTGACAAAGTTTCCGGTCATCCAGAAATAACTTCTTCCATACGGATCAAATCGCTGATCAAACTCCTCTACCCACTTGGCATTCGCTTGGCGGCAAACGCGTATCCCCTTCAACGGTTCATTTCTTTTGGCAGGAATATTCACATTAAGTGCAACGCCCTTCGGCAAACCCTTATCCAATACTTGCTGCACAATTTTCTTGACTACTTCACCTGTGTGCGAAAAATCTGCTTTATGGCTGTAATCGCAAAGTGAGAAGCCGATAGCGGGCACACCCTCAATTGCGCCTTCAATCGCGGCAGACATGGTTCCAGAATAGAGAACACTAATCGAGGTGTTACTTCCGTGATTGATTCCGCTCACCACCACATCGGGTTGCCGTTCGTTTTTCAACACAAAGTGACGCGCCATTTTAATACAATCAGCTGGTGTGCCACTGCATTCATACGCGCGAACGCCTTCGAAAATAAACGACTCATTCAATCGAAGCGTATCACCTACTGTGATCGCATGCCCCATTCCGGATTGCGGTCCGTCCGGTGCCACCACCAACACATCACCTAGTTCTTTCATCACGGTAACTAAATTTAAAATCCCGCGTGAGGTGATGCCATCGTCATTCGAAACTAAGATCAGTGGTTTTGCCATGTTTGTCTATTTTACAAGGGAGTTATAATATTCAATGATGCGGGCCAATTCGTATTTATAATCGAAATCAAGTTTATTATCTTTTGCAAAACCTTTCACTTCTTTTTCACGATCTTCCATCAGGCGCAGCCAATCGGATTTCCGCCCTTCAAATTCAGAAATAGTGCCATCCGGCTTTAAGAGATAAAATGTATTTACCAATACCAACCGAGTGGTAGTGCCGTAATAGTAATACGGTGAATTAACCGTGCGATACTCTACTTTCTCGCGGCAAAGCACCGTGATTTTACCTTCACACATCAATTCAAAAAAGATAGGCGTTTTATAGGTGTTATTTGCTGAATAAGGTAATGAATAAAATTGTCGGTAGCGCTTGGCCCCTGCGTCAAAAATTTCTACAAATAAAGCTTTGCGGGCGGTATAACTTTGAAGTTGGCCTCTGATTTTTATTTGAATGATATCGCTTTGCTGATCATACTTTACCAGTCCACGAAGCGTGTCCGAAGTTTCCAATACTAGTTTACCTTCGTGCCACAACTCAAAGGCAAACTGCTGTGCAAGTAAAACCTGCGATGAAATAATAAAAACACTTAACAAAAAAATCTTCCGCATCACTTCTTTAAAATCATGTGTCCGAGTTTATCTCGTTTGGTAAGCAAATATTTTTCGTTGTGCTGATTGGGTTTAATCTCGATCGGAATGTTCTCTACAATTTCAAGCCCGTAGCCCATTAATCCAACACGCTTCTTCGGATTGTTGGTGATTAAACGAATTTTGGAAATGCCAAGATCATGTAAAATCTGAGCACCAATTCCATAATCGCGATTGTCCATATCAAATCCAAGTTGCAAGTTCGCTTCTACTGTATCTAATCCTTGTTCCTGAAGTTTATAAGCCTTCAACTTGTTGAGTAACCCGATGCCCCTGCCTTCCTGTTTCATGTAAAGCACTACGCCCTTCCCTTCCTCCTCCACCATTTTCATGGCGCTGTGAAGTTGCGGTCCACAGTCGCAGCGACAAGAACCAAAAATGTCACCAGTCACGCAAGAAGAGTGTACGCGTACCATCACAGGTTCATCCTTCTCCCAAGTACCTTTCACCAACGCCATGTGTACTTCTTTGGTATTCACCTGCTCATACGCCACCAACTGAAAATCGCCTTGTGAGGTAGGCAACTGCACATCTACCTGGCGCACCACCTGCTTCTCTTTGTTCATTCGGTACGCAATCAGATCTTTAATCGTTACCAATTTTAACTTAAAACGTTCGGCCACCTTTACCAAATCCGGCAATCGCGCCATGCTTCCATCTTCATTGCAAATTTCCACCAGCACACCGGCTGGTCGGAATCCAGCTAATCGGGCAAAGTCAATAGCAGCTTCCGTATGGCCTGATCTTCTCAGCACGCCCTCGCGTTTTGCTTTGAGAGGAAAAATATGTCCAGGTTTACCCAACTCTTCCGGTTTTGTTTCAGGATCAACCAATGCTTTGATGGTTTTAAATCGATCATGAGCCGAAATGCCTGTAGTACACCCGTGGCCTATTAAATCTACCGATACAGTAAACGGAGTTTCGAAGGCTGCCGTATTTTTTCCTACCATTAATTCAAGCCCCAATTCCTCACAGCGATCTTCAATGATGGGGGCACAAATTAATCCACGGCCGTGGGTAGCCATGAAATTGACAATCTCGGGCGTAATCGTTTCGGCCGCACAAATAAAATCACCTTCGTTTTCCCGATCTTCATCGTCTACGACTATAATCACTTTGCCATTTTTGATTTCTTCGATGGCCTCCTCGATTGTGTCTATTTTCAGTTTATCCATTTTATCTCAGTAATTTTCTTTTCTCTTTAACAATTATACATCCTGACTGGTTCAGGATTAGGTTTTCATATATATATCAAATCTTGAAGGAATCACTTCGCCACCACTATTCCCAACAATCCTGCCAGCTCCGATTCTGCTTTTTTCAAACCGGTTTGCATGTCTAAGGCTTTGTCTAATTCATCCCAGTTGCCCCCGGCTTCGGCTTGCTTCACAAGCGCCAGATTTTCATCCATCATTTTTTGCACTACTCTAAATTTCAGTCGCAGCACATTGGTCAAAGCCAAATCGTTTAAAACGTCTTGCTCTTTTGAAAAATAAATATGAAACTTCTCGCTCCAATGTTGGCTGGTAGCATAGCGAGGCGTAATCAATTCGGTTACCATCCGTTTTACCTCTTCACTACCATTCCTCAAAAAGAATTGGTTGTCGATCGTTTGACCTTTTGCCAACCCCGTTTTAAAGGCTTCATATATTTCTTTAAAAACAGGATGCGTAAATTCCACGTCCTCCAATTCATGCAATAAGAAATCCGCAAGATTTTGTTCTTCTAGTTTCTGGTCTGAATAGTTCAAGAGCAAGCGGATGGTCTCGCGCTCCTGATAAAAAACCATCCCTTGCGCATCAACTTTGGTAGGTGATACGTCAATGTCCTCTATCGGTAGGGGCGCTTCTTGTTGCTCGCGAATTGCTTCTTTCTCATTCTTGCGCCTCTCTCCTATCAGCACTTTGTTCAACTCGGCCAATAAAACAGATTCAGTAATATTGAGCAGATGGCTCGTCTCCTGAATATAAACCGATCGCTTGATCGGATCAGGTATCAGCGCAATGCTGGTAACTACCTCTTTGATGGACTCTGCTTTTCGAATCGGATCGCCCGCAGCTTCTTTGGCGAACAAACTTGTTTTGAAGGACACAAAATCTTGTGTGTGCTCCTTCAAAAACTGATGAAAGGCCGTGGTGCCCACTTTGCGTGAATAGCTATCCGGATCTTCACCATCCGGAAACAACACCACGCGTACGTTGAGTCCACCTTTCAAAATCATGTCAATGCCGCGCAACGCTGCCTTGATACCAGCTGAGTCGCCATCGAATAAAACAGTGACGTTTTCTGTAAAGCGATGGATGAGTTTGATTTGATTTTCAGTGAGTGCAGTGCCCGAAGAAGCCACCACATTTTCCACATCTGCCTGATGCATGGATATCACATCGGTGTATCCCTCCACCAGATAACAAACATCGTGTTGGCGAATAGAATTTTTAGCCTGATACAAACCATAAAGCACATCGCTCTTGTGATAAATATCCGTTTCCGGTGAGTTGATGTACTTGGGCTGATTCTTGTCTTTGCCCAACATGCGTGCCCCAAAGGCAATTACCTTTCCGGAAATATTGTGAACCGGAAAAATCACCCGTCCACGAAAGCGATCGTATGAACTGCCGTCTTCGCGTTTTACTACGAGGCCCGTTTTTTCTAATAAGTCTTTGTTGTACCCTTTGGCAATAGCCTCGCGACTGAAATTTTCCCAGCCTTCTAGTGCAAAGCCCAATTCAAATTTTTCAATCGTGCGGTCATTGAAGCCACGTTCGCGGAAATAACTCAACCCGATGCTTCTGCCATCTTCGTGCGTGATAAGAATATTTTTGTAATAATCTTTGGCGAAGTTCATCAGAATGTAAAGCCCCTCGCGCTCCGATTGCTCGGCCGCGCCTTCGTCTGTCAGGCGATCTTCTTTGATTTCAACACCGTACTTTTTGGCCAGGTAGCGGATAGCTTCGGCATAGCTCAACTTTTCGTGTTCCATCACGAAAGTGAACGCATCGCCTCCCTTGCCACTGCTGAAGTCTTTAAATATGCCCTTGGCGGGAACGACAAAGAACGAGGGCGTTTTTTCGTTGGCAAAAGGGCTGAGCGCCTTGTAGTTCTGCCCCGATTTTTTGAGCGTCACAAAATCGCTGATCACATCAATGATGTCGACCCTGTTTTTGACTTCTTCTATGGTTTCGCGGCTGATCAAAATCGGAGGAAAATAGACGGCAAAGATAGGTTTTTGGGCTCGGTAAAATAATTCGATAATTGATTTTATCTTTGAGAGTTAAAACGGAGGTATCTCTCCATATTTATGAGTATTCATTCTACCAAAATCGATATCATTCAATGGCTTACGCAACTGAATGACAAAGAGATTCTAGCAAAAATTCAGGCTATTAAACAGGAAGACGACAATCTATTATCAGCCTCCCAAAAAGCCGAATTGAATCGCAGAATAGCAAAATATGAAAAGGGCGAAATGAAGTTCAAGTCGTGGAATGAAGTAAAAAGAAACATTCGGAAAAAAGTGAAGAATGCTGCCTGAAATTAGCTTATCGGATGAAGCCGAGAAAGATATTGAGGAAGCCTACATTTGGTACGAAAATCAAAAAACTGGACTTGGGGAAGATTTGATAACTGAACTTGAAAAGTCTTTCAAAAAAATACAACAAAACCCTACGGCTTATCGGATTCGATACAAAAAGAAAGTAAGAGGTTTTCTAACTCCGGTGTTTCCTTATCTCATCCTTTACTTTGTTGATGAAAACATTAAGATTGTTTCCGTCTTTCACACACATCGCGAACCCAAAATCCTGAAAAAGCGAGTCAAAAAACTGAACTAAATTTGCCTAAACTGGTTCTTACTGAGATATGAAATTTACCAAAGAAGACATTACCCGCGCGCTCTCTACCGTCAACGACCCCGACTTGAAAAAAGACCTCGTGTCGTTGGGAATGATTAAAGATATTGTTCTATCCGACAAAAAAGTCTGCTTTTGGGTGGTGCTCACCACTCCTGCTTGTCCACTCAAAGAGAAGATCAAAAACGACTGCATCGAAGCCGTAGAAAAAGTAGTAGGTAAAGAAGTGACCATCGACATTTTCATGACCTCGTCTGTTACGTCCTTGCGCGATAATGCTCCTCTCCTGCCGGGTGTTAAGAATATCATCGCGATTGCCTCCGGTAAAGGTGGCGTGGGCAAATCTACTGTTACCACGAACTTAGCTGTAGCATTGGCACAAGCGGGCGCGAAAGTCGGTTTGATCGATGCGGATATTTTCGGCCCATCCATTCCGGTGATGTTCAACTGCGAACGCGAACAACCCGAGGTAAAAGTGGTAAATGGCAAAAACCTCATTCTTCCCCTCGAGCAATACGGTGTAAAACTTATTTCTATTGGCTTTCTGGCACCACCGGAAAGTGCAGTAGTTTGGCGCGGCCCGATGGCCAGTTCGGCATTGAAACAATTCATCAGCGACACCATTTGGGGCGACTTAGACTACCTATTAATTGATTTACCTCCCGGCACCAGCGATATTCATCTTACTCTTGTGCAAACTGTTCCTGTTACCGGTGCTATTATTGTTACCACCCCACAAAAGGTAGCTTTAGCCGATGCCATGAAAGGCTTGGCTATGTTCAAACAGCCTTCTATCAATGTACCGGTGCTCGGTGTGATTGAAAATATGGCCTACTTTACGCCAGAAGAATTGCCTGACAACAAGTATTACATCTTCGGAAAAGACGGTGGCCGCACGTTGGCAGAAAAATTCGATGTGCCTTTCTTAGGTCAGATTCCGTTAGTGCAATCCATCCGCGAAAGCGGTGACAGTGGCCTACCGGCAGTGATGAAAGGCGGAGTTACGGCTCAGGCGTTTACTGATTTAGCTGAAAGTCTGGCGCGCCAAGTTGCCATAAGAAATGCTACCTTTGATTCCACGAAACGTGTAGAAATTACCGCATGACCGAAACAATCCATATCGAAGGCTTACAAACACGGGTAGAAGAAGCACTCAATTCCATTCGCCCATACTTGCATACGGATGGAGGTGACATTAAAGTGGTGTCGCTTTCGGAAGATCATCTTTTGACACTCGAATTTGTGGGTAACTGCAGTAGTTGCCCTATGTCGGCCATGACGTTTAAAGCCGGTGTGGAAGATGCCATCAAAAGATCCGTTCCGGAAATTAAGTCGATAGAGGTCGTAAATGTGGCGCCTCTGGCATAGATAGAATGTATATTCTTTCGATTGATTCGTCTACGCAATCGGGCTCTGTAGTTAAACTTTAAAAGGCAGCCATACTCTAATGGTTTTTAGAACGTTTTAGCATTAACTTGGCTGGCATGCGCATTGGTATCCTTAGCTTTCTTATCCTCTGGTCGGTCGGATCTGCTTCCTTCGCACAAGTTCGATGTGGCACGGTAGAATACGAAAAGCAACTTCATCAAAACCATCCTGCTAAAGAAACCACCGAGCAATTTGAACAGTGGATGTCCACCAAAATCACTCAAATTGCCAAAGGACAAAGCAACCAGCGCACACAAGCAACCTACACCATACCCGTAGTTGTGCACATCATCCATAATGGCGAAAGTATTGGCACCGGCATGAATATTTCGGATGCACAGGTACTATCACAAATCAAAGTATTGAACAACGACTTCAATCGGTTAAACACCGATCAAGTGAATACACCCGCTCTCTTTCAAGGTGTGGCCGGAGCTTTTGATGTTCAGTTTGTGCTGGCGAAACAAGATCCGGATGGATTACCCACCACCGGCATTGTGCGGGTAAAGGGTTCCAAATCATCATGGACTGCCAATGATAATTATTTATTAAAGTCGCAAAGCTACTGGCCTGCGGAGCAATACCTCAATGTGTGGGTAACGTATCTGACCGACTATCTGGGCTTCTCTCAATTTCCGGTTTCTCCCTTGGCGGGATTGGAAGATGCCTCTAATGATCGACAGACCGATGGCATTGTTATCAACTACCGCGAGTTCGGCTCCATAGATGATGGTAGTTTCAACTTGCATGCACAATACAACAAAGGCCGAACGCTGACCCATGAAATGGGACACTTCTTTGGTCTGCGCCACATTTGGGGCGATGTAAGCGGATGCAGCGGCAGCGACTACGTAGCTGATACTCCCATCCAAAGCGGCTCGACTGGTGGTTGCCCGACTCATCCTCAGGCAAGTTGCAGCTCAACGAAAATGTTTCAAAACTATCTCGACTATACCGATGATGCCTGCATGAACCTGTTCACACAAGGGCAAGTCGATCGGATGCTCACCATTCTGCTCAACAGCGTGCGAAGAAAAGAACTACCGAACTCACTTGGCCTGCAAACTCCGGTAGCCGTAGCCGATGACCTCGGGATTAAAAAAATTCTTTCTCCCGGTGCTTCGGCCTGCAGTGGCAGTTTGACGCCATCGGTGCTGGTTCGGAATTATGGAAGCAATTCCATTACCAATGCACAACTGCAATTGAAGCGCAACAACAGCGTGATCGAAACAAAAAATATGGTGCTCTCGCTCGCACCGGATGCCGAACAGCAAATCGACTTTAACGCAATTTCCCTTAATGCCTCCGCTACCGATCAGTTTGATTTTGTCATCACATTTACCAACAGTCATTCCGATAATAACGCGACCAATAATCTCAAAAGCATTTCAACCAGCACTTCGGCAACAGCCGTATTACCCATGACCGAAAACTTTACCAGCTTTCCGTCAGCATGGACGAAAGAAAATCCGGATGGGCTTACCACCTGGCAAACCACGGTAGCCAATGGCACCTCCGCCATTTTCATGAATCTGTATGACTACACCGAAATTGGAGCCAGCGATAAACTCATCACACCGCAATTAGATTTCACCAGTGCGCCAACAGCAGCCATTCTTTTCGATCGCGCCTATGCGCAATACTCGGGCACGACCGGAGAAGGCTTAAAAGTCATAGCCTCTACCGGCTGCCGGTTTGATAATTCACCGGACGTTCTCTTTTCTAAAAGCGATGCAAATCTCGCCACCGCTACGGCACGATCCAGCCGATTCATTCCTACCAGCTCTGACTGGAAGACCGAAGTCATTTCGTTAAGTCAATATGCCGGGAAACAATTGCAGCTCGCCTTTGAAAGCACCAATGCCAACGGAAACAATCTATACATCAAAAATGTGCGCATCGTTACGTCTTCTATTTTAGATTTAGCAATCGTTCAACTCGAAACTCCATCATTGATTAGTTGTATCAATAATCCAACGCCCAGCTTGCGTATCCGAAACAATGGCAACATTCCTATCACGTCCTTTTCTGTTTCGCTTTCGCTGAATGGCGGTGCTACTACCACCATTAATTTTTCAAACCTGATCAATCCAAACGAAGAATTGGTGGTGAGCTTAGGCACCGTTACGCTCAATAGCGGAACCAATCAATTGACCATTACCGCACTCAATCCCAATGGCACGAGCGACAGCAATACCGCAAATGACTCGCGCCAATTTAATGTGGCCTATAATCAGGTAACGGATGTGATACCCTTGCGCGAAAAATTTGAAACAGCTACCAAAAACAATTGGACGATCATCAGCCCGGCCCAACAAAGCTTATGGACTACCGCTACAACCAATTATGCTACTTCGCTTGTTTACAATTCTTTCACCAATGCAAATGTGGGTGAAGAAGGCTGGGTCATTAGCCCGATTTTGAATTTCACCGACATCACTACCGCCAGTGTGTTTTTTGATGTCAGCTACGCCAAACGAAGCACGGGCAATGAAACATTACGTGTGTTGGCCTCCACAGATTGCGGACAGCATTTTTCTACTGAATTGTTTTCGGAGAGTGGTGTTGCGCTCAACAATGTCAGTCAGGAAACCAGTTGGCTACCCGGTGTATCTTCCGCTTGGAATCGTAAACAACTTATCCTATCCAATTTGGCGGGCGAATCGAGCGTTCGCTTAGCTTTTGTTGCCACGAATGGAAACGGAAACAACCTTTATCTGGATAACATCGAGTTCTTTACCAGCGAAAATTCACAGCCGGTAGCGGTTGAAGCACCTTATTCCATCTATGGAGGTTTGGTTTCTCCGTTGAAGATTACATTCAATTTAGACACGCGCCAGTCAGCCTTTGTACAAGTGTTCAATTTAATGGGACAACTGATTACCGAGTTGACAATCTCCGATGTGCTGAACCAAACGTTCCCCATCGAAATGCCCAATCAGGGCAATGGCATCTATCTCGTTCGCGTGCAAACCGACACACAGGTAAGCGCAAAAAAAGTGTATTGGGGCAACTAAACGAAAACCGTTGGTGCCTGCTTGAAATACCGCAAATACTCAACATCTTTGAGGTAATTTTGATCCTATGGCAAAACGAAAAGTGGCAATTTTATATGGAGGTCGCTCAGTAGAGCACGGTGTATCCATTAACTCAGCCCGCAATATTTTTGAATTCATCAACAAAGACGTGTACGAGCCCTTTCTGATTGGCATATCACCAGCCGGAGTCTGGTATCACACCACTACGGTCACAAAAGAAATGGAAAAAGGCGAGGCCTTGTCACTGCAACTCAATCCGAATGAACCCAAGTTGATCACCGCCAGCGGTAAATCTGTTTTGGTGGATATTTATTTTCCCGTACTGCACGGCACCGATGGTGAGGATGGTAGCATTCAAGGTCTGATCAAAGCAATGGATGTGCCGATGGTGGGCACCGGAGTGCTAGGATCTGCTATGTCCATGAGCAAATTGGTCACCAAGCGTTTGCTGAAAGAAGCGGGCCTACCGGTTGCTGATTTTTTGTATGCTTACTATACCGAAAAAGAAAGCTTACAATTCGAGGCAATCCAACAAAAATTGGGTTTGCCTTTCATGGTAAAATCAGCCAGCCTCGGATCTTCCGTGGGCGTTTCGAAAGTAAAGTCGAAAGAAGATTTCGCACAAGCGATTGAAGAAGGATTTCGCTATGACGATTGTGTGTTGATGGAGACATACATTCAGGGAAGAGAAGTAGAGTGCGCCATTTTAGGAAATGCTCCGGCCAAGGCATCATTGCCGGGCGAGATTATCATCAGCAAGAAATACGAGTTCTACACATTCGATGCAAAGTATGTGGATGGAGATGCAGTGACCATTGAAGTGCCTGCTAAATTAGATGCCGCCAGTCAGGAAAAAATACGAGATCTCTCATTGAAAGCCTATCAATCGCTGGCGTGTGAAGACTTTGCGCGGGTGGATTTGTTCCTGACCGAAAAAGGAGATGTCTATGTAAACGAAATTAACACCATTCCCGGCTTCACCAACTCCAGCATGTTTCCGGTGATGTGGAAAGAGCGCGGCATTTCTTTTTCAGAATTGATTTCCCACCTGATTCAATTGGCATTGGATCGTCATCAGAAATCAAAACGTGCCGAGCGTGGATTTGAATCGTCATTGAAATTTTAAAATACACTATGGACCTGGATCGCTATTTTAAAAACAATACCGTAGGTGGCCTCCTCAAAAATCTGGGAGTCACCATCGGCATCGTACTTCTCATTGCTATCGTCTATTTCTACATCTACCTGCCGAATGTAACGAATCATGGCAAATCGGTAGAAGTGCCGGATCTGATGGGGCTCACCATGGAAGATGCCGAAAAGAAACTGGCCGAGAAGAATTTGAGTATCGCAATCAACGATTCCTCGTATTCGGAAGGAGAGCCGGCCTTGAGCATACTCAAGCAATTTCCGAAATCCGGAGAACAAGTAAAGGCAGGACGCACGATCTATGTTTCCATCAACCGCACTTCGCCACCCACCTTGCCCATGCCCAACTTGATTGATGGTTCGCTGATCAATGCCGAAGCCATTTTGAAGAGCAGCGAGCTACGCAGAGGCCGCATTATTTATGAGCCTAGCCCATTTCATAATTTTGTAAAAGACATGTACTTCAACGGCAGGCCCATCACAGCCGGCACACGCATACCCAAAGGTGCCACCATTGACATTGTAGTGGGTGATGGCAATGGTTCTGCCGATTTTGTGGTGGGCAACTTGGTAGGCGATGCGTACGAAACGGCTTTGTTGAAATTGTCAAATTGGAATCTCCACTTAGGCGAAGTACAATTAGCCGAAGGACAAGATACCACCGGAGTAGAAGTATTCGTTTATAAACAATTCCCCAATAAAGGCGACTCGGTGCGCATTGGTAGCCCTATCGATTTGTGGATTGCACCCAAAGGTTACAAGGAACCGGAGCCAAAGGATGAACTATAAAAGACGGAAGACTCTACGATTGTGAAACAATGGAATGTTGAAGACAAGACTTGTTATACTCTTTTTCTTTAGTGCCTCGTATTGCTTTTCGCAATTGGAAATAGTGCCTATTTACCGGCACAGTGAAACCACGACTACCAAAGCGACCGCTCGTACCGCTGAACTCACCGCCATGTCATTACCCTTTTGGGATGACTTTTCATTTAATATTAAAGACGAAAAACCGAATGATACGCTGTGGCAAGTCGACAGTAAATCGGTGTGGGTAAACAATGGCAGCGGCATCAATCCGCCTAGCATTTATGTAGCCACCTTTGATGGGTACGATGCCACGGGCAAACCGTACAGCGCCAACGATATCTTAGCCAAAGGCTTTGCCGATGCGATGACTTCGCGTTCACTGAAACTAGGCGATGTGGCGCCAGCTAACCGCAATGCGGTGTTCATGACATTTTTCTACCAGTATTCAGGCAATGGGGATAACCCGGAGCCGGGCGATATTTTATCATTGCTGTTTAAGAATGCAGCCGGACAATGGATTGAAGTGTGGAGTAAAACCAATGATGGGACGCTAGCTTTAGATAAGTTTACAGAGGTGACTATAAATCTTCGTAGCAAGGAAAGCACACCAGAAGATTTCTTTCACAACGATTTTCAATTTCAGTTCAGAAGCTTTGGGCGACTGTCCGGCCCGTATGATGTGTGGAATGTGGATTATGTGTATGTGAGTAATGGGAAGCCGAAAGAAATTTTTCCACCCGGAAATGATGCCCCCTATCTGGATTTTCCTGATCGATCTGTTATTTCTACGATGACTACCATGTTATCAGATTATTGGTCGATGCCAGCAAAACATTTCTTTTCGAACCTTACGAACAACATCAAAGCACCGAAAGTTACCATTGCATCAAATCGAAAAGATCAAATTGCCCCATTTGGAGAGACCGTTAATTACAGCAGCGAAATTAGAATTGGGATAAAAAGTAGTGTAACAACTCAGCTACTAGAGACCGCTACTAATCCTGGGAATCTAAGTTACCAAGAACCCAAAAATGTTAGTATAAACATTGGTGCAATACCTGACTTATCAGCTTGGGATTCTAATGATTCGATAAACCTTAAGGTTCTATTTCTTTTGAATTCTAAAGACAATATTAAGAAGATCTCTGATGACGTAGGTGACTGGGACGAAGGTGTATACAAATCCATCAACTTCAAATCAAACGACACAATAAGTGCTACACATATTCTCTCAAATTACTACGCCTACGATGATGGCAAAGCAGAGTTTGGAATTAAACTAAATGGCAAGGGTACACAACTTGCGTATGAGTTTAACATGAAAACCACCACAAGTGATTCGATTGTAGCCATTGATATTTACTTCCCGAAATACGGGGATGATACGAATCAATACATTCAGCTCTTTATCGCGAGCTCGCTCCCAGCGAATGAAAATGAATATAACTTCAAACAAACCTATGCCGTGCAACGCACCACCCGCAATCAATTTGTACGATTCAAAATTCCGGGTGCGGTAGCCGTAAAAGACAAATTCTATATCGGGTGGCAGCTGAATTCAGAGGTGGTGATACCGGTGGGTTTGGATCGTAATTCAGATTCAGGAAGTAAGATTTACTCGAAAGTATTAGGTGCCGCCAACTGGGAACAAAACACCACCGTTTACGGAAGCATCATGATGCGTCCGGTTTTCGGAAAGCCCGCCACAGTCATTTCAGGTGTTGAGCCATCGGCTGCCTCCAAACCTTATCCGAATCCCAACTCCGGCACCTTCTATTTGCCTGCTGAAGCAGAACTTATTCAATTGTTCGATCTCTCCGGCAAGTCCATCGAATTCACAGACACACAGCTCGCAGACAAAAAACAAATCACCATCCTCACCCCCACTACCGGGCTATTCTTCGTTCGCTATTTTAATCAGCAGTGGGTGACTGAGAAGATCGTGGTGCGACCTTAAAGATCGTAGCTCACTTCTCGACCGTTGCGCTTCCAAATTGGGTTATTCCTGTTGGGGAAACTTGTCACCGGCAATCGGCTTTTCTCTTTCTGTTTTCAACTTAGCCTCCTCCAGTTTTGGAATTTGGTCCAGTCATGGCGAGAATAGCTCCCAACTTTTTGGAATTCGCTCCAGTTGCAGCGATAATCACTCCTCCCGTTTTGGAATTTGTTCAGGACATTGTGAAACTGTCTCCCAACTTTTTGAAATTTGTTCCGGTAGTTGCAATAATGGCTCCTCCCGTTTTGGAATTTGCTCCGGTCGCAGCGATAATGGTTCCTCCAGTTTTGGAATTCGTTCCGGTAGTTGCGATAATGGTTCCTCTCGTTTTGGAATTCGCACCAGTCGTGGCGAAACCTGTTCCGTTTTGGAATTCCTACGATCCGGTTCTTTCAGCAACAGCTTTTTACTTGAGATACTGAATCATCGATATCGGTGCGGGCGTGAAACAAAGAATGAAAATTAAAAGTGTAAGCCAGCCAAGCCATCTTCGTCCGCGGGTCAATGGTTCTTCTATCTCGCACGGCGGGTGCGCGATGCCCACAAAGCGCCCCACAATCAGCATAAAGAGCAACCATCCGGCATAACCGTGAAAATGAGGCAACAAAATGGCCAAAACATATTGTGTAGTAAACATACCGAGGGCTATCAATACTGTATTCTGCACACTGAGACGCAAACCCTGTAATGACAAGAACAAGAACCCTACATAAAGTGGAATCTGATAAGCGAGTTCATCCCATGGCTGGAAGGGTGAAATAAAACCGATGCCTGCATAAAACAGAAAGCAGATAAAAATAACCGTTGCCACGATCCGGTGTCGCTTAAATCCGATCAATCCGTAAAGTACGTGGCCGCCATCCAGTTGTCCGACCGGCAACAAGTTCATGCTGGTGAACACTAAGGAAAGAAATCCAGCGAACAAAAAGGGATAATGCATGATCTCGTGCACGTTGGGCATACGCGCAGGGTCGGCTACTACATTTTCAAAAAAGAAGAAGAGAAGGTTCTTCCCGATTAATACGTCCACGGTCCCGTTAGGCATATTCTCGGGCCGATAAACCTGGCTGGCATAATCCAGACCAAATGGTTCATACCCGGGATGGAATTGAAAAACATATTCCGGTGGTGGTAAGTGCGTAAATCCATACCATAAAAAGCCAATCGCCACTGCAAACCCGGCAAGCGGACCGGCAATGCCGATGTCAAAATTTTGTTGCATGGTGCGCACCGGACTTTTAAGCCGGATTAATGCTCCCATGGTTCCGAACATCAACGGAATGGGTGGCAGTGGAATAAAGTAGGGAAGCGTAACACGCACCTTATAATACCGCGCCACAAAATAATGCCCGAATTCATGGGCGGTGAGAATCAGGAGAAAACAAATCGAGTAAGGCAATCCACTCCAGAGATCATTCAACGAATAATTGGGATTAAAAAAATGCTCGTTGGTTAATGCCAGTATCGATTTGCCATGCGTCCATTCCGCACCCGCCAGCGTGGTGGTAATGAAGGTGACAATAAATAATGCAAAATGAATCAGGTTGGTTTTAACGCGCTCGCTCACAGAAAAGACTTTGGGCTCGATTTAGGCAGAACCTGAAGAATAAAAAAGCCTTCATCATAAAATTAAGGCTTAGAGCAGGCCCCGACAGCTATTGAGTCAAGGCGAGAATGGTTTCAATCGAAAAAAAGAGAGTGGGCCCAGCTGGGCACGATCCAGCGACCCCCTGATTATGAGTCAGGTGCTCTAACCAGCTGAGCTATGGGCCCTTGCATTACATCTGCAAAAGGACTGCAATGTTACAGTTTGTCCTTTAAATCACCAAAATCAATGATCTTAAATTTACTGTAAACCGCCACGAGGCAGTTTATATTCAACATGTTGTAAAAAAAAGCACCCACCTCATTTTCATTGAGATGGGTGCTTCGAATACGGTGACGTTTTAGTTACTTATTTAAAATTCTTAGTTCCATCGCCCTGGTATACATAACGGAAAGTATAATAGCGATCAGCAATAGCCGAAGAAACGGTTTCTGGAGCATCTTTATAGTAGCTGATGATTTCCATCTTTGCATAACGCTCATCGCCCGTGCGAATGATCAAAAACCTACCGGCAATGGGAGTAATCGTGTTGGTTGTACCATTGTAGTTGTACCAACCTTTGCCTGATCCGGTAGTAATTGCATTCACTGGTTTTGAATTGATTACAGAATCCATATCATAACCATCCGTGGGAGCAGTAAGTAAATTATCAAAGATGCCGGTAGATACGATTGCACCACCTTTTCCAACTCGCTGCTGTCCTCCATTCACAATAATGGTTGTTCCGTTAAATCCAACATCCCACTTATTTGTTGCGCTGTCTGTATTCGCAACCACAGCACCTGTTTTAAAGCTGAAGAAGGTATATTTTTTTGTTACGCCAATAGGCTGACCATTGGTAGGATTATATCCACCAGATGGAGGATCAGCTGCCAGATTTTTAAACGTTACCGAAGTAAGTGTTACCGGTGACGGATCATTATTCGAGCAGGAACTCAATGAAAGAATTGAAACGAAAGATACGAGAACAAATAAATACGAAGTTGTTTTCATAGAACGTATTGGTTTTTCAGTTAATTAAAATTTATAGTTAAGATTGATATAAGAAAGCTGTCCGGGAAGATTAGGGATATACACCGGGTCGGTGTAATTGAAAAGGTTGTCGATGCCGATTTGCATTCTGCATTTCTTGTTGAAATGATAAGCCATCGATATGTTGGTTAAGAAATAACCACTCACAAAATCATCGTACACATCTAAAATTGAATTATTGTTTTTATCGGATTGCGGTATCTCTTCGCCTTGTATGTTTCCACGAATATCACCGATACCAAATGCGCCCCGGTAAATGACACGAAGGGTTGCCTCCACTCCGCGTTCTACATTATGATAAAAGAGTTTAAAGTTTCCGGTATGTCGGGAGCGATTGTATAGCCCAAAGTATTCATTGGATTTCAATTTCCTCGTAACCAAAGTTGCGGGGTCGCGCCAGTAAATTTCTCCCCGATCAACCGCATCGGCTACATCGGTATCTTTAGCATACAGCAATTGGTAGCCAAGTGAAAGGGAGACTTCTTTGTTGAGCGGATAGGATAGCGTAGTCTCCACACCTTGCATGACGGCTTTGCGAATGTTTCGGTAGCTGTAAATGCTCTGACCTGCCTTTGTGGTGGCGATGATCTGATCTTCAATCAAATTATCAACCTTGTTTCGAAAGAGATTGATATCGACTACCAATTTTGAAATGGGTTCGATGCGTGCTCCCAGATTAATTGAAAATGAATGTTCAGCTTCCAGCTTGCCTATCTTAGCTGGGTCGTAGATGTATGATTGAATTTGTCCTTGCGCGTCTAATTCAACGAGTCGCTCTTTCACAATTTCGGTACCCAACACGCTATATCCACCGGCCGCAGAATTGGTAAAGTTGAAATACAGTTGACGGAAGTCGGGGGCTTTGAACCCAATACCCAAAGAGCCTTTTAATACAAATCGCTTTGAGAATTCGTACCGGGCAGAAAGCTTTGGACTCAGTTGGTCGCCATAAATGGAGTTGTAATCATAACGAACACCAGCTACTATATTAAGTGCCGCCATGGGGTTAACTTCTTGCTGAAGGAAAGCATAGCGTGTTTGTTGGTTACGGGTAGCATCATCCCGGTAACGGGAAGTCTGCACGCTTTCCTGAATCTGACCGGCTCCTACCGTGGTGATGAATTGATCATTAAAGTAATATTCTGCATTGAGTTCCGCACGGGTAAATGTTTGATGGAAATCATCGTGATAGGTTAAACTGTCATCCGAAAGTCGTCTTAAGTCGGTGCGCGTGGTATAATCGGTCGTATAAAAACGGCCAATGGCTTTTAGTTGCGAATTGAACCGGTGTGTGATGACCGGATTAAAATTCCAATCGCGCACGCTTCCGCGGCCATACGTTCGAACAGAAACCTTGTTAGCATTGAGCACATCAAAGTTAAAATCCTGTTCTTCGGTAAAATACCTGCCGGCGATACTGATATCGGTTCTGCTGGTTAACTGATAGGTTACTTTCGTGTTAAAAGTATAGTTATTGAAAGGCGAAACTGTTTTACCAAAATTCTGGGGCGACAAATCATAGCCATCGGTGCTGTAGCGATTGGCGAATGCATACACACCTAAATTTTTGTAAATGAGTGAAGCTGTTCCATTCAAGTCGAGCGAATTATTAGAACCATACCGCACCGATACGTTTCCCTGGTTAGACGTAGGGCGCTCGGTAATAATATTAATCACACCGGCCAGTGCTTCTGATCCATATAAACTGGAAGATGGGCCTTTCACAATTTCCACTTGCTTGATGTTACCCACCGCCAATCGACTCAACTCTAATGATCCGGTGTATCTGCCGATGATCGGTTCTCCGTCAATAAGTATTAATGTATAATCGGGATTGAATCCTTGCAATTGCACTCCGTTGCCCTGACCATTCACCTGCGGCACCATTACCAGTCCGGTTTGCTCGGTGAGCACATCATTTAAACGAACCGAACCCATCAATTTGATCAGTTCTTTTTTCACCAGCGTGACGGGCATGGGCAAGGCACCAACGGTGCGCTCGTTACGGGTAGCCGTTACCATCACCTCTTCAAGCTCTTGTGTCTTAAGGCTGTCCACCCCTTCAGATGATTGTGCCCATCCCAAGCTGGAAGAACTGACCAAAAACAATATAATCGCTACCCTGTTTCTCATTAACGGGTGCAAATATGTGGCTAATGACTACCAATAAATACCTCAAAAAGTATAAATAATAACAACCGGATAAATTCTATCGAATTTTGGTACTTTTAAGCAAATTCAGCTATTTTGAATCAATTTAAAAGATGACTTCTGTCATTTATGCATATGATGAGTTCAGTAAACCCAATTTCTTTTACAGAAAATACCCTCAAAGGAAGTATTCTACCGCTATTTGAAAAAGAAGATCAATCGCTGCTTTATTCCGAAAATACCAATTCAGAACCGTCTGCATTAGACAGCACTATTCAAGTGCGGATTATTCACTTTTACTTTTGTCTGGAAGGGTCGGCCACGTTCTTTTTCGGGCCTCACTACAGTCGGGAGATTGTAAAAGGCAAAAACTATTTTTTCTATAATCCCGACAAGGATCTCCCCTTTCGCTTGCAATTGGCACCGCAAACCAAAATGGTGTTCATGACCATTTCACTGGAAAGTTTACATAAGCTGTTTGTTCATGATGCCTTGCCCTTATTAAATCCGGAGAACAGCAATCGCAAATTTTATGACGAGCGCGATATTCCGCCTATGCTACAGTTGGTGCTTACGCAACTACTGACTACGCAATTAAGCGAAAGCGCCCAGAAGTTATTTTACCAAGGCAAATTTTATGAATTGCTGAGTCTTTACTTCTCCAACCGATTGCCGGACACAGAAACATGCCCATTTCTAAACGATGAAGAAACGGTGCGAAAAATAAAGCATGCCAAAGAGTATCTGTTGAAACACATGGATGCCCCGCCTTCATTAAAGGAGTTGGCAAAAACAGCCGCACTGAATGAATACCAGCTGAAGATGGGATTTAAGGAAATCTATGGAAATACGGTTTATGGGTTTCTCCTTGACCATAAGTTAGATCAATCCCGAATTTTATTAGATGCCGCCAAATTGCAGGTAAATGAGGTTGCCTATCAGATTGGCTATACCAATCCCAGCCATTTCATTGCTGCCTTCAAAAAGAAGTTTGGCATTACCCCAAAGAAATATCTGATGAAAAAATAAGCTTATTCAAATCGCAGAGAATCAATTGGATCGAGGCGAGAAGCTTTGCTGGCCGGATACCAGCCGGAAAACAATCCGACTAATACGCAAATCACCAATCCAATAAAAGTCCAGAACCAAGGCATAACAAAAGCATCTACTTTAAAGACAAAAATAGAGAGCACGTTTCCTAAACTGATTCCCAAGAGAACTCCGGCCAAACCTCCTAGTATACAAACCACAATGGCCTCGATTACAAATTGCTGACGAATACGCAGCGGTGTAGCACCGAGTGCTTTTCGCACGCCTACCTCACGTGTGCGCTCTGTCACTGAAACCAACATAATATTCATTAAGGCAATGGAAGCACCGAGTAGCGTAATAAACCCTACGCCAAAACCACCAAATCGCAAACCTGAAGTGATCGACTCTAATTCTTGCGCCAACGATTCGCTTTTCTCCAGATCAAAAGAATTTTCTCTGGCAATTTCATCATGCCTGATTTTCCGCATCAGTCCGGTTGCCTCGCCCATCGCATAATCCATTTGCTCCGGATTGTTGATGCCAACGGTCAAGCGGTAATTTAATCCCTGACCAGAAGCCATTTGGTTGGCCACGATGATGGGAATGAGTACCATGTTATCGAAATTATTTTCTGACAACTCGCCCTTCTCTTTCAGAAGTCCGATAACCTTAAATTGGGTTCCCTTAAAAGAAATTTCAGTGTTGATCGGGTTCTTATTTTCCCCGTAAAGGGTTTTAGCTAATTTATAGCCGATCACTGCTACTTTAGATCCGTATTGAATTTCGAAGCGAGAGAAATTCCGCCCTTCGGCTATATTCAATCCCTTGATGGCGATGTAATCTTCGTTTACACCTGTAACATTTACGTTTGGATTGGTTTTTTCAGAACCATGTTTAATCTCAGCCAAAATGGTTAATCTGGCGGATAAGCTGATGCTGGCGGGATAGTCGTATTGTTCAATAAAGGATTGCGCTTCGCTCAACATCAATGGCGGAAATACTTTTTCTTTTACCCCCTCTTGTGCGGTACCGCGATTAAATTTCGAACTGATATCAAACGTGTTGGCTCCTAACGATGACAAACTCTCGGTAACTGAATATTCTATTCCATCAATTGCGGTAAGAATGCCCACGAGGGAGGTGATGCCAATGGCAACGATCAGGGCCGTTAAAACGGAGCGCAACATATTCGCTTTTACGGAGCGAAGCCCTTCTTTTACATTTTCTGTCAAATTCATAGCACGAATCTAAATCACCTTAAAATTTACTTACAAGAGCCAAATTTATATCTTTAAGAGTTGTAAGCAGTAGACTGCCTACCGATTAATTTGTTACACCAAAATAGACTGATTTAACGATGCGGGGCCGGATTTTGTTCTTGTTAGTGCTGATCAGCCAAAGTGTTTTTGCCAATTATCTCTTCATTTCGATGGATGAGAAGCAAACCAATCACCTGAAAGCGTATGGAATTGCCTATTGGGTATTGAAAATGGACATGGAAGTAGATTGGCTGTTGAATTACAGGGGCGGTAGTTTTATGGTGAAGTATCACCCTAAAATTCAAAATGAGTTGGTGGTGCGCGGTGTCAGTTATGACATCATATCAGATGCCCAGGCGAATAGCATCATCTCAGAAATTGCCAGTCCTGCGGCTAATTATGACATCATGAAGTTGGAGAAGTATCCGCGCATTGCAGTTTACTCTCCCAAATCAAAACAGCCCTGGGATGATGCCGTTACTTTGGTACTCACGTACGCTGAAATTCCTTATACGGTAATTTTCGATGACGAAGTATTGAATGGTGAATTGACCAAATACGATTGGCTGCATCTCCATCATGAAGATTTCACAGGGCAATACGGCAAATTTTATAGTAATTATGCCAACATGCCGTGGTACCAGGATCAGGTGCGAGAGGCCGAGACAACGGCACGCAAATTTGGTTTCCACAAAGTATCACAACTCAAGCTATCCGTTTCTAAAAAGATCAAAGAATTTGTAGGTGGTGGTGGTTTTTTATTTGCCATGTGCTCAGCCACCGATTCGTATGACATTGCTTTGGCTGCGGATGGCGTTGACATTTGCGAACGGATGTATGATGGCGATGCGGCCGATCCCCAAGCGCAAGAGAAACTCAACTTCGATAACACCTTTGCCTTTACCGATTTTCACATCTCCAGAGATCCCTATCAATATGAGTTTTCTGACATTGATAACAATGCTCCTGAAAGAGGCTTACGCCAGGACAATGACTATTTCAATCTCTTTCAGTTTTCAGCAAAATGGGATCCTATTCCCAGTATGCTTACGCAAAATCACACCCGCGTCATCAAAGGGTTTTATGGTCAGACAACGGGCTTCAAAAAGCAATTGGTAAAACCGGATGTGACGATCATGGGCGAAAACAAAGAGATAAAAGAAACAAAGTATCTGCACGGAGTTCTTGGAAAAGGTTTCTGGACATTTTATGGTGGGCATGATCCAGAAGATTACCAACATACTGTAGGTGAAGAACCTACCGATTTAAATTTACATCCCAATTCTCCCGGCTACCGATTGATTTTGAACAACATTTTGTTTCCGGCTGCTAAAAAGAAAAAACAGAAAACGTAACTATGGGACGAGTCTTTCTTTTCGCTGCCATCGTATTTGCGATCATGGGATGCGCTTCGGGTCAAAAACCAAAGGCAATCCAAACTGCAGAAGATAATCCGTACCGTCAATTGGGCAATCAAATTGATTCGTTGCCCAACTCATCGAATCAATTTGTGCTATTTGTTCAGAAACATGATTTAACGGCCCGAAATCCGATATTGAAGGCGGTAGTTGTGGAAACTTCGTCCAAAAAAATAGTTTCGGTATTCAGTTATACTCCTGGCTATTGCAAATGGATTTCCGAAACTGAAATTGAAGTTTATAATGCTCCTGGCATGATTAAAAAAGATGAAGATGTTTCGAAATACATTACCACCATCAAATTAAAAGCAAAAACCCCAACTCCATGAAGTCATCAAAAGTTATTTTACTCACCATTATTTATTGCGGACTTATTCTCTGGTTTTCGAGTCCAACTTCAGAGAAAGTACACGTCACTGCCGCAGACGAATACTTTGATGGCCCTGACGAGTTTTTTAAATTTCATCATGACATTCGTACCCCGGCCGATGCATCAAAACCAGGATACCAATCTGGCTATAAGCTAAGAGAACTAAAAAAAGCACAACAAGCCGCGCAGCGGTTGAATGCTATCCAAGCCAGAACGCAGTCCAACGGAGTGTTAGAATGGAAAGAGCGTGGTCCCTCTAACGTGCCGGGTAGAACACGCGGGTTAGTTGTTGATCCGGATGATGCAAACAAGAACACATGGTATGCGGCATCAGTCGGTGGAGGGGTCTGGAAAACAACCAATGCCGGTACCTCTTGGACATTGATTACTCCGGATGTTTCCAATTTAGCGACCACCGTTCTGGCAATGGCTGAATCTAATCACAACGTCATGTATATCGGCACAGGAGAAGGTTTCGGAAATCTGGATGGTGTTGGTGGAAGTGGTATGTTTAAATCAACGGATCGTGGAGTAACATGGTCGCATTTATCTACTACTGTTGATTTTGGAGATATCAATCGCATGATCATTAATCCATCAGATGAAAACATGGTTGTGGTAGCATCAAATAGCGGAATATTTAAAACGATTGATGGAGGAGACACTTGGACGAAAGTCTCTTCGCTAACATTCGTTCAAGATTTAAAAGCAACTCCCGGAAATTTTGCAATTCAATATGCTGCACAAAACGGAGTGGGTGTTCTGAAATCAATTGACAGCGGAGATACGTGGAGCTTGTCCAATGTTGGAATGGGATCGGTAAGACGTGTGGAGATTGCCGTTGCGCCCTCCAAGCCACAGCGCATTTTTGCATCTTGCGAAAATGGTGATTCACCCAAATTACTGGTGAGTGATGATGCCGGAGTGAGTTGGTCAATTGTGAAGACACTGTTGAACGGAGCTGCTTTGGATTTTCTAGGTGGAACACAAGCAAGTGATGGACAAGGTTGGTATGATAACACTGTTGTGTGCGACCCTTTTGATGCTAGTGTAGTATATGTAGGGGGTATTAATTTGTTTCGATTTAAATTAGAGACAACATCAACCACTTCCGATATTTATGGCGTTGACCTCGGAAGTGCCGCTAGTCTTTTAGATCTTGTGAACTTCAATGGTAATAATGGAAATTTTGAGCTTGGCACCTCCGCAAATAAATCATCGGTAGAAGTTCGCTTTGGTCCCGGCAAATCCCAAAAAGCACACCGGTTCTTAGTGCCGGAAGGAGCAACGTCAGGCGTGGCAGCTAGCAACTATACTTACACTGATTATGTCACTGTTCCTTTTGAGGTGTGGGATGTCACTAACAACAAGCAATTAATGGTTTCATTTCGTGATCAAGGTAGAAATGGCACCTATGATCTGATTACCTCAAACACCACAACCACCGAGGCAACTCAACAATCCAGAGAATACATTTATATTAATAATGTAGCCTACGATGCTGCAGCACCTAATGCCAGTATTGCAACCAACGGTGGCCATCAATTTAATGAAATGTATTTCTTTTGGCCGGTATTGGCCGATGGCGGTGTTTGGCCACCAACCACCAACCGGACGCTAAGTTTCAACTATTTGGGTGCGCAACAGAATTATAATAGCACCACCATTTTCATCACTGATGTGAGAGGACAGTATGGTACAAGTAAAAACGCCATTGTGCATGCGGATCAGCACAATCTAGTCGCAATCCCAATGACGGGAACTACCTACAAAATTTTAAATGCAAATGATGGTGGTGTCTTCATATCAAATACATCAGCAACACCCGGTATTAATGATGGCGATTGGACATTTGCCGGAAACAGCTACAACACCACGCAGTTTTATGGAGCTGACAAACGACCAGGCTATGACGAATACCTTGGTGGCGCTCAAGACAATGGCACTTGGAAATCACCAGCCAATACTGTTGCTTCTGCTTCTACTAACTACTTATTTAAAATTGGTGGCGATGGTTTTGAAGTGCTTTGGCATAGCACCGATGATAAAAAACTAATTGGAGGATCTCAAAACAATGGTTTTGGAAGATCAATCGATGGTGGTAATACATGGGTTTCGGCTACTTCGGGCCTTTCAGGAACTCATCCTTTTATTTCCAAATTGGCGAACTCAAAAGATAACCCAGAGGTGATTTACACCCTTTCATCTGCCGGAGTTTTCAAGTCTACGAACTTTGGAGGTGCATGGACACTCACTCCCATTACTAACAAATGGGGAGGTGCAAGTTCGCTGATGGATATCGATGTATCGCGTGCCAACGCAAACATTGTGTGGGCAGGAAGCGGCATGGCTAACTCAGGCAATGTTCGCAATATCCATGTCTCTACAAATGCAGGCACATCATTTACGCCTACTAACAATTATTCAGATGTCGCCCTTGGAGCAATTACAAAACTAGCGACACACCCCACAGAACCAAACACTGCTTATGTATTGTTTTCGTTTGCGGGCAGACCAAAAATATTACGAACAACTGATCTTGGTCAAAGTTGGACGGATATTTCAGGATTTAATACATCGAGTACCAGCAGCACCGGCTTCCCTGATGTAGCGGTGTATTGTTTGTATGTGCGAACTGATGATCCTAACATTATTTGGGCAGGTACCGAAATTGGCATTGTAGAATCATTGGACAATGGTGCTACTTGGGCTTTGCTGGAAGATTTTCCGAATGTCTCTGTGTGGGATATAAAAGGACAAGATGATCAGATTGTAATTGCAACCCACGGACGCGGAATTATGACAGCGAAAGTAGGAACGGCACAAACCGGCCCGATCAATAAACCTGTAATTCTTGCTGCTGGCACCAGCCCACAATCTAAATTCATGGTTAAGTTTCACACTGATGCGCTGGACTCCATTCAAGTACTTCTGAATTCTAATTTGATTGGGTCGCTTAAAAATCTTGCCAACGGTGATTACGTTTTAAAGATTACGAATGCTCCTGTTGGAAGTGTGGAAACAAAATTGATTGGCTATAAAAATTCAGCGCCTTACCATTCGGTTTCTTTCAGTGCTCAAAATTTAACCTTAAAATCTTATGCACGAGAATACTTTAACTTGATGCTCGATGGTGGCGACTTTTCACTAAATAAATTCTTTATTCTCGATTTCGGCAATAGTAACACGAGCTTGCAAACAAGCCATCCTTATGCCAGCAACTCAGAATTAAGTGCAACGCTTCTGGTGCCAATGATCATCAGCAGCACCAATTCAAATTTCTATTTTCGAGATGTGGCTGTTGTGCAACCTTCTGCTGATGGAGTAAAATTTGGGCAGCCGGAATTCAAGGATTTTGTAGTTGTAGAGGCAACGAAAGATGGACTCACTTGGACTCCTCTTAAAGATGGTTATAGCTCCTCATCAAATCAAACCTGGTTAACAGCCTTTAACGCGAATCAAAGCGGAACCTCCACATTAGAAGTAAATCAGGAAATCAACATTAAAAATACCTTTGCCGCTACGGATACGCTGCTATTCCGTTTCAGACTTAAATCAAATGCTGATAATACAAATGGATGGGGATGGTCGATTGATAATCTTTTCATCCAACAGATACCCACCGGAATCGAAGATGCCGCCATTATTAGCGATGCATTGGTATTTCCTAATCCGACAAACGGCAAAGCGACTGTCCAATACACACTACTGGCGAAATCGCCTGTTGCATTAACCATGATGGATGCATCCGGAAAAGCAATTCATTCCTTCGGACAGCGTGAACTTGAAAAAGGTGAGCACCAATACGAACTTGATTTCAGTGGTCAGGAAAACGGATTATACATTATTCAACTGAAAACCAATCGTGGTGACAAAACACTCAAAGTTTTGGTAAGACGATAATCAATTGTATCGATCAGGATTAAATGCTTCCATCGAAATGGACGTTTGATCTTGATCGATTATTTGTTGCACCAACTTTCCAGTGCCCGGGCCAAGGCTCAAGCCCATCATGGCGTGTCCTGTGGCAATTGTTAGGTTTTTTATTGTTTTGCTTTTTCCGATATATGGGAGACCATCGGGCGAACAAGGACGCAATCCGTGCCATACTTTACTTTGACTTGGCATTGGAATATTCATCTCCGGATAATACTTGGGTATTGAATCGGCAATACCTTTTACGCGATTCATGTTGATCGCATGATTTACGCCAGCTATTTCCATTGTTCCACCAAAGCGAATACTATCTCCCATTGGAGTAACCGCTACACGAGCTTCTAAAAAAATGGAAGGTACTTGAATATTTTTTTGAATTGGCGTGAGAAAACTATACCCCTTGCCAGCCTGCATAGGCATGTTTACATTTAATTTTTTTCCTACAGCACCAGACCATGAACCGGTAGCCAAAATCACTTCATCAAATGAGAATTTTTCTGAATTAGAATTTAGTTCGCGAATGACTTGGTTATCGACAATAAAATCAGAGAGTGGTGTATTTGTTTTAAATACCACTCCTTGCTCCTTCAAATATTCAATCAATCCGCTTATTAAGCGTTGAGGCGTGAGATGTGCATCCCCAGGGAAAAATACACCTCCACGTGCATTTACTTTTACATAAGGTTCCAGTTGTTGAACTTCAGATGATGAAAGAATATGTGCTTCAATGCCATGCTTGTTTGCAAAATGCGCTGTTTCGCTTTCTTCGTGTTCGGTCTCTTTGGTTTGATAGAGCATCAGTAGTCCCTTCTCATGATACTCAAAATCAAAAGGCAAATCTTTCGCCCATCGCTGATACATGGATTTGCTAAACAAACTAATCTCTTTAAGCGCAATGGCCGCCTTTGCCACGTGTTCTTTATTGGCATGCTGATAGAAATGATAACCCCATTTTATTAAATCGCCATTCCATCTTGGCTTCACATAAAATGGACTTGTTGAATTAAACATCCAGCGAATGCCCTTTGAAATCATGCCTGGAGAAGCTAACGGAATTAAATGACTGGGTACAATCATTCCTGCATTTCCGGTTGAGCAACCTATTTGCAAATCATCCTGATCAATAATGGTAACCTTATGGCCAGCCTTGTGCAAGTAGTAAGCCGAACTTAATCCGATAATTCCCCCTCCTATAATACCAATTCGCATTTGTTACTTTCGCTTTTAGTGAAATTTCTAGAACACAAAATAGGTCAGCAAGAAAATGATGATTAGAAAGATAGCCGTATATTTTATCCACGGTGTTGATTCGGTAAATCCATATCCACAAATGGGGCACTCTTTGCTGGACTCATCCACATTCATTGCACAGGAAGGGCACTCTTTCTTCTTCATATCTAATTTAAATTACCTGAAAGCCGTACGCATACGGATCATCATCGGGATCGATCGTGATTGTATTGTGCCCATATATTTTGGCCCAGCCTTCTACACTTGGAATGATTGCAGGCATGCCATGTAAATCTGTTTCTTCTTCAATGCGTCCGATAAACTTCGACCCGATGATACTTTCGTGAATAAACTCGTTCCCTTGTTTAAGTTTTCCTTTTGTATACCATTGAGCGAGTCGTGCGGACGTACCGGTTCCGCAAGGCGAACGGTCAATGGCCTTGTCTCCATAGAAAACGGCATTGCGCGCGGTCGATGTCGGATCAATCACTTTACCCGTCCACAAAATATGACTGCATCCGTTAATGGTTGAATCATCTGGATGGATAAATGTGTGCTTCTTATTGATGTCTTTGCGAAGCTCTCTGCTCCAACTTACTAATTGATCGGCTGTGTAGTGTTCAATGCCCTTGAAGTTTGATTGCACATCGACAATGGCATAAAAATTTCCGCCATAAGCCACATCTAAATTCAACTCGCCTAAATCCGGACATGTAGCTTGAATATTTTCAGCTGCTAGGTATGCTTTTACATTTCGGATTTTAACTGACTTTACTTTTTTTCCGTCTTGCTTGTATTCAATACGAACCAGCCCGGCAGGAACCTCGAGGTTCAGAATGCCAGGTGTTTTTGGAATTACCAATCCCTCTTCGATCGCAATGGTGACGGTGCCAATAGTACCGTGTCCACACATCGGCAGGCACCCACTCGTTTCGATAAATAGAACGCCCACATCATTTCTAGGATCGGAAGGTGGATACAAAATACTTCCGCTCATCATGTCGTGTCCCCGAGGCTCAAACATTAAACCTTTGCGGATCCAATCATATTCACGCAAGAAATGCTGGCGCTTTTCGCTCATATTCTTTCCCTGCAATATTGGCCCCCCTTCTGCGACCACTCGCACGGGGTTTCCGCAGGTATGCGCATCAATGCACTTAAAGACATTCTTCATTCGATGTTGGTTTTCAATTAATGGTTAATCGTAATTGTTTTGCTCGATACTCTTACAAACTAAAATCAAGTCTAATAACAACTAACTAGCAACAGCTAACTGATTTTACTTCTTCAATTCATTGTTATACAATCTCCAGATGTTCATCGGATTTTCATCTTTTAATTCTACCGGCAAAAGTGATTGAGGAAAATTTTGAAATGATACCGGGCGAACGAACCTTTTGATAGCATCTACTCCTACTGATGTAAAGCGCGAATCGGTTGTTGAGGGGTATGGGC
Source organism: Bacteroidota bacterium (assembly GCA_016191555.1). GTDB lineage: Bacteria > Bacteroidota > Bacteroidia > Cytophagales > Cyclobacteriaceae > ELB16-189. The sequence goes on from JACPVX010000067.1 coordinate 162,635, forward strand.
CTCCATGTTGCATGGATGGACAAACTTCCACACCAGTCGGGACACCATTAATTATTAGGCGACCCGCTTTCTCTTGAAGTAATTCAAGTAAATCAGAATTTTGTGCCACTTCATTTTCCTGGCCAATGACACTCGAAGTCAATTGTCCTTTCAAATGGTTGATGACACGAAGCAGTTCGTGGCGATCTTTACACTTCACTACCAACGAATACGGACCAAAGACTTCTTCCGTTAGCAATTCATTTGTCAAGAAATCACTAGTGGTTACAGAAGCAACCGCGGGCATCCCCGCTACATTTTCAGATACGGCGGAAGATTTTCCTTCCAACTTAACTCCTCGTTGAGTCAACGATTGTTTGAGCTTAGCTACATAATTAGTCGCAATACCTTCGTGCAACATAGTTCCGACACCACTCGCTTCAATTCGCTTAGATAGTGAAGCGATGAATAAATCAAGAGCGTGATTATCGATCGCTAGAATCAATCCCGGATTAGTACAAAATTGTCCGACACCTAATGTGATGGATGCGGCTAACATTTCGGCTGTTTTTTCGGCTTGCTGTGAAAGTGAATCCGGCAATAGAATCACCGGATTGATGCTACTCATTTCTGCAAATACAGGTATAGGTTCAGGTCTTCGCTGGGCTAGGTCAAACAACGCCTTGCCACCCGCCAAAGAACCGGTAAAACCAACTCCTTTTGTCAGCGGGTGTTCTACTAATGCTTTTCCAACTTCAAAGTTCTTCCCATGCGCGTGTTGAAAAACATTTTCAGTCATACCCGATTTCTGGGCTGCGCGGTCAATTGCTTTCGCCACTAAATTGGATGTGGCCGGATGAGCCGGGTGCGCTTTGACAATTACCGGACAACCTGCTGCCAATGCTGAAATGGTATCACCACCTGCCGTTGAATACGCGAGCGGAAAATTGGCCGCGCCAAAAACAACGATAGGGCCGATCGGTACCAACATCTTTCGAATATCAGGTTTGGGTGCAGGCATTCGATCGGCAATGGCTGTATCGATACGCGCATCGACCCACGAGCCATCTTCCACCAAATCAGCAAACATGCGACAATGGCCGGTGGTTCGTCCTCGCTCACCAACAATCCGAGCTTCTGGCAGGTTGGTTTCACGCATAGCTGTCGTCACCAATTCCGTTCCCAACGCTTCGATCTCATCGGCAATTGATCGTAAGAATTTTGCTTTGCTCTTGCCGTCAGCATTTTTATAGATCATAAATGCAGCCTGTGCTTTTTGCAAGATCGCATCTATTTCTTCCGGGGTACTGTCGGTGAATTCCATGTTCATTTTTAAATAGATTACAACTACAATGAAGGTCTACTTTTAATCCCATCGCGAATGATACCAAGAACACGCTCGCGTTCGTCACCAATTAAAGGCAAACGTGGAGCTCTAACATTTTCAGATCCTAAGCCTACTTCTTGCTCCGCCAACTTAATGTATTGAACCAGCTTAGGATGAATATCCAATTCAAGTAATGGCAAAAACCAACGATAAATCTTCAATGCCTCTTCTATTTTATTGGCTTTGGTTAAGCGATACACAGCTACTGTTTCCTTTGGAAAAGCGCATACCAACCCGGCTACCCATCCATGAGCGCCAAGTACTAACTCTTCCATCGCAAGGGTATCTACACCACACAAAATCTTAAAACGATCACCAAAGCGATTGATCATGCGCGTGACATTGGAAACATCGCGAGTGGATTCTTTGACAGCTTGTATATTTTTGCAAGCAGCCAATTCGCTGAACATATCCAGTGTTACTTCAATTTTATAATCCACCGGATTGTTATATACCATGATTGGCAAATCTGTAGAATCTGCTACTGCCTTGTAATAAGCGACCGTTTCCCGATGATCGGATTTATAACGCATGGGAGGCAACATCATCAAACCTTTTGCCCCGCAACGCTTCGCTTCACTGGCTAATTTAATCGCATCACGAGTGCTGCCTTCTGCTATGTTCATTACAACAGGAACTTTGTCATTGACTTTCTCGACTGTAAATCGAACGAGCTCAAATTTCTCCTCATTGGATAAAACACTGGCCTCACCCAAGGTGCCACCTAAAATAACGCCATCCACTCCGGCACTTAGTTGTGCCTGAAGGTTTTTGTCGAAAAGCGGTAAATCCAATCGATCATCGGATGTAAACTTAGTAGTGAGTGCGGGAAAAACTCCTTGCCATTGAATGTTCATACGCTTGTTAGTTAATATTTATTAATTACAAAGATACATTGAGAGCGTTGGGTGCCATTTGCAAAACATAGTTAGTATCTGTACTATTTTGACATATTTCGTAGCTTTATAGCTCGATATACAATCAATATAATAATACAATACACAGTCGGATGAAAGTAGTTCCCTTCAATGTGCCCAAAACTGCTGCGGAGGCATTTCGATTTCAAGAAGATGTAAGTGCACATTTTTACGATCAGTTGCATCAACATCCTGAATTGCAGGTGATGCTGATTCTAAAAGGAGAAGGCACTTTGGTGGCTGGCGATTATTTAGGACGATTTGAAGCCAATGATTTATTCATCATTGGAAGTGAACAGCCACATGTCTTTCGAAATGATGAAGCTTATTACCAAAAAAGCAAGTCGAAAAAGAATGTGCATGCGATCTCCCTTTACTTCCACCAGCAATATGTTGGCGATTGGTTTTGGAATTTAGCTGAAATGAAAGGTGTGCGTGATTTTTTTAAAACCTCATCGCGGGGTTTTCGAGTGACTGGGACTACGAAGGAAAAACTGATACATCTGATTTTAAATGTAAAAAACAAAACGGGTCTTGATCGGCTGCAGGTATTTATAGAATTGTTTCAAGTGCTGACTCATTCACGCCAATTAAAATCGTTGAGTGTTACTGCACCTTACGTGGTAAATCAACCAGCAGAAGGAAAACGAATGAATGCTATTCTTCAATTTACATTTAAGGAAAGTAATCGCAAAATATACTTGGAAGAAGTGGCCGAGATCGCGCATTTATCGACAGAAGCTTTTTGCCGCTATTTTAAGATGCGCACACAAAAAACCTATACCACCTTTTTAAATGAAGTACGCGTTAGTAATGCATGTCGCTTGTTGATGAATCAGGAGATGTCAATACAAGATGTTTGTTTTCAGTCGGGGTTTACCAATATTTCTAATTTCAATCGCATTTTTAAACGGGTAACTGGTAAATCGCCTTCTACTTATCTACATGAGCAAAATTTGAAGAGCGTTTGATTGAAAATAATAAACAACATTGGCTGGCGATGAATGTCGAGCAGGCGCGGGCAAGTGATTGAAGCGAAAAGCCCGCAGGGGCGCGCCTCGCGCCACGAGGACTTGTAGCGAAAAGCACGGTGGCCACTGCGCAGCTTGGCCATGCCCCAAAAAAGATCATAAAAGTTTTGGCTATTTTGCATGGTAAACAGTATTATTTATGGATGAAATGGAAAGTGGTAAGGTTGAAGAGCTTCGAATGAAACTTGGCCGACTCACGCAGAGCCATGAGCAGCTTAGGTCGGAAATCAACTTACTCAAAAAAGAAATTGAGGGATTGCGGCCATCTGCTACAGATAGCGTAGTGCCCTCGGTGGCAACGGCTCAGCCAGAGGCGATTGCAGCCATGGAAAATAAACCGCTTGTTGAAGAAATCTTTGAACCAAAGATAGTTGAGCGTCCATTAAAATCTCAGTTCAAAAAAGAGAAAACGCAGTGGGAAGAATTTATCGGTACCAATCTGCTGAACAAAATCGGTATTGTGATTTTGGTGATTGGGGTGAGCTATGGTGTGAAGTATTCCATCGATCACAATTTATTGAGCCCGGTTACGCGCGTGATCTTAGGTTACGCTGCCGGTTTGGCGCTGGCCGTTGTTGCCCTGCGTATTAAACTAAACTATAAAACTTTTAGCGCGGTATTGTTGAGCGGGGCAATGGCCACGTTCTATTTTATCACATTCGCAGCGTATGACTTATATGCATTGATGCCACAGGCGATGGCATTTGTGCTGATGGTGGTGTTCACGGGATTTACCGTTTTTGCTGCTGTGCATTACGATCAAAAAGTAATTGCAATTATTGGATTGGTGGGCGCGTATGCGGTGCCATTTTTGTTGAGTGATGGTTCGGGGCGCGTGCTGATTTTATTTTCGTACGTAACGATTGTGAATGGAGGTATTCTGGTGCTGGCCTTTAAAAAAGATTGGAAGTCGCTGTATTACTTGGCTTTTGGTTTGACGTGGCTCATCTATGCTGCTTGGTTCATGGATCAATTTGATGCGAACCTCAATTTGTGGATGAGCCTCACTTTTGCGCTGATTTATTTTGTCATTTTCTATATTACGTTTTTAGCGTACAAATTAGTGAAGGCAGAGAATCTGTTGATTGCTGACATTGCGATGTTGGTGTTCAATTCGTTTCTATTTTATAGTTATGGATACTCTGCGATATCAGCTCACCCAATGGGAGATTTTTACCTAGGCATTTTTACGGTATTTAACGCAATACTGCACTTCATTGCGTGTTTCATTATCTATAAAAAACAAGATGCTACGCGTGACACATTCTATTTGGTAGCAGGAATGGTGCTGGTGTTTTTGACACTTGCTGTGCCAGTTCAACTGGATGGCAATTGGGTAACACTGACGTGGGCCGCTGAAGCATTTCTTCTATTTTGGATTGGCCGCACCAAGCAACTGCGCATTTATGAATGGCTGTCGTACGTGCTCATTATAATTACTGCCGGCAGTTTGGCAGAAGACTGGAAAGTGTATAGTTATTATTCAGTAGATAGTGCCTCTACTCACATATCACCCTTTTTCAACATCTATTTGTTTACATCGCTTTTTGTGCTAACCAGTTTTGGCTTGATCTTAAGGTTAAGCAAAGATGCGCGCTATCAGGAACCAAAAGGATTGCTACAACCCTATTTTACGATAGGGCTGAGTACGCTTGCGTTGTGCTTTCTGTATATCAGTTTCTACCACGAGGTGAGCAATTATTGGCAAGTGCGATTCTATGATTCGAGTATTACAATACGACAAAGCGCAGACTATCAGTATCCGGTTTTAGACAGCGATCTGCTGGAATTCAAAGCATTGTGGTTGTTGATTTACTCTGCCGTTTTTGGAATAGCCCTAACATGGATCAACAAAAAATGGCTAAGCAATGGCACATTAACGCTGGCACTCACAGCTTACAATGCCTTAGTGCTGCTAATGTTTGTTGTAAAAGGGTTGCCTGCACTGGGAGATTTGCGCACAAGCTACATCATGCAGACTGATGCTAATTATTTCATTCGCGATGCGTGGCACATTGTGATTCGTTATATCACCTTGTTAGTAATGATTCCGTTGGTCTATTTGAATCGGCAACACATCAGGCAAGAGATGTTTAATTCAACGATAAGACAAGGTGAGTTTATTCTGTTTCATATATTCACCGTAATATTATTAAGCAGTGAAGTAGTTCATTGGCTGGAACTTGCCGGTGTAGACGAGAGTTTCAAATTGTGGTTGAGTATATTATGGGGTGTCTATGCACTTGCCATGATTGTAATCGGATTGCAACGAAATGATAAGCCGCTACGCACACTGGCGATCGTTTTGTTTGGCATTACATTGGTAAAGTTATTCTTTTACGACATGGCCGATATGAGCACTATTGCCAAAACCATTGTGATGATCATCTTAGGTGTGTTGCTGCTGATCTCTTCTTTCTTATACAATAAAGTAAAGAAAGCGACCGATGAAAATGCTGATGTTCAACAGCAGGAGATTGACTCACATGAAGTTTAAAATTACTAAGAGATGAAAAAAAGAACCGTATTATATTCATTGAAAGCAACGCTTATTTCTCTGTCGCTGTTGCTTTTAATCTTTTCTGCTAAAGCGCAAAAATCTTCTTTTGCTTATAGAAGAACGATAACCGGTGTGGACAGTGCCGGATGGTATGGTATTACATTGCCCAATGGTGTGATTCGCAATTGCAGAACGGATTTCGCTGATCTTCGCATCTTACAAATTGCCGGAACGGATACCACTGAAGCACCATATCTCCTCAAAGTGCAAGTGCCCATACTAACCGAGGCAACCGAACAATTGAGTGCTTTTAATTTGTCTAAGAAAGATGGAAGGCAATACTTGACTTTTGAATTGAAGAAAGATCAGTTAGTCAACGAAATTGATCTATCATTTCTGGAAACGAATTATGATGGAATAGTAACTGTGGCCGGTAGCGAGGATCAAAAAGAGTGGTTTGAAGTAGATCAGCAGCGAATCATTTCCATTCAAAATGAAAACATGCAGTTTACATCCGCCCGACTTTCATTTTCAAAAGTTCATTATCGCTATCTTCGGTTGGAGTTGGCCTGCGATCGACCGCTTACGTTTCAATCGGCCTCTTTTAAAAATCAATTGATCGAGCCGGGTGTCTTTTCGTTACCCACACTTACATGGAACAAGAGTCAGTCGAAATCTAAAGAAGAAACAGTAGTAGCGATCGATTTGAAGGAATATCAATTGATTAATTACTTCAGCGTTGTGATGAATGAAACCAACGATTTTTACAGGGCGTTCCGCTTAGAGCGATTAATCGACAGCACGAAAACCCAGAAGGGTTGGGAGTATTTTTATGACGAACTGACCAGCGGATACATCACTTCATTTACACCCAATGAATTCAACTTTGGCTATGAACCTGCTCAAAAATTGCGACTCACTATTTACAATGGCGATAATCTTCCGATAGATGTTCGGTCGATGGTGGTACGGTCGCCACAAGTGAAGTTAACTGTGAGAATGAAAAACGATCGTACATCTTTTCTTTACTACGGGAATGAAAGGTTAAACGCCCCACAATACGATTTGATGTTATTCAAAGATAAAATTCCTGTTCCGAAAAGAAATCTGGAACTAGCTAATGAAGAAAAACTACTAGCAGAAGCGGTGAAGCCTTCAGCCTTGATCGAAAATCAAATGTGGTTGTGGATCATCATGGGCGTTGTGATAGCCGTGCTGGGCTACTTTACTTTAAAAATGATGAAGGCAAAGTAATTTGCTTACGCTCGCTTCAATTCAAATATGGTGATCTCGGGTGGCATGCCTACACGACCGGGATAACCGAGGTATCCAAATCCGCGGTTGACATAGAGATATTGATTTTCTTCCTGATACAATCCGCCCCATTGCTTGTACACATGCTGCACGGGTGTCCAGGTAAAGTCACCAATATTCACACCAAACTGTGCTCCGTGCGTATGGCCGGAAAAAGTAACATCAATGTCCTTATAAGTTGGACGAATCTGAGCATCCCAATGTGTAGGATCGTGTGATAATAACAACTTCACCGCTGCTTCTTCGCTTCCGCGATAAGCCTCGTCTAATTTTCCATGCTTTGAAAAGCGTGTACCCCAATTTTCCACGCCTAATATGGCGAGCTTCTCTCCACCTTGTTCAATAAACCGGTTTTCGTTCATCAGCAGATCAAAGCCAAGCTCTTTATGCGCAGCCACTAAATCAGCAAAGTTCTTTTGCTTCATTTCTTTGGTTGTCCACGCTTTATAATCGCCATAGTCGTGATTTCCGGTAATGGAGAACACACCCAGTGGCGCTCTTAATTTATCAAATACTTCGATGTAGGGTTTTACTTCGGGAGTTTCGTTGTTGACTAAATCCCCTGTAAAGAAAATAACATCGGGCTTTTCAGATAAGATCATTTCCACACCGCCTTTCACGGCTGTCTTATTCCAAAAACTGCCTGAATGAATATCTGAAATTTGTGCGATGCGAATTCCATCAAATGATTTGGGTAAGTTGGGTAGCTTGATTGCCACCTTTCGTACGCGATAATCGTGGGCACCTGAGATAATTCCATATGCAAATGCACCGAATGGAACTGCTGTGGCTATCATGGCTGTACGCGACAAAAATTCTGAACGTGTTAACACTTCCCCCGCTGTTGACGTAGGTGTGCTTTTCTGAAAAAGAGAGAAGAACCAACGAACACCTCTCTGTAAATCGTCTATCAGCAAAAAGAGAATACCCACTATTTTTGAGAAATAAGTAGCTACGATTCCAGTGATCACCCAATTACGAAAATTAGCACTATACTTATAAGGATCATCGAGCGCCCACCAAAATAATGCGGCTATACATAGTATGGTCGGAATCCAAAATCCATATCGCAGGACATTTTTCCAAAGTGGTGACCAATTTCTACTTACCACTAACACTCCCTGAAAAAAGTAGTAGTCAATCAGAAGAAAGACAATTGCGAAAACAAAAACAGTCATAAGTCTTGCGGTCATAATGAAAAAGTCATCTTACAACCATAGTCGTAAGATGACTTCTTTTAGTTTAATTCAATTCGATCAATGTGACTCTGAATTAGCCGCCTCGGTTTGAAGCTGAGCCATAGGCTTCTTCAATAACTTCATTTTTAAACGCGCCACCAGCAAATACATTACCGGAACCAAGAATAAAGTGAGGAATGTTCCGAAGATCAAACCAAAGATCATCGTCCAAGATAAAGGACCCCAGAAGGCCACATTATCGCCACCAAAGAAAATATGAGGATTGAATTCAGTGAACAACGTTACGAAGTCGATGTTCAAACCAATTGCCAATGGCACCAGACCTAAGGTAGCAGCCATGGCTGTCAATAATACAGGAGTCATACGGGTCTTAGCCGCTTCAATAATGGCAGCTTTGAGTTCAACTCCCTGCGACAAAAGTAAGTCAGTAAATTCTACCAAGAGAATTCCGTTTCGCACCACAATTCCCGCCAAGGCCATGATACCAATACCCGACATTACAATAGATATCTCCATTTTGAATAACGAGAAACCAATCAATACACCAATGATACTGAATAAAATTTCCATTAATATGATCACCGGCTTGCTGGTTGAGTTGAATTGAATCACCAATATCATCAATATCAAACCGAAAGCGGACATGGCAGCTACTCCTAAGAAATCAACCGTCTCTTGTTGTTGTTCTTGTTCACCGGTCATTTTGATTTCTACACCATCGGGCTTCGAGAATGATTTCAAACTCTCTTGTATTTGAGCCACTACTTCATTTGGATTGAAGTCGGCCAATACGTTAGATGATAAAGTGATTACGCGCTTTTGGTCGATGCGCTTGATACCCGCATAACTGTTGCTGTATTCAATTGATGCTACGGCTGACATCGGCACCTGACGCACCGCGCCACCCATGCTCATGTCACGGAAAGTGATCGGCATGTTCATCAAGGTGTTGATATTGTTGCGCTGATCTTCTCTTACACGCATCTGAATCGGATAGTCATCATTATCATCACGGAATTTGGAAACCTCCGCACCATTGATGGCGTTGCGCAGTGCCAAACCAATAGTTCCCGTAGCAATACCTTCGCGGTTTGCTTTTTCACGATCAATCTTGATTGTAATTTCAGGTTTATCGCTTTGGAAATCAGACTTCAAATCTTCCACTCCCGGAATTTGCAAAGCATCTAAGTATCGTTTCGTTTTATCTGCCGCTGCTACCAATACATCAAAATCGTCTGCCGCTATTTCGATATTAATCGCCTTACCAGTAGGCGGTCCGCCTTGCTCTTGATTCACAGAAATAGTAGCACCGGGAATATTCTTAATCGCTTCACGAATCTTAGTCAAATACACTTTCGTGGATTGTCCATCGCGCTTAGCGAAATTGACGAACGCAACGGTCACTTTACCTAAATGAGGTTGCGCGTTATTACCGGATGTTTGATCTTCCGCTGCACCAATCGCAACGTTCGAAATGATCGACTCTACGATCGGGTTCTTCTCTCCTACTACATCTATCACTTTTTGCTCCACTCTTTGTGTCACCGAATCTGTCACTCGCTGATCCGTCCCTATTGGTAAGGTGATATACGTGTAAACAAAATTTGGATCACCTTGGGGAAAAAATACTACGGGAGGTTTGCGAATTCCTGTAAATACGATGGAGAAGAAAAATAAGAAGATCACTCCACCAATTACGATCCATGGACGTGAACCTTCCAAACACCACTCGATCATATTTTTATAACCATTCTGCACTTTAGGCCAACCATCGGTTTGGAATTTGGAGATCAACTCTTCTAAAACAAAACGGTAGAGTGAATAAATTCCAAAAAGGAAGATGGTAAAGTTTCCTAAACCTTTTGAACCGGTTACATACCACACAACCGCTAATGCTGCAAAGATCACTGCCGTAATCTTGTATCCTCTTGTAAATTTCTTGCGATCATGATCATGATCATGCACCGTCATAAAATCTGCTGCAAAAACAGGATTGATTATGTAGGCTACCACCAATGATGCGAGGAGAGCGACAATCAAAGTAATAGGCAAGTACACCATAAACTCTCCAATGGTGCCCGGCCAGAATGCCAACGGAACAAATGGCGCTAGCACCACCATCGTACCTGAAAACACCGGCATGAAAACTTCGCCTGCGGCAATCTTGGCTGCTTTACGAATGGGCACTTTACCATTGTCGAACACGCGGTGTGTATTTTCAATTACCACAATCGCATCGTCCACCACAATTCCAAGTGCTAACAGGAACGAGAACAATGTCATGAGATTCAACGTGTAGTCCAGCATCGGGAAGAATAAGAATGCGATGAAGCTGGAAAGCGGCACAGATAAACCTACGAAAATTGCGTTGGTTGCACCCATGAAGAACATCAGAATGATCGTCACTAACACGAATCCGATAATGATGGTGTTGATCAAATCGTGCAGTGTTGTGCGTGTATTGTCCGATTGATCTCCAGTGATGGTAATCTTCGCACCGGGAGGTAAAATAGAAGACTTAAACTCATCAATAATCAAATTGATCTGGTCTGACGCTGCAATCAAGTTTTCACCTCCTCTTTTAACAATGTTAAGAGTGATTACATTTTTCTTGTCCAACCGTGCAAAGCTCTCTTGCTCTTTGTGCGAGTCAATAACTTCGGCAACATCTTTCAAGTAAACACTTCCTCCTTTGATGGAACCTACAACGGTATTTGCAATTTCTTCTGCATTAACGTACTCACCGTTTACGCTTAAAGAACGTTTCATCCCCCCTACTGAAAGCTGACCGCCAGAAACGATTCGGTTTTCGAAATTGATGGCGTTGCTGATATCATCTAAGCTTACTCCGGCCAATGCCGCTTTATATAAATCCACATTGATTTGAATCTCGCGATCCAAGGCACCAACAATATCCACTCGTCTGATTTCCTTCAATGCTTCGATGCGATCCTGCATTTGCTCTGCATACTTCTTCAGGGTTTGCAAATCATAATCACCCGATAGGTTGATGAACATGATCGGTTGTGCTGACAAGTCAATATCAATTACTTGTGGATCATCCAGCAAACTGGAAGGCACCGGAGGCAAATCAGCTTTTGCTTTGTCTACCGCTTCCTGCACTTCGCGCTTCGCTTCTTTCACTTCCACATCGGTTTCAAACTCGATGATAACGGTAGAAAAGCTTTGAACTGAGTTACTGGTTACTTTCTTAACTCCGGCAATCGACTTTACTTGCTTTTCAATTTGTTTAGAAACCAGGTTCTCTACATCCTTGGGAGAAGCTCCCGGAAAAATGGATGTCACAAATATTTGCGGAAGTACTACCTCCGGAAAATTTTCCTTTGGCAATTTATTGTAGGTGATCATACCTGCCAGGCAGATAAAAACAACCGCCACATAAATTGCCACTCGATTATCGATGGCCCAACTGGTGGGCTTAAATTCTTTTTCTGAATCTTTCATGTGCTAATTTTTATTTTTTTGGCCACATGGAATGGCCGAGATTCTCATACCGTTGGGCATAAAGCATCTTACCGGCCATTTCATGTGCTTACACTAGATTTTAATCAATTCGCCATCGTTCAAACCTTGGTATCCTACCGTGATGATTTTGTCACCAATCGCAAGACCAGAAGTTACTTGTGCGTAGTTATCATATACGCCATCAATCTTTACCACTTTTTTGCGAGCGACTAATTGAGTGCCGTTGCTTTCAGCCACATATACGATCTTCTCGCCATTGATGTCTTGCACTACATTGATAGGAACGCAAAGTGCAGCTGGCACAGAGGTAAATATCACTTTCACTATTGCCGTCATGTTCGGACGCAAATCTGCGTTGGAAGGAACTTTGATTTCGACTGAGAACGAACGACTGAGCGGATCAATGTTTCTTCCTACAAAGTTCACCGGGCCTTCCAACTTTTTGTCGTAATCAGAGAAGCTGATCAGCGCCTTGTTTCCTTTTTTGATTGTACTCAAATACGCCTCCGAAATTTTAGCAGTAATCTTTAAGTTGTTGTTGTTGATTACTCTGAAGGCTGGTTGTCCTGGAGCAGCATTTTGTCCTACTTTAGCAGTTACTTCATCTACCACGCCCGTAATCAGTGATTTGATCTTTGACATATCCAATTGTTCTTCCAGCGTAGCGAGTTTTTTCTCTAAGCTCTCTTTGCTGTTTTTTGCTTGCAGATACTGAACTTCCGTTCCTATTTTTTGATCCCACAAGTTTTTCTGACGTGCATAAACCGTGTTTGCCAGTTCCAAACCAGATTTAACTTCATCGATGCCGCGCAAAGTAAGTGTGTTATCGATTTGCGCTAAAGTCTGACCTTTCACTACAGCATCGCCTTCGCGTACATAGACATTCGTAATAACACCTGCTGTTTTGGCACTGATCATAATATTGTCAGTTGCTTCAACAGCACCTTGTGTTTGCACATACTTTTCGAACTTGCGTGGAGCCAATTCTACGGTCACCACTTCTTTGGTTCGCGCTACATCCGTTTTCGTTCCTGCCACTTCTTTTTCTAGCGTAGCAATTTGCTTCACTAAATCAGCTTGTTGTGCTTTTAACTTCTTTAATTGGTCTTCTTTGCTTGGATTGCAGGCAGCCACCAAAGCGGCAGCAGCTACAATGAATAAATACGTTAGGTAATTATATCTTTTCATAAGAGTGGGTTTTCTATTTTGATTCTGAATTGGTTGTTGTTATGAGTCTGCCATAAGCCTTATCGAGGTCGACTTTTGCAATCATCGCATCGAAAAGTGCGGAGTAGTAATTAGTTTGAGCTGTACGTAAACTATTTTCAGCATCAACTACTTCCAGATTTGATCCTACACCTTGCTCATATTTTACCTTCGTGATTCGTGCCACGTTGCTGGCTAAATCCATATTCTCTTTCTGAGACGCTAACGAGGTCAATGCATTTTCAAAGTTTGTAGCTGCTTGTTTCGTTTCCAAATCCACTCCTTGCTTTAAGCTTTTAAATCCATTCTCCACTTTGCGGAGCGTTAACTTTTCTTGTTGAATTTTATAATGCCTTTGGAAACCCGAAAAGATGGGTATATTCATCGATACGCCAAATTGCGAATAGTTATACCATTTATCCGGACCAAGTGCTCCTGCATCGGGTATAGAAGTGTTGGTGGAGAATAAGCCTGATATATCATTTGACTGAGTGAAATACCCCAGATTTGCAGAAGCAGAAATAGTTGGCAGCGCCCCTGCATACTGATTTTTAATATTCAATTTCTGTAGTCGTTGATTTGCTTCTAATACTTTATAATCAGGTCTCAACTTGTAATCCCAACCTTCTTGATAGTTTTTCAGATCAGCTTCAACCTTTACATCTTCGATTTTACCAATTACTTCAATTGGTTGATCCAGTGGATAGTTCATCTGAAATTTCAAAAGATCAAAGCTTAGATTGTTTAACTTGAGAAACTTCTCTCTCTCCGCCTTAAGATTATTATAAGTTACTCGGATACGATCTACATCGATACTTTCAGCAAAACCATTCTTGTTGAGAGCAATTGTATTCTTTAAAAGCGAGTCAACCCTAGCTAAGTTGTTGTCAAACAGTTTGGCTCTTTCTCTAGAAATCAGCACCGAATAATAAGCCTTGGTAACCTGTTGGATAATTTGTTCCCTTGTCTGATTTGCAGTTTTGAAGGATAGATCCTTATAGGCATTGGACGCTTGCAGTCCTACTAAGTAACTACCACTAAAAATCAATTGATTAATGTTTATTCCTGCATCTCCACTGGATTTCAATTGAAACGGGCTTTGTGCTGCTAAAATATCTCCATCATTTGCTCCAGGGGTTACAGGAAAAAAACTGAATGAACCAGGCGCGGTTGTATACCTTCCGAAAAATCTCCTCAATTGTTCGTTATGCTGAAGGCTCACATTACCACTAACCTGTGGAAGCCCTAATCCCACAGTTTCCCTAACTTTAGCTGAAGCAATTTGCTGATCCAGAATAGCATTTTGCGCTGCAACAGAATTGGTTACTGCATATTCAATACACTGCTCTAATGTAAACGCCTGTGGCGCTGGTGTTGGCTCTTGTTGTGCATAGCTTGCCCTTGCCAACAGCAAGGCAGCTAGAAAAATAGATAGTTTATAAAATGGACTCATGCTTGGTTGTTTTATTGGATGGTTTATTAGGTTGATCTGAATGGTCTTTATATTTCTGATACAATTTTCTGCCCTTGTCGGTGCAGAGGCCATAGACAAAGTGATCGAAGAATTGCGATTGCACTTCCGCCAAATTGAATTTCTCTTTCGGGAAGATGCGCTCATCAAAAGCGGATTCTATTAATATCAGTCGGCTGAGCGCAAGTACTTCGGGATGAATATCTTCGCGGAAATAACCTTCGCTGATTCCCTGATTTAAATTGCGAACAATGGAACTCATGATGCTTTCACTTTTGTGATGTTGCCAAAGTGCCCAAGCTTTCGGATGAAATTTTTGTAAATCGTAGAGCAATGAAGGATTCATTTGCTCCATATCACATCGCAAACGGACTGAAATCTTATTCAACTCGTCAATGGAGTTTTCAGATTCGCGTTCAATTTGCTCGTATTCCTGAATATCGCGCTTCATGTGTTCTTGCGACATTACAGTGACCAATTCATCTTTATCTGCAAAGTGCTGGTACAGCGTTTTCTTTGATACAGATAAGTGCCTGGCGATGTCATCCATCGAAACACTGCGTATTCCATATTTCATGAATAGCGCCTCCGAACCGGCCAAAATTTTGTCTTTTACTTCGTTGTCTTCCATAATGGGGCGCGAAACTATGGAAACCTTTTGTATTACCAAAGTTTCCACGGTTTCTTGAAACGCCCCTTTTTGATTAAGGTTGGCCTTTTTCAAAATTATTTTTGGCTGAAAACCCTAAAAAACGAGATCAACCGTTTGCGTTGGTGTCTGTTTGGCTGGGAGCACGGTAACACCACTTATCCTTCATTTTTTGTTTGAATCTCTCCTTTTCTTCGGGGGACATCGTATGCCATTTCTCTTTCCAATAGCCGCGCCACTTATTATTATGGCTATGACCACCTTTTCCAAAACCTGAAAAGAAAATCTTACTTAATACTAATAGTCCTAATGTTTGCCAAAAATCTATTACCGGGCCTTCAAACAAACTCGGCACCAGCCAATTCCACAAATACATCGTTACCAGTGTAAAGGCCGAAACCGCTAACACGCCCAACCCCACCATCGCCCCAATCCACAATCCTTTTTTCATAACTCTTTCATTTTTTTCTAACTATTCTTAAAATACTATTCCCGGGCTTTATCCAATTGTATCATCATAAAACCGCTGTAATCGCTTACGCAGGGCCAGTATGGCATAGCGCTTTCGCGAAAGCAAAGTGTTGATGGATACTCCGGTTGCTTCTGAAATCTCTCGAAATCCTTTTTCTTCAATTTCATTTTGAATGAAGATCTCACGCTGGTCTGCCGGCAATTCGGCCAGTGCTTCCGTAATTTCATCCCAAATGGCTTCGCGGAGAAGTGTTGCTTCCGGAGTGTTATCGAGATCGGGAAGGATGTCTTGCAACGTAAGTGGTGCATCATCGTCCTTGCCGGAAATCAATTCAAAATCCGTCTGCTGCGGGCGCACTGCATCTCTGCGATAGCGGTCAATGATTTTGTTGCGCGCTACGCTATACAGCCATGAGGTGACCCGATCCAGCGACTCAATGGTATCGAAGCCCGAAACAAATTGAAAGAACACATCCTGAAGGATATCCTCCGCCTCCTCCACCGATGACACTCTGCTACGGATAAATCCAAGCAGTTTGTCTTTCTCCTTCAGAAATGTGTTTTCTTTAATTTGCTGCATCGCCAAGTCCATTGCCCACGCTCAATTTTCATCATAGACGGTGGGCTTGTGTAAATTATTTTACAAAAGTGAGGAAAAGATTGAATACAACTCCTCGATTGTGTTGGCTACCTTTGCGAATGCACATGAATTGTTAATCTCCTTCGTTTGAAATCAGTTATTATTTCTTTTTCAGGATCTTCACTTTTCTACTTCAAAACGGGAGTGGGTCAAAAGAATTTAATTCTCTTTCACGGATTCGGACAAGATCATCGGGTATTTCGAAACTGGGTGTCTACTCTACAAGATGAATACACCTGCTATGCATTTGATCTTTACTTTCATGGTTCCAGCACATGGCCTGGCAGAGATGCATTGGAAAAAGAAGCATGGCAAAAAATCATGCATCAATTTCTAACGCAAGAAGGCATTACAGAATTTGCCATGGCCGGATTTAGCATGGGTGGAAAATTTGCATTAGCCACCTATGAATCTTTTCATCACCAAATAACCGATTTCATATTACTTGCTCCCGATGGAATCAAAACCAGTTTCTGGTACAGTCTGGCTACGTATCCTATCGCGATTCGAGCAGTATTCAAAAGTATCATCCTTCATCCTAATCGGTTGTACCGCCTCACCAAAGTGCTTCGGCTAATGCGATTGATGGATGCCGGTTTGCTACGCTTTGCTGAATCACAAATGAATACGGAAGAGAAAAGAAGAAGAGTGTATTACTCTTGGGTGTATTTCCGGCATCTAACGTTTAATCAAAATCAACTGGCTCAATTACTCAACAAAAACAAGATCCACTTCTGTTTAGTCACCGGCAAACACGACAAAGTGATAACCTCTCAGAACATGGCCGGGTTCTTAAAGAAAATAGAACGGAAGATTGCTATCGAAATCAACTCGGGCCACAACGACCTTATTGACCAAATTGATCCGAGGAAGTTATTACTTAGAAACTAAAATGATAGCCAACGCTAAAAGTTACAGGCAATGGTTTCTGTAAACCTGAAATGCCCGGGTTACTGTTGAGTGCATTAAAATCAGTGTCAAACTCGCTAGGGCGAAAAGGCAAAATCAAACCGAAATGCCAATAATTTTTCGGGTCTCGGTAACTTTTGCTGATTATTCCCGCACCGATGGAAACACCATTATAAATCTTATCATATTGAGAGGCACCAGTAATCTTAATAGCCGCATTGTATCCGTACATTACACTAAATGTCGGCACTACTTTGTTCTCAGGCTTTATTCGCGCCATGACTCCAAAGTTATAACCAATACCAGCAAAGATGTAACCCACTGATCCAAAAATGCCAAGATGTTGATCCGGTAACAACGTGAAGCGTGCACCAATTCCTCCATAGTCTTGTCCAAAACCAACACCAAAACTGCCAGACGGCAGATCTTCCTTTTCTTCGTTTTTCTGTGGTTGTGAAGGTAACGGTTGTGAAGTTGAAGACGACTGTTTATTAACCGTACTTTCCACTACCGCGACTGGCTTTCGATCTAGTTTTTTATTGCCTTCATAAACGATGACACCACCCGCTACCAATTTATCTACCAGTTGCGATTTCGCTGCCACATCATTGGCTGTCTGAAAACGAACCGAATAGATTTCTGTCAATCCAAACGTTCCTGCCTTTGTAAATACATTGTTTTCAGCGATTGAAATCAACTCCGTTTTCACCTTTACGCTGTCGCGTAAAACAATGATGGCGTCTTGTGAAACAGCATGCTGGCAAACAGCCAGAAACAACAAACAGTAAATCAGCCTCATAATAAACGATTTAAGAATGCTCTATTAAATTCGAATGGCAATATTCAAAATAATAGCCTCAGTTTTAATAATTCCTATTAATTTTGGGCTTACGTGAGATAAAATGATCGCTTTCTTTCGCTCCGAAGCCAACGTCCTCTTTGCCGTAGGCCACAAAAAACCCTTTTCTACTGCTGATTTCGAAAAACTGATCTGGCTATTTGGTGGTGCCAAACCGCTTGCGGATAAAGCCTTAACGGGAAAATTCATCGGACCACGCAAAGAAATGATCACCCCATGGAGTACCAACGCGGTAGAGATTACTCAAACGATGGGATTATCGGATATTGAACGCATCGAAGAGTTTTTTGAATCTGCACAAGCAACTCCCACTTACGACCGGATGTTGCAACACTTATACGAATCGCTTGATCAGGATGTCTTCACGATTCACCACACGCCCGAACCGGTGTTGGAAATAACCGACATTAAAAAATACAGCGATGAAGAAGGACTTGCTTTAAGCGATGAAGAAATTGAATATCTAAAAGATGTTAGCGTACAATTAGGTCGCGCACTAACTGATAGCGAGTTGTTTGGTTTCTCACAGGTAAACTCCGAACACTGTCGCCATAAAATATTCAATGGCACTTTTATCATTGATGGTGAAGAGAAAAAATCAACACTCTTTCAACTGATCAAAAAAACATCGAAAGAAAATCCCAACTACATTGTTTCGGCTTACAAAGACAACGTAGCTTTTATCAAAGGGCCACGCATTGAACAATTTGCACCTACACGACAGGATGTTCCCGATTTCTTTGCTGTCACTGATTATAACTCAGTCATTTCACTGAAGGCGGAAACACACAACTTCCCCACCACGGTTGAACCATTCAACGGAGCAGCTACCGGATCGGGTGGCGAAATTCGTGATCGACTGGCCGGAGGAAAAGGTTCGTTGCCCTTGGCGGGAACAGCCGTGTACATGACCTCTTACTCGCGTCTCGAAAGCAATCGTGATTGGGAAAAGAACATTGAACCCCGCGCCTGGTTGTATCAAACGCCTGCCGAAATATTAATCAAGGCTTCCGATGGAGCCAGCGACTTCGGCAATAAGTTTGGTCAACCGCTCATCTGCGGAAGCTTGCTCACCTTTGAACACATTGAGAATGCGAAGAAGTTTGGTTACGACAAAGTAATCATGCAAGCCGGAGGCATCGGCTTTGGCAAAGAGAAAGATTCGAAAAAAGAAGAACTGAAAGCCGGTGATCAGATTGTGATGATGGGTGGCGACAACTACCGCATCGGAATGGGCGGTGCCGCAGTATCATCCGTCACTACCGGACAATTTGCAAACGCCTTAGAGCTTAATGCTATTCAGCGCTCGAATCCAGAAATGCAAAAGCGTGTGATGAATGCCATTCGCGCGATGGTAGAATCGGATCAAAACCCAATTGTATCGATTCACGATCACGGAGCCGGAGGTCACTTAAATTGTTTCTCCGAATTATTGGAAGCAACCGGGGGCACGATTGAAATCGACAAGATTCCGGTAGGAGATCCTACGCTATCTTCCAAAGAAATCATCAGCAACGAATCGCAGGAACGCATGGGTGTGGCGATTCAGAAAAAAGATGTGGAAATACTGAAGCGTGTCTCTGAAAGAGAGCGCGCACCGATGTATATAGTCGGTGAAGCTACCGGTGATCATCAACTGAAATTTACGCGCGCCAATCATTCCATTCATCCGGTGGACTTGAAGATGAATCATTTGTTTGGCTCATCGCCCAAAACCATTCTTACCGATAAATCGAAAGCTTCTGCTTTTTCAGAAATACAATATCAACCATCACAACTTCATCATTACTTAGAGCAAGTATTACAACTCGAAGCGGTTGCTTGCAAAGACTGGTTGACCAATAAAGTAGACCGCTCTGTTTCCGGAAAGGTAGCGACTCAACAAACGTGTGGCGCATTGCAACTTCCGTTGAACAACGTCTCTGTCATGGCACTTGATTTCTTAAGTAACAAAGGCATTGCCACTTCCATTGGTCATGCTCCGGTAGCAGCGCTTGTCAATCCCGCTGACGGAAGTAAACTGGCCATTGCTGAAGCGCTCACCAACTTAGTCTGGGCGCCTCTCACGCATGGCTTGAAAGGCATATCGCTGAGTGCGAACTGGATGTGGCCCGCAAAGAACGAAGGAGAAAATGCAAGACTGTATCAAGCCGTAGAAGCCGTAAGCGATTTCGCTTGTGCACTGGGCATCAATATTCCTACGGGGAAAGATTCACTGTCGATGACGCAGAAGTATCCGAAGGGGGAGGTAGTGTATGCACCGGGCACGGTTATTATTTCCGCTGTTGCGGAAGTGAATGATGTACGTAAAACAATCTCGCCTGCGCTGGAACCCGTTCAACAATCGAAGTTGATTTACATTGATTTTTCAAACGCTCCATTACAATTGGGTGGAAGCAGTTTAGGACAAGTGTTAAATC
This sequence comes from Bacteroidota bacterium, assembly GCA_016191555.1. Lineage (GTDB taxonomy): Bacteria > Bacteroidota > Bacteroidia > Cytophagales > Cyclobacteriaceae > ELB16-189. Next base: position 183,073 of record JACPVX010000067.1, read on the forward strand.
AATTGGGAAGCACTGCCCCTACTGTAGGAAATGCCGATTATTTCAGTCGTGCGTTTAATGCCATTCAACGTTTGATTCATCAAAACTTAGTTTTAGCGGGACATGATATTTCATCGGGAGGGTTGATTACCACATTGCTCGAAATGTGTTTCGCAACTCCGTCTGTTGGCTTGCAGATTGATTTGAAAAATCGAAAAGAAGATGTGATTCACTTGTTGTTCAGTGAGAATCCCGGAGTGGTGATTCAGGTTTCGCAAACAGAGGAAGTAACCAAACAATTGCAAGAAGCGAACCTATCGTATCAAGTTATTGGAGAGGTGACGAACACACGCACTATTCAGTTGCAAAGCCAGACTTCGAATCTTTCATTTGATATTGATGCATTACGCGAAAAGTGGTTTCACACTTCGTATTTGTTAGACAAAATTCAGCGGCCGAAAGGTCATGCGGAGAAGCGCAGACAAAATTATTCGAAGCAGTTGCTGTCATATACCTTTCAACCGCAGTTCGATGGCACGTTTGCATCGTATGGTGTGAACCCGAAACGCAGAAATGCGTCCGGCATTAAGGCGGCAATCATTCGTGAGAAGGGTGTGAACGGTGACCGTGAGATGGCATACGCTTTGTATCTCGCAGGATTTGATGTGAAAGATGTTCATATGACGGATCTTGTGTCAGGTCGCGAGGATTTGAGTGGTGTAAACATGATTGTATTTGTAGGAGGCTTCTCGAATTCGGATGTATTAGGATCTGCTAAGGGTTGGGCCGGATCATTCCTGTATAATCCAAAGGCGAAAGCTGCATTGGACAACTTCTATGCGAGACCTGACACGTTAAGCTTGGGTGTATGCAATGGTTGTCAGTTAATGATGGAGTTGGGTTTGGTATATCGCGAGATTGCTATGAGCGAACACCCGAAGATGCATCACAATGGCTCGGGTAAATTCGAATCTACTTTCGTGAATGTTACAGTTCCTAAAAATAATTCGGTGATGCTTTATTCGTATGAAGGAGCACAGCTGGGTGTATGGCTCGCGCATGGCGAGGGTATGTTTAAACTGAAAGACACTCCGCTTAACTATAAAGTCGCGGCTACATTTACGTATCCGGAATATCCGGGTAATCCGAACGACAGTGATTTTGCAGTGGCTGCCTTACATTCAACTGATGGAAGACATTTGGCTATTATGCCACACATTGAAAGAAGTTTGTTTGCCTGGAACTGGCCTTACTATCCCACTGATCGTAAACAGAAAGACGAAGTTTCTCCCTGGTTTGAAGCTTTTGTTAATGCAAGAAAGTGGGTGGAAAAAGTAGCGGGTGTTTGATGTTATCAAAGTGGCTTGATCATAAAGGCGTCTGACCGCGATGTTGCTTGGATAATCAGCGGTCGGACGCCTGAATACATTTGGCTATTATGCCACACATTGAAAGAAGTTTGTTTGCATGGAACTGGCCTTACTATCCGACTGATCGTAAACAGAAAGACGAAGTGTCTCCCTGGTTTGAAGCGTTTGTTAATGGGAGAAAGTGGGTGGAAAAAGTAGCGGGTGTTTGATGTTATCAAAGTGTATTGATCATAAAGGCGTCTGACCGCGATG
>JACPVX010000011.1 GCA_016191555.1 Bacteroidota bacterium
GTACACGAAACAGGCAATGGTGCTTTCTTAGATGGCGGTTTAATTTTTTTGTCGGGCAGTCCGGAGTTGGATGAGAAGGCCGGCATTAAAACAGGGAGGCTGTCGGGCATTGTGAATCACCACGTGCCGCAGTATTTGCGCTCGAACCAAAAGCCGAGCTATGCTACCAACTGCATTGAAGATTGGGAGGAGAAACTGGATAAGATTATTGAAGAAACGATTTTGGCAGACATGTCGCTGATATCGGGCATACCGCCTTGGGCGCAGATGTATTTCGATCGCATCATCGCGCGCACGGGCAAGAAGGCGAAGGATGTGTTTCCGAATTTTTCATTGTTTGTGTATGGAGGTGTGAACTTTGAACCGTATCGCGCGAAGTTGTTTGAAACGATTGGCAAGCGCGTGGACTCAATCGAGACGTATCCGGCTTCCGAAGGATTTATTGCGTATCAGGATTCGCAGCGTGCCGAGGGGTTGCTGCTGTTGCTGAACAGCGGCATCTTCTTTGAGTTTATTCCGGCTGATGAATATTTTAATGAGAAGCCTACACGGCTGTCGATTGAAGAGGTGGAGTTGGGGAAAAATTATGCGGTGATTATCAACAACAACGCGGGCTTGTGGGGCTACTCGATTGGAGATACGATAAAGTTTGTTTCGAAAGATCCGTATCGCATTGTGGTGAGCGGGCGCATCAAACATTTTATTTCTGCCTTTGGCGAGCACGTGATTGGCGAAGAGGTGGAGAAGGCGATGAAGTTTACGATGGAGAAGATGAAGGAGGTGGAACTGGTGGAGTTTACGGTGGCACCGAATGTGGCGCCAAATGAAGGGATGCCTCACCACGAGTGGTTGATTGAGTTTGCGAATGCGCCTGCTGACATGGAGGTGTTTCGGTTGGAACTGGATACGCAGTTGCGTAGGTTGAATGTATATTATGATGATTTGATTACCGGCAATATTCTCTCTACGCTGAAGATTACGCCCTTGCAGAAGAACGGGTTTATTGATTACATGAAATCGCAGGGCAAGTTGGGCGGACAAAACAAAGTGCCACGGCTTTCGAATGATCGGAAGATTGCCGAATCACTAGCTGCATTTGCGAAGTAGTTTGCGCATGGCTCAGTTGACTCTCCTCATGCCCGTTTACAATGCAGCGCCTTATTTGCGCGAGGCGGTAGATAGTCTGTTGGACCAAACATTTACAGATTTTGAGTTGTGGTTGATCGATGATGGGTCGACTGACGCATCGCGTGCCATCATGCAATCATACACCGATTCAAGAATTCGTTTTTTTGGGTTTGATCATAATCGCGGACGAGTAACGGTAGTGAACGAAGTAGTAGAGCAGATAACGACACCCTTTTTTTCGATTACCGATGCCGATGATGCATCGCAACCGCAGCGCCTGCAAAAGCAAATGGAGGTTTTGCTGAAGGATCAATCGATCATGCTTTGCGGAACTGGCTATGTGGCGATGAACGCAGCAGGAAAAATTTTTCGAAATGTGCTGTTGCCACAGCGTCATGAGTTGATTTACGAACAAATGCCACAACATGCGCAAGTACATGGACCTACCACGATCATGCGCAGCGAGTTATTGAAAGAGTTTGTGCCACTGTATCGCAATTATTTTAAAGATCATATTGCCGATGCGGATTTGGCTTCGCGAATAGTCGATCGCTATCGCGCGGCAAATGCGCCCGAGGCATTGTATGCGTATCGCATTGTAAGCTCGTCTAATTCGCGCAAGAATGTGTCGATTCGCTTTCTGCACTTGTATAAAGTCATTGCTTTTTTGAGCGACCAGCGCAGGCGCACCGGTAGCGATAGTCTGGAACAAAACCGTGTGGAGGAGGTAGATGCGTATCTGAATAAAATTGCGGAGCCTTATATTCGCGATGCATCGCTGCACCATCGCCATGCGGCTTTTTATCATTTGTATTGGCATGCGCTGTCCAAAGCCTGGCGCAGCGGTTGGCAGGCGTGGCGACTAAAACCTTATCATCCTAAAAACAATTTTTTATTGTTTTACCTTGTAACAAAATCGGTGGTTTATCTCTTTAATGAGAGATGGGTCAATCCACATTACACAACATATTTTAAAAACACAACGCATTGATGCACCAATACTTTCAATCCTCTACACGCTCTGTACCGATGCTGCTTAATTGTGTTTCCATTCCTAAATTCTTAGTGCCTTTGTGCCTTCGTGGTTAATAAATTATGAGTAAAGAAAAAAAATCGATTGCAATTTTAGGGTCTACCGGTTCCATTGGCACGCAAGCGCTGGAAGTGATAGCCGCCCATCCCGATCAGTTTGAAGTAGAAGTGCTCACAGCACAATCCAATGCCGAGTTGCTGATCGCGCAAGCGAAAGCATTCCAGCCCAACGCGGTGGTGATTGGCAATGAAGATTTGTACCCCGTGGTGAAGGAAGCGTTGGTGCCTCTGAACATCAAAGTTTTTGCAGGCGAAAAAGCATTGTCATCGATTGTTCAGATGGACAGCATTGATCTGGTGCTGACAGCTTTGGTAGGCTATGCCGGATTGAACCCAACACTAAAAGCGATTGAAGCAGGTAAAAACATCGCACTGGCTAACAAAGAAACATTGGTGGTAGCAGGCGAGTTAGTCACGCAATTGGCCCGCTCCAAAGGCGTGAATATTTATCCAGTAGATTCCGAGCACTCGGCTATCTTCCAATGTCTGGTGGGGGAATTCGATAATCCAATTGAAAAAATCATATTAACGGCCTCGGGTGGTCCCTTTCGGGGAAAGAAACGCGATGAACTATTACAGGTAACGAAGGCTCAAGCGCTCAAGCACCCCAATTGGACGATGGGCGCGAAAGTGACGATCGACTCGGCCAGCCTGATGAACAAGGGATTGGAAGTCATTGAGGCCAAGTGGCTTTTTGCATTGAAGCCCTCTCAGATTGAGGTGATTGTACATCCACAGAGTATTGTACACTCACTGGTGCAGTTTCAGGATAGCTCGATCAAGGCTCAATTGGGTTTGCCCGATATGCGGTTGCCCATTCAGTTTGCCCTCGGCTACCCGCAGCGGCTGTCGGCTACCTTTCCACGATTTAACTTTGCGGCCTATCCATCATTAACTTTTGAGCCACCCGATACAGAAACTTTTCGTAACCTTGCACTCGCTTTTAGCGCGATGGAACGTGGCGGCAACATGCCTTGTGTGTTGAATGCCGCCAACGAAATAGCGGTAGCGGAATTTTTAAAAGATAAAGTAGGTTTCTTGCAGATGTCGGATGTGGTAGAACATTGTTTGAATACCATTCCCTTCATAGCGAAGCCAACATTAGAAGATTATATAGCAACAGATAAAGAAACCCGAATCAAAGCAAAAGAGAAAATCGGTTAGAAAGAATTGTCAAATCAACAAATCATCGAATTAGCAAATTAACGAATCAACGAATTAACTTATGGAGGGAATAATTATGACGGCTCAGCTCTTACTGAGTCTTTCAATATTAATCGTGGTGCATGAAGGCGGGCACTTCTTTGCTGCACGGTTATTCAACATTAAAGTGGAGAAGTTCTATCTCTTCTTTGATTTCCTATTCCCTATGGCAAACCTGCTTAATTTTTCATTGGTAAAATTTAAGAAAGGCGATACGGAATATGGAATCGGCTGGTTTCCATTGGGAGGCTATGTAAAAATTGCCGGCATGGTAGACGAGAGCATGGACAAAGAGCAATTGAAAGCTCCGGCAGAGCCGTGGGAGTTTCGCTCGAAGCCAGCCTGGCAGCGTTTGATTGTAATGATGGGAGGTATCATCGTCAATGTGGTATTGGGAGTAATGATTTTTATTGGTATAGTTTATTTCATGGGCGATACCGTTTTACCAAAAGCGTTCGTATTTAATAATGGAGGCATTCAGGCGATGGAATTGGCTGAGAAGTTAGGCCTGAAAACGGGAGATAAAATTGTGAAGGTTAACGACCAAGACTATCAGAATTTTGATGACCTCTACAAGGCTGATTTTATGCTATCTGAGAATGCGCATTACACCGTGCTACGTGATGGTCAGGAAATCAATATTCCCATTCCAAAGAATTTTATTGAGAACTTCAATTCGAAAGATGCTCCCTCTACCTTTATGTCTTTTCGTATTGCTCCGATTGTAAATGATGTTTCAGGGGTTATTGACTTATTATATAATGAGAAAGGTGAAATCGTAGAGACGAAGGAGAAAATAGAATCGGTAGCCAGTAAGGCAGGTTTGAAGAAAGGAGATCAGTTTATTGAGTTGCAGGGCAAGCCGATTCAATACTACGATGAGGTCATGACCACGTTGCGCAGCAAACCACACGATAGCATTTCATTTAAAGTGAAAAGAGGCAGCGATACCATTGCTTACAAAGGGCCGTTTAAAAACCAAGTGCAGATTGGCTTCCGTCCTGTTCCGCCAAGGAAAGAAGACTTCAAAACAATCAGTTACAGTTTAGGAGAGTCAGTGCCGCTTGGGGTGTCACGTGCCTTTGGTGTTATTGGTTTGCAGTTGAAAGCTTTCAAGCGCATATTCCAAGGCGAGATTTCATTTAAGAAATCGCTTTCCGGACCTATCGGCATGGCGCAAATGTATGGTGGCGCGTGGGATTGGGAACGGTTCTGGCGTATGACTGGCTTACTTTCGATGGTATTAGCCTTTATGAATTTCCTACCGATCCCGGCTCTAGACGGTGGCTATGTAGTATTCTTACTATATGAGATGATCAGTGGCCGCGAACCTTCTGAAAAATTCATGGAGAATGCTACCAAAGTGGGAATGGCCATCCTTTTGGTGTTGATGGTTTTTGTATTCTATAATGATATTCTAAAGTTGTTTACAGGTCATTAATCCTAGTTTTAGACAGCATAAAGACCCTTCTTAATTATGATTGAGAAGGGTTTTTTTATGTGCGAAATGAAATTTTATGTTCTGTAAATCAGGTAATTAAGAATATTTAATAAACATTGATCTAAAACTGAACACCGTTTATTAATTTTGCCCGTATAAGTCAATAATTATGGGCGTAAAAGAAAGAAAAGAGCGCGATAAGCTTGAGATGCGGGACAAAATCCTGCAATCGGCACATAAGCTCTTTTTAGAAAAGGGTTTCGATCAGATCAGCTTGCGAAGTATTGCGGAAGCCATCGAGTATAGTCCCGCTACCATTTACCTCTATTTTAAGGACAAGAACGAAATCTTCCATGCCATGCATCAGCAAGGCTTTGGCATGTTGAATCAGGCGTTCCAACCGCTCACGCAAATAGCGAATCCCTTTGAGCGATTGAAGGAAATGGGCAAGGCTTACATTCAGTTTGCTACCACCAATCCGGAAGTGTATGATTTGTTGTTCATCCGAACTGAACCCATGGAGCATTTAGCAACTTGCCTGGATGACCAGTGGACAGAAGGTGATCGTGCATTTGATGTGCTTTTGCAAACGGTAAAGGGCTGTCAAGAGCAAGGATTTTTTGTCGGCCTCGATACACAAAATATGTCCATGGTTATTTGGAGTTTCATTCATGGTTTATGTGCCTTGGGAATCAGTAAACACATTTCACATGTTAAAGAAGCCCGCGAGAACCAGTTGGTGATCGATGAAATTATGAACAACACGTACGACACCTTTAAAGCGATGCTAGAACGACTGAAGAGCTAAAAAAATTTGACGTATAACTAAACACTGTTAAGTGAATTAACGATGAATACCAGAAGCTACATTTTTACATTCATGCTGTTGATGGTCAGTCTGCAGCTAGCGGCTCAAACCTCCATCTTAGATCAATACATTCAAGAAGGATTGAAGAGCAATTTGCAACTGCAACAAGAGCAGTTGAACTACGAAAAGAGCGAGCAAAGTTTACAGTTGGCGCGCGCACTGTTCATGCCACAGGTTTCAGCCAATGCGTCTTACCAATTGGCAGGCGGAGGCCGTAAAATTTCTTTTCCCGTGGGAGATTTACTAAACGGAGTTTATTCTACGCTGAATCAATTAACAGGCACTACCAACTTTCCACAAATTCAAAATGTGAATGAGCAGTTCTTGGCGAATAATTTTCACGATACAAAACTGCGCGTGATTCAGCCGCTCTTCAACCCCGACATTTATTTTGCTTACAAAGCGCAGAAAGAATTGACTACCGTGCAAAAAGCACAAAAGAAAACGTACGAAAATGAGTTGAAGTACAACATTGCTTCTGCTTACTTTCAATATCTGCAAACAGAAGAAGGGCTTCTCATCTTGAAAAAGACCAAAGTACTTCTCAACGAATTGCTCAAAATCAATCAAAGTTTAGTTGCGAATGCGAAGGCTACCAAAGATGTTGTTTTAAATGCCGAGTATGAATTGAGCAAAGTAGAACAGCAATTGGCAGAAACTGAAAAGAACAATCAAGTGGCTCGGTCGTATTTCAATTTTTTATTGAACCGCGATTTGAATCACGAAATCACTCGCGATACCACGATGATGGTAACTTATAGTAATCAGCAAACCATCGATCAATTGACCACACAAGCCATTCAACAGCGCCAGGAGATCAAACAATTGGAAGGTGGCATTCGTGCGAATCAGCAATTGGTTGGCTTGCAAAAAGGAAGTGCCTTCATGCCGAAACTGAACGCTGTTGGCGATGTGGGTTACCAAGGCTTTCAATACAAATTTGATAACTCACAGCAATATTGGTTGGTGCAGTTTGGGCTTACGTGGGATATTTTTAAAGGAGGCGAGAAGCAAGTAAAAATTCAGCAAGCGAAAATTGATCAACAGGTGATGACCAACCGAATGGATCAACTGAAAAAACAAATTGAGTTGCAGGTGATTCAAGCACACTACGAATTGGAGATGGCGAACAAAACATTAGAAGCATCGCAGAGTGGTGTGCGCAGCACCGAGCGATCATTTCAAATTATTCAATCCAAATACCGCGAAGGACAAGCTATTCTATTAGAATATTTAGATGCGCAGAATAAACTAACCACTGCGCGCTTAACACAGTCCATTAATCATTATGAATTGCTGCGTAAAGAAGCGGCTCTTCAAAAAACCATAGCTACACTATAATTATGAGCGCCACTTATCGATCTGTTCAAACCATCCTGCGTAAGCAGTTGCTTGTGCCTGTATCGCGTATGCAATCCAAGCAAAAGTTTACCAGCGACCTCGGACTTTCTTCTTTCGAGTTGAATGCATTACTTTATTATGTAGAAGAAAAATACAAAGTACAAATTCCGGAAACGGGAGAATCGCTGACCGTGCAAGACTTAATACAATCTATCGAACAAAAAAATACTGATCATACTAAAAGATAACACCATGTCATACAAATTACACTCTGCGTTTTTGGCACTTGCTGTTGGGTTACTACTGGCAGCTTGTGGAAAGAAAGAACAACCTGCTCAAGAGCAGTCCATTGATGAATCGGCTGTAGCGGTGAAGTTAACACCTGTTCAAGTAGGCGAATACAGTTTGCCCATTGCAAGCTCTGGTTTAATCGCCACTGAAAATGAGTCACGACTTTCTTTCAAAATTGCCGGTATTGTTTCAAAGATTTATGTGAAGGAAGGACAAAGCGTTACCAAAGGGCAACTCTTGGCTTCGTTGGATCTGACGGAGATCAACGCGCAGGTTAGTCAGGCGAAAAACAATTTGGATAAAACCAAGCGCGACTTAGAGCGTGGTCAACGATTGCTGAAAGATTCTGCTGCTACGATTGAGCAACTCCAAAATTTGCAAACAGCTTTTCAGGTAGCGGATGAAGCATATCGCATTGCTACGTTCAATCAGCAATATGCTACCATACGTGCCAATCAAAATGGAAAGGTCATTCGCAAATTGATCAACGAAGGTGAGTTGGTTTCTCCCGGAGCACCAGCGCTGATTATTAATGCCGCATCACAAAATAATTGGTTGGTAAAAATTGGTTTGCCTGATGTGGATTGGGTGCGTGTAAAGATTGGCGACCGTGTGAAAGTATCTACGGATGCATATCCAAATACTATATTCGAAGGCGTGGTCAGCACAATCAATGAAGGTGCCGATGCCATCAGTGGATTGTACCAGGCGGAAGTGAAGGTAAATCCCGGCAACAAAAAATTGGCGAGCGGTTTGTTTGCAAAAGTACAGATCATCCCGACCGACAAAACCAAGTTGTGGATTGTGCCGATTGAAGCTTTAGTAGAAGGAGCTGGAAAACAAGCATACATTTTTGTAGCGAACGCAGATCAGAAGACTGTACGCAAAGTGGCTGTGAACATTGCTTACCTCGAAGACACGCAAGCTTACCTATTGAGTGGCGTAGAAGAAGTGAGTGAAGTAATCACCGCAGGCTCTGCATTCTTAACTGAAAATTCAACCATCACCATTTCAAAGTAATCGTATGCGTATCGCAGAATTTTCCGTAAAGAATTACCAGTTCACACTGATTATGTTTGCGCTGGTGCTGGCGATGGGTTTGAATTCACTCATCAATATGCCGCGTGGGGAAGATCCTGAAACGGATCAGCCCAGTTTCTCGATTGTAGTCGTTTATCCCGGAACCAGTCCGGAGGACATGGAAAAACTGGTAGTAGATCCGATGGAGAAGCGGATCAACGAGTTGGATGACATCAAGCGTTTAACCACTTCTATTAATGATGGCTTGGCTGTATTTCGTGTGGACTACAAGCATGAATCTGACAAAGATGAAAAGTATCAGGAGATCATTCGAGAGACAGATGCTTTGCGCAAAGAGTTACCGCAAGATATTTACTCCATCACCATTCAGCGGTTCTCATCTACCGATGTGAATATTTTGCAGTTGGCATTGATGTCAGAAACGGCATCGTATCGCGAGTTGCAAGATAAAGTAGAAACACTGGAAGAGCGATTGGAGAAAATCAAAAGTCTCAAGAAGATTGAATCGTTTGGTTTTCCGGAGCAGGAAGTGAAAGTGTCGCTCAACTTAGAGAAGCTGGCGCAGAATCGAATTCCGGTGAATGCCGTGCTCGGAGCATTGCAAAGCGAAAATGTGAACATACCCGGTGGACGTATTCAAGTGAATACGCGTAACTTCAATATCAAAACCAGTGGCGAGTACAAAGACATTGAAGAAATTCGAAATACAATTGTCTATTCCGCCAATGGAAAAATTGTGTACCTGAAAGATGTGGCGCAAGTGGAGAGTGGCTACGAAAACGAATCGCACATCACACGACTGAACGGTCATCGTGCAGTGTTGTTGACGGCCAGTCAGAAAGAAGGACAGAATATTTTCAAAGTAGATGATGCCATCACTCCGGTTCTGGATGAGTTTGAGAAGGAGTTGCCGGCTACTATGAAAATGGTGCGCAACTTTGAGCAAGCAAAAAGCGTAGAGAAACGCTTATCTCGTTTTGCCAAGGATTTCATCATTGCGATTTTATTAGTTGCTATCACACTCTTACCACTTGGTACGCGCGCTGCGATTGTAGTGATGATTTCAATACCGTTGTCGATTTTCACTGGATTATTTTTGTTGGATTCATTTGGATTTACGATCAACCAATTAAGCATTGTAGGACTGATTGTAGCCTTGGGTATTCTGGTGGATGACTCCATTGTGGTGATTGAAAATATCGAGCGCTACTTGCGCGCAGGCAAAGGTAAACGCGAAGCTTCCATTGAAGCCACCAAACAAATTGGATTGGCTGTATTAGGTTGTACAGCCACATTGATACTCGCTTTCTTGCCATTGGTGTTTTTACCGGAGGCAGCCGGAGATTTTATTCGCAGTCTACCGATGGCGGTAATCTTTACGGTGTTGGCTTCATTGTTTGTGTCGCTGACGATTGTTCCTTTTTTAGCGAGCCGCATTTTGAAGACACACGTTTCATCGGAAGGAAATATTTTCTTGCGTGCCTTGAAGAAATTGATTCATGGTACCTACACTCGCTTGCTTCATTGGTGTTTGCGTCATCCTTGGGCTACGCTTGGCTTTACCCTCGTGTTGTTCATTGCGAGCTTGGGATTATTCAAAGTAGTAGGATTCAGTTTGTTTCCTAAATCAGAGAAGCCTCAGTTTTTGATCAACATCGAAACGCCATCGAGCACGAGCATCTACGAAACAGATCGTATAGCGCGGTATGTAGAAGAAGAGTTGAAGAAAGAAAAAGAGATCAGTTACTTTACTTCAAACGTAGGCAAAGGAAATCCACGCATTTACTACAATGTAATTGGACGAAGTGAGAGCAGTAACATTGTTCAATTCTTTGTTCAGTTGAAAGGATTAACCACCGAACAAAAAACGAAGTTGATCGACAAACTGCGCGATAAGTTTATGTTCTATCCCAATGCTAAGATTGAGGTGAAAGATTTTGAGCAAGGCCCTCCGCTGGAAGCACCGATTGCCATGCGCATCTTTGGCGAAAATCTGGATACCCTTCGCAGCGTGTCAATGAAGATAGAAGAGATCATCAAAAAAACAGAAGGTACCATTTATGTGAACAACCCATTGTCGAATCAGCAGACCGATTTACATGTGAAGATCAATAAAGAAAAAGCAGGACAACTAGGTGTGGCCATTAGTGATATTGATCGCGCAATCCGATTGGGTGTAGCTGGTTTGAATGTGGGTAAATTCACTCCGGGTGAAGGTGAAGATGAAATCAATATCAATGTAACCTTACCCAAGAAAAAGTATTCGGATTTGAATGTATTCAATACACTGCAGGTCAATTCAATCAACGGGCAGGCCATTCCGTTGCGTCAATTGGCGGTGGTAGAGTTTGAAACGAGTCCGAACCTCATTCGCCATTACGACAAGAATCGTTTTGCTACGGTTACCTCCTTTGTTAAGAGCGGTTATTTGTATGAAAACGTGACTAATGACGTGATTAAAAAACTGGATGCTTTTCCATTCCCGAAAGGATACTATTATGTAGCTGCGGGTGAAGTAGAAAACAAACAAGAGTCATTCGGAGGCTTGAGCACCATTATTCTTATCACTGTGTTTGGATTCATTGCTGTGCTCGTGTTAGAGTTTGGAAATTTCAAAAGTACACTCATCGTGTTGTCGGTTATCCCACTGGGTGTGATCGGAGCGGTCACGATGTTGTTCCTTACGGGAAATCCACTATCGTTTGTAGCGGTGGTTGGTTTGATTGCCTTAGCGGGAATTGAAGTAAAGAACTCTATTTTGTTGGTGGACTTTACACATCAACTTCGTGAACGAGGAGTAGAGTTGAATGAAGCCATAGAGAAGGCAGGTGAGATTCGCTTTGTGCCCATTGTGCTTACGTCACTCACCGCGATTGGTGGTTTGATTCCGCTAGCAATTGAAGGCAACCCATTGTATTCACCTTTGGCGTTGGTGATTATTGGAGGGTTAATCAGCTCTACATTGTTGTCACGATTGGTGACACCAGTGATGTATAAATTACTTCCTCCGAAAGTTGAAGTGTTGGGTGAAAAGCCGGGAGATATTCCATTGGAGTAAATTCTTTATGTGCCGTATATTTATGGAATGAACTCGAAAGATTTGTTTTCGCAACATTCTAAAAGCTACGCACAATTTCGACCTACTTATCCGAAAGAGCTCTATGATTTTCTATATGCCCACTGTCAGTCGTTTGATTTAGCATGGGATTGTGCAACTGGCAATGGGCAAGCTGCCAGAGAGTTGGCTTTGCGATTTAAAAAAGTGTATGCTACCGACATTAGTGAAAAGCAAATTGAAAGCGCGTACACCAGAGAAAATATTTTCTACAGCGTAGCACGCGCTGAGAAGACTTCATTTGAATCTGAAAGTTTTGACTTGATAACAGTAGCCCAGGCGTTTCACTGGCTTGATGTAACTTCATTTATGGAGGAAGTTAAGCGAGTTGCAAAGCCAAAAGCAATGGTGGCAGTTTGGGGTTATAGCTTGCTCTCAATCAACCAGGAAATCGATGAAATTATGTTATCGTTTTATAAGAATACGATTGGAAGCTATTGGGATAAAGAACGAAGACATGTGGACGAAGCATATCAAGATTTACCATTTCCTTTGAACGAGATAAAGGCTCCATCTTTTGATATGAGTTTTGAATGGACACGTGATGACTTGTTAGGTTATGTTAATACATGGTCGGCTGTTCAGAAATATATCAGTAGGAATGGGGAAAATCCAGTTGACCAACTTACACTACAGATTCGTCCACTTTGGTTAAATCCAACAGTGAAAGTAACCTTTCCAATATTCATGAGATTAGGTTCAGTCTAATAATGCAAATCAAAAAAGTCATTTCAAATCCTCCTATCTCCTTGCAATAGGTGCAGCTAAACAACTTTCAGGTATTTTAAAGGCATCACACAATGGCACTGCTTCCTGGCGCACATCCCAGCAAAGTTGATTTACTAATTTGCGAATGGCTTTTGTTTTACTTCCTTCCATATAGCCACTTTCCAGATACCAGCCTTTGTTTTTCTCTATCTGCGAAAGCGCGAAGAGTTGACATAACTTGGTGAGCACTGCTTTGCAGCCTGCATCTTTCGTTTGGTTTACTTGCTCAATAAATTTTTCAACAATCACTCGCTCAATGTGTGCCATGCCTACTTCCACCAAGTGGTGCTGACTCACATTGAAGGCGTCAAACGAATCCATACCACTGCTGATGTGTTTCTTTAAGCGTTGTGCAGCCGATACTAAAATGTCGCGCTCGCGGTGTTTGAATGCTTCTAAATGAAAATCAAAATCGAGTAAATGTTCTTCATCGGTATTGCGCGTGAAGAATGGATTTAACTCAGCCAACGAAGAGGAAGCTTGTTCGGCAACAAAATTGAGAATGCCAAACATACCCATGTTGCTGAACTCTTGTTTGAATTCGGTAAGTCTACTCTTGGCAACCAATTGAAGCAGCACCGTGTTGTCTCCTTCAAATGTGGTGTAAATGTCGGAGTCATTCTTTAATCGCTCGATGCGATTTTCCGAAAGATATCCTTTGCCACCGCACGCCTCCCGACATTCTTGTAGAGTGGCGGTAGTATTCCATGTAGCAAATGCTTTTAATCCAGCCGCCAATGCTTCGATCTCTTGCATATCTTCTTCCGAGCGATTCACAAATCGGTGCGTCAAGTATTGCAAAGAGAAATGCAGAGCGTATGCATTGGCCAACAATGGCATGAGTCTGCGTTGATGAGTGCGGTAGTTCAAAATAGGAATTTCACTAGCACCCTCTGGACCAAATTGTTTGCGCTGATCGCCATAGCGAATGGCAATGGTCAATCCTGATTTGGAAGCACTCAAACCCGATCTCGGAATTCCGATACGACCACCAACTAAAGTACCGAGCATCGTAAAAAATCTCCGATTGTCGCTGGCAATCGGGCTTACAAATTTTCCTTCTTCATTGATGCCGGCAAATCGATCCAATAAATTCTCAACCGGAACTACTACTTGGTTGTAATGTATTTTTCCGTTGTCTACGCCATTCAAACCCATCTTGCGTCCGCAATCTTCGATCGTAACACCCGGCATGGGTTTACTTTGCGCATCGCGAATGGGTACTAATACAGCACTTACGCCATAATCTTTTCCATCAATGATTAATTTAACGAATGTGGTGGCCATTTGTCCGTGTACGGCAGCATTACCAATGTATTCTTTCTTGGCTTGCTCATGAGGTGTGTTGATCACCAAAGTTTTGGAAGCATGATGGTATGTGGCCGTTGTTTCGATTCCTTTAACGTTAGAGCCGTGACCAGTTTCAGTCATTGCAAAGCAGCCAGGCAATTGCAGCGTGCCAATTTGCTTTAAGTATTTTTTGTGATGCTTCTCCGTTCCCAAAAAATAAACACTCATACCAAACAAACCGAACTGCACACCGAACTTGATCACCATACTCAGGTCGTGGTAGCTGAGTGTTTCCATGATGGTGAAATATTTTTCCATGTCTGCCTGACCACCATATTCTTTGGGATATGCCATCGCACCAAAACCCTGATCCGCTAATTGCTTGCACCACTGTAAAACTTTTTCGCGGTAAGCGGAAAGATTATCTGTTTCGAGATATTGAAACTCCGGATCGGAAATAACCGTCTTCACTTTTTTGATCATCTCCGATTGATTGCCTTCGAGAATCTTTGCCAACGCCTCTACATTAAAAGTAGACTGTGTGCTGTGCTGTTCTGTAATGGTGATACGTTTTTCAGGATAAAATTGGTACACTACTTCTCCATGTATCAAACCTAGTGTATTGTCAATCGACTCAAGTGAATTTCTGATTTCAGATAATTCACCGTTCAACAAATTTTCAGAATGCTTATGAACCAATGAGATACCAATGTCTACTAGTTTTGGTTGTGAGGAAGTTGGAATGGTATCTAATGCTTTTCGGATTTCTTCCAGCCATTGCCTGTACTCATCCGGTGTGGGTGGTGATAATGGGTTGATTTGATCAAACAAAAACTGTTTTTCTTCTGCGGATAGCCATTTTTGTTTTTCAACGGCTTCTTTAATCACTTTAATTTCTTTGGGAGTCAATACTGCATCGCTCCACACCATGTAGAAAATGGGCAGAAATACGTGAAGCCTTGGATTGGATTGAACAAGTGGATTTTGTAGCATAAGGTGGTGTTTATAATCTAAAATTAGCAAATACTTTCGCTTGCCCGATGATCTTAAAATCAATACATTACTTTACTAATAGCTATTACTATGCATCGGGTACTTTTAATCGCACTCATTTTTCTTCTAGCGAATTGTTCTCAGCCTTCATACGATACAATTATTCGTGGCGCAACCGTTTATGATGGCAACGGTAGTGCCGGAGTGATTACCGATGTTGGCATTCAGGCAGATACCATCGCATTCATTGGCGACTTGAAAAACGCTAATAGTAAAACAATAGTGGATGCAAAGGGTTTGATTTTAGCCCCCGGATTTATCGATACGCACAGCCATCATGGAGGCGGTTTGGAGGAAGATCCGTCCGGCCTGGCGATTGTAAGTCAGGGCGTCACTACAATCATTGTTGGGCAAGATGGTGGATCGCAATGGCCGCTTAAAAAATATTTTCAATCACTGATCGATCACCCCGTGGCCGTGAATGTAGGATCTTATAGTGGCCATAACACGATTCGCGATCAAATAGTGGGTGCCGATTTTAAACGAATATCGACTCAGGCAGAAATCGACAGCATGATTATGTTGTTGCATGAGGACATGAAAGCAGGCGCATTTGGATTATCAACTGGTTTGGAATATGATCCGGGAATATATTCTACCAAGGGTGAAGTGCTGCAACTTTCAAAAGTGTTACCGTCCTATCAAGGCCGATACATTAGTCATTTGCGCAGCGAAGATCGCTACTTCTGGGATGCGCTTCAGGAGATTATTACCATCGGCAAAGAAGTAAAGATTCCGGTACAAATCAGTCACTTCAAATTAGCCATGCGTGGGTTGTGGGGCAAAGCCGATAGTACTTTGCTGTTGTTGGATCAGGCTCGAAATGAAGGCGTGAACATTACCGCTGACTTATATCCATACACTTACTGGTCTTCTACCATCCGCGTTCTTTTTCCGGATCGGAATTTTACGGACGAAAAAGAAGCGGCTTTCATTTTGAAAGAAGTGACCAGTGCCGAAGGAATTATCATGAGCAAATACGATCCCAACCCTGACTATAATGGAAAAAGTTTAGCGGAGATTGCTGCACTGGAAAAACGCACACCCGAAAAAATGCTGATCGAGCTGATCAAACGATTGGATGAATGCGAAAAGAAGGGCGATGATTGCGGTGGCAGTATTGTTGCTACAAGCATGGATGAGAATGATGTGAAGAAATTAATGCAATGGAAGTACACTAATTTTTGTTCAGATGGAAACAGTGGCGGCAGGCATCCACGCGGCTTCGGAGCATTTACACGTATACTCAGTCACTATGTGCGTGAGGAAAAAACCCTTTCCATGCAGGAAGCAATTTTTAAAATGACCGGCCTGGCGGCTGATCAAATCGGAATCAAAAAGAGAGGACGAATTGCTGTTGGTCATTATGCAGATTTGGTTTTGTTTAATGAGCAATCGGTGAAAGATCAAGCCACCGTTCAAAATCCGCATCTTGTATCCAAAGGAATTGAGCGAGTATGGGTGAATGGTCAGATAGTTTGGGCCGATGGTAAAACCACCAATCAACGAAGCGGAAAGGTTATTTATCGCTAAAGTAATACCTATGAAAAAGTTATTTCTCATCACTGCGGTGTTGCTCTTTGCGGCAGCCTGCAAGAAACAAGAATTTGATGTAATCATTCGCGGTGGCACCGTGTATGATGGTACCGGAAATGCAGGAGTGATTGCAGATGTAGGAATCAATGCCGACACAGTTGCTTTCATTGGTGATTTGTCATCGGCTGTCGGCAAAAAAGAAATTGATGCCAATGGGTTGGCCGTTGCTCCGGGCTTTATCAATATGTTGAGTCACTGCGAGGTTTCACTTTTGTTTGATGGCAATTCGCAAAGTGATATTCGGCAAGGCGTTACATTGGAAGTGTTGGGCGAAGGCTCCATGGGCCCGATGAATGCGAAGATGAAAGCAGACGACTCACTCGCTATGTTGCATGACACCGATTGGGCTTATAAAATTGATTGGACTACACTAGGTGAATATTTAGAAGGTTTAGAACGCAGAGGAATTTCTCCCAACGTAGCCTCGTTCGTCAGCGCCATCACGGTGCGCGTGCATGAGCTAGGATACGCCAATCGCGCACCATCACCCGAGGAACTGAATCGCATGAAGGAATTGGTGCGCGTGGCGATGGAAGAAGGAGCGATGGGTGTTACTTCAGCCTTGATTTATGCACCTGCAAATTATGCCAGCACCGAAGAGTTGATTGAGTTAAGTAAAGTGGCTTCGCAATATAATGGCATGTACATCGCACACATCCGTAGTGAGGGAAATTCGATTTATGCTGCAGTGGACGAAACCATTCGCATTGCACGAGAGGCCAACCTTCCGGCAGAGATTTATCATTTGAAATTCAGTGGCAAAGACAATTGGAATAAAATTGATTCGGTGATTGCGATGATCGATCAAGCCAACAAAGCGGGATTAAAAATTACAGCTGATATGTACACGTACACAGCCGGAGCAACCGGACTCGATGCAGCCATGCCACCTTGGTTGCAGGAGGGAGGCATCAACGAATGGATCAAACGCATGAAAGATCCCGCCATGCGCAAGAAAGCACTGCAAGAAATGCGTACACCTACCGACAAGTGGGAAAACCTGATGATGTTGGCGGGCGATTTTAATAAAGTATTGCTGATGGGTTTTACCAATGATTCACTCCGTAAAAACTACACCGGCAAAACATTGGGAGAGGTAGCAAAAATTTATGGTAAGTCACCGGAAGAGACAGCTATGGATTTGGTCATTACTGATGGCACACGTGTGGGCACTGCATACTTTTTAATGACAGAAGAAAATGTGATGCGACAAATTCAATTGCCCTATGTTAGTTTCGGATCAGATGCAGAGTCGTCTACGGCAGCCGGAAATTTTTTGAAAACACCTACACATCCCCGCGCGTATGGAAATTTCTCACGGTTATTGGGAAAGTATGCTCGTGAAGAAAAAGTGATTTCACTGGAGGAAGCAATTCGTAGATTGACTTCATTGCCCGCCACCAACTTGAAAATAAAAAAGCGTGGGATGTTGGCACCCGGCTACTTTGCCGATCTTGCCATCTTCGATGCAACAAAAATTGCCGATCATGCTACGTTTGAGAATCCACATCAATACAGCACCGGCATGGTGCATGTGTTTGTGAATGGTGTGCAGGTATTAGCTGATGGCGAACACACCAATGCAAAACCCGGTAGAGTAGTAAGAGGCCCAGGATGGAAGAAGAAGTAGAATTTACTTGGAGATTTTCCAAGGCCCATACTTGTGTTGCGTTTCACTCAACGAATCTGAGTAAGGCCCGAATGGATGATCAAATGGCTTAGTAGATAGCTTCGGCCAGTCGCCTTTAAAATCTTTTCGGGGGCGAGGCATCGTTACCACATAAGCAGCAATGTCCCACGCTTCTTCCTCCGTCAACAAAGGTTGATCATACGTAGCGCCTTGTGGCATGTTGGCACGAATGTATTTCGCGAAGTTGGAAATGCGATACAAACCAGCGCCAGTATTAAAACTGTGTTCACCGGCAACCGGAGGGAAACTATAACTTCCTCCGCGACTGGTCGGCATTCCTTGTCCGTTTTTTTGATGACACACCATACACTTTTGGCGATAGAGAATTTTTCCTTTCACCGTGTCGGCAGCGCGATCCAGAAAAGAAATGTCTAACAAACCGGAACCGGCAGCTTTTTTTCCTTTCGGAACGTCATGCCCCACCCACTCAATGTACGCCACCAAGGCACGCATCTCACGCGATAGCGAATCAATTGCTTTCCCATTCAAACTTCTTTGTATACAATCATTGATTCTTTTTTCAATACTTTCCAAGCCTCCGGAGCGCGCTCTGAATTTTGGATACAGTGAAGCTACCGATCCGAAATTATTTCCGAATGGCTTCGTACCTGCTTCCAGATGACAGTTCTGGCAATTCATGCCATTCGAAATCGAATCCACTACGCCTTTAGGTCCTAAATAGTACGATGTGTTCGCAATGAGTTTGCGTCCGTACTTTATCAGTGGATCTTGAATGGTTGCTGTATCGGGCGAATGCCAAAGCGTATCAATTGAGCTGGTTGTTTCGCTGGGGCGTGACGGCTTGCAACTACTCAACACAACAGCAATGAGTAGCAGACATAGGTTGGGGAGTATTGATTTCATTAAATATGATTTTGAACAAACTCAAAAGCGCGTACTTCCATCCAATTTTCTTCTTTACCCGTTAGCGTAAATCCAACATGTCCTCCATCTGCAGGCGTTTCTAAAAACACGGTCGAATGTTTTTTAGCTACATCAAATGGATAACATTCTTCCGGCAAAAACGGATCACTCAACGCATTCACTATCAATGTTGGTTTTTGTATCGAAGAAATATATGGCCCCGAAGAAGCTCGTTCATAAAAATCATCCGCGTCTTTAAATCCATGTAATGGACATGTATAACGATTATCAAAGTCGCGGAATGAACGGATGTTTTCAAAATCTTCCGAAGAAACGATGTGGGGAAATTGCAACGACTTTGCCTGAATTTTCTTTTGTAATTTTTTCAAAAAGCGATTCAAATAAAACCGCTTCGAAGGTTTGTCGAGTTCGCGAGCGCTTGATCCTAAGTGACAAGGCACGGAAAACACTACCGCAGTTTTTACACTGTCGTGTAGCGCATTACCATTTTCACCCATATACTTCAGCGTCATACTTCCGCCCATACTAAATCCCACTAAAGCTATGACGTTATATCTTTTTGATTCAATCGCATGTTCTACAACAGTCCGAATATCTTCGGTAGCACCATGATGATAAAATCGCGGTAAGCGATTGATTTCTCGGCTGCACCCACGGCAATTCCACGCCACAGCATCCCAACCACGTGAATGAAAATACTTAGCCATGCCTTTGGAATAGTGACGCTCGCTGCTTCCTTCCAATCCGTGCGAGATCACCACTAATTTGTCGTTGTTACCATGCAGCCAATCCAAATCTAAAAAATCACCATCAGCTAATTCCAATCGCTTGCGTTGATAAGCGACTCCTTTGATTTTACGAAATGAACTGGGTACAATCGTTTCCCAATGACCATTGAATAAATAAAATGGTTTTCGATATGAAGATTTTTCAATCAGCGGCACAACTGCAAATTTTGATTCGGAGAATTACATATTCCAGACGTCTGCAATCTCCGGTGTTTTGTCAAAGACTGATCGCGCAAATGGACATAATGGAATGATCTTAATGTTTGAAGCGCGGGCATACTCTACCGCTTTCATCACCAACTGTTTGCCGGCTCCCTGTCCCCGTAGTTTATCCGATACATCAGTATGATCGATGATGATTAATTTATCTCCCGCTTTGGAATATGTTAACTCTGCCAGCCGCTCGTTACCTTCTTCAATCACAAAGGCACCTTTCGATCCGTGTTCAATCTGTTTTATTTCCATAGATCAAAAGTACGACTTACATAGATTTATACCTTGCACTTAAGAAAGTCATTATCACAAAAAGGAAAGCCACCAACATCAGGGCAATGCGAAGCGATTGCCAATTAGCCAATAGACCAATTAGTGGGGGGCCAAACAAAAACCCGGAATAGCCTACGGTAGTAACCATCGCCAGGCCCACACCGGGTGGCAGGTCTTTAGAATTGCCTGCGATGCTATAGGCAATCGGCACGATCGATGAAAGCCCGATCCCAACAATGAATAATCCGGTAATCACAGAATACGGATTGCTAAATGCTAATGTCAATGAAATGCCGAGCGTTGAAATCACCCCACAAATAATCATCAGCTTGCGATCGCCAAACTTCAGTCGAGCGCCATCGCCAAAAAAACGACCGATGGTCATCGCCAATGCAAAGGCTGAAAGTCCTAATGGTGCAAGTGCCGGTGGTGCCATCGCGATGTTCTCCATGTAATTGGTACTCCAATCAGCCATAGCGCCTTCGCCCAACATACAACAAAACGCAATTACACCGATACTCACCATCGCTACATTGGGCAACCGAAAAGCTGGGCCGTCCACTTCTTTTTCTTGTGGCTTATCGTGAATAAGGTGGTAGCGCGCCCACGCGGCTCCAATCAAACTTAGAGCTACAACCGAAGCCAAGTGTATAAATAAAGTTGTTTCTAACTTAACAAATAACGCTCCGCAAAAAGCACCTGCAAACATGCCGATGCTAAACAGCGCATGGAAAGATGTCATGATCGGTTTCTCATGAATTTTTTCTACCATCACCGCTTGCGAGTTCATCGATACATCTAACATGCCGGCTGTTAAGCCCATGATGAAGAAAAGAACAACCAATCCCGGAATTCCGAAACTAACCATAACCGGCACGAGTGGTACGAAGATGCAATACAGAAATATGGAGAAAATAGTAATGCGTCTGCTACCATTGCGGATGATCAGCCATCCCGTAAAGGGCATGGCCAGCAACGCACCGACAGAAGAAGCCAGCAACACAAATCCCAATTTGCCATCATTGATTTGGAAAATTTCTTGCACCCGTGGAAACCGCGCAGCCAGGTTGGCGTGGATAAATCCATTGATGAAGAAAATCAGTTTTACTGCAATGCGCGATGGACTCAAGAGAGAATCGTTTAGATTTAAAATTATTTGGAAGTATTTACAAATGCGTTTATGATATCGTCATTACAACCCCTTTCTGAAATCCAAAGGAGGCTTACGATCGCCTATAAGTGATTTGTATTCAAAGCCAGCTCCGGTTTTTTCGGCCAACTCCTTTTTAGCTTTCTCAGTCAATTCCGGATTGTTAAACAAGTCGATTGCGGTCATGGTAATGCACTTAGCCGCATTCAACATCGCCTTCAGGCCAATGCCATTACTTCCGGTTGCCACGGCTTGCCACGAATGCGGTGCTACACCGGGTATCCATGTAGCTGTGCCAAGACCAGTAGTGGGCACAACCCAGGTAATGTCGCCAACATCCGTAGAGGCCGGAAAGAAACCTCCTAGTTTGAAAGGTTGCACTTGTTGGGCTTGCGTTACCTCAGGTGCTTTGAAGGTAAAGCTGGCCTGAATCTTTTTTGCAAACTCGGCTTCTTCTGGTGTGTAAGTTACGCCTCCTACTTTTTTCAGATTGTCATACATCAACCGCGCCAGCGTTTCATTCGGCATGAGGTTAAACGATCCTGAGATCACTTCATACTTCGTGGTGGTCTCTGTTCCTGTAGCAGCACCTTCAGAACACTTCACAATTCGATCCCAAATTTCGGCAACTACTTTTGCATCCGGATGACGAACCATGTATTCTACTTCCGCAAAGTCGGGCACTACATTCGCAGCTAAACCACCTTTGGTAATCACATAATGAATGCGTGCATCGGAAGGAATATGTTCGCGCATCATGTTGGTCATGTAGTTCATCGCTTCAACAGCATCTAATGCAGAGCGTCCTTTTTCAGGAGCTGCTGCAGCGTGTGCTGAGCGACCATAAAAACGAAACAAGGTTTGTTTGATCGCCATGCAGGATTCGGGGCTTGCATCGTTCGTGCTGGACGGATGCCAATGCAACACCGCATCCACATCTTTGAACAAGCCATCTCGCACCATGTACACCTTAGCACCTCCACCTTCTTCAGCAGGAGTGCCATATAATTTGATGGTTCCTGATTTTTTATTTTTTGCCAACCACTCTTTCAATGTGATGGCAGCAGCCGAGGATGCAGTGCCAAATAAGTTATGTCCGCAGGCGTGACCTGCTTTTCCTTCCATCAACACTTTTTTCATCGGTACACTATCCTGGGATAATCCCGGCAAGGCATCAAACTCTGCAAGAATGCCAATAACCGGTTTACCCGAACCATACGTAGCAACAAATGCAGTTGGCATTCCGGCTACCCCCACTTCCACTTTAAATCCTTCTTTTCTTAAATTTTCTTGAAGGAGAGCGGTGCTTTTGTTTTCTTGAAAGCCCAATTCCGCATAGCTCCAAATTTGCTTGGCGATCTGCGCATACGCAGGGTAGTTCTTGTTCAGTTCTTGTAGGGCAAATTGTTTGTCTTTTTCTCCCGTGTTTTTGAGCGGTGTTTGTGCCAGCGCACCGAAAGCACATAGAAAAATGCCGAGTAGTAGAGATGAGTTACGCATAGGTATTAGGTTAGGTAATACAAAGTACAGAATCCACGAAAGGGAAACAACTTGTATTTCAGAGAAGGCAAAAAAAAGAGCCTCGGTTAAGAGGCTCTTTAATTTTAGATGAATCAGTTCTGTTACTTCGCGTACGCTACGCTACGCATTTCGCGAATCACCGTTACTTTAATTTGTCCCGGGTACTGCATGTCTTTTTCAATTTTCTGTGAAATGTCAAAGCTCAATTGTGATGCACGTTCATCGGTTGCTTTTTCAGCATCCACCATCACACGTAATTCGCGACCGGCTTGAATAGCATAACATTTCTCTACACCTTCAAAGCTAAGCCCCACTTGTTCTAAGTCTTTCAATCGTTTGATGTACTGCTCCATCACCTCGCGTCTAGCACCGGGGCGTGCACCTGAGATGGCATCGCAAGCTTGAACGATCGGAGAGATGATGCTGGTCATTTCAATTTCATCGTGGTGAGCACCGATGGCGTTGCAGATGATTGGGTGTTCTTTGTATTTCTGCGCCAGCTCCATACCCACGATAGCGTGTGGTTTCTCTAATTCTTCCGGCCACACTTTACCAATGTCGTGTAGCAATCCGGCACGTTTGGCTTGCTTTACATTCAAGCCCAACTCGGCAGCCATAATTGCGCAGAGGTTGGCCACCTCGCGTGAGTGCTGCAATAAATTTTGTCCGTAGGAAGAGCGATAACGCATGCGACCAATCATCTTGATCAATTCAGGCGCCAATCCGTGAATGCCCAAATCGATTACCGTGCGTTCTCCAATTTCGACTACTTCGTCTTCAATGTTCTTTGTGGTTTTGGCCACAATCTCTTCAATGCGAGCCGGATGAATGCGTCCGTCTTGTACGAGGCGGTGCAGCGACAAGCGTGCGATTTCTCTGCGCACCGGATCAAAGCCGGAAATGATGATGGCTTCCGGTGTATCGTCTACGATAAACTCCACTCCGGTAGCGGCTTCGAGGGTGCGTATGTTACGACCTTCGCGGCCAATGATTTTTCCTTTGATATCGTCACTTTCAATGTTGAAGATCGACACACAGTTTTCAACCGCATGCTCGGTGGCGGTGCGCTGAATGGTTTCCACCACAATCTTCTTCGCTTCTTTGGTAGCAGATAACTTGGCCTGTTCCATGATGTCTTTGATGAACGAACTGGCTTTAGTTTGAGCTTCCTCTTTCATCGATTCGATCAGTTGATCGCGGGCCTGGTCGGCAGAGAGCTTAGAGATAGTTTCTAGCACAGCCACTTTTTGGGCGTTGAATTTGTCCAACTCTTCTTTGCGGCTTTTTACCAACTCGTGCTGTCTGGCTAAACTCTGGCGTTCTTCGTCCAGTTCGCCTTCCTTGCGCTTTACCTGCTCTAGTTCTTTAGAGAGTTGGGCTTCGCGCTGTTTGATTTTTTGTTCGTTTCCGATGATCTGGTTCTTCTTGCGATTGGCTTCTTCTTCGAATTCCTGCTTCATCTTCAGCAGTTTTTCCTTCGCTTCCAAAATCCGGTCTTTTTTGATGTTTTCGGCCTGAAGTTCGGCCTCTTTCACAATCAGCTTGGCTTTTTCGGAGGCCGATTGCTCATTCTTTTTGATTCTGCGTTTATACAGCATACTTCCAATTGCCAAGCTCAATAGAACAGTTACAACTGTTGCGATGCAGGCAATCACGATTATCTCGATTTCCATAGTTGAAAAAATTTAAGTTTGTTTTGCTCGAATTGCTCACGAAGAGTGAAAGCAAAAAGAGCGCACCATCAACCAGAAAGGTGGAAAGGAGGGGAGCTGTAGGCGAATTAGAGAGCTTGTGATACCAACTGTTGAAGGTGATTCACCTTTTCTATCACAGTTTGGTCAATTACTTGAAGGTTTTCTTCGTCTGCCATTTTATCTACCAGGCAATCGAAGGCCACCATAGCGAGCAAGTCTTGTTTGTCGTCCAAACCAAACTGGTCGCGGTAATATTTTATCTTTTCGTTGATGAGTTTGCCGGCCGCACGCACTTTTTCTTCTTCCTTGCGCTTTACCTTCATGGGGTATTCGCGGTCTGCAATCTTTATTTTTACTGATAGTTCGTCCATCAACTTACCGGGTTATCTGCTCAAGTGAGCTATGCACTTATCGATTTCTCGGATGTACTCGTCTACTTTCCTTTTCAACTCCGAAACACTACCGTCTTCCGGGTTTATATGGTCTACAATCTTAGTGATTTTAATCTGATTTTTAAAATTGGACAGCTGCTCGTCCCGCCTCTTCAGGTCGTTCTTGAGCTCGTAATTCTCCAATTTCAAACCTTTGTTCTCGTCTTTAATGTGTTTATGCTCATTCAGCAGCACCAAAAGCTTACGTTCTAAGCCGTTAAGGTTGGTTTTTAATGCTTCTTGATCCATAGGGAAATTTTTTTGGTGCTTTGGTTCGATACCGAGTGAGGTACTCCGCATCTTCCCTTTTTACGTCTATTTTCTGATAACGGCTCCCATTTTCTGTTCGAAAGCAACCATCAGTTTGTTCATTGTCTTGTCAATTTCTTCGTCTGTCAATGTTTTGGTTTCGTCCAGCAGGGTAAAACCAAGTGCGTAGGCTTTTTTTCCTTGCGGGATTTTGTCGCCTTCGTACACATCAAACGCAATCAGTTCTTTTACCAATTGCTTTTCAGTAGATGCTACCAATTCCTTGATTTCGGCAAACGTCACTTGCTTATCCAACACGAGCGAGAGGTCGCGCCTTACTTCCGGAAACTTGGGCACTTCTGTAACAACGAACTTAGGGTTTGCGCCTTTGAAAAGCAAGGAGGTATTTAAGTCGGCATAAAATATTTCTTGCTTGATGCCAAAATCTTTTGCTAATGCGGTTTTTACTTTCCCTATTCGACCAATTTCTTTGGTGCCTTTCGTGATTTTCACTCCAAATTCGAAAAGCGCATCGGCCAGTGGTTCTTGTTTGGTATTTTCAACACATGCTTTTTGTAAAATGTGTGCCACTTGTTGTGCTACATCATAATAACTCACCGCACGGGATGCGTTTTGCCAATTTTCAGTTTCGAAACTTCCACTTAGGTACAACGCAAGGCGTTCTTCTTCCAGATATTTCTCTTGACCGCTTTTTGCAGCGTCTTTCCAATAGATTTTTCCGAATTCAAAAAGCTTCACGTCTTTTTGTTTGCGATTGATATTGTAAGCCACTACTTCCAAGCCCGTGAAAAGCATCGTTTGACGGAGGATGCCTTGCTCTTCACTTAACTTATTCAAAATTTCAACCGGCTCTCCGGCAAAGTTGAGCTGATGTTTTTGCTGATAAGCAGCATTTGTCAATGAATTGGTCAGGATTTCAAAAAAGCCATTGCCGGTTAGCATTTCGCCAATGGTTCGTTTGAATTTGTTAATATCCTTGGCGGGAAAGCTGGCTAAGTAATCAGTACCTGCAATTTCGGTCAACTCGATTTGGTTGAAGCCATAGATGCGTAAAATTTCTTCCACTACATCGGCTTCTTGCATCACGTCCACGCGATAGGGTGGAACGGAAACGGTAAAGCTGTCTTCCTTCTTATCGGTGATTTGAATATCCAGACTTTCTAAAATACCGAAGATCACATCGCGCGAAAGCGCTTTGCCAATCAAACGATTTACATTTTTATCTTTTACCTCGATGATTCGGTTTTGAATTTTAGTTGGGTAGATGTCCACTACTTCAGATGCAATTTCTCCACCCGCCAATTCCTGAATCAATAAGGCTGCGCGTTTCACGGCATACACGGTTCCGTTCGGATCGGTGCCACGCTCAAATCGAAACGATGCATCGGTTTTTAATCCGTGGTGCATGCCGGTTTTCCGGATAACACTAGGCGACCAATATGCACCTTCCAAAAAGACATTCGTAGTTTTTTCGGTGATTCCGGAATTGATGCCACCAAATACTCCGGCTATACACATTCCTTTTCCTTCGCCATCGCATACCATCAAATCGGTGGCTATGAGCGTGCGCTCTTTGCCATCAAGGGTTTTGAATTTTGTGCCGGCAGGTAAAGTTTTTACAATTATTTTTTTGCCGGTGATCTCGGCTACATCGTAGGCATGCAGTGGCTGACCCAACTCGTGACAAATGAAATTGGTGATGTCGACAATGTTGTTGATCGGAGTGAGGCCAATTGCTTGCAAGCGCGCTTTCAACCAAGCGGGCGATTCTTTCACGGTAACGTTCGAGATAGAAACACCCGAGAAGCGCGGACACATCTCCGGTTCTTCTACCGTTACCGGGATGGTGAGGGATGTATTATTTACGTTGAATGAATCAATCGATGGCCAGATGATAGCGCGTTTCTTCGCGGCTTTGATGTCGCGGGCCACACCAATATGGCTGGCTGCATCGGCACGATTGGGAGTGAGGCCGATTTCTAAAACATAATCTGATTGAATATTGAAAAACGTGGAGGCTAAAGTTCCATTGGCTGCAGAGGTATTCAATACCATAATGCCTGCATGGCTTTCGCCCAACCCGATTTCATCTTCGGCACAAATCATTCCTTCTGATTGCTCACCGCGAATTTTGGCGCTTTTGATCAAAAAGGGTTCACCCTTGGTAGGATATACTGTCGTTCCCACCGTGGCGACAACTACCTTTTGTCCGGCAGCTACGTTGGGAGCGCCACAAACTATTTGAAGTGGTTTTTCTCCACCCACATCTACGGTGGTGATGGAAAGTTTATCGGCATTGGGATGTTTACTGCACGTGAGCACTTCGCCAATGACTAATCCTTTGAGACCGCCTTTCACGGTTTCAAAAGCTTCCACACTTTCTACTTCAAGGCCAGTGCCGGTGAGTGTTTGCCCAATTTCTTCCGGAGATTCCGGTATATCGATGTACTGCTTAAGCCAGTTGTAAGAGATCTTCATTTACGATAAAATCAAATATCAAATATACCGGTTTATGTCGGCTATAGAAAAATAAAGTCTCAAATAGTGATGTTGAACTTTAGTATCCTTTTCCGGGTATTTCATTCCGAAACATTTCGATGCCTTTGCGATCTTGCATCGTTACAAATACCGTTTTCCCATCAGGGCTACCAAAAACCAGATTACTGCAATTTTGTCCTTGCAATTTTATTTCTCGGATGATTTTTCCTTCTGGTGAAATAACCACAACGGTGCCTTTGCCATAGCGTGTAGCATACAAGTTGCCCATTTTGTCGCATTTCATTCCATCGAAACCAAAATCATCAAATCGAATCAATAGTTTTTTGTTGCTAAGGCTTCCGTTTTTGTCAACTTGAAATGACCAAATGTTGCGCTGCACACTCTCATTGACATACAACGTCTTTTCATCAGGACTTAACGCAATGCCATTGGTGGTGCCAAGGTTATCCAATAGCAGAATCGCTTTACCTCCTGTGTCTATTCGCCAAAGTTTGCCGGTGCTTTCCTTCCAATTGGGGTCGGTGGCAAACAACTGCCCTTTTTTATTGATGCACAAGTCGTTGGGTTGATTGAACAAGTCATGAGCGTACACCGTCACCGTTTTTGTTTTCATATCAACACGCAACACCTGGTGTCCGGTGAAGTCGGCCAAGAACATAGAGCCTGCCTGATTGAACTGAATGCTATTGGCAGTGCTTCCCGCAGGAAGTGTCAGAAATAATTCTGCTTCACCATTAGGTTTCACAAGGCCAACGGTTCCATCTTTTTCATAGTTCACCACAAACAAATTGCCATTTTTATCGAAGGCCGGACCCTCAATATTGGACGAGAACAGATTGGGTTTGGTAAAGTCTTTCGAAATGTAAAGTGAATCTTGACCAAGGGCAGATGCAAATACAAACAGAAGTTTACTGACTATCAAACTTCGTAGGGCAAGGGGATTTTTCATGAAGTAAACTAATGATAAACCTTCTCACCCGCCTTGATGGGAATGCTAAGAATATTCTCTTTTGGAGGAAACGGACACGAAAAGTTATCGGAATAAGCACAATAAGGGTTGTATGCTTTGTTGAAATCGAGGGTAACCGTAGTAGCGCCTGGCACTTTCTTCACATCTAAATATCGCCCGGCACCATAGGTTTCATCGCCACTGGTAGCATCCGCGAAAGCTAAAAACAACGTGCCGCGATATGGCCCCGGGTCAACCACTTCCAGCAACAGCAATTTGTTTTTCTGATTATCGATACTAAACTCTGCATACGCATATTCTAAATACCTTTTCTCGACCCCATCGCTGGTGGCCAACACTACCATTTTTTTTGTTTCGATGGGGATAAGGTTAGCAATAGCTTTGTAAGTCAGATCCGCTGGGTAGTAGTTCAGTTTTGTGAATTTTGATGCACTATCTTTTCCTACATAAAAAGGTGAACCTTCATCGTTTCTCATGAACAGGTTCTTTTCTTCGCGCTCTTTGTTAATCTGTTGTGAATACTCTTCTGGCGATTCGCCTCCGGTAAAGCTGTAATAAACGATCGTGGCCAAAAAAGCCATTACTCCGATTACAATGATTTGTTTATTTGACATACTTCTTGCAGGACGTTAAATAATCCCCTCATCTGCAAAGCTAAAATATTTATGTCCTGTAATAATGAGATGATCAAGTAATTGTATTTCTAAAAACCGGCCGGCTTCTTTTAGTTTTTTGGTGAGTTCAATATCACTTTGACTCGGTTGAAGATTACCCGAAGGATGATTGTGAGCAACCACCACTCCGCTAGCCAATTCTTCGAGTGCCAGCTTGTAAATGATTTTCGGGTCGGCAACCGTGCCTGCTACACCGCCTTCGCTGATTCGTTTCTTTTTTGTGACTCGATGGGCACGATTGAGTAACAATACCCAAAACTCCTCATGTGGCAAGTCCATCATGTCGCTTTTCAATTGATCGAATGCGTCTTTGGAAGTGGTAATCCTAGGTTTGTCTTCGCTATCGCTTTCTTTTCGTCTGCGACCTAATTCCAGTGCAGCTATAATGGTGATGGCTTTTGCTTCGCCAATGCCTTTTACTCTCATCAAATCTTTGACCGATAACTTGGCTAGTAGATTGATGTTGTTATTGCCTTGCAGCAGTACTTTTTTGGAGACTTCTACTGCGCTTAGGTTGGCCGTACCAGACCCAATGAGAATAGCGAGTAGTTCGGCATCGGAAAGTGCGTTAGTGCCTTTTAATAGGAGTTTTTCGCGAGGGCGATCCTCGGGGTTCCAATCCCTGATGTTGAGCGGTTTGCTGTCTTCGATTTTCATAAATAAGGTGCTATGAAATCGGAAAGCCCGGGGAATGGAATTCCTTTAGTGCAAGATATGTATTTTTATACGGTTAGATATCTACGAGATTATGCGATTAGCTTTTATTTGTAAGTATTGCAGTGAAGAAACCCAGCTGAATTTTGTTGTAGGCGATCGATTCAGGTTTATGGTAAAGCATGGAGAAAATTATTCATGCCGATGTGAGCAATGTGGGGCACTCAACGAAATTCATGTGAATCGGATTTACGCCCGAACGAATAAGCTAACGCTGATCGTAAGTTTGGTTTTCACTTTTGGAATGATGATTTATTTATCGAATCACTTTTACACAAACTACGTCTCCGGTCGCACGCTGAACATCGGCTTGAGGGGTGTTGGGATTGTGACTATAGGTTTAGCGATTCCGCTTTTTATTTGGGGCGTTTTGTACGCTGCTGAGTTAGGTAGGATCAGGCGATTCAATGACCATCGGGTATAAAAAAACCCTCCACAATCCATTTTTAAACTTGGAATGAGGAGGGAATAAAAAAAATAGGATGGGAAATTACGCTATTGCGTTTACACGCTTCGCAAGCTTGCTTTTTTGGTTAGCAGCTTTTTTCCAATGGATTACGTTCTTCTTTGCCAATTTATCGATCATGCCACTCACTTCTTTCAAAAGAGCTTGTGCTTCATCTTTTGTGGTGGTAGAAGTCAATTTCTTGATTTGAGTGCGGGTAGTTTTTGCTTGGTAGCGGTTTCTTACTCGCTTGGTCTCGTTTGCTCTAACTCTCTTTTGCGCTGATTTGTGATTTGCCATAAGTGCTTTTCTAAAAGGACTGCAAAAATAAGGGCAATAACCTGATTTGCAAGGCCTATTCTATCATTTCTTTTGAATCTGTCCTTCAAACAACAGCCAGGTGTTAGGGTCCAGCTTCATTTCGATGGGCTCAAAATCGGCTTTTAAGGTTATTTTCCACGATTTTGAGTCAATTTGAACCGTTTCTGTTTTAGTTAATCCATCTTTTCCAATCCAAGCTAGATCCAAAGGGAAACTGAAAAAGGACTC
This sequence comes from Bacteroidota bacterium, assembly GCA_016191555.1. GTDB lineage: Bacteria > Bacteroidota > Bacteroidia > Cytophagales > Cyclobacteriaceae > ELB16-189. The sequence continues at coordinate 30,994 of JACPVX010000011.1, forward strand.
TTTCTGAGTTTGATTGATTTCTAAAATCAATTCTTTTTTGGTCGAATTGTAACCCCAGTTGCCGGAAAGGCGTGGGTGCCCGCCCCGAAACAGCCACTGATCAAAAAAAGGCTTCAGGTTTTGTCCGGTCACTTCTTCCATCACCAACCGAAAATCATCGGTCAGCGCATTGCTTTTTTGGTAGCGCGCGTAGTAGGTCTGAATTCCTTTCCAGAAGAGCGCATCGCCTACTTTGTGCCGCAACATGTGCAAAACCCAGCCTGCCTTTTGGTAGGTGTTCGTGCTTAGGACTTTATTAATGTCGGTGAGCGTGGTGTCTACAATGGGGGCAGGGTTTTTAGTATAATATTTAATCACCTGCTCGCGATCAATAATTTGCTCTTTCACCAAATGATCTTGGCCATAGGCATGTTCCAGATACAAATGCGCGAAATAAGTAGCAAAACCTTCGCTGAGCCATACGTGGTGCCAGTCGTTTTCTGAAGCAGAGTTGCCAAACCATTGGTGTGCTTCTTCATGGGCAATCAGGCTCACATGGTCGCCTTTGCCGTTCACTGAATTTTCGAAATAGAAAATAGCACCTGCATTTTCCAATCCGCCCCAGCGTGTTTTGGATTGCACGTTGGCTAATTTCTTAAAAGGATAAGGTCCAACATGCCGATGGAAAAAATCGAGCACCTGCACTGCCGCTGCATAATCGCTAAACCCTTCTGTTTTGTTTTGCGGATACACCCAGCTTTCCACAGCAATTCCATCTACTACTCCGGCTCGTTGCACGGCAAATCGGGCTATACCCACAACCATCACCTTTACGGGAATAGCAACCTCTTCTTCATATCGTATTAGTTTTTGTTTCGCGTTCAAAAAAGTTTCTTCTGTTTGAATGCCATTGGCCACAACTGAATAATGGTGCGGAGCGATGACCACAAACGTAACGCGTGCTTTGTCGCTCGGATGATCGATTACCGGCAGCCAATGATGCCCACGATCGGGCCAGTTGTCGCCAAAGAAACCACGATCGCCAAATTTATTTTTTCCAATGATAAATCCGTCAAGCGGAATGCCAGTATAAGTGATTTCGAAAGTAAGTTGTTCGTTTACACTTGAAGCGGTTGCCAACTGAATAGTGACGCGGTCATTTTGATGACGGAAGGAAAGGGGTTTCCCATTGAGTGTTACCGCAGATACCGTCATTCCCAAACCTTGCGCATTTTTATTTACCAGATCTAAATCGAAAGAGGTGATGGTTTTTTTGAAACGAATAGTGACTTGCGCAACTCCTGAAATCTGATCAGTTGAATCATTCACTTCCAGTTGAAACAGATACTGTTGCACATCGATGGCTTCATTTCTTTTGTAAGGATCGGTGGCATTGCCAACGGAGTAAATGAAAAGAAAAAGTGTAAATAATTTCTTCATGATTTGTATTTTAGCCTTTCGCGATCAATTAGTTCTTACGAGCATCCCCAAAAGCCCGATCATCCCCAAAAGGCTTTTTGATTTTTTGCGATGCACATTTAAAATCAAAAGATACTCATGTTGAGAAGGAATCAAAAGTGGTTTTTGTTCACCGTGGCATTTCTGTGTGGTGGATGGGGATTTTTCGGTCATCAAAAAATTAACCGGCTGGCGGTTTTCACATTACCAGTGGAAATGATCACTTTTTATAAGCATCACATCCGCTACATTTCCGAAGCGGCCGTCAATCCAGATCGCAGAAGATATGCGGTAGAAGGAGAGGGAGCTCGCCACTACATTGATTTAGATACCTATGGTGATAGTGCTGCTTATAAATTGCCGCGCTATTGGAAAGAGGCACTGGAAAAATTTGGCGAGGATTCATTGCAAGCGCATGGTATTGTGCCTTGGCATATTTACCGAGCCTATTTTCAACTGCGCGATGCTTTTATGCTAAAAGATCCGGCAAAGATTTTAAAGCAATCCGCAGAGATGGGGCATTACATTGCCGATGCGCACGTGCCACTTCACACCACGAGTAATTATGATGGGCAGTTGACCGACCAAGTGGGCATTCATGCCTTTTGGGAATCGAGGTTGCCAGAATTATTTTTTAATGAGTATGATTTTTATGTAGGCAAAGCCAGTTATATAAAAAACGTTCAATTGACTGCATGGGATGCAGTGGCGCAAGCCCATACTGCGCTGGATTCTGTCTTGCAATTTGAAAGGCAACTAGCTCAACAGTCGAAAGCATCGAAGTTTAATTTTGAATCCAAAGGTCGGCAGACAGTGCTCGTGTTCTCGATTGGCTATTCGAAAAAATACCATGCAATGTTGAATGGCATGGTAGAACGCCAAATGCGCCACTGTATTAAAATGATCGGAGATGTGTGGTACACCGCATGGGTTGATGCTGGCCAGCCTGAATTAAATACGTTGATCAACTATCAACCTACTGAAGAGGAATTGAGAATTCAACGAGTGGAGCTTGCAAAGTGGAAGGCAGAGCGAATTAAAAATGCCCGGTCACACGAACTGGAAGAGTAAATTTGATGCCCTAATTTGAAAATACGTTTTGTTTGTTGAGAAGCTTTGAAATGGCGTTGAGGGTAATCTTCTTGATCTTGTCACCATCTTTGCCGCCCATGCCCCGGTGTGAACACCAATCGTACGAAGCGCCATTAACAACAATTCCGGATGTGGCGGATTTTTGGAATACAATAAAAGTGCCAATCGTTTCTTTACCGCCTCTAGCTCCTTTGTCGAAACCGATCAACTCAATCCGATGAAAATTTAATTTGGAGTTATCGATCTGCGGATATCCATCAGGGGTAAATGATGAAATGGGAGCGCCATCGTATTCACCGGAAGGTAAAGAGATAATATCTCCTTTACTTAAATTCAATCCTTCGAGTAACGGAGATTGAGGAGAGACAATTTTATATCCATCCCAACCTTGATCGGGTTGCAAGCCGTATCCCCCATGGGGAAAATCGGCACCGATGCTCGAGAGAATAGAGAATTGAAGCGATGGGTGATCCCACTCAATGGTATTTAATAAAGGGTCAGCAATTGGATCTTTTTCGGAGTTGGCATTATTTGATTTGTAACAGATCATTTGGTGCTGAAGTGTATAGCGCACTTGCCACCACATGGTGTTGCCAGAAAGAATAATGGCGTGTTTGCCTTCTTCTACAAACCGATCGAAATTTTTTCTTGCCTTTCGTGTCCAATACTCGCTATGGCCGACTAATGCAATGATTTTGGAGTTTTGAATGGAAGCATAATCATCGAGGTCAATGTCGGCAATATAATTAACAGATAGATTCGACAAAGTTGAAAACCATTTTAAACCGGTAATGGCTTGCCATTGCAATTCCATGGGGCGATGAAATGAAACGATGGATGCTTTGTTGCTATACAGACTTCTGCCACCGGCCAGCGCATAAGCATTATCTGTGTTGGAAGGATAAACAATAGTGATATCGACAGGCTTTGTTGTTTTTACGATGAAGGGGATTTTTCGCTCAATCTGATACAAACCACTTTTAGTAGATGTAGGGATTTCTATTTCAGTAGCGAACGAATATCCAAACCCATTGATTGCTGGATCAGAATTGGAGATGTTTTGAATTTTTAAATTCGCACGTACTGAAAACGCCACGTTGCCTTGAAGATCGTATACATCCAGCCGACAGGGGTCTGTATTACTATTGGAGTGAATGAATGCTTTCATCTTTTCTCCTGGCATGTAGGATAGTTTTTCTGAATAACCAGAGTCGAACGAAGGAGCGCACGGATTAGTAGGAATGGGAAGAACTGGTTGTGGAGTTTCAGTCGCCTCCTTACAGGATTCCACAAGTAGCACGATTGCCACCCAAATGAGTAGGAGGTAGGGCCGTAATCGAATTGCCTGCATGACTAAATTAATTCTTGCAAAATAAGACGGAAATTCTAATAACAGAATCCATCTTTAGAATTTACTACCAATTGGAGGATATAACTGAATTTTACTACTGATTGAAGAAATATAAAGGTAATTTTGACCTCTCAATAAAGTAAATGGAATTATTGACCTCACACCCCTTAGTTTTCAAGTTTCTAAAATTTGCGGTAGTCGGAGCGATGGGACTTGTCATCGATTTTGGTGTAACCTATTTGTGCAAGGAAACTTTTCGATTTAATAAGTATGTTGCAAATGCGCTGGGCTTTTTCGTATCAGGTGCGAACAATTTTTTGCTTAACCGCTCCTGGACTTTTGCTAACAACGATCCTCAGATATGGGAACAGTATGCTAAGTTTATATCCTTCGCCTTGATTGGTTTATTGATAAACTCCGTTATCATTTGGTTTTTGCATGGTCAAAAGAAAAGAAATTTTTACATTTCAAAAGCGGTTGCTACCGGAGTGGTCATGATATGGAATTTCTCTTCTAACTTTCTTTTCACTTTCAGATAAAGAAAATAGCTCCCGCGAAGGAGCTATTTTACAAAAACAAAAAAATCAATATTTATTTAGTGCCTGTTGAATCGACAGGTGTTGATTCGATGACAGGCGCTTCTATCGGTGAACTCTCAACCAACTTTTTTAAATCTTGTAAGCCATCCGCATATTGGCCATCCAACATCGTGCCCATGAATAGTGACCACATCGCTTTGCCCATGAAACCTTTGTTGTCACCGTCATAACTCCAAGTTACTTTTGTTCCATTTCCCTCAGGCGCAAGCTTAAATTCTGCCCAGGCAGTACCTTCAAACCCTTCGAATTTTAATCCGGTTTTTACGCGTTCATTTTCTACACTTTCAACTACCCATTGTGAACCAGTTCCGGTTTTTTCTCCGACCCAGTTCATTTTAGCGCCCACGCCAGCGGCAGCACCTTCATAAGTATTTTTTGCGGCAGGATCCATTTTACTCCACGGAGACCATGCGACAAATTTTTCCATGTTGTTTAAATGCGGAAAAATGGCTGAGGCAGGGGCGTTGATTACAACAGATTGTTCAACATGACCTTTGGCTGGTGCAAAGGCAAGAACATAGCCAATAATGAGCACTAGCAATGCGCCAATGCCAATTCCAATGAATTTTAGAATTTTCATAGTTAAATGGGTTTAGTGATTTTAGCTTTTGGGGAGTTTGAAATTAGAAATAATTTCTCAAAAAAGAAATTTCTTCCCACACTCAATTACTTGATGATTGGTCAAATTCCATCGATCGGAATAATAATACACGATTCGAATACCTGATTTTCGCAGTTCAATCTGAATTCAAATTGATGGAGCTGCAGCACCTGATCGCAAATCCATAAGCCCATTCCCAATCCGTGGCTGTGATCACTTGATTTTTGAAACTCGCCTTTCAAAATTTCAGTAGTGGTAAATGATTGAACCGTGGGATTGATTATTCGCAATTGTGCACGATTGGCAACACGATCCAGTTGAATAGTAATTGTTGCGTTTGAGGCGGAGTATTTGACAGCGTTTTCAAGAAGGTTCTTCAGCACGATTTCGAATTTCTCTGCGTCTAAAATGGCCGCGGTTGTGCCGCCATTTTGGTGCAGTGATAACATGATATAAATATTTTTTTCTACTGCCAACGGCCGCACACTTTTTAAGCTGGCATAGATCATTTCTTCTATAAATTCCCTTTTCTTTCGCAGCGTGAGTGAATCACTTTTTAATTGACTAATTAGTAAAAAATCTTCCACAATGCGGTTGAGCTTTCTTACTTCGTGTAATTGACTTGTTAGAATTTTTTGGGTCGGCTCATTGGTTTGTGAAAGCGATACAGCCAATTCTGTCTGCATAATAGCCAATGGTGTTTTCAGTTCATGTGCTGCGGATGCAAAGAAGTTGACTTGATTTTTAATGCTTGATTCGAGACGTACTATCATTTCGTTGAGAGTATTGGCCAGCAACTGACTTTCATCATTGGTGGAGGGAACTTCTACTCGACTCATTTCTTTGGACGCTGTAATCTGCGAAGCTGTATCAATAATCTTTCGCAAGGGATTCAGCATTCGGCCTGCTGCCCAGAAAATGAGCGTGCCTGCCAGCAGAAGTGAAAACCCATTGGCCAAGAGCAGGTAGTTTTGCATTTGTTTGATTTGGAGTTCTACAAATTCGGTACTGCGCGCCAAGGAAATAATAACAGGCGATACATAAGGTACTTCTTTTTTCAGGTGAACGATCTTTAGGGTATCGACTAAAGAATAGGATGAAAGTGGCTCGAAGGAGTTGATTTCTGGAAAATCAGGAGAGCTAAACAAAGTAATTGGCTCGCCTAGCGCAGATTGGTTGACTTGCAACAAATAGCCAGACGGAGGGAGCGGTATGGTGGGCGGATCGAGTGAAATGCGACTGGCAATTTTTTCTGCTTCCGCTTTCAATTCTTGTCTATCTGCTTCGTGCAGTGTTGCTTTAATCTTTTGGAAAATAAGCCAATTGGCAGGAAGAACGATGACTACAAAAGCCAGGAAGAAGAGAGCCGCAGCTTTTGTGCGTAAGCTTTGGTAGAATAGAATTGTGTGTGCCAACTTTATTGTTTTAGTAAGACTCCTTCTATGTAATACCCCACACTTACTTTCGTGCGGATAATATCTTCTTTGAGTTTGCGTCTTAATTGGGATAAATGCACTTCAATGACATTGCTACCCATATCAAAATTCACCTCCCAAATCTTTTCAGCAATTTCTGTTTTTGATAGAACCCGATTACAATTTGTAACTAAAAGTTCGAGCAACGAAAACTCTCGGTTCGTCAAGAGCACTTCATTCGATTCAAAAAAAACTTTTCGTGATAGTAGATTCATCTCTAAATCGCCTACTTTGTAGGATGTATAAGATTTTGGATCTCCTTTTCTTGTTACTGCCCGGATGCGTGCAAGAAATTCCGGAAACTCAAATGGTTTTTTGATGTAGTCCACAGCTCCGGCATCAAGCCCTCGTACGACATGTTCGGTTTCATTTAAGGCGCTAATAATGATTACAGGCGTATGAATTTTGAATTGCCGCATGTTGGATAAAACGTCAAATCCGTTTTGTCCGGGAAGCATAATATCCAGTACAATCAAATCAAATTTACCTACAGAAGCCATTTCTATCCCTTGGCTTCCATTGAGAACGGCCTCAACACTATATCCGTTTTGCTGCAAACCATCTTTAATGAATTGATTCAGTTTGGGTTCGTCTTCGATAAGTAATATTTTCATTCTATTCGTTTTATGATGTGAGTTTTGGATTTTTATCGTTATTGGTCTACCAAAAATTCGACACCATCAATTACTAGTTTTTTAGGCACCATCACCGCCTGATTGTTTTCGTATACCTCTCCATCTTTTTTGATACGCTCGTTTCCTTGCACCTCAATCTGTTTTCCCTTTTTTAACAGGTTACGCAGTTGCTGCTGAATTTTTTCGTTGGCTTCGATGAGTACCTCATTATTTAAACGAATCGATAGAAGCTTGCCTTTTTTGTCAAGTACTAAATTTTTGATTTGACCGCGTTTCGTAGCAAATAAGAATTCATGTTTCCCATCCGGGTCACCGTAAAAGTCTCGCTCAACTTTAAGGGTGTCGGAGCCACTCACAATAGCTTGTAAACTTGGAAATAAAAATGTTTTTATATCTACAACAAATGGATCATAATAAATTGTTACGGGTTGTTTGAGCTTCTCAATGATCATTAATCGGGTGGCGAAATCAGCTGGAAAGTTCATCCGAATCAATTCGTTTTCAGTTTGCAAGCTCAATCCAATGCACACCCCATTTTGTTTATATAGAAAAGAATGAATAGTGCCAGTCACTTTTGTCAGTAAGCCCGAACTCATCACACGACTGACTCCTTGAACGGTGTAGGCCTCGCCATCTCGCAACGGAAACTCGGTTCCGAAATTATGAAAGATGTCACCGGGCCTAAGTTTGCTTACGGGTTTTTCTTGTGAGAAGAAGCTATTATCCAGAATGAGGATATTGCTTTCGGTCAGCACACCTTTGCTGCCTTCTATCTCTATTTTGCTTTTTACTTTCTGCTCCAAAGACAATTTTCTGTTTCTGAAAAGTGATGTTAGCTCTCCATCCTTTTTCCAATGGCAACTTATTGAATTTTTATTCGACTGTATGGAAAGAAGCGAATCGGCTAGAAAATAGCGAAGCCAGGTACGCTTGGGATCGTCTTCAAATTTAATTTTAGGTACCCGTGATTTTACGCTCAATTTCACCGATGTCCCCACCGGAAATTGTTGGAGTATTTCTCTCCCTTGGCGGGATGGGAAGCGCGCAAGCTCTGATTGCCCTTGGGAAGAATACTGCACGATAGAATAAGCGATCCCAGGAGTGGGAATGTACTTTTCAATCACACCCTCCACTTGAAGTAATTCAACCTTCACTTTTTTCTGTGAATAACCGAACAATGGCAAAGCGATTAGATAAAAAAGGCAAATGAATCGTGTCATAACTTTTTTTAGCAATGATCGCCCTGGCGTCTGAAATCCAACTGAAGCCATGATTAAGTTTTCTTAAGGTGCTAAGACTAAAATCCTTTTACCACCGCTTCCAGACCATAGTGATCAGAAAGATCGCTATGATTTTTGTGCCATTTCTTTTTAATAATGGTGATTTGCCGATGCGAAATCTGCGCAGCACTTTGATTGGAACGAATCAGAAAATAATCTAACAAGAGTCTGAATTCTTTTCTTTTTTTGCAGAGATCATTGTTCGGGCGATCCATCGAATACTGTTGCACACCTTTTAAATTTCCATCTTCTGCCTGAAGCACTCGCAGCATCACCGGGTATCGGGCAATGCGTTCTTCGAAATTGGCTGGCAGTGAGGCTGGTATCTGGGCTGGCACTTCTTTCAGTGTATTGAAATCGCCACAAACAATTTGAGGTACATTGGCTAGAAGGGTAGGCTTCAACAATTCGTCATGCAATTGTTGGTATTGGCTGTACATAATTTCCTTTTTGCCAAAGGCTTGTAGGTGGGTGCCAACCACCTGCAATTTCTTACCATTTACGTTGAGGGTAGCCAATAATGCTCCTTTACGCGAAAGCCGATCGGGGCCACTTTTTTGCCGATACGTAATTTCGCGAGTATCAATAATGGGATGTTTGCTAAGAATTAATACGCCTCCATTGGTTTTGAATGAAACCAACTTTTTATTTAGCACTTGTGTTTGATGGGGATACTTTTCTTTGAGTTGTTCTAACAAAATGGTGCGGCTGCGGTGGTAAAATAACTCCTGAAATACGACCACATCATAGTCGCGTTGTTTCAGTTCTTCGGCAATAATGCGGGCGCGTTTGGCTTTGCCATTGCCTTTTACGCCTCGTGGCAACATTTGAATATTCCACGATAGAATTTTAAGAGAATCTTGAGCTTGGCAGAAGCTGATTGAAAGAAAAAACAACAGACCGGCTATGGTCAGTCTCATTGCATTGAAGGCTAATCTTTTTTAAGATGCTTTTCTACAAGTTGCTTCAACGACTCCAATTCACTCGCGTCTGATGTGTTTTTTACATTTAACATCAGCTCAAACATAGCTTGTTCGCTGTAGCCGAGTCGGGAGGCAACGGAAGAACAGAATTTAATTTCTTCTTTATAAAGTCGCTCGTCAATTTTCATCAATTGAACGAGGCTAAAGATATAATTGAATTTTTGATCAGGTGTTAGATTATCCGGGATGATCACTTCGTGCGAGTTGTAAAACAAAGTTGACACCGAAGACTCCGGGAATCCATTGGCCTTGCCGATGTTGGTAATGTAGCTTTTTTCACGTTCGGCCATTTCACCGTCAATCCGCGAAAGGTTTACTAACAATTTCAATTGTTCGAGCAGTGCCATATATCTTTCTTTTAACCAAAAATCAGAAATTTATCGACTAATAAAAATAGCTTGATTTGAATTACCTTACATGCCTATGAATTTTTTAGCGCACCTCTATCTTTCTGGCTCCGATCCGCATGTGCAATTGGGCAATTTTATTGGTGACTTTGTGCGTGGCAAAGACTTGGCTGAGCGCTATCACTCGGATATTGTGCGTGGTATTGAGTTACATAGGCTAATTGATGAATTCACCGATAAGCATCCGATTGTGCGGCAAAGTAAAGAGCGACTTCGGCCAAAATACCGACATTACGCTCCAGTCATTGTGGATATTTATTATGATCATTTTTTGGCCATTAACTGGCATTTATATCATCCACAATTACTTCCCGACTTTGCCGAACAATGTTATGAGATGGTTCTTCAAAATGAGGCCATTCTGCCCGAGCAAGTAAAATGGATGATGCCCCACATGATCAAGGGCAATTGGCTGGTAAACTATGCGCGAATAGAAGGAATTGAGAAAGTGCTGGGTGGCATGGCGAGGAGATCAAAGTTTGATTCGAAGATGAATGAAGCGGGTGCTGAATTGGTTCAATACCACCCGGATTTTAACCAGGAGTTTCAGGCATTTTTTCCACTTCTGAAGGCAGAGGCTGATAATTTTCTCGCGAACTATTAATTTTACGCCATGGATGTACCCATGATCAACGATCCCGAACTAAACGGAAAATATTTAGGAACTATCAGTGCTGATTTTGTGAAGGTAGCCGATACCTTGAAAGAAGCTTCGTATCAAATTCGGAAGGCTGGATTTAACTACCCGATATTCGCCATTTCAAAAGATACCATTCCCATTGGTCAATTGCTGATCGATAAATTATCGCTGGAAATTGACTGGAATTACTTCGCTTCTTTTCTGGATGAGTTTGTACAACGCGAACTCGTGGCCAAAGACAAGGAAGAAGAGTTTGTGCAAGCTTACAAAGACCCGGATGAATTCTGTTGTCTCTTTGTCGTTGATAAAGAATTTACTCGCTTTGTTTTTATTCCGTATCCGGAGGATTAGTCGCTATTCAAAACTTTTAAAATGATTCCATCCTTGCGCCTTCAAGGGCACAACGGTTTGCTGCTTTGTTACCATCACATTTTGTTGTGTGTTGCTGTGCATGTGTCCGATAAAATGAATATCCGGATGGTTTTTTAATTTTTCGTGATCGGCAGGTGAGATGGTGAACAGTAACTCATAATCTTCACCGCCATTCAAAGCACATGTAATCGGGTCGAGTTTAAATTCGATAGCTGTTTCGAAGGTCATCGAATCAATCGGCACATTCTCTTCAAAAATCTTTACACCTAAATTGGAGTTCTTGCCCAAATGCATCAATTCAGAGGCCAATCCATCGGATATGTCGATCATGGAAGTTGGTACGATATTATTTTCAAATAGCTCGTGAATGATATCCATGCGAGCTTCCGGCTTTAATTGGCGGCCTACTAAGTATTCATACTTTTCAAGATCAGGCTGCATCTCAGGGTTGGTAAGAAATACTTGCTTCTCCCGCTCCAACACTTGAAGGCCCATGTAGGCAGCGCCCAAATCTCCGGTCACGCAAATGATATCATTATTTTTTGCAGTGCTTCTTCGCGCCACTTTGTCTTTTGCCACCCGACCGATCGCGGTAATAGAAATTACCAAACCGGAAGCGGAGGCCGTTGTGTCACCACCTACCAAATCTACTTTGTAATTTTCGCATGCTGCATGGATGCCACTGTACAAAGCATCAATCGCTTCTATCGAAAATCGATTGCTCAGACCAAGACCAATGGTGATTTGCTCCGGCTTTCCATTCATGGCCGCAATGTCGGATACATTTACAGCAACTGCTTTATAACCCAAGTGTTGCAACGGCATGTACGATAAATCGAAGTGAATGCCTTCCAATAACATATCAGTTGTTATTACCAGATAATCCTCACCAGCATCGATCATGGCTGCATCATCGCCAATACCTAGTACAGATGTAGGGTTTTGTAAGGAAAATTGCTTTTGAATGCGTTCGATCAGCCCAAATTCTCCGATTTGATTCAGTTCAGTGCGGTTTTCTGCCATGCGGTAATATTGTTTGGTCGCTTGATATGTTGGTTCGTCCGACAAAAGTACAACTTGAAGCGAATACTACCGCCATTTGCCGCAAGGCTTAGTATCTAGAATCAAACAAAAGAAGATATATGAAGAAGTTACTTGTACCTTTTATAGCCGCTTTGATCTTTTTTAGTTCATGCCGCGTGGAGAAGTCGTACTACCAAACTTCCATTGGTAAGAAGAAACAGAAATACTACAACGATTTGCAATTTGGAGCTAGTAAGCATCCGAAGCGGACGTTTTAGAAAATAGGGTTGAGTTAGTATTTACAAATTCTTCGAATCGCTTAGTTGACATGAGTTGCTTCAACTTCGTTAATGATTGTTGTGCCTCTTCATCAAAACCCAGAGCTGCTGATAATTTGCTATGTTCTTTTAACAGCCTCACTGAATTAGGATTGGCCAACAAGCCATTTACTAATATGGAGTAGGGCTTCAGCCGATCAGTTGTGTCTTTTGTGTAATAGTTAGCTGCAAGGATTAACCCCTCTTCAAACAAAAGATTAGCTTCTGCTAAATAAGCAATGCTGGATTGCACTTCATTGCCTTTGCCTGTATGGAGTGCAAGCAATGTGGCGAGGTAGGTGGATTCATTTTTAAACTCAGATGGTAATCCCTCCTTTAGTTTTGATTCTATGAAATCCCATTGTTGAGTAACGGTGCTGAGGAATAAGTTCAGTACCAGTATCTCGTCAGCTAGCGATTTACTTTTTAGTTGCGCACCTCGTAATAATTGTAACTCATTAATCGCCAATTGCACTTCGTCTAACCGATACCACTTTTTACTCCTTTCATAAATGGCTCGCGCGCGAAGATCATTGTCATTGATGCTGTTTGCTATTTTTTGAAAAAGCACAGAGTCTGCCAGCGACACGCGATAGTGGCACAATCCATTTTTTTCGACATCCGTCAATTCTTCCCATGAAGTGACCGGGCGCTCTAATATTTTCAGGTACACTTTCGCTTGTTGTCTTTCCAATGAATCGGTAGAAGAAATTAAAGAACGCCACAGCGGAAGTGCTTCACGAATACTGTCGGTCTCGGAATAAGCAATGGCTTCTCTGAGTTGCGCACCGGGCACCTTTTTATCATGTGCAATTTTAAAATAGCGTGCAGCGGTTAGGGCATCGCCTTGTTCTAAAAAATAAATGGCTAATAAATTGTAACGTTTACCCTGATCAGTAGAATAGGCCATTTCGCGAATGATGTCAATCGCTTTTTTAATTTGGTCTTGTTGATAATAGGCCTGCGCCACTGAAGACAAAAGATATTCTTTAAAATTGGCATTAATAGGTTTGCGAGCCAGCGTTGCAATCTTTCGGAGTTGAAGCGTGTCAATCGTGTTGGCTTGATTAGTCAATTGATTGCAGAGTAGCGTGGCGATTTTTAAGTTTAACACCGTATCCTTCGGAATTTCAAAATTTACTTGCAGGGGCAGACGCTGCGCATTGGCTAACGCGATCGCATTGCTTTGGACACCCGCATCGTGTGAACCAATCAATTGCAAAAGCGAATCAGCAGGAAACTTGAGATTGAGCTTTACACTCGTAGCGAAGATGTTTGTTTCGGCAGTTATTTTTGTAAATGATGATTTGCGTGATTTTTGAAAATAGTACAACGATGAATCAAGCAAGCCAATCTGATAGTAGTTAAGCCCTTGCGCATTGGCTAGCAACCCACTCCCGTTAAAAATGCTTAAGCCCTCTTTTAAAACTTCCTGATTTTTGGAATAGTTGCCATTGGTACTGTAAATGTCGTTGAGGTTTAAGAAAGTTGCTTCGCTAGGTGTAGTAGAAAGTAGCCCCTCATATTCTTTCATTTCCTTGATTGGCTCTAGCTGAGTTGCGTATAGTGTGGCTAAAGCATAGTGCGCATGATGATTCCGATTTCGGTACGCCAGCGACTTTCGGTAATAGGCTTCGGCAGTTGTCAACTCACTTTGATTGAATTGAATGTCTCCCTGCGCATTGTAAACGGCAGCAATCGCGCGATCAAAGTAAGATAATAGAGGTGAAGAGAAAGATAGAAATGCAAAAGTAGCAATCGTACCCATCGCACGGAAGGTGAAGAAGGGCATGGCAGAAGGCTTGTATAATATTCGATATACATGCACATTAGCCATTAGCATTGGACCGAAATTGGCTGTAACATAAGCCAGAAAAATAATTCCGTAGCCCATGTGAACAAATAAGATTACCTCGCTCAATGTTTCAATCAGTGGGCTGTTGTCGGTACCGATAGAAAAACCGATAGTCGTAAAGGCGGTGAGCAAAAAGCTGAGGTAAAGAAAAACAGCATGAATGGGATTTTCTACGGCATCAGCGTACAGTGATTCCCGATGACGAACGCCCCAAATCCCCAACACGGCAGAAACAGCTAGAAGGAAAAATGAGTTAACCGTAATGATGTCCCAGAAAATGTACTTCTCGCGAATCAAAAACGTGATTGTTAAATTGACGAAGTAAATAGCGGAGATCAGAAAGAAGTGCATCGCACTTTTAGTTGGTGTGCGACTGCTCGTGATCACGGCTACAAAGAATGCAACAATCTCATGCGAAACCATGATCGCGAAAACGATGCTCATAGCCGTGGCTACCAATAAGGTATTGCCTGACAGAATTAGAAAAGGCTGCGGTACTGCACTAAGGAAAAAAACGGCCAATCCAATGATAAATGTAATTGCTGTGAATGTGATAAGCCGCGTGATAAATGAATGATGAGTTCGGAACGATTGAAAGTAATAAGCTGTGCCGGCATAGAGCGCAATGACTACTCCGGAAATCGCTTTATGGCTAATACCTAAAACCAGCAGCGACTCCCAATGAAAGCTCACAAGCATGAGGATTAGGAAACCGATCGCGCCTAAAAAGGAAAATCGTTTTAAGGTTGAGATGAAGGTTACAAAAAAAAGAAAGCCCACGGTTACCCCCAGAAGTAAAGCATAGTATAACCAAGGTGTAGATTGGAGTGAGCTGCCGCTGAAGGTTTCAAAGAGCACTAAGTTATCGGCAGGTAAATCAATCGATGAAAGGCCTACTGAAAATGAACGAATGGGAGTTTCAATCAATTCAATCTGTTGAAATTGTTCCCAATTAAAGGCGAGTGACGGATTTTGCAGGTAAGTATAAACGAAAACGATGAATGCGCTCAGCCCAAGTATTGATAAGAGCCAAAATAAGTTTTGATCGTTCTTCGACCATTTTTTCCAAAACCAAAGTGTATTCATGATTACTCGAGTACTTTCGGAACTCTGAAAAATTCAGCATCCTTTTTAGGTGCATTTTGTAAAACTTCCTGATGCGATAAATATTGTGCCACTACATCTTCACGCAACGCATTTATTTCGTGACTCATGGTTGTCAATGGCTCAACGCCATCGGTATTTACCTCATTTAATTTTTCTACAAACGTGAGCATGTTGCTCATGTCGCGCAGCATTTTGTCTGTTTCTTTATCATCAATCTCCAGGCGGGACAGATGTGCAATCTTCGCTAATGTTTCTGCGTCTAATTTCATGCTTCCGTTGACAATTCTTTCTTTAACTCTTCATCAATGATCGAAAATACAAGCTGCTTGAGTGCTGGAATATCGTTGAGAGTCATATTGGTTGTTTCGATAGGTGCATGAAAGATGACTTTCACCGTGCCTCGGTGCAACCGCATTTTCTCTTCATCGGGCAAAATTATCCAATTATAAGGAATGGTGACAGGTACTACCGCGATTTGTTTTTCAATAGCAGTTCGAAAGGCACCGTCTTTATACGCGCACATCTTTGGCGGCTCCTTTGTTACCATGCCTCCTTCCGGATAAATGACCAGACTTTTGCCTTCGTCAATGGCTTTCATAGATGCCAAAATGGTATTGAACCGACTCTTTAAACTGGCGCGATTTACCGTGATGTGCAGCTTTCGATACATAAAGCCAAACAGTGGAATTTTCTCCATGTCGTTCTTGCCGACAAAAATAGTATTCACCGGATTGAGTCCCATAGTAGGAATATCCAAATACGAGAAGTGATTCGGACAAAAGATGTATTGCTTTGTTCGATCCAACTTCGTTCTACATTCTACCCGATAAGGTAAAAATGTCAACACGAACAGGCTCTTTGCCCAGCATCGGTTAATAATGCCTACCCAGCGGTACTGTTTCGGAAACAGGATAGGGTATAGTAAAAGGGGAAAGAACAGCAAGAACAAGACACTGAAAATAGTGAAGCCATAAATGGTATGGACCAGCCGAATAAATTTCATGGCATCACTTCACGTTCACTTGTTGATCGTTCCTGGCTTCGGAATTAAAATCAATTCTGTTTGTCGTCCATCGATGTATCGGAAACCGGTTTCGTCAAAGTAGCCATCTTCTTCTAATTGAATACGCACTTCCTTTTTCCATTCGATCACATACACCGATGCGTTTAGCTCAATGGAATATGCTGTGTTATAATGCATGGGGTAATCGCCTGTATGAGGAACACCATTTTGCATATCCCACATCCCGATAGTAGTTCCGGCTGCGTGCCCATGAAATCCAATAGGGTGTGTATAGATCGAAGGGTTAATGCTTGCCGCAATCGCCTGATTGCGTGAGTCAGCCAAAATTGAATTACCGGTTTTCCCTTCCTTGAAATTGCCGGTCAAAATATCTTGAAGTTTGTTGCCGCGCCTAAAGGCATTTTTCAAATATTCAGGGGCATCGGTTTCTCCGGCTTTTAAAATGTAAGCATGTTGCTGCGTGTCGGTATTCAAACGGAGGTAAGTGATTCCAAAATCAACATGCAGAAGATCGCCTGGCATAATCACGAGCGGTTGTGGTCTTTTGAACATCATCGTTTCCGGCTCCTCGCGTTGAATAGAAACGGACGGTTGAAACCAAGTATCTAGTTTCAGTCGCTTAATTTCTTCGCGATACCACCACACCACATCTTCGGTGGTGGTCACGCCGGGTTGAATCACTTTGTCAGAAAATCCTTCCGTAATAATCTGATGTGCAATGCGGCAAATTTGTTGGTAGATCACCATTTCTTTTTCAGTGCGAGTTTCTAACCATGCGACTGCGAGTTTCTCAGCAGAAGTTACATGTGTAAACAAGCGCTTGGGCAACGCTGTCAGAAACTGATCATAGTCGTTAGCGGTCATTCCGTCAGCATGACCCCAATGAGGTGCTTTGTTAATACCGATTTTTTTTGGATTGCGTTCGTCAATCAAATGTGCTAGTTGAGCCCATTGATCAGGCTGTTGATCCGGGTCCCAAGCGCGTTTAAAAACTTTGCCAACATCGTAGCGAGCAACTGCCAAGTATTCCAGTCCCAAATCGTTGCCCTTATTGTCTTTCCCTTTATCATAAACCACCAACATGGTTGTCCTCCTAGCTGCAAACCAGGTTGCAGGCAGAAGTGTGCGAATCACCGGATCTTCATTGTATTCTCGAGAAATAATCACCCACATGTCAAATCCTTCCCTTCGCATCAGGGTAGGTAACACGGTTCGTAAGCGATCTTCGAGTAACTCATCCACCACCTTTGCTTGATCGCGCTGTGAAAGGATGGCTGGATATTGAGCGATGGAAAATTTTGTGATTAAAGTAAGCGCAACTACAACAAGATACTTCATGAATTAAGTGGGTCAGATTTAAGCTTGCAAAATAACAGGATTTCAGCGGCAGCGATAAATTGTAGTGTTAAAATTTTATAATCTAATTTTTATTTCGCACCGCTGGTCTTTCAGTATGACTCGGGCATTTTCAACTTCAACTTTGGATTTGTTATCGTCCATTTTCTCTTTAATGGCACTTTTGATCTCTTTCATTCGCATTGACTCAATAAAGCGCTTCACCTCCTCCTCATTTTCGAGGATTAACTTCGGTACCATGGTTGGCTTGTCGTCTTCGCCTTTGGCCACCATGGTAAAGAAAGAGGAATTGGTATGTTTGGTTATACCTGATTTTACATTTTGAGATTCTACCCGAATGCCGACCACCAGCGATGTTTTGCCGACATAATTTACGGAAGCCATCATCGATACTAATTCACCCACTTCTACCGGTTGCAGAAATTCGACATTATCTACCGAAACCGTCACACAATACGTCTCGGCATGCTTGCTGGCAGTAGCATAGGCTACCTTATCCATGAGTGAAAGCAAAATGCCCCCATGGATTTTACCACCAAAGTTGGCGTATGCCGGAATCATCAATTCTGTAATGGTAGTTTGTGAGAGGCGAACGGGTTTGGAGGAGGTCATTTGGAATTTATTTTGACACCAATTTTTCTTCTTGGCAATTTGGACGAATCACTTGATGTCACATTTTGTGATATCAAGTGATTGAACTCGATATCCGTCAAATGAAACATAAAATCACCATGAACCCTTTTTGAATTTCGTTTTACGGCTTGATTCAAAATTTTGGTTTCAACTGAATACATTTCAGCCAAATCTTTATCCAGCATAATTCTGTGGGGCATTATCAAATATAAAAACTTTACACCAATTTATTGCTTAATCGGTAGAAGCGCACAAACATAGCGCTGGCGGTTAAGGTGAGGCCAATCAACAATCCAATCCAAATGCCGATTGCGCCCCAGCCAAAGACAAATGTAAAGCAGTAGCCCAATGGCAAACCAATAATCCAATAGGAAACAAAAATCAAGAGTGAAGGTACCTTCACGTCTTGCAATCCACGCAGTGCGCCTATACACACCACTTGCGCTCCATCGCTTAATTGAAACAATCCGGCTATAATCAACAGCGGCCCTGCAATGGCAATAACATTTTCATCGATGACATAGAAATGTGGTAGCAGATCGCGGCCGGCAATGAACAATATCGCCCACGCACTCATAATCACCATAGCCAATCCCAACAAGGCATAAGCAGCTTGCCGCAGATTGACATAATCTTTTTTTCCTAAAAAATTGCTTACGCGAATGGTGGCTGCTGCCGCCAAACCCGAGGTCGTCATGTAACTGATCGTGGCAAGATTGATAGCGATCTGATGTGCAGCTAATGCACTTGTTCCGAGCCAACCCATCATCACCAATGAAAAATCGAAAGCAGCTACTTCAAAAATAAACTGTAATCCGGCCGGCAAGCCGATGTGCAGCATCTTAGAAATTAATTTTCTGGAGTAGTTGCCAATGGAAAACCCAATACGGTACTTCTCAAATCGTGGAGCGAAGTAAACAAATCCCGCAAAAGCGGCTGCCATTAAAATTCTGGAAACGAGTGTAGCATATCCTGCCCCGTTTAAACCCAATGCCGGAAAACCAAAATGTCCATAAATCAAAATGTAATTGAGGCCAATGTTGACGAAGTTGCTCGCGATAACAATGATCATAGCAATTCGCGTCATTGACAACCCTTCCGTAAACTGACGAAAGGTTTGAAAGATCAATATCGGGATTAATGAGTAGGTGATGATGCTGAGATAAGGTGTGGCCAGTTCCACCACTTCCGGTGGTTGGTTGATATGATACAGCACCTTCATGCCTATCGAAACAACGCCAATTAAAACAAAACTGTTGAGCACGTTGATTAATAGACCGTGTTTGAGTATGGACGCAATTTGCCCATCATTTCGTTCTCCATCTGCGGTCGCGACCAAAGGTGTTATGGCGTAGGAAACACCAATCCCAAAGAGCAATAGGAAATTGAAAGCCACATTCGCCAATCCGGCTCCGGCTAAGTGAGCTGCACCTAAGTTGCCAACCATAATATTATCAGCCACACCCATAGTAACATGCCCCAGTTGACTCAACATTACTGGGTAAGCCAACTGAAAACCTTCGCGAAGATGTGGTTTATATTTTTCGATATGCATTCGTTTGCTAGTTCTGAGTTTACAAATTTAAGATGCGAGCAACACGTAGTAGGCCCATCACGCTTAGGCTGTCGGTTATTTTTCCGTCCACCACCATTTGAAGTGCCTCTGTAAAGGGAAGCTTCCACACTTTCATATCGGCTTCGGTTTCTTCGCGATTAGTTGCGCCTTGCACAAGTCCTTCCGCTAAAAACATAAATCCTTCTTCATCTGATACCGAGTTCGATAAATGACTTCGCTGAATCATGCGCCAGTTGGTTGCCTCTAATCCTGTTTCTTCCCTCAGTTCGCGCTTCGCAGATTCAAGAACATCGATTTCAAGAGGCCCGCCTCCTTCCGGAATTTCCCAACTCCATTCATCCAGTGGATAACGATGCTGCCCGACCAACCACGTGTTTTGGTCTTCATCCAACGCAATAATGCCAATGGCTTTATTTTTGAAATGGATTTTTCCATAAATACCCTTGCCGCCTGCCGGGTTAATCACCTGATGCTGCTCCAGTTTGATCCACCGGTTTTCGTAAATATCTTCTGTTGAAAGTGTAGTCCAGGGGTTTTTCATCGAATCGAAAATAGATTCCAAATGTCAAGATTTGTTGCCACTTCGACATCACGTGTCAACCAGTAATTTTTGTTTTAATTTGTGCTTTCGTTTTTATCCGGTTATCCTTCATCATGCTTAAATCTTCCTTCACCAAAACTAAAATCGAGGCCGGTTGTGATGAGGTAGGTCGTGGTTGTTTGGCTGGCCCGGTAGTCGCGGCAGCCGTTATTCTACCAAAGAAATTTAAACACCCTCTCCTAAATGATTCTAAACAATTAAAGAAAGCCGACCGCGATCAATTGCAGGAAGAAATTAAACAGGCAGCTTTGGCTTGGGCAGTGGCCGAGGTGAGTCATGTAGAAATAGATCAGATCAATATTTTAAATGCGTCTTTCAAAGCCATGCACTTAGCACTCGATCAACTGAAAACTCGCCCGGAGCTTTTGTTGATTGATGGAAATCGATTCAAGTCGTACCAAGATTTAGAGCACAAATGCATTATTAAAGGAGATGCCAAATTTCTATCAATAGCTGCAGCCTCTGTCCTGGCAAAAACCTACCGCGATGAATTGATGGAAAAGCTGTCAATTGAGTTTCCGGGTTACGGATGGGCAACCAATGTCGGCTACCCAACTCCCGAGCATCGTGACGGAATCAAAACCTTGGGCATCACTCCGTATCATCGCAGGTCATTTCAGTTGCTGCCTTCTCAATTGGAATTATTTGAGTAATTTGGTCAATGGCATTTTCATTCTTTACAAAAAAAGAAGATCACTTTGATTACGAACTGCTACGCAAGTGCAAAGTTTGCGAGCACGAGTTTAAAGGACGGTTTTGTAATGTGTGTGGCGAAAAAGTAATTGGGCCATACGAGCGCTCTTTGCGCGAATTTTTGGATAGCCTTTTAAATGCGTTTACATTTTTGGACGGCAAATTCTGGCGAAGTTTTAAGTTGCTTGTGCTGAAGCCTGGGCAACTTTCCAGAAATATTGCGGATGGAAAGAGAGCGCCTTACATGAAGATGATTTCGTTGTTTTTTGTGGCCAACTTTTTTTATTTCCTTTTTCCGGTTTTTGATTCTTATAACTCTTCACTCTACACGCAACTTAATTCATTAGGAACGCACAGCATTCAGGCAAAGGCCATCGTGAAAGAGCGGGTTGAAAAAGATAAGATTGAGATAAGGGATTTTCAGCGCGACTATCAGAATCAGTCTACCAATCTATCAAAGCTATTCATTGTGGCACTCGTGGTAGCTCTCACTATTTTTTTGACGGTGATAAATTACAGCAAACAAAATTACTTCTTTGATCATTTGTTGGTAGCGTTAGAGTTTTACAGTTTTCAGTTAATCATGAATCTGGTCATTATTGCCAATTTATTCCTTTGGATAATAAAGATCGGCAAGGGCTATGATTGGGACCTTGGCTTTTTGCTAACGGATAAGTTTTTTACAATTCTCACATCGTTGACTCTCATTTATTTTCTATTTCGTCAGCAGATTACATTTTATCATCAAAAATGGTATTGGGCGATACCCAGAGCAGTTCTCTTGTTGTTCTTGATAGGCCAATCTGTTCATCATTACCGCATGATGTTGTTTTATGTGACCATGTGGACCCTTTAAATTCATTCTACCGCACATGTGCCTCATTTTTTTAGCTGTCAATCAACATCCGATTTATCCGCTTATTATCGCTGCGAATCGTGATGAGTTTTACAATCGGCAAACGGCACCGGCAGATTTTTGGAAAGATCATCCAACCATTGTGGGTGGTCGCGACTTAGAGGCGCAAGGCACTTGGATGGCCATGACTACCACAGGCCGAATAAGCATGATTACTAATTATAGAGATCCCAAAAACATTGATCCGAAAGCCCCTTCCCGTGGTCAGTTGGTTTCTGATTTTTTAGTTTCAGAACAAACTGCGCCAGAATATTTAAAACAGGTGGAATCGAATGGGAAACGCTACAATGGTTACAACCTGATTGTTGGGGATTTGGAATCACTTTACTATTACTCCAATTACCGGAAAGGAATTGATCGTATTCCCAATGGCATTCACGGACTCAGCAATCATTTGCTCGACACACCTTGGCCAAAGGTAAAGAGAGGGAAAGAGCAATTTCAAACTATATTAAATGCGGGTGTCAATGCCGAAGGACTCTTTCAATTTTTGAAGAACGAAGATAAGGCCCCAGATGCGCTCTTACCTGAAACAGGAATTGGTATTGATCGCGAGCGAGCATTGTCCTCCATGTTCATAAAAACCAGTGGCTATGGCACACGATGTTCCACCGTTATCTTAATCAATCAACAAAAGGAAGTATCGTTTACCGAGCGAGTTTACAATCTTCAAACATTTGAGTACACGGATCGCGATTATCAATTTCAGATTGTCGGTCGCGCGTAACATTTTCACCACCCATCCGTCTGGTTGGTGTCATTTATCAACAAATTTCATTTTTTTAAGGCAAAATTGACTTGATTTGAAACTAATTGGCGTTGGAACAGTTCATAGGAGTTAGACTTTAAAAATCGCATCTAATCAACATACAGCATGGGCAAAATCATTGAAACACACGAAATTTCTAAGGTTTATAAGATGGGTAACAACATTGTCAATGCGTTGCAATCCATTTCAATTTCCATCGACAAAGGTGAGTATGTTGCATTTATGGGTCCTTCCGGCTCTGGTAAATCTACATTGATGAACATTGTTGGGTGCCTTGATTCGCCAACCAATGGTCGATATCGATTGAATAATCAGGAGGTAGGCGAAATGACTGAGAATGAACTGGCCATGATTCGCAATAAAGAAATCGGATTTGTGTTTCAAACTTTCAATTTGTTGCCACGTGCCTCTGCTTTGGAAAATGTAGCGCTTCCGCTGATTTATGCAGGCTACTCGAAAGATGAGCGTGAAGAAATGGCCATGGCTGCTTTGGAGAGCGTGAACTTAGCTGATCGTTATCATCACAAACCCAACGAGCTTTCGGGTGGACAACGTCAACGTGTGGCTATTGCCAGAGCCTTAGTAAATAATCCATCTATTATTTTGGCCGATGAGCCAACCGGTAACTTGGATACCAAAACCAGCTACGACATCATGAATCTTTTTCAGGATTTGCATGACAAAGGAAATACAATCATTCTTGTAACACACGAAGATGACATCGCGCATTATTCGCACCGCATCATTCGCTTACGCGATGGGTTGATTGAGTGGGATCGCAAAAATGAAAACGTAACCCGCAATCCTGCCATGGCAGAAATTCCTCACGCATAAATTTTTATTTTTTACCAAAATCGAATCCCGAAGCCAATCCAAGGCAGGGCATTGAACCGATTGGCTTTGGTGAGCGAAACGCCTACGGTAAACGTCAAGCTTTTCCGACCAGTTCGTATGCCGAATAAATGCATTTGATCATTAATATTATTGCTTAGATAATTTTCAGTAACCAACAAGACAGCCTTGCTTGCTCGCAGGGCTCCACTTACCACATATAAGGGCTGGCTATTATTTTCTCTGTTGTAAACACGACCATAGCCGATAGAAAAATTTGCATGGGGAGATCCAATCGTTGCGAAGCCATAAGCTATCAAAAACTTAGGTTCGTTTATCCAAAACCCAGTATTAGAAAAGGTGGAATAATTAATAGCACCTCCTACAATGAGTCTATTTGAAACAACCGGAAGAGTAATTCGAACATTGCCCCATAGCATGCCATTGGGCACAAAACCACCTAACCCAACTTGAATATGGTCGGTGACTCCATAATTCAGTTGGTTGTAAATAATCCAGATATTTTGAAAATACCATTGACCTTTGCGCAACGAATACCCACTTGGCGACAACACATAACTAACGTTTGGAATAGTTCCCCAGTATTGCCCATGAGCAATGTCGGTAGCATGAACGATTTGTTTTTCCTTGACTTCTTTTTTAGGAATTGTGGCGAATGATTCTCCTGCATCATTTTCAATTTGTATGGTAAAAGAAGAATCATTGTTGTCAATTATTTTACCAATAAATTCTTTTCCTGTGATGGTGCGAATTAAGTAGATGCTAGAATCAATAAGGAGAGGTTTGGATACAATTTGGCTAACCACAAGATGGTTTATCAGCAAAAAACCGGCAAGCATGACAAACTTTTTCATGGTGTCTTTAGTCCGTTCATTGTTCCATCTTATCTGCACACAGCTCTACCAATACTCCATTCGTTGTTTTAGGGTGTAAAAAAGCAATCCGTTTATTATCTGCGCCATCTTTGGGGTGTTGCGACAATAATGTAAAGCCTTCGGTTGATTTATTTTGCATTTCCGTTTCTAATTGACTCACCCCAAAAGCTAAATGATGTATTCCTTCACCCCTTTTTTCAATAAAGGTGGCAATGGGAGAGTCGGGTCGTGTGGCTTCCAATAATTCAATTTTCACGCCTCCTACGTCAAAAAATGAAGTGCGCACTCCTTCGCTGGCAACCTCTTCAATTTTATAATGCGGTTTACCCAACAATTTGGCAAACAATTGATTCGACTCCTCCAGATTTTTAACAGCTATGCCGATGTGTTCTAATTTTTCCATAATGGGAGAATGGTCAGGTTTTTGCTAATTTTGAGCTGAAATTGGGAAACTTTTAGGAGTTTCTTGAAGTTTAGTTGAACACAATGCCAAAAATTAACCTCGATACGGTCAGTGATATCCATGTGGAAGCCGCCCGCGTGCAGCAACAAATCAAGGATTACCTCGGTTTGCGCACCAGCGATCTGATGTTTGAATACAGTTTGGTTGACGGAAAGACCAAATTAGACCTGATTACCATCAATCCACGCCATAATCAGTCGTTTTTATTCCATTCTGAAACAGGTGCCGAGAAAGTCGATGCCCTGCGAAAAATGTGGGATTACGTGCAGAATTACAAGGAAAAGGAGAATTCGTACACCATTCAATGGGTGACCAAGAGCGATAGCGAATTGCACACTTCGTATTTCCGGGCGGGCAATATTTTAGAGGCGTTGGAGAAACTCTATTACGGACGCGACAGGAACACAATTACTGTTTTTAGTGTTGTATTGAATCCGGTGTCATAATATTCGTTCAAATAGATAGAAATTAAAGTATGATTAGCGTTACCGAAAAAGCCAAAGAAAGACTCGTAAACCTCCGTGTAGAGGAAGGTAAGACTCAAGATCATAATATTCGTGTTTCCGTGAAGGGTGGAGGTTGCTCAGGCTTGATGTACGACTTGGGTTTTGACGCTGAAATCAAACCGGCCGATCAGGTATTTGAAGATAAAGGGATCAAAATTTTAGTAGATAAAAAGAGCCTGCTTTACTTGCTGGGCACCACACTCGATTTTTCAGACGGATTGAATGGCAAAGGCTTTCAATTTATCAACCCCAATGCTTCACGCACCTGTGGTTGTGGCGAAAGTTTTTCGGTTTAATACTGAATGAGACTGAGATCCAATTCGAACCCTTTCACAGGATATTCACCCACTAATTTTTTATCAAATCCCACAATTTGTTGTGGCTCTCTTCCTGAGCTATAAATAAAAACAGTCTTTTGGGTAGGATCAATGAGCCAACCAAGCTGTGCACCATTGCTTATCCAGCAAGTCATTTTTATTTTTAAGTCTTCAAGATGATCAGATTTAGATCGGATTTCGATGACAAAGTCTGGGCAAATGGGTGCGAATTTATTTTTGTCTTCTTCGGAAAGAGAAGACCAATTTGCTTTCGAAACCCATGAGGCGTCAGGAGAAAGAATGGATCGATCGGGTAAAGTGAAGCCGGCAGAGGAATCAAAGGCAAATCCATTTTTTTCGTCAACAGCCCAGTTTGCCAATTGACGAGAGATTTCCATATTCCAAAATCCGGAAAGTGAAGTAACAGGCGACATAAGTACGATTTCCAGTTTGCTATTTCTTTCAATGCGCAGGTCTTTGTTCTCCTGGCAAAACCAAAGAAACTCTTCATCGCTCATGGCGTTGGTGATGCGATCTTTTAAGATGATAGTTTCCATGTGGGAATTGTATTCTTAAAGTTAATCAAAAATCAGTTAAAGCGCGGCAATGCACTTCAATTCAATCGCAATGGGTGTAGGGAGTGCATTCACTTCCACGGTAGTGCGACAAGGTTGGTTCTCGGTAAAATACTGTGCGTAGATTTTATTGAACGTTTTAAAGTCATTCTTCATGTTCGTGAGGAAAACAGTAACGTCCACGAGGTCTTTCCACTGCGCTCCTGATGATTCTAAAATCAATTTCACATTCTGAAAAACAGCATGGCACTGCTTCTCAATATCGTAAGCCACAATTTCCCCTTGATCGTTCAGTGTTACCCCGGGAATATCTTTCGAGCCACGTTGGCGTGGACCTACTCCGGAAAAAAATAATAAGTTGCCCACTCTGCGTGCGTGAGGATATGCTCCTACAGGCTCAGGTGCTTGTTGCGAAGAAATGATTTGATTTTCCATAGTATTAGTCAATTCCAAAAACATAGCTAGCCCATAAACTCTGCCAATCAGCACCGGCCGTTTCTGACGGAATCATTTTTACGGTGCTCACCATCCATTCACCTTTGGCATTGATAGGAAATGTCAATGTGCCATCACTTTCAGTATAGAGATTTTGAAGAAAAGTGGTGGTGCCAATTTTTGTCCACACTTTTACTAATTGATGCGGGCTTGGTTTGCCATTAAATAACACGCTGCAGGTAAGGTAATCTCCTACTTTCAGGTTGTATGGATTTTTCAGTAGAATAATTTCATTGCGAAAGCCGATCTTTTTCTTGTAGGTGTCATCGGTTTTGTCACCCACCTGAACGAGCAGTTTCGCAAATCGCTTATAATATTCTTTGGATGGAAGATTCGTGTTGTTGTTTTCTTTCCGAAGTGCAATAATGTTTTCCAGTCCGTCTTCCTCCAGGTAGCTATTGAATTTAACTGCGTCCAATTCAATGAAAGCGTTGTTGCTTTCCAATGAAATCAGATGAGTTCCAGGCTCGGTAAGTTTTAGTTGTAGTTTTTCCTTTTCTTGTGGCTTTAGTTGAGCGCGCACGTCTTTCACTTTTGCTAACTGGTGTAAATCGAGCTTCTCTACTTTGTGACGATTGAGATCCCATACCTCGCCTTCAAAATTTTCGCCCACCATCAATTTCAGCGGCATGGTTTCACCAACAGCAAACCGATATTTTTTTGGTTGCATCCAAAACTCATGCGATGAGCAGAGTACGCTCAGCGCAAGCAAAGCGGCAACAAGCGATACTTTTTTTCGCGTCTTCATTTCTTTTGATTTATTAACGTTTCAATTTCATCTGCTTCAATCGGAACGTTTCTCATTAAGTCAATATTGCGCTTCTTGCCAATCACCACGTTGTTTTCAATGCGAATGCCGAGTCCTTCCTCTTTGATGTAAATGCCCGGCTCAATCGTCCACACCTGACCTTCCTTAACTTTTGCATGCATGTTTCCTACGTCATGCACATCTAAGCCCAACATGTGCGAAGTGCCGTGCATAAAGTATTTTTGAAAGGCTGGTTTTTCTTTCGGCTGATTTTTTACATCCGTCTTTGAAATCAGGCGCAAGCCGATCAATTCACTTTCAACCAGCTTTTGAATTTCCTTGTGATAGTCAAAATAAACAACTCCGGGTCGCAGCATTTGGTTAGCGGCACGCATCACACGCAAAACAGAATTGTAAACATCGCGTTGTCGTTTGGTATATTTTCCGTTTACCGGAATGGATCGAGTAAGATCGGCATTGTAGTTGGCATACTCGGCACCGACATCAAGTAATAAAATATCTCCGTCTTTGCACACTTTATCATTTTCGATGTAATGTAGCACGCATGAATTTGCCCCCGAAGCGATAATCGGTGTGTAAGCAAATCCCCGCGAACCGTTTCGTAAAAATTCATGCGCGTATTCGGCTTCAATTTCATATTCTTTTACGCCCGGCTTCACAAACTTTAGCACTCTGCGAAAAGCACTTTCAGTAATGTTACATGCCCGCTGCATCAAATCAATTTCTTTGTTTGATTTCACACTTCTCAACTGAGCCATCAAAGGTGCCACCCGCTGATACTCATGCAGCGGATAATTCTTTTTACACCACTCGATAAAACGGGCATCGCGTGTTTCGACTTTTATCTCCGAGCGATAATGTTCATTGGTATTGAGATAAACATTTTCTACTCCACCCATCGTCATCATGTGATGAAATAGTCGACTGAATTCCGATGTCCACACAATGGTCTGCACTCCGGTCATCTCACGCGCCTCTTCTTTGGTTAGTTTGTGTCCTTCCCATGTGGCGATCTGTTCATTTGTTTCTTGTAGGAACAATACCTCTCGGTATTTTTTATCCGGAAAATCCGGACAGATTACCAGAATGCTATTCTCCTGATCGACCCCGCTCAAATAAAAAAGATCGTTGTTTTGCCGGAAGGGGAGGTGACCATCCGCATTGGTTGGCATCAAGTCATTCGAATTGAACAAAGCCAGCGATTGAGGCTTCAGCTCCTTCGTCAATTTTTTGCGGTTCGTGACAAACAGTTGAGTATCAATTTTTTTGTATCGCATTCGATTCTGTTTAAAGATTCGGCTATAAAAGTAAAATTAAAAATTGATCAGAGCCGACCGTTCAAAGAGTTAGAATTAAAGCAGGCAGAACGGCTGTTGTATTATTTGAATTTTTAAACCCAACGGATTCTATGCCTAATGCCTTGGGTTAGTTACCTTTGCCCTTCAAAATCTTGAAATAAATGACGGGAATGGAGAATATCCGCAATTTTTGCATCATTGCGCACATCGATCACGGCAAAAGTACCCTGGCAGACAGGCTTTTAGAGTTTACCGGTACCCTTACCAACCGCCAAATGCAGGCGCAGGTGCTCGATAACATGGATTTGGAGCGCGAAAAGGGCATTACCATAAAGGCGCATGCCATTCAAATGAACTACAAGTTTGAAGGCGTAGAATATACCCTGAATTTGATCGATACCCCCGGCCACGTTGATTTTTCATACGAGGTGTCGCGGTCTATTGCCGCTTGCGAAGGCGCGTTATTGATTGTTGATGCCGCGCAGGGTATTCAGGCTCAGACGATTTCTAATTTGTACCTCGCTCTCGAACATAATTTGGAGATCATACCAATCTTAAACAAAATCGACTTACCAGCGGCCATGCCGGAGGAGGTAACAGATCAGATTGTGGATTTGATTGGCTGCGAAAGAGAAGCCGTTTTGAAAGCAAGTGCTAAAGAAGGAAAAGGAATTCAGGAAATATTAGAAGCGGTAATCAAGCGTGTGCCTCATCCCAAAGGTGATCCGAAGGCTCCTCTCCAAGCCATGATTTTTGATTTGGTTTTCAATTCGTTCAGAGGTATTGAAGTCTATTATCGTGTGTTCAACGGCACCATGCGCAAAAACGATCAACTTCGTTTTGTGAACGCAGGCAAAGAATATGGTGCCGATGAAATTGGCGTGTTGAAATTGGATAAACATCCCCGTCAGGAAATTAGCGCAGGCAATGTGGGATACCTCATTTCGGGCATCAAAGTGGCGAAAGAAGTGAAAGTGGGAGATACTATTACTTTGGTTTCAAATCCAGGCGAAGCTTTGCAAGGCTATGAAGATGTAAAGCCGATGGTTTTTGCCGGTATCTATCCGGTGGATACGATTGAATTTGAAGAACTCCGTAGTTCGATGGAGAAATTGCAGTTGAACGATGCATCGCTGGTGTGGGAACCTGAAACTTCGGCTGCGTTGGGATTTGGATTCCGCTGCGGATTTTTGGGCATGTTGCATATGGAAATCATTCAGGAGCGATTGGAGCGTGAATTCAACATGACGGTCATTACAACCGTTCCTTCCGTGCAATTCAAAGCCATGCTTACCAACGGTAAGATGATTGAGATCAACGCGCCATCTGAAATGCCCGATCCTACTACCATGGATTACATTGAAGAACCGTACATCGCGGCACAGATCATTAGTAAATCGGAATTTATTGGTGCGATCATTGGATTGTGCATGGATAAACGAGGCATCATTAAAAATCAAGTTTACTTAACGACCGATCGCGTTGAGCTTACTTTCGAAATGCCGTTGTCCGAAATTGTATTCGACTTCTTCGATAAGTTAAAATCAATATCGAGAGGATATGCATCACTCGATTATCAACTCATCGGCTTCCGCGAAAGCGATATGGTGAAGTTGGATGTGATGTTGAATGGAGACAAGGTAGATGCCTTGTCGGCCATTGTGCATCGTGCTAAATCGTATGAGTGGGGAAGAAAGTTGTGCGAGAAATTGAAAGAGTTGATTCCACGCCAAATGTTCGAGATTGCCATTCAGGCGAGTATCGGACAGAAAATCATCGCTCGTGAAACGGTGAGCGCCATTCGCAAAAACGTGTTGGCAAAATGTTATGGTGGTGATATTTCGCGTAAGCGAAAACTATTGGAGAAGCAGAAGAAAGGAAAGAAGCGGATGCGCCAAGTTGGTAATGTGGAGATTCCACAAGAGGCATTTATGGCTGTGTTGAAAATTGAATAATAGAATTTGAAAATTCGATGATTCGATAATTTGATAGCTAAACAGAATTGTAGAAAAGATTAAGGTTTCAATGACAGAGCCAACACCATACACCCTCATTGATGGCCGCAAGGTGTCATCAGACATAAAGTTAGAACTTGCTGCGAAAGTAGCGGAGCGTAAAAAATTGGGAAAGAAAATTCCACACTTGGCAATTATCTTGGTAGGCGATGACGGTGCCAGCCAAACGTATGTAGATCACAAAGTGAAGGCATGTAAAGAAGTGGGCTTTCATTATACCATGATGCGCTTTGCTGACACTATCAGCGAAGACAAATTGATGAAGCACATCGATCATGTAAACAATGATGAAGATGTAGACGGATTTATTGTACAGCTTCCATTACCGCCACACATTTCGGTAGAAAACATTACCGAGAAAATCAGATCTGACAAAGATGTGGATGGATTCACCAATCATAATTTCGGTAGCATCATTTCAAAAAATCCTTTGTTGATGCCGGCTACTCCATTTGGTGTGATGGAGCTTTTGCGCAGATATAATATTGAAACCGAAGGAAAGAATTGTGTGGTAGTAGGAGCTAGCCGATTGGTAGGCGCGCCACTGAGTATGATGTTGGTAGAGCAGGGGAGAGCCACTGTTACGATTTGTCATAAGTACACTAAAGATTTGTCAACCATTACCCGTCAGGCCGATATATTAATGGTAGGTGTTGGTAAGCCAGGATTGATTACAGCAGATATGGTGAAAGAAGGCGCAGTGGTAATTGATATTGGTACTACACGAGTGGAAGGCCCACAATACAAGAATGGGTATTCTCTAAAAGGCGATGTTGAATTCAAAGAAGTAGCTGCGAAAGCATCTTACATCACACCCGTGCCCGGTGGAGTTGGGCCAATGACAATTGCGTCATTGCTGATGAATACGATGAGGGCTGCAGAAAATTTGAATCCATAATTCGATTCGCATAACGATTCAAAATAGAAGAGGGTATGAATGAGAGTGCATCAATCGAATCAACCATTTTGAATGCGGAGCTTCCGGTAATGGAAGATTTTTACACGATTCAGGGAGAAGGATTTTACCAGGGAAATGCAGCTTATTTTATTCGCTTAGGTGGATGCGAAGTGCGTTGCGTTTGGTGCGATGTAAAAGATAGTTGGGATGTGAATGCACATGCAAAACAATCCATTGCATCGTTGGTAGCAAAAGCAAAAGAAAGCGGCACCAACATAGTTGTCATAACAGGTGGTGAGCCTTCCATGCATAATCTCGATAAAATTACTCGGGAACTAAAGCAAGCCGGGCTTCGTACACACATCGAAACGTCTGGAGCGTATCCCCTAACAGGAACGTGGGATTGGGTTTGTTTTTCACCAAAGAAATTCAAAGCTCCTCACGATTCAGTACCGGTACTCGCCAACGAGTTGAAAGTGGTAATCTTTCACAAAACAGATTTTGATTGGGCAGAAGAGTTTGCTGCGAAAGTACCGAAGCATTGCCATCTGTATTTGCAACCCGAATGGTCAAAAGAAGAGGATATGCTTCCGCAGATTATAGCGTATGTTAAGAAGCATCCGCGATGGAAAATTTCACTGCAGGTACACAAATACATGAATATTCCCTGATCCATGCATTTGACTGATTTTGTAAAAACTTTGAACGAATGGGGACAACAACGAGTCCCTTTTTTGTTTTTGGTTGACTATGAAATGAAAAAGCCAAATGCCTGGAAATTGTCGGAGATAGATTCTGGTGAAATACTTTACTCCTTTCATGGAATTACAAATGCGAAATCAGGATTGGAAGATAACCGCACTTTAAGTTTTCAGATTGAGCAGACAGACTTAACTGCTTATGAAAAGAAATTTCATGCGGTAATGAGTCATTTAAACCGGGGTGATACATTTTTAGCCAATCTAACGGACCGAACTTCAATTAGTGTAAATGCCTCGCTGAAAGAGCTATTTTATCTGAGCCATGCGCGATACAAAATCTGGTATCGTGATGAATTTGTCGTTTTTTCACCGGAGATATTTATTCAGATTCGCGACCAGCGCATTTATTCTTTTCCGATGAAAGGAACTATCGATGCTTCGATTCCAAATGCTGCACAGGTTATTTTGTCGAATGAAAAAGAAATGGCAGAGCATGTCACCATGGTAGACTTGATTCGTAATGATCTCAGTCTGGTTTCAAATGCTGTTGAGGTCACGAGATTCCGATATGTGGAAGAAGTCAAAACCAATCAGCGTAATCTATTGCAAGTGAGTTCTCAAATAGAAGGAGAGTTATCATCTGATTATTTAAACCGACTCGGAGATATTCTTATTGCTTTGTTGCCTGCCGGTTCCATTTCCGGAGCACCGAAGCATAAAACATGCGAAGTTTTGGCAGCAATAGAAGGTAATGATCGTGGCTATTATACGGGAGTGTGTGGATATTTTGACGGGAATCAGTTGGATGCGGGAGTAATGATTCGATTTATTGAAAAGGAAAATGAAAAGCTATTCTTCCGGAGCGGTGGAGGCATCACTACACAAAGTAATTTACGTGATGAGTTTCAGGAGTTAATCAATAAAGTGTATGTCCCGATTTCTTGAAACAATAAAATTACTGAATGGTGAGTTTTATAACTTGGAATATCACCAGCAGCGATTGAGTGATACATGCAGTCATTTTAAACTGACAGATATTAAACTTCATAGTTTTTTGAAAGACCAATCCATTCCTCGCAAGGGATTATATAAATGTAGAATTGTTTATGGTGCGGATCAGACTAAGTTTGAATGTATACCCTATCACGCCAAATCGGTTAAGTCGCTCAAGCTGGTTGAATCAGATTCGATCGATTACCAATTTAAATGGGAAGATAGAACGGAGATGAATCAATTGTTTAATCAGAGGGGTGATGCGGATGATGTCATTGTAGTTAAGAATGGACTTGTTACCGATTCATCGTATGCCAATCTTCTATTTTGGAATGGAAAGAATTGGCTCACGCCAAATGAACCTTTATTAAGGGGAACACAGCGAGAGTTTTTAATTAAAACTGAATTGATTAAACAAACTACCGTTTCGATTTCCGACCTTCGTAAATTTGAGAAAGTAAAATTGATCAATTCCATGTTAGAAATGCAAGGACCGGAAATAGCGGTTTCAAATATCATCATTTGATCATGAGTCATTATTTTAAATTCTTGTTGATCGGTTGTTTAGTGATTCATGTGACGGCACATTCACAAGAAATACTTAGTACGAAATCTAAAAAAGCAAAAGAGTATTATTTGGCTTCCGATAATTTTCGAGTTCGAGGCCAATTAGATCAAGCTATTGATTTACTAAAAAAGGCGATTGATAAAGATCCCAAATTTGAGGAAGCGTATTTTCGATTAGCACTTTCGTACCGCAGTGCCAGTAATTTGAAAGCGGCCAGTGAAATGTTAGAGAAAGGTCTTACACTGACCAACTTTCCTGCTAAAGTAAAAACCTATCACTATACCTTAAGCGAATGCTATTTACGACAAGGTAAATATGACCAAGCTTTGAAAAGTGCGAATCAGTTTATCAATGATGAGAAATTCGACAAAGCAAAATTAGCCCAGGTTCGGGTATGGAAAAGTCAGTGCGAGTTTGCTTTGGCGAATGTTGGTCAGCCTTTAGGTTATCAGATCAAAGCATTGTCAGACACGGTCAATGCATTTCCGATGCAATATTTTCCCAC
This sequence comes from Bacteroidota bacterium, assembly GCA_016191555.1. GTDB lineage: Bacteria > Bacteroidota > Bacteroidia > Cytophagales > Cyclobacteriaceae > ELB16-189. The sequence goes on from JACPVX010000011.1 coordinate 65,566, forward strand.
CATCACAGCTGACGAGCGAGAATTGATTTTCACTATTCGCATGGGAAGTGAACACAACGATAATGAAGATATAGTTGTGTCCAAGCGTGATAAAGAAAATCGATGGACCAAACCTGTTTCGCTTTCAGATCGGATCAATTCTAATTTTAGAGAAGGAGCTTCCACCATTTCAGCCGATGGGCGCACATTAATTTTTACCATTTGCGGCCCTCGCGGATGCGATTTGTACGAAAGCAATAAAGTGGGCAGTGACTGGAGTGAACCTAGAAACCTTGGTTCCGGAGTGAATACATCGGGGTGGGAGGCGCAGCCATCACTTTCTTCTGATGGAAACGAACTCTACTTTGTGTCTGAAAGAAAAGGCGGCTTGGGTGGTTATGATATCTGGTATTCCCGCAAAGGAGAGAATGGCAATTGGGCCAAAGCCGTGAATGTAGGTGTTCCTATCAATACACCATTTGATGAGATTGCACCCTATATCCATGTCAATAATCAGAACTTATATTATGCTTCGAATGGATTGCCCGGTTTTGGTAGCTATGACATTTATGTCGCGGAAAAGAAGGGAGCCAGTTGGCAGGTACCTGAAAATATGGGTGCTCCATTAAATGACTTTGATGATCAATATTCATTCACAGTAACTAGTAATGGTAAAGTGGCGTATTATTCCAAAGAGCAAGGCAGAGATCATAGTAAAATATTTACCACACCAATACCTGAGCGTTTTCAAATCAGTAGAAAAGGAAATGTAGTAAGTGGTCGAGTATTAGATGCGATTACCAAGAAACCACTTAAAGCGAAAATTGAGTTGAAGGAATTAAGTAGTAACACTACAGTCACACATGCTTTATCGGATTCGATCACGGGCAGTTATTTAATTGTTGTGCCGGGCAAATCAGAGTATGCATTATTCGTAAATGAACCGGGTTACTTGTTTTCAAGCCACAATTTTGATTATAATGATATTGATTTGACAAGGCCATTATACTTGGATATTGAACTGCTGCCCGAAGAACAAAATTCTGCTATCATTTTGGAAAACATATTCTTCGAAACGAATCAATTTGAAGTATTAGGTAAGTCCACCGTTGAGTTGGATCATTTGGTTACATACTTAATCGATCATCCCACTATCAGAATCGAGATCAGCGGGCATACCGATAATGAGGGCTCAGAGAGCTATAATCAGCAATTATCACTTAGAAGAGCGACCTCAGTTGGTAGTTACCTTCGAAATAAAGGGATCACTCCGGGACGAGTATTAGAAAAAGGGTATGGATCAAAAAAACCATTACGCCCCAATGATTCTGAGGCAAATCGTCAAAAAAACAGACGAATTGAGCTAAAAGTCCTCAAATGACTCATTGCAATCGTTTGAAATTTTTAATTATTTAATTATTGCCTTAGTAATTTTTCTATTATTTTGCACCCCTATTTGGGTTATTTTTTCATTAACAAAAACAAAAAAGTATGAGGAAAAATTTACTAGTGAGAATGTTGCCTCTATTGCTTGCGCTGATAACCAGCGTAGCATGGGCGCAGGAGAGAACGGTTACAGGTAAAGTGACATCGGCCGAAGATGGCTCTGGATTACCTGGTGTGAATGTGTTGGTAAAGGGAACGACCAATGGAACAGTAACGGATGTAGATGGAAAGTATTCCATTGCGGTAGAGGGAAACGGAGCAACTTTGGTTTACTCATTTATTGGTTTTACGACTCAAGAAGTTGTTATTTTAGATAGGACAACAATAGATCTAAAATTGACCGCGGATGTTACTCAGCTATCTGAAGTTGTTGTGACTGCAATGGGTATTGAGTCGGAGAAAAGGGCCTTAGGAACCTCTGTCGCAACTTTAAAATCAGAAGCATTTGCTGATACGAGACAAACTAATATAATAAATTCCCTCGCTGGGAAAATGGCAGGTGTTAGAATTGCTAGCAGCGGTGGAAATGTGGGAGCTTCTTCATCTATTTTTATACGAGGCTTTACTTCCTTCACCCAAAGTAACCAACCATTGTTTGTTGTGGATGGAATTCCTATTGATAACAGTGGAGGCGGGAATGCTTTGCAAACGGGTGTTGCCAACTCAAATCGCGCTATTGATTTGAATCCTGATGATATTGAAAACATGACTGTCCTTAAGGGGCCGGCAGCAGCTGTTTTATATGGTTCTCGCGCAGTTTCTGGTGCTATTATTATAACAACAAAAAAGGGCGGCAATTCAACTGCAAAAAATACTGTAAGCTATACCTCTAACTACAATGTAACAGAAGTAAATCGATTACCAGATTTTCAGAATAGCTATGCTCAAGGTAGCAATGGTATTTATAATTCAGGTTCATTAGATAGCTGGGGACCCAAAATAACTGGCCAAACTGTGACTAATTATCTTGGAAACCAAGAAGTACTAAAAGCTTATCCCAACAATCTAAAGGATCTATTTAGACAAGGAAGTAATGTGCAAAACTCCTTAGATTTTAAGGGTGGAAATGAAAAGGCAAATTATATTTTCTCTTACTCAAACTTAGTTGAGAGCGGTGTTTTAAAGAATAATGAGTTATCTAGAAATACTTTTAGGGTAACTGTCAACTCTCAGTTGACAAAGAAACTAACAATGGGAGCTTCTATCACATATTTCAATACGAAGTCTCAAAGAACACCAAATGGGAACCAGCAGTCAAATCCGCTATTCAGAGGATACATAATTCCTAGATCCTATAACCTTGCTAATTATCCTTATCAATTACCGAATGGAAGACAGTCTTATTTCGACACATCAACCGATAACCCACTTTGGACAATTGACAATAATATATACAAGGATCAAGTTGATCGACTATTAGCCAATATGAACATAGGCTATGATATTACTGATTGGTTAAATGTGAATTATAAGATAGGAACTGATGTTTATACACTTAATTTGAAGGCTGTTGATGGTGTGGGTGCTGTGGGAAATGCATACACAGCAGCTGCAGGAACGGGCGGTGTTCAGATAGAAACCATTACTAATCAGAATATCAACTCATATTTCAATGTCACTGCTAAAAGGCAGTTTGGTGAATTTAACGTTAATTTGCTCTTAGGAAACGAGATTTCATTTACAAAGATTCAAGATCAGGGAGTAACTGCAACAGGTGCTTCGGTGAATGGATTTGATGCAGTATCAAGTTATTCTACATATGCGCCATTTGATGGAACTGGTAATGCACAATTCGCAAATACCAACAGAAACTTAGTTGGGATCTATGCGCAAGCAACCGTTGGATATAAAAACTTCGCGTATCTAACTGCTACAGGAAGAAATGACTGGTCATCAACATTTTCTGCTAAGAATAACTCCTATTTCTATCCTTCGGTAACAGGCAGTTTTATTTTCACAGATGCTTTCCCTTCAATCAAGAATGATATAATCAGTTACGGCAAAGTAAGAGCTAACATCGCACAGGTTGGGCGAGTAGCTCCAGTTTATGCCACTGATACTTATTTTAATTCTGCCAACCCGGGGAACGGATTTGGACCCAATATATTATTCCCATTTAGAGGGCAACAAGGGTTCAGTTTAAGCAATGCTTCAGGTAACCCTGACATTAAACCTGAATTTACTGTAACTAAGGAAGTGGGTGCAGAATTCAAGTTGTGGAAGGATAAAATATCTCTCGACTTGGGATACTTCAATACAAATACAACAGATATTATTCTAGCGGCTCCAGTATCTGGCGCTTCTGGATTTACAACTCAGACTAGAAACGCTGGTGAATTAGAAACGAGTGGTATTGAAATATCTCTTGGAATAAGACCAATAAAAACAGATGATTTTTCTTGGGACGTTAATGCAAACTGGACAACTATAAAGAATACGGTCGTTAAAATTGATCCACTTGTAAATTCGATCTTCTTAGGTGGATTTACGACTCCGCAAACACAACTCCGAGCTGGTGAGCCATATGGCGTTATTGTTGGTAATCCATTTAATAAAGACGCGAAAGGTAATTTATTAATAACCTCAGTTGGGGCAGGAGCAGGTCAAGTTACGGCAAACACATCCGTAGTGCAGCGAATTGGAAATCCAAATCCTGATTGGACAGCGGGGATTACTAATACTTTTAATTATAAAGGGATTGGCCTTTCTTTCTTATTGGACATAAGAAAAGGTGGCGATGTAATTTCCAGAAACATTCGTGATATTCGATTTAGAGGCGTTGGGGCCGAAACTGCAGATAGAGACAAGACCTATATAATTGATGGAGTCCTTAGAGATCCAGTTAATAATCCTGACGGAACAGCGAGAGCATTGGTTGATGCAGGAGGAAATCCAATCAAGAATACTATTGCCCTTAACGCACAACAATACTGGACAAGCATCTATAATACTCAAGGGGAAGCAATAGTTTTTGATGCTTCATGGATTAGATTGAGAGAAATTTCAATCAGTTATTCAATACCTAAAAAACTATTGGCAAAGACACCTTTCGGGTCAGCATCAATTGTGATTACTGGCAGAAATTTGTGGCTATATGCTCCTAATTACCCCCATTTAGATCCAGAGGTAAATTCTCAGGGGGTTAGCAATTCTCAAGGTTTTGAATATAATAACTTGCCCCAGACAAGATCTTATGGTGCGTTATTGAGATTAACTTTTTAATGAAATACGTATGAAAAGAATTAGTATATATTTTTATTTCTGCATTATTACCATCTCTTTGTTGGTTAGTGCTTGTGGTGATTTTCTTAATGTAAACACCGACCCGACCCGATTGAAAGCTATTTCAACCCCTTTGGTTTTGTCTGCGGCTGAAACAAGTTTAGCATTTCATCAAGGAAGTGATCTTTTCTTATACTCCTCTATTATTATGCAGCAGGCTACAGGTAATGGAGTTACAGGAGGTCAGACAAGAACATACGATCAGTATGTAATCACAAATGGTGATGTAAATAATGCTTGGAATGCTCACTATGCCGGTGCTTTGGCGGATCTAAATTATATTCGCGCCAATACTTATAAGGAGGGGAACCCAACCTATGGTGGGATTGCAAAGCTGTTGCAGGCGTATAATTATAGTGTGTTGGTAGCCTCATGGGGCGATATACCTTATAAGCAAGCGCTGAAGGGCACATTGTTCCCTCAGCCGAAGTATGATAATAGCAAAGAGGTTTATGATTCGCTTTTCCTTTTGATTGATTCCGGAATTGCTGATTTGGCAAAGACTAATGTTAGAGCGGTTGGTAGTGAAGATCTTATTTATGGAGGTGATTTGGCCAAATGGACTCGTTTTGGAAATACCCTAAAATTAAGGCTTGCATTGCACTATGCTAAGGATGATAGTGGAACCAAGTTGAATGCCTTGATTAATAGTGGAGCTCAATTCATGATTGATAACAATGATAACTTTCAATTGAGTTTCGAAAATGTAACGAATAGACAGAATCCAATTCATCAATTCGAGTTGTTAAGGCAGGATCAATATTGGCCTGGAAAGTTCTTGGTTGATATGATGAATACTAAGAATGACCCAAGGAGAACAACCTATTTTACACCTATTAATTACCCTAAAACAACTTCAAATGGTGGATTACTTTATACACCTACTATCACCGACACTTATTTTGGGTTTGCTCCAGGCGCATCACAATCAGTTGCTGCCTCAAGAATAGGTACTTTTCTAAGGGGGCAGGCCCTTTCAGATAATGATGCGCGCACAGGAGGTAACCTAAACGCAACAAGCATTACCTATAAAGGAGATGCACCAATACGTATGTTGACATTTGCTGAATACAATTTCATACGAGCAGAGGCTGCATTGACTTATGCGGCTGCTGGATCTGCAGCAACTTTTTTCTCCGCAGGTATAGATGCATCCATGGCTATTTCTGGTCTTACTGGTTCAGCATTAACGGAAGCAACTAATTATAAGAATACACAGACTGCTTTGCCATTAACTTTGCAATTGATTGTCGAAGAAAAATATGTCGCAAATTATGGTGTAGTAATGGAACCTTGGACTGATTGGAGAAGAACTGGATTTCCTAATATCCCAGTTTCCCCTGCAGCTATTGCTCAGGCGAACAACATTATACCTAGAATCTTGGTGTATCCCCTAAGTGAATCTCAAGTTAACAAGGATAACGTACCTCAAAGAGCTTCCCTTACCCTTAAGGGTGTATTTTGGGATAAATAACATTAAACATATTAATAACATGAAAAAAAATCTTATAAAGGTATTTGTCATTAGTTTTATTGTTTTTGCGTTCTCATGCCAACAGGATGAGAAGTATGCTCCAAAGAAACCTTCGGACGGAATAATTTTATTTTCAGTTGATCCAAAAGCGTTAACTGGCGGATCATTGGTTGGAGTAGTTCAACCTAGCTTAGATGTAATATCTGCTCGTTTCTCAAAAGCAACAGTTGCTAGCCCCAATTATTTTGGTGGAAATGCTGTAATTACCTTAGCATTGCCTCAAGATATGACAAATGTTTCTGTCAATTTGGTGGTAACAAGTACTGGTGCAAGAGAATTGAAAGGCACAATTGCAAATGGAGTATGGTCTGCACCATTAAGTACATTGGGGGCTGGGGGCACAACACCAGCCAATAATGCTAGTATTGTCCTTGAATTCATTGCATCAAACGCAGACGGCTCTAGGAAAACGGCTAGATTTTTCTCTGTTACTGTATTAGCGTAGCTGCTTCATACTAATAGTATTTAAAAAGGGAGTTGAAATAGATCAACTCCCTTTTTAATTGGGTATTAAGACAATGTACTGAAAAATAGTTGGTGACTTTGATGGGAGAAATTCTTTGGCATGGCACATTTGCCAGAAGAGGAAGCAAGTTGCTGGTGTGATTGGCTAATCGCTGATCAGGAGCATGGGGTGTGAAAAATATACCGCAGTTTTACACTTGAAACGCTTATTTCCAGATTGGGTAACCCCAACGAAGTATAGCTAAACTTCCACAAGCCCAGCATCGTTTTTTTTGTCTTTTCCATAAAAAAGTTTAGTTGAAACCCCTTTCACTAAACTCATTATAACTATATGCTTGTCATATGTCCCCAAAGGGGTATCACCAACAATTTTTAAGTAATATGCCATAAAGATTATCCTCCCAGCCTACCCACATATTCCCGCGTTCCATCTTCAAGTGAATAAAACTCTTTCGAATACCCAATACCCTTCAGTTTATCCATTTTAGCTTCTGTAAAATATTGGTACTTATCGCGGATGTCAATGGGTGTCTCGATGTACTCAATCAATGCAGGTTTATCGAGCGCAGAAAATACGGCTTTCGCCAGATCGTTAAATGTACGCGCTTTACCTGACCCTAAATTATAAATCCCTGAATTTTTTCGGTGGTGCATCAAGAACATACAAACCTCAGTAACATCGTTTACATAAACGAAATCACGCATCTGCTCTCCATCCTTATAATCCGGATGATGCGACTTGAATAATTTCATCTTCCCCGTTTTTTGAATCTGGTTGTAGGCGTGCCAGATGACAGACGCCATACGCCCTTTGTGGTATTCGTTCGGACCGTACACATTGAAGAACTTTAGTCCTGCCCAGAAGAATGGCTTTTCTTTTTGCTCTAATGCCCACACATCAAACTCTTGCTTCGACAAACCATACGGGTTCAATGGTTTCAGTTGAGTGATCAGCGCTTCATTGTCTTCATAACCGTTTTCGCCATAGCCGTAGGTAGCGGCTGATGAAGCGTAGACCAAAGGAAGTTGGTAGCGGCAACAGCGCACCCAAACTTCTTTGGTGTAGTCGGTGTTGAGTTTATGCAGCAAATCAATATCGAACTCGGTGGTGTCCGTGCGAGCGCCAATGTGAAATACAAACTCAACCAATTCATAGTTTTTATCCAACCATTCAAAAAATGAATCTCGGTCTACTTTGTCATGAATCTTTAAGCCTTTCAGATTCTTATTTTTCTCTGCGTTATTAAATTTATCCACTGCGATGATCGCGTTGAAATTATCTTCATTTAAACGTTTTATGAGGCAGCTTCCTATGAAGCCCGCAGCACCGGTTACAATAATCATGATCGTTTATTTGTCGCAATTTACGACAAATGGGCCATTGTGCTCAGTTGATTCAACCATTGTATATTTGCAGAACCATTGAAAATATGATTTACGTTAGCCGGAAGGAGCATTTTAATGCAGCACACAAGCTCTATAATCCCGCCTGGAGTGCTGAGAAAAACAAAGAAGTCTTTGGCCCCTGTGCCAACGAAAACTGGCACGGGCATAATTTTGAATTGATTACTACCGTAGCCGGCAATCCGGATCCGGAAACTGGTTTTGTCATTGATTTGAAAAAACTGAGTTCATTGATTCGAAGCGAGGTAATTGACAAGCTCGATCACAAAAATCTCAATCTGGATGTGGATTTCATGAAAGATAAAATGGCCAGCACGGAAAATATTACCATTGAAATTTGGAAGATTTTGGAACCAAAAATCGCGCAAATCAGTAAGTATGGAAAGCTACATTCGTTGCGCTTATACGAAACCCCTCGCAACTTCGTAGATTATTTTGGAGGATAACGATCATTAATCAAAAGAACTTGAAATTTTACATCATAGCGGGCGAGCGATCAGGCGATTTACACGGAGGAAATTTAGTGAAGGCGTTGTTGCGAAAGTCTCCTAATCTTTCCTTTCGGGGATTTGGTGGTGATGAAATGAAGGAGGCCGGTGTGGACCTCGTGATGCACTACGATCAGTTGGCTTTCATGGGATTTGAGGCCGTGATCAATTTCTTTAAAATCGCTAAGTACATGCGCGATTGCAAAGCAGATGTGCTGGCCTATCAACCGGACGCGCTCATCTTAATCGATTATGGTGGCTTCAATCGGCAGATGGCCGCCTTTGGAAAAAGGAATGGCATCAAAGTTCTTTATTACATCCCACCGAAAGTATGGGCTTGGCGCCAAGCGCGTGCCTGGCAGTTGAAGAAGAATGTCGATCACATGTTTGTGATTCTGCCCTTCGAAAAGGAATTTTTCAAGAAATATAATTTCGATGTGGATTATGTCGGCAACCCAGTGCTGGATGCTATTAAATCATTTGTACCTAATCCGGAATTTCTTTCACAGCATCGTTTAAGTAAGGAAGGAAAAATTGTTGCACTCCTTCCGGGAAGTAGAAAAATGGAATTAGAGCGTATGGTTCCTGTAATGGGAGACGTGGTGCGAAGTATGCCCAACGTTCAGTTTGTGGTGGCCGCTGTGCGAAATTTACCAGAAGAATTATATCAACCATTGAGGGAGATTGGCAATGTTAAGTTTGCCTATGACGCCACCTATGATATATTGAGTCATGCATCTGCAGCTATTGTCACAAGTGGAACGGCCACATTAGAAACAGGTCTCTTCAAAGTGCCGCAGGTTGTGGTTTACAAAGCAGGTGATTTAGAATATTGGATCGGGAAGAAAGTAGTGAAGGTGCCATTCATTTCGCTGGTAAACCTCATTGCTGGGAAAGAAGTTGTAAAGGAATTGATCCAAACCAATGCAACGCCTTCAAAAGTGCAAGCGGAACTTCAGGTCCTTTTGCAGGAAGGTACATACCGTAGCGGCATGCTTAACGAATACGATAAACTTTATCAAACTTTAGATACGGGATCCGCATCAGAAAATACAGCTGGTTTAATTCTCAGTTACCTGAAACCTAATTCCTAATTGTATCTCAGGCCTCAGCCTTAAGCAACTTTCAATTTACTGTAGTGTGATTTGTTGAATTTCTCTTCTGCGTAAGCGCGATTGATCACTAACCGATCGGTGGTTTTATCGGAAGGCAATTCAAACATGGCATCGTTGATGATCGCTTCGCAAATCGAACGTAGGCCGCGAGCACCTAATTTGAAATCAACTGCTTTTTCAACAATAAAGTCCAACGCACCTTCTTTGAATTCCAATTCGATCGACTCCATGTCGAACAACTTTTTGTATTGTTTCACCAGCGCATTTTTAGGCTCAGTTAAAATTTTGCGTAGTGTGTCGTGATCCAAAGGATTTAAGAATGACAAAACGGGTAATCGTCCGATCAATTCGGGAATGAGCCCAAATGTTTTAAGATCTTGAGCTGATACAAATTGCAACAAATTGTCTTTGTCAAATTCGCTAGGGTTCACGCTTTCTGCGGAAGCAGCAAAACCCAATGGCCGCGTATTTAATCTACGGCCAATCACTTTTGAAATTCCTTCAAATGCACCTCCGCAGATGAACAAAATGTTTTCGGTATTCACCGTAATCATTTTTTGATCCGGATGCTTACGACCACCTTGTGGTGGTACATTGACTGCAGTGCCTTCTAATAATTTCAATAATGCCTGCTGCACGCCTTCACCACTCACATCACGAGTAATGGAAGGATTATCGGACTTACGAGCGATTTTATCAATCTCATCAATGTAAACGATTCCGCGTTCTGCAGCTTCGGTGTTATAATCGGCAGCTTGTAATAGGCGAGTTAAGATACTTTCCACGTCCTCCCCAACATAACCGGCTTCGGTAAGCACAGTCGCATCAGCAATACAAAAAGGAACTTGAAGAATTTTCGCCAATGTTCTGGCCAAGTAGGTTTTACCCGTCCCGGTTTCTCCTACCATAATGATATTCGATTTCTCAATCGTTACGTCATTATCAATTTTACGCTGAGTCAATCTCTTGTAATGATTATACACAGCAACCGACATTACTCTTTTGGCTTCATCTTGGCCAATCACATACTCATCCAAAAACTTCTTGATCTCGCGTGGCTTAATCAGCTTGAAGTTGGGCAATGTACCCGTCTCTACCTTATTCTTTTTTTCCTCTTGTAGAATCTGGCTCGCTTGAGTTACGCATTTATCGCAAATGTGGGCATGGATGCCTGAAATCATTAGATCCACATCTTTTTTATTCCGGCCACAAAACGAACAAGTAACTTCTGCCATTTTCTTAGGTTAATGATTGACTAAATTGGGTAGTGCGCCAAAGAGCGAAAAGCAAAGATATTGATTATCAGCTCATCAACCCATTACCCAACCCATCAAATTTTTACTTCTTATTACGCTCTAAAACCTCATCAATCAGGCCGTATTCCTTAGCCTCCGCCGCACGCATCCAGAAATCACGGTCAGAATCCTTCTCGATTTTATCGTAAGTCTGGCCGCTATGCTTAGCCAGAATCGTATAAAGATCCTTTTTCAGTTCAAGGGTTTGTCTCATTGAAATCTCCATGTCTGACGAAGTACCTTGCATTCCGGCAGAAGGTTGGTGAATCATCACACGTGAGTGTGTCAGAGCCGATCTTTTCTTATTTGCACCGGCAGCCAATAAAACGGCTCCCATAGATGCAGCCATGCCAGTACAGATGGTTGCCACATCCGGATTTACATATTGCATGGTATCATAGATACCCAAACCAGCATAAACCGAGCCACCAGGGCTATTCACATACATGATGATATCTTTCTTTGGATCAGAAGATTCCAAAAACAAAAGCTGTGCGGTGATTACGTTAGCAACATAATCGTCAACTGCTGTGCCAAAGAAAATGATTCGATCCGCCATCAAGCGAGAGAACACGTCAATAACGGTGGCGCGCATTTGGCGTTCCTCCACTACGTTCGGTGTCATGGCGCTTACCGAGTAGGGATTTTGATTCATTAATTTTATGTAGCTGTCCAATGCATTTCCGCTCATTCCGAGGTGGTGCACTGCATACTTTCTGAATTCATTATTGTTAGACATATTAATTATTGATTTAAAAAGTTAAAATTCAAAACACTTAATAGAAGGACGGTTTCACCCCTCGTTTATTGTAAGTCAATGTTAGCAATTTATGAGGTCAGTTCAATTAAAAAAACACTTGTAACTAAAAACCCTGTCGCGAAACAGGGCCTTTATGATAAACTCATTTAGTGGCTGAAAGGTTCAGCAATTAATGATTGTGGCTGGCAGCAATCTTTTTAAACTCGTCCAAAGAAACTTTCTTCTCAACTACCGTAATGTTCTCTTTAATCACCGCCATGATTTTTTCCTGACGAAGCTGGTTGTAGATGCGCATAAAGTTTTCGCCTTTGCCATCCTGACCTGATAAGTAGTTATTTGCGATTTCGTCTAGTTTATCGCCTAGTTGTGCAGCGATCGCTGGGCCTCCAAACTGGTCAATAATGAGAAGCTTCGCTTTTTCGCGCACTTCTTCTCCTTCTACTTTAATGTCTTTGTCTTCGCTGATTTTATTCTTGATCAAATCCCACTTCAAGGATTCTTTATAAAGGTTAAATTCTTTTTCCAATACCTCATCGGTAACCTGACCATTACTGGTTGCCTTCAACCAGGTTTTCAAAAAATTATCAGGCATGTTGATTTTGGTATGATCAACATAGTAGTGCTGAATTTCATGATCCAACAAATGGGCTGTTTCACGTGAGTAGTTTTCGGCAATCGTCTCTTTGATTTTACCAACAAACTCTTCTTCGTTCTTTACAACTTCTTTGCCAAATACTTTGTCGAATAGCTCCTGGTCAATGGCAGCCTCTTCCACACGGCTTACGGATGAAATCGTAAAGATGTAAGTACCTTTCGCATCCTTAGCTTCTTCTTCCGAAATATTCAACACACGCGCTTTTTCAGTGGCATCGCTAAAAAGTTTTTCCACATCAAATTCGATCACATCATCCTTCTTTTTGCCGATCAGTTTTTTCTGTTCTTTCTTTTCAGCTTTCGCGATGGCAATGAATGAACCCTTCTTCGCTTCCTCATTTCCTTCTTGGCCTTTCGCTACGATATCGCCATACAAATTATCAGTTGCTTCGCTCACTTCTGGATAAGAAACTTTGCCAAATCTATTTTTGATATCGGCCAATGTTTCATCCATCACCTTTTGATCTACTTCAATAGGATGTGAACTTACTTTCACTTTCGAAGACAAGTCAACCGAAAAATCTTCAACCAATCCAATTTGAAATTCGAATTCGAAATCTTTTTGTGAATCCCAGTCAATTTCACGTGCCTTTTCTGCATTCGGAAGAGGATCACCTAAAATTCGTAGTTTATTTTCTTTGATGTAATCTGAAACTGAGTGAGAAACCACATGGTTCACTTCTTCCACCAAAATAGATTTTCCAAACATCTTCTTGATCACTCCAGCGGGTACTTTCCCTTGGCGAAAGCCTTTAATATTTGCTTTTCGAGAGTATTCCCTTATTTTTTCTTCCACCTTGGTGAGGTAATCGCTCACTGCAATAGTTACATTCAGAATGCCTTCGGTTCCGTTTTGCTTGTTCAGTGTAATATTCATCCCTGTTATTTCGAAATTAAAAATTAAGAATCGCTTAATGGAAGAATAGGCAGTCGACAGTCTAGTTGGGCTTTGAAACCCTGCTGACCATCAGCTGCCTATTTTCTTGTTGTGCGCATGGAGGGACTCGAACCCCCACGCCTTGCGGCACCAGATCCTAAGTCTGGCGCGGCTGCCAATTACGCCACATGCGCTTGTGTGCTAAAAATCCCCTTTTTTATCAAAAGGGAGCGCAAATTTAGAGATAATTCGCTATTATTAAAGTCCTGATCAGAAAATGAAGAAAGGAATCTACTTTTTGGCAACCTCGTGGCTGCCTTAAGCTTCATCCGATTTTAAACTTCTTTCTTTGACTAGGCATTCTATAGATGGCAATTGGTTAAATTTCAAGTAGTTAATGGTAATAGACGAGGCTGTTGAGAAGAAAGAGATTATTGCACGCTACCGCAGGCTGCTGCGACTGGCCAAACCTATATTAAAAGATGGCGATGCCAAATTGATCAAGCGCGCCTTTACTATTTCGATGGAGGCGCACAAAAACATGCGCAGAAAATCGGGCGAGCCCTATATTTTTCATCCGCTTTCAGTGGCTGAGATTTGCGTGGAAGAGATTGGTTTGGGAACTACCTCAATCATCGCAGCTCTTTTACACGATGTGGTTGAGGATACCGACATTCAACTGGCCGACCTGCAGGCAATCTTCGGAGTAAAAATCGCCAAAATTATAGATGGCCTTACCAAAATCCGGGGTGTGTTTGAATATGGCACGTCCGCGCAGGCAGAGAACTTTCGTAAGATGTTGTTCACGCTTTCGGAAGATGTGCGGGTGATTTTGATCAAACTAGCCGATCGTCTGCACAATATGCGCACGCTGGATAGCATGCCGCGCAACAAACAGCTGCGCGTTTCTTCGGAAACAATTTATCTATATGCACCGCTTGCTCACCGCCTCGGGCTCAATGCCATTAAAACTGAGTTGGAAGATTTGTACCTCCGTTTTACCGATCGTGCAGTTTATAATGACATTGCCGGAAAAATTGACGAGACTCGTGCCTCACGAAACAAATTCATTAAACAGTTTGTCCAGCCGATTAAAGATGAATTGGATAAACTGGGTGTCGACTACGAAATCAAAAGCAGGCCTAAATCTATTTTTTCGATCTACACCAAAATGCGTAAGCAAAACATTCCCTTTGAGGAAATTTATGATCTGTTTGCCGTACGCATTATTTTAGATACGCCACTCGAACAGGAGAAATCGCATTGCTGGCAGGTTTATTCCGTTGTCACGGATTATTACACACCCAACCCGGATCGTTTACGCGATTGGATTAGTACACCCAAGGGAAATGGCTACGAGTCGCTCCATACTACTGTAATGGCAAAAAATGGCCAATGGGTCGAGGTCCAAATCCGCACTTTGCGAATGGACGAGATTGCAGAAAAGGGTTATGCTGCTCATTGGAAATACAAAGACAATGCCGCCAAGTATGAATCAAACCTTGAAAAATGGTTGGTGCGTGTGCGCGAAACACTTGAAAAGCAAGACCTCACGGCTCTAGAATTTGTAGACGATTTTAGAGGCAATCTTTTTAGTGAAGAGGTTTTTGTCTTTACGCCCAAAGGCGAACTGAAAACACTGCCCACCGGAGCCACAGCTTTAGACTTTGCATTCGACATTCACACGGATATCGGTGCCAAATGCATTGGCGCGAAAGTCAACCAAAAGCTGGTGCCGATTACACATGTTCTCAAAAATGGAGATCAAATAGAAATACTCACTTCGGCTAAGCAAAAGCCGAATGAAGATTGGCTTCGCTTTGTCATAAGTCCCAAAGCCAAGTCAAAGATCAAAGAACTGCTCAAGGAAGATAAGCGCCATATTGCCGAAGAAGGCAAAGAAGTTTTTCTGCGCAAGCTGAAACAGTTGAAGATTGAAGCAAATAATCAAGTGTATGAGCAAATGCGTGATTTCCTCAAAGTCAATTCGCAATTTGAATTGCACTTCCGCGTAGGCAATGGTACCATCACCATCAACGACCTCAAGCGTTTCAAGGAATACAAGCCATCGGCTCCGCTAAAAAATCGCGATCACCAGGAAGTTCGCGATGTAAAAACAATCGAGCAAGAAATAAGTAAAGCCAAAGGCCGCTACGAAGATATCCTTCTCATTGGAGAAGATATGGATGTGGTAGAGTACAAATTGGCTAAATGTTGCACCCCCATTCCGGGCGATGATGTGTTTGGATTTGTTACTGTTAACGAGGGTATCAAAATACATCGCACTACGTGCCCCAACGCCACCGAGCTACTCGCCAATCATGGAAACAGGGTTATCAAAGCAAAGTGGACTTCGCAATATGAAGTGGCATTTCTTACGGGATTGAAGGTCGTTGGAACGGATCGGGTAGGGCTGATCAATGACGTTTCGAAGGTGATTTCAGAAGAACTAAAAGTGAACATGAGCTCACTGTCATTTAAAACAGATCAGGGCATTTTTAGTGGCGAAATCATGCTTTATGTAAACGATACCCGGCATTTGGAAATGTTGATCGAAAAACTCCAGAAAGTGGAAGGAGTGGTAAAAGTGAGCCGTTTCGATACACGCACCAATTAATCGGGGTTTTGTTTCGCCAATTTTGGAGACGGATTAGCGTCCACCTATATTTGGCTTTTTAAAAATGGCCCTGAACCAGAAAATCTACGAAGAAGTAAAGCAAATCTTCATTGCTTACTTGGAAAAGAAGGAGTTGCGAAAAACGCCTGAGCGGTACGCCATTTTAGAGGAAATTTACTCCATAGATGGTCATTTTGATGTGGAATCGCTCTATATCAAAATGAAAAATCAGGATTACCATGTTAGCCGGGCAACCGTTTATAACACACTCGATCTTTTGGTAGAATGCGACTTAGTCAGCAAGCATCAATTTGGAAAGAACCTGGCGCAATACGAAAAATCGTACGGCTACAAACAACACGATCATTTGATTTGCACCGATTGCCATAAAGTGACTGAATTTTGTGATCCCCGAATCCAGAATATTCAGAATACCGTCAGCGAACTCCTGCATTTCAAAGTCATGCATCATTCGCTAATATTGTACGCTTCGTGCAACAAAACGAATTGCGAAAATAAACTGCAAGCAAAATCATCATCATAGAATATGAACTTTTCACAAGAAATAAAGGAATCAGTATTAACACTTCGCATTGCCGGTGACCTGATTGGTGAAGATAGCGGCACGCAATTGGTGGGCGCTGTCAACGATGCCGTAAGTCACAAAGTGCTCACGTGTATTATCGATATTTCAGAACTTCGATATATCAATAGCAGTGGCATTGGTGTGCTGATTACCATTTTGACAAAATTCCGAAACAAAGGCGGTGAGGTTTATTTAATGAATCCTTCTGAAAGCGTCAAAAAATTGCTGGTTATTACTAAACTCAACGCCATTTTTCAGGTGATCAAATCAGAAGACGAAGCCGTTTCAAAAAAGTAATTTTAATACGAGGTTGGTTCGTGGTCGTGTTGTGCCCATTACTTCCCCTATGACCAAACCCTAACAACCAAAATAATGAAAGTAGATGTTTTATTAGGCCTCCAGTGGGGCGATGAAGGAAAAGGAAAGATTGTAGATGTACTGGCTCCCACCTACGATGTAGTAGCTCGCTTTCAGGGTGGCCCCAATGCAGGTCATACTTTAGAGTTTGACGGGATCAAACATGTTCTGCATCAAATACCTTCAGGCATTTTCCGCGAAAAGACCAAAAACATCATCGGCAATGGAGTCGTACTCGATCCCATCGTTTTCAAAACTGAAATCGAGAAGCTGGAGAAGTATAATTTGAATGTGAAGGCCAATTTGTTCATCTCCAAAAAGGCTACTTTAATTGTACCCACACACCGTCTCCTCGATCAGGCATACGAAACGGCTAAAGGAGTAGATAAGATCGGCTCAACCCTAAAAGGCATCGGCCCATCTTATCAGGATAAAATCGGCCGTCAGGGTTTGCGCGTGGGCGATGTGTTAGCTTCCAATTTCAAAGAAAAATTCAAGAAACTGATTGATATTCATTTTGAGATTTTGAAAACGCACAATGTCTCTTATGATTGGGACGCATTGGAAAATCAATTTATGGACGCAGTTAACTTCTTGCGCCAGTTCAAATTGATTGATAGCGAATACTTCATTAACAACGAACTTAAGTCTGGCTCAACTATTTTAGCAGAGGGAGCACAAGGATCTTTATTGGATATTGATTTTGGTAGCTACCCTTTTGTAACGAGCTCAAATACGGTTACTGCAGGAGCCTGTACCGGCTTAGGCGTAGCTCCATCTCACATTGGTGAGGTGTATGGAATTTTCAAAGCCTACAGTACGCGCGTAGGCAGCGGGCCGTTTCCAACCGAATTGCTGGATGAAGAAGGCGATTTAATGCGCAAGCAAGGCAATGAGTTCGGATCAACTACAGGTCGCCCAAGACGTTGCGGGTGGATTGACCTGCCATCTTTGAAATATTCAATCATGATCAACGGAGTGACACAACTCCTGATGATGAAAGCTGATGTGTTGAACATTTTTAAAACTATCAAAGTCTGCACGAAGTACAAACTCAGCGATGGAAGCATAACCGAAACGGTGCCCTATGAATTAGTAAATGAAAAGATTGAACCAATCTATACAGAAGTAAAAGGCTGGAATACATCTTTAGAAAACATCACTAACGAGCATATGCCGGTGGAGCTTGCAGATTACATTCGATTGCTGGAAACAGCCCTGAATGTGCCAATTACGCTACTTTCAACTGGCCCAGACAGAAAACAAACTATCCACCGCAAGAAAAGCTAAATTCTTTTTAATTTTTATGGTCAGATATTCAGGTAGTTAATTGACCAAAGGAATATTTCTTCAATTATTTTCGGGGGTAGGCTTGCATAACTACACTACACGACATACCTTTGCGCTCCGTTTTTAAGGGTAACCCCAAACAGAGTTTAAGTAAAGGGTTGTCAGCAATGAATCAGCACCAAGAAGTTGGGGCAAAAATGATTCAAACGTTCATTGAACAAGATGGAAAAAAAGGGCAAGGAAGCAGATTCTTTATGGTCGGGATAGACTGATCATGGAGGGTCTGTAAACTAAAGCGTACTTGAGAGAGTATGAGAAATAGGACAGACCGGTGCCGGGACAAAC
>JACPVX010000050.1 GCA_016191555.1 Bacteroidota bacterium
AGGTGGCAATAACAATAGCAGAAACCGGGGTGATACTGTATTGGTGTTGGTGTAAAAACCTAAAATGCCAGGGATGGATTGTACCAATAGCCACACTGCGATTAGCATGATAAACCCTTTTGACTTTGGTGTTGCTTTGTAAAAAAGGTAAAGTGCAGCTATGATTGCTAGCCCGAAGGTGGCATACACATAAAAAGGGATGTTTTCCATTTGCATTAGAAGTTGTTAATGCAAAGGAACCGAGACTAAATTTTATGGCATACGACAAATGGCGTAAAAAAAACTCGGGGCTATTTTTTTGTAAAGTTCTGACGAATTCTCCCGACTTGTCCCTTTTAGTGCGGTGGGAGTAATTTGCTGATAATATCTTTCATTTTTGGGGTGGGCTCTGCTTTTACGGTTATAATTTTTCGGGTCATCTCGTTTAAGATTTGGCCGTCAACAATTTTCTTAGATTCATCTAAGAACCTTCTTACTGATATACCTGCCTTTAATTCGATGTGCTTTGAGATAACCAGCGCCATAAAGCATATCAGGATGTGTAGCTTTATTGGTTGCTCTTTAAAATGAAAAATTGGCCTTGTTTGCAGATCGCTTTTCGATATCCTGAACGCTTGTTCTATTTTATAGAGTTCGTGGTAGCGTTCTATAATTGTCTTATTGTCTGCAACAGATTCCTCCAAATTGGTATAATATCCTTTTATGCCAAGCAGCTTTTTAGTCTTCTCAATCAGTCCTTCGTTGATTTCGATCTGCTGATTGTTCGTTTTGGTAAACTTTAGTTTTTTGCTCTTCGACGGCTTTTCAATAACCTGTTTTGCCTTCTCAATTTGCCGGTTCATTTCATACAAATCCTTGCGGTACCGCACCGAGGAATAACTGCAAATCAGATAGCCGTTATCAGTTTTTATCCGGATGCTTTTACCATCAACTCTACTGATATTTTTATCAATGTTTTCCAGCAGTGCTGAGCCAATATTGCCAAGCCTTGCCCCAACAATGTAATTGATATTGTTGGGGGCTAATTGCTTCACATTCTCTGTGCTAATCATAGCAGCATCTGCAACTACCGTGAACTCTTTTACCTCATGCGATTTGACAAATTGCTTCACAACGGGGATGATGGTATGTCCTTCGAATGTGTTGCCGGAAAACACTTCATAAGCAATAGGAAAACCTTCTTTGCTTACCATTAATGCAATCAGTATTTGTGGCTGTTGGGATTTGTTGTCTTTCGAAAAGCCGTTTTTTCGCAACTCATCTTCTTCAAAAGTTTCAAAGTAAAGTGTAGTGACATCATAAAACACGAGGTCAAATTGGAATGCATAATTTTCCCTGGCAAAAGCGATCACTTTCTGTTCCACCATTGCTTTTAGTTCAATACACTGCGGCGCTATCCTGTAATAGCTTTTACGGCTGTGCTTAATGCCAAAGAACTGTTCCAGAAGTGCTAAGGAACGCAGCTTGGATGCAGGCTCAAACATTCTTATTGTCACCAAATCATTCAGCAATGCCGGCAAATCCCCAAAACCGGCGTTATCATGCAGGGTATTGACCAGGTCTCTGAAAAAATGATATTTGACCCCGATGAACTTGCAATGATTAAGATGTAACAACTTATTGGGATCCTCATCCGGAAAAACAGATAGTTGATTACTGAAGTCCTTTATCCATTCCTCGGCTATTAAGATAAATTCATTCAATTCCTCACCACTATGGGCTGAGCCTATATGTTGCACGATGACCCTTTTGTTGTGCTGGTAGCGTACTACCTGAACCGCCTGCGCTCCTGAGGCGGTTTTTACGATCCTGATCTTCACCTGCAAACCCTTAGTGCGGTAAATTTACATTATTAAAACACCAAAACACTAATAATCAACACCTTGTTACCGCACTAATTCCCGAGGGGACAAGTCGGGAATAAATATCGCTTTTCGGCCTTGTTTAAAGATGTCTGGGGCAAAACAAAAGCCCTTTTTTCGGATAAGCCGGAAGCATGGAGCGTCAATCAGAAAACTATTGTCACTAAAAATGCCAGCTAGTTTTAACCAGCTGGCACTTCTATATTAACTATATCCCTACAAGTGCTTTAAAAGCGCGTCTCCCGACTTGTCCCTTTTAGTGCGGTGGGAGTAATTTGCTGATAAT
>JACPVX010000058.1 GCA_016191555.1 Bacteroidota bacterium
TTGCTGAACGGATGTCCAAACCGGGCGGATACATTCCAGTCAATAAAACGGATATCATCACCGGCAGCATATTCCCTCACTTCCTTAAACGACATTCCCTTTCCCTTAAAAGCGCTATGATACTCTCCCGTAAATAAATCACTGGTGAGCTTCTTGCTTTTTATTTCAAGCTCCCTTACTTTTTTTATTATTTCAGCCGTTGTAAGCATTTATTGAAACAGTAATGATGTTAATAATACCGGAACCTGCAGTACCGATGCAGGTGTATTTTATAATTGGGGTCAGGGCACATTAATCTGCCGCAGTACATCTTCAATTACATCTTCCACTTTTACATTTTCTGCTTCTGCTTCATAGGTAAGCCCGATTCGATGGCGCAACACATCGTTGCAAATGCTTCTCACATCTTCCGGAATTACAAACCCTCTTTTATTTAAAAATGCCTGTGCTTTGGAAGCCAGTCCTAAGTTGATGCTTCCTCTCGGGGAAGCGCCATACGAAATGAGGGGCTTCAGTTTTTCCAATTTATAATTGCCGGGATTGCGGGTGGCAAATACAATATCCAGGATGTATTGTTCAATCTTTTCATCCATATATACCTGGCGGGTAAGCTCTTTTGCATTTGTTACTTCCTGTGCAGACACGACCTGCTTAATGGCCGGAAAATTGCCTTCAATATTTTTCCGGAGAATAATCTGTTCTTCCACCATCCTGGGATAATTCACTATTACTTTCATAATAAAGCGGTCTACCTGCGCTTCGGGCAATGGGTAAGTACCTTCCTGTTCCAATGGATTTTGTGTAGCCAGCACCAAAAATGGTTCGTCCAGTTTATAGGTACTATCGCCAATGGTTACCTGCCTTTCCTGCATGGCTTCGAGCAAGGCGCTTTGTACTTTGGCCGGAGCCCTGTTTATTTCATCTGCGAGGATAAAATTGGCAAAGATGGGTCCTTTGCGTACCACAAATTCATTGCGTTGCTGGTTGTAAATCATGGTGCCAATTACATCCGCCGGCAACAGGTCGGGGGTAAATTGTATCCGGCTGAACCGGGCATGGATGGCCTGCGAAAGCGATTTGATGGCCAGTGTTTTGGCCAGGCCCGGTACTCCTTCCAGCAGCACATGACCATTGCTTAATAAGCCGATCATCAGACGGTCAAGCATGTGGCTTTGGCCGATAATAACATGGCCTATTTCTTCCCTTAGTTTATCGGTAAACAGCCCGGCATGGCTTATTTTTTCATTTAGCTGCCGGATATCTTCTGCGGTTTTTAGCATAGTTATTGTTTATAGGGTCACAAAATACGAACTTGCTGTATGCAAATAATTTTCTACTTGAACTGGACGAGTTTAACATCGAGAAAATACAAGATTGGTCTGATCAAATGCCTCTGCGATCGGATTTGGAAAATCTGCGACAAGGTAGAAGATCGTGAACTGGAAATAAAAAAGCTGAAGCACATTCTTGCGAAGAATGAATACCCCGAAAAACTAGTCGATGCCGAAATAGACAAATTCATCAAAAGAAAATTATCACCAATACAAACACCAACGCCAACACTACCAACCCAACCATCACCAGCCGTAATCATGCCAAACGCAACAACCCAGGAAACAGCTCAAGTGGAAACAA
>JACPVX010000070.1 GCA_016191555.1 Bacteroidota bacterium
CTATATTTAAATTTTTACATTACTTATTTACAGTATTAATATTTGAATAATATGATATGCCTATACAATTATTTATACAGTATATAATCATTAATTAGCACAAACTTTGGTTAACAGCCGAAGGCAAGATAGATCCTGAGTTCTATTTGGCACTTGTGACGATGCACGGTACCATCATGGTATTCTTTGTGTTGACTGCCGGATTGAGTGGAACGTTCAGTAACTTCCTAATTCCCCTGCAGATCGGAGCCCGTGATATGGCTTCCGGCTTCATGAATATGCTTTCCTATTGGTTCTTCTTTTTGTCAAGCGCCATTATGTTTGTATCCCTTTTTATCTCTACTGGTCCTGCGGCAGGTGGCTGGGTAATTTATCCTCCATTGAGCGCATTACCTCAGGCGATTCCAGGGTCAGGTTTGGGTATGACATTGTGGTTGGTTTCAATGGCTTTATTCATCGTAAGTTCATTGTTAGGAAGTATTAACTATATCACCACAGTAATCAACCTGCGAACTGTAGGGATGTCGTTCACCAAACTGCCATTAACTATCTGGGCGTTTTTCTTAACTGCCGTGATTGGAATTCTATCGTTCCCGGTGTTGTTCGCAGCGGCATTACTATTGATCTTTGACCGAAGTTTCGGAACAAGCTTCTACTTGTCTGATATTTATATTGGAGGCGAGGCATTACCCAATCAAGGAGGTAGCCCGATTTTGTTCCAGCACTTATTCTGGTTCCTCGGCCATCCGGAAGTATACATCGTATTATTACCGGCCTTGGGTATTACTTCAGAGATTATTGCAACTAATTCGCGCAAGCCAATCTTTGGTTATAAGGCGATGGTTGGATCCATGTTATTCATCGCGATTCTTTCTTTCGTTGTGTGGGCTCACCACATGTTTGTAACGGGAATGAATCCTTTCCTCGGGTCAATTTTCACGCTCCTTACATTGATTATTGCAGTTCCTTCGGCAGTAAAAATATTTAACTATGTAACAACATTATGGAAAGGTAACATCCGCTTTACGCCTGCCATGTTGTTCTCGATCGGATTGGTTTCCTTCTTCTTAACGGGTGGTATCACTGGTATTTTCTTAGGTAATTCAGCCGTTGATATTCAATTGCACGACACTTACTTTGTAGTAGCCCACTTTCACTTGGTAATGGGTAGCGCATCTTTCTTCGGAATGATGGCGGGTGTTTACCATTGGTTCCCGAAAATGTTTGGCAGAATGATGGATGAGAAGTTAGGTTATTTACATTTCTGGTTAACATTTGTTGGGGTTTACTTGGTATTCTTCCCTATGCACTACATCGGTATCGCGGGTTTCCCAAGAAGATATTATTCATGGACGGCATTCGAAACTTTTAGTGGATTTGCTGATTTGAATATGTTAGTGAGTGTGGCTGCCATCTTAACTTTAGCAGCTCAGTTCGTATTCTTATTCAACTTTATTTATCATATTTTCCGTGGCAAGCCAGCTCCGGCAAACCCTTGGAATGCTACTACATTGGAGTGGACTACACCGCGTGTTCCCGGACATGGTAACTGGCCAGGTGAGATACCAACTGTGTATCGTTGGCCATATGACTACAGCAAGCCTGGATCAAAAGAAGATTTTATTCCACAACATATTCCGTTCTCTGAAACACCTGAATCTAATTTACCACACGAAAACGATCAGATTAAATTAGATCTTGGCGGTGCAGGGGTAGGAGGAGATAAACACTAATCCTTTCGGATTAGAAAAGATTGAACGCAACAGCGACTAAAGGATTTTTTAAGCTTAGCTTAACTACTTTAGTCGCTGTTTATTTTTTAATAGCTGTAGGTGGCATTGTTCGTGCTACAGGCTCAGGCATGGGGTGCCCGGATTGGCCCAAATGCTTTGGAAGTTGGGTTCCTCCGACATCCGTTGAGCAGCTTCCCGATAATTACAAAGAATCATACGCCCAGTACAGAGATAAGAAGAATCAGAAGTTTGTTCGCATACTTCATGCGGTGGGGATGCATGAAACAGCTGATCAAATTTCTACTGATAAGTCGATTTTGGTGGAGGCAGACTTTAATCCAACAAAAACATGGATTGAATATCTCAATCGAATAGTAGGGGTGATCATTGGGTTGCTGATTGTTATCTTATTTCTTCGATCCCTACAGTTTAGAAAAGCGATTCCATCTATTTTTTGGCTTTCATTGGCTACCTTGATAGCTGTATTGATTCAAGGATGGTTTGGTTCTATTGTGGTTTCAACTAATCTTACCCAGTGGACGATTACAGTACATATGTTTCTAGCGATGCTGATCGTGGCCATTTTGGTGTACCTGGCATCGGTTAGCGCCAATCATCTTGCTACTATTCAGGTGGCACCTTCAGTTAAATGGTGGGTGGTGCTTTGTGCAGGATTGCTTTTAACTCAGACTTTTTTTGGTACTCAAGTTCGGGAAGGTATTGATCGATTAGTAGGGGTAACTCGTGATACATGGATTGCCTCACTGGGAATGGAGTTTATCATTCACCGTTCGTTTTCATGGGTCATTGTGCTGGCACATGGCTATCTCCTCTGGAAGTTATATAAAACAAGTTCTGCGAAAGCTTTAACAACAACCTTAATGGTGTTAATTTTGGCCTCTGTTTTTAGTGGTGTGGGCATGGCCTACGGAGGAGTGCCTCCTTTTTTGCAACCTGTTCATCTAACATTGGCAACGGTTACGTTCGGGGTGCAACTATATTTGTTTTTCGGGTTGAACAGTGGAAATAAAACGGTGTTAGTTAGCTAGATATGGAAGTCGTACAAAATCTAAGTGCTACAACGCTTGCCATTGGCAAGATGAAAGCTTATTACGAGCTTTTAAAGCCACGGCTATCCATGTTGGTAGCGTTCTCTTGTGCTTTTGGATACGGATTAGCCTCTAAGGGAAGTATTGATTGGTTGGTATTAACCATGCTGGTTCTCGGCGCCTTTCTATTGTCAGGAGCATCTGTCTGCATTAACCAGATTATCGAGCGCGATCTTGACAAAATAATGACGCGTACCATGTCTCGCCCCATTCCCACAGGACGGGTTTCCGTCAATGAAGCCATCATCTTTTCAGTAATTTGTCTGGCGCTAAGCATCATTATATTAGCGTTGTTTACGAATCCTCTTACCGTGACGTTATCCATCGTTTCGATGGTGCTTTATAGTTTCATTTACACCCCTTTAAAGCGTGTTGGGCCAATTGCCGTTTTTGTGGGAGCAATTCCAGGCGCGTTGCCACCTCTACTGGGATGGATTGCCATGACAGGAGGAATTACCTACGAGGCAATGATCATTTTTGGTATTCAATTTATCTGGCAGTTTCCACACTTTTGGGCGATTGCCTGGGTAGCGGATGATGATTATAAAAAGGCTGGATTTAAGCTGTTGCCATCGGGAGGAGGGAAGGATTTGAACACTGCGATTCAAATTATGGTTTATACGATGTTTTTGATACCGCTTGGGTTACTTCCTGCTAAATTTGGAATAACCGGATTGGATTCCGCGATTGTTGCTTCTGTTTGTGGAGTGGCTTTCTTCGCCCAAACGTTTTCATTGATGAAAACAGGTAGCCAAAAGTCTGCCAAGCGAATTATGTTCGGCTCCTTTTTATACTTACCGATTGTACAGATTGCTTATTTGTTGGACAAAATTTAATTACAATTATGAACGAGGCTGTTGATTTTAAAATTGTTGAGGCTCCCGCGAAGCCCATTTCCATGAATCCAAAGAAATTTGGAATGTGGTTGTTTATGGCGAGTGTCATGATGCTGTTTATTTCACTGACCTCAGCTTATATAGTGCGGCAGGCAGAAGGAAACTGGATACATTTTGATTTGCCGAAACTGTTTTTAGCCTCATGTGGAGTGATAGTGGCGAGTAGCGTCTCCATGCAACTAGGCTATTGGGCGGCTAAGAAAAATCAATTTAGTCTAATTAAAACGTATGTTGCAGTGACTACGGTTTTAGGATTTGTCTTTCTTGTTCTCCAGTATTTGGGATGGAAGGATATGGTATCTAATAGCATCTATTTGGTTGGCAATCCTTCAGGGTCTTTCATTTACATTCTAACTGGTTTACATGGATTGCACATTGTGAGTGCGATTGTCTATCTCTTGATCGTTTTGAAATCTGCTTCCCAGCAAAAAATTTCATCCGATAACATGACCCAGATGGAAATGTGCACAACTTATTGGCATTTTTTAGGTCTTCTTTGGCTATATTTGTTCGTTTTCTTAACATTGCTGAGATAAATTTCTACCCATGGCACACGCACACGCGACAACCGCACCGGATCAAAATGTTTGGAATGGAGGAGTAGCTCCACTAGGCGCCAGTTATGGCAAGCTGATGATGTGGTTCTTCTTGCTTTCAGATGCATTCACCTTCTCTGGATTATTGATCACGTATGGTTTGGTTCGCTCTTCTCATCCCGCTTTCGAAGGCTTAGCTCAGGCTTTCACTTTTTCTCATGATTACTGGCCTATTCCCGAAAAGGTATTTGAGGCGGTTCCTTTCTTACATGGCGTTTCATTGCCACTCGTTTTTGTAGGTATCATGACCTTCATTTTGATCATGAGCAGTGTTACGATGGTGTTGGCGGTAGAGGCTGGTCATCGCATGGATCAAAAAGCGGTAGAGAAATGGATGTTATGGACAATCTTAGGTGGTCTTACTTTCTTGGGCTGCCAAGCGTGGGAGTGGACGCACTTTATTGTTGGTACGGATACGCCTACATTGGTGAAAGACTTTGTCAATGGGCAATGGATTACTAAAGAAGTAACGGGAGCTAATCTTCACATTAATCAATACGGGCCTCAGGACTTTGCTGACTTCTTCTTCTTTATAACTGGATTTCACGGTTTCCACGTATTCAGCGGTGTGCTATTAAACTTCCTTATTTATTATAATACCGTAACGGGTGTTTACAACCGCAGAGGTCACTATGAGATGGTTGAGAAAGTAGGCCTGTACTGGCACTTTGTAGACTTAGTTTGGGTATTCGTATTTACGTTCTTCTATCTTGTTTAATCAGATTCACTCGTTAACATTCAAAATATAACCACATGGCACATCACGCACACGAACCTGAAGTTGTTGTACTTCCTCCAGATAAAGAAAAGATTAAGAAACTATGGACAGTTGCTGCAATTCTTGGAGCAATTACGGCAGTTGAATTCATCGTTGCTTTTACAGTACCTCATGGATTCTTCAAAACTAGCGTGTTCGTCATTATGACGATTGTGAAAGCAGGATATATTGTGGGTGAATTCATGCACTTGAAATACGAAGCGAAAGTGCTTTTCTGGTCTGTGTTAATTCCAATCACATTCATCGTTTGGATGCTAATTGCTTTCTTATATGAAGGATTTCAATTATCGGATGTTAACTTTATTTAGGTACTAATGAAATTAAAATAAAATGGCTAAGGGTTGACTTTAGCCATTTTTGTTTTAAGCGGGTATTGAATTAGATAGTTGTTAAAAATTGCTAAGTGAAAAGAAAAAATGTCCTGCTGAGCCTTGCTTTGCTGTTACCGGTGCTGGTATTCGTTTTCTTAAAATTTTTCGGGAAGAATAAGTTTGATATACCAGTATTTCATCAAGAAAGAGTGGAGGTAACAGGTGACTGCGATTTAAAATACGAGGTGCCTTATGTGGTTCCTAAGGAGACACTCAGCAAGTTAAACTGTGTTTTAGGAGAGCCTTCCATCATTCTTTTTTCCGACTTGGTAGGAGAGAGCAAGACACGATTGGAGGCGGAAATTCAAAAGAAGAAATTGAACTTAATTGCGGCCGGTGGGTTATTGAATACTGAAGAGTTACGTAAGTTGTCGTGTATATTTGTGATGCCTTCGGGTTCTAATGCAGTGCTGGTGGATGGAGAGCAGCGAATTCGAGGGTATTATGAGTTGAATGATCGAGATGAAACCGACCGCTTGATAGTGGAATTAAAAATATTGTTTAATGAGTACTGATTCACTTCAAAAAAAGGATCCTTTTCAGAAATTGATAATTGCGCTTTCGGTCGTAATACCGGTGGTGGTAGCTGCACTTTTTAGAATTAAAATAGACGGCTATGATTTTTCCTTTCTACCACCCATTTATGCTGCTATCAATGGTTTTACAGCTGTGTTATTAGTGCTTGCTGTTCGAGCGATTAAGTCGGGCGATAGAAGCTTACACGAGACATTAATGAAAATTTGTATTGCCCTGTCAGCAACCTTTTTGGTGCTCTATGTTATTTACCATATGTTCAGCGACTCAACTACTTATGGCGGAGAAGGTGCAATGAAGTACATTTACTACTTTATTTTGATCACTCATATACTGTTATCTGTTTTGGTGATTCCATTTGTGTTATTTACTTTTTCTCGTGCCTTGTCAGGCAACTTTGAAAGACACAAATCTCTTGCTAAGATCACTTTTCCAATTTGGTTATATGTGGCAACTACAGGGGTGATAGTGTATTTGATGATTCGTCCTTATTACGTCTAGACTATGAAAAAGATAGCAGTTTTAGGTTTGTTCGTTTTGCTAAGCACCAGTACGTGGGCGCAATGCGCGATGTGTAAAGCTACTTTAGAGAACAACATCAGTAATGGAAACATAGGTATCGCAGCGGGAATCAATTTCGGAATTCTCTATCTATTTGTCGCCCCTTATTTAGCGATTGCTGCACTAGGAATTTTTTGGTATAGAACCAGTAAAAAAAATGAAGCTAAGCAGGCAAGCAGCCATTTGGCAGGGTAAATGCCCTTGCTGTCGTGAAGGAGAGATATTTAAATATCCCTTGACCTCACTTACTAAATTTGGAGTGATGAATAAGCAGTGCGCTGTTTGCGAGACCAGCTTCATGCCTGAACCAGGTTTTTATTTTGGAGCACTTTATGTTAGCTATGCCTTTACGGTCGCTTTTTTTGTCGGAATCTGGTTTCTCTTATACTATTTCTTTCAGCCTGCCAAGTGGGTTTATTTTGTAGCCATCATCAGCACTTCCATTTTTTTTATTCCCTTTAGCTTTCGGTACTCGCGTATCCTGTTTCTCTACTGGTTTGGAGGCATTGAATTCAAAGGTAAAAATTAATAAAGCCTCGCTTCCGCCTTCGTTATTTTGTACTTTTAGTGAAAGAGTAATATGCTTTCTTTAAAAAGAGTACTGCTTTTCATTTTATCTGGTTGTTTTCTGGCTTCAGGTTTTTACCTGCACCTTGACTATCGTGAATCCATTCGGCCGGAGGAACTTAGCCAAACCATTTCACAAAATATTCGCACGATTTTCAAAAAGGCGGAAACCGAGTCGCAGGCATTGAGGCAATCGGTTGATGGATTGGCTTGGCAACAAGTTTCAGGAAGCTTTCTGCTGCTCGATGAAACCAAGTTAGTGAAATGGAATAACAATGCTTTTGTGCCTGAGTTAGAATGGTTGAATCAATCGTTTCATACGCGACTACTTCAAACACAACGAGCTAGTTATTTGATACGCAAATGGCCGCTCGATTCCTCGAAAGTGTTAGTATCAGTTATTCCGCTTCAGGTGCAACCAAAGGCGATCAATAAGTATCTTCAGAATTTTACGAATGGAGAAATTTTTCCCATCGTAGAGTTTACGATAAAGCCCTTTCAAGAGAAAGCTTCCCTGCCCATATTCGATGAAAATAACACGGGTTTATTTTCTATTGATGTTGATTCAGTGACAACCCGAATTGCACCTGATTGGATCGGACTGCTGCTTATTTTGATCGGTATCGTGTTTCTAATTCTCCTTTGTCTGGAGATTCTTTACCATCTGCATCAGCAAAGCAAATACGAAATAGTGTTTGTTATAGGGCTTATCCTCGCATTTCTTATTCGATTGGGAATGTTGTATGCCGGCTATCCGAAAGCATACGGAAATTTCTCCTTATTTGACCCGCAACTATTTGCCTCCTCGTTTCTGAATTCATCGATGGGAGACTTTCTGATCAACTCTTTGATTGTGTTGATTTTTTGTTTGTACGTGTTTCTCAACTTCCATCGCTTTAAAAGTATTCATTTTCTTTTGGCAGCCAAGCGATTTCGAATGTTATCGGGGGGAGTGCTCACAACCTTTGCCATCTTCTCGTTTTTGTTCCCCTTTCTCTTCTATGAAATTATCTTTCATAATTCTTCTATATTAATTGATGTTACCCGAAACTTGGAATTTACAGGACTGCGGATCGCTGCTTACCTGACGATTATTACCGGAACACTCAGTAGCTTTTTGTTTGGTTACGTATTTCTGAAGTTGGCTATCGATTTGGATGACAAAAGTAGATTGCGTTTTGGGGGCATGTTACTAATTGGTTCTTCACTCTTTTTATTTTATTGTTTTTTAGATGACCACGACTATTCGTTGACATTGGTTGTTTCGTTGATTTACTTTATCGCTGTTCGATTTACAAGCCTGCATAAGACACTCGCGCAGGTTAGTATTTCCACATTTACTTTTTTGCTTATGACCATTGCCGCTTATGCATTGCAAGGTGCGTTCAGCATTCGGCAATTTTCACGTGAATCTTCTGTGCTATCTATGCAGCGCTTTGGAAACAACAATTTAATCAATCATGATATTTTAGGAGAGTATCTGATGGCTGAAAGTGTGAAAGCCATTTCAGCAGACCCATTTATTATCGCGCGATTTACAAACCCACTTTTACCAAAAGGAAATGTTCGTCAACGGATTGAGAAAATCTATTTGAATTCGTATTTCGATCGGTATTCTAGCAATATTTATCTTTATAATTCAGCAGGCGAAACACTCGATAGTGATACCCTTCGGAGTCTGGCCACTTCGATTCAGTCGTTTCAACGCTCAGCTATTCGTACCGGTTATGAAGGTGTTTTCTGGCTGCGCGAGCGGGGCAGTAGTTTAGCGACTCGAAGATATCTTGGTATTGCCGCAGTTACCAAGGCAGATGCCATTGTGGGCTATGTAGTATTGGAACTTTCACTCAAGCATTTGGCCTCTAAAAATGTGTATCCGGAGTTGTTGGTGGATAATCGATTTGCACAATTTGTTTCAGACAAGGACTTTGCTTATGCTTTTTATGTAAAGGATTCACTCACTGGTAGTACCGGAGATTTCAGCTATTTAAAATCATTTGATCGTGCGTGGCTTAGGGAAAACATACTAAAACAACCCCTAAGCAGAAATGGATACTTACATACTGCGCTACGAGGTGAAGAGAATCAAATCGTTGTGATCTCTACTTTTGACTACACGTGGTTTGATGTTTGGGCAAATTTTTCATTCTTGTTCATTGTCAGTCTATTTCTTGTTTTTTGTTGGATGTTGATTCACGCCTCGCTGAATTACTGGCGCGGCAGAAAGATGAATTACTCCACTCGCATCCAGCTTTACATCTATTTGGCGTTCATCTTACCGCTGGTGGTTGTTTCGACTACAATCGTGCGGTTGATTGGCAAAGCAAACGAAGTAGAGCTTGAATTAGATTACCGATTGCGAGCAGAGCAAATGGGGGCTACTTTATCCATTCAAAACAACCGCGCGAATACACGCGAGGTTGACTTGGCACCTCTGGCACAATCATTCCATACAGATGTCAATTTGTACAGCCACGAAGGGAAATTAATCACCTCAAGTCAACCAGGTATTTTTGATAATCAGTTGATCTCAAGTTGGATAAACCCACTTGCTAAGCGTGCGCTGACCGAGAATGGAGAAAAGTATTTTGTGGCCAAAGAGCGAATTGGTTCATTGAGCTACAATAGTTCGTATCTAGCAATAACTTCTCCAGAAGACGGAAAGCTGCAAGGTATTCTCAATTTGCCTTTCTTTAAGTCGGATGATGATGCAAGCCGCAGTCAGGCAACCGTATTGTCCAACATTTTAATTGTATTTGTTTTTGTATTCATTCTGTTTTCCATCGCTTCACATTATGCCATTCAATGGCTTACCTTCCCTTTGCGGATGATTACTAAAACATTAGGTCGAACTACTTTAGGTTTAAACCAGCCTTTGCAATGGAAGTCGGAAGATGAGATTGGTTTAATGGTGCGTGAATATAATCGGATGCTTCATACGCTGGAGCAAAGTAAAATTCAATTAGCGAACACTCAGAAAGAGAGCGCCTGGCGTGAAATGGCGCAGCAAGTTGCACATGAAATAAAGAATCCGCTCACGCCTATGAAGTTGACGCTTCAACAAATGGAGTTGAGCGCGCGTACCGATGAGAGTAAATTGAAGTCTATTCGGTTGTTACTGGAGCAGGTAGAGTTGTTGAATGACATTGCTTCATCGTTTAGCACGTTTGCAAAAATGCCAACTCCGCATCTACAATCGGTTGAACTAATTGCGTTGGTGAGTTCTACTGTAGCACTTTATGCATCACAAGAAGGTCAAACAGTGGAATTGAAGTCAACCATTCAAAAGGTTATGGTGCGAGGTGATGAGAAACTGTTGACACGGGTATTTTCAAATTTGATTTTGAATGGATTGCAATCGGCTGTTAACCGAAAAGCATCTGTATGGGTCAATATTGATTTAGTAGATGAACAGGTAGTGGTTAAGGTAGAAGACAATGGAGATGGTATACCTGAAGATTACCAAAGCAAAATTTTTACCCCTTATTTCAGTTCCAAGCAGTTAGGCTCTGGCTTAGGCTTGCCGATTGTTAAACAGGGGGTGGAGCAATGCGAGGGCACCATTCAGTTTCTAACCCAAATAGGAGTAGGCACCACTTTTATCGTTTCTTTTCCGATTATAAAAGGCTAGTTGCTGACTGTAACTTTTTGGCAGTTGGTAGGTAGACGATATGCAACGTGTTTCTAACTATCGAGTCTTTCTTAAAAGCTATATATGATTAAAAATTATTTGATCGTCACCTTTCGGAACCTTTTTCGCAACAAGGCATTTTCAGTCATCAATGTGGTGGGCTTGGCCTTTGGCATCTCTTGCAGTTTGCTAACGCTTTTGTGGGTGTTGGATGAGTTAAGTATGGATGCATTTCATGCAAACAGAGAGCGTCTTTATCGTGTTATGGAGAATCAGGCATATACGGATGGAAAAACGCTGACCACCAACTCCACGCCAGGACCAATGGCTCCAGTTATTAAAGAGAAGTTTCCGGAGATTGAATTTGCCTCGCGCATGACGTGGGGTGAGCGAAAGCTTTTTCAGGAAAAGAAGGAGGGATTCTTTGAAGAAGGCCGCTTTGTCGATCAGGATTTTCTTCAGATGTTTTCTTTTCCGCTTCAAAGCGGTGATGTGAATACGGCTTTGAAGGACATGCACTCCATCGTAATCAGTGAGAAGATGGCGACTAAGTTTTTTGGTAAGGAGGAAGCTATCGGCAAAGTATTGGTGATGGATGCAGGCGAAAGTTTTAAGGTGACGGGCGTGCTGGCACCGCTGCCGCCTACCTCATCGCTAAAATTTGATTTCTTATTGCCTTTTAGCTGGTATTTTGAAAAGAACAAACAATGGCTTGATCGGTGGGATAATAACAACGTTCGCACGTTTATTCAACTCAAGCAAAATACCGATGTAACTTTGTTTTCTTCAAAACTAGAGCGTGAAATTGACCACCATGTGGATGGAGACAACAACATCTCACTGTTTATTCAAAAGTATAAAGATGCTTATCTACACAGCGAGTTTGTGGATGGACAGCTGGTAGGAGGAAGGATTGAGTCAGTGCGGATATTCTTTATTGTAGCCGTATTGGTTCTCCTGATTGCAAGCATCAACTTCATGAATTTAACCACCGCTCAATCGGCCAAGCGGGCAAAAGAAGTAGGATTGCGAAAAACCATCGGTGCGATTCAATCGCAGTTGGCCTTTCAGTTCTTGAGCGAGTCGATGATAATGGTTTTCTTATCATCGGCAGTAGCGGTGGTGTTGGCTTTTTTGCTCTTACCGCTCTTCAATGAAATTGCCGGGAAGGAGTTATCATTCAATTTATTGACTACAAAGTCCATTTTGCTTTTGTTAAGCGTGGTGTTGTTTACTGGTTTAATCTCAGGCAGTTATCCTGCTTTATATATTTCTGGATTTCAACCAGCCAGAGTCTTAAAAGGGCAGTTAAGGAGTGGCAGTGGTGCTGCGCGTTTCCGAAAAGTATTGGTAGTTGTTCAATTTACACTCTCGATCGTTCTCATCATCAGTACGCTGGTGGTGTACCGGCAAATGGATTTTGTGCAAAACAAAGACATCGGGCTAGATCGAAACAATTTAATATACCTCTATATGAATGGCGATATGAGTAAGCATGCCGATGCCATTCGTGAGGAATTAATGAAAGAGCCTGCAGTGGAGGTAGCTTCACTTTCCAGTGCCAATCCGATTGATTTTGGTAACTCCACATCCAACCTCACGTGGGAGGGCAAAGATCCGAACGATAAGATTCTGTTTTCCAATTTCTCAGTGGATTACAACTTCATTGAAAGCATGAAGATGAAACTGATGGGAGGGAGAAGCTTCAAACAAGAGATAGCAACCGATACAGTTAATTTCATTATCAATGAAGCAGCACAAGAAGCCATGGGCTTTGACAATGCTGTGGATCAACCTCTCACTTTATGGAATGATCGAAAGGGTAAAGTGATCGGAGTTGTTCAGAACTTTCATTTTCAATCTATTCACACCAAAGTAGAACCATTGTTCATGATGTATGAACCGGATTTTTACAGTGTCATTTTTGTGCGTTTTAAGGAAGGACAACGCACGGCTGCTTTGCAAGCTTTGGAGAAAATAAATAAGCATTACGCAGCCGCTTATCCTTTTGAGTTTAAACAATTAAGTGAAGATTGGGACGACCTCTATAAATCGGAAGACCGCTTTGGAAAATTATTCAATTACTTCTCCTTTTTGTCCATTCTGATTTCTTGCTTAGGGTTGTTCGGATTATCAGCATTTAGTGCTGAGCAAAAAACAAAGGAACTGGGTGTGCGTAAAGTAATGGGGGCCAGCGTTTCGGGATTAGTGCAATTGATGGCGAAGGAATTTGCTTGGTTAGTCCTGTTGGCCATGTTGATTGGATGCTCGATTGGTTGGTATGTAATGGACTGGTGGTTAGGAACCTATGCTTATCATGTAGAAGTAGGAATTGTTACCATTTTCATGGCAGCTCTTATTTGCTTTGTGGTGTCCATGGCCACCGTTAGTTACCACGCTGCCAAAGCCGCCATGATTGATCCCGTGCGAAGTTTGCGCTACGAGTAAATCCTGTCAAAAGTCATAAAAAACACTTTTCAAACGATTGAAATATTTCATGTTTGATTGCTAATTTGCGGCTCCAAAACCTTAAAAAAGCATTTATGGAGATCGCAAAAACGTATGACGTTAAGCACAATGATTTAGTAAAATGGGTTAATGAAGTAGCCGCGCAATGCAAGCCGGATAGCATTCGCTGGTGCGATGGATCGCAAAATGAATATAATGAGTTGTGTGAGTTGCTGGTGAAGAAAGGAACTTTCATTCGTCTGAACCCTGAGAAAAGACCCAATAGTTTCGCCTGTTTTTCTGACCCGAGCGATGTAGCACGCGTAGAAGACCGCACCTTTATTTGTAGTCGAAGACGTGAAGATGCCGGCCCCACCAACAACTGGGTGGAGCCGAAGGAGATGAAGCAAACATTGAATCCATTGTTGGATGGTTGCATGAAAGGCCGAACCATGTATGTGATTCCATTTAGCATGGGACCGCTTGGTTCTCCGATTTCACAGATCGGAGTTGAGATTACGGATTCGGAATATGTAGTGACAAACATGCACATCATGACGCGTGTTGGAACACGAGTAGTAGAATTGCTCGGCACAGATGGAGAGTATGTAAAATGTTTGCATACCGTTGGTGCTCCGCTCAAGCCCGGACAGGCTGATGCAAAGTGGCCTACGAACGCAACGGTAAAATACATTGTGCATTATCCGGAAGAGCGATCAATTGTTTCGTATGGTTCTGGTTATGGCGGCAATGCGTTGTTAGGTAAAAAATGTTTTGCATTGCGTATCGCAAGCGCGATGGCCAAAGAAGAAGGCTGGCTGGCCGAGCACATGTTGATATTAGGCGTGGAAGGTCCGGATAAAGAAAAGAGTTACGTAGCGGCAGCATTCCCCAGCGCGTGTGGTAAAACCAATTTCGCGATGCTCATTCCACCGAAAGAATTGGATGGCTGGAAAGTAACTACCGTTGGTGATGATATCGCCTGGATCAAACCGGGCAAAGACGGAAAGCTGCATGCTATCAATCCGGAAGCCGGATATTTTGGTGTAGCACCTGGCACGAATTACAAAACCAATCCGAACGCCATGAAGACGATGGAGAAGAACTCCATCTTTACCAACGTAGGCGTAACACCCGATGGTGATGTATGGTGGGAGGGAATGACGAAAGAAGTTCCGAAAGATATTATTGATTGGAGAGGACAAAAGTGGGATCCTGCATCGGGCAAACCGGTGGCTCACCCCAACGCTCGTTTTACAGCACCTGCATCGCAATGTCCGTGCATTGATTCGGATTGGGAAAATCCAAACGGAGTGCCCATTGGTGCATTCATATTTGGAGGAAGAAGAAGCACGACTATTCCGTTGATTTATCAGGCACACAACTGGAACTCCGGTGTGTACTTAGCAGCTACGATGGGTTCCGAAATGACAGCTGCGGCTTTTGGTGAAGTGGGCAAAGTGCGCAGAGATCCATTTGCGATGTTGCCATTCTGTGGATACCACATGGGCGATTACTTTAATCATTGGTTACAATTTGGTAGAGACATTCCAAACCCTCCTCGCATTTTTGGTGTGAACTGGTTTCGCAAAGATGAGAAGGGCAATTTTATATGGCCGGGATTCAGCGACAACATGCGTGTGTTGAAGTGGGTGGTGGAAAAGATCAGAGGAAAATCAAACGCAGTAGAAAGCCCGATCGGCTGGATGCCGCATTACGAAGATATCGATTGGACAGGTTCTGATTTTACGAAACAACAGTTCGACAGCATCATGATGATTGATCGCGAAGGATGGAAGCAAGAATTACTTTCGCATGCGGAGTTGTTTGAAAGAATGTACGACAAGTTGCCGAAGGAATTTATCTTCATGCGCGAACTTTTGCTCTCGAGCTTATGGCGCTCACCTGAAAAATGGAGTCTGGAAGCAGAAGAGATTTAGTTTAATTTTTCTCCTTTAAAAATACCGGCTTGAAATGTGAGAGTTTTGATGAGCTTACCTGTCTCATCAAACTCTTTCCATTGCTTGTGCTTTTTGTTGGCCACGTATTCGCCTTGCTCTTTGATTTTGCCATTCGGGTAGTAGCTAGTGTAAATGCCATGCTGACGACTGCCGCGGTATTCACATTCAGAAAGTAGTTTGCCATCCTGATAGTAGTTCTTCACCGGACCTGTAATCAAATTAAACTTCCAGGTTTCTTCCACTGACTTTTCTCCATTCTCGTGATATTGTGTGCGAATGCCGTTCAGTTGACCTTTTTCATAATTCTCTTTCACGCTTACCGTCTTGCCATCGTTGAAATAGAAAATCCATTGGCCATGCGATTTATTGCTGCGGTATTCTTTAGTGAAAACGAGCTTACCATCTTCAGTGTATTCTTCCAGCTTACTATCCAAACCATTGAACGCAAATTGTTGTTTCGTTTTTACCTTGCCACTTTCAAAGTAGTCGTAGTTGGTGCCGGTTTTTCCACCTTCTTTAAATTGATAAACATGTTGCTTGTTGCCGTTGGTGTAGTAGCCAATATTTTCGCCATGCAACTTCGCATTCATAAAGTGCCCTTCCAGCAATAGATGACCTTCCTGATCGTAGTTTTTAAAGTCGCCTACTTTCTCGCCTTCTGCAATAGAGTAGATCAATTCCAATTGTGCATTGGGATAAAATGATTTGAAATAACCGGAGATGAACCCGTCTTTATAATTCGCTTCTGTTTCGATGGTACCCGTTTCGTAAAATGTTTTGGTGACTCCGTTTGGCTTTTGATTTTTGTACGTGATCTCTTTGCGAATTTTTCCGGAAGCATAATACTCTTTCACAAAACCATCGGGTTTGCCTTTTACGAATGAGCTTTCTTGTTTCAAAATTCCGGAAGGAAAGTATGATTTGATACTATCGACTAACAAGTTGTTTTGATAATATGCTTTTTGGATTTGCTTTCCCTTTTCGTTGTAGACTTCTACTGCTCCGTGGCGCAACCCATTTTCATAACTGATTTTGCGAATTAATGTGCCATTGGCATGATATTCATAGAATGTCCCGGAGCGCACGCCATTCACGAAAGTGCCTTCAATGTTAAGTTTGCCATTGGGAAAATAGCGTTTATACTTTCCATCCATTGTTTGATTGTCATCCGCAACGAAATAGTGTTCCTGAATTTGCCGCTTCATCGGATCATAGAAGGTCTTTACTTCTTTTTGTGCGAATGCCAGGTGGCTAATGAACAATAAGATCAGTGTGAAGCGAATCGACATGGTTAGAGCAGTTGAGAGTTTGGATGCAAATTTAGAGATAGCTTTTAATATTTCGGAATGCTGTCGATTGATGAACATATTACCAGACGAACCAACGCTCAGGTACCTGAATTGTTGTATTGCATGATTTACCACCAAAAAAGAAAAGCCGGACAAACCGGCCTTTCAACTAAGCTTAAAATGTAGATTTTACATTCGTTCAATCACAATTGCTGATGCACCGCCACCGCCATTGCAAATTCCGGCAACGCCAATGGTGGCGTTGTTTTGTTTCAACACATTGGCTAATGTAATGGTAATACGCGCACCCGATGCACCTAGTGGATGTCCTAAGGCAACCGCGCCTCCGTTTACATTCACTTTCGATGGATCGATTTCTAATAATTTGTTGTTGGCAATCGCCACAGCCGAGAAGGCTTCGTTGATTTCGTAAAAGCCTACATCGCCTTTTTCTACTCCGGCCATCTTCATAGCTTTTGGAATGGCGAGTGAAGGAGCGGTAGTAAACCACATCGGGTCGTGTGCGGCATCGGCAAAGCCTCTGATCTTCGCAATGGGAGTAATGCCCAATTCTTTTGCTTTCTCTTTGCTCATCAGGATAACCGCAGCTGCTCCATCGTTAATAGTGGATGCATTCGCAGCGGTTACGGTTCCTTCTTTGGTGAATACCGGTTTCAGTCCGGGGATCTTATCAAAGTTCACATTCTTGTATTCTTCGTCTTCAGCGAAAAGCGTTACATCTCCTTTCTTTCCAATTAATTCAACCGGCACCACTTCATCTTTGAATTTGCCCGCAGCCCATGCAGCAGCAGAAAGTTTGTAGGAGTTGATCGCGTAGTTGTCCTGATCCTGGCGAGAGATATTCATTTCTTTCGCAGTGTTATCGGCACACACGCCCATCGCACAGTGATTGTACACATCGGTCAAACCATCATATGTTAAACCATCTATTAGTTCGCCATTGCCATATTTGAAACCGTAGCGTGCTTTCAGCAAATAGTAGGGAATATTGCTCATGCTTTCCATGCCACCTGCCAACACCACATCATTTTGACCAAGCATGATAGATTGCGCTCCCAACATGATAGCCTTCATTCCGCTGGCGCAAACTTTATTGACCAACGTGCAAGGAATATTGTAGCCCAGACCGGCAGCGACCGCTACTTGCGTAGCCGGAGCTTGCTGAAGCCCCGCAGAAATCACATTTCCGAAGTATACTTCCTGAATGTGCTTGGCATCCAGATTGATTTTTTTCAGCGCACCCTTCACAGCAGTGGCGCCTAATTGAATGGCTGTTTGAGAGGCGAGGCTTCCGCCAAAACTACCTATCGGTGTGCGTACCGCAGCAACAATATATACTTCCTTCATAAAATGAGTTTTAGGATTGATTTTCGGGCTGCAAGTTAATGGTTTTTGTTCAGAAAAACGCGATTGCAACGGTTTGCAATTTCCACGCAAAGTCGAGCATGATTTATTGCATACAAAGACGCAAAGTCGCTAAGATTTCCGATTGCTTTGTTGAATTACGCCTTTGCCTCTTTGCGCCTTTGCGTGCAATAGAAGGCTAATCAAACAACTCCTTCTTCTTCACATTCGTCAAAAACTCCTCGTCCAGTAAAGTTTGTGCGCACGCTGCGGCATGGGTGAGTTCGTAGCGGAAGAAGAATTTCATCGTCACGATCTTACCTTCGTAAAATGCCTGACTTTGGTTTTTAAAGTTGGTCGCATCGATATTGCGTTGTGCTACTATTGCTTGCTTAAGCCATTGCCACGCAATGACGACATAACTTATTTGTTCCATGAACACCGTTGCATCGGCTAAGTAGCGATCGATGCTGGTAGGAGCGAAGGTGCTGAGATGTGCGAGTACTTGTTGAATCCTCTTCCACTCGCCTTCTAATTGCTGTGCATATTTTTTTAATGTGCTTAATTCGCTAGCTGATTGAACAGCAGACTGAATCTCTTCACCTAAAATGGCTAATGCTTTTCCTTTCTCCATCACTACTTTTCTTCCCAGCAAATCAATGGATTGAATGCCCGTGGTACCTTCGTACAGCGACATGATTTTCAAATCGCGGTAGTGTTGTTGCACCGGAAAGTCCATCGTGAAACCATACCCTCCTAAAGTTTGGATGGCCAATGCTGCCGAGCGACTTCCTTGTTCGGACGAATACGTTTTCACAATAGGAGTGAGCAGTTCAAGTAACAGCAGACTGTTCTTTTTCGCTTCGCCTTCAGTGCCGTGTACTAAATCAGATAATCGGTTGCACTCCATCACCAAGGAGAGTGAGCCTTCGGCAATTGCTTTCTGCGTGAGCAACATGCGCTGCACATCGGGATGATTGATGATGAGGGTAGGTGGCTTCAATGGATCTTTTTCGCTGGCCAATCTTCCTTGTGGACGCTCGCTCGTGTATTGCAGTGAAGCCTGATACGCAGCCATCGCTACAGAGGCTGCATCGAGTCCCACGCTGATGCGCGCTTCGTTCATCATTTGGAACATGTACCCCAACCCTTTGTGTGGTTCGCCTACGAGCCAACCCTTGCATTCATCTTTGTCGCCAAACACTAAGTGAGTAGTGCAATAGCCACGCTGTCCCATCTTTTGAAAATCACCGGCACAGAATACATCGTTCGGTGTAAGCGTACCATCTTTCTCCGGCCAGAATTTAGGAATGATGAAAAGCGAAATACCTTTCACTCCGGCAGGCGCACCTTCGATTCGCGCGAGTGTCAAATGCACAAAGTTCGAACACGCTTCATGCTGACCGCCTGAGATAAATATTTTTTGTCCTTTGATTTTGTAGAAGCCATCGCCCATAGGTTTTGCGCTGGTGGTGATATCGGTGAGCGAGCTTCCCGCTTGTGGTTCCGTGAGCGCCATCGTTCCTTGCCATTTGCCGGCAAAGATGTTGGGAACGAATGTGTTGATTTGTTCCTCCGTGCCGAAGCTGGTGATCAAAGCAGCAGAGCCTGCCGACAAGCTGAAGTATCCCTGGCAACTATTGTTGGCCGCCATGAATATGTGTTGAGCTACGTTGAAGATCATCATGGGAAGTTGCATGCCACCGTGATCGAAGGAGGCGCCACCGCCAATCCATCCGTTTTCGGCTGCCTGATGGATGATGGTTTTTAATTGCGGATGCGTCTTCACGCCACCGTTGCCATCGTAGAGTGCGGGTTGAGCGTCCATTTCCTTGAAGTAAGGTGCCATGTCGCGGTCGGCAAGCAGCTTGGCTGCTTCGATCATCATCCAGGCTTCTTCCCAATTGAGGTGCGCAAAGCGCGGCAACGAAAAGATATCGTTTACCTGATGTACTTCCTGAAGAAGAAATTTATTGTATTCAATGCTTGTGTAGCGGCTCATGGTGGTTGCTGGTTATTGTAGTTTACGAATATAAAAAAAGGATCACATATATCATTTGAGCTGTTCGCGAATCCATTCTACCACTAAGACACCAAGGCACTTAGTTTTCGCTATACAATTGCCAATTGCCTTGTTTGTCAATTGTCAACTGTTATGTGATCTGTTCGCGAATCCATTGGGAAACGATGGGAGCGTGGGTGTGAACGATCAAATGGCCACCATCCGGAACAGAAAAATCGGCTTGCCGGAATGGAAGAAGACGATCGCTATCGCCATGAATCTGCGCAATAGCCAATGGTTCACTTCTTTTGTTCCAAGTGATGATCTGATGGATAGCCCAACGAAGGAAGAAAGGATCTGTCGCTGCTAAAATAGAACGCAGCAATTCTTTATCTTCTTTTTGTTTCATTCCAAAAATCCAGTCTTGAAGAGCATTTCCCTTTTTCATCCATTGAATAGGTACCCACCAATGTATTGGGAAATAGCGAAGCATCTGAAAGTAAAATGGAATGGCGGTAGCATCTCGAGCCGATGAAATCAATATGACTTTCTCTGTTGCTACTTGTGCGGCAATTTCTGTCGCCATCATGCCACCGAACGAAACGCCAATCAAAATAGGTTGTGGTGATTTGATTTGAGATGAAAGTCGTTGTGCATAACTCTTCATCGTATCATCGGGGAGTGGTTTGATCCAATCGATGTAATGCACTTTGTATCCAGATAAATCCAACCGATCAAAGATCCTTTTGTCGGCACCTAATCCACTTAGTAAGTAGACATCTTTCGTCTTGATACAATCAAAATTCTGCCTTTCAAAACAATACACAACACCCTTTCCCCAATGACCATTGACTAATGCCCAAGTCCCAAGTCCTAAATCCTAAATCCTAAGTCCTAAGTCCCAACTTATCTCGCAGCTCCTCCATCAATCGTCAGACAAATTCCACTCACGAAAGACGCTTCATCGGAAGCTAAGTATAAATAACCATTGGCAATATCATCGGGCACACC
The DNA here is from genome assembly GCA_016191555.1 of Bacteroidota bacterium. Classification (GTDB taxonomy): domain Bacteria; phylum Bacteroidota; class Bacteroidia; order Cytophagales; family Cyclobacteriaceae; genus ELB16-189. The sequence goes on from JACPVX010000070.1 coordinate 20,853, forward strand.
CCACTTGCCTACTGGTATGTGCGCGAGACTTTGTTTGCGAACTTCCTCGGGCATGGCATCGGTCATGGCTGTTTGGATGAAACCGGGAGCAATGCAGTTGGCAGTAATGCCGAAGCGACCTAACTCCAGCGCCCACACTTTCGTCATGCCGATGATGGCGGATTTCGTTGCAACGTAGTTGGTTTGTCCGTAGTTACCACGAATCGCCACGTTGGAAGAAGCCGAAACAATGCGTCCGTAGTTTTGCTCTTTCATAATGGGCACTACAGCTTGCGTGCAATTGAACACGCCTGTGAGATTAACGGAGATGACATCATCCCATTCCTGCTTCGACATCTTTAACAGTGTCCGATCTTTGGTGATGCCTGCATTGTTAATCAGAATGTCGATGCGACCAAAATGATTTTTTGCAACAGCGACTGCTTTGATCACCGCGTCTTGATCGGCCACCGACACTTTTTGAAAGAGTGCTTTCGCTCCATCGCTGATCAAATCATTGACTACTTGTTGTCCTTTGTCGGTGACATCCCACAAAATGATTTTTGCTCCTTCTTTGGCAAAACGTTGGGCGGTGGCGAGACCAATTCCATTGGCGCCTCCGGTGATTAATGCTACTTTATCTTTTAATCGCATGGTTGTTATGTTTTTCTAATTCACCACTAAGGCACGGAGGCACTAAGTTTTTACTTTTCGCTATTCTTACCACTGAGGCACACAGGCACTAAGATTTTCTTGCCTCCGACTTTTAACTTACTACTAATACAGTGCTGTCAACAACTCACCCAAATAAGCCGGTTTGGATTCGCCTTCAATTTCGATCACCGCTTCCATAATCAGTTTGATGCCGTTGTTGGGCATGTCTTCGGCTTGCATAATTTTTCCGGTCATGCGTATTCTGCTGCCGGACTTCACCGCCACCGGAAAGCGCGCTTTGTTTAATCCGTAGTTGATGGACGTAGCCGCGCCTTCTATCTCAATCAATTCATAAAAGAATTTCGCAGCCAGCGACATCGTTAAATATCCATGTGCAATCGTTTTGCCTTCCGGCAGAAACTGTTTAGCACGCTCCACGTCTACGTGAATCCATTGCTGGTCTTGTGTCGCATCCGCGAAAGCGCTGATGGTTTCTTGTGTTACCGTAAACCAATCGGTAACACCCAGCGATTGCCCCACATATTTCTTGATGTCTTTGAAATGAATGCGCAGCGGCTTCGGTACAACCGATGATTTCACAGCTTCTACCGGCTTGCTTTCTTTAGCTACGATTGGTTCTTCGATCCAATCACCTACTTTCACCACCGCTTTGCCCACCACTTTGCGATCCATCAAATCGTGCAGTGCTTGCGGTGCTTCGTTGAGCGAGTAGATTTTATGAATATGCTGACGAATGGCTCCGCTCTTCATCATGCCGAGTAGCTCACCGAGATTTTGTAAACTCTGTTGTGGTTCGCGTTCTGCAAAGCTTCCCCAGAATACGCCCATGATCGAGCAGCCTTTCAGCAGCGGAAGGTTGGCCGGAAACTGCGGTATCTCTCCGGTGGTAAATCCTACTACCAGGTAGCGACCTTTCCACGCGATGGAACGCAATGCCTGCTCGGCCAGCTTGCCGCCCACGGCATCGTAGATCACATCCACACCTTTGTCTTGCGTAATTTCTTTGAGTTGCGCACGCAAGTCTTCTTTTGAATAATCGATCAGATGCGTTGCACCTTTTTCTTTACAGATGGCGAGCTTCTCAGCTGTTGATGCTGCAGCAATGACAGTCGCGCCCATTACTTTGCCCAACTCTACCGCGGCTAAGCCGACACCACCTGCCGCACCCATCACCAGCAAGGTTTCACCTGCTTTTAGTTGTGCGCGATCTTTCAAAGCATGATAAGAAGTTCCGTACGTGTAGAGAGTGCAGGCTCCATTGATATAGTCCATGCCGGGTGGCATTGGGAAAACACGGTTCGCTTTAACAATTACTTTCTCGGCAAAGCCGCCCCATCCGCAAAGCGCCACCACGCGGTCGCCCGCTTTGAGGTGTTTGACTTTGGCACCCACGCTTTCAATGACACCCGACACTTCGCCTCCGGGCGCGAACGGCAACTCGGGTTTGAATTGATATTTGTTTTGAATGATTAATAGATCGGGGAAGTTCACGCCACAGGCTTTCATCTGTATGCACACCTCACTTTCGCCCACAGGCGGCAGTGTGAGTTCATCTAATACCAATGAATCGGGGAGACCAAAGTTTTTGCAGGTAATTGCCTTCATAAGAATTTGTCGTACCCACAAGATACACTTTTGCGGGTAAAATCCTTACCAATCGGGCTTGCCTTTGTCTTTTGGTTTGGTGGCCTTGCGCTTGTTCTGTTGCAGGTATTGCACCTCCTGATTTTTCATCGCTTCGAGAATCATCTTAGCCTTCTCTTCGCTCATATTCATCTCTTTCAGCTTTTCGCTGGAAGGAGGCGGTTGCTTTTGTTTGTCTTTCTTTTTCTGTTCGTCTTCTTTCTCTTGCTGCTCTGTTTCCTTTTTCTCTTTGTCTTTCTCCTCTTTGCTCTTGTCTTTCTGATCTTTCTTTTCCTGATCCTTTTTCTCCTGGTCTTTCTTCTCTTGATCTTTCTTTTCCTGATCTTTTTTCTGCTGATCTTTCTTGTCTTGTTCCTTCTGATCTTTCTTTTGGTCTTTTTGATCTTTCTTCTGATCGTCTTTCTTATCCTGATCTTTCTTGTCTTTGTTCTTTTCGTCTTGCTTCTTCTTGTCTTCCAGTTTCTTCTTCACCACCTCGTAGTTGTAGCGTGCCTCATTATTTTCAGGGGCAGCCTTCAGCGCCTGCTTAAAGTAGTTCAATGCTTCCTCCAGTTTTTCCTTGTTGTTAGCCATTACTCCCAGTTGCTGGTTGGCTACTGAGCTGATCCGTTTATTCGCACTTTGTGTGAGTTGCTGATAGGTATTTTGTGCATGCGTGGTATCGTTCAGTTGAAAATAAGCGCTCGCCAGATTGGCACGCACCTCGTCTTCCGTTACACCCAGCGAGTCGATCAGATAAGCGTATTTCTGAATCGCAGTTTTGAAGTCGCCCGATAAGTACGCTTTCTTCGCTTCCGCTTTCGCGGAATTGATTTTGCTGATCTTGCCCGGATCGATGAGCAGGATGGAAGCAATCAAAAATAGATAGACCGTCTTCATCATATCGTTACCGTTCGGATGCTCAATAAAATATCCAATACCAAAAGTACCAAAGCTGCCAGCAGAAAATAAAAGTACTGGTTTGCCGATACGTCTACCATGCGTGCATCGCGCAGTTCGCCTTCAATCTTGCTGATGGTGTTAATCAATCGGTTCACATCATTGCGCGACTCGTTGATTTCAAAATACTGTCCATCGGTTTTGCTGGCCAATGCTTTTAACGAACCGGCATTCAGTTTTGATACAATGGTATTGCCGCGCTGGTCGGTTTTATAACCTCTTCCGGATTGAATCTGACTGCCGCGGGCGGTGCCAACTCCCAAAGTAAACAACTTAATATTATTATCTTCCACATCGCGCGCCATCTCATCTGTTTCTTCGCCAAAGTCTTCGCCATCGCTGATCAATACAATCACCTTCGACTTCTGTTCGGAACTGGGGCCTTCTTTTTGTTCGGTCAGTTTCTTCAACGCCATCTTGATGGGAGGGCCAAAGTCCGTGCCGCTGCTGGGCACCAAACTCGTGTTCATCGTTTCGATAAAGAGGTTGAGTGCGTTTTGATCGTAAGTCAGAGGGCACTGCATGAACGCCTCGCTGGAAAAAATGATCACGCCCACGCGGTCGGAGCTGAATGCCGCCACAATCTTTTTCATTTCAAACTTGATCTTTTCCAGACGAGTAGGCTGCACATCAAATGCATCCATGGACTTAGAAAGATCCACACAAATCATAATGTCTTTGCCTACCGATTTGATCTCGCGCTTCGATCCGCCATAGGAGGGGCCCATAATGGCGATGATCACCAGCGCGAAGAAGGCAGTGCGGGTAACTAGTTTGATCAGAACGGTATAGAAAGGCGTGTGCAACACGCGGCTGATACGCCACAGTTTGGCCACATACAGCGCATAGAATAGTACAAATAGGCCTACACCACCCAGCTCTACCCACCCGAAATCTCTAAACCACGTCATTCCTCATTTCTTAATCTTACAAAAATATGTTTTTTTGAGTAGACAAATGCAAAACCCGTACTTTACGATGCGTTAAAAACCGATTAAGTTTTACGCCTGCGCAACCAGCGGGAGCAATGGCGCATCTGAAGGACAAATGGCAATATGCAAAAGAGAAGAAAGTTCTGCAGCTGGATAGTTTGGATCAGTTTCGGGATGATGTGCTGCGCACCCGATGCGCCTGTCGCGAAACAATACCCGATTGGTTTCACCCCATTTCCGTATTCCACCACCTCGCTTACGGAAGTGATGGACTTTGTGTATGGCAAGATTAAAACCGATGGCAACCTGATAGCCCACCATTTTGATGATGGCATGCCGTGGGCCGAAGCGCTGGCGGATGCACCATTTCCTTCTACCGTTACCACCGATTGGGCTTTCCGCAAAGAGCACACACCTTCCGGTCATCAGGTGTATGTTTCCATTACGCCTATCCATCTCTCGCGCATCGGGTTGGCATCGAACAAAAATGAACTTGGCGGCAATCAGCCGCTGCCGTCTCCGTGGAGTGGCTACACCTTCAACACTCCGCAGGTAAAAACAGCTTACCTCAATTATGCGAAGCGCATCGTGGCGTACTTCAACCCTCAGTTTTTAGCCATCGGCATTGAATCTAATTTATTGAAGATCAACCAGCCCGATGAGTGGAGTCATTACATTGAGTTGAATCATTTCGTTTACACGGAATTGAAAAAGCTGTACCCCTCGTTACCGATCTTTGTATCTGTTACCGGCTTTGATCTGGCTGGCTACACCGGAGCGAATGCGACCGATCAACAAAGCGCACTCCGCGACTTGCTGGCGGACAGCGATTACTTCGGATTGTCATTGCATCCACAGTTGAGTTCTTTTCTGGCGAACGAAGTGCCGAGCGAGACGGTGCTTCAATCCATCTTATCGCTATCCAATAAACCACTGGCCATTTGCGAAACCAGTTATCCGGCACAGGAGATGACACTGCTGGGTGGCACGGTGGTGTATCAGGGAAGTGCCGCTAAGCAAAAGCAATTCTTTCAAAATTTGTTTGCTGTGTGCGCCCGCCACGACACGCGCTTTATGGTTAACTTTATTGTGCGCGATTACGATTTGCTGTGGCAGCAGATCGGCTCACCGGACGACTTCAACAAAATCTGGCGCGACACCGGCTTCTATGACGAGAACGGCACCGAAAGGGAAGTGATGCAGGTGTGGAGAGAGCGAGTGTACTAATAATGCCTTGTTAAATTATGGAGAGGAATATACTCATTGTGTTATTTTTGTTTCTTGGGTGTTGCACTTCGAATAAAAGCTCAAACGAATTGCTAACTCCGGAATCCAGAATAGAAAGCATACAAAGGCGAGTAAACCTCTTAAATCATCCCTCTTCGATAAAGTATGATACAACAGGGTTTTCAAAGTTGTCCGGTTTCAATAATAACTGTGATGATGAAAACGAGCATCCGTGGGATTATTACTCCGTAGTAGATTTAAATAAGGATGGCCAGAATGATTTGATTTATTCGGGATTTTGCATGCCTTACAGCAAAACCTTCATTTGGGTCACCGAAGCAAATAGGCTTTTATTACTTTACCAAGGTGCCGGTGACATTATTTCAATGGAATCCGCTGGCAAGCAAACCAGAATTAATGTTTTGAATGGAGCGATTGGATGCATTAGTGAGTCGTATCTAACCGAAATTATGATTGAGGCTACATTACCTCCAGTGGTTCATTCAATTGAGTACCATGTGCTGCCAAAAAAGAATTTTGTGAATTTAACGAATATCAAAGTAAAAGGCATCCTACGCACGAGTCCCCGAAAAGATGATGTCGATCACAAAGATGGCTGTGAGCAAGTCTTTAAAGGAAATCAACTCGAGAGTATCGAAGAAGAAGCCGAAGTGATCCAACTTGATCAAAAAGGAGAGTGGAAGTTAGTGTTATATGATCAGAATAAATTTCATTCAGTAATTGGATGGATTCAATGAAATCAACTTTATCCAAGCAAGATTTTCAAAAGAGATTGGAGGACTTAACCTCGAAGGAAAAAGATTTCTTTTTCATACCCTATGACTTCTCGGGGAAGCCATTTTGTGGAACGTATGATGCAAATACATTTGATCTGGCCAGAAACTCAATTTTGTCTAACGTACGAATGTTGCGCATCAAAGGTGAGTTCAAAGAAAGTGAAAAGACTGGAACAGACGTAACCTATCAGATTCGTTCGCCACAGTGGATGAACTATCTTTTAGTGATTTTAAATGTCCTGATATTTCTTGGAATGTTGTTGCTGGTCGTTTTCACTAACAATTATAACAATGTAAAATTAATCTTGACACTGTCAGGGGTTTTTGTGTTTGGAAATGGTTGGGTTTGGCTTGTCAACAAGATCACACGAAGTATGATCAATCAGCGCTTTAAAGAAGAGTTTGAAATTGGTGTTGAAGATGAATGGGAGAGACTGGCACGAAGTGCATCAAAGTGATCATACAACCAATACTCAATTTAAAGATATAACCTTTACAACCCCCTTGTGATATCGTCCTCATTCGTAGTATATTGGTTCTGCTAATTTATTTCTTGTGACCAATAAGATTCCCCGATTATTGATTTCGATTCTATTTTGTTTAGCGTGCTTCTTAAGTGTTGCACAAGAAAATCATTACCGCCAACAATTCGAGCAGCGTTTAAGTAAGACAAAAGGTGTAGAAAAGGCCGAAGTGCTGCTCGCTTTAATCACCATCTATGCAGGAAGTAATGCGGGGAAGGTGGAGGATTGCAACAAGCAACTGTATGCGCTGAGTAACGAAACAAACAACCCTGCCATTAAAGTGATCGCGCAGGCAGAGCGTGCCAATCAACTGCGAAAAAAGTCATACAAAGACAGCGCACGCGTATTGCTGCTGGACACAAAAAGAATGACCCGCTCATTGCAAAACGAAAGCCTGAGTGGCCACATCGACATGCGTTTGGGTTTGGTGTACAATGAACTTCGCAAAGAAGACAGCGCCATTTATTGTTTTGAATCGGCACGTACCCATTATCGAGAGGCTGGCGAGTGGGACAACGTTGCCTTATCGCTCGCTTATCTCGGATCGACCAATCGCGCACGTGGCAATAACATGGCCGCTGGTTTGTACTTAGATAGTGCTTCGCAAATGATTGATCGTGTATTAATAACCGATTCTTCGTATTGGCCGGTGCGCTTTGCGGCTGTAATCGCCAACTACCAAAGCATCTATAAAAATACGATGGGGCAGTATGAAGCCGGTTTGCAACGCAGTCTGGAAGCGCTCACCCTTTTTGAAAAAGTGGGCGACACCCGCTCGGAAGCAGCCACGCTGATCGCGGCAGGAAACATTTACCGGAAGTTAGCACAATACCCGGCCGCCATGTTGCAGTTTCGAAGAGCTGCAAAGGCCTTTAACAAACTAGCCGATCAAAACGCTGCAGGTGTTTCTTATGAAGGCATCGCCATGGTTTTTGATGACTTGCATGAAATCGATTCGGCCAAACTATATTTTGATAAAGCACTGACCATAGCGAGTGCGGCAGGGAATAATCGAGTACTTGGAACTTTGTATAACAACATAGGCGCCATGTATTATCATGCGAAAGCGTATGATCGGGCAAGCGAATACTATGAAAAAGCATTTGCCATCCGAGGAGGAGAGGAGAAAGCTACCAAGTATGATTACGCAACCGCCATGATCAATCTCGGGCAGACGGATCTTAAAAAAGGAGACATGAACAAAGCCGCCATTCACCTCAGCAAGGGACTGAACGCAGCGCATGAACTCCACGCGCGTGAATATGAGAAGTCGGCACTCGAAGGACTCATTGAATATCATCAGGCAATGAAAAATTTTCAACAGGCGCTGGCTTATCAAGATACGTTGCTGGTAGTAAAAGACAGTCTGTTTGTAGCCGACAGCAAAACCAGAATCGCAGAAATGCAAGTAAAGTATGAAACCGAAAAGAAAGAACAGGAAATTGCATTGCTGCAAATTGAAAGTTACAATGCCCAACTAAAGCAACTCGGTTGGATGGGCGGACTGCTCGTATCCGTTATCGTTTCAATCCTTGGTTTCTACACACTTCGCAATCGCAAGGCAAGAATTCAGGCCGAACTGCTCGTAACGCGAAAAGAAAAAGAACTGATGGAAGGTCAGCTTAGCTACAAGGATAAAGAGCTGGTTAATTTTGCCACCTACATTACCGAGAAGAATGATTTTCTGGAAACAGTATTGCAGCGGCTGAACACCCTTGATGTTAGCCATGAAGCCGGAAAAAAACAGCTTGATAATCTTATTCCGTTAATCCGCGATCACATTAACCTGACGGGAAGTCGGGAAGAATTCAACGCACACCTCTCCACTGTTTACGAGAGCTTTATTAAGAAATTGGAAGACCGTTATCCGGATTTGACCGACCATGAAAAACGGTTGGCCACCTTACTTCGCGTGAACCTAACTTCTAAACAAATAGCCTCCGTCTTCAACATTTCTCCCAAAAGTGTGGACATGGGGCGGTACCGACTGCGTAAAAAAATGGGGCTTAGCATCGATCAGGACATTAATCAGATACTGAACAACATTTGAATTTATTCTGCAAACAGGCTTTTTAGCTCTTGTAGAGATCATGTAGAGATGGTTTAGCGCCAGCCCCGTGCTGCCTGCGTGCTGATTGGTTTTATTTTTGACTTCATCCAACTGGTAAAAGTTAAAAACTAAAACAATCATCGTATGAAGTTCCTGATCGTAACAACCGCCCTGGTCATTCTTTCATTCACCGTTCAAGCTCAGAAAACAAACCTGATTCTCTTCGCAGAAGGAGGAGAGAAGTTTACGCTGCATTTAAATAGCGTGATTCAAAATCGCACGCCACAGTCGAACGTAAAAGTAGTAGGCCTGCAGGCAGATGCCGTACAGGCCTTGGTTGTTTTTGAAGGCAGCCTTCCGCAACTGAAGCAGTTCGTGGCACTGCAGCCGGACGAGGAAATGACTTTTGTCATCCGCAAAGGCAATAAAGGCAATTATGTGCTTCGGTTATTTAGCACGGTGCCAGTTTCGCAACAGCCCACGCCAACGGAAACCTACACGACCACCGAGTCGACACCGGTCACGCCATCGCAAGAGACTACATCCGTGGCGATAAAAACACCACAAGCCGCTGCTACCACCACGGTTTCAGATGGCAATAGCACAGCCGTCAATATCAGTTTAAACGGAGGAGTGAGTACGGCTAACGCAAGCATCTCGATTGCGGTAGGCGAACAGAGCATGCAGTCCACCGGCACATCGGCTACGGTAAGCGTAGCAAACACGCAATCCGTTTCTACCACATCGACCACCAGTGAAAAGAGAATAGAAAAAGAAAGCGCGCCAGCAGTTACAAGTACGTGTTCACTGCCGATGGGGCAAGGCGAATTTGAAAGAGCGAAAGAATCGATTGACGCCAAATCTTTTCCGGAGGAAAAAATGACCATCTGTAAACAATTGATCAAAGTAAATTGCTTTAATGTAAAACAGGTGATCGGCATCATGGAGTTATTCACCTACGAGGAGAATAAGTTGGCAGTAGCAAAAATGATGTATAGTAAAACAGTAGATAAGGGCAATTACTACCAGATAAACGATGCACTAACGTATTCAGCCTCGGTAGACGAACTGAATAGGTTTCTGGAGCAGCAGTAAGTATTTCGAGCCCTGTCGGGTGAAAGCATGTTGTTCTCACCTGACAGGGCGAAAAAATACTCACTGATAGAAAATCTTAACCCTGAGGTACCCCGTCATCCTTCCTGACTTGCTCATCCCACATCTGCGAACGGTCACTTTTCATTTTATTTCGTTAGTTATTTCGTTTTATATCGTTAATTAAGCTTTGCGCCTAATGCGAATTGTTGATTTTGACAAGAAATCGTTGATTGCAGAGCGCGCAAGCTTCTTGTAGACGCTGCAAGCTTCTTGTAGGCGCTGCAAGCCTCTTGTAGGCGCTGCAAGCCTCTTGTAGAAGCTGCAAGCTTCTTGTAAGCGCTGCAAGCTTCTTGTTAGGCCTGCACATTGAGTTGTGCGACCTGCACATTGAGTTGTGATGGCTTACAATTGAGTTGTGAGGCGTGCATATTGAGTTGTGAGGGCTGACAATTGAGTTGTGTGGCGTGCACATTGAGTTGTGTGACCTCAACATGACGTTGTAAGCCCTGCAAACGTCATTTTCCCTTCTCGTGAGAAACCTGTGATTCAGCGATTTATAAATCTCGCAGGCTTAGCCCTTTAGCGGGGTAAAAAGCCCATGCAACAGCTTGGATATTTAGGTGTGATTGAGTAGAATTGGCTACTTTAAGTGTTGGCAGAAGAACTTTATTTTGATAAGCAAGTTAGCATGCGAACATAATATTTTATTCAAAATCACCAAAGAACATTCAGACCCAATTTAATCGACAGATGACAAGAGAAATGTGGCGTGAGCGGTGGCTTGATAGTATAAACGAATTGACATCGCTTGATCTTCAAATTAAATCGTGGCTTGACAAGGGAAACACAAACCCTCACGGGTCATTCGCAGAATTCATGTGCACATATTTTGACGATTTATCTCTAAGAGACAATTATCAAAGCGCACTTAATAACGGATGGGTCACTGACCAAGAATTTGTGATTGTAGGGGCGTGGCACGAAGCACTTGACGAGTACAATTCACCAAACGATGATGACCAAGACAGTGAGACTATATTAAATGATCAAAAATGGTTGGCAATCGTAAATATAGGGCAGGCAGTTAAGGAGAAATTGAAGAATATGTTAACGGCTGATGAAATAAGAAACTTGACAGCGGAAAAGAATGTTGTGAGACGTTAAAATATGACAGATAAATCGGACATACTTTTAATTCTTGATCTGGATGAAACTTTAGTTTATGCTACTACTGATAGACTTGACTATGATGAGGACTTTGTATTTGATAAGTATTTTGTTTACAAAAGGCCCAACCTTGATAAATTCTTAAGCTTTGCCTATGCCCATTTTAAGATCGGTATTTGGTCATCGGCTAGTGACGGATATGTAAATGAAATAGTTAAACTCGTAAAGCCATCAGACATAGAATTCGAAATAGTTTGGGCAAGAAGCAGGTGTACCCAAAGAAGGGATTTGGAACTTGATCTTTACGCTTGGGAGAAAAGACTCGAAAAATTGAAGAAGAGATGATTTAGGCTTGAAAAGATTTTGATTGTGGACGATTCTAGAGAAAAGGCAAAGAATAACTTTGGCAATGCAATATATGTTAGCGAGTTTAAAGGGGATAGGGAGGACAATGAGCTAATGATGCTTTCTGAATACTTATTAAAGCTGAAATACGCAGACAACGTTAGAACGATCGAGAAAAGAAATTGGAGAGCAGAAATCAACAACCTAAATCATCCGTAAGAGAATATAAACTTTTAAGATGCTGTCATGTGGTAACAATCTGACAGTACAAAATGATATAAATGTATTTATGAAGTATTTAATAATTGCCATACTGATTTTGATTATTGCTGTAGTGAGTGTGATTGCCTATAAGAAGAAAGAAAGCGAGAAAAAAATAGTTTTCGTTCCATCGAGCGTAAGTGATGCAAGAGTTTCAAACCTGAATTTGAAGCAAGCCCCTGATATTGAATTAGGAATATTAGATAGTAAGAAAATAAAATTCCCTTCAAAATTGAAAGGGACAGGTGATGATAACTATCGAAGTAATCCTCAGCTTGAATGGATAATAGACATCGTTCCGCCTCAAGGCTTTTATTTTAAGAAGGATCAATTCTTAATGGTATTTGATTATGAATGGAGAAAGATAGTGGAGTCAGAATTCTATGCATACTTCCCGAGTACTAAACGGTGGAGCTTTGCAATTTCGGCAGATTCCCAAGAATACTTCGACTCGCTTGAGCTGGCCGTGAATCTGGCACCTGTATTGGAAGAGAAGGAAATAACAGTTGAAGTATTGAAGTCCTATCTTGCTGAATTGAATAAACGATTAGCCTTCTTTGATGCTAAAATGACGGTTACCCCTCGCGAATCACCGGAGAGTGCCGTAAAACGTTCCAAGTCTTTGCGTCAACTTCAAAACGATTTAAACCTTGAAATAATCATCGTGCTGCAAGCGGATTCAAAATTTAATTCAAAAGATTTTTGGAATACGTTGGTCGACTTAGGTTTAAAATGGGGTGATGGGGATTTATTTCATTGGTTGAATGATGAACACGAGATTGGAGGCGATAATTTTTTCAGTGTCTGGACATCCACGGACCCCGGATACTTTTTACCCGAAGATATTGCTGCTGAGCAGATGCAGCCTAAAGACATAATCTTTGGATTTTCTGTACCTCGAAGTGCTGACCCGGTTGCGGTTTATGAAATTATGCTCCAAGCAGTCGGCTATTGTCAAACAAAACTAGGCGGGAAAATAGTAGATGAAAATGGATTGCCTTTTGATAAGGAAAGATATAAGAAACAGATCGATGAACTGATTAAAAAGATGTCTGAAAATGGATTTAGCCAAGGGCAGGGAGCGATTTTAAGACTAATCTAACATAGATGAACAATAAACTGCAAAGCCATTGTAATTAGAAATAAATTGAACTTAATAACACATAGAATGAGACAACTACTAGTAACAATTTTCATACTTTATTCCATACAATATTTAGCTTTTGGACAAGAGCTGAAGGCTAAGAAAGTAAAATCACTTGTCTACCTTGAAGAATACACTATTCTTGCCAAGAATAAAAAAGTTATACATGGAGACTATAAAAAATATCGATCCGATGGAAGTCAGGTTTGGGCAGGAAAAATAGATAACAATAATAGAGTAGGGGAATGGACTTTTTATGAGAGCGGAGAAAAGGTGCAAACCTACAATTATGATGATAAGAAAATGACATTTCAAAAGAAACCGGTAAGCCCTTATTTTGTTCGAATTGATAATCAGATACAGATATTACCTGTTGACACACCCCCGAGCTACTTAGGCTCAAAAATTGGACTTACAGACGAACTAAATAAGGTTTTAGCATATCCGATGCAAGCAAGACGAATGGGTGTTGAAGGAGCCGTTACGGTAGCTATATGGATTAATGCGGATAACACGCTTGGAGAGATCGAATTAATCAGTGGGATCATGAAGGAATGCGACCAAGACTTGATTACAGCACTCAAAAAAATTCCGCAAGATTGGTTCGCTGCGACAATAGGAGATAAAAAGATAACTTCAAAACTGATCATAGTTGTCGATTATAAGTTAGATAACATTTTTGAGAATGCGGCTGTAACAGTTCGATAAGACAGGCTATGTAACTATTCAAATCCCAAAAGAAATGATATCCTACCGATCACTCGACAGCGGCACCGAAAGGCTTTTTGAAGAAACGCTTCAAAAGATCGATGGACAATTGGAGATTAGGCGAGAGGATCATGAGCTTGGACTCAAACTTCTCGCAAAGTTTGATGGATTGAAAATTTATAAGAGCTTGTTTGTTCATCATGTTACGGAATTGAAAGGAAAATCCGGGGCTTTCATTATTTTATTGGTAGAAAAACACTCAACAATAATTGAACAGAAAAAAAGTGCCCGAGTAGAGAAGGAAATTGAGGAAGTCGAGCCGGTATTACTATTTAGTTTACCTCATGACATAGGTCGGGCCTATATTCGAGAGGAGACAGTTGCAGATAAGATTGCAGACATGTTTACGAAAATCGATATTGACTTCAATGAGTATCCGGATTTCAGCAGAAATTATTTTGTGGCTGGCGATAGCCCTGACAAGATCAGGAAGTACTTGCCAAGAGAATTAATGGAATCGCTGGAAAAAATTAGAGACATCTCAATCGAGATAAATGGAAATTGGGGACTCTTACGAACGGAGAAAAATATGAGTGAAAACCTTTTGCTATTACTCATCAGTATTGGCTATAAGATGACGAAGTAAAATGTTCAGGAAGAATAAATGTATGATTAGGCTCGCGGGACTGGTAGCAAGTCGGGTGAAAAGAAGAAAGGCAACAAGAAGCGCGTAGATACGCATGACAATTATTTTTTGACTAAGATAATGGCTTGCGGCTAAGATGCAATCCATGGCAAGTTGAGATATTGATCGATTATCACTTTTTAGTAAATTGTGCAACTCAAACGATTATCCATGAAAGCCTCAGCAGCACAAGATGAACGCATTGCGAACATGACATTTGCTTCGGTGTACCCAATGTATGTAGCCAAAGTAGAAAAGAAAAATCGCACGAAAGAAGAGTTGAACCAAGTGATTGAGTGGCTGACCGGTTATACCACCAAGCAACAGCAAGAGCTGATCAACGAGAAGGTAACATTCAAAACATTCTTTGAAAAAGCTTCACTGAATAAAAATGTATCACTGATTACAGGATTGATTTGCGGCTATCGGGTAGAAGAAATCGAAAACCCGCTGACGCAACAAGTTCGCTACCTCGATAAGCTGGTGGATGAATTAGCGAAAGGGAAGAAGATGGAAAAGATTTTGAGAGCGTAATCGATAGGCAATCTGTGTGTCCTATGTGCCTTGGTGGTTTAAAAAATAGATAAGCCATATTTTCAACTCAGTTTAACTGCAATTACTACACACGCGGAATAGGGTGTAAATAAGCGGTTATCATCTTGCGTGGGTTAATGATAACTTTGTTGAGATACCATCAACAACCATGAAGAAACTAACACTCATTGCCGTTCTTATCCATCTTGTTTCCATCGCCTTCGCGCAAAGCACAAAAGCACCGGCTTTTCCACTCGTCACTCACGATCCTTATTTTAGTATTTGGTCGAATGTGGATGAATTGAACAGCGCACCCACCAAACATTGGACAGGTGCGGATCATGCATTGATGGGGCATCTGAAAGTAGATGGACAGGTGTATCGCTTCATGGGAAATAAACCTGTTGCTTATAAAAACATCTTACCGGCCGGTGACGATGAAAATTTTACCTGCAAATACACCGAATCAACTCCTCCGGCTAATTGGATGACAGAAACCTTTGATGCCAGTCAGTGGCAAACAGGCGTGGGACCTTTTGGAAACAAAGAAGGACTATCGAAAACGATGTGGCTTACGCGCTACATCTGGATGATTCGGGAATTCAATCTGGAAAACACTAACCTCAACGAGCCGTTGATGAAAATGAAATTTGATGACGACATCAGTGTCTTTCTCAACGGCACGTTGATATACGAGTCGGGCTGCTGCGCCAGCGGGTTTCGAATCATTCCGTTGACAAACGAGATGAAATCCCTATTGAAGAAAGGAAGAAATGTATTTGCTATTCATGTGGTTAATACCGGAGGCGGTGCCGAACTTGATTTTGGCTTCGCTGAAAAAGTAATTCCACAAGAGACATCGGGCATTAAAGCAGCACAACAAAAAAGTGTAGTGATGAACGCCACCCAAACCATCTACCAATTTGCGTGTGGCTCGGTAAAACTCCAATTAACATTTACATCGCCTTTATTAATTGATGAATTGGATATTCTGGCACGTCCGGTATCCTACATCAGTGCCAGCGTCCAATCAAATGATGGTAAGTCCCACGCGGTGCAACTGGAAGTCAGCGCATCTACCAACATCGCCACCAACACCGGGTCGGAAGAAGTGGTAGCATCTAAATACAAAGCGAATCAACTAACTATTCTGAAAGCAGGCACCGTAGAGCAACCCATTTTAAAGAAGAAGGGCGATGACGTACGCATCGACTGGGGCTATCTGCATTTGGCTGCTAAAGATGGAAGCAATGTGAAGCAAGCGATTAACACTACGAGCGAACCTTTTCAATCAACAGCAACGGATCAGCTTCAAGGTAAAAAGTTAACCCTCAGCACCACTGTTGATATGGGTACCATTGGCACGACCGCAAAAGAGCAAGTGTTGCTACTGGGCTACGATGACTTGTATTCCGTTCAATACTTCGGCACTAATCTGTTGCCATGGTGGAAACAAAGTAGTTCGAATTCTATTGAGCAACAACTCGCACTTGCTGCTACTGACTACGCAGCGATTATCAAAAAATGCGAGCGCATCAACAAGATGATTTACAATGATGCATTCAAAGCGGGTGGCGACTCGTATGCTAAACTCTGTGAGTTGGCCTATCGCCAAAGTATTGCCGCACACAAGTTGGTGAAGAGCCCGCAAGGCGAGCTGTTATTTTTGTCGAAGGAGAATTTTAGTAATGGTTCGATCAACACCGTAGATGTTACTTATCCATCGGCTCCGTTGTTTTTAATTTATAATCCCGAATTGTTGAAGGGCATGCTCAACGGAATATTTTATTACAGCGAAAGCGGCAAGTGGACCAAACCATTTGCGGCTCATGATTTGGGTACGTATCCACTCGCGAATGGACAAACCTATGGCGAAGACATGCCGGTAGAAGAATGCGGCAATATGCTTATTCTCACAGCCGCCATTTGCAGAGCCGAAGGCAAAACAGACTATGCGAAGAAACACTGGTCAACACTGACCACATGGGCAGAGTATCTTAACAAAGAAGGATTCGATCCGGCCAATCAATTGTGCACGGATGATTTTGCGGGGCACCTGGCGCGAAATACAAACTTGTCGGCTAAGGCGATTGTAGGATTGGAGAGCTACGGATGGCTTGCCAAACAAATGGGTGATGCGACAAGCTATGCAAAGTACGATTTGATTGCCAAAGGATTTGTGACGAAGTGGATGGAGATGGCCAACGATGGCGATCACTACGCGCTTACATTTGATAAGAAAGGAACCTGGAGTCAGAAGTATAATTTGGTGTGGGATAAAGTGATGAAGTTTAATTATTTTCCGAGGGAAGTCTTTTCAACGGAAGTAAAGTATTACCTCACCCGGCAAAATGAATTTGGTTTGCCTTTGGACAGCCGCGCCACCTACACCAAATCCGATTGGATCATCTGGACATCGGTGTTGACGAACAATCGAAAAGATTTTGAGCAGTTCGTGCTACCGGTTTATGCGTTTGCGCAACGCACACCTTCGCGGGTACCAATTAGCGACTGGCATGAAACGAAGTCGGGCAAGATGGTGGGCTTTCAGGCGCGCAGTGTGGTGGGTGGCTATTACATGAAAGTGTTGGAAGAGAAGTTTAAGAATAAATAATCAGCTGCGCAGATGAGAATTGTTTTATATCTATCCTTCAGTGTGTTGTTTTTATCAGCATGTAATAACCGATCCCAGCAGGTTGAGAATGCGGGCCGTGCCGATACACTTCGATTGTATACGCAACCTCAACGAAGTGATTTCACCGACACCCTGCAGGGAAAGGCGATCGATTTATTCTTTCTAAAGAACGGTGCATGCACGGCAGCCATTACAAATTATGGCGGACGATTGGTGAGTCTATTCGTTCCGGACATGAATGGAAATCCGGTGGATGTGATTGTCGGGCCGGATCGCATTCAGGATTTTCTAACTTCATCTGAACCATTTTTTGGAGCGAGCATTGGTCGCTATGGCAATCGTATTGCGAAGGGTTCACTCAGCATCGATGGCAAAACATTTCAACTGGATGTCAATAATGGAGTCAACACATTGCACGGAGGCAAGAATGGATTTCATCAGCAGGTGTGGAGCGGTCAGCAAGTCAACGACAGCACGCTGGAGTTACGTTATTTGTCAGCAGATGGCGAACAAGGTTTTCCGGGAAACCTTTCAGTGAAGATTACTTACACATTAAAGCAGGCGAGCACATTGCAAATCGACTATGAGGCAAGCACGGATAAAAAAACAGTTTGTAATCTCACCAATCATGCCTTCTTCAATTTGAATGGAGTGGGCAGTGGAAGCATCTATGAACATGAAGTACAAATCGATGCCGATCACTACACACCGGTGGATGTAGGATTAATACCTCTCGGTAAAAATGAATCGGTTGCACAAACTCCGTTTGACTTTCGTACGTCCACACGCATCGGACAACACGTAGACGACACAACAAACTTACAAATACGAATGGGGCTTGGCTATGATCACAACTTTGTATTGAATAAGAAAGCAATCGGTACATTGGAATGGGCCGCTCGTGTGAAGGGCGATCAGACCGGTATTACGATGGACGTGTATACAGAAGAACCCGGATTACAATTTTACAGCGGCAACTTCATGAAAAGTAAAAACCGCATAAAAGGAGAGGGGAAAGACGATTACCGCACCGCGTTTTGTTTAGAGACACAACACTTTCCGGATAGCCCGCACCAGCCTTTATTTCCAACCACGCTATTGCTACCCAACACAATGTATCATACCAGCAGTATTTATAAGTTTAGTACCAGCCATTGATATTTACGAAATCGATTTCAGGAATGTAGTTGGAAGAGTCAAAGGGCCTGCGGAAGCAATCAGCTTAATCCTACCAAATAAAATTAATCCATATCTTTACCAATAACGCGATTGTGTCAAGCGCAATAGCTAAGTTTGAGTCAAATCGGTTACCCCACGATTCCCATTCTTTAATGTATGTCCGCTAGTTCCTTTTCACAGAAAGTATCCAGTTATTGGAATCGACTCATACGAATCGGCAGGACGGAAGGGATGGACATGCAGCAAGAGGTGCGCATGCAATCGCTCAATGCCCTGATGGTGATTGTCATTCTGATTCTTGCTGTATGGGTAACGATTAATTCTTTCTTAGGAGCCTATACTGCTTTTCGCAGTCTGTTGGTTGTACCGGTATTGCTGCTCGTGATCTATTGTAATTACAAGCGGAAGTACGATCTGGCAGCCTACATCATGTCGTACGCCATTTTGTTCATCGTTCTTTTTTTATCCGTTACCGAGAGACGAACCGGCACACAATACATTCTGGTGGGAATCGGGTGTTGTTCGGTATTAATCTTTGATCGTCCGGCTTCGGCCTGGCTATCGTTTGTGATTGCCTTTGGCAGTTACATATTTTATTATTGGTATGACAGCACACATCCATTCGTTGCGAACCCCACCATTCCATATGCGTTTGCACAAAACGCATTGATGTTTCTTTCCGGGTTGATCGTAGTTTCACAGTCGATGGTATTTCGCTCGCTGGTGAAAAGATATGAAGCTCATCTGCGAGATGCGAACCGAGAGATTGAAACCATAAATGAAGAACTGAGGGCCTCTAATGAAGAGCTGCATTCATTCTCGGAAAACCTGGATTCGTTGGTGCGACAGAAAGAAGCACACCTACAAGCCTACATGGATGGCATCGACATCAGTATGTACGCCACGGTCAGTGACATGAATGGAAAATTCATGCGGGTCAATGAACGCGTGCTGGCCATCAGCGGATATTCGGAAGCTGAACTGGTCGGAAAAGATTATAGAATACTGTCATCCGGCAATTACCCCGAATCTTTTTTTATTGAAAGAAGAAATGTGCTGATGCAAGGCAATGTATGGCGTGGCGAAATTGAGCATCGAACAAAAGATGGAGCGTTGGTATGGTTGGACTGCGTGGTGATTCCTATCCGCGACTTGCATGGCGACATTCAATCTTTCCTGACACTGGGATTGTCCATTACCGAAAAGAAGTTGCACGACAAAATGCAACAAGAAACCATTCAACTGCTGGAGTCCATCGCGTTTAGCGCTTCTCATAAAATAAGAGGTCCACTGGCAAGAATCAAAGGACTATCTAATTTGATTACGAAAGACATCGTGAACGAACATGAATTTAAGATGGTAGCCGAAAAGTTAGTGATCAGCTCCGAAGAGCTGGATGCTGCTACCAGCGAATTGGTGGAATATGTTTTCAATCATCAGGAAAAGATCAACGACCGTACGGATGCTACATAGAGCAGGAAGGGTGTTCGAATGATTTTATCAGAACCCTAGCTTGACGCATTGACCACCTATAAATGTCGTGTTTCACCCTATGCAGCATCTTGCTGACACGGTACTTTTGTGTCAACCTTAACTTTCTCCATATGATTAAAGTGTGTGTTGGCATCCTCCTTGTATTCGCAACCTTTACGGATTCATCTGCGCAGAAAGAAATCAACTACGGATCGAATGCAGGAAAGCATTTGATAATCAACAAAACCAAGATCTATTACGAAGAATATGGCAAGGGTACTCCCTTACTTTTGTTACACGGTGGGTTGCAGTCCATTCACGACTTTCAGGAAATCATACCAACGCTGTCGAAGCGCTTTCGCGTGATTGCTTTTGACAGACCCTTTCACGGACGATCAGAACCCATCGATTCATTGAGCTATCACATCATGGCCAATTATGCAATACAAGTGATTGATCAGCTAAAGCTGGATAGCGTCTACCTGATGGGGTGGAGTGACGGAGGAAGTACCGCGCTTTTGACGGCCTCGATGCGACCGGAAAAGGTCAAGAAGATCATTGTCTGCGGAACGGATATGAATGAAGATGAGAAAGGCTCACAGCCAATCGATAACCTCCGTATGATCACCCCCGAATTTGTGGAGAAAAATTGGAAGGAGTGGCTCACTGGCTACCAGCAATTATCACCTCAACCCGATCAATGGAAAAAATTCATTTCGAAAACGGTGAAGATGTGGTTGAAGATCGACTACATCAGTGAAGCCGAAATGCGGGCGTTGAAGTGCAAAACACTGTTGATAGTAGGCGATCGGGATGTAGTAAAACCCGAAGTGGCCATAAAGATGCATCGGCTCATCAAAGGAAGTCAGCTTTGCATCTTACCCAACACCACTCATTTCATGCTGGCCGAAAAGCCGGAGTTGATTGGTCGCCTGGCGCTTGATTTCTTAAAGTAATTCGTAACTATATCATTCCGAAGGTACACATCACGCGCTGCTGTGGGTGATACTTGCGCTTTGTTTATATATTTGTTTTAGCGATTAGTACGTAGTGTAGTTTGAGGGGTTTGATATTTTAATAATACCAATGAAAATAAGTAATATTATAGCAACTGCATCCATCGCACTCTTTGTCTGTGTGTTGTTTAGCTGCAAGACAGACCATTCGGGCAAATCATCCGGCAACGGTGAAATTAAATCGGACACGCTCACCAAACATTTGAAACCATTCCGACCGGATTTACCAACCATCGGACTTTTAACGTACAATGGCGTATTGCAAAGTGAAGTGTTCGCCACATCCGATGTCTTTGCCAAGTTGACCGAAGATGGGAGGCAACTTTTTAATGTCGTGACCATTGCGGAGACGGAAAGTTCCATTACTACCGAAGAAGGAATAAGGCTGCTGCCTGATTATACATTTGCCAATTGCCCCAAGTTGGAGGCACTATTCGTTCCCAGCGCGTACGACATGTATGCACAAGTGCACAACAACAAGATTATCGACTTCATTCGACAGAAAGATAAAGAAGCAAAATACATGGTAAGCAATTGTGCAGGAGCCCAACTAATCGGAGCCTCCGGGATTGCAGATGGAAAAAGAATTGTTACATGGATCGGGGGCGGAAAGCAACTACAGAAAGATTACCCGAATTTAAAAGTGCAAGATGATAGCCTTGTCACGTATGTAGAAGACGGACGATTCAGTTCATCTAACGGAAATTTAACCAGCTACATTTCGGCATTAAATCTATTAGAGAAAATGACGAGTGCCGAGCATAGAAAGTTTGTTGAGTCGTATTTGTATCTCGATCGGCTTAAAACATGGAAACAATAAATTGCGGACGCTGAACGGTACATGAGGTAGTTTTTGAAAGTAACGGTATTTGGTCATGATCACTAATTCTATTGGAGCAACACTAAGTTATTTCAAAAAGCATCGATCGCTCTTAGCCATCAACCTGATTGGGCTCACCACCAGTTTGGCGGTTTGTTACTTTGCTTTTGTATACGTGCAGTTTGAGTTGAGTTATGATTCGTATCACATCCATTCAGAAAACATTTACCGCCTCGTTACTGATGTCAAGTCATCCAGCGGCATTGATTATCGGGGCTCTTCTGTTGCACTCGGGCCTGCCGTCAAAGAAACCTTTCCGGAAGTAAAAGCATCTACCCGAATTTTGCTGGATTACCTGATCATACAGAATGAAAAGGGTTTGCAATACGAAGAGAAGATTGCCTATGCAGACTCCACACTGTTTTCTGTATTCACGTTTCCGCTCGTTCAAGGAAATGCAGCCAAGGTATTAAATGCTCCGTTTGAAATTGTATTGTCGCAGTCGTGCGCAGAGAAGTATTTCGGTGCCGATAACCCCATCGGAAAAATGTTGCTGATCAACGGCAAAGATCGTGCGTATGTAACGGGTGTGATGAAGGACATCCCTTCCAATTCACATTTTAAAGTAGATATGTTGCTTTCCCTTTCTACTTTGCTAAAAGTATGGAACCCCTCGATGGAGGACAATTGGAAAGGACTGCGCGCCAATACCTATCTTTTGCTGCACGCGAACTCCGATCCGGTTGAATTGAATGCAAAAATCAACACATTAGTAAAATCTAAGGTCGACCAGAAGGAGGTTCAATACCTAACATCGCTGGAGCCATTGCGGGAAGTGTATCTGCATGGCAAACCACGCGGATCAAGATCAGGAAGTGCGGTAACGGGCAACATCACCAATCTATATGTTTGTTCGTGGGCCGCGGCACTGGTTCTATTCATTGCCTGCCTGAATTTTATCAATCTCTCTACCGCCTTTTCCATGCAACGGGCAAAGGAAATTGGCGTACGTAAGCTGCTCGGAGCTTCGCGATCGGCTCTCATCATTCAATTCTTAACCGATGCGTTGGTGATTAGCGTCATAGCATTTGTTCTTTCGCTGGCGTTGATCTCTTTCACGATCCCCATCTTTAATGAGGTGGCGGGGAAAACAATTCTTTTAGGATTGAGCCAGCATATCGTTGACATCGGTTTGCTGTTGTTGGTTTCGGTAGCAACCGGATTGCTCTCGGGCATCTATCCGGCATTCTTCCTTTCTGCTTTTCAGCCGATCGATAGTTTGAAAGGTCGCTTTACATCCAGTATTCGAGGCATCCGACTACGTAAAGTTTTAGTGACCAGTCAGTTTTTAATTTCCTTCATGCTCATTGTGGCAACTACTGTTTTATATAGTCAATTGGACTACATGCAAAATCAAGAGCTGGGTTTCAAAAAAGATCACATGATGGCGATTGATTTTCAGTTCGACACAAAAGCGGGAAGTGAATTTACACGACTGCAATTGTTGACCATACCCGGAGTTTCGCAGGCAAGTATATCTTCCAGTTTGCCCGGTAAGCCGAATCATAAACTGGAAACAAGAATCAAGCGAGCGGACGGAGCGGAGGAACTCTCTAACTACGATGCGTATTTTGCAGATTATAATTTCCTAGAGCAATACGGTCTAAGCGTTATTGCCGGCAGACCTTTTTCACTTTCAATTGCATCTGACTCCACACAAGCCATGATGATCAATGAAGCGGCTGTCAAAAAGCTAGGTTACAATAATCCAGAAGATGCAGTGGGAAAACCCTATGCGCAGTGGGGCAGGGAAGGCGTGATCATAGGGGTAGTCAAAGATTTTCATTTTCAATCCTTTCGGGAAGAAGTGCAGCCACTCACATTTCAAATCGGGGCCATTTCAACGTTCATGACGTTAACCATTTCACAAACAAATATGCAATCCACCATCCGAGCGGTGGAAGACAAATGGAAGTCAATTGTGCCCGATATTCCCATCAGTTATTTTTTTACAGACGAAGCCTACCACGCGCAGTATGAATCGGACAGGCGATTTGGAAAACTCTTCCTTTGCCTGGTGGCGATGGCCATAGTTATTTCGTGCTTGGGGTTGTTAGGCCTTTCGGTGTTTAGCACACTGCAGCGAACCAAAGAAATCGGGATACGAAAAGTTTTAGGTTCTTCCGTGGCAGCTATTCTTATCATTCTGACAAAAGATTTTTTTGTGTTGATCGCCCGCGCGGTCGCGATAGGCATCCCGTTATCGTGGTATGTGATGAATAAATGGTTGGAGGGATTTGCCTATCGCGTAAACTTGACAGCGTGGATATTCTTATTCGCCATCTTGATGCTGACGCTGATAGCGCTGGCAACCATAGGCTACCAAACCCTAAAAGCTGCCTACACAGATCCGGTCAAGAGCTTGAAGACGGAGTGAACTATTCTTTTCTTGGTAAAAGTTCTCGGCACTTTACTCTTAGTACAATAAGGTCACTACTTTATTTATATTTGGGTCAGCAGTTGAGTGATCAACAAACTTTTACCGAGTTTAGGTATATGAATAACAGAATATCCAGAATCGAAAATGAAGTACAAGACAGAAATTCTGTTGCGTGGAAGAAACTCTGCAACTATGTTGATAAAGTTGAGAAGGAAAACCGGGAAGAGTTTTCGCCTTTGGAAGAATTAGGCCCGGAATTATACTCACAAATTTATACCCTGCCTGAAACTATTTCGAAACTCAAAAGAGTAAAGAAGATTTGGCTGTACGGAAGTAAATTGAAACGTATTCCACCGCAGATTGGAGAAATGGATGCATTAGAATATTTTGATCCATACACTTCTTACGATTTGCACTGGTTTCCTTATGAGATTACAAACTGTAAGAATCTTAAAGGCAGTCGGGTGAGTACACGCGTCTTGTATGGTAATTTTAAAAACCGAATGGGTTTTCCTCGCTTGACGCACAACCCGGTAAGGTACTTTGGAGAATCTGTAAAATGCAGTGTTTGTAAAAAGGAGATGGCCTATGATATTGTGAATCAGGTATGGATATCGTTACGAGTTGGCACAGATGTGCTTCCGTTGTTGGCAAATCTTTGTTCGACTGAATGCGAAGCAAAATTACCACAGCCACCCAAAGGTTACATCCAAAATCCCCACAAAGGTGGTGCTCAATTGAAGCAGCCAACATTCGAAGAATGGAGAGAAGATAATGTAGTAAATCGCACAGTTGAAGACACTGAAAAAATACATGAAGGGAATACTGACTATGCCCCAAAACTTTTAAAACTGATTAGAAAAATTTGGGAGAGATAAGATGGCAGCGGCTAATCATAACCACTATTTGAAAGTTAGCAGTATTGACCGGTAGTATCGATGTACTATCAAAGGATAAGTGATTTAAAAATGGAAATACCAAAAGTAAAACTTGTCCCCACGCCAGAGACGCAAGAAGCAAAGGAAATCGTGGGGTATAAATGGAATCCCATTGCTGGTACAAGACATTTTCTTGGTGGGAAACCTGACGCACTCGGTGAGACAGAGTATCCCTGTTGTGACAGTTGTAAGAAACCCATGACTTTCTATGCGCAGATTGACTCAATTGGTGATAACTATGATTTGGCTGACTGTATGGTGATTCATAATTTTGTTTGCTTTGATTGTTTTTCCGTCAAAGCATTCTTAACACAAACAAACACCCTCTAAAAAGTATTCATGAGCCTACTTGCTCGCTTTATATTTACCGCCACCGGAGCCTTTGTTATTTGGATGTTTAAAGGCTTCAATGGTACTTTTAATCAGGAGATGTTTTACATGGAAGAACGCAATTCAAAAATGGCTTTCTTACAACTCGTTCTGGGCGTGGGAATATGGACGTTAGCGATAATGGTTATAGGAGTATTACTAAGCAGATATTACCAAACTTAAAACAATGGGGTTCAATCCTTCACAGAAGATAGTAAAGTGGAAGAACTGTTCACAACTTCTGATTTCCAGTCACAAATTACGTTCGCAGAAATAACAGCAAATATATTTGCGCAACTCATAAGTTGCGCATATATTCGCAACCATAAAGTTGCGTAAATAATGGCTGACCGAATCAAACAAGACCTCTTTCAGGCAATCGCGGATCCCACACGCAGAGCCATTTTGGCTTTAGTGGCTCTGCAGGCATTAACACCCAATGCCATGGCCGAAAAATTTGATATGAGTCGACAGGCCGTATCCAAACATATCAAAGTGTTGCAAGAATGTGAGTTGATCAAAGCCGAGCAATCCGGCAGGGAAATTTACTATCACTTCAATCCCAAAAAGATGAAAGAATTCGATCAGTGGCTAGATCAATTCCGAAAGTCATGGGAAACACGATTCAATCAACTGGATACAGTATTATCAACCCTTAAAAAACAAAAAAAATGAGCAGCTTACTTTTTGACCTAACAGTTGACAAATCCACCAAAAAGGTTTTTATCGTCAGAGAGTTTGATGCGGACCTTAGCACCGTATGGGATGCTTTTACGAAAGCAGAAATACTGGATAAGTGGGTGGCACCCCGACCGTGGCGATCCAAAACAAAGTATATGAATTTTAAAGTGGGAGGGAAGCGATTTTATGCCATGGTCAGCCCCGAAGGACTGGAGCGTTGGTCCATTCAAGAATATACGTCCATCACACCGAAGTCACAGTTTAAAATGCACAATGCATTTGCTGATAAAGATGAAAATCCGGAATTACCCGGCTCGGAATGGGAGTACAATTTCAGCGAACAAAACGGAAAGACAAAAGTGAGCATCACCATTTACAACGAATCGCAGGAACGCTTAGAGCGAATGATTGAAATGGGCTTCAAAGAAGGATTTGCGATGTCTATGCGAAATTTGGAAGAAGTATTGGCCGGTGGCCATCAGAAATAGTATACGTACAACTAAAACCAGGATAAAAAGATGGCACTGATTAACCCTCACATTAATTTCAACGGAAATGCCGAAGAAGCATTTACATTCTACAAATCTGTCTTTGGCGGAGCGTTCTCGAAATTGATTCGTTTCAAAGACATCGCCAGCGCAGAATTTCCGGTGGCCGCGCACGAAGAAAACAAGATCATGCACATCGCATTGCCGATTGGTCAAAATAAGTTAATGGCTAATGACGTTCCTGAAATTCTGGGCAAGACCAACGAAAATGAAAACCGGTCGAAGATCGTTATCAGCGCAGAAAGCAAAGAAGAGGCCAATCATTTATTCAATGGACTTTCAGCCGGGGGAGCCATTGAGATGCCAATGGAGCACAGTCCTTGGGGCACCTACTTTGGAATGTTCAGAGATAAATATGGTATCGAATGGATGATTGAGTTTGAGTCAAAATCGTAAGCACCGGCATCGCGTAAGAATAATTGCCGCGCCACATAGAGCGTTGATGCCATTGCCATGGGAAATGCAAGGGTTCCAGTCAATTGCATTCCGGTGGATTATTCATTTGAGTAACCGCTGGTGACACTTCGTTGCTGAACTTCTGTTTCTTAGCAGACTTACGAAATAGCCGCGAGGGTTTCTTTGCTTTTACCTGCAGCATTTCTTCCATGGCTTGCAGTCGACTTTCTAAATTTGATTTTAAGAGGTTATTGTCTTCGTTGAGTTGCTTTATTTTGGCTTCTAATATTTCAATTCTATTTTGCTGCTCTTGCACGGCCCTTACCAATGGTGCCACAAAATCGGTATAGCGTAATCCCAGTGAGCGGGCGCTGTCGCCACCTACAGTTAGCACCGCATTTTGTGTGCCTATCAATGCCTCGATGTCTTGCGCAATAAAACCCCAATTGGTTTTCCCGGTAGCATCTAACTTTAATTGATAAGAAACGGGTTTTAGTTTTTTAATAAATTCAACTCCTTCTTCAATGGGTTGAATATCTTTCTTAAACCTGCGATCAGACGCGGCAGTAAAACTCACTTGCCCTTCGATCACGGTTACTGACGTATTACCGATGCGTACTTTGTTACTGGCGTTTACTACGGTAGTATAGCCAATGGCGGTGGCGTTCGTAAAACCTGCCGCGGAAAGATTTGTCTGATAGCCAATAAGCGTATTATTACTGCCTACTATTTCTTGGCCGGCTCCGAATCCAACGAGTGTGTTGTTATCGTTGCCATCGGCTTGTAAGGCACTATAACCCGCATTCGCTCCCAAGGCCGTATTACCGGAACCAGTACCCATTCTAGTTAACGAACCCGAACCGATGGCCGTGTTACCATCACCGGTTCCACGACCAATGGCACCAGCTCCAACACCGGTATTGTTGCTGCCAGTTGTTGAAGCTCGCATGGAATTGGAGCCGACTGCGGTATTGTTACCTCCCGAAGTGCCTCCTGCTAATGTGAAAAAACCAAGCGTTGTATTATTCGATCCGGTAACGGCTCCTTCTTGAGAGGAAATGCCGACTGCCGTATTCTGCTGAGGGGCCGTTGCACCACTTCCTCTGCCAACTGTTACAAGATTAAAAGAAGCGTCTTGCGGAGATGTGATGCGCGCTCCAAATGTGGCGTCTCCAGAAGATCCATCAATTCTTATTCGTTCAGCTCCGTCTGTTTTAAAAATCAGCGGTTGGTTATCAGTTGTGCCAATAAAATCTGTGCCCCCAACAGTTCCTGCATTTCCCGACAAGCCCCAACCGCTGTTCGTACTCCAGGTAGGCGGCAACCCCGCTCCGGCAGAAGTCAAAACTTGTCCTGCTGTACCCGGCACGTTGTTGGGCATTAAGGCACCCGAGAATTTTACGTTACCTACCACATCCAATCGTTCCGAAGGAGTACCACCAATGCCTACGTTACCCCCGTTGAAAATAGCCGCAGGGCCGCTGCCGACAGTTGCAACACTCAACGCAGTAGCCACGCTGCCTGCATTGGTAATGGCAAAAGAAGCCACACCTCCTGTTCCCTGGGCGTTAGCTGTGATAGCTGGACCCTTTCCATTGTGCGAGGCAATAATGGCTGAGTTGACACTCGATACATTGCTGACGATCACATCAAGCGCATAGCCCGTTCCATTTTGATTGATGTTTAAACCCTCAGCACCGCCTGTTACAATTGCCTGGAAGGCAGCGCCACTCGTTCCGTTTTTATTCGCTAAGACGGCTGAGCCGTTGTTAGCAGCATTGGATACATTAAAGTTTCCTGCATTTCCGCTGGTGTTGGTGTTTTGAACTTCCAAGAATGCGTTAGGGGTAGAGGTACCAATCCCCAAATTGCCCGCAGAAGTGAGCCGAGCAAACTCTGTGTTGTTGGTTCTAAAAACTAAATCTTTCGCATCGGTTGTACCGATAAAGTGAGTAGTGGGATTTGTTCCCGTATTTCCTGTAATGCTCCAGCCGCTGTTATTGCTCCACGTGGCTAATCCATTCGCATCAGAAGTAAGCACTTTACCTGCCGCTTGTGAGCCATCTGCAATTTTAATAGTACCCGCAATATCTAAAGTGGCCGAAGGGGTAGTTAACCCAATGCCAACTTTTACTGCCTCGGGTCCTGTTCCACCGAGCACCAATGAATTGCTGGCTCCAACTTTCGCATTGTAACCAATGGCTGTTGCGTTGGTTAAGTTGTTGGCAGATACATCGGCTCCATAGCCGATACCCGTATTGTTACTGCCTACTGTATTGGATTGCAAGGCAGCGGAACCAAAAGCGCTATTGTTACTTCCGGTGGTGTTTGAAACCAGTGTAATCTGTCCGACACCAGTATTATCAGATCCGTTGCTATTGATCATGGCAAATCTACCCACAGCCGTATTACTTCCGCCAGAACTGTTATTTTGAAGTGCCGCAAAGCCGACAGCAGTATTCAGCGAGCCCGTAGAATTCGAGGTTAATGCAGCAGTTCCCAATCCAATATTCTGAATGCCTGTACTTGATTTGCCAGCTCCTTGACCAAAGAATACATTGGCATTGAG
>JACPVX010000033.1 GCA_016191555.1 Bacteroidota bacterium
ACTACAGCCGGCTGTTGATCAACTGAAAGAAAGAATCTTTGTACGTGTCTGAGATGGGTAGTAGCTGATCGGCAATTTTGATTCGGCTTCTCTCGATCGAAACAATCTTATCCAATGCCACCATATAGGATTTGTGTACGCGGCAGATGATGGAGGCGGGAATCATCTTTTCCAACTCAGTGAAGTTTTGCAGCGTCATGACCTTTCGTTGAAGCGTGTGTATTCTCCGGTAGTCACGCATTCCTTCAATGTAAACGATATCGCTCAGCATAATCTTCTCCAAACGATTTTCGGTCTTTACGAAAATAAAATTCGGTGTTGACTCCGCCAACGGACGCACTAAATTTTCCTGAGCCTTGTTGACAGCTTGCAAAAAGCGCTGAAAGGTAAAAGGCTTTAAGAGATAATCGGTGATCTTCAATTCGTAACCTTTCAAGGCATATTCCTGATAAGCCGTGGTAATGATGACCTGACTATTGATACGGGAGTTTTCCAACAACTCAATACCCGACAGTTCATCCATGTTGATATCCAGAAAGAGCAAATCCACTTTGTTGCTATTGAGGTATGACAATCCGAGCAACGCATTGTCGAAGGTGGCTGTTAACTCGAGAAAAGGAACTTTGTTTACAAAGTCGCGCGTCTTCTCCAGTGCCAAAGGTTCGTCCTCAATAATAATGCACGTATATTTAACCATGAGGTATTGTTAAGTGAACTCGATATAAATCATCGCTTTTGTTTATCTCTAAGGTGTGCCTTCCTGCATAAAGGAGTGCCAGACGCTTTTGAGCCAATTCATTTCCGAGTCCGCCTACAGATGATTTGGTCGCCACCGAATCGAACTTATTCTCGCAAATAAGTTGAATAGAGGCATCGGTTATTTTTAACGTGATGGAAATGGCATTTTCTAACTTCTTATTGGTGGTATGTTTAAATGCATTCTCAATAAATGGAATAAAAACCATGGGTGCAATCTTTTTATCTCCGACTGTACCGATCACATTCCATTGCACATAGGATTCGTTGGCGGTGCGGATTTTCTGCAAGGCAATGTATTTTTCGATGTACTCGATTTCCTGCGAAAGGAGAATTTTGTCGGCTCTCGTTTCATAGAGCACAAATCGCATCATGTCCGACAGTCGGTTGAGATAGTCTGAAGCTTTTACCGCATCGCGTAAAATCAAAGCATCGATGTTATTGATGGTGTTGAACAGCAAATGCGGGTCGAGCTGCGATTTGATCAAAGCCATTTCCATTTCGTAGTTCTTCTCTTTCAGCATCTGCTTTACTTTAATCTCGCTGAACCAGGTGATGAAGCCACGCATGATCAGTGCCACAATGCCACAGATCAAACCAATCAACGTCATCGAGAAGATCACCATCAAGGCCGTGGATCGACCTTGTTTGCCGCCTTGATCCATGTCCATCATCCATCCTGATTCGATGAACATGCGTAGGAAGATATAGCCTGTCACTGCGGCCGCTATGGCTATCGCGATGCCGTAAATGGATGAAAGTAAAAACCTATTCTTCTGAACATAATTTGGAAAAAGAAAAAAGTAGAACAGGTGAAAGGTAATGACGGAGGGAAGCACTGCGAAGAAAAAGAGGTTTTGCAACGCGTTTACCATCCGCAGCTCACGCTCACCGATGGCACTGTTTCGATAGGCTACCGTAACAATGATCAGAATAGACAAGATGTAGCACGCCCAAAAACCGATGTGCAACAGTACTACAAAGTACTTCTTCATAATATTTCAACACGGTGATTCAAAGATCCCTTTTCAGGGCTAATTGCCAAAAGGAATCTGCAAACCGGGTAAATATGTCTGCAAGTTAGGCAATTATCAATGCGAGTGCTTTTTGGGGTTTTAGGCTCCGATCATGCCGGTTTTTACCTTTCCGGATTTCCGATAGTTGGCGATGATGATTCCTTTGGGCGTAACCATACTTTCAACCAATGTGAGTGCAGTAGGCATGGCATGGTTATCAAACAATTTCTTGCCTTTGCCGAGTGTGAGCGGATATGTTAAAATCCAAAGCTCATCGACTAAATCATTTTTCAACAGCGACTGAATCAGCTTACTGCTGCCCCACACTTGTAAATCTCCTCCCCTACTCTTTTTCAGTTTTTTGATGTCGGCTATCGTGCGAAGCACAAACGAATTATTCCAACCGGTAACCAATCGACTGGTTTTCTTTAATTTCTTCGAAATCACATATTTGTTCACCTCGTTGATGCCCGGCCAGAACTCGCTGTGTGTGGGCCAATAGTTCGCCCAAATATCAAACGTCTTTCTGCCGATGAGAATATCGGAAGGTTGCATCAAGCGCTTGATCACCTTGCCCTCTACATCGTCATCGTATGGTGCCACCCAGCCTCCATATTTGAATCCACCGGACGTATCTTCTTTGGGCCCACCGGGGCCTTGCAAAACACCATCGAGGGAAATCATTGATATGACGGTTATCTTTCTCATAAGGCTAATTTATATTTAAATAAATCTCGTTAAAAATAAATTGATATAGCAGGGTGGTTGCGACAATGGAGGGGGTGGGTGCGAATTACTTCGTTAATCAATACGCTAATCGAAAGCCACCAAGTCGGGTTCAATAAATTCCGCTTTTGCTTCTGGTAAATTATAAATATCCAAACCGTAATGCACAGCCATCAACTCTTTAAAATTGTATTTCAATCGCGGGAACTCGTTTATAAAATCATAAAATGTGGTTGACTGTGATTTTTTTACGAAGTGATGCACTGCCTTCACGGCTGCCACAGTCAATGTGTGATTGTATTTATCCTCGGCACCTACGATGGTGACGAACTGTTTCAGTTGATCAGTAATATTTTGGATGGCAATGGTCTCTCCATATTTGGTAACATGTATCCAGGCCAATCGCAGATGCGCTGCATGACTAAATAGTGCAGGATTGAACGTGCCCTTCGCAAACTGGCTTTCAAATTCGCGATCGCTTAGCTCATAATGATTTTCCATCGGAACTTATTTAGTAGGTACTTTTTTCAATTTAACAAATTCTCCAAAACCTTTGATAAAACCCTGTATACAATCACACGGTGTGGGTCCTCCGTTCCAAATACCTTCACACGGTTTAGCGACCAACTCCGAACGGTTTCGATAGACCCACTCTTTCGCTTGATGATATTCCTCCGGATCGTTCGAAGAAGTTTCTACGCTGCGAATCTTTCCATCGCGCACCACGATGTGAAAAGTATCAGTCACCTGAAAATCAATTTCAAGTGCTGGCATCAGGTCATCTTTTACCGTTACCGGAACTAACATGACCGAATCATTTTTCTGAACCGGATCACTGCGTTTCACAATCTGATAATGGCCGCACTCTGCCCACTTCTGATAATACAATATGTTCGCGTGTGAAGATTTGGCTTCCGACAAGACTACCTCTAATGAATCGTGATCGAACGAATAAAAGGCATCGACAAACTGATTGGCTAAACCTTGGTGGTGGATCGATTCAGATGAACGATCAGCTTCGCGGCAACTGATCATGCCTAAAATAAGTAAGAGACCTAAATGTGTCCTCATGCCGAATCGTTTCTGAAAGTTATGACTATTTGATTGTAATAGAATGGGTAAAACAAAAGAGGCTGTCTCCACAGCCTCTTCCTTCTAAAATCCTTGGTTGATCACTACCAAATCTTAATTCGATCTTCCGGTTTCTTATATAGCTTATGGCCCGGCTTCACATTAAACGCCTCGTACCAGGCATCCATATTTACGGGTGCTCCAACCGTTCGGTATTCACCGGGAGAGTGCGAATCTGTGACAATCAACTGTGCTTGCGTATCGGGCAGCGTGTTGGCTCGCCACACTTGTGCCCATGCTAAAAAGAAACGCTGGTCAGGTGTAAAACCATCAATCTTCTTGTTGGATTTTCCCTGCGGTGTCATTTTAAATGCTTCATACGCTGCATTCAATCCACCGAGGTCGCCAATGTTTTCACCTAATGTCAGCTTGCCATTTACGTGCACTGAATCGAGCACCGTGTAGGCATCAAATTGTTCCTGCAATTTCTTTGCGCGCTCTTTAAACTTTGCGAGATCTTCAGGCGTCCACCAGTTGCGCAAGGTGCCGTCTTTATCGTACTGACTTCCGGAGTCGTCAAAGCCGTGTGAAATTTCATGACCGATTACTGCACCAATACCTCCATAATTAAATGCATCATCTGCATCCGCATGAAAGAAAGGATATTGAAGAATACCGGCAGGGAAAACAATTTCATTATTCACCGGATTGTAATAGGCATTCACGGTAGGTGGTGTCATTCCAAATCGCTTCTTGTCCACCGGCTTACCTAACTGACTTACCATATCTTGGTATGCCCACTTCCCTGCGTTACGAAGGTTGAGATAAAAAGTCTGTGAGTTTATTTCCAAGCCATCATAATTTTTCCACTTCTCCGGATAACCGATTTTAGGAGTGAATGCCTTTAGTTTGTCCAATGCTTTTTGTTTCGTCACATCGCTCATCCAATCCAACTTCTTGATTCGGATTTCATATGCCTTCACCAAATTTTTAATCATCTCATCCATGCGCGCTTTGGCTTCAGGTTTGAAATGTTTAGCTACATACAACTGTCCTAACAATTCACCAATCGTATTGTCGGTTAACGAAGACATGCGCTGCCAACGAGGTGTTTGGACTTTCTGTCCGCTCATGGTTTGGTTAAATGCAAAGTTCGCATCTACGAATGGCTTGCTGAGGTAAGGTGCAGCTGATCGCAACACGTTCCATTGCAAATAAGCTTGCCAGTCGGACATTGGAACAGCGCGCAACAAACTATCTGCCAAAGTAAAAAAACGTGGTGAGTTCACCAAAATACTGTCTTGTCCTTTTGCTTGCAGTTTCACCAGAATGTTAGACCAGTCAAAGCCTGGAGTGCGCTGCGAAAAATCTTTGATGGAAAATTTATTATATGTTTTGTAGGGATCACGCATTTCCACGCGACTCATTTGTGCGGCTGCCAATTTCTTTTCCAATGCGAAAATGGTCTCTGCTCTTTTTTGTGCGGTCTCAGTTGATTCGCCAGCCAACGTAAAAAGTGTGGTGATGTAATTGGCATGTGCCGCCTGAATTTTTTTTGAGCGCGCATCTCCTTTCAGATAATAATCACGGTCGGGCATGGAGGTGCCTCCTTGTGAAAGTTGCACCACCATAGTTTGAGGATGCTTACGATCTTGACCAACAAAGAAACCAAACAAAGGACCTCCGACACCGTTTGAGCGCTGGTAGATGATTTCATCGATCACTTCGTCCGGTGTTTTTACCGAACCTGCACGTTGATAGTCGGGCAGTGCGGGAGTGAATCCTAATTTTTCGATCGCCATGCTATCCATGCCGGCTGCATAAAAATCTCCTACTCTTCTTTTCACCGAGCCGGGTGCAGCATTTTTGTCTGCGACTGCCTCCGAAAGAATTTCACGAACCGCTTTCACATTAAAATCGCGGAGAATAGTAAAGCTGCCCCAGCGGGTTTCCTTAGCGGGAACAGGATTATTGCGAAGCCAAGTGCCACCGGCATATTTCTCAAAATCATCGCCCGGCTTTGTGGTGATGTCCATATTGGCCGGATCAATAAATTTTGCTTTGGATGGCTCTTTTTGAGCTACGGATGTAAAAACACTACCTACCAGCACCATCATCAACGGAAGGCTGGAAAACTTCACTGTCATTTTCATACTCATTTGAATCAACATTTAACAATTGAATCTTCAAAAGTAATTGAAAAGGACAGACCCCCACCGAAAGTTGTATCAACGGTCAAAAAGCTCCACTTGAACGCCCTAAGATGTGCGTTGTCTAGATGTAAATGGAATAGTCTAAAGATATCGTAGCCAGATCTTCTCGGGATGGTGTTTTTTATACGCGCTATACTTTTTACACAGCGGATAAAGTACTATCACCACTCCTATCCAGAAAATATAAACTCCTGTCAGATCTAATCCGGAGGGGGCTTCGGGTCTTCCAAACTGAAAGGGACCAAACCGAAAATCACTCCACGCAAAACCTTGAGCTAACAAAACAAGCAGAGAAATACTATGAATGAGATAAAAATGAATGAGGTAGTAAAACATGGGCACACTGCCATACACCGACATTATTTCCTTCCACTTGCCTTCGACTTTCTCTGCGATGTACAGCAGCAAAAAAGCAACACTCAACATGATCAAAATAAAAAGCAACGAAGGTGGATATTTGGAAATGTTCATAAACGACATGAAGGTGAATAGTCCATCTTTCTGAACGCTCCACGGAGCCGGGTCGCCCCACACATTTACAAAACGAAGGAGAACGAAAGCGAGTAAGAGTACAGCACTAATAGAAATAAAACGCTTGGCGCGGATTTCTGTAGACTGCGTGAATAACACACCACAGGCAAAGCCTGCCAGCATAATACCAAACCAGGGAAGTACAGGATAATTGATTAGCAACATGAAGTTGGGTGTGATCTGAAGTAAGTTCGGGCTGAAGAGCCAATTGTAAAAGAAACCTAAAATTGGGAATTGCGAAAGATTGAGACCCACTACAGCATTGCATAGTAAAGTGATGACAATAGCTATGATGAAGTTATGCAGCGGCTTGACGCGAAGGAAGAAGCTCAATAAAATAAACCCAACACCAATGGCAGCTATCACCTGCAACATGATGACGCCAAAATGAATGTCAAACCAAATACCGAAATTGATAATCGTTATTTCGAGCAATACCAACCACAGTCCGCGCTTGAGCAAAAACTTTTTGCTGTTGGCCGGGTCGGAAGAGTTCGTATATGCGAGGTAAGCCGACACTCCGGAAAGAAAAACAAAGGTTGGTGCACACAAATGGGTGATCCACCGGGTAAAGAAAAGTGGCGGAGTCGTAGAAGTTAAATTCGTAGGATCAAAGGCCAGTGCGTTGACATGAATCAGGTCGCGCACATGGTCTAAGGCCATCACGACCATCACCAAACCGCGCACTGCATCAATGGAAGTTATTCTTTTCATAGGGAGGGTAGTTCAAAATTAACTTATGGTCTTGGTTGAATACCATTTTATAATTGGTCATTGTCTTTTTACTTAAGGTTCTTTTCTATCCAGTCTCTAATATTATCAAATGTCAATTCACTTTTGGCAGCTTTTATTACGAACTCATACTTCTCATTTTGTCCAGCTTGGATGTCGAGTTTGTTTTCTTTAAGAATTAACCTCATAAGGACATAAGCCGTCCGTTTATTACCATCTACAAATGGATGATTTGAAATTATACTTTCAAAAATAGCCGCTGCTTTGTCGACCGGATTTGGATACAGGTCTTTACCGTCAAATGTTTGGAATGGCCGGCCGATGGCGGACTCCAATGTTCCTCTGTCTCGGATACCTCTTGCTCCTCCAAATTTTTCAACTAGAATGTCGTGTATCTTCTCGACTTCTTCAATTTGAATCATTTAGCAAGTTTTTCAAGTAATTCCTTATCCTCCATAAGAATGTCCCTTAGACTTCTAGTAAGATTTAATTTGTCAGTCGACTGTTTCTCAGCCTGCTTCAAAAAATCTAAAATATCTTGAAGAACACTATCAGGTACATTGTCTAAGGATTTTTGAATTTCTGATTTGATTTCTTTGGTAGTCATAATTCGAAAAGTTCGTCACCAATCTACGAATTTATCGAGTCTTTTTTCGGAGCCAGACAATGAAACAATACTCGAAAACATAAGCAACTCTTATAAATAGATTTTACCATTACAGTT
Organism: Bacteroidota bacterium; assembly: GCA_016191555.1. GTDB lineage: Bacteria > Bacteroidota > Bacteroidia > Cytophagales > Cyclobacteriaceae > ELB16-189. The sequence continues at coordinate 7,770 of JACPVX010000033.1, forward strand.
AGGCACAAACTCCGTGCTGGCATCGGCCAGCGATAGTAGCGGAAACCCCACGCGCCTCGAGTGGGTTGCAGCGAATAGCGCGATGGCCTTTCCCGCCCTTTCGCGGGATTGGCCAGGCCGCCAATTAGCTACCACCCGTTAGCTTAATAATGCTCTAATCTGTATTTTTGAGGCCTAATTATCTGTTGAATGGCCTCCACTACCGAGAAAAAAGAGAAAACTGCCCCTGCCGCTTATGTGTCGGCTGAACCGTATAAGCCGAAGAATAAAGTCCGCATTGTTACTGCGGCCAGTCTGTTTGACGGGCACGATGCGGCCATCAACATCATGCGCAGAATTATTCAGGCAACTGGCTGTGAGGTGATTCACCTCGGCCACGACCGTAGTGTGGAAGAAGTGGTGAACACTGCGATTCAAGAAGATGCGCAGGCCATCGCCATGACGAGCTACCAGGGTGGCCACACGGAATACTTTAAATACATGTACGACCTGCTGCAAGAAAAAGGCGCGGGACATATTAAAATATTTGGTGGTGGTGGTGGTGTGATCCTGCCGGAAGAAATTAAAGAGTTGATGGACTACGGCATCACTAAAATTTACTCGCCTGATGATGGGAGAGCGATGGGATTGCAAGGGATGATCAACGACCTCGTGCAACGAAGCGATTATCCGACCGGGGAAACAGTTGACAATAAGCAATTGACAGTTGACAATCATGTGCAGATTGCGCAACTAATTTCAGGAGCGGAAAATTATTTTGAGAAACATAAAAACATCTTTGAAGAAATCAATAAAAAGGCTGCATTATCAAAAGCACCGGTATTAGGAATTACAGGTACAGGTGGCTCCGGCAAATCTTCGATGGTCGATGAAATTGTAAGAAGATTTTTAATCGACTTCAAAAGTAAGACGATCGGTTTAATTTCAGTGGACCCATCGAAACGCAAAACCGGTGGTGCGCTGTTGGGTGACCGTATTCGTATGAATGCCATCAACAACAACCGCGTGTTTATGCGCTCGCTGGCTACGCGTCAAAGTAACCTCGCGCTTTCTGCGTATGTCAAAGAAGCAGTGCAGGTGCTGAAGGCTGCCAGCTATGATTTGATCGTTCTCGAAACATCGGGCATCGGCCAGAGCGACACCGAAATTTTAGATCACAGCGATGTATCGCTTTACGTGATGACTCCTGAATACGGAGCTGCAACACAACTGGAAAAAATCGACATGCTCGACTTTGCCGATGTAATTGCCTTGAACAAATTCGACAAGCGCGGTGCTCTCGATGCCCTGCGCGATGTAAAGAAGCAATACCAGCGCAACCACAACCTGTGGGATAAAAAGCCGGAAGACATGCCGGTGTACGGCACGATTGCTTCGCAATTCAACGATCCGGGCACGAACCAATTGTACAAACACATTATCGATACGTTGGTAGCCAAGACAGGTGCTGATTTGAAATCTTCATTTGAAATTTCGCGCGAGATGTCGGAGAAAATTTTTGTGATTCCTCCGCACCGCACGCGCTACCTGAGTGAAATATCAGAGACGAATCGCAAGTACGACCAATGGGTCAATCAGCAAGCGGGCATTGCGCAGAATTTGTATGCGTTGGATCGCGTCTCAAAAATAATCTCTGCAAACTCTCCTGTGGAGAAGGGCCTGAGTGATGAGGTCACTAAGCAACAACTCAACCTCGATCCGAAAAACGGAAAGCTCCTGCAAGAGTGGCCTGCAAAAGCGGCACAATACAAAGCACCGCTGTTTAAGTTTCTGGTGCGCGATAAGGAGATTGCCATTCAAACACACTCAGAAACACTTTCGCATTCGCGGATTCCCAAAGTGTCGCTTCCGAATTACGAAGCGTGGGGCGACTTACTCAAATGGATGCTGCAGGAAAATGTGCCGGGCGAGTTTCCATACACTGCTGGTATCTATCCATTCAAGCGTGAGGGCGAAGATCCTACTCGTATGTTTGCAGGTGAAGGCGGACCGGAGCGTACCAACCGCAGGTTTCACTACGTGAGCAAGGCGATGCCAGCGAAACGTTTGTCCACTGCCTTCGACTCAGTGACATTGTATGGCAATGACCCCGACTACCGTCCGGATATTTATGGTAAGATTGGGAACTCAGGAGTTTCCATTTGCTGCCTCGATGATGCGAAGAAATTGTACAGCGGCTTCAACCTATGCGATCCGAAAACTTCCGTGTCGATGACGATCAACGGACCTGCTCCGATGCTACTGGGTTATTTTATGAATGCAGCCATCGACCAGCAGTGCGAAATCTACATTAAGAAAAACGGATTAGAAGATGAGGTGCGCGCCAAAATCAAATCGCTTTACGCGAATGGTGAAGTTCCTTCCTACCAAGGCGAGTTACCCGAAGGAAACAACGGACTCGGATTGATGCTGTTAGGCGTAACGGGCGATCAGGTTTTACCGAAAGATGTGTACGCCAAAATAAAAGAAGAAACACTGATGCAAGTGCGCGGCACGGTGCAAGCGGATATTCTCAAGGAAGATCAGGCACAAAACACCTGCATCTTCTCCACTGAATTTGCTTTGCGACTGATGGGCGATGTGCAACAGTATTTCATCGATCAGAAGGTGCGCAATTTTTATTCGGTATCGATCTCCGGCTACCACATTGCTGAAGCAGGTGCCAACCCGATCACACAACTAGCATTCACACTGGCGAATGGTTTCACGTACGTGGAATATTACTTGAGCCGTGGCATGGACATCAACGAGTTTGCGCCTAACCTCTCTTTCTTCTTCTCGAATGGTATTGACCCCGAGTATGCGGTGATTGGCCGTGTGGCACGCAGAATCTGGGCGAAAGCTATGCGCGAAAAATACGGAGCCAATTCACGCAGCCAAATGATGAAGTATCATATTCAAACTTCCGGTCGCTCGCTTCACGCACAAGAGATCGACTTCAACGACATTCGCACTACGCTGCAAGCGTTGTACGCGATTTATGATAACTGTAATTCGCTGCACACCAATGCGTATGACGAGGCGATCACAACTCCTACCGAAGAAAGTGTGCGCAGAGCTATGGCGATTCAGTTAATCATTAATAAAGAGTTGGGTCTTGCGAAAAACGAAAACCCGCTGCAAGGTTCGTTCATCATCGAAGAACTGACGGACTTAGTCGAAGAGGCGGTATTGTCTGAGTTCGATAAAATCACCGAGCGCGGTGGTGTGCTGGGCGCGATGGAAACGATGTATCAGCGCGGAAAAATTCAGGAAGAGAGTTTGTACTATGAAACACTCAAGCACACGGGCGAATATCCGATTATCGGTGTGAATACATTCCTTAGCTCCAAAGGCTCCCCGACCATCATTCCGGGAGAAGTGATTCGTGCGACTACGGAAGAGAAAGAATACCAGATTAAGATCCTCCGCAACCTCCATCAATATCAAGGCAACAAAGCTGCCGCTGCGATTGATATCATACAAGAGGCAGCCATCCAAAACAAAAACATCTTTGCTGAATTGATGGAAGCCTGCAAGGTTTGTTCCCTGGGACAAATCACCAAAGCATTGTTTGAAGTGGGTGGACAGTATCGGAGGAATATGTAAAGGGGAGGTAAGACGTAAGAGTTAGTAGTTAAAAGTTAATGGTGTAGTCAGTAATTTGAATTAAGAATTTTACGATATTTGAATAATGCGCACACATTCTGAAATATTGGAAGAATTGAAACAGAGCCCCGATTTGGCTTTACTGATCAAAGAGGCGAATTTGATCTTGAATGAAAATACGGCAAAGAGAATTGCTTTTTATAATTTGATCAAAGAATCTGATAAGGCTGAGTACATAAATGGAGAAGCAATTTTTCATTCTCCTGTTAAATTAAAGCACTCACGGGTTTCCTCTAACCTCTCATCTTTTATTATTAATTATATAAAAAGCAATGGAATAGGAGGTCATTTAGGCATCGAAAAAATAATGATCGAACTCACGCGCAATAGCTATGAGCCAGACCTTTGCTTTTTCAGGAAAGAAGTGGCGGATACCTTTACGGATAGCCAAATGCTTTTTCCAACTCCTGATTTCATTGTGGAAATTCTATCACCATCTACCGAAAAAACAGACCGCGAAATTAAGTTCAGAGATTACGCTCAACACGGGGTAAAAGAGTATTGGATCATCGACCCTGATAAAGAAACCATTGAACAATACGAACTAAAAGACAAGCAGTTTGAATTACTCGTCAAACTCAACTCAGGCACGATCACATCCATCACCATTGACGGATTTTCATCTGATCTAAAGCACATTTTTGCATCGAATTGAAGTGCATTCACATTGAGCGCCATCCGCGTGTAATCCAATAATCCGAGTCATTTATCCGCATTACATATCAGCGCCATCCACGAAATCCAATAATCCGCGTTACAGATTCGTGTAAACAAAAACGTCCCGCCAAAGGCGGGACGTTTCATTTATCTGCGTCAGTAATTACCAGCGCTTCTTGCGCTCACGCTCTCCTCCGCCACTACGTCCACCTCCGCCACCGTAAGGGCGATCTTTCTTCTCACCACCACCGTACGAGCGTTCTCTCTTTTCACCACCGCCACCGTAGCTGCGCGGCTTCTTGCTGTCGCCACCGCCATACGATTTCTTTCTTTCAAAGCCACCGCTGCGTTCGCTGCCGCCTTCTTTCTCTCTGCGGTCACCGGTCATCTCCAGGCGCACTTTGCGTCCGCGTACTTCCACACCTTCAAATCCCTGAAATACTTTTTGTGTGATGTCTTTTTCTAATTCAAAGAACGAATAAGCGCCCTTCAGGTCAATCTTACCAATCTTCGATTTATCGATATCGCCATAGTCACAAATCAATCCCAGCAAATCGCCTTTCTCCAGGCCATCCATTCTTCCGATGTTGATGAACACACGGTCGCCCGTGGTATATGCATCAGCACCATCGCGTCCGCGATCATCGCCGGCAAACGAGCGGCTGCGATCCGACTTGTTCAAATCACGCGCATCGCGGTAGTACGCTAAGAAACGGTTGAACTCAATCGAAGCAAAACGCTTGATGATGTCCTCCTTCGATAAGTCGCGCAACTCGTGATATACTTCCGGCAAGAAACTGTCAATCTCCTCTTCGTTCACCTCCACGTTGCGCATCTTGTGCGTCAGCTCCATAAGCTTCCGTTGGCATACTTCATCTCCGGTTGGAATCAAAGCTTTCGTAAATCTGCGCTTCAATGTGCGCTCGATCTGGCTTATTTTACCTAGCTCTTTCTTCGACACAATCGCCAACGAAATACCTTTCTTTCCGGCGCGAGCGGTACGACCACTGCGGTGCGTATAATATTCCATCTCATCCGGCATGTTCATGTGAATCACGTGCGTAATATTACTCACGTCAATACCACGTGCCGCCACATCCGTAGCTACCAGCAACTGAAGTGTTTTGTTTTTAAAACTCTTCATCACACGGTCGCGTTGCATCTGCGTTAAGTCACCGTGCAAGGCATCGGCATTGTAGCCGTCCTTCATCAGACTTTCAGCCACACGCTGCGTGTCAATTTTCGTGCGACAAAAAATCACGCCAAAAATATCAGTCGAGTAATCCACCATCCTCTTCAGCGCCATGTATTTGTCACGTTCGTCCACCACAATGTATTGGTGATCGATGTTTTCATTTCCCTGGCTGTTCTCACCCATCGTAATCTCTTTCGGATTACTCATGTAGTTCTTCGAAATCTCGCGCACCTCGCGTGGCATCGTTGCCGAGAAGAGCCACACGTTCTTTTCATCCGGAGTGCCCGATAAAATTTCATCGATGGCATCTTTAAAGCCCATGTTCAACATTTCATCGGCTTCGTCCAGCACTACATATTTAATAGTACCCAAGCTCACCACCTTGCGCTCGATCAAGTCGATCAGGCGACCCGGAGTAGCTACGATTATCTGCGCTCCTTTTTTTACTTTTCTGATTTGGTCAGAGATACTCGCACCGCCATAAACGGTTACGATGTTCAGATCCTTTACCGCCTTCGAAAAATTCTCGAGGTCGTTGGTAATCTGCACGCTGAGCTCGCGCGTAGGCGCTAAAATCAACGCTTGTGTGGTACGGTTCTTTTCATCGATCAGTTCGATCAATGGCAAACCAAAGGCGGCCGTTTTTCCGGTGCCTGTCTGCGCTAACCCTACCAGGTCAGTGTTTCCTTGCAACAATACCGGGATGGCTTGTTCTTGAATGGGCGTAGGAGTTTCAAAGCCCATTTGGCGGATTGCTTCCACCACTTGCCCCGAAAGTCCCAGTTCGTTAAATGATTTCATTAAATGTTTTTTTGTAAAAATTAAGGGGCAAAGGTAACGTAATTAATTGGAAGTGACATTATTAGCTAAAAACAAGCCTTCAGCGACAATTCTCTTGGTCATTGACTCAAACACCTCCATTTTATTCGGTGGAGGGATGGTTTTCGCCTCAACTGAGGAAATTACGGTAATTCATTCTTGGGCGTGCCCCTCGTTGCCAGCCTCCGCAAATGCTCCGGCAGGCAAGCTCGGGTCAGGCTGTTCGCTTCAAGTCCTCCCCCGCCAGCTTGCTTCTGCGTATCGGGGATGCGGGCTTTCCGCTGCCATCCTTCACGCGAGGGTTTCAAGAAAAACGCTGGTCAACAAAATAGCGAAGGTTTGAAATATGAAATAGGCGAGCGAATAGCATCTTCTAATAAAGTGGAGGTAGAATATCATCACAGCGACATTTCCAGATAAATACGCCATCCGCCTTTTGTTCACTGATCGGTCGGATAATTCAGCATTACTAGCCTTGTAAACATTCTGCAATTTTAACTTGAAAGCATCCATTGAGTAGGCGGGTAAATTTGGTAGCTAATAAATATAAGTACGGGCTAAGCTAATTTTCATAATTTTACTAAATAATCAGTAACGCATCTGTATGATAAGAAGGCCAGTATATCTCTTCCTAGTTGTTCTATCTCTATGGAAATGCGCACCGCAGGAGAAGAAGACCTCCAAACAAACTAATCCAGATAGTCTTTCAATCAATAGCACTACAGATAAGATCGAATCGATTGCACCAATAATCCCAATTGATACCATAGTTGCCAACTATCCTAGTGGACAGAAACTACATCTATACATTCTTGCATACCATGATTCTTTGCCCGGCAAACCTATCAAAGACTTTGAGGTGAGGGACGCAGAGAAGAATGAAACTGTATTTAGGTCGGTCACAATGCAATTGAAGCTCGGATATGAAACAGATCCGATGGAAGGTGAATACGATTCCCTATTTGTCGTACCGACTTATTCTATTTCATCAAAAGACCCGCTCGCAGTGGATTTAGAATTTTCAGTTGAGGGTGGGTTTACTTCCGCATTTCTTGGTGACATAACGTACCCTTTTTACGAGAAATCTTCCAATCTAAACTATTTACGATATACTTTTAATAGCAGCAAAAATTGGGAGATTGAATCTTCACTTTTATTTCATCCCTACAAATGCAGCGTGAATAAGATCGATTTAATGGCACAATTCCATAAGATTAAGAGAGAAGGTAATATTACTAATCATGTTGGTGGTGAGTTTCTAAAGTTATGTTTTATCTGTTATATGAACGGTTCTAATGCAAATTATGAATTGATTAAAAAGGAGTTTATAGAAAATTGTGGCGAATCATATTTTCCAGGCAATTATTACATTTACGTTGTTTACCTCGATAGATTTATAAAAAATCTCACTTCTCGATAGCTTTTAGTATTTTAGAAATCTCTGTTTCTATCATTTTGGATTTCAAGTTTGCTAATGCATTCGCAAAAAGACTTGGAGTTAAATTTTTTGAAGCGAAATTTTTGAACACTTCTCGATCATCTTTTAGATTAGGAGATTTAACTACATTTTTATGTAGTAACGTGGTCATTCTTTTACTAAATAATGTTTGCAGAATATCTTTCTCAACGAATATTTCAAAGTTAGCCTTTAGTGCCGCCTGGAATTCATTCAGCTTGCCACTTACTTCGTTTTGCATAGTTCGCACCGTGATTTCATCTGCATAGCTCGAATACAATTCAGCCCACTTTATTTCATATAATTGCCTGACTTCGCTCGCCTTATAGTTTTCTTTCGTCAAGGTCTTTAGAAGTTTTTCCGTGTAATCATTCAATTTACTTTGCAGTTTATCCTGAATGGCCTTTTCCTGTAGATTAGTGACAAACAGGACAAATTGTTCCACAGCCTTTTCATATAATTTTTCGCTATAATAATAGCGGTTGGCTTTTTGCATCTGTTCAAAATCACTGGTACTTACAGTCAATGCTTGCTCATTCGTATCATCCGTTATAACAACCTTTTTTACGAGGCTCTTCCCTAATCTCTTTTCCTTATCTTCGATAAATTCAATCATCGAGAGAATAAATACGCGGCCTGCGTTCCTTTCGTCTATTCGATCCAAATATCCCATCCAAAGTGGATAAATGTTATTATCGTTCCCAATAATCTCCTCAATCTCGTTATCGTACATTGCCAATAAACAACCTTGTGTCCATAAGAGAGCATCGCCCATGTGTATTAGTATTCCGTCACGTTGGCTTCCGTTTACATTAGTATTCAAAAGGCGAATTGTTTTATATACATGTTGGCCTTGCCCACCACTACTGGTTACTTCAAAGGAAAACTCGCCCGGTAGTATTCGTTTACATTCGAAGCAATCTGATTTTCGATTTGTACACGTTGCTTTGCTTTCTGCATCTGTTCCTTTTCCTAATTCAAGGGCAGCTCCTCTAATGTTAGTACCTCGAATACTTAATTCATCAATAGTGATGAATTGATTGCTTCGTTTACGAACTACATCAATAATGATCTCTTCACTTTCCGGATTTTCATCAATCATATTAATGGCCCCTCTTAGTTTGATGTATTCCTTAAAGGCGTTGGCATTATTGGAATGAACTGTTATATCAAAAGCTTTTCGAATATTAATGGTGCTCGTTTTTGGTTCAGGATTGATTACTCCAGGTGTGGCTGATAGTGCATTAAAGAATGTTAATTTAACATCGTTCCCTTCCACGCTCTCTTTGGCGTAAAGTGTAATTGATTTTTCGCTTAATGAGTATCCATTCATCGACAGGGTGAATTTTTCTTTTGTATCCACCTCGACATTCATCATGCGAGCTAATAAAATAGGACTTTCATCATGAGGTTGAGGTGTCGTTCTTGCTTCTATTAATTTTGACCACACATCTCCCTTGTTTCTGTTAATTAGAGAAATAAATGAAGTGATAATCTCATCCTTAGGCTCTCTAAATTTGTAGATAGACAGTGTTGACATAAAGTCAATTATCTTTTGATCTTTTAAATCTTTTTCAGTCATCACCTTATCCTTAAAAGTTAGATATGCATCCTTCCCTGGATCCGAAATTCTTGCAAATTTTCCATTGTTTTCACGAATCGTTTTTAAGAAAGTGAGCATCCTTGTGTTATCATAATACATCGCTCCCCCCTCATCCTCCTCAAACAACCCCAACACCGCTGCCGGATCATGAATCAAATCCCACTGGTATTTGTGGAGGGTGATGCCGTTGGGTTGGTAGTCCATCAGGTTGTCGGTGGAGGATTTTTCGAGGGTGGTATAGGTGTTGAAGGTGTGCTCGAGGCGGAATGCTCCGTGACCTATTTCGTGCCCAATTACTTTGGCGAGCGATGCCTCACCCAACTGCTCCATGAAGATGAAACCCGCCTGCTTCTTGCGCGGCATGAAGCCTTGTGTGCGTCCGGACTCGGAGTTGGGTACTAAAAACAAGTACCATGTATTTTTGGCAATGTCGTACTTGTCGTTGTAGGCGTTGATTACTGTGCGCATCTCGGCTGTATAGTTGCTGAACAAACCCGTGCTGCCGTCATCTAATCCAGACTTGCCATTGCTGTCGTAGTTGATGCCAGTGATCAACTGACTCTCTACTGTCCACGTTACCGCTGCCGGTGCAAAGATGGTGTTGAGTGATTCGGCTAGTTCAGTTGTACTAATATTTAGCGCGGTGTTGTTGACGGAGACGATTACAAGTCGCTCGACCAGTTTGTCGTAGCTTACCACATTCAGTTTACCGGCCATTACTTCTTTCTCTTTGCCATCGGCTTCTTTGCGTTTGTAGTAGGCGGTTACTTGTTCGGTACTTTGATCGCCAAATCCTTCTACGGTCAGTTGCACTTCGTTTTCCTGATTACCCGGTTTGCGCAGCAATAATCCATTATCCGTTTTGTAAATTACTTCTTTGGAAAAATCTTTGCGGTTCTCGGTAGATTTTGCAATTACCATATCGGCCCTGCCGGAGGCCACGGACTTCCACGGGATGGTATAAACTTTTCCGTCTCGCTCATATTTCTCGTAGTTGCGCTCGTGTTCGGAGTATTGCTGTTGGTCGAAGCCGTAGGCTTGGTTGCTGCTCTTCTCAAACTCAACGCGGTAGTTCACATTGGCTGCCACTGCCGGTGTGCCGCCAGCTCCGGTCGAACCCATCTTCTCAATCACCCCATCTTTCCCCACCACATACACATTTCCGGAATCATCGGTAATCCGATTATCCGCTCCTTTCTTTACGTCTACTTTACGTTCTTCTTTTTTAGATGATCCACCGGAGACACCTTCATCACTCGCCACCACCGCTATCACTTCGCCTGCATCATTTACATACAAGCTGTCGATAGTTCCATCAAATTTGATATCAATTCCTTCGAAGGAAGTACCTTTTGCTTTGTCTTTCTTTTTCTTTTCGTTGTTCTCGATCAGGCGTTTCTTGAATACTTCTGCATCTTCTCGCAGCACGATCACCTCGCCTGTAATGATCTCCTGCTTTTCGTTGACTTTAATGTTATCGAAACGGCAAAAGAATTTAATGCCCATGTAATCCACCACTACCGAGCCCAGTCCACTGTACGTGCCATCCCCTCCGCTCACTTCCATCACCGTCATTTCAAAATGACCTATCTTCCAAATCTGTCCTACCATCGAGGTATTCAAAGGTTTGATATTTGAAGGTGTAATGTTTGCTACCTCTTGTCCACGGGCAAACACGCGTGGTGGTGTGGTGCGAAAGTTTTTGGTGGGACTGTAACTTCCAATCTGATTTCTTAAAATGCCCGCCACACGCACTTCATATTCGGTGTCGGGTTCCAAGTCTTGAATGAGGGCGTTGTCTTGGGTGGTCTCGATGGTGAACCATGTGTAAGCGGTGCCGCTACTTTTCTTGCGGTATTCTACTCGGTATCTGTCTGTTTCCAAACTCGTATGCCACGTTACCTTCGCTCTGCGTTCGCCTTCCACGTACACGTTCATCCCTTCGAGGGGCGGCACTCCGTTCGTATCGCCAAACTTGAATGTACACACTTCGCTGTAGCCTTTGTTTTTAAACTGATCTCGTCCTTCGGTATCAATCGCGCGAATGCGAAACGCATATTCTTGTCCGGGAATTAGCGGTGGTTCGAGCAACCCATAAATCAAACTGGTTTGTTGGGTGGTAGTTTGAAAGAGTGGATAGCCGACATTCATCGCATCATTCGGGTTGCGGCCGGGGGGACGAATTTCTACCAATGTAAATTCATATTCGGTAGTAAAGGCGGAGTTGGGCGAGTTGGCATTCATTGGCAGCCACTGAAACAAAATGTTTTGTGGATCGCGGAGCGGAAGTGTGATGCCACACTGTGGTGTGTTGATACGAGGCGGATCATTCAACATGAACCATGCTTGCGCACAGGCTTCTTGCGAAAGCAAAACATCTTTGCGTTTGTAGTCATACACCCGAAAGCAGAAGCGATAGAATCCTTCGGGAAGCGCAGCACGCTGTTCATATTCTTGTCGCGAGATGCCGCTGAAAATTAAATTGCGTGTATCTAAATAAGGCGATAAATCTTCTGCTGATAATATTGACGGTATTCCTCCTTCGATGGTGATCGGTGGCGGCACCATGTTTGGATTAGACTCAATGCGTATGCCAACGCCTTCGAGAACAAGTGATAGTCTAATCTGATAGCTAGGTTCACTCAAGTCGCGCAACAGCAGATGGAGTTTCATCTGATCGTTGACGGTGTAATCAGATAGATACACACTGTAAGGTGGCGTGAGTTGTAGCGTGGCGCTGACAGGATAAGTTTGTGCGAATGAAAAATGTTGCGAAAACAAAAGCACCACCACCTGCAGCGTAAAAGAAAATATAAAATACTTTTTGAAACGAAGGTATTGACGCATGTACTCGATCCTGAACCCAAACTAATTTTTAAAAATTGTCTGGGGAGAGACATGATGATTCGAAAGTACAAGAAAATCGAGTAAACGCAATAGCAGTTATTACTTAGGAGCAACTAAGTCACTTGCTTCTAAACTCAGGTGTGGCGTTGAGACTATATAATTGGTAAATCCTGCGGATCGTTGGTGTTTAAATATAACAACTTTGCCTGCCATCACAACTTACTTATATGCTTCGATGGGTATTTTTTCGTTTCTAAAAACGTTTTCTTGTATCTGGAAAGGTTTGTTCGTTTCTAAAAACGTTTTTTCAGATCGAGATAAAAATTCGACAAAACTTTATCGTTGGCTACTTGCTTAGCGTTATTCGCTCCGCTATTTTTAAAATGGTGTCTAATTTTTTTTACTTTAAACAATCTGTTTTTTATGGAAAACACAATTTCTATCGAAATCCCGGCTGACGTAGTAAAAGCCGTGTCGACTAAGTTTGCCGAAATCGAAGCACTCATCAAGCCATACACCGTGCGGGTGTCTGATGATGATAAGGGATCGCTTTTAAAAATAGGCGACAAAACAATTCCGTTTGTTGACAAGGTGCAAGGATACACCGTGTCTGCACCTGAATTTACGCCTCCTTATTTAGACGTAAGAGAATTTAACCGCGACAAAACTGCGTTAACTAGTTTAGATAAAATGGCACAGCCCGGCCAGCAGGTAATTTCTATGATTAATGATACGCTGGCCTTGGCCGCCAACGATTCGTATGCTGCCGCGTTGGTTTATTACAATTCCGTAAAGCAAGCGGCAAGCAATGGTGTCGCCAAAGCAAAGCCGATCTATGAAGATTTGGCTCAGCGCTTTCCGGGAAGATCAAAATCAACTGCCAAGGCCCCAACTTCAACAAAATAAGAGCAAGGCTCCATCTTTAACCTCCCAAGTCGAATGTATTTGGGAGGTTTTTTTATGAAAATCATCCGAAAAGCTCTGAATTCAGACCAGCATAGTTCTGAAATCATCCGAAAAGCTCTGAAGTAAGAACAACTTGTACTAAAATCATCCAAAAAGCTCTGAATTCAGACATACATAGTCTAAAATCATCCGAAAAGCTCTGAATTCAGACATACATAGTCCAAAATCATCCGAAGAGCTCTGAATTCAGACAT
>JACPVX010000034.1:0-20975 GCA_016191555.1 Bacteroidota bacterium
CTGCCTTTGGCAATTCGGTTTTTACGACTTGGGTTGATTTTATCCGGATTCTCGCGTTCATCGATTGTCATCGAGCGGATGATGGCTTCGACCGGTTTGAAGGAGTCATCGTTGATGTCAACATCTTTCATGGCTTTGCCCATCCCGGGAATCATGCCAAGCATGTCCTTCATGTTGCCCATCTTTTTGATTTGCTCCAATTGCTTCAGGAAGTCGTTGAAGTCAAATTGGTTTTTGCGCATCTTGGCATTGAGGCGCTTGGCTTCTTCTTCGTCAAACGTCTGCTGCGCTTTTTCTACCAAGCTCACCACGTCACCCATGCCCAAAATACGGCCGGCCATACGATCGGGATAGAAGCGGTCGATGGCTTCCATCTTTTCGCCCGAGCTGACAAACTTGATGGGTTTCTCAACGACTCTGCGAATGGTTAAGGCGGCACCACCGCGTGTATCGCCATCCATTTTCGTTAACACCACCCCGTCAAAATTCAAACGCTCGTTGAAAGCTTTGGCCGTGTTCACAGCATCCTGACCCGTCATGGAGTCTACTACGAAAAGTGTTTCTGAAGGCTTGAGCGCTTCCTTCAACTTCGCGATTTCATCCATCATCTGCTCATCGACTGCCAAACGTCCGGCTGTATCGACAATCACAATACGATGATTATTTTTCTTGGCATGCTCGATGGCTGCTTTCGCAATTTTTACTGCGTCTTTGTTGTCCGGCTCAGCATATACTTCCACACCAATTTGCTCGCCCAATACTTGCAATTGAGTGATCGCAGCAGGACGATAAATGTCGCAGGCAGTTAGTAAAACCTGTCTTCCTTGACGCTTGAGATAGTTGGCCAGTTTACCGGAGAAAGTGGTTTTACCCGAACCTTGCAAACCGGCAATCAGAATGATGGCGGGGTTTCCTTCAATTTTGATGTCCTCGCTGGCACCACCCATGAGCAGGGTCAACTCATCGTTAGTGATTTTGGTGAGCAACTGCCCCGGAGAGATGGCGGTGAGCACATTTTGGCCCATCGCTTTTTGCTTGATATCGTCTGTTAGTTCCTTGGCTACCTTATAGTTAACATCGGCATCGATCAGCGCTTTGCGAATTTCTTTGATGGTGCTGGCCACGTTGATTTCCGTGATACGCCCGCTGCCTTTCAGCGTTTGAAATGCCTTTTCTAGTTTGAGACTTAAATTATCGAACATGCGAATGCTTTTAGAATATTAGAATTTGGCAAAGGTAATGTCAATTTGAATTTTTACCTAAAGGCAATGACGTCAAATGATTCTCCTTTTTGGAATTGCTTTTTGCCCTTCGGCAACTCTAAAAACCCATCTGCTTCACGCAGATTTACAAAATCTCCGGAGCCACCACCCGGCAATGGGTACGCCATCCACTTTCCTTCTTCGTTTCGCAAGCGTACCTGTAGGAAGTAGGTGAGTGGAGCGTTGAAGGTAAAGTCTTCGGCTAAAATGGCTTTAGATGGTATCAAATTCCTTCCACAACTCGCCAATAGGCAGGGCTTTACATAGCGATGAAAACACAGAAACGTTGAAACCGGATTCCCCGGAAGGGCGAAAACAAATTTGGTGGATGAGCGGCCAAACCACAGCGGCTTACCCGGCTTCTGGCTCACCTGATGGAACATCTTTTGGATGCCCAATGCCTCCAGACTTTGTGGTATGAAATCAAACTTTCCCTTCGATACACCTCCTGACAAAATGAGTACGTCATACTGTTCGAGGATGTACTTTAACTCCGTCTGAATCACCGACTCATCATCTGGCAGATGAAAGAGGGTAGAGGTGCCACCTAATGCAGCCCATGCCGCCTGCAGCGCATAGCTGTTGGACTTGCGCGCCTGATGAGGCAACGGCTGTTGATCGATGTCTACCAACTCATTGCCGGTAGAGATGATGGCCGCTTTGGGAAGTTCATAAACCAATACTTCTGTTTTTCCAACTGATGCCAACAACGCTACTTCAGCAGGCGAAATCAACGTGCCGATTGTTAAAAGTTTTTCGCCTTGCCGGGCATCATTCCCTTGTCGGTGAATGTTTTGACCGCGTTCCACGGAAGTGACTTCTATTTCTGCGATGCGGTTGGTAACACGGAGTTGCTCATAGGGGATAATGCAGTCGGTTCCCACCGGAACAGGTGCTCCGGTCATGATCTCGATACAGTGCGCAGTGTTGTTCAATTGACCAACCGGCTCGCCTGCAGCTTGCACAGATTCAATATGGAATGATCGGGTTCCGGAAAGAAAAGCTTCATACGAAATAGCAATGCCGTCCATAGTCGCCCGATCAAAAGGAGGAAAGTCGCGATCGGCTTCGATGACCTCGGCCAGAGTTTGTCCCAACGCCTTTTCAAGTAGCACGCTTCTCTTCTTCAACACCGCTGCATTGGCAAGAATAATGGCGGTAGCTTCTTCAACACTGATCATGATTCCTTATTTTAGCTGAATGGAAAATCAATTTACGCACATTAGTTCATCCGGCAACCCGCAGATGGTCGATGTTTCGGCAAAGGCTGTGACGACTCGCGTTGCGAAAGCTCAAGCCACTGTTTTTTTGGGCAAAGAAATTATGAGCTTAATGACCGGAGATGAGTTGATTACTAAAAAAGGCCCGGTGTTTCAAACGGCTATTATTGCGGGGGTGATGGCTGCCAAACGCACGCATGAACTCATTCCGTTTTGTCACCCGTTAGGTTTGGAAGATGTGCAGGTAGCTATTGAAGCCAAAGGCGAACGCGCCATCATTCGAACAATAGCAAAAGTTACCGGCAAGACAGGCGTGGAGATGGAGGCACTCACGGCTGCTTCAGTCGCAGCACTTACGATCTACGATATGTGCAAAGCGATTTCACGCGATATGGTTATTGAGCACATTCATCTCACGGAAAAGACAGGAGGCAAGAGCGACTTTCATCGCTCTTAACGCTCGTAGTACAACAAGATTTCTACCCGTCTGTTTTTGCTTCGACCCGCTTCTGTTTCATTGGTTGTAATGGGATTGCTCAGCCCTTTGCCTTCCGCTGAAATACGATCGGTCGAAATGCCTTTCTTTATTAATTCGTTCAGGATCGCTTCGGCACGTTTCTGCGAAAGTCGTTGATTAAACTTTGCAGAGCCTATGTTATCGGTATGCCCGGTGATCTTCACTTTCAAGGCCGGATCTTCCGTCAATGTTTCGCTTAATTGATCGAGGAACTCTTCGGTTTTGTCATCGAGATCGACACTATTGAATTCGAATTGAAAATGAAGCGTGATTTTCTCTACGATCATAGGTTCATGCGACACGCGACCCGCTTCTGCATTTAGATTGACCTTGGATGTGTCCATCTTCACCAATTCAATCGGTGCTGCCGTGGTGTCTTGCACGGTGATTGACTTCACAGGGGTAATGGCTGCCAGCGAATCCAAATTGGCTTTCGGAATTTGCTTTTTAGGAACCGGTACTCTGCGATACGCAACCGGACGTGAAGGCTTCCTTGATTTCTTGCGTTTGATTTTTGTTTTCCGTTTGGCGGTGTTTGTCTTCGTTAACTTCCGGATTTCGACACCTACTTCCAGCGCACCAAGATTAGATGGATTGTTTACAAAAAGCGGAAAGTCGTAACTGAGTCCAAATGAAAAATTGCCTTGATGTAATTGAGCGCCTACAATTCCCGAACGGCCAATCACATATTTGGTAAGCAAATCGATGTGCGCTTGCTCGCGTGGTTTTCTCTTCAAATTGTATTGCCACCTGGCGCCCACATTCATCAAGTGCCCCGCACTATTCATGCCGTAAAGTACTTCCGGAAAAATAGAAAGATCAGCTTGTTGATACGCGCGAAAACCTCCCGCAAAAACCAATGTCGAGGCCAATTGATTTTGCTTGTTGAGAAACGCATCGTTAGGTTTGTTGATGTCAAATAAGGATAAGCCCCAATAGGCTTCCACCTGATCTTGCCGATCCACTTGTTGCCAATACAAACCGGTACTGAAGGTGGAGAAACTATTGGTTAATTCATTCATCGTTTCGCCTGACGGGAGTGAACCATCAAATCCGCGGTCGGGAACATACTGCGATCCGGTGTAGTAGCCATCCAAACTGATTCTCCGCGATTGATAAAGCCCTTTGAAACCAAGCGATAATATTCGATAGCGACTGAGTCGAATATTTACTGCATAGCTCAACGTAATCTCTTCGCTTCTAAACACCCCGCCTGATCGATCATCTAAAAAAGTGATTCCAATGCCTGACCATGCTCTGCCAGTGCTTCGATTCAAAAGTGGTCGCTGTAAAGAAAGTTGGTTGCTATTGATCGAAAAATCTCCTCCGGTACTTTGACTTCGCGAAATCAAAGAAGCAGACATGTATTTGTTCGTTCCAATCCAGGCAGGATTGACGCGCTGATTCGTAAAATTATATTGCGAGAATTGAAAGTATTGCGCACGAACAGGAATAGCGGCAGTCAAAATTATCCCAATCAAATAAACCCGTCCGGAAGTCAACCAAAAATTCATCGCGCTGCCGATTTATCTGACTAATAGAATGGAACCTTTTGTTTTGCCATTGAGGCGCAAGGGCTGGCCATTCGGCTGAGTGCCCTCGATCTTCCAGTAATAAACGCCTGCCGATTGCTGCGTTCCTTGGGTAGATCCATTCCAACCTTGTGAACTGGCTTGCGCTACGCTGGTTGTTTCATAGACCACTACGCCTTCGCGATTGTAAATCAGAAACCGAAATTCGCTAGCCGATGCAAGTCCATAGATTTTGGCTTCATCATTCTTGCCATCGCCATTGGGCGTAAATAAGGTAGGTACGAAGGCTGTTTCTTCTACTTCTACCGTCACGTTGTCTTGTGCTTCGCATTGAATGCTATCTTTTGCCAAAACCTGATAGGTGGTTGTTTGTGCGGGCGAGGCATTGGTTGTTCCTGAAAGTGAGTTGCTCAATCCGGTAGAAGGACTCCATTTGTAGGTTTTTGCTCCGGTAGCTTCCAACGTAACACTTTCTCCTTCTTTGATTTTAAAATAATCGCCATTCAATGTCAACTTCGGTATGCTTACGCGAATGGTAAACTCTTTGGTGTAGGCACAGGTGCCAATGGTAGCTGCAACTCTGACTACCACATCTTTCTTGGTTGTCATTAATATAGTATCTCCGGTTTCTGTAGAACTATCCCACTTCCATGTTACCGACTGCCAGCCGGGTTCGATTCCCAATTTAAATGGCTTGTTCTGACACACATATTTTAGAGCTGTCTCCGTTTTAGATAAGTCGTTAACTTTTAATACCCACGACCTGCAACTTCCGCCAGCGGAAGGGTCAATATAAACCAATGTGTCGGTGGCAGTTGGGTTTAAAATTGCCTTGTCTGATTCTCCCAGAAAGCCTTCGTTGAAAGAGAACCAATACACTTTATGGGGAAGCGTGATTTCGACAGGATTGTCTTGACAAACCTGCACGTATTTAACTTGAAAACTTGGGCATGGTGCCGCATTGCATTGGCCGTTGATGCATTTACTTCCGGTGAAACTATTGTCTACGGCTTGAACGAGATATTGAAAGTTCGATGGAAGCAACGGTAACATCATAAAATTATTAGTGGTTTGATTACCGTGTGAAGCGCGTAATCTTCTTTTGCTCGCAAAATCAAATTCGGGAGCGATGTAATAGGCATTCGCGGATGGATCGTACAAGGAGATGTCGTAGGTCACCGATTTTTGTGGAGTATGGTCGTCAGTGGATTTATCCCAGTAGATGAATGTTCGGTTGAAAAAATTGACGGAGAAAGTTCGTGCTGGTTGGCTGGGTCGGTTATTGATTTTGGACTCTTTGTTTTCCCAAACCTGATAGACAAAATAAGACGCAGAGTCAAGCACCCGCAAAATATCCAGGTCACCATCCCGATCGTAGTCACCCCATTGTTGAGAATAAACCATGGCGGTGTCCAGATCGGTGATGAAGCCGGTGGAATCAATGATTTGATTGTATCGTTTTTTATCAGTTTTTCTTCCGTTGAATGAAAGTTCGGATAGTCCATCTGAATTCACATCCGCCAGAAGCAGTTGCCCCGATTGGTAATCGGCAATAGAGTCTGTAGCCTGAAATGCTTTCCCCGCGTTCGTAAAGTATTTCAGTTGAGATTGTTGATTAACATTTGTCCCGTTGACGACCACATCAAACTTGCCATCGTGTTTAAAATCACCGCTTTCAATGGTGCCGCCGGTGGCTGACGGCAGTGTTGTCTTTTTGAACTTTAGTTTGCCCAAATTCTTCATGAAGAATAGAACCGGGAGATTATTTTTTGTCCCTGAAATCATGAGATCGTCCCGCCCATCGTGATCATAATCATAGGAAGCGATCGACTGCACATTCACTCCGAGTGAGTCGAATTGAAGCTTGTACGCTTTACCTGTGTTTTGAAAAACTTTCAGGAAGTCTGATCCGCCCAATGCGAGGTCGATTTTGCCATCGTGATCGAGGTCTTTTGCGATCATGGAAGTGATGGCTAATTCCGGTAAACTCAACACGGAGTCTTTCCACGAAAGTTGTGGGCCATTAACAACTGCAAGCACACTGTCTTTGTTGTTTATCTGACCGGCAAGAAGAATGTCCATCCGGTTATCCTGATTGATGTCTGTAAGCAATAGGTGGCGGGGTAGCATGTTTTCAGTCTTGCTCTTGGCAAGTAAAAATGTATTCTTGCCTGAATTCTTATAAAAGGAAACCAGCGATGTTGAACTACTGTTTTGACGGATCACGACCACGTCCAATAAGCTGTCGTTGTCGAAGTCAACCCAGTTGGTTTTTGAATTGGTGAGCCCATTCTCTTTCCAGCTATATTTTTTCTGAAAAGTTTGGGCATGTACAGTCAGGCTGGCGATTGCCAGTAGGTTGATGAATATGAATTTCATGTGGTAGTATTTATTTTAAAGGCCCTATAGAAGTACCTGATAGAATCAGGTCGCTGTTTTGAACACATTCTTTAATTGGCGATTTCATGAAGGCTATTTTTTTGTCGTTTCTATTCGAAAGGTGAGTGGCACTGACATCTTACTGGGTACAGGCTTGCCGTTGAGCATAGCCGGCTTCCAAACCGGCATTCCCTCGATGACGCGCAGCGCCTCTGCATCAAACAGTGGCCCTAGTGAATGGGTGATGGTAATATGATCCACCTGGCCTGTAGGCCGAACAATAAAAGTGACCGAAACCACTCCTTGAATGGAATCCTTTGCTGCCTCTTTTGGATAGGTGAGTTGATCGTTGAAATATTTGTACAGATGCGGATATCCTTCTACGGGTTCAGCCGGAAGATAGACATCCGCTTTGACCATTTCTGTTTGTTGTTCTGCCTGTTGGCGGATCGGTTCATTCACTTTGGAAGAAAGCGGCTTGCCGATAGATGGCGTAATGGTTACTGCTTTCTTCTCCGAACTATCCTTTTGCAGTTTGGGTATTTCAGGTTGCGAAAGTGGGGAAACATTAGGCTCCACGGGCTCAGGTACTACGGTGTTGCGCGTAAAATAATAGACTAGCAACGAAGTGATGATTGCGGCTGTGATGCCACCTGTCCAATATCTGGCAGATCGGGATGACACAGCTTTCCGGTGGTCGTCCAGCACCTGTTGGAAATCCATCATGCCGCTGATCTCCTCGTCCGTTATTTCCGGTTTGTTCATACTATTTTGTCGTTGAGAAATCGTTTTTTCATTTTATCCAGCGCTCGGTAAGTCTTCACCTTGGCATAGGTTTCAGTCAAGTCCAACAAGAGTCCGATCTCGCGAAAGGACCGATGTTCAAAGAACCGAAACTCTATCAATTGCAGCTCATCTGGCGAAAGTGACTTGAGAATAACGGGTAGCTTTACCTTCAGTTCCTCCATCTGGTTGTCGGCCATGATCTCTTCAAACAAGACTTCCGTAATTTGCTCATCGATGGTCACCAGTCGCTCTTTCTTCGTTTTGCGGAAGTAATCATTACATTCATTGATGGCAATTCTGAATAACCAGGCCGAAAAAGGTAATCCCCGCAATTGAAACTTACGTATGCTGTTGAGTGCCTTTAAAAAAACCTGCTGCGTGATGTCGCGGGCAATTTCCTTTTCACCCACACGCCTGAAGACAAATAAAAATATCTTCTTAAAATACTTTTCGTACAGCGGTTTAAAAGCCTCAGGATCAGTTTGTGATCGCTTGATATCAGTCGCTTCCTGTTCTTGGTGCAGATCGCTGTTTTGATATTCGGTTTCGCTCATTGGTTGGTCCGTTCAGTATCCAGAATGCGGATTTTCTCAAAAGATACACTTTGAAAAAATTAATTTTTGCAAAAAAAATTACTTCACCCCGGAATCAACCAAATAGAAGAAAATCTTGTTGTAGGATGTAGTTACTTTAATGAAAAATAGTTGGCGCTATGAAAAACTTTCGAGACATGATTCACTTTCCCCACGTGAATGCCTTGCAACTGGAGTTGCTGGTTATCATTGTCGGGGGTATGATGGTAGCAGTGGCATTGGGCACCATGATGGTGATGGTGGTAAGCCGGTTTTAAGGGTGGGCTGAAATCCATTCTTCACCGCCTTCAAAAATTTCCTTCTTCCAGATAGGTACGGTTTGCTTCAGGCTGTCGATGATAAATTGACACGCCTCGAATGATTCTTTGCGATGAGGAGTTGATACCGCTACGACTACCGCTATTTCACCAACTGTTAAAGTACCTACCCGGTGACTCACGGCAATTCGTTGGATGGGCCATTTTAGTTTAGCTAAGTCGCAGATTTTTTGGATCTCACTCACCGCCATCGGTTCGTAAGCTTCGTAGTCTAACCGGATCACCTTCTTCGCTTGCGTGTTGGCCCGCACCGTTCCTACAAATACATTGACTGCACCCGCCTGAGGGCTGGACGCCAATTGGGTGATTTGATTTACATCGAGCGGTTGATCAGAAAGGGTTATCACAGAAAAAGTTTAAAGTTAACCGCCACTAACCGGTGGTATCAGTGCCACTTCATCGGTGACGTTCAACGTAGTTTGATCATCGACATAGTTACGATTCACAGCTATCAAAAGTGATGGAAGCTGACTCATCTGTGGATAGCGATCGGTTAGGGCTAAACGCAATTGTTCCACCGTGGTGCCTTCAAAGTCAACAGATACCTCACGACCACCTAACCAATCTTTGCAAATCCCGAACGCTTTCACCTGAATGACCATGTAGCAAATATAATCAGAGATTTATCGGATCATTCCTATCTTCGCCCATCATGTCTTCTTCTTTTTTATACGACAATCATGGTCGCCCGATCAATTACCTGCGGTTGGCGGTAACGGACCGATGTAATTTGCGCTGCTTCTATTGCATGCCGGAAGAAGGCATTCATTATCTACCTAAGAGAGAGTTACTTACTTTCGAAGAGATTGAGAGATTGGTGAGGCTGCTGGCTTCGATGGGTATCTCGAAAGTAAGGCTGACCGGAGGCGAGCCGTTCTTGAGAACCGATCTGATGAAATTGATTGAACGGATCGTGGCCATTGAAGGAATCAAAGATTTGCACCTGACCACCAACGGCTTGCTCACCACCCCACACATTCCCGAACTCAAAAGACTCGGTGTTGCATCGGTTAACCTCAGTTTGGATACCCTTGATCGGGAGCGTTTTAAGGTCATTACGCGAAGAGATGAGTTTGAGAAGACCTGGGAAGCATTTCAGCTGTTGATGGAAAATGATATCCCCGTAAAGATCAATGCGGTGGTGATGGAGAATAAAAATACGGAAGACCTCATTCCTTTGGCCGAGTTAACCAAGCAATATCCGGTATCCGTTCGCTTTATTGAAGAGATGCCTTTCAATGGAGAAGGTAGCCATTATGCACAACTTAAATGGACACACACAGAAATCGTTCGGTTCATTCAGCAAGCCTATCCGGATTTACAGCGTGAGCAAGATCCAGCCCATTCTACTGCCAGTCATTATCGCATACCGGGAGCGAAAGGAAACATTGGAGTGATTGCTGCATTTACTCGTACTTTTTGTGGAACGTGTAATCGCATTCGGGTAACCGCACAGGGAGAGTTAAAAACATGCTTGTATGATGATGGTGTGCTGAATATAAAAACGCTGATGCGCGAAGGCAAGAGCGATGACGAAATCAAAGAGAAGCTGCTTCGTGCATTTTCATCCCGACCGAAGGATGGATTTGAAGCAGAACGAAGTCGCACGAAAGGAATGCCTGTGAATGAGTCTATGTCAACGATCGGAGGATGAAAGTTTCAGCCGGAATGAACTGATGGGGTTTTACATTTTATTGATAGCGTTTTTTGTCATTGCTCTTGTCTATGCATCCGTAGGCTTTGGCGGAGGATCCAGTTATCTGGCATTATTAGCCCAACCATTCTTTCTATTGTTGCCGGATGTGATTCGCCCAACGGCTTTGTTGTGCAACATTGTAGTGGTGACGGGCGGCACGATTGTTTTCTATAGGGAAGGAAAAATTGATTGGAAAGAAGTGTTGCCCTTTTTAGTAGCGAGCGTTCCCTTCGCCTTGTTGGGCGGATTATGGAAGCTTGAACAAAACTTGTTCTTTATCATTTTGGCTGTTTCGTTACTGGTGGCAGCCGTTCTGTTATGGATCAATCCGGAAAGACATGAAAAGAAAGCTAATTCACTTGCGACAGTTCCGGCTAAAATGGCTTTGTCAGGAGGTATTGGTTTTCTTTCTGGCCTAGTAAGCATTGGTGGTGGTATTTTCTTATCACCCATTTTACACTTATTGAATTGGCATGAGGCCAAGCGCATTTCAGCATTGGCGAGCTTGTTTATTTTGGTGAACTCGATTAGCGGCCTGACGGGTCAATGGCTGCGGGGTGGCTTGCATTTGCAGTGGTCGTTTCTGCTTCCGTTGCTTCTGGCGGTTTTGGTAGGAGGTCAGATTGGATCACGGATGGGAGCTATTAAATTTAACCCGATTTATATCAAGCGCATCACAGCACTTCTTATCTTCGTTGCTGCTATTCATATTTTAAAGGATCATTGGTAAAATTCAATAAAGATAAAATCTAAGTTCATGAACAAATTCATTGCGTTACTCTTGTGTTTTTTGGTGACAACCGCGTTTGCCCAAAAGAGAATTTTTCCGGCTGTTAAGAACTATGGAGGAATTTTCGAGATTCCATATGCTGCCGAGAAACCTGATCCGAGTCTGGATTATAAAATTGTGATAGAGGTGGAGCGCGAAAGCGAAAATCCGGATTCGTTGAGCTGGGCGATTAACAATGTAGCAAGACTTGTCAACTTACATGTGATGGGAGGGGTGCCAAAAGAAAAGCTGGATGTGGTGATGGTCATTCACGGTGGGGCTACCTACAACGTGATGGATAATGCCGCCTATTTCAAGAAGTACAAAACCAATAACCCCAATCTGAATCTCTTTAAAGAATTAGAAGCTGCTGGGGTTCGCATTTTTGTGTGTGGACAATCGTTGATCAATCGTAAAGTCGATCGCACCAAAATGGTTCCGGAAGTGAGAGTTGCTACTTCGATGCTCACTACATTGACCACTTACCAACTGAAGGGTTATGCGCTGCTGAAGTTTTAGAATTTACCACTAAGACACGAAGTCACGAAGAGAAGCAAGTATCAACTTTAAAATTCCTGAGTGCCTCGGTGCCTTAGTGGTGAAAGTAATCACTCATTTACAAATGCTTCCATCGATTTCACTTTGCGACCGTAAAATCGTTTCACCAACGGCTTGGTAACTATCATCGCAACAAGCATGTAAAGCGTTATCAGGATTTTGGAAGTTAGCGATTGACGGTTAAAGGAATCATCGGTGTAAAAAACAGTAAGGCACCCGATGATCATCAGATAACTTCCCCATTGGTAAATCGCCATTGTGACTTTATAATGTACGAGAAACGAAGACAAATGGCTTTTCATGTCCTTGCCGTAATCGGCCGTTTCGAGTAAGCGGATAGATTGATAGATTCGATAATAAATGGGAATAGCAAAAACGGTGATCACGCCAACCAGTTTGTAGAGGAACATTTCTACATTTCCCTTTACCCAAAACGCTAATGCTCCGAACAGCAGATACATCACTAGGCCTACGCCCAATTCAATTGAGAACATTCTGCGAATGCCGCTCTTCGATTTAGCGATGATGGCAAGTATTTCTTCCGCCTCCTTGTGGCCATCATTTGTAGCTTTATTCCAGTCAGGCTTGGCCCACTGCTCCTTCAAATCATCTAGCTCCATATGCTGAAAGTATATTTTTCATTTTAAGTTTGATGCGATTCAGTTTTACCCCCACGTTGGTTTCCGTGAGCCCCGTAATCTCCGATATCTCTTTGTACGGCAGCTCGTCCAGGTACAAGAGCACGATTGATTTTTCTACTGCATCCAGTTGATCAATCGCCCTATACAAAAGCCGCAGGTCATCTTCATTCGATAGTTCTTCCGGTTGATTTTCGGCAGAATCCAAATCCGACATCTTACCAAAGAATTTGTCCTTGCGCGTTTGGTACAATGCGGTGTTAATGGCTACTCGATAGAGCCATGTCGAGAACTTCGATCGCCCTTCAAATCGTGCATACGACTGCCAGGCGTTCAGCACAATCTCCTGATACAAATCATTGCGATCATCGGCATCTCTACGATACACTCGGCAGATCTTATGGATGATCCCGCGATGCGCGAGAATTTCAGATGTGAAGTGTTGTACCTGCGATGGATGATCCATTTTTAGTATTATCAAACCGATGTAGTTGGTGATGATCTTTCTTGATGCCTTACAATTAACACGATTTATTTTTGTTTAAATCTCTCTTTTGGTTATTTTGTTTACAAAACAATCTATTATGAAGTCAATCGTATCGATTTTTATGCTGATGGGATGCCTTTCGGGCTTGGCGCAGGATGCACCGGTGCTGAATGAATACAAGGCCAATGCAAAGAATATAACGCTGGAAGTGAACTTCAATCCGTTTTCGTCATCACCGGTTTCAATCAACTACTTACGATTCAGAAAGTTCGTCACCGATCGCACAGCCTGGCGTTTGTCAGGCACAATCGGATATAAAAATCAGAATTTGGTGGAGAATGTTACGCAATACACGTTTGATATTAACCTTCGTCCCGGCTATGAGTGGCACTTCAAAGGCACCGAGCGATTGTCACCCTACATTGGTTTCGATGTGGACATCGCGTTGAAGGCATCCGGTTTCAGCGATAAAAGAACCATTCAGCAAAATCAGGGACCGAACAGTTCCATCAGCGGAGCGTGGGATATCAATGGAACGGAGCGTGGATTTACACGGTTTGGCTCCAACCTGATTCTGGGGTTAGATTATTATGTCATCAAAAAACTCTATGTAGGCCTGGAAGTAGGATGGGGATTTCAATTAGTCAGCTCGCATGACATTGTCATTACTCCGCGCTCAGCCAGTAACCAGACGATTAGCGGAGGTTCTGTGTTTCAAATTGGCTCCAACTACAATAGTGCATTGCGTCTCGGATTCGTCTTTTAACAGGAAGCCATGAAGCTGAATAATAGAGTTTTTATTTTGCTGCTGCTGATTGCCTGTAAAGACGGTGGATTTGTTCCCAATTCAGCTTTGCAGAATGATTGGGTGGAGCAATACAATCAACAAGTAGCTCTCAACTATGTAAGCGGTTCTTCCTCTACGGTATTTAATTATGACAACGGAGGAAAACAGTTTACGGTGTCGATTCCACTTCAGGGCACTTGTGCATCACCCGATTCACAGGTTGAAATTAATGGCATTCCGGAACGCTTTTCGGATGTTATTTGCTATTCAACAAAACTGGAGTGGTTCGAAGATCCAAACTTTTATGTGATCTCGACATCAAAGCGGGAAAATAGAAAGCTAATGATTCTTACTTTTAGTCTGATGGGTAAATTGCCGGAAGCTAGAACCTATACGATCGGTGATTATTCTTTAGATGTGGGTTACTCAGTCTATTATCTGAACGAGGACGGTTCCATTGATTTCGATAATCGGGAATATTATCTGCCCATGACAGGAAGCGTTGATTTGTTCAATACATTCGGCCGTATACAACTTAGTTCAAATTTGCTGATGCGAAAGCTGGGTGGGGCCTACAGCTTCTGGCTAGTATCCAAACTTTCTTGTTGTGATGAGTAATCAGGAAGTATTATCATACACCACCACCCACTCGCCATTTACTCTCTTTAACCATATCGTACGGATGGCAGCGATGTCAGTTGCCGATGGTTTGTCTTCTAAACGTTTATCTTCTTTTGCCGGAGATTGGCAACTGAATATCAACGCGATACAGGCAATCAGAGAAGCGCGAAAAATCATAGCATTTGCAGGTTAGAGTATACTTTAAACCAAATCAAATTTGCACATTTGCAGACTATAAAAGTCATTTCCATGCAAAAAATTAAGTGGTCTGCCATTCAGCCTCATGCCATCGCCATTTTGGTGTTTCTTGTCGTTACGATTTTTTTCTTCAGCCCTGTCTTTTTTGATAATAAATCCATCAGTCAGCACGATATTCAGGAATATCAGGGAGCGAGTAAGTCATTGAGCGACTACCGCGAAGCGACAGGCGAGGAAGGTCTGTGGGCATCGAACATGTTTAGCGGAATGCCAGCCTATCTGGTCAGTTTGCGCTGGAGCGATGGCCCCGTGGTGTGGACGAAGAAAATCATGAGTTTGTTTCTGCCTCATCCGATCAATAACATTTTTGCTGCCTTCCTCTGCTTCTACATTTTATTATTGGCCTATGGTGTTCGACCCTATCTCGCCATTGCAGGCGCGTTGGCCTTCGGTTTGTCATCGTATGTGATCATTGGCTTATCGGCCGGACATAATTCTCGGATCGGTGCCATTGCCTTTATGCCTTTAGTGATTGCCGGAATTCATTTGGCTTTTTCCGGTAAGCGCCTGCTTGGATTCGGGCTTACCTCCATCGCACTCGCATTGCACCGGACAATTCTGGGCGATCAATGAATACACCAACTATTCCATTCGTGGAAAATCGGAATTGGTAAAACCTGCTTCGCAGGGTGAAGCGGGAGATGCCAACGGCTTGTCAAAGGAATATGCGTTTGCCTACAAGTATGGTGTGTGGGAATCAATGGCGTTGATGATCCCTGACTTTTATGGAGGCACGAGCATGAAAGCATTTGTGCAGGACCAGAATAGCGCCA
This sequence comes from Bacteroidota bacterium, assembly GCA_016191555.1. Lineage (GTDB taxonomy): Bacteria > Bacteroidota > Bacteroidia > Cytophagales > Cyclobacteriaceae > ELB16-189. The sequence goes on from JACPVX010000034.1 coordinate 15,194, forward strand.
CCTACAAAGCATTGACCGGCTCCGGAGATAATGAAACTGCCAATCAGTTGGCCAACTACACGGCAGCTTATTGGGGACCGCAAGGGTCTACCGTAGGCTCGTATTATGCCGGGGCCATTGTTATTTTTCTTTTCGTGATTGGAATATTATTTGCCGAGCGTAAATATGTTTGGTGGTTAGTGCCCATCGGAGCTTTGGGCTTAATGCTTAGCTGGGGCGATAGTTTTTCTACGTTCAACTATTTCATGTTCGATTACTTCCCGGGTTATAATAAATTCCGCTCGGTGAGTTTTGCTTTGGTTATGATTCTATTTGCGATGCCATTGCTGGGAATGTTGGGAGTGGAGCGACTGCTCACGATCGGTATCACCAAAGAAACCAAAAAGAAGATATTGATTGCCTTTGGCGCCACAGGTGGATTGTGTTTGGTGTTGATTGCTTTTGCAGGAATGGGAAGCTTTGTGAAAGATGACGAAGGTCAATTACCCGTGTGGTTTGTAAAAGCATTGAGCGAAGACCGCAGAAGTTTATTGCGTGCCGATGCGTGGCGTGCTTTTGCGTTTATTCTTCCGATCTTTTTGTTATTATATTTCAACTTCGAAAAGAAAGTTTCTGCATTTGGTTTCTATGCCATCATCATCTTTCTGGTGGCCATTGACTTATCGGTAGTGGACAGACGTTACTTTACCAAAGAAAATTATCAACGTAAGCGCGATAACTCATTTGTCGCCAGCAATGCGGCTGATGAGCGAATTTTAAAAGACAAGTCTTATTATCGGGTGTATAATTTGCAAGGAGCGATGTCGGAAGCGCGTACGTCCTATGCGCATCATTCGCTGGGTGGTTATCATGGAGCAAAATTAAGACGCTACCAGGATTTGTATGATTCCTGCTTACAGAAAGAAACGCAACGCAACAACTTTACAAAGATGCACAGCAGGGTAGTTTAGATTTTACAAAGTATGGTGTGATGAACATGCTCAACACCAAGTATGTGGTGTATGGACCGGAAGCAGCGAACGTCATCCCAAATCCGAATGCGAATTGAGCAGCGTGGTTTGTAAAAGAAGTTGTATCAGTTAACTCGCCCACGGAAGAGTTGAAGAAAACAGAAACGATCGATACCAAGCAAACCGCAGTAATCGATCAATCGAAGTTTGCGGCTACCTTAGTTGAAGGAATAGCCTATGACAGTTTAAGTAGCATTCGCCTGACGGAGTTTAAGCCGGCTTACCTAAAGTATGAAACAGAAAGTTCTACAGACGGGCTCGCTGTGTTTTCGGAAATCTATTACCCGAAAGGCTGGCATGCATTGATTGATGGAAAGGAAACTACCTTACTTCGCGCCAACTACGTATTGCGAGCGTTGAAAATCCCGCAAGGAAAACACGTAGTAGAATTTAAGTTTGAGCCGAAGCCTTATCTGATCGGAAACAAAGTGACGCTGGCATCGAGTTGGCTGGTGGTAGCTTTGTTCATTGGGTGTTTAGGTTTGTTTACCAAGGAGAATACTAAAACAGTTTAATTTTTATTTATGAGGATGTTTAAAATTGTAACGGTTGGTTTATTGTTGTCAATGGCGGCAACTAGCTTAGCGCAAGATTCTTTAGCGACCGTTGTTTTTTTTCGCCAGGGCCGACTCATTGGAAGTAAGTCCTACCAGATTCTACACCAGGAGAAAGTAATCGGTTTGATCTCTCCGGATACTTATTTTTTATTTCCATGCAAACCCGGCCCAGTCACGTTCAAGGCGATAACCGTGTCTGAAGCTACTTTTAAAATCCAGTTAGAGTCAGGTAAAACGTACTTTGTAGAATGCGGAGTCGGAAGAGGTTTAATGGATGGAATAGCCACCTTCCGGCAGGTACCAGCTGTTGAAGCACAACTCAAATTATCAAAGTTTGATAAAAAGGTATCTTTTCTGTTGTCGGATGCTCAGGAGCTAAGTGATGCTAAGAAAGATACTATTGAAGCCATTCGAAAGATGTTCAAGAGAAAGAAAAAATCCGCGCTGGCGTTAACCGTTGCCAGTGGAACCGTGGCATTGTTTTCCATAGGTTACATTACCATGAATTATGAAACTAAGTTTGTAAATGGCAGCTATGTTCAACTCGATCAACCTCCTGCCGTGGTGGCCAGCACCATCGTTTCAGTGATAGCAACCGCAGGCGGATTTTATAAAATATCTAGATACAGCGATAAACGCCTTACATCGCTCGTTGATCAATATTCAAAAGGAGGAAGTCTTCCACTCGAAATTAAGCAAAGGCTGAAACCGAGGTATTTTACTAAAACCCCTTGAGCGGGGTTTTTTATTTGAGATAACAACGTTTATGCACTACTCATCCTTCAGCACATCCACTGGATTGAGTAAGGCTGCCTTCACCGAATGATAACTGGTAATGGCTAACGCAGTTAGCAGAGTGCCTACTCCGGCACCAATGTAAATATAAGGCGATGGTGTAATGTGGTATTCAAAACTTTGTAACCATTTTGTCATCAGCCAATAGGAGAGTGGTGCTCCGATCACAAAGGCAATCAGAATCAAAAACGTGTAGCCCTTCGAGATCAACAAAAGAATATCACCTACTGATGCTCCGGAAACTTTGCGGATGCCGATTTCTTTGGTCTTCTGTTCCAATGCATACACGATCATTCCCAACAAGCCCAGCGAGGCAATTAGGATACACAAGCTGGCCATGGCGGTGAGTGTCTTGGCAAAGTTCGCTTCGCCTTTGAATGTGTTGGCGAATGCCTGATCGACAAACGAATATTCAAAAGGAAAATCCCCTGCTTTCTTCTTATAAAGTGTCTCCAATTGTGCCAACGTATTTTTCCAACCTTCGGCAGTTTTGCCTTCTACTCGCGCCACTAAATATTGCTTGGTACCTGCACCAAACAGCTGATCATTTTTCAAATGAAAGATCGCCATCGGTTCAATCGGGTTGCCGAGCGTCCAGTAGTTGTAATCTTTTACTACGCCAATCACTTCAAAGAAAATGTCCGAGCCGGGCAATTGTATCTTTTTGCCGATGACGGTTTCATCCAATGCCCAGCCGATTTGCTCCACGGCAGTTTCATTCAGGATCACGCGACTTTCATCGCCCGGAGTTTCTTTACTAAAATTGCGACCATAGGCTAACTTCACTTTTAACGTAGGAATGTAATTCTCATCGGCAGAGGTGAAGTTCAACGGAAACGTGCGATCGCTCATGCCTTCGGCTGTAAACTTATCGCCACCCCACACATTGGGAGGCACGGAAGTGCTCATAGACGCACTCATAATACCCGGAATGTTTTCGGTAGCCGCCACCATATCCTGTGCATCGGCAATACGCTCACCATGACTCAACACAATCAGGTTTTCGCGATCGAAGCCTAAATCTTTTTCAGCTACAAACGACAATTGCTGAAACACCACTGCTGTGCAGCTGATCAATGCAATAGAGATGGTAAATTGAAATACCACCAGCGCATTGCGGAATGTCTTTCCTTCCGATCCGGTATTCAACTTGCCTTTCATGGCCTGAATCGGATTGAACGCACTTAAGAACACAGCCGGATAGCTTCCTGAAATCAAACTCATCGCGAAAAGCAAAACACCCAACGCCACCAGCAGACTTGGATTGTTCAACAAGCTAAAATGCAATTCGCGGCCTACTAATAAATTGAAGGCAGGCATCAATACTTGTATCAGCGCCAGTGAAACGGCAAAGGCAATCACACAAAAGATAAAGGCTTCCATGAAGTAACCTATACTCAGCGACATCCGGCTTAAGCCAAGTATCTTACGCACGCTCACTTCCTTCATCCGCTTGGTAAATTGCGCAGTAGACAGATTCATGAAATTGACGCACGAAAGCAAAATGATAAAAAGGGCAGCACCCACCAACGAATACATAATCACGATGTTACCATCGTTGGGAAGTCGGTTGTAGATCACTTTCGAAGGCAAATGGATTCCCGTAAGGGGCTGCAAGAACAGTTCCCACTTTTTGCCGGACTTCACATAGTCGGCATACGACATGTTCATCACGCGTTGCAGAGTGGCTTCTGCGTGTTTCGGAGGAATGGCTTTTAACTTCTCACGCACCTGCGCTACTGACGCAGACGGATCGAGCAACACATATGTCTCTAGCTGCGTCCACACCCAACTCCAATACAGTTTTTTGATCACCGGATAGCTGGTCATCGACACCAGCATCTCAAATTGAAGATACGTGTTACTCGGTAAGTCTTTCACCACACCGGTTACCTCAAAAGTTTGTTGCTTCTCTCCGGCACCCATGCGCACCAGTTTGCCCATCGGGTCTTCATCACCAAAATACTTTTTAGCTGTTTTCTCGGTCATCACGATCGTATTCGCCTGACGCAAAGCCGAAGCAGCGTCTCCTTTTACTAAGGGGAAGTTAAACAACTGAAAGAAGTTCGAATCGGCAGCGAGAATATTGGTCTGATCAAACGTGATTACTTCCTTTTTTGCATTGGTGTAAGAGATCAGTTGATCGCCCGGTGTATGAATGCTGGACATCAGTTGCACCTCCGGCAATTCTTCCTGTACGGCATAGGCAACTCCAGGCCCGGTAGAGGCAAACTCGTGGTCGTTGTTTTCGCCCCAGATGAAAGTTTGATTGACACGATAGATACGATCTGCGTGGTGGTGGAAGTTGTCATAGCTAAACTCGTGCTGCGCATATTGATAGATCAAAAGTGCGCTGGTAATTCCGGCTGTAAGCCCCAATAAGTTGATGAGCGAGAAAAGCTTTTGGCGCTGAATGCTGCGGAAGAAGTGAACGAGGTAATGCTTGATCATGGCAGTAGGGTTTCGCCTACATTTGCAAATCGCATACCAGTGCGCGGTGTTGCGCTTTTAGCCTTATCAACAGCACTTTACCCCTTCTGGCTGTTCAAAATTGTCTTTAAGTGTCCGATTTCGGTGAGTATTTTGGCAGGTCATCCTGGCCGACTGTAACAATTTGGTACGGGGCTTTTGCTTTGAAAGCCGCGTGTGTTATACTTGTAAGATGTCTGATGTTGTAAGTAAGGTTGTTAATACCTTTCGTCAAAAGTTTCCCAGTAAGCCCATCGTCATTAAAGCTCCCGGCCGAATCAATTTGATTGGCGAGCATACCGACTACAACGAAGGCTTTGTTTTGCCCGCGGCTATTGATCGCTCTATTTATTTTGCGATGGCTCCCAGCCTGACCGATCGATGTAACGTCTATTCGCTGGACATGGATGAGGGCGTTTCCTTTTCCATCCACGATCTCAATCCCGGTGAAACGTGGGTCAATTATCTGATGGGGGTGATCGATGGATTCGAAAGAGCGGGTATACCCATTCATGGGGTGGACTGTGTTTTTGGTGGCGATATTCCTGCTGGTGCCGGATTGTCTTCTTCCGCTGCGCTCTGCAATGGCTTTGGCATGGGTTTGAATGAATTGTTTAATGGTTCGCTGAGTCGCCTGCAATTGGCGAAGATATCGCAATACTCCGAGCACGAATTTGTCGGACTGCAGTGTGGCATCATGGATCAGTATGCCAGCCTGATGGGCGAGAAGCATGGCGCACTTTTATTGGATTGCAGAGCCATGAAGCACGAAGTCATTCCCGTTCACCTGGGTGAATATTCGCTGCTGTTAATCGATACGAAGGTAAAACACACGCTGGCGTCTTCGGCTTATAATGATCGCAGAAAAGCGTGTGAGCATGGAGTAGCGATTATTCATCAGCAACATGCTGAAGTACAATCGCTCCGTGACGTGAGCCGATCGATGCTTTA
>JACPVX010000034.1:21021-22580 GCA_016191555.1 Bacteroidota bacterium
CGATGCTTTATGAATTTCAGGACAAACTAGGCGAAGATGTGTTCATTAAATGTCTTTATATCATTGAAGAGATCAGCCGCACGCAGCGTGCAGCGACTCACTTAAAAAAAAGCGAGCTGATTGATTTTGGAAAGCTGATGTACGAAACCCACTGGGGCCTCAGTCAGGCATATGAAGTCAGTTGCGATGAATCGGATTTTCTGGTGTCGCTGGCAGAAGAAGAGAAAGAGGCGGTGCTCGGTGCCCGCATGATGGGCGGTGGCTTTGGCGGATGCACGCTCAACCTCATCAGAACCGATCAGATCAACGCCTTCCGCGAAAAAGTATTACACCAATATGTTGCTACTTTCGAAAAAGAACCTGATTTTTATTTAGTTAACCTAACGCAGGGTGTGTCAATCATGCCCGCAACCTAAACCAACATGCAAAAGTTACAGCTATCTGATTACATCGTCTTCCTCGTTTACTTCTTAATTGTTTCATTGTATGGCTATTGGATCTACACACGCAAAAAGCGCAGTGAAATTGACTCCAAAGATTTCTTCTTAGCCGAAGGTTCACTGACCTGGTGGGCCATTGGTGCCTCACTGATTGCATCGAATATCTCTGCCGAACAATTCATCGGCATGTCGGGCTCCGGCTTTGCGATGGGGCTTGCCATTGCCTCGTACGAGTGGATGGCTGCAGTTACCCTTATTGTAGTGGCTGCTTTCTTCCTGCCAATCTATCTCAAGAATAAGATTTATACCATGCCGCAGTTCTTGGCACAACGATACAGTCCGCTCGTGGCGACTATCATGGCGGTGTTTTGGTTGTTGGTGTATATCTTCGTTAATCTCACATCCATCCTTTACCTCGGAGCATTGGCAGTTGAAACGGTTACCGGGTTGGGCTTCACCACGTGTGTAATTGGCTTGTCCATCTTTGCGGTGTTCATTACCCTTGGCGGGATGAAAGTGATTGGCTACACCGATGTCATTCAGGTGATTGTGTTGGTGTTGGGCGGATTGGCTACCACGTACTTGGCACTCGAGTTGGTAGCGAATAAAATCAGCGGAGGTGGCGTGTGGGATGCGTTGATGTTTGTGAAAAACAATGCTTCCGATCACTTCCACATGATTCTCAATCAGGGCGATATGATGATACCCGATGGAAAGGGTGGGACAGAAGATGCCTATCAGAAGCTTCCGGGATTGGCGGTGATCATTGGTGCGATGTGGATTGCCAACCTTGGCTATTGGGGATGTAACCAATACATTACACAACGTGCGTTGGGTGCCGATTTGCCAACAGCTCGGAAAGGTTTGCTCTTCGCTGCCTTCTTAAAGTTGTTGATGCCCGTGATCGTAGTGTTGCCCGGTATAGCAGCGTTTGTGTTGTATAAGAATGGATTCTTCCAGGCTGAAATGCTGGACCCCACTACGCAAGTAATTAAATCAGACCGAGCGTATCCTGTATTATTGAACCTGTTGCCTGCCGGCTTAAAAGGATTATCGTTCGCAGCATTAACAGCAGCGATCGTTGCATCATTGGCTGGCAAAGCCAATAGTATCTCTACC
>JACPVX010000053.1 GCA_016191555.1 Bacteroidota bacterium
ACTGTATTTTCTCCTGCTTTCAACGCTTCGTAAAAATCTTTGATCGCTGCCTGAAAATCTTGTTGTTCAAGCAATGATTTGCCACGCTTGAATAAATTTCCTTTATCACGAAGTCCGCCTTGAATAGCTTTGTCAAAATACTCTTGGGCAAATGGATAATTTTTTAATTCGTAGTAGGCTTCACCTAACTTTTGATACAGCGATGTTTCCGGTTTTTCGGTTAGCTTTTCTACCTGACGTAAATCACGAATAGCTTCTTCAAATTTCTTGGTTTTTAAATAAGCCTCCGCCCGGTTTTCGTAAGCGCGTGTGTAGTCGGCCTTTTTGGCGATAGCAAGACCATAATCCGTAATGGCATCATCGTATTTATCTAAGTTGAAATATGCTTTTCCACGATTGTTTAGTAAGGTTACATCGCTTAGCCCACCACTAATGGCTTGGGTGTAATCTTGTAAGGCGCCTTGAAAATTCTTGTTGATGAACTTTGCATCACCCCTGTGGTAGTATGCGGAAAGCAGCTTATTATTTTTCTCAAGCGCTAAATCAAAATCGCTGATTGCACCCTCTGTATCTTTATTTGAAAGACGGCAATACCCGCGCATGTCATATGCTAATGGATCGTTGCTGCCGGCCGCCAACGCTTTTTCTAAATCAGGCAGCGCAAGTTTCAGTTCTTGTGTTTGAAAGTAGCAGGTGCCTCGTTTCAAATAGATGTCAGCAGATGTTTCGCCTAACTCAATCGCTTTACTCAGATCTGCAATTGCTTTTGGAAATTCTTTTGTTTCAAAATATGAATTACCCCGAGAGATGTAAGCTAATTTTTCTTTTACGCCACCGTCAATTGCTTTCGTCAAATCTTCGATTGCACCACGGTAGTCTTTCAGGTAATACTTTGCGTTTCCGCTGATGGAAAAATCTTCAACACCTCCTTGATTGTTGGCGGTGACGAGTGCTTCATCTACAATTACTTTCGCCCATTCTTTCAATTGCGTATTGGCACTGGCCCGGTTGCGTAAAGCTTGGGTGTAATTTGGTTTTAACTGAATGGCTTTGTCAAAATCAGCTACTGATTCTTTGGCAAGACTAGAATTGAGTTTTGCTTTACCGCGATTGTTAAAGATCACTTCATCATTCGCGCCAAGCGAAATAGCTTTGTCATATGCTTCAATCGCTCCGGCAAAATTATTCTCTTTAAATCGCCCGTTGCCCACCTGAAACAAAACATCTTTACTCTTGCTTCCAGCCATAACTGCCTTCTCAAGATAAGTAAGCCCTTCTTTTGTTTTTTGTAATTGCATGTAGGCAATGCCTAAGAATTCAAGCGTTTGCAAATCTGCCGGTTCTTGTTTGGCTACTTTTTCCAGATCGGTAATAGCACTTCCATAATCTTGAGTTTGATAAAGTGCTTTTCCTCTTTTTTCATACAACGAAATTTCCTTTTCGCCTGCGGCCTCGGCTGCTCTCAAGGCTTCAATGGCGGTATTATATTCCGCTGCATCGTAGCGCAATAGTCCCACATAGAAATTTGCTTTTCCGTCTTTTGATCCGGCCTTCAACGCATTTTCTAAGAATGATTTAGCAGCACCTTTTTCATTCAACTGATATTTTGAGATACCCAGCATTTTAGAGAGTTCGGCTGATTCACCTTCGGTTGACCGCACTTTATCTAAATCTTCGGCCGCTCCTTTGTAGTTAGCCAGCGTAAAATATAATGTTCCGCGATTGAGGTAAGCCTTGGTATAATCTTTTTTAAGTACAATGGCCTTATCAAAATCAGTAACAGCGCCTTGTAAATCACCCAGTGTCATTTTTGCTTTACCGCGATTGTTGAACACGATAGGGTCTGTCGATGAGAGAGCAATCGCCTTATCATAATTCTGAAGAGCTGCCGCGAAGTCATTTTTGATAAACTTAAGATCGCCTACGTTTTTAAATGCTTCATAATCATTCACGCCCAATGAAATTGCTTTTTCTAAATCTTTCAGAGCGGTTTCATTGTCTTTCAAATTGAATGCTGCATTGCCTTTGTAGAAAAAGATTTCTTTAGCAGTTGCTCCCAACGTAATAGCGCGGCTCAACGACTCACTTGCCGCTTTGTAATCTTTCGTAAAATAGTGTGCATAGCCCAGCTGTTCAAAAACTTCTTTATCGCTGGCGCCAAGCGAAACAGCTGCAGCCAGCGCATTTGCTGTACCGGTATAATCTTTCAATTTGGCCTGACTAAGCCCGAGCATCCGAAATACTTCTTTGTCTTTGATTCCTTTGCTCACAACTTTATTAAGCGCATCTGCAGCTCCTTTATAGTCGGCCAGATTGTATTTGGCTGTTCCCACATTTTGAAAAAGTTCTTCATCACTTCGGCCGGACGAAATAATTTTTTCGTAATCGGCCACTGCTCCTGCCCACTCTTTTAATTGAAAGCGTGCAGCGGCTCTGTTCTCGAGCGCTTTGTCATAATCCGGCTTCAGTTTCAACGCTTCATCAAAGTCAGCTGCTGCTCCGGCTACATCTTTTAAATTAATTTTTGCTTTGCCTCGATTGTTGTAGAGCACATGGTCTTTTTTGCCGGTTGCCAATGCTTTGTCGTAATTAACAATAGCATCCTTGTAATTTTCCAAGCGAAATTTGGCATTGCCCAAATTGACAAACGTTTCAAAGTTTTTTATGCCCATTTGCACAGCTTTCTCCAGATCACCAATACAACCCTGAAAATCTTCCAGTTTGTATTTTGCGTTGCCGCGAAATTGAAATAATTCTGCTGTGTTGATTCTTCCCTTTACTGCTTCATCTAAATCGAGTCGGGCCTTTTCAAAGTCGTTCAATTGAAAATAGGATATGCCCCGTTTTGCATAAACTTCTTTGTTTGCAAATCCGGTAGTTATTAACTGCGAGAACTGAACAATCGATTCCTGATAGCTACCTTGTTTTAATTTTTCTAATGCTGATTGATAAACTACTTGTTGAAGTGAATCTGTCTTTTGTGCGTTTGCCCAAAATGAAATTGAAAAGAATAGAAGTATGTAGTATCGCATGAGGGAAAATTTGACCAAGCAAAAATAGGAAATTACAGACGAGGAAATTTCGCAAAAAAGAGATTTACCCTACACGCATCCTTATGGAGCCGTAGTGCCGAAATGAGGATTGTAAATAATGCCGAATGGATTTCCCCAAGGGTCTTTTACCATGGCTACCCAAATACCACCACCCACATCCTGCGGTGCTTCCATTGAGCTTGCGCCTAAGTCTAATAGTTGCTGATACGAGCTCTCGATATTTTCTACACCCCAGTAGGTGCTGACTGCATCGCTTTTGTTGCCGGAATGAGCATCGGGGATTAGCCCTAATTCAAAACCTTCAACCGAAAAACCAACATAAAAGGGTTCATCAAAATAGGGTGCGAAACCCAAAACTTGTGCGTACCATTCTTTTGCGTTGGTAAGCTCAGCTACTTTGTAAATTGTTGTTCGAAGGCCAAGTAATTTCACTGAAGGATGATTTAGCCGATCAACCAAGTGTAAATATAGTAGGCCAGAAAGGCAATGAGTGCTGCCAGCAAGATGTAACCGAAAACCCGACCTCTGTTGTAATAACCTTTGACGTTCATTGTAATGCGGATCCTTTAGAAAAATTTAATGCGAATGAAACTCACCGAAAAGTACTATGTCAATTTATGAGGAAACCAAAGCTATTGAGCCGGTAAAAAATATTCATAACACACTGATGTAAAACTATTTAGCATTCAATATACTAATATTTACTTAAAATAGCTATCGAAACGGATAAATGGACTTAAAAATAGTTTAACGCGCAATTTTGTCTTTCAACATCAAAATGCCCAATAAGGTTTTGATATTAGTGTTCAAAATGATCGATGATATGTTGACTGATGAGTTTGTAGATCTCAGCTACACTTTCATCTTCTTTCAAAAATGCTAAATGTTGATCGAGTGTTTCTAGGTCGCCACGTCTGGCTGGGCCTGTTTGGGCAGCCTCCGGACCTATTGCCAAACTCTTTTGAATGGATTCAGAAATCAATGGCTTCAGCCAATCGTATTCAAGGCTATATCCTTGCATGATCCCTTTCGAGATGGTGAGCATGTGATTGGTAAAGTTGGATGCAAAGACGGCTGCTACGTGCATGGCCTTCCGTTCGGCAGAAGTAATTTTTCGCACTTGCGGACTGATCGCATTCGCCAAGAGACGAAGGACTTCATCGGTTTCTTCATTGATACTTTCAATGAAAAGCGGAATGCTTTTGAAGTCTACCTTTTTTTGTTTGCTAAATGTTTGAAGCGGATAAAGCACACCAATCAGATTAGTCGCAGCATATTGCAAGTCGCTCAATGGTTGGCTTCCAGAGGTATGGAGCAAAACGGCATCATCCGGTAAAATAATTTCCCGGGCAATGGTCTCGATGGCATCATCACTGGTGGCAATAATGAAAATGGAAGAGTCGCTGGTCGAAAAGTCCAATGTAGCCTTTACCTCGGCTTGGTATAATTTTCCGGTCAGTTCCTCCGCGTGTTGAGGATTGCGGCTATATACTTCGCGCACAATAAAGCCGGCATTATCCAATGCAGGTGCTAAATGCCAGGCCAAGTTGCCCGAGCCAATAAATGAAATCGATTGCTCTTTGCTCATGATGAAATAAAAGTAATTAAATATGATGAAAGTCAGGAGATACCAGTTTGTTCACCTCTATCTTTCGCTCGTAATAATAGAAAAAGTCATCAACAAACAATTCGATGAGTTGTTGAAGAGGGTGATTGGACACGAGTTTCAAAAAAACAATCAGACATGAAGACATTTATTTCTCCGGAAGAAGCCGTTCGATTCGTTGAGTCAGGTGATCGCGTATTTGTACATGGCAGTGCGGCTACACCTAAGTTATTATTAGATGCCTTGGCCAAGCGTGCCGATGAATTGCGTGGTGTGGAGTTGGTAGCCATTAGCGTTTTGGGTGATTTGGAAATTACCAATGCCCGTTATCGCGATAGTTTTTATTTCAATTCATTGTTTGTTTCTGCTCCGATCCGCGAGGCCATACATGATGGACGTGGCGATTATATTCCAATCTTTCTCAGCGAGATTTCTCGCTTGTTTGAAAAAAAGATATTGCCGTTGGATGTTGCCTTATTACACGTTTCTCCTCCGGATAAACATGGATTTTGTTCGTTGGGCACTTCCGTGGATGTCGTTCGCTCGGCCGTAAAGTATGCCAAGAAGCTGATAGCGCAGATCAATCCCAATATGCCGCGCACACATGGCGATGGATTTATCCATGTGAGCCGCTTTACCGCGATGGTGGAGTGCAACGATGAACTGCCACAAGTTTCATACTCTAGCCAACTGACAGCCGAAGACATTACCATTGGTAAAAATGTGGCCTCTTTGGTGGAAGATCGCTCTACCCTTCAGATGGGTATTGGCTCGATTCCCGATGCGGCTTTATTGGCGATGGGTCACTGCAAAGATTTAGGCATCCATACCGAAATGTTTTCCGATGGTGTGATGGAGTTGATTAAACAAGGTGTCATCACGAATGCCTACAAAAAGAAACATCCAGGCAAGGTGGTTTCAGGCTTTACGATCGGCTCGAAGAAGTTGTATGATTTTTTAGATGACAATCCACAGTTTGCATTTTTAGAAGCGAGTTATGTCAACGATACGCGGGTAATCCGGGCGAACCCCAAAGTGGTAGCTATCAATAGTGCGATTGAAGTAGATATTACTGGACAAGTGTGTGCGGACTCGATTGGTACGTATCAATATTCTGGTGTGGGGGGACAGATGGATTTTATCCGAGGAGCAGCTTTGTCGGATGGAGGTAAACCGATTATTGCGTTAATATCTGCTACGAAGAAAGGCGTTTCTAAAATTGTACCGGAAGTAAAATCGGGAGCGGGCATTGTAACCACCCGCGCACACATGCACTACCTCGTGACGGAGTTTGGAACAGCTTATCTCTACGGAAAAAACCTACGTCAGCGTGCGTATGAAATTTTGAAAGTAGCACATCCTGATCACCAGGATAATCTGGAGAAGGAAATCATCAAGCGATTTGGCAGTAGAATACATCCGGTAGCCTAAACCGCTACACGACATATTTCGGCCAACTTGCTGACTACATGATCAATTTCTTGTACGGTGTTGTATTTGCTGAACGAAAAGCGAACGGCACCTCTTTTTGAATTGGGATACAAAGCGCCAAGCACATGCGATCTGGTGGATGCACCACTTGAGCAAGCACTGCCTCCCGAAGCAGAAATTCCTTGAAGATCTAAATTGAAAAGGAGCATGTCGTTCTCTTCCGATTCCGGAAGGCTAACGTTGAGAACGGTGTACAAGCTTTTTTGAAGATTGGATGAATCGCCATTAAATGTCACATCGGGTATGGCCTCTGTTAACTTAGCTGCCATGTGTGCTTTTATTTTTTTGATGTGACTTTCGTGCTCATCCATTTCGCGATAGCAGATTTCCAACGCTTTCGCCAAGCCAATAATGCCATACACATTTTCGGTGCCACCGCGCATGTTGCGCTCTTGCGCGCCACCGTGAATGAGCGAATGAATTTTTTTGTCTTTGTTGATATACATGAATCCTACACCCTTCGGCCCGTGAAACTTGTGTGCGGCAGCAGTGAGGCCATGCACTTTTAGTTTTTTCAAATCGTGGCGATAGTGCCCCATCGTTTGAACTGTGTCGGATTGGAAGTATGCCTGATACTGTTGACAAAGTTCGCCCACACGCTCCATGTCGAGCAAATTGCCGATTTCGTTGTTAGCATGCATCAATGAAACCAACGCATTCGGATTTGCTTTAAGTAATTCTTCTAAGTGCGTGTAGTCCACATGGCCTTTTTCATCGAGACGCACATGATGCAGTTTTATTTTTCCTTCACGCTCCAGCGTTTCCAGCGTATGGGTGACAGCGTGGTGCTCGATAGGTGAGGAGATGGCGTGTTTTAATTGATACGTGTCGATGCTGCAGCGCAGTAACGTGTTATCCGCTTCGGTACCGCCCGAGGTGAAGATGATTTCTCCGGGAGTACAGTTCAAGAGTTCTGCTACTTTTTTTCGTGCCGACTCGATCGCTGCCCTCACTTTGCGCCCGTGCGCATGGGTAGACGAAGGATTGCCAAAGTCTTCGAGCATGAATGGTTTCATGGCCTCAAATACTTCGGGATCGAGGGGCGTGGTTGCTGCGTTGTCTAGGTAAACTCTCATGAGTGGTTGTGATTACAATCTATCTAATTTCTTAATTTCTTTAGGATCTCTACTGGTATGAATAAATCGGAGGATTATTACTTCAGCATCTTGTACTTTGTATACAATTTTAAAATGCGAAAGCACAACAGATCGATAATTTCCATTTAACGATTCTAAAAATGATTCTCTCGAAAATCGCTCTGGCGAAATACTCAAGCTCTTTGCCAGTTCTAATAATTTAAGTCGGACATTTTTAGCAGCACTGGGAGAATCTAATTTGATATATTGAATTATTTCGCGGAGAGACTCTTTGGCTGAAGCTGGGATCACTACTTTATAAATCTTTTCCATTACCAACCTTCCGATTCTTTTTCAAATTCATCGATAGTTTGATAGTTCCCTTCCTTAAATTCTTTTTCCGCTAATTCTATTTTCTTCAATAAATCACGTTTCGAAATGGGTATGCCAGTCAACTCGTATCCGATGATGTTGGATTCACTATTATTCAAAATTTCTCTTACCTGATCGATGATTTTGGTATCATCTACATGAAGTAACTGTTCTATCAGAATAAGTTTTTGTGTTTGAATGTCCATCTTCAAATAAATTTAGTAATCAAATCGTTGAAATCCAATCAGGTTCTATTATCCGGCAATCACTTGTTTGATATCTTCGATAATTCGTTTAGCCAAAGCATCTGCTTTCTTTTCGTTTTGCGACTCCGCATAGATGCGGATAATGGGTTCGGTGTTTGACTTGCGTAAGTGTACCCACTCTTTTTCTGTTTCAAAATCAATCTTCACGCCATCGGCCGTGTTTATTTTTTCAGAAGCGTATTTAGCTTTTATTTTTTCCAACACATCATCTACGTTGATTTGAGGCGTCAACTCGATTTTATTTTTCGAGATGAAATAGCTCGGGTATGTTTTGCGCAACTCCGAAGCTTTCAATTTTGATTTTGCCAAATGTGTCAGGAACAACGCAATGCCCATCAACGCATCGCGGCCGTAATGCAGCTCAGGAAAAATAACACCGCCATTGCCTTCGCCTCCGATCACAGCTTTCGTTTGTTTCATGGCGGTAACCACATTTACTTCGCCAACTGAAGCAGCCGTGTAAATGCCTTTAGCGTTTTCGGTTACATCGCGAAGTGCGCGCGTAGACGAAAGGTTGGACACCGTGTTGCCTTTACGCTTGCTGAGCACATAGTCTGCAACGGCTACCAGCGTGTATTCTTCGCCAAAAGGTTTTCCGTCTTCCTGAATCAGCGCCAAGCGATCTACATCAGGATCGACCACAATGCCTAAGTGGCACTTTTCATTTTTTACGGTCTTGCAAATGGCTTTGATATTTTCGGGAAGTGGCTCCGGATTGTGTGGAAACTTGCCGGTTGGTTCGCAGTAAAGTTTTACAATCTTTTTTACGCCTATTGCTTTCAATAATTCCGGAACAGAAATGCCTCCGGTAGAATTTACAGCATCAACCGCTATTTTGAAGTTGGCTTTTTGAATGGCCTTTACATCGACTAATTTGTTTTTTAGAATTAATTCGATGTGCTTTTTTATATAGGTCGTTTTCTTTTCGTAGCGACCTAGTTTTTCTACCGGTGCAAACTCGAAATTTTCGGTTTGTGCAATTTGTAAGACCAGCGCGCCATCTTCACTCGAAATGAATTCGCCTTTTTCGTTGAGCAGCTTGAGCGCATTCCACTGAATGGGATTGTGGCTCGCAGTAAGGATGATACCTCCGCCTGCTTTTTCCAACGGTACAGCAATTTCTACTGTAGGTGTTGTGGAAAGTCCAAGGTCGATCACATCTAAACCGAGACCTTGCAGCGTAGAGCACACGAGCGTGCTCACCATTTCACCGGATATGCGCGCATCGCGACCGATCACTATTTTTTTGCCTTGGCGGGATTTTACCCACGAGCCAAATGCAGCCGCAAATTTTACACAATCAACAGGGGTAAGGGCATCGCCCGGTTTGCCACCGATGGTTCCACGAATGCCGGAGATAGATTTAATGAGGGTCATTTATCAAATTAAGATGCGAATTTATGCAAAATTAATCTTGCGTTTTAGGTATATAATTATTTACCTTAGCCGATAAAGATTTTCCCCAATTCTTTGCTTTCCTTAGAAAATACATTCTATGAAATCATCAGAATTGTTGCGGATGTTATTGCAAGACGGATGGTACTCTGTTGGACAGAAAGGATCGCATGTCAAACTAAGACATGCAGTTAAACCCGGAATAATTATTTTTCCCAATCACGGGAATAATGAAGTTGGAAAGGGATTGGAGAAAAAACTGTTAAAGCAGGCAGGACTTAGAAAGTAAGATTATGGTTAAATCAATTTTGAAGAAGAAAGTATCTGTCAAAGTAGAGAAGACGAAGACTGGATTTTCAGCTTATGCGGTGGACTATCCTGTTTTTACGACTGGTAAAACGATGTCGGATTTATCTAAGAATATTGTAGAAGCTCTTAATCTATATTTTGAAGATGATGAAATTGAAGTAGCTGAAAAGGATATTAAGTTAGAAATAGAGTTAAAACAGTTTTTTCAATTTTACCGAGTTATAAATGCTAAATTTTTGGCTGACCGAATTGCCATGAACCCAACGTTGTTGTCGCACTACGTGCAGGGAAGAAAGAAACCATCTATCGTGCAGACAGAAAAGATCATGAAGGGAATACGTGAAATAGGAAAGGAATTATCCGAGTTGAACCTTTACTCCTAAAAAGTTACTAAAACTTACTTCTTAATTGACGGCAGCTCGGCTGCCTTTTCAGGATCGCCACAGGCTTCGCCAGCACCTACTACTTTGCCGCAATAGCCACAGGTAATGCCTTCTTTGGCCAGAAAGGGACTTTGTGTGGCGCAGGTGCCTCTGAACTCGCCATTTTTAATAAACAACAAACGCACTGACATTAAGATGAAGAAGAGTGCGAAAATGCCGATGGTAAGAAGAAAAACTGCCATGTCGATAGTTATTTACGGTGTGTGAATGACGAATTTTACAGCGTGTGCAAAGATAACCAAAGATTGATTGATTTAGTTTGCAGTTGACTTGGAGTTTAGCACACAGGTGGTAAAGTAGCACGCGCTGCGGCAGGGATTTCTATGGCAAAGTCAACAAATTGCAGCAGAATAATCTTTTTCAAATGGCTTATTTCTCCGAATAACCGACAAGACCATAGCAATAAGTTTGTTCCTGACGGCATTGATCGCAGAGAGCTTGTGTTTACC
>JACPVX010000055.1 GCA_016191555.1 Bacteroidota bacterium
ACTCCCAAAACTTGCGCATATTTTACATATATGGGCCAGCCTTTACTTTATAAAATTTCACTAATCTCTCCCACTAGTCCAAAAAAGTTAATGGTTAATAGTTAATCGGGGGTGCGTGTTGGGAAACAGAGCGCAGTCAATGGCCAATAGTCATTGGTTCGTGTTGGCAGACGGGCAGACTGCTCACTGTCTGAATCAGGATTTACAGGATTGTTGGGTGGGGTGAGGCGATAGGGCCTGCATAGAGTATCGCTTTGAAATCTATGAGTAGAAAAAAATAACAAAACTGTTGTGGTGATCATTTAGCGACAGAGTCCCGAGGCACTCTGCGCGGAGAAAGTAACTAGACAGAAACATTTTGTTGTGTGTTCGTGCCCAAGTCCTTCACTTTGTGAGCCACACGGACTTGCTAGCTTTGGCTTGCGCAAAGGATGTGGGGCTTGCAAGTTGGTGTGGCGTGAGGTCATTTCTTTTTGCTATGTAAGTCAACCGTTAAACTGGTCACTAATGAGTTCAACTTTCTATTTGTAGTACTTTTGTGTCTTCGGGTCGCCTTTAAATTATTGAACAAACCAAATTATTTCCGAAGGTCTTTACTTTTAAAGTCGTGAAAGGTTTTACCATCATAACGATGCACGCCATCAGCGCCCAACCAAATGCTTCCATCATAAGATTCTAGAATCGTGAAAAGTGCTCCTAGTTCGGGTTTTATTTCGGTTACAGTAGGCTCCTTGCTGTCCAATGACTTAGCCTCATAACGAGAAAGTACCCAATTTTGCTCAGTAGGGCGACTAGAACTTGTCCAAATGTTGCCATTTCTATCTTCATATACATAAAGAACGGAACTCGAGGTGAAGTTAGTAAATGTACTTCCGTCATAGCGAGTCCCACCGAGCCAGATATTACCTTTTTTATCTTCGATAATGTTACCAACATTCTTAAAAGGTTTGCCCTTGTTAGCGAAAACTGAAAATGTTTTTCCATCATAAATGAAAGTATTAACATTGGTAGCAAACCAAAACTTGCCTGTTCTGTCCTCGATAATTGAATTAACTCCATAAGGCTGGCGTTCTGAAAAAGACTTCCCTGTTCTATCCTCATCCATGACCTGCCCATTTATTGTATAACTTCGGAAGGAAGTACCATCATAGCGACTTGCTCCGCCACTGCCACCAAACCAAATATTGCCAGCTTTATCTTCATAAATGCAACCAATCTCATTGCTAATAAGGCCTTCCTTTGTTGTGAAATTTTGAAAAGTATGCCCATCGTAGTAGAAAACACCTGAGCCAATTGTGCCGAACCAAAAGTTGCCGTTTCTATCTTCTAAAAGTGAAAAGAATCTAGCTGAACTTACTTTACTGGTGATATTGGTAAAAGATTTTCCATCATAACGGAAAATTCCCTCCCAAGAGGTCATCCAAATGTTACCCTTTCTATCTTGTTTGATTGTACGTACAACACTGGTAGGTCCGTAAGAGATAACCTCTTCTCTCGTCTCTGACTTGGCATTATCTGTCTGTTGGTCGGCTTTGTTTTGTCGTTCGCAGCATGACACAACTATTGTATTAATGCACCGTATGGCACATATACACCCAATTCCCAGTGTATATATGCCACAAGAATCTCCTTATCACATAATCAAATTTCACCAATTCCTCCCACACGTCCAAAAGCAGTTAGGAGTTAATGGCTAATAGTTAATCGGGGGTGCGTGTTGGGAGACAGAGTGCAGTCAATGGTCAATAGTCATTGGTTCGGGTTGGCAAACGGGCAGACTGCTGTCTGTCTGAATCAGGAATTACAGGATTTTAGGATGGGCAGGATTGGTGGTACAAGTCGATGGTTCTAGTGATTAGAAGATTTATGTGTGACCACCCCGCCCTGCGGGCACCCCTCCTTGCCAAGGAGGGGTGCGGTGCAGTGTTTAATTACGGTTGTGTTTTTGGATTAGTGTTTGGGCACCCGTGGTTATAAGGAAGGGAACGGGTTAAGTTTACCCGCTCTGTTCTCCCCCTGATAAGGGGGAGTGGCCGGAGGCCGAGGGGGTAGGCCGTTTTTTAATACTCATTTCTTCTCTTTCATTTTTATCCTGAGACACGGAATGTCATTAATAATTACACTGTCCGCGTTGACTGGAAAAACTAAGATGTCTTCTGTCGTGAGTCGTTGTCCCAGTGCACGAAATTGTTTGAATTCAAAAGTCCGCTTTATAAATTCTTTTGTCGAGTCAATTGAGACATAAATCAAATTTCCCTTGACTCTCCATTTTCCATGAACAGTATTCGTTTCCCATTTGTAGATTCCTCCAGCTTCGTTTTGTCCAACACCCACGCTCTCTCCAAATACTAGGTTTACTTTTCTATCTGAATGCAACTGCAGCGAAATTTCAGAGAATCCTGCCGTCACGTTGTCTGAACTGTCAAATTGAATCTCAACAGATTTTTGTCCCCAGTTAATTATACTAATGAGTCCAAGGATATAAAATTGTATGTGTCCAGTCATGTCGAGAAAAATTGCATCTAACGCTAGTCTATAAAACGGATGCGTTTAAGTATCTACGTCTTTGTCCCACGTTGCAAACGAAATTTAACAGCACACACGTTAAGAACCTACAATACACCATATGTTTTACAGACATTGTTAGCAGCAGTCGCGTCCTCAGTGAAGTACAACTGGTCCTGTGTCAGCGGCCCAATGTCCTTCGTCTTTAGTCAGCAAAATTGGCGTATCGTGCCTGCACAAAAATTGGTCACACGTCCAGTACATCTGCATAACAATTTTTGAACTGTCCCTAGAAAACAATGGGATTGAAAACTCATACCATTCTTTAGTATTTGAAGTGTTGAATCCAAGTCTAGAGTTGTCCCAGTAAAAATCTTCCAATATCCGCTGTTGATTTAACATGAAATCAATGTCCTCACGTGTCAGAACTCGTGGGGGATGAAAAGAGATACTGAAAGAGTCCTTCAGTACCAGCTTCCCCTCCTTGATTTCAATTATCGAAGAATTGTCCAACGTGTCTATCAGTCTTTCAGTCAAAAAATGCTCACTTAAGGATATTGGAGTAGTCTTAATTCCCAATCGTTTATCTAACTGCTGGTCTGAAATAACGAATTGAAGAGCCTCATACAAATCAACATTGTTCAAGTCTCCTTTCGCTGAAACCGTCACACTTTTGTCGATTGGAATCCGATCGCGTTTTTGTCCACATGAAAATGTCAATAAGATTAAAATTATAAATGGTAGTTCTTTCATCGGTTCTAGCGATTGCTGCTAACATTAGGGTATGCGCATCTTTTACTTTGAAACTTGCGCATATTTCTGTTATGCTAGCGCTTCTCTAAACAAATTTCGCTCTTCCATCCCACACCTCCAAAAGCCGTTAGAAGTTAATGGTTAATAGTTAATAGTTAATCGGGGTGCGTGTTGGGAAACAGAGCGCAGTCAATGGTCAATAGTCATTGGTTCGTGTTGCGAGACGGGCAGACTGCTTATTGTCTGAATCAGGATTTACAGGATTTTAGGATTTTATTTCTCCGCAGAGTCTCTTGCAAGGGACTCTGCGGCACCTTGCCTACCAATCTATAAATATATCAACATGCTTAAGTTGGTCGCAGAGTCCGAGGCGAGACTCTGCGGAGAAGTAAGTACTGCCATGCTGCTAGTACCAAAAGTCCCCCTACTAAAAGTCCGAGTCCATATGTAATTATAGCCAGTCGCATATTTATCGAAGCAAAATTACTGCCAGTCGAGTCACCCAAGGGAGTCTCACCCTTAGGTTCTCACGGAACCGTACGTGAAAGTCTCCCTTCATACGGCTCTTCCTGTTTAATCACAAATGTATTTCTACATTATGGATATACCAAC
>JACPVX010000054.1 GCA_016191555.1 Bacteroidota bacterium
CGTGGTCACAAAGGTGCTCAATCTCGTTCTGGTTATCATAAGAAATTCGGATTTGAAGGTGGTCAGATGCCATTGCAAAGACGTGTTCCTAAGTTCGGTTTCAAGAACAATGACAAGATCTATTACAAGGCGATCAACTTGGATGCTTTGCAAGAATTAGCTCAAAAAACCAACGCTGCTGCATTGAATATCAAATTGATGGTAGACAATGGTATCGTGGGCAAAAATGATAAAGTAAAGATTTTGGGAAGAGGCGAGTTGAAAGCGAAAGTGAGTGTGGAAGCACATGCATTCTCTACAACAGCAACCAAGGCAATTGAAACAGTAGGCGGAACAGCTACAACAGTTAGATAATGAAGCGCTTCTTTACAACCATAAAGAACATATTTTCGATCGAGGATCTACGCGTTAGAATTCTCAATACGATCGGATTCCTAATTATTTTCAGATTAGGATCGTATATCGTATTACCAGGCATCGATCCTAATTTATTAACCGGAAGTCAAGGCGGAATTTTCGATTTCCTGAATACTTTCCTAGGTGGGTCTTTTAGCCGGGCGTCTATCTTCGCTTTAGGCATTATGCCATACATTTCTGCTTCAATTGTAGTTCAATTGCTCACCGTAGCAGTTCCTACATTTACCAAGATGCAGAAGGAGGGCGAAAGTGGTAGAAAGAAATTAAACCAGTGGACACGTGTACTCACGATTATCATCACGGCTGCACAATCCTACGGATATTTAAGAGCAACGGTTAATCAAGAGGCGATTATCAGCCCAGGGTTGTTCTTCACAGTGTCATCGATGATGATCATTGTTGCGGGAACCATGTTCTGTATGTGGTTAGGAGAGCGTATCACGGATAAAGGCATTGGAAACGGTATTAGCATGCTGATCATGATCGGTATAGTGTCTCGTTTTCCAGCAGCGATCTATCAGGAAGCAGATGCAAAAGGTTTAGGCGGTGGCTTGTTATTGATTCTTGAATTCTTAGCCTTATTCTTTGTCGTTGTTGGTGTAATTGCACTAACCCAGGCAGTGAGACGAATTCCTGTACAGTATGCTAAACAAGTAGTTGGAAACAAATTATACGGTGGAAAACGTGATTTCATCCCTTTAAAGTTGAATTCTGCAGGTGTAATGCCAATCATCTTTGCTCAGGCTTTGATGTTTATTCCTCCTCTCGTTGCACAAATCTGGAGAGATAGCGATGTGGGTGCTTATGTAGGAACAACCTTTGCAGACTTCACTTCTTGGCAGTACAATTTATTGTTTGCTTCGTTGATTATTATCTTCACTTTCTTTTATACCGCAATCACTGTTCCATCGAACGATATTGCTGAGAATTTGAAGCGCAATGGTGGTTTTGTTCCGGGTATTAAACCGGGCAAACAAACGGCAGAATTTATTGACAGTATTTTATCAAAAATAACTTTACCGGGTGCATTGTTGCTAGCTGCGGTTGCCATTCTCCCAGCCTTTGCTGTGATGGCAGGCATAACGCAAAACTTTGCATACTTCTATGGTGGCACATCCTTACTAATTTTAGTAGGTGTGGTGTTAGATACGCTGCAACAGATCGAAAGCTATTTGTTAATGCGTCACTATGAAGGAATGATGAAATCAGGTAGAGTAAAAGGACGTTCTCAGTTTGCTGCGGCTTGAAATTGAATGGTTCAATACAAGACGGACAGTGATATTCAGTTGATTAAAGAGAGTGCTCAGGTATTAGCCCGAACACACGCGGAAGTAGCGAAGGCCATTAAGCCAGGTGTGAAAACGAATAAGCTGGATAAAATTGCCGAAGAGTATATAAGAGACCACAATGGAGTGCCTTCTTTTTTGAATTATCATTCATTCCCTGCATCGCTGTGCATCTCTGTTAATGATGTAGTGGTTCACGGATTTCCGAGTGATTACGAATTGAAAGAAGGAGACGTTGTTTCGATTGATTGCGGAGTTTTGTACAAAGGCTTTCACAGTGATTCAGCTTATACCTACCCTTTGGAAGGTGTAAAAGACGAAGTTCTGAGATTGCTAGATCGAACGCTGGAATCCCTTTACCTAGGCATCGCTCAGGCAAAGGCCGGAAACCGAATCGGAGACATTGGATTTGCTGTCCAAAACTTTGTTGAACAGTTTGGTTACGGTGTGGTAAGGGAGCTGGTAGGACACGGAGTAGGCAGAAGCTTACATGAAGATCCGGAAGTACCTAACTACGGAAAGAGAGGAAAGGGACCAAAGATTCAGCCGGGGATGGTTTTTGCCATCGAACCGATGATTAACATGGGGACGAAGAAGGTAATACAAGAACGCGATGGATGGACGATCCGAACGCAAGACAAGAAACCTTCAGCACACTTTGAACACATGGTGGCGATATATAAGGATCGCACAGAAATATTGACGACACACGAGTACTTAGAAGAGAGTTATAGTTTTAAATGGCGAAACAAAAGTCGATAGAGCAAGACGGAACAATACAAGAGGCGCTTTCCAATGCAATGTTTAAAGTGCAACTGGAAAATGGCCACGAAGTATTAGCTCACATATCAGGTAAGATGAGAATGCACTACATCCGCATTTTGCCCGGTGATAAAGTGAGACTGGAAATGTCTCCTTATGACTTAACAAAAGGCAGGATTACGTTCAGATATAAATAGAGAAGACATGAAAGTAAGAGCATCAATAAAAAAACGGAGCGCTGATTGCAAGATCATCAGACGCAAAGGCAAGTTGTATGTGATTAACAAGAAGAACCCACGTTATAAACAAAGACAAGGATAATTATGGCACGTATTGCTGGTGTAGATATTCCGGATAACAAAAGAGGCGAAATCAGCCTTACCTACATTTATGGGATTGGACGCAGATCCGCCCAAAAAATACTTACTCAAGCGAATGTGTCTTGGGATAAGAAGGTGAAAGATTGGAATGATGAAGACTCAAATGCTGTGCGCGCAATTATTGCAGAGCAGTTCCGCATTGAGGGTTCGTTACGTTCTGAAGTTCAATTGAGCATCAAACGCTTGATGGACATTGGTTGCTATCGCGGACTACGTCATCGCAAAGGCTTGCCTGTGCGTGGACAGAAAACCAAGAACAACTCACGTACGCGTAAAGGAAAGCGTAAGACAGTTGCGAACAAGAAGAAGGCAGTTAAAGGCTAATTAATTTAAAAAAACTATAAACTTTTCGTATGGCAGCACCTGCAGTTGAAAAGAAGAAGGACAAAAGCAAAAAGCGCGTAGTAAATGTGGAGGCCGTAGGCCAAGCTCACATTCGTGCTACCTTCAACAACATTATTATTTCTATGACCAATAGCACAGGACAAGTTGTTTCTTGGGCATCGGCTGGAAAGATGGGTTTTAAAGGCTCAAAGAAAAATACTCCGTATGCTGCTCAGGTAGCTGCTCAAGAGTGTGCGACTAAAGCATTTGAATTAGGCGTACGTAAAGTAGAAGTTTTCGTGAAAGGACCTGGCGCTGGACGCGAGTCTGCTATCCGTAGCATTCAAGCTTCTGGAATTGAGGTAACAATCATTAAAGATTTTACTCCGATTCCGCATAACGGATGCCGTCCTCCTAAGAAAAGAAGAGTTTAATTTCAGTAATAAGAAAGAATAAATCATGGCAAGGTACACCGGTCCAAAAACAAGGATTTCCAGAAGATATAATGAACCTATCTTTGGCGACAGTAAAACGTTGGCCAAGAAAAATTATCCTGCTGGCCAGCATGGTAAAGGCAAAAAGCGCAAGCAATCTGAATACGCTGTGCAGTTGGCTGAAAAGCAAAAGGCAAAGTTCATCTATGGAATCTTAGAGCGCCAGTTCGAAAATACTTTCCACAAGGCTTCTCGCAAGAAAGGCGTAACGGGTGAAGTACTTTTGCAAATGCTCGAGTCGCGCTTGGATAACACTGTATATCGTTTAGGTGTAGCTCCTACAAGAAGAGCAGCTCGTCAGTTGGTAGTACATAAACACATTACTGTAAACGGAGAAGTTCTGAACGTACCTTCAGCATTTTTAAAGCCTGGCGATGTTATTGCGGTTCGCGAGAAATCAAAATCGTTAGAAGCAATCAATAACTCACTTTCTATTCAGGGTGCTAAGAAGTACAACTGGTTAGAGTGGGATTTAAAAGAAATGGAAGGTAAGTTAATTAACCTACCTCCACGTGAAGATATACCGGAAAATATCAACGAACAGTTGATTGTCGAGTTGTACTCTAAGTAATAGTTTCAACATTAATTTAAAACGAGTATGTCAATATTAGCATTTCAAATGCCGGAGAAAGTAGTGATGGAAAAGTCAGATGACTTCCATGGCTTCTTTACTTTCAAACCTTTGGAAAAAGGGTATGGAGTAACGATCGGCAATGCATTGAGAAGAATTTTATTGTCTTCGTTGGAAGGGTATGCAATCACAGGAATTAAGATTCCGGGTGTATTGCATGAGTTTTCTACCATCGAAGGTGTGGTTGAAGATGTAGCGGAAATTATCCTAAACTTAAAGCAAGTTCGTTTCCGCAAAGTGGGTGAGTCGAATGAAACTAAGGTTGTTGTTTCTATCAAGAAACAGAAGCAATTCAAAGCTGGTGATATTGCTAAGTTCACCTCAGGTTTTGAGATTCTGAATACGGAGCATGTAATCTGCAATTTAGACGAGGCGTCTCAGTTTGAAATCGAATTGATGATTGAGAAAGGCCGTGGCTATCTTCCTGCAGAAGAAAATAAGCCAAATGAGCAAGTATTCGGCTTCATTCCAATCGATGCCATTTTCACTCCGGTTAAAAATGTAAAATACAGTGTAGAAAACACTCGTGTTGAGCAAAAAACTGACTATGAAAAATTATTGATTGATATCGAAACGGATGGTTCCATTCACCCTGAAAAGGCATTGGAAGGAGCAGCATTCATTTTGATTCAACACTTCCGTCTGTTCTCTGATAAGTCAATCGAATTAGAGACCACGAAGGACAGCGAAGTAGAGCAAGTAGATGAGGAAATGCTGCACATGCGCAAATTGTTGAAAACGCAATTGCATGACTTAGATCTTTCTGTTCGCGCTTACAACTGCTTGAAAGCTGCTGAAGTGAAGACGTTAGGAGATTTAGTAAGATTAGATATATCTGACATGATGAAGTTCAGAAACTTCGGTAAAAAATCACTTGCTGAATTAGAGCAATTGGTAGCCGATAAAAATCTGACTTTCGGAATGGATCTAGCAAAATATAAATTGGAAGAAGACTAATGAGACACGGTAAAAAAATAAACCATCTTGGCCGTAAGTCAGCGCACAGACACGCGTTGTTATCCAACATGGCATCTTCGCTGATCTTGAACAAGCGAATTACAACTACGGTTGCAAAGGCGAAAGCGTTAAAGAAATATGTTGAGCCATTGTTGACCAAGGCTAAGAACGACACTACGCACTCTCGCAGAACAGTGTTCTCTTACCTTCAAAACAAAGAGTCTATTAAGACTCTATTTGGCGAGGTTGCCGGAAGAATCGCAAATCGTGCGGGTGGTTACACTCGTATCATCAAGCTAAGCGAAGTTCGCCAAGGAGACGCTGCTGATATGTGCCTCATGGAATTGGTAGATTTCAATGATTTGTATACCAAGGATGGTGCAGAAAAGAAGGCAAAAACACGCAGAGGAAGAAAGAGCAAGAAGGAAGAAGGTGTGGAAGACGCAAAAGTTGTTGCGGAAGCAACGGCTGAAGAAAAGCCTAAAAAGGCAGCTAAAAAGACCAAAAAAGAAGAATAGTGACTTCTTTAAAATATCGAAAAGGGATTGGACATTGTTCAATCCCTTTTTTATTGCCTTATTTCCAACGAGTGCAGAAAGAATTAACTCAATTCGATAGTAATCAATTTACTCTCAAACTATTTTTGTCAACCTCTAATTAAAACCAACTTGAACGGAAAAGCATACTTATTATTAGCTGATGGCCTTCTGGTGGAAGGACGAGCCATTGGCAAGCGTGGCACCAGTGGTGGAGAAATTTGCTTCAACACGGGTATGACTGGTTATCAGGAGATCTACACAGACCCATCCTATCATGGCCAGATCATAGTAAATACTACGGCACACATTGGTAATTATGGAACTGTTGAGGACGAGAATGAGTCTTCCGCTACTCACATTCAAGGCATTGTAATCAACGAGTTTTCGGATGATTTTAGTCGTAAAACTGCCAAACACAGTCTTCAAGAATATCTGGAAAAGAACAATGTAGTTGGCATTGCAGATGTTGATACCCGAAAATTGGTAAGGCATATCCGAAGTAAAGGCGCGATGAATGCAATCATTTCATCGGAGCTAACTCCAGAGCAACTTAAACTCGAGTTGGCCAAAGTTCCATCCATGGACGGACTGGAGTTATCGTCAGTCGTAAGTACTCAGAAGCCCTATTTTATTGGCAATCCTTCGGCCTCGATTAAAATTGCCGCATTGGATGTAGGTATCAAGAAAAATATTCTTTTGAATTTGGCGGAACGGGGATGTTACATCCAGGTGTTTCCTGCCAAAACTTCGTATCAAGAAATGGCTGCCTGGAACCCGGATGGCTATTTTATTTCAAATGGCCCTGGCGACCCATCTGTCATGGACTATGCCGTAAAAACGGTAAAAGAAATTCTAAATGCCGACAAGCCAATTTTTGGAATTTGCCTGGGGCATCAGCTGTTAGCATTAGCTGCTGGACTTTCAACATTCAAAATGCACCATGGTCACCGAGGGCTCAATCATCCGGTGAAAAATTTGGTTTCAGGTTTAGGTGAAATGACTTCGCAGAATCATGGATTTGCTGTGAAGAACGAGGGTCTTGACCAGCATCCGGAAATTGAAGTGACGCATATTCACTTAAACGATGGAACCATCATGGGCATTCGCCTGAAAAACAAAAAAGCTTTTTCAGTTCAGTATCATCCGGAAGCATCTCCAGGCCCGCATGATAGTAGATACTTGTTTGATCAGTTTTTGTCCATGATCCGATAGCCTATAAATCTTAATTCTAAAATCTTAAATCTAAATCAACATGAGTTTAATCGAAAGCATCCATGCCCGTCAAATTCTTGATAGCCGTGGTAATCCAACAGTAGAAGTAGATGTATTCACTGAGTCAGGTGCGTTTGGCCGTGCCGCAGTTCCGTCCGGCGCATCAACCGGTTCGCATGAGGCTGTCGAGCTTCGCGATGGCGACAAGAAAAAATACATGGGCAAAGGTGTATTGAAGGCGGTTGAAAATGTCAATACCAAGATTGCCGCGGAAGTCGTTGGATTCCCTGTTTTCGATCAGTCGTTGATTGATAAAATCATGATTGAGTTAGATGGCACTCCGAACAAAGGAAAGTTGGGCGCTAATGCAATCTTAGGTGTTTCATTGGCAGTTGCGAAAGCAGCAGCCATGGAAGCAGGTCAATCATTGTATCGCTACATCGGTGGTGTAAATGCAAACACACTTCCTGTACCAATGATGAACATTTTAAATGGTGGTAGCCATGCCGATAACTCGATTGACTTTCAGGAATTCATGGTAATGCCGGTAGGTGCCAAGACTTTCTCAGAAGCATTGAGAATGGGTGCTGAGATTTTCCACACGTTGAAAAAGGTATTACACGATCAAGGCTTATCAACTAACGTGGGCGATGAAGGTGGTTTTGCTCCAAACATCAAATCAAATGAAGAAGCCATTGAGATTGTATTAAAGGCAATTGAGAAGGCTGGCTTCAAGCCAGGCTCTGATGTAATGATTGCATTGGATCCTGCTGCATCAGAATTCTATGACAGCAAAACCAAATTGTATACGTTCAAAAAATCTTCCGGCAAAAAACTGAAGCCTTTGGAGATGGCTGAGTACTGGACCAATTGGACAAAGAAGTATCCAATCATTTCTATTGAAGATGGTTTGGCCGAAGACGATTGGGCTGGTTGGAAAGCGTTGACGGATAATGTTGGAAAGAACGTTCAATTAGTTGGAGATGATTTGTTCGTAACCAACGTGAAGCGTTTGCAACAAGGAATTGATAAAGGAGTAGGCAATGCGATTTTGATTAAGGTAAATCAAATCGGCTCGTTGACCGAAACCATCGATGCGGTGAATTTGGCGAAACGTAATTCATATAAGAGCATCATGTCTCACCGCTCAGGCGAAACGGAAGACAATACCATCGCGGACTTGGCGGTGGCTTTGAACACAGGTCAGATTAAGACCGGTTCAGCTTCACGTTCAGATCGGATGGCGAAGTACAATCAATTGATTCGTATTGAAGAGGAGTTGGGTGAAGTAGCTTATTTCCCTGGAAAGAAGTTCTAATCCATTCTTGATCAGATTTAGAGAAGCCTTGCATCTTATGCAGGGCTTCTCCGTTTTAGAGGTATTTCCAAATTTTACTTATCTTCGTACAACCATTTTTTAAGCTATGTTCAAGAAATTGCCGCCTGCTTTTAGAAACTTCTACGCAGTTACAGGTTTCTCTTTTTTAGTTTGGATGATTTTTCTGGATTCAAACGATTTGATATCCAGATTTAAATTAGGTGCCAAACTGCGCAACCTAAACAGCGAAAAAGAGTATTATCAACAGAAAATAGCTGAGGTGCAAAAAGATCGCGAAGAGTTAATGACCAACCGCGAGTTGCTTGAGAAATTTGCCCGCGAAAAGTATTTGATGAAGAAGGAGACCGAAGATATTTTTATTATTCAGGAGGAAGATTAAAAAAACAGGTTATGAAAAGAATAGTGGTGCTTTTCCTTTTAGGCAGTTTGCCTTTTTTTGCGGTAGCTCAACGCGAAGTTGACGATGATACGCCACACAAGTTAAAAGACCGCATGTATTTTGGTGGTGGTTTTGGATTAGGCGGTGGTACCGGGTATTTTTCTGTGTCCGTAAACCCAATCTTAGGTTATATGATTACGCCACGATTCTCGGGAGGTATGGGAATCAGCTATCAATTATTGAGCTATACAGATGTTAAGCCAAGCATTAACATCAATCAGTACGGCATCAGCCCTTTTTTGCGGTATAACTTCGATCAGTTGTTTGCGATGGCTGAATACAATTTGATCTCTACCAATTATGTGAATGATAGCAAGCGCTACTTTGTTGACCGCATGCTTTTGGGCCTTGGATATTCGCAATCTTTGGGAGGTAGAGGTGGTTTAAATGTGGTAGGTATGTATGACGTTTTGTACAAGGCCAACGGGGCATTTGCTTCACCTTGGGTAGTACGTGCTTATTTCACGTTCTAATCGAAGAATTTTACATCTAATTTCTTAGCCAACTCACGGAGGTCTTCTACCACTTTATCATTTAAAGGAATTCCTTCTTTTAAACGAATCGCTTCACTCTCCCTTTCCGGATCACCGGGAATAATAACCCGTGGCTGACCTTCAATAGTTTTGGCTTCGCGAAAGCGCGTAATCCATTTATCCATGTGCATTTTAAATTCATCAGATGGACGAAATGCATCTACGCGCATCGCGCCAAAAAAATGACCAATGCCTTCACCTACCGGATCTGCAGGGGGTGACAAGAAACTTACAAAAGGAGGAACCCACGGGCCATAGTTGGCACCACTCAATACAGCTGAAAATATATCCACCCATGCTCCAAGGCTGAATCCCTTATGGCTTCCATGCTCGCGATCACTTCCAAGCGGAATAAGCGCACCACCATCTTTTAATTCGTTTGGATTCGTAGAGGGGCTTCCGTCTTTCTTCTGAATCCATCCAAGCGGAGCATCTTTATTTTTTCGCTGAAGAATTTCGAGTTTGCCGTTGGCGGCTGTGGTGGTAGCAAAGTCGGCAACAAAAGGAGGTTGCTGATTGGCCGGGATGGCCACACAAATCGGATTGGTTCCCAGCAATCGCTCTACAGAAAATGTAGGCGCTACGAGTGGACTGGCGTTGGTCATAGCAATACCAATCATATCATGCGGTAATGCCATCATAGCATGATAAGCTGCGATACCAAAGTGGTTTGAATTTTTTACGGCCACCCAACCGGTGCCTACATTATTTGCTTTCTCTATTGCAATTTCCATCGCCTTGGGCGCAACCACTAAACCGAGACCACTGTCTCCATCCAACACGGCAGTGCTCGCACGCGCATGAACAATTTTTGTAGTTGGCTGGCTGTTGATGCGTTTGGCTTCCCAAAGGCGCACATAACCCGATAGGCGGGCAAGTCCATGTGAGTCGATGCCGCGCAAATCGGCACTGAGCAAAACATTGGTAGCCAATTTTGCTTCTTCTTCAGGGCAGTTTATCTTCTTGAAGACATCATAAGCAAATTGCCAGAGGTTGGCATGGGGAAAGATTACATCAGCCATAAATATGCTTTATTAAGGATCGCAATTTGCAATGTTTTGAGAAGATAATCGCGTGGAAGTATTGAATTTTAAAGTTGACGTCTAGAACCGCGGACCAGTGAAGCTTTTTTTGTGTCATTTAGTTTTTGGTTCTTTGCAGAATGAAAAGCTTAAAAGTCATCTTATTTGTTGTTTGTTCGGGCTTATTTCAAGAAAGCTATTCGCAAATCGTCAATACAGCTACGATGGATACACTGGAAAGTACGGTGATCGGGCATTTGGCTGTAGGCGGATATTTAGATACATATTACGGATACAATTTCTCTCAACCGCAAGGAGGAACGAGCCCTTACTTTGTTTCATCCAATCGACATGATGAAATGAATATCAATTTAGCTTACCTCGATCTTCGTTATAAGTCTACTAATTTTCGTTTTCGATTTGTGCCGGGTTATGGCACTTACATGAACTCGAACTATTCGAATGAAGTGGGTACTTTAAAAAATATTGTAGAAGCCAACGCGGGCATTCGACTATCAGCTAAAAGAAACATCTGGTTGGACATTGGCGTTTTTGGTTCGCCCTATACAAATGAGAGCGCCATCTCCAAAGATCATTTAATGTATACACGATCTTTTGCACCCGAAAATGTGCCGTATTATTTATCTGGATTAAAGGTGAGTATTCCGATCAATCCAAAGTGGTCTGCGAATCTTTTTTTGCTGAATGGCTGGCAGGTTATTCAAAGTAATGACAAGAACAAAGCGGTTGGAACGCAAGTAGAATTCCGACCGAATCAAAAAATGTTGTTTAATTGGGATACCTATGCCGGCACTAACAAAATAGCACAAGCACCCGATTTTAGGAATCGATATTTCACTGACCTCTATTGGATTTACAAAGCGAACGAAAAGTTTGACGCCACCGCTTGTGCCTATATCGGTTTACAAGAGCGGGCCAACTCTTCGACTTTAAAATGGTGGCAATTAAATTTTATCGGACGCTATCACTTCACGCAACTTCTTTCACTCTCTGGCAGGGTTGAGTACTATGAAGATGAAGGCGTAAACCAAATACCGATCACAGGCATTGCCACATTTCGTTCGTTTAGCAGTGGCCTATGCCTCAACTACAAAGCCAACCACAATGCACTTGTCCGTCTCGAAGGCCGCCAGTTTGTTTCACCGGATCAGCTGTATTTTGATTCAAACAATTTGCCTTCCAAAACCAGTTTTCAATTAGTAGCCAGCGTCACCGCCTGGTTTTAAATCATTGCACTTGTTTATTGGCAACAATTTTTAGTTTGATGATGACCTCATCATTAATCAGATCATCTTTCAAAGTACCAATGATGCCCGATTGATAAACGATTCCCCACTTGGTGCGATCAATGATAAACTCAGGTGTTTCTGCAGAAATAGTATTTTCATCGATCAGCAGCTTAACCGGAATTTCAATAGTATTGGTTTTTCCTTTTAAAGTAAGGTTGCCTACCACCATTTGGCCCAATGAATCAGTTTTGGTTTGTGTGATTTCAAATTGCCCGAAAGGAAATTTTTCCACTTCAAAGAAATCGGAATTCTTTAAATGTTCCTCCAGATTCGATTTGTCTTTCCCGCTTTGATCTAAATTGTTAATCGAATTAATATTAATGGTGAATTTCCCGCTGGTCAATCGGTTTTCGTTGGCAGTAAATTTCCCTTCTTTCAAACGTAAGTTGCCTGTGTGTTTATAATTGGTTGGCGTACCACCTGTCCATTCGATCAAACTAGCTACGGTATCCACCAGATAAACAGCACCCGAACCATCAAGTGTACTCACTGCGGCTCCACTTTCAGTTGCTACCTCCTGATTTTTCTTCCCACAGCCTACAAAAGCATTTCCAATCGCAACTGCCAATCCCAAACCAAGCATCCACTTTTTACTTTTCATTTTTGTCGAATTTATTTTCCAAAGATCAGACTCTTTTCCATTCTACATTTTAAAAACTTCTTAAGAGACTGTTAAAGACTTGTTAAACTTTTATAAAGTAGATAGTACTCCTTCTTTCAATGAATAGGAAGAGACAGTAGGACGGGCGAACGAGTATCGACTGAGCAGGCATTGAATGAGGCAGCAGCCCACCACAATCATATCCACACGCAGTTCAATCATGCCCGGAATTTTCATCCGCTCGTCTCGTGTTTTTGAATACAGCCTTCGACTGATTGCCTGGAAGGCTTCAATTGTAAGTGGTGTTTCCGGTTCGTTATTGAACGGAATTGAATTTTGCCTGCAATAAATTTCGCTGAGTGTATCAAATGAACCGGAAACTCCAATCAGTACTTCCGGCTTCCATTTTTCAAGTGCTTCGAAAAGGGGCAACATTTTTTCGTTAAGGTAATGATGAATACGTTCAATTTCTTCCTGCAAAATTGGATCGTGATGGTGAAAGAGCTCCATCAATCGCTGGCCACCAATTTCAAAACTTTGTTTCCAAAATGCCTGATTCGCATCGGCTATAATAAACTCAACGCTTCCTCCTCCGATATCTACAATCAATGCTTTTGAAGCAGGAATAGCAATTGCCTGACGCACGCCTCGGTAAATCAAATCTGCTTCTTCTTCACCGGAAATTACTTGCGGCCGGAAAAGTGTTTCTGCTTCAATACGCTTTATCAGTGCTTGCTGATTGCTAGCGTTGCGAATGGCGCTTGTGCCGATGGCAACCGCTTTAGTTACATCCATTTCTTTCGCCTTCTGATCAAATTGCTTCAAAGCTGCCATAGCCCGATCAATCGCCTCATCGGTAATGAATCCGCCATTAATGCCGCCTTTGCCAATTTTAGTGGCAATCCGATCTTGATAAATGCTTTTTAGTTCACGACCGTTCTTTTCCGCAATCAGCAGCAAAAAAGTATTAGTGCCCATATCCACAATTGCAATTCGTTCATTCATGTTTGGCATGTTTAGGGTTGGTGGGCAATCGTAAAATCGATACGCAAATTTAGCAACCCATTAGCTATATTTCGGACGCTTAACGCAAATCAATTTACATTATGGCTGATCAACCTCTTTCCGATAAATTTAGTGAGCTCACCCGAAAAAATGCCGAGGCTTTATTGGGAGGCGGTGAGAAGCGAATCGAACAACAACATGCGAAAGGAAAACTTTCGGCACGCGAGCGTGTGCTGTTGTTGCTGGACGAAGGATCGTTTGAGGAATTAGGGAAGTTTGTATTACATCGCAGCAAAGACTTTGGTTTAGATAAGGAACATTATTTAGGTGATGGAGTCGTAACTGGCTATGGAACGATTGATGGAAGATTAGTCTATGTATTTTCACAAGACTTTACCGTCTTTGGCGGATCACTTTCTGAAACACATGCCGAGAAAATTGTGAAGGTAATGGAACTCGCCATGAAAAATGGTGCGCCTGTGATCGGACTCAATGATTCCGGAGGCGCGCGTATTCAAGAAGGTGTTGTGTCGCTGGGCGGATATGCAGATATTTTTTATCGCAATGTGATGGCTTCTGGTGTGGTGCCCCAAATCTCCGCGATTATGGGTCCATGTGCAGGTGGTGCCGTGTATTCTCCTGCTATGACGGATTTTATCTTCATGGTCGAGAAAACCTCTTTCATGTTTGTCACCGGCCCCAACGTGGTGAAAACGGTAACACATGAAAATGTAACAGCCGAAGAATTAGGCGGTGCCTCGGCACATAGCACAAAAAGCGGAGTTACTCATTTCGCTTGCGCGAATGAGGTGGAATGTATTCAGCAGATCAAGCAATTGTTCAGCTATGTTCCGCAAAACTGCGAGGATGATGCGCCCCGTTTGCCGTACGAATTAAAAGATGAGAAACGACCCGCACTGAATAACATCATTCCGGCCAATCCCAATCAGCCGTATGATATGCGCGAGGTGATTCAGGGAATTGTAGATGCTGATTCTTTCTTTGAAGTACACAAAAACTTTGCAGAGAATATAGTCGTTGGCTTTGCGCGACTGGCAGGCCGTAGCATTGGTATTGTGGGCAATCAGCCCGCGTCATTAGCCGGAGTTTTAGATATTGATTCAAGTGTGAAAGGTGCTCGTTTTGTTCGCTTCTGCGATTCATTTAATATACCCTTATTGGTTTTAGAGGACGTACCTGGATTTCTACCCGGCACCGATCAGGAGTGGAATGCAATCATTACCAATGGCGCCAAGTTGCTCTATGCATTTAGCGAAGCCACCGTCCCACGTGTTACAGTTATCACCCGCAAGGCGTATGGCGGAGCGTATGATGTAATGAATAGCAAACACATCGGTGCCGACTTAAACTATGCTTGGCCTACCGCTGAAATTGCCGTGATGGGTGCCAAAGGCGCTGCTGAGATTATCTTCAAAAAAGAGATTTCAGAAGCCGCAGACCCTGAGGCGAAACTTGCGGAGAAGGTTGACGAATACACGCGCAAATTTGCTAACCCGTACCGCGCTGCCCACCGAGGCTATGTGGACGAAGTAATTTACCCGGAACAAACTCGTGAAAAACTGATTCGCGCCTTTCAAATGCTGGAAAATAAGGTGGCTGTTTTGCCCAAAAAGAAGCACGGTAATATCCCTCTATAAATTAGGGTGCGGAGAATAGCTGCCATATTCTCCGCATTCGTAATTACATTTTAGATCAAAATTGGCCGGAATTTACCTGGAACCATGAAGCAATGGTGGATTTGATGGCAAACTACATTCTTCCAAATGGGCCGAGATGACGAAAACCTCACCCGATACAGCCTTACGGGATATTCAAAACCTGATCGAGAAAGGTATGTTAGTAAAAGAGGTGGGTGGGGGAAGAAGTACGAGTTATGTGCTTACTAAATTGTGAACGATAACTTTGAACCCTATTTATTTATCTTTGATACAACAATTCGATTTTCATCAGTAACTCTCATACACCATGGACAAACAAAGTAAAAAATTCCTCTACGAGTATTTAAATAATGCATCGCCAACCGGCTTTGAATCGTCAGGTCAGCAAATCTGGTTGGATTACATTAAACCATACATCAACGACTACATGATTGACGTGTACGGCACTGCGGTAGGGATTGTCAATCCGAAAGCTGTTTATAAAGTTGTGATCGAGGCGCATGCCGATGAGATCAGTTGGTTTGTCAACTACATTACCGATGATGGTTATATCTATGTGCGCAGGAATGGTGGTTCCGATCATCAGATTGCACCGAGCATGCGGGTGAACATCCATACCGAAAAAGGTATTGTGAAAGGCGTATTCGGTTGGCCGGCCATCCACGTACGTGATGCAGGTAAGGAAGAAGCTCCTAGCTTAAAGAACATCTTTATCGACTGCGGAGCAGCTTCTAAAAAGGAAGTCGAGTCGATGGGTATTCATGTTGGTACGGTGATCACCTTCGAGGCCGACCTGATGGAAATGAACAAAAATTACTTAGTAGGCCGCGCCCTGGACAACCGCATGGGCGGATTTATGATTGCCGAAGTTACCCGCAGGCTTAGCGAGAACAAAAAGAAACTGCCTTTTGGCCTTTATGTGGTGAATTCAGTACAAGAAGAAATTGGATTACGGGGAGCGGAAATGATCAGCCGCAGAATTAAGCCCGATTTGGCCATTTGTACAGACGTAACCCACGATACGCAATCGCCAATGTATAATAAGAAAGAAAGCGGTAATCTGAAGTGCGGTTTAGGCCCGGTGGTTTGTATTGGACCGGCCGTACAGAACAATGTGTTGAAAGTGATCACCCAAACGGCCGAAAAGAAGAAGATACCATTCCAGAGGCAGGCCGTTTCCCGGTCCACGGGCACCGACACCGATTCATTTGCCTATTCGGCAGAGGGAGTAGCTTCGGCTCTTATTTCTCTACCGCTTAAATACATGCATACCACTGTGGAGACCGTTCACAAAGAAGATGTGGAGAATGTTATTAACCTGATTTATGAAGTTTTACTGCAATTAAAGCCTGGCCACGACTATCGGTACATCAAATAGGTTGGTCGAAAATTACCGTCTATCGATTGTTTTGGCCATTTAGGCCGATCGGGGTAAAAGGAATAAGAAAATATTACATCCGATAGTATTCAAAAAAGAGAGACCCTTTCAGGAGACTGGAAGGGTTTACTTTTGTAACTATAAATCAAATAGAAATACCCAAATCAAACGATTATGAAACTTCGATTTTTTGCCCTTGTAGCTTTTGTGTCAGTAAGTCAAATTGCTTTTGCGCAGGATCGCCCCATGCATGAAATCCACACGATGATGGTTTTCAATTTTACGAAATATGTTCAATGGCCTGATCAAGATCAGCCCGGTGAATTTGTAATTGGTGTGGTTGGCAATGAAGATGTTTATAAGACATTATCAACCTGGTACACCGGAAAGACAAAAGGGCACAAAACCTATGTGATTAAGAAATTTGCCAATGCTTCCGAAGTTACCGATTGTGCGGTGGTTTACATCGACAAAAGCAAAAGTGGAGAGTTTGAGGCGATCAATAATAAAGTAAAGGGCAAAGGCACTTTGGTTGTTACGGATCGACATGGTTTAGGAGCAAAAGGCAGCTGTATCAATTTCAAAACAGTGGATGATAAGTTGCGCTACGAAATAAATCAAAAAGCTGTTGAAACTGCTAATTTGAAGGTTTCCAGCGCCCTTACTTCAATGGCCATCTTAATTTAAGAAGGTCTTTGTTAAGATTTAGTTTAAATTACCTTTGTGTTTTTGTAAATTAGATCACTATGAAAAGAATACTCCCCGTTCTCACTTTTCTGCTCGTTAGCGGACTAGCTGGCTTCGCACAAACGGAAAAGCCGATGCATGAAATTCATGCGCAGATGATTTATAACTTTATCAAGTACATTCAATGGCCTAATGATGGTGAGCCGGGTGAATTTGTGGTAGGAATCATTGGAGAGGATGACGTATTCAATACATTGAAAAGTTATTATGACGGCAAGCCGAAAGGCGCCAAAAAATATTCTATCCGTAAGTTATCCGGAGCGGAAGAGGCATCTACTTGTGCGGTTGTTTACATCGGTAAAACCAAAAGTGGTCAATTTGAGAATGTAAAGAATGCGGTAACAGGCAAACCGATTTTAACCATTACAGATAGCTTCAACCTCGGCAAAAAGGGTAGCTGTATCAATTTCAAAGTAATTGATGGAAAGTTGAAATTTGAATTGAATCAGGCATCGGTAACCTCTTCTACCTTGAAAGTTGCCAGCCAATTAAGTAGTATGGCTATCGTCATCTAACCGGTGGCAATCCGGTCTTTTGTTGATCAACTCGGAAGATCGGTTGAATTCAACTTTCCTCCTAAACGAATCATATCATTAGTTCCGTCTCAGACGGAACTTTTGTTTTATATGGGGTTGAGTGATTCCCTTGTCGGGATAACCAAGTTTTGCATTCACCCTGCCGAAAAGGTAAAAAAAATCACCAAAATAGGAGGTACTAAAACGGTGCGCTTCGACTTGATCGATCAACTTCAACCGGACTTGATTATTGGGAATAAGGAAGAGAATGAGCAAAGCGTTATCACTGAATTAGCAGAAAAATACCCGGTTTGGATGAGCGACATCTGCCGTTTCGATGATGCGCTTCGTATGATTCAGGATTTAGGTGAAATAACCAATCGCGCTGCACAAGCCGCGGATTTAGCGACAAAAATTACGGTAGCATTTCAAAACATCGATCATCGAATGGATCGGAGGGTGCTGTATCTTATCTGGAAATCGCCCTGGATGGCGGCAGGAAAAAATACCTTTATTGATTCGATACTTTCAAAAGCCGGATGGCAAAACGCAGTTTTATTCGAAAGGTATCCCGCGCTAACCGATGCTCAGATTGAATCGATAAATCCCGAGATTGTATTTCTCTCTAGCGAGCCATTTCCATTTGCCGAAAAGCACATCGAAGAACTGAAACTGCTTCTCCCACAGGCGAAAATTGTTTTGGTAGATGGTGAAATGTTTTCCTGGTATGGAAACCGAATGTTGCTGGCACCCGCGTATTTCAATTCGCTGGCTCTTTGATTTCAAAGCCCACTGATTTAAGGTCATCCCAAAAGGTTGGGTAGGATTTATTCACCACTTCGGGTGCCTCAATTTTCAGATCTGTCAACGCAGCCCAGGGTGCAAAACCCATGGCCATGCGGTGATCATGATAAGTAGAAATAGAAATGGTTTGATTCGAAATTTTTCCAGGAGTAAGTTTCCATTTTCCTGTGGCAGGCTCTGTTAATTCAGCCCCAATCTTTTTTAATTCTGTCTGCAATGCTGCAATGCGGTCGGTTTCTTTGATTCGCAGGCTTTCCAAACCCGTAAATTCTCCGCTGATCCCTTTCGCGGCACAGGCAGGCAATACCGTCTGCGCCAAATCAGGGCAATCCTTAAAATCCCAAATCAAATGATCGGTAGCTTCTTTTTTGGTAAGACGCACATGGCCATTTTCAAATTGTGCTTTAACACCGACCTGATCCATCACCTCAACGATAACCCGATCTCCCTGCAGTGATTTTTCAGAAACGTTCGGAAGAATAATATCTGCCTGCTCGGCCAATGCCGCAAAGCCAAACCAATAGCTGGCCGAAGACCAATCGGCTTCAACAGTAACAGTGGCAGATTGATACGATTGATTTTCTACTTTGATAAATCCTTTCTCAAAATTGAGTTCAGGATGCACACCGAACTCTTCCATCAGTGAGGCCGTCATCCGAATGTATGGCACGCTGCCCACTTCTCCTTTTAATTTAATGACGAGTCCCTTCGGTAAAATAGGCGCCACCATCATCAAGGCAGAAATATATTGGCTGCTCACGTTCCCCGGAATTTCAATTTCTGAGGTGAGTTGGTGACTGAACCCTTTTAGTTCCATGGGTGGAAATCCTTCCACTCCCAGATAATCAATGGTGACCCCCAGCTTTCGCAAAGCATCCACCAGCAAGCCGATCGGGCGCTCCTTCATCCGATCGGTGCCGGTCATGATTTTATTTTTCCCCGTAAGGGCAAAATAAGCCGTGAGGAAGCGCATGGTCGTGCCGGCATCCAATACGTTGATCGTTTTTTCTTTGTTGTTCACCAGGCTATGCATCAGTTGCGTATCGCGGGCAATGGACAAATTTTGAACGATGGATTTCGATCCGCTCAAGGCTTTCAGAAGCAATGCCCGGTTACTTATACTTTTGGAAGAGGATAATTGCTGAATGGTGCCGATGACAGAATTTTTTCGGTGCAAGTGCAGGTACGAACTCACGATGGTTAGCTAGTTGGTGATAAACTTTTTTAAAGCGTTTTTTAATTTTCTGTTTTGGTGAATTTTAATTTTACATCAAACAGTGCTTAAAGGTAAGATCATTCTTCACTAAGGAGAAAATAGTTGAGCGAGTTGAAACAATTTATTTTAAAAATCAGTTAGGACTTCTATGAACACCTCAAAAAAAATCGCGATTGGACTAGGTGTAGCAGGCGGTGCCCTGTTAGCAGCTTGGTTATTGACGGGAGACCGTAAGAAAAAAACAAAAGAGTTTGTCTCTAAAGCAGCCGAAGATTTGAAAAATACCTTTGGCGGCAAGGATGACAAAAAGCAAGATGACTCAGACGTTCACTACGTCTAAGATTTGGTGAAGGCTGAAGGCTATATCCTTTGGTAGTAGCCCATGGCTTCCACCATTTCTTTATCACTTACCTCCACATCCCAAATGGCCTTCCCGATACCTTGTGGAAGCGCCATCAAAACTTTAGATCCTTTATTTTTCTTGTCTTGCATGGTGAGTGCGATAATCCGATTTTGATCGAATGGCGCATGCACCTTTCCGAAGATGGAGATCAGATATTGGCTGATGTGTTCCAACTCATTGGCCGTTATAAGATTTTTTTGCTGCGCAATAAAAGATTCCATGATCATACCGATGGCAATGGCCTCACCGTGGAAAAGCCGGTGGTCCGTTCCCAACGAAAATGTTTCAATGGCATGGCCCAGCGTATGACCAAAATTGAGCGTTTTGCGTAACCCTTTTTCTCGCGGGTCGGCTTGCGTGATTTGTTGTTTTATCTGCACCGAGTGTGCAATTAATTCTTGCCAGTTTTGGTCACTTAGGTCTTTTTGTGCGATTTCTTCCCACTTACTTTTGTCGGCTATCAGGCAATGTTTTACAATTTCGGCAAAACCCGATCTTAGCTCTCGATGTGGGAGTGTCGCTAAAAACTGTGTGCTGATCAATGTAGCCACAGGCTCTTGAAATACGCCTATGTGATTTTTAAAGTTGTTGAAGTCGATGCCCAGCTTTCCGCCTACGCTGGCATCTACCTGTGCCAGTAGGGTAGTAGGCATCAGAATGAAGTTGATACCTCGCTTGTAGGTGGCTGCACAAAAGCCCCCCATATCGCCCAGCACTCCGCCACCAATTACAATGACCAATCCGTGTCGGTCGAATTGCAAATCCGTCAGTTGTTGCCAGATCTGTGTGCAGGTAGCCAGATTCTTATGTTCTTCACCTGCCGCGACCTCGATTATATGATGACTGGGTAAAACAGATTGAATCAATGGATAGCACTGTTGGCGGGTATTCGTATCCACTAAAACCGCCAATTGTGTAAGCGCTACCTCTTTCAAAAAGCCACTCAGCAGTTGACTGGCAATTGGTTCTATAACAACACGACCGTGCATTTTGGAATATTGAAGCCTAAAATTAGCTGAATTATGCCCTTTCGCATGGTAATCTTTACTTTTTAATGCGACCGCTGATGGGATCATCTCGCCTCGCATGCAGTTGCCGTCTGCCAGCCGGGTGATTTCACTTTATTTCAAACAATAAAATCTGCCACCCTGTTATATTTGTGCCCAATTTGCCTATGGAGACAGTTCCCTCAATTCAATTTGACGATACTTCGGTTGCTTTTTCATACAAAAGCGACCGCGAGTTGAAGAAAGCAAACCTTATCTTCTCGTTGGTTAATAATCCTACTACCTCATCCATAGCCACTTCCCTGGCCAAAATGAGTTTGTCTCTGCACCTTCCCGTAAAGGGGATTATCCGCGCCACGGTGTTTGAACATTTTTGTGGAGGAGAGACCATTGATGAAAGTGAAATTACAATCGAGAAATTGGCCAGGTTTAAAGTCGGCACTATACTCGATTATTCAGTAGAAGGAGAAAAAGATGAAGCAGGCTTTGATAAAACCACGCGCGAAATTCTTTCTACGATTGATGAGGCGAAGAAGAATGCAGCTGTGCCTTTTAGCGTCTTCAAGGTCACCGGCTTAGCCGCTTTTGATTTGTTAGAGAAAGTGCATGCAGCACAAACGCTTACCACTGAAGAGCAATCGGCATTTGAGCGAGTGCGAAACCGGGTAGATCAAATCTGCCGAAAGGCGTACGAGGCCGGCATTCCGGTGCTGATCGATGCGGAGGACAGTTGGATTCAAAATCCGATTGATGCCTTGGCATACGAAATGATGCGAAAATACAATTCGCAAAAAGCCATTGTATTTAATACGTATCAGATGTACCGGGCTGATATGTTGGGCAACTTACGCAATGCCTTTCACGATGCGGCCATGCACAATTATTTTTTAGGCGTGAAAATGGTGCGTGGTGCTTATATGGAAAAAGAAGCGGAGCGTGCGGCTAAGTTGGGATATCCAAATCCGATTCATCCCAACAAACAAGCCACGGATGATGCTTTCAATAAGGGACTCGCGTTCTGCATTGACAACAAACAGCGTATTTCATTAGTGTGTGGATCGCACAACGAATACAGCAACCAATACCTAACGGTTTTGATGAACAAACACGGCATGCAGAACAACGACAACCGGATATGGTTTGCTCAGTTGTTAGGAATGAGTGATAACATTTCTTTCAATCTGGCGAAAGCCGGATACAATGTAGCCAAGTATGTGCCCTACGGCCCAGTGGAATCGGTGATGCCGTATCTATTGCGGAGAGCTTCAGAAAACACTTCCGTAGCCGGGCAGAGCAGCCGGGAGCTCACGCTGATTCGGAAAGAATTGAAGAGGAGAAAAGGATAATTATTTAGAGATAAAAAAACTATGCAACTGAGCGAACAAGAGATCATCCGCAGACAAAGTATGGACGAGTTGAATAAACTCGGCATTAATCCATATCCGGCTGAATTATTTGATGTGAATGTGACCACACAACAAATTCATACCAACTATCCTCAGCAGGAATTTAAAGATGTATCTATCGCAGGCCGCATCATGACCCGCAGAGTGATGGGCAACGCCTCATTTGCTGAACTGCAAGACGAAACCGGCCGCATTCAGGTTTACTTCCGTAGAGATGATATTTGTCCGACTGAAGATAAGACTCTTTACAATATTGTATTTAAGAAGTTATTGGACATCGGTGATATTATCGGTGTAACCGGATTTGTGTTCACTACACAAACGGGAGAGGTGTCCATTCACGTGACCAGTTTCAAAGTTCTTTCGAAGTCGCTGCGCCCACTGCCGATTGTGAAAGAAACCAAAGATGAGCAGGGTAACTCCGTATTGCACGATGCCTTTACGGATCCGGAGCAGCGCTACCGCATGCGCTATGTAGACCTGACGGTGAACCCGCATGTGCGCGAAGCTTTTGTGAAGCGCACCCAACTTGTTAACTCTATGCGCAGCTACCTGACTGGAAAAGGATATTTGGAAGTGGAAACTCCCATCCTTCAACCTTTGTATGGTGGTGCCGCTGCCAAACCT
The DNA here is from genome assembly GCA_016191555.1 of Bacteroidota bacterium. Lineage (GTDB taxonomy): Bacteria > Bacteroidota > Bacteroidia > Cytophagales > Cyclobacteriaceae > ELB16-189. The sequence continues at coordinate 23,034 of JACPVX010000054.1, forward strand.
TTCAAAACGCATCACAACACATTGGACATGACGCTGTATTTGCGCATTGCCAATGAATTGTATTTGAAGCGATTGATTGTGGGCGGATTTAATGGTGTGTATGAATTCTCCAAAGACTTCCGCAACGAGGGCATGTCACGATTTCATAATCCGGAATTCACGCAAGTGGAATTATATGTAGCCTACAAGGATTACTATTGGATGATGGACCTGGTGGAGGAGATGATCGAGAAAGTAGCGCTCGACTTACACGGAACAACCGAAGTGAAAGTAGGAGAGAACCTGATCAACTTCAAGCGTCCGTGGAAACGCTTCACGATGTACGAAGCCATTCAACATTTTACCGGCATTGATATTTCTGAAATGGATGAGGCAGCGTTGCGCGAAACGTGTAAGCAGCTACACGTACCTGCCGATGCTACGATGGGCAAAGGAAAATTGATCGACCAGATTTTTGGCGAGAAGTGCGAGCACCAATTGATTCAGCCTACCTTCATCACCGACTATCCCTTGGAGATGTCGCCATTGGCGAAGAAACACCGCAGCAAGCCGGGATTGGTAGAACGCTTTGAAGCGATCTGTAACCGTAAGGAAATATGTAACTCATTCTCTGAGTTGAACGATCCGATCGATCAGCGGAAGCGATTTGAAGAGCAATTGGAATTGGGCAAGCGTGGTGACGAAGAAGCCATGACATTGGACGAAGACTTTTTGCGTGCGTTGGAATATGGTATGCCACCGACAGCAGGATTGGGAATTGGTATTGATCGTTTGTCGATGGTGATGACGAATTCTCCTTCTATTCAGGATGTGATTTTCTTCCCGCAAATGAAGCCGGAGAAAAATATAGAACTCGATCCGCAGAAAGAATTAGAGACAGCCGGTGTGCGTGCTGATTTAATTCCGATTCTGATAAAGTTAGGAGTTCATTCGCAAGCGCAGTTGAAAGAGATCAAGCCTACCAAGCTGTTCAATGACATTCCGGGCATGCGTAAGAAACTGAAATTAGAATCGGTGCAAAACCCTACGCTGCAAGAGATAGAAGGTTGGCAGAAGTAAGAACTTTTGCACGCAAAGGCGCAAAGCTAATGTCGAAATTTAATTAGCTCCGGCTAATAAATACAAGACCGCCATTCGCACGGCCACTCCGTTTTCTACCTGATCGAGGATAATCGAATGATGTGAGTCAGCTGCATCGCTGGTCAATTCTACTCCGCGGTTGATAGGGCCGGGGTGCATCAGCACGATTTCTTTCTTCAGATCGTCCAGTGTCTTTTTGGTGATGCCGTAGTACAATGAATATTCGCGCAGCGAAGGAAAATATTTGATCTGTTGTCGCTCGAGTTGAATGCGCAGCACGTTGGCCACATCGCACCACTCCAACGCTTTTTGTACTTCCCACTCTACTTTCACACCCAAAGAAGAAATGAATTTTGGAATGAGTGTTGGCGGACCGCACACCATCACCTCCGCACCGAGTTTTTTCAGCGCAAAGATGTTAGACAAAGCCACGCGCGAGTGAAGGATGTCTCCGATGATGGCGATTTTCTTTCCTTCCACACTTCCCAACTTTTCGCGGATAGAAAATGCATCTAACAATGCTTGTGTGGGATGTTCGTGCGTGCCATCGCCCGCGTTGACAATATTTGCTTTGATGTGCTTGGACAAAAAGTGAGGAGCACCTACGCTGGCGTGGCGCATCACCACCATATCCACTTTCATGGCCAAAATATTGTTTACCGTGTCGAGGAGGGTTTCGCCTTTCTTCACCGAACTGTTCGAGGTAGAGAAATTAATCACATCGGCCGAAAGGCGTTTTTCCGCTAACTCAAACGAAAGTCGGGTGCGTGTCGAGTTCTCAAAAAAGATGTTGGCGATCGTTACATCCCGTAAGGAAGGGACTTTCTTGATCGGTCGATTGATGACTTCTTTGAAATTATCGGCTGTTTCAAAAATGAGTTCTATGTCTTGGCGGGTAAGGTTCTTAATTCCGAGCAGGTGCCGTTGACTTAGCTTTGACATAGTTTTTAATCCTTATTGATCAACCAGATTTTATTTTGTTTGTGCCCTTGGGCTACTAACTCTACTAATATTTTTTGCGACTCGAGGGTGTCTACATATTTTCCTACATAGTCGGCAGAGATAGGAAGATCGCGGGTGGAGGTGCGATCGACCAATACGAGCAACTCCACTTTTGCCGGACGCCCAAAAGCAATCATGGCATCGAGGGCTGCGCGCACCGTGCGTCCGGTGAAGAGCACATCGTCTATCAGCACTACATTTTTATTTTCAATGGCGAAGGGAATCCGCGTTTCGCTAGCTTTGGCTGGCACATCTCGTCTGCGGAAGTCATCGCGGTGAAAAGTAGCATCTAAATATCCCAGCGGAATTTGCTTTTTCACCAGCGTTTTGAGTTTGGCATGAATTAATTCTGCCAAAAAGATGCCGCGGGGTTGTAGTCCAAGAATAACGGTTTCAGAAAAATCGTGATGAGCTTCAATAAGTTGCTGGCAAAGCCGATTGAGCGTGATGTCGAGGAGCTGCGAATCTAGGACGATTTTTTTCTGCATACGCAGGTGCGAAGGTAAGCAAAAACCTTGAACCCAAATTTTGCTGTGGCAAAATTTAACCCCTAAAAAGCTCCTATTAAGGACTTTCTTCGGCCCTGCGCGCAGATTTAGCTGCCAATCGTAAATCGGATTGGAATGATCGAATGCTACTTGTAGCGGATCTTGTTGATGAAAAAAACTTTTTTGAAGGGCAGCGAGGTGCCATCATTTGATTTGCGCACCGTTTGCACACCCGAGGCATAGAGGTGGTTGCCGTACCAATAATCGAGGTGGCTGGTTTTGGCATCCTGGCGGGTCACTACGCCTTCATTACTAAATATCTTTAGTTCATCGGCTGTCTTTCCTTCCAGCACTTCGTTGTTGCGAATGATTTTGGTGCGGATCAAGTTTTCAAATAAATAAAGCAATCCAATGTTGTCTTTGCCGGGCGCAATTTTCACAAACTGCTCTAGTTGAAAACTTTTCACATCGTTGATCTCAAAACTATTGTCCCACTTAACTTTGCCATTCGCATCAAAGCCAATGACAATAGCATGGGTATATTGGTAGCCATCAAAAATGGCATCATTTCGATAGGGTGTGTAGTTGGCATATCCGCCCCGGTTGAATCCATAGTTATTAAAACCAGATTGTCGATACACATAATTGGGGTAGAAAGCTTCGCCCAGCAAAACGAATTGATCCTGATATGGAATTAACTCTTGCACCAGCAAGCGGTAACTGAATCGGGTGGTTTTGCCTTTTACGCGTCTGCGCTCAATTCTTTTCTTAATCCGTTTTTCTTGTTTCGCTTTGAGGTAATGAAAGAAGTTTTGCAAGTCGGCAAAGTTGTAATAGCGAATGGTATATTCCCCGAAAGGGTTAATAGCCGCGACAAAAATTCCTCTGGAGTATTCACTGTTCTTGCCATACACACCGGCCACCACTTGTTCATTGTTCGGCATTTTAATCGATCGCCCGAAAATCAAATTTCTTTTTTCGCGCGATTCCAACACAGTACTTTTGATCAGATCTCCCTCGGCATTGTAGTTGCGTATCCACAAACTTTTACGTTTGTCGAAATTTTTGGCGGACACAATCACATCGATCGATCCATCTGGTGTGATTTTCATTTGCGTCAACTCGCCCGGCTCGTTGAAGAATCCGGGCAACACTTTGGCTTTGTTGTTTTGAAAGGAATAGTGCAACACCAGCGGACGATAATTAAAATAACCGCCAATTAATACGGCACCCACGGTGCCTTGAAATTCGCTGGGCGAAAAAGGGATGGCATTCTTAATGAGGTGAGTAATGTAAAGCCCCGTTTGCAAGTTGAGCGAGATCATCACAAAGCCTGCAAATCCGGGCCGCTGCAATAAGATGTAGTAGAAATGTTTGTAAGCCGTAGTTTTAGCGACAATCAGCCCCTTATCAATTGTGATATATCCTTTCCATTTTTGTTGCAATGCAGTATCCAGCATGATCAATTCAAGTTGATCATCTTTGGATCCATTTACTTTGTGATAAATCAATAACCCCAAACTATCGGCAGACGATACTTTGAAATTGCCGGGGTCATCGGCATCTATGCCAATTTCCCATCTTCCGATCTGCTCCACTTGCGTGTAAGCAAAACAGGGTGTCAGCAAAAACAGGATGAGTAAAATTCTATTCAATCTTCAGTTTGTTAATAAAGAACACATCGCGATTTCCTTTCTCCGGGTTTTTGATGGTTTGATATCCGTAGAGATACAATGCATTTTTATACCAAGCGCGAATGTTGCCTACCGCTTCGCTGTCCGGCCGAACACTTTCTGCTGCGTTGGTTAATTGAATTTCTTTTTTCTCGTTGATCAATTGCACACCATCGGCTTGTGTTACCTGCACGTGTATCTGATTTTCTTTATTGAACAAGATGGTGGTGCGTGAAGGCGTGTAAACAAAGTCAGACACTTGCTCCGCAGAAGGGATTTTTAAGTCTTCCATCTTAAAGCCATGGTCGGTGATCAATTCGCCACGGCCATTCAGCACGGCCACGCACGCCATTTGCATTTTTATTTCGGAAGAAGTTTTCGGGCTGCTGTATGGATAGCTTCCATAGGGATATCCGGAGCCGTACGGATATCCGCCAAAGCGATACGGATTTCCATAACCGCCATACATGCCATAGGGATTGTAGTATGGGTTGCCGGTATTCCAATTGGGGTTATTGGAAAGAGACGATGCGTAATACGCCTCGGCATAAAAGACAAATCCATTTTTGGTTTCGAGCAATCGCACGGGCAATACGTTGGTTTTGAAATCCGGAATCTTACCGATCTTTCTTCGTGCGTCTGATTTTTCTTTTGTCTTCGCTGCGCGCTTGGGTGTCATGTAATCGAAGAAGTGTGTCATCTGCCCAAAGTCGTAGTAGTTGATTTTCTGTTCACTGTAAGGGTCTACCAAAACGGTGAATACACCCGATGCCTGTTTAGAGATGCCTTCGCTCCACGTACCGACCAACATCATTTCATCGCGCACCAGCGTGCTGGTGATACCCGACAGCAATGTTTTTTCCGGATCAACTTCAATCAGGTCGTCTAGCAGTAGTGCACCGGTGTCGTCAAATGTTTTTAAGATGAGGCGTTTCTTCGCTTTCGTTTGACGCTCGCTCAACATCACATTAAAGGTGTTGTTGATGTTGGCGCGCACATCGAGAATCTCGGTGTTGTCGGCCAACAGGCCCGGCACAATCTTCGCCTGATTGTTTTCCATATTATAAAGGAGTACTGCCGGTTGGCGCGATACATAACCGGCCAATAAAATCTGATTGCCCACAATATTGAAGTGGGTAAGTTGGATGGCCAGCTCGGGCTTGTAATCAAACTCCAGCACTTGTTTGGTTTGCAGATCGAGTTTAAAAATCTTTAAGTCGCCCAAATCTGTTTCGCCACTGCGCAAAAGATAATACAGATTTTTATCGCGGTAGTCGTGGCCCATCAGCCGATACTTGGGTTCTACGGCCAATTCTTTTGTCCATACTTCGGCCAGCAAAGTATCTACTTGCGTGAACTCCCATACCCGGTCGCCTTGCTCATATTTTTCTTTGTCGCGGAGCAGTGCCAAACCTTGTTCTTCCAACGACACCACATGAAAATCGCCAAACCTGCGTTTTTGTTCTTTTTCAAACCGACCGGCTTGCGATAGCTGTGCCATCCCGCCAACGGAAACCGCCAGAAGCCACAGCAATAGAAATAATCTCAACCCTGCGTATCGTACAGCGCACTTCATTTTTACTTTTCAGATAGAGCTATAATATAGTCAAACTCTTCGGGTTTTACGGGCTGCACCGATAGGCGCGAATTAGTTACCAGCGCCATGGTGGCCAACTTTTTATCGGCTTTGATAATGGCCAGCGAAACCGGATTTTTCAACAACATTTTCGGTTTGATTTCCACCGCTACCCAGTTGGCATCTTTGGGGTCGGGAAAGGCTTCTTTGCTCACTTCTACCAGGGCCATAATGGCCTTGCCTTCGTTGGAGTAATAAAAGAACGCCAAATCGCCCTTTTTCATGGCTTTCAGGTTGTTGCGCGCCTGAAAGTTGCGCACGCCATCCCAGGTGGTTTTCTTATCTTTCATTAAATCCTCCCACGAGTACACATCGGGTTCTGATTTTACAAGCCAGTAGTTCATCGGTTTTTTCAATTAGTTTTCTAAAGTAGCAAATTGATTTGGTATTTTCCATCCATCAAAATACAGTTTACCTTTGCCACCTAACAGCTGCCAAAAACTTAGTGAACCGCATGTTAAATCATTTACCCGTAACGCTTTCAGCACGCAACCTCGCCTTCGGTAGACTATGAAGATTTTAGTGATCCGGTTTTCTTCCATTGGCGATATTGTGCTGACCACACCGGTGATGCGCGTGTTAAAAAAACAACTGAAAGACGCTGAGGTTCACTTTTTGATTAAGAAACAATTTGCGTCCATCGTGGAGAGCAATCCGTATGTCGATAAGGTTCATACGTTCGATGGCAATTTGCCGCAACTGGTTAACGAACTGAAGCAGGAGCAATTTGACTACATCATCGATCTTCACAAAAACTTCCGGTCGTATCGCATCCGCTGGGCATTGGGAGTAAAAACGTTGAGCTACCGCAAGTTGAGCGTAGAGAAATTTTTATTGACCAAGTTTGGAATCGACCGCATGCCGGGGCGGCACATTACACAACGGTGCCTCGATGCGGTGTTGCCGCTGGGTGTGAAGGATGATGGCGAAGGGTTGGATTATTTCATTCCTGAAAAAGATCAAGTGAGTGCCCGGCAATTGCCGCAGGCACATCATACCGGTTTTGTGGCGATTGTGATTGGTGCTTCGTATTACACCAAGAAACTACCGGTGCATCAGTTGCAAGCACTTTGTCGCGAAATAAAGGAGCCGATCATTTTAGTAGGAGGTAAAGAAGATGCAGGGGAAGGAGAGCAGATTGCCTCAATTGACTCGCAGCGAATTTTCAATGCATGTGGAAAATTTAATTTACATGCCAGTGCCGATTTGTTGCGACAGTCGCGGATTGTGATTTCCCACGACACCGGCATGCAATACATTGCCTGTGCGTTGCAGAAAAAAGTGTTGGCCATTTGGGGCGGCACCTCGCCCAAGCTGGATGTAGAACCCTACTACGGTACAAGACAGAATGAAGTTCTTCATCAGAACTTTGTAGTGCCCAACCTATCCTGCCAGCCGTGTTCTAACTTTGGTACGAAAACATGCCCGAAGGGACACTTTAAATGCATGGTGCAGCAAGATGTAAAGAAGATTGCGGAAGGGGTGGGGTACTAGAAAAGAATTAGCCTCCTTAATGCACAACACAGCCTACCGTGTCGCAGGAGTCGCACGTGTCCCAAGAAGGCGCAAAAAAAAATCAGTTCAGGTTTATAACACATTGCCGAGCGTGATATGAAAATACAAGTGATAAAAGAATTTTTTGACAAGCATGACGGAACAAATTAAATACACCTGCAGTTGCTGCGGAAAAGAGCATGACGAATGGCCCGCATTGACGTTCAAGTCACCAGACCCATATCATACCTTATCGCAAACAGACAAAGACAACATCGCAGAAATTAGTGACGACTTTTGCATTGTCAAGCATCCGGATCAAACCGATCGATTTATACGGTGCACCCTAACACAGAAAATAAATGACCATTGCAAAGGGTTAGATTATGGACTGTGGGTTTCGCTCAGCGAGAGAAGTTATAATGACTATTCAGAAAACTTTAAAAACGAAAATCACGAAGCCACCTATTTCGGTTGGCTTTGTAATAGCATTCCGGAATATGTGTTCAACGAAAGTATCCCTACCAGTGTATTTACAAGAACAGGTAAGCAGCGACCTGAGATAGTTCCACACAAAGACTTTGATCACCCTTTTGTGAAAGACTATTACAATGGAATTTCAAAACAGGAAGCCGAAAGCCGGATTAAAGCCATGTTGGCTAGGGTGAATAAGAATAATGATTTATCACAAGAGAAGAAACCGTGGTGGAGAATTTGGTAGCCCTGTAATTATTGTTCGATTCCTGCGCTACAGCCTACCGTGTCGCAAGAGTCGCACGTGTCCCAAGAAGGTGCCAAAAAATTAAAAAGACTCATCACAGCAATAAGAACAAACAAATAAAAATGGGAGTTTTACTAATCATACTGACGCTGTTGGCAATGCGAATAGTCATTTTCGCTATCAAAAAGAGAATACAAAATAGAATTGCCATTGGACTCCCAATCACTCTGAGCTACGCGGACCACAACACAACAATTGAAAAGGAATTACCGCGAACTGGAATAATTAAGGATAAAATAAGAATTGATAAGACGAAGGACAATTTTGTAGTTCAGCTAGACCGACCAATTAATTTTGAAAACTACGACTTTGACGAAGTAGTCGTTCGGAACCGACATGTTGCGCAATACATTGGCCGGACCGGAGAGATCGATGTTCATTTATTGATTCCAAGAGTTAAGTTAGTAAAAGAAAAATATAAAATTGACGACTTTAGCCATGTTGCATGGTTGACATTAAAGAGACGATAGACCTCAGTTATCTTAGTTTACAAATTGGGAATCGTGCGAGAGTTCAGGGTGACTTAATGATCTATAATCTGGCATTTAATGCATTTTTTTTGGTAATTAGTACTCGTCCTGAGTCGCATGTGTCCCAAACTGACAAAGTGAAACTTAGAACAATATCGGCACTCTCATCCGTAAACTCATTTCAAAAACCACTAAATGCATTCAGGGAAATCGTATAAGTTTTCAGAATTTCTTCTTTGGACCAGAAGAAACATTTACAAGACTCTTATCATAGGAACCATTCCCGTGGTTCTATATCAAATTGCAGACTTGAAGTGGCTGGCAATACCTTGGACTGTCGTTGCATTGCTAGGAACGGCCACTGCCTTTATAGTAGGATTCAAAAACACACAGACCTATAACCGAACCTGGGAGGCCCGCCAAATTTGGGGAGCCATACTCAATAGCAGTAGAGCCTGGGGAACGATGAGCAGAGATTTTTTAAACAATTCAGAAATGACCAAGCTGTTAGTGTACCGGCATTTTGCGTGGCTGACCGCATTGCGCTACGCGATGAGAGATAGCCGCGCTTGGGAGACTGTCGGCAAAGCACACAACAGCGAATACAAAGAGTTTTACATCGTTCCCGAAAAGGAAACAACCGTAGAATCGGAATTGAAAAAATATATTTCTCCGGAAGAATTAAAATTTATTCTCGGAACAAAAAACAAAGCTGCCCAACTGATGAGTCTGCAATCGAAAACTATCAAAGAACTCTTTGATCACAAGCAAATTGATAGTTATCAATTTGTAGAAATGCAACGCATGATAAAAGATTTTTACGACCAACAAGGTAAAAGCGAAAGAATAAAAAACTTTCCCTACCCACGGCAATTTGCAACCATCAATTCCTTTTTCATTAAGTTATTCTGTTTGCTTTTGCCTTTTGGTATGCTCAAAGAATTTGACAAACTAAATGATGGAATGGAAGGGCTTATGAACGGCCATATGGTTTGGTTAGTCATTCCTTTTAGTGTGCTCATCTCCTGGGTTTATACCTCGTTAGAGCAAGTGGGCGAAAGCACCGAAAATCCATTTGAGGGAAGCGCCAACGATGTTCCTATTTCGCAAATGAGTAGAACCATCGAAATCGATTTACGAGAAATGCTTGGCGAAACCGATTTACCGCCTGCCTTACAACCCAAAAATAATATCATACTTTAAAGTTTGAAAAGATGAAGAAGAGACTGAAACTGGAAATCATTCATGCCTGGTACCCAAAGGCGATAACCACCATTGACAGCGTAAACCAAATCATTGACTTTGTAGAATCTAACTTAGATTTAGAACCCAAACAAGTAATGCTTGCCGACAGCATATGCAGTGACGATGTAAACAGCATTCAGTATCCGGCACGAACACAAGAATTCCTCGGACCTTTTAAGATGGGTGGTTTAGACGGTTTTCCATTTACGGGACTCACCGGCATGGGAGCATTTGCCAGCCACGTTCCAGACGATGGTGCGGTTTTTATTTATTATGGCCCACATATTGGAATAACGAAAAACGGTACCATTGGCGAGATTCATCGCTTTGGGCAAAGTAAAAACAGTGGTTGCTGTGGTGCCGCAAAAGGTGCATTAGCAAAACTGACAAACAACCAAATTACAGCCGGAAATGTTACCGAGTTAGACTATCAGATGAACACCATTGAACAAATTCTTTTCAAAGAGAAAGATCGGATTCTTAACACCAGCACACCTTTGTTTGAAGCAACAGAAGTAATTTATGAAGCCATTGATAAACGCATTAATGAATTAGTCGACAGGACCAAATACAACTGTAAGTATGTAATTCTGGTGGGTGCCATCCTGATCAACAGCGACACCGATATGGGTTCTTTTACCGAAGTGAGACGCTTTGATGTGATTGACCTCACCACCAAAGCAAGACAAAATAGCCTAAGCTATTTAGCGACATAGAAACGCGACTAAGTGCAAAAAATAAAACGAAACTACCGATTAACTCAATATGAATAAACAGAACCTTACAACATTCTTTTTGGCGATTAGCACCATTTGTTTTTCGCAAACAACAGAAACAAAGTATTACAACAAGCGGATGGATGAAGTAAGAAAGGAAAAAGCAAAATATGCAAAGACTATTACTGAAGAAAGTGATGGTACCATCACAACATCAACGTTGGATTTAAAGAAGAATATAGTTACCAGCAGCCAAACATTAAAAGGAGAAGAACCATTTGGGATTTGGATATATCAACGAGGTGTGGGTACCGGAAAGTTGGATTACAACTTTCAGTTAAATTATTCAACTGAAGTTTGCTCCAATAATGGCGAACTAGGTAAAGTCAGTAAGTTTTTTGAAGATTACGATAAGGTTGGATACAAAGCTCCAAAGCTTTCGACAGGCGATCAGAATATTTATAAGTTTATTGGTCAGGGCATGATTTACCCCGCCAAAGCCAGACGACAGGGAATTCAAGGTGAGGTCGTCTGCTCGTTTATCATTACCAAAGAAGGAAAGGTTGAAAACATTGTTGTCAATAAGGGAATAGATATAGTATTAGACAAAGAAGCTGTGCGAATTATACGAGCACTTACGTTCTCTACTCCACCAACGCTGAATGGACAGCCTACGGATGTTTGTGTTCAGTTTCCAATCATGTACAAGTTGGGATGAAAATATTTTAGCTGTCAATAAGTATTGAAGGAAATAGTTGGATTTTACTCATAAGTTTCTGCTTCGATGTTCACTATAATTATTTCTAAACAAACATGACCATCGAGCAAGCAAAGAATGTTGGGCAACGAGAAACGCTCAAGTGTACTCTTTATACCTATTTAGGTGGAGAACTGATTTTCTTAGTTCTTATGGTGGGAGCCGACTTTGCCAACGGAATCATTTTCTTCATCGATGGGCACAGAAATATTCACTTCCTGGCGATGGTGACAATTTTGTTTTCCGTGACCTACTTCGCAGGGCAACAAAACGGAAAGGATATATTGATTCTCGGTAGCCACTTTTTCCTGACTCCATTTAAATATGGACTTTTCACAATTTGGATCGTTGTTGCGTATGCTAGTGCTGTGGGACTATTGAAGCATGATGCAACTAATGCTATCAGCACTTTTGAAAAAATTCGTATTTACATTCTTGTACCGTATATGCGTAATACGTTAGTACTACTTATTCCATTGTTGATTTATGCGTACTACTGTGGCGATCGAATCAGGAATAGTAGATAGCTTTGAGAAATAACCACCATTACAATCCCTCACTACCCATTGACTAACTCCCATCAACCAATGACTACTAAAAAAACCTACGGAAAGATATTGATCGGCATTAGTCTGCTGGTGTTGGTTTTTCATTTGCTGATTGTGGTGAAAGTGATTCCCTACCAGATTACGTGGGGCGGAAAGCTGAAAACCGATAGCGACATGTATGCGTTCGAGGCGGCTTCGATACTTATCAATTTATTTTTTGTTTACCTCGTACTTCATCAGATCGGCTATGTACGTCCGCGACTCGGCCAACGAGCCGTTACCATTCTACTGTGGATATTCTTCGGCCTCTTCGTGCTGAACACCATCGGAAATATATTTGCGGTCACACAACTGGAGCGGTGGTTTACCATCCTCACACTCGCAAATGCATTTTTGATCTGGAAGATCAATCGTGTCCCAGGAACTAATCCCCAGTGACTAATGACAAGTGACTAATGACTAATGACCATTGACAGTTTACGAATGACCAAGTCCCAACCCCCAAAAAGTATTGCACCTTGAGAGTTATACACATCCCCGAAGACCTGAAGCTGGAGAAGACAGATGCCATCCAGATTTTTGAACACCGCAGTACGAAAGCAGTCGAGCGGCAGCAGATCATCTTAAATCAAAATGCCTTCAGCTTTCTCACAGACGGAACGAAAGAAGTGGTGTCCGCCAACACCTCTATTGCCATCGATCCTTCCCGCTTTCTTGTGATGAAATCAGGCCATTGCCTGATGACCGAACGACTCGCCCGCGGCAAAACCTATCGCAGCGTGATGCTGATATTCTCCACCGAGGCACTCTTAAAGTTCATCCGAAAGGCACGTTTGCCGAAAGTGCAAGCACCGGAGCAAACTGTGTTTTCTTTTGCCAACGATGTGTTTGTACAAAACTTTGTCGACAGCCTCATCAGTATATCCATGCTCTCGCAACCCATGCAAGCGAAGTTGCTCGAAGTGAAGTTGGAAGAGATCATGCTTTATTTAAGTGAAGTCCACGGTGCAGGTTTCCTTCACGCGTTGGCTGCTAATAGCGACAGCGCCACACAAAAGCTGGTGCGCACGGTCGAGAGCAACCAACTCAGCAAGCTGTCCATCAAAGAGCTGGCTTTCCTGTGCGACATGAGCGTCTCTACCTTCAAGCGCGAATTCAGCAAGCAGTTTGCCACGTCACCGATTAAATGGTTTCAACAGAAGCGCTTAGAGTACGCACACCATTTGTTGCAGCAAGAGCACCGCAAGCCTTCCGAAGTATATTATGAAGTGGGCTACGAAAATTTATCCAGCTTTATCCAGGCGTATAAGCTGCGCTATAAAACTACTCCGCGGCAGCATCACAAAAGTTGAACTTCCGGCAACAGTTTTTGAGCGTTCATCACAGCCGCTCACCAGCGTGATCACTTTACATTTGCATATAAACTTATATACGTATGCAAAGACCACATTTGATTTTAGCCCTGTCGATGATTATTTCGATCACCACTTTTGGGCAGCGCACCTTTACACTCACCAGCAAAGATTTAGGTGGAGAGGCCACCAAGGTGCAAGAGTTTAATGGTTTCGGATGTTCCGGTGAAAATCAGTCTCCGCAATTAGCGTGGACCAACGCACCGGAGGGAACCAAAAGTTTTGCTGTTACCATGTACGATCCCGATGCACCTACCGGAAGCGGATTTTGGCATTGGGTTGTATTTGATATTCCAGCCAACATCCACGAGCTGGCCACCAATGCCGGCAACGTAAAATTGAATCTCGCACCGGCAGGATCCATTCAGAGCATCACCGATTTTGGTATGAAAGGATTTGGCGGCCCCTGCCCACCTCCGGGTCACGGCATACACCAATATATTATTACTGTGTATGCATTGAAGACCGACAAGCTGGGATTGAACGATACCAACAACGCGGCCACCGTAGGCTTTTACCTGTGGAGCCAAACGTTGGCGAAGGCGAGCATCGTAGCGTATTACAAGCGATAGAGCAGTCAACTAAAGAAGATGGAGAAATTGATTTTCTTCATCTTCTTCATGTGGAAAAGTTCCACACTATATGAAATGCGTTAGCGCATCGCGTAACTCACGAAAGAGATAGTCAGCAGTGTTACGGGAATCAGAATGGTAAAGAAGTCGCGAAGCCGTAACGTTTCAATGAGCGCAAGCTGATAGAGTAGAATGATGACACCAATTGTCAAGATGAGTCCGCCCGTAATAGAAAGAGCGAGGAACAGAAAAGGAGAAGGTAATTGCACTATAGATTGTACTTCGATCGCAAACCAAAAGATGCCGGGAACCAGAAGAATGGTAAAGAGAACATAAATCTTAGGACGTTTCGCTCCTGGTTCTTTGTCTCCAATCTGTGAGACGTTTGAAAAGATATCTAAGATGTCCAGAAAACTCATTTGAAATGGTACGCTTGTTAGTCTACTATTTTATAGTGCAACATTGACTTCAGACAAGTTTGTTGTCGACTTCTTTTTCTTAACGCCATTTCCAGTCCAATTCAATATTATGTTTTACTCCGCCTGTTTCAACCAATGATTTAATCTCACTTTTAATCTTTTCAATATCCTCTGTCTTGCTCTTAGAGATTATCAAGGCCATACCCGAAGACGTTTTCAGGAAATAGAAGTCTTTAATTTCATTTATTTCATTTATCTCTGACTTATTAATTTTTACCTCTCCACTTTTATCCTTGGTAACAATGGCATCGGGGGTAAACTCCAATTCACATTTTTCCCCAAACCTGGTTTTGTACGTGTCGCGAATGTATTTCAGGTAATGTCTTTTATATCTCCAACGAGTATAAAAAGGAAAAAGAGTCAGACTTAGTCCAGCGATTACAAGAAAGTAGATTGTTAGAAAGTCATTGTCGCTGTGGTAGAATAAGTAAGCCAAACATAGAAACGTGATCGTGGTTAAAATCCAGCTTCTTATTCTGGCCTTCTTTACCCTTGGCGTCTTTGATGCGGTGTAAAGTTGAAATGTCAAATAGTCGTCTTCGTTCAAAGTCATAAGTAGTCTAACAGTTTTTAAATAGTTGCCTTGATTTTCTTCGCAGCAACTCACCTCGCGGTTTACTTTCCAAAGTTACAAAGGTTTTAACATTCAACCTGTTTCTTGCTACATACTTCCGGTTCATGACAAACAGTAGTAGCACTCAGCAAGAATCGGGTTTTGGAGTACGTGCGTAGGCCGAATCTTTGCATTCATAAAACAAAAATAGATATGAGAAATACAAAACACGTGAACTTTTTGCTCCAGACACTCTCACTGCTCGTCATCTTGTTTGCACTGACCTCTTCTGCCAACGCCCAGTGAAGAAACGATCAGAGCCAGGAAAGTAAGAACAAAGAAATTGTTGTAAAGTGGCTCACACATTTTTGGGGAAGCAAATACAATCCTTCCATTGTCGATGAGTTGGCATCTCCCGACATGCTCTTGCAGTACTCCCTTCACAAACCGCGGAAAGGCCATGCCGACATTAAAGACTTCATGAAAAAATTCCGTGATGCCTTCCCGAACCTGGCCTTTGACGGTGCCTATCCTTTGCTTGCCGATGGCGAATATGTAATTGCCCGATGGGTAGGCGGTGGAACGCACACCGGCACCGCTTTTAATGATTGGCCGGTAGGAGCGCTGCCTGCAAACACCGGACGGAAAATGCGTTTTACCGGAACAACTGTTTTCCGTGTCGTAAATGGGAAGGTAACCGAAGAGATTGGGTTAGACGATGGCTTAACAGCACTCTTACAGCTTGATCTCGTTCGCGCTGTTAAATAGCGAAGTCGAAGAAGCCGCCAGGATTTAGCGATTGAAAGCTGAAGTTCTGGCGGTTTTAATTTACATTTTCTTGGGTGCTGACTTTTTTATCGTACACGTAATAGTTAATCAGTCGGTGTGTAGCAGTTCTTTTTATTTGAATTTGTTGTCCTTCTTTTACTGTTTGAAAATAATCGCCTCGTTTCTTGATGTCAAATAGTCTCCAATGGTCCAATACTAAAATTTTCAAATGCCCCAGATAAATAACTTTCGTCACTTCAAAGTCGCCCAATCGTTTGTAGCCAAGTGCCAAATCTATGGTTGAACGTAACCAAACAAAAATCAAGATTGAAAAAATGAAAAGCGGCAGGAAGATTAGATTCGTTACCACTTGGTCACTATACTCTTGTTGATTGGTTGGTGGATTCCAATGCCCCATGCGTCTGCGTGGAAGGAACGGAAAGATAAAAGAACCTATTAGTCCAATAGACAACAAAACCCCAAGAGTTAACCAAATGCCTTTTAAGGAATATTTTTCCTTCAGGCTCTTTTTCTCCCAGTCGCTGAATTTTTCTTTTCTAAATCTGTTCACTTGATTTTCTCCGTCTTCGTCTCGGGATTCTTACCGTTAACTTACCTTTCCAAAGTTACTAATATCTTTTTCAACGCGCAGAGCCTCCGCTCGCAGCACTCGTTGTCTTAAATCCCCACTGCTGCCCTTAGTTTACAACTAATGACTTACACATTATTGAAGATTATATAAATTGTGAGCAATGCTTTTAATAAATTGGGATAAAATGGTTTGAGTCACGAGTTGCAAACTCATGACTACGTTGGGGTTGAACTTCCAACTATACTTTCATTGAATTATGATAAAATAAAATTGTTTATACGATGGGACTGAATTTTGATGAAGATTTCTACACTCCTAGGTTATTTGTAATTTGGGTAATAGGTGCTTTAATTTTAGTTTTCATATTTTGGTTTTACGAGAAAAGTAAGTCAGAGGAATTTCCGACATTACAAAACAAAGATTCATTAGATGAAAAGATAATCAATTTTATGCCGAAGGGAAGATCTGTCTATTTGGTTTTAACAAGTCAAAGAAAAATCTTCGTCATAGCTTCTGAAAATCGTGAATATAAAGACAATTCTGATCTTGGGCCTTTGATTTCAGTAGGTGACAGAATAATTAAGAAACCATACTCAGACACCTTGATTCTTGAACATCTAGGGGAAAAGTATTATTTTATTCATGGCCAACAAATAGATAGTTTAAAGTGGTAGCGGTGATGCAGTTAGTGTATTCAAAAGTATGATAGCAAACACATCTGCCACGGATGCAGGAATTGTAGATAAGCTAGAGGAGTATCTGTACAGTAGTGCAAGAGATTATTATGGTACAGGAAAGAGTTTATTAGATATTTTGTTTATTGATCAGGGAAAAAATTGGATTAAGTCATGAAAAAAATATATTTTCTATTTTTCTTTTTCGCCCTAGCCTTCTTGATTTTATCTTTTATTGTATGGGTTGATGTTTTAATATGTGAGGCCAGAACTAAAGAAATTGGACTTTCTATAGATAGACAAAAAGCAATGATAAATGCAGATGAAGTATCAAGCGAGCTTATTAAAAATCACATTAAAGATATTGAGTATACCAATCAAAACTTAGAATTAGGAGTAGCCTATTTGAACGCTGCCGAAGCGAAACTCAGGTCACATTTTTACTTGTTGATATTAAACGGAACGATATGTTTAATCTTTACAGGTTTTTATCTGTGGTTTTATAGAAGGAGCTAGTATATTTAGGTGATGCAGTAATGCACTAGAAATGCTGATCGATAATTAGAGTATTGAAAGTCAAGGCATAGGAACCCCCTCTAACTTCCGCGCCAGACGTGGTATAAATATTAATTGTTATGTTATGTCCTAAACATTTACTTCTGGTTTTGTTCGTAATAATAGCCGACATAGCTTTTGCGCAAGAGTTTTCAATGCATGAATATAAGAAGGTATTTGATGTGATTAAGTCAGATTCAGAGCTATCCCAAAAGTATTGTGGGTCTGATTCTATGCGGCTTACCGTACATCCAAGTTTTGATTATTGCCCTATTTCAATGTTCGATAATTTAGCTGAAACAGCTCTTACAGAATTAGAGATTAAGCGACTGAAAAAGATTGATGCTAAACAGAGCAAGAATCAAAACCTACTTACCTACAAAGTAATGATGGATGAATTTTATTCAAGTTTGACCCTTGATCCGTCACCCTGTGTAATAGTGTGTTTTGATAGATTAAAGGATTTCTTAATTGTTGCTCAAGTCACGACTTTTGGATTAGGGCTTGATTGGAAAAGATTGTCATTAAATAAGAATATTGATGTTTTCATTTTTGACATAAGAAAAGAGCCTTATACCTATAAGAGATTTTCAGTTATTCGTTGATGTGTAGTGCTCCAAAATATCACCTCTAGCGCAGAAGTAAGACGCTGTGTAAAAAGCAAAATTCTCTTATTAAAATAGCAATGTGTCAAGGCAACAAAGTCCCACCATTAAATTGGCTTCCAGTTAAAAAGAGGAGGGATGTAATTTCCGCGCCAGAGGAGGAGTGGCACTTCAATCTGGAAAGGCTTACATGGATGTTCAAAATGGAACTCACTATTATTTTGCTGATGATAGTAAAAAACCTCCATTGATTTATAACTCTTATACCCCCCCCTAAAAAATGAGACTTATAATTTTGTTTTGCACTATGGCATTATTTCAGTGTGGCATTTATCAAAGCACCGTCAAAAAGAATGCTGGGTCAACGCTGCATTATAAGATTCTTAGGATAGATTCAACCGAGAATGTTTATTGCATTTACGCTATGAGGAATGATTCCGTTTTTAAAATTCTTGAAAAGAAAGAGGCTAGAAATAATTGCCATCGTATAGTTGTCGATAAAGATTATGATTTAAAAATCTCTTCCATATTTCTTCCAGAAGAACTCCATGTCAAGATGCGTGTGGCAGGTATCAAATTCGAAGGAGTCATGGTAAACATGGAGGAGGAAGGTGTTATTCGCGATTTATTTACGGCTAGCAATTTAATAGGAACATGTTATGTGTTTAAGTGATATTTTCGCCCCAAGCTATCCTGAGTTTGCAACTGAGGATATAGAAACCTCTGTGATTTTCTATATACAATAA
The DNA here is from genome assembly GCA_016191555.1 of Bacteroidota bacterium. GTDB lineage: Bacteria > Bacteroidota > Bacteroidia > Cytophagales > Cyclobacteriaceae > ELB16-189. Next base: position 41,880 of record JACPVX010000054.1, read on the forward strand.
AATGATAACATTACAAGAAGCTATTAAATTAGTAGACTCAGAGCTAAAAAAGCAAGAGGAAAGTATTGATGGCATCCCCCTGCAAATCATTCAAAGTGAAACAATAGAAGAGGACTTTGGGTGGGTTTTTTTTTACAATTCGAAAGAATATCTTGAGAAAGGAAACTTGTCATATGCTCTAGCTGGTAATTGTCCACTAATTTTCGATAGGCAGACAGGATTAATCCATGTTACAGGTACATCTGATTCAGTAGAATTTTATATAAATCAATATAGAGAAAAGAGAAATCATGAAAAGCGACAGAATTTATAATGGGTCTGTAAAATAGACTGTGTCAGTTGATAATTGTTGTAATGACAACCCGCTACATAAATGGTGGGCACTAAAATGCCTTTTAGATCCCCAAGCTATCCTTAGTTTGCAACTAAGGATTGACACTTGTAGTAATATTATATGAAATTTAACCAAAGCTTTTAATAAATAGTTACAAACTCATGACAGCGTTAGGATGTTATCTATAAAAGTAAATGAGCAAGTAAAAGAATATTACCTTTGAGGTAAGCCAACAGTTAAAGTAGTTATTTATGAAAGTAAATTTTATCCTGATTAGTATTTTAGTATTGATCCGATTGGAACAGCCAGCCGCTCAAACACAAATAGAGTATCCTCATTGCAATTGTGTAGAGAAAGTAAACTATAAAGAAAACGATCCGGAGAAGTTGGAAGGTGTGTATGAGTTAATTTGTAAAAATAAACAGATCATTACCGGGCAATATTCAAATGGATTGAAATCGGGAAAATGGATAACCAAAACACCCAAAGGCACCATTATAAAGAACGCGGTATATGTAGAGGGTAAACTTCACGGCAAATACGAGTTGTTTTATTTTGATGGCACGCAAAAGTTAGTGGCTAATTTTGTGGACGGACAAGAAGATGGACTGTGGCAGTACTTTAATGAAAAGGGTAAGATTATCAAATCAGGTAGCTATCAACTTGGGAAGCCTGTTGATGTTTGGGTGATCTCGGATAAAGCAGGAAAAAAGGCGCTCGCCACCTACAACATGGCTACAGTGCCATTGACGAACACAGAGGTGCCATCGTATTATAAGCGTGGCGGTATTGAGCGCGATGACCAAAGTGGAGAGTGGTACATTAAATATGCGGTGGATGTTAACCCCAAATCTTCCGTTGAGCCTTTAGGCGGATACGATTTATCTCACGATCTTTTTTTTAAGTATTTGCCGATACCATCTACGGTTATGGATACATACACAAATTTTGATTTTAAAGTTAGGCTTCAAGTAGAAGGAAATACAGTTAAAAATATACAAGCAAAATTGTCAGATGATTTTGAATTTAGATACGGTCAGCCGTCTTACCCATTTATAGTTTCAACGAATCCTCCCGGCAAACTCAAGAGGGTGCAGCACAGCAAGAGAAGCATCAACCAATTAGAAGAAGATATTGAAGATGCCATTCGTGCCATGGGACCGTGGATAGGAGATACCACTATCGATATACATGTTCCTTTTGTCTTGAATGATGTTACAAGACAGTAATTTTTTCGCCCTGTCAGGTGTTATCACCTGACAGCTATGTTCGGTTAAATTCACATCATCAGTTAATTTGACTCAAGATCACAGAGCGGCCACAGGTTTTTACGGCCACTATATTGAACTGGGAAAAGCTACTGGCAACGATAAATACAAAGACATTATCATCGAAAGTTTGAGAATTATTATTACTCAAGTGCAAGATTTTATTTAATCAATGAAGATCAATTTGGATTTAAAACACATAGCCAGGCATGAGAATTCTTTCAGGTGATAACACCTGACGGGGCGAGAAAAAATTTAGCCGTCAATTAATACCCCTCGTCTGGCTCGGAAGTTACGTCCGTGACCTTACTATTTATAAGACTAAAATCAATAGTAGCAACTGTCTCAAATAAAAGCAATGGAAATAAATATAGATGTAATATGTCAGGTTTATGCCGGAGAAAAATCAAAAACGACTATTGACTTAGTTTTAAATACATTCATTCCGAAATATGAAAAGTTAAACTTAGATTTTGCTTCTCAGTTAGAGAATGAAGAATATGTTTTTAAAACAGAGGATGAGCGGATTAACTATTTTATAGAGAATAGAGATCTTGCACAGACGTTTTATTGGAATCAATACCAAGACAATCCAGACAAAATTATGGTTGGTGTAAACATCACCAGAGACAACAAACTAATTGTGAGTTTGACTTTTGATGGCAATGAGGAAACTGAAAAAATGTATTTTAAAAAACTGAAAGAACTTTTGCGATCAGATATTGGCGTAGTATCACATATTATTCCAGCAGAGTATGATAACGGTCAAGACTTTGTAAAAAAATACGGATAAGCCAGCTAATCATTGTCCGCTGTCCGCGGAGAGTGCTTCCTCCGCCATAGCCTACCGTGTCGCAGGAGTCGCACGTGTCCCAAGAAAGTGAGAAAAAAAATCAGTAGTAACTCATCTCCACCCTTCCCATACACCCTCCTTTTTCGTTTCGCCCCTGTCAGGTGTTATCACCTGACAGCTATGTTCGGTTAAATTCACATCATCAGTTAATTTGAATCATGATCACAGAGCGGCCGCCCAAAAAGAAAACACTCGTATATATATAGTCGGCAGTACTGCAGTGGCTCATGCCTATCATCAACCACTTTTTTCGTTTTATTTCGTTAAATCACTAACGATATATAAACACTTAGCCACTCAGAAATCAGATTTGCCCGCTCACAATTTAGAATGGAGCACCCACAATTTAGAATGGAGCGCCCACAATTTAGAATCGACCTCCCACTATTTAGAATGGAGCGCCCACTATTTAGATTTGCCTCCCCACTATTTTAAATGAAGCGCCCACTATTTTGAATTGACCGCCCACTATTTAGAATGGAGCGCCCACTATTTTGAATCGAGCGCTCACTATTTAGAGTGGAGCACCCACTATTTGTAATGACCGCCCACTATTTGTAATGACCGCCCACTATTTAGAGTCGAGCACCCACTATTTAGAGTCGAGCGCCCACTATTTAGAATGGAGCGCCAAGTATTTGTAATGAGCATCCTATAAGATAGAACGATTCTAAATAGGAGATAATTGACAATAGATGGCCTGGCGTACGCGGCCTCTGCTTTTGTCGTTATTATTCCCAAAAAAAATAAAATGAACCCTGTGAACGGATGAGATAACGGTGAAGGCCACCCCAAGGCCCTTAACTTAGCAGTGGCCCCCTTTATTTCAAATAAACACTCCTAATTATTTTTAGGCCGTATTTTTTCCCTCGGTTCATGGTGACAACTCTTGTCATTACAAAGTAGGAGGAAGCTTTTCATCAGCTATACTCCGAAAGGATAAAGTGATAGCAGGTTCCTACCCCAAAATCCGTAATTTCATGGCGCGTAATTCTCGGTCACATTCCCCGGTGACTTCCCCCCAAGAGCTGCGCAATCATCACCAAAAATATCATACAACATGTTTCGATGGATTCCATTTGCAATGGTGCGCGTCACCGCTTTCTTAGGGGTAGGAATTTTAGCCGCTATTGAGTTCCCCACCGTGCTGCACCTTGACGGGAGTACATTTATCAACGCATTATTACTATCCATTTACGCTCTCCTCGTGCAGCTTCGCGAAGAACCCGATCGTTCAAGTGCCATTGGCATAGTCGGATTGGTCACCATCAGTTTCATCGGCTACACACTGGTGCTGATGCACACCGCGTCAAACGATTTAACGCACTTTATGCATGAAAGAGACTCCATTCAATCCTACATAGCCATCGTTCGCAGTGTGCCGCAGGAAAAAACAAAAAGTTGGAAAGTAGAAATAGAAGTGCAAGCGATCAGAACCGAATCATGGCAAGCCGCTGACGGAAAAGTGTTGCTCTATGTCTCCAGCGACTCGTTACCACTGCAGTGGAATTATGGCGATCAGGTATTGATAAAGCATGCGCCCGTTCTTATAAAAGAACCTGCCAATCCCGGTGAGTTCGATTACAAGCGGTTTCTAAGTTTTAAGAATATCTATCATCAACATTTTGTAAAACCAAGTGAAGTGCAGTGGCTCGCTCCGCCCAAGCGCAAAGGATTTATTTATTATTCGCACCGCATGCGCGCCTGGGCTTCAAGTCAAATCAATCGCTACGTGCATGATACGCAATCGCAGGCGATCGCTTCTGCATTAGTGCTCGGTGTAACCGATGGCTTGGATAATGATTTGCTCAATGCGTATGCGGCAAGCGGAGCCATGCATGTGCTGGCGGTTTCCGGTTTACATGTTGGCATCATTTACGCGCTCTTACTTTTTCTTCTCAAGCCTTTCGGCAAATTTCGCGGCAGCGCTTGGCTCACAGCGGGAATCAGTTTGGTTTGTTTGTGGAGCTTCGCATTCATTACCGGATTGTCGCCATCCGTGCTGCGGGCAGTTACCATGTTTTCGTTTGTGGCATTGGCAAAACCGTTTGCACATCGCACCAATATCTATAACACACTGGCGGCTTCGGCATTTGTATTGTTGCTATACAATCCATATCTCATCATGTCGGTAGGGTTTCAACTTTCGTATCTGGCCGTATTGGGCATTGTCTACTTACAACGCCCGATTTACAATGGGTGGGAAGTGAAGTCGCGTGTAGGCGATTGGATTTGGCAAATCACATGTGTTTCCTTGGCTGCACAGATCGCCACTTTCTCGTTGGGACTTTTATACTTCCATCAATTTCCGGTTTACTTTTTAGTGTCTAATCTTTTTGTGATTCCGCTTTCTACAGGCGTGCTGTCGTTGGGAATCATCTTGCTTTGCTTTTCGTGGATGACGCCTTTGGCAACCGTACTGGGCAAGATGTTAAGCGCACTTATTTACTTGCTCAACCAAACGGTGTTTCTCACCGAGAAATTACCACTTAGTTTAATCAACGATATTTATATTACCACGTGGCAATGCTGGTTGCTGATGGGCATGTTGCTGGGAGTATTGATGGTTTTTGAGTGGCGGACGCTGAGCGGCCTTTATGTGGCACTCCTTTGCGGGATAGGTTTCAACACGATACAATGGAATCAGTATCTAACTGAGAAAACCGAAAAACAATGGGTGGTCTATGCCATCCGGGGGCATCGCGCGATGGATTTTATTTCGGATGGACAAGCGCGTTTCGTAGCAGACACTTCCTTATTGAAGGATCCGGAGAAAATTCGATTTCATATCCGACCCAACCGATTGATGCATGGCGTGCAATTGATACGCACCGATTCAACTTTAGCAACGGAAAGCAACGGCTTGGCTTACACGTGGTGGCAAAATAAGTTGATCACCCAAATCGATTGTTCTGCGGTTGTGTTGCCCGAGCAATGGAATACAGATTACCTGGTGGTGAGCTGCAATGCATTGGATATACGAAAGATCAGAAAAGAACAAATTGGAATGATTGTACTGGACGGCAGCAACACACAAAACTATTGCAACAAGTTGATTAAGTTTGCCAAAGAAAAAGAACTGCCGATGTACTCGGTGCTTCATCAAGGTGCATTTATATTAACTGAATCAAAATGAGCTTAGTACTTTATTCCAAGAACGACCGCATCGGCTACATCACACTCAACCGCCCCGACAAACGCAATGCGCTCAGCCATGAATTGGTAGCGGAGTTAAAATCAGCCTTTGCTCAAGCCGAGGCAGATGACGATGTAAAAGTAATTGTGTTGAAAGCCAATGGCGATGCCTTTTGTGCCGGTGCAGATCTGGCTTATTTACAACAACTGCAACACTTCTCATTTGAAGAAAACAAAGCCGACTCGCATCATCTGAGAGAATTGTTCTTGCAAATCTATCAGCTAAAGAAAGTGGTGATTGCACAAGTGCAGGGACATGCCTTGGCAGGTGGTTGTGGACTGGCCACCGTTTGTGATTTTGTTTTTGCCGTGCCGGAAGCGAAGTTTGGTTATACCGAAGTGCGCATCGGTTTTATTCCAGCCATGGTCTTAATATTCTTAATCCGTAAAATAGGCGAACAAAAAGCGAGGCAATTGTTACTTACCGCAGATTTGATACAAGGTGCTGCTGCGAAAGAGATGGGATTGGTATCTACACTTGTGGAAAAGGAAGCGCTCGACCAAACAGTGAATGAATTTGCGAACAAACTGATTGTTTCCAATTCCGGTCGCTCCATGCAAATCACGAAGCAAATGATAGGCGAAGTGCAATCGATGAGTTTGCAAGATGCACTAAACTACGCAGCAACGATGAACGCACATGCCCGCGCCACAGACGATTGCAAAAACGGTATTGCGGCATTTCTCGAAAAAAGAGAATTGAAATGGTAAATAAAATTACGTGTAAATTACCTGCCACCTGTTTCTTTGAAATATTTTGAGTAGTATCGAAACCATACAATCGAAATTGACCACCAAAACTTCCCAATAAAATGAAAAGAACATTGATTTTAGTTTTCCTTTTTCTTTCCGTAACGATCAGTTATGCCCAAAACTATACGGGCGACAGCTGGGCGCAAGCAAAGGCAAAAGGAGCAGGCACGATTTCCGTAGCGTATGTGGAAACATTCGGGTTTGTCTATAAAGACGGAGACAAACTAACTGGCGTATGTGTCGATATTCTCAACGACTTTACCAAGTATGTGAAAGACACCAAAGGTGTATCGCTCGACATAAAGTTTGTGGGCGATGGTTCATCCTTCAAAGGAATGTACGAGAAAGTGAAGTCTTCTTCCGGTGGCGTATTTGGTTTGGGAAACATTACCATCACTGAGCCACGCAAGAAAGAAGTGAAGTTCAGTCCGCCTTTCATCACCAACCTGGCCTTTCTCATTACACAAAATAACGTAGCCACACTAACGAAGATGGAAGACATTGCCACCACCTTCGGTAAGCTTACGGCCTACACCGCACAAGGAACAATCAATGAGAAACGCATCAATGAATTGAAACAAAAATATTTCCCTGCGATGAAGATCGTGACTACCGCTACCAGTCAGGAAGTATTTGAAAAGCTCACATCCGATCCCAACGGCTTTGCTTATTTAGATTTAGCATTTTATCTGGAAGCTGTACAAAAACGCAAGTCAGTAAAGCGCCATGCCATTGGCGACAATGCTTCTGAACAATTTGGCTTCGCCATGCCCATGAACAGCGATTGGCAACCTTTATTGGAAGAGTTTTTTGAGAAGGCGAACGGAGGCTATACCAATTCAGCAGCCTATAAAACCATTCTGAAAAAGCACTTAGGCGAAATTGGAATCAAACTCTTACAATTTACCGATAAGTGATTTCAAGAGTATGTACTTTTGAAACGTGACGGCCACCGAAGTATTAAAACAATATTGGGGATACAGCTCCTTTCGCTCACCGCAAGCGGAGATCATTCAAGCAGTGGTGGAGCGCAAAGATGTATTAGCCGTGCTACCAACGGGTGGCGGCAAGTCCATTTGCTTTCAGGTTCCTGCCATGATGATGGAGGGACTGTGCATCGTGGTTACGCCACTCATCGCCTTGATGCAAGATCAGGTAGCGCAACTTAAAAAAGTGGGCATTCCGGCAATTGCTATACACTCCGGCTTAAGTCATGGTGAGATTGACATTCTGTTAGACAATTGCGTCTACGGCCAGCAGAAGTTTTTGTATGTCTCACCCGAACGATTAAAGACAGAGTTGTTTCGGGTGCGCTTTCAAAAGATGAATGTGAGCCTGATCGCGATTGACGAGGCGCATTGTATATCGCAATGGGGCTACGACTTTCGCCCGCCTTATTTAGAGATTGCAGAGCTGCGCGAACTAAAACCGGAAGTGCCCTTCATCGCCCTGACGGCTTCGGCAACAGAACAAGTGCGAAAGGATATCATGGAGAAGTTGCAGTTTCGGAATGCAGCGGTTTTTCAAGTAAGCTTTGCGCGAAAGAATTTTTCACTCGTGGTGCGCAACACCGAAGTGAAGGAGAAGAAGTTGGTAGAAATACTCACGAAAGTTCCGGGCTCTGCCATTGTGTATGTGCGCTCGCGCAAGTCGACACAAGCCATTGCTCAATATCTTCAACGCAACCGAATTTCAGCCACGTTTTACCATGCAGGTTTGCATTTCGATGAACGCACCACCCGCCAGCGCGAGTGGTTGAACGATACGTTCAGAGTGATGGTGGCCACCAATGCATTTGGCATGGGCATCAACAAATCCGATGTGCGCACGGTCATTCATTTAGATCTTCCGGAGAATCTGGAATCCTATTATCAAGAAGCGGGTCGGGCAGGGCGCGATGGTAAACAAGCATACGCCACTATTTTGTTTCACCCAACGGATGCAGAATCACTACGCTCGAAGGCGGAGCAAGCGTATCCCACTTTCGATTATCTGAAGAAGATATACCAGGCACTGGCGAATCATTTTCAGGTGGCTATCCATGCCGGACAAGGCGAAAGCTATGATTTTGACATGGAGCAATTCGCGAAGAAGTTTTCGTTCAAGCCTTCGGCTATTTATCCTGCGCTAAAGCGATTGGAAGAAGCGGGGTTGCTGCAATTCAACGAGAGTTTCTATCATCCCTCCCGATTACACTTCTCAGCTGATAAAACGAAACTCTACGAGTTTCAGGTGGCGCATGCGCGCTTTGATCCAATCATCAAAATGATGTTGCGATTATACGGAGGCGAGTTGTATACCGATTTCGTTCAGATATCAGAAAGCCAATTGGCCGTAGCGCTGAAGATCAATGTGGCCGAAGTGAAATTAGTTTTACAACAGCTCCATCAACTACAGTTGCTCATTTACAGTCCGGTCCGCGATTCACCTCAGGTGATTTTTGTTATTCCACGGCAGGATGAACATTTGTTAGTGGTCGACAAGTTTAAGTTAGAATCCAGACGTAAATTAAATTTAGAAAAGACAGACAGGATGATTCAATATGCCGAGCAAGATACCACCTGCCGCATGTTATTTATTCAAGACTATTTCAACGAATCATCCGATACGGCTTGTGGCGTGTGCGATGTGTGTTATGCGAAGAAGAAACGCACCAACTTAAAATCATTGAAAGAGTTTGAAGATCAAATTCGATTTTTTTTGGCGCAACAACCGCTGTCACCCGAAAGTTTGGTCGAAGCAGTTGCCCCCGAAGACGAAGAATTGTTTTTAGATGCAGTGCGGGAAATGGTAGATAGCAATCAGCTATTTTATGATGAACATTGGCTGTTGCACTTGAAGAAATAGTTATTTTGCACGATGGCTCATCAAGCTCCTAAATATTCTGTCATTGTACCGGTTTATAATCGTCCGCAAGAAGTAGAAGAATTATTGGCGAGCTTATGCCGCCAGCAGTTCACCAATTTTGAAGTGATTGTGATAGAAGACGGATCTTCGGTGCCCTGCAAAGAAGTAGTAGAGCGTTACGCGAATCAACTCACTATTCATTATTTCTTTAAAGCAAATTCCGGTCCCGGCCCCAGCCGAAATGTAGGTTTTGAAAAAGCAAGCGGAGATTACTTTGTTGTTTTTGATAGCGACTGTGTGGTACCCGAAACTTATTTACAGGCGGTAGAAAGTTTTTTAGGTACTCATGATATCGATGGATGGGGTGGCCCCGATCAGGGACATGCTAGTTTCACCACCTTGCAGCAAGCGATGGCCTACACGATGTCTTCATTTCTTACCACGGGAGGAATTCGCGGTGGAAAGAGAAAAATAGGATTTTACCAGGCACGAAGCTTCAACATGGGGCTGAGTAGAAACGCTTGGCTGAAGACAGCGGGATTTCAATTTGATCGGTTAGCAGAAGATATTGAGTTGAGCGTGCGCATGCGCAAACTAAATTTGCGTGTCGAGTTGATTCCGGATGCATTCGTTTACCATAAGCGCAGAACGTCTTTCAAACAGTTCTTTTTTCAAGTCGCAAACTTCGGCCGGGGAAGAATACTGGTGGGCGCCAAACATCCCGGAGAAGTGAAGTGGGTGCATTGGTTTCCGGCATTTTTTACCATTGGCTTTCTCGTTACGTTACTCAGCCCATTGGTGTCGCCTTTCGGGTTTTATCTGTATGCGTTGGGCTTGTTTTATCTGCTCATCTTATTTGTAGATGCGCTCCGCGTGACAAAATCCTTGCCGGTAGCCTTGCTAAGTGTGCCTTCCGCCATCATTCAATTAACAGGCTATGGACTTGGTTTTTTAGCCCAAAAACTAAAAACCTTACATAATCCCTAAGCGGGGATTTTCAAATTGTCCCTATTATTCTTGAAGATTTGCAATATTTCAGCAATATTGCGCAAACCAAAGACATAAACCTTACATGCTACGCATTTCCCCCACTTCAGTGCTACTGGCAGCGCTCATACTTATTTCAATCCAAACATCAGCTCAGACAACGTCCGGAGAATCCTTGAAAAAAGGATACTACGTGGTGGTTGCTGCGTATTTGGAAAATCAGGAAAGCTTTGCAAAAAAGTACTCCGATGAGTTAAATGCTCAAGGAAAGCATTCGAGCTATGGCTTAGATGCATCCCGCAAGTTCTATTATGTCTACCTCGATTATTATGCCGGTTTCGATGAGTCGATCGCGCAAATGGTACAAGTGCGGAAGGAATCCGGATTTGGCGAGGCTTGGGTGCGCATCATCAAAGACGAAACATCTGCCAGCGAACCGGTAGCGGCCGCACAACCTGAACCAAAGAAAGTTCCTGCTACACCGCCATCACAGCCGGTTGCTCCACCAGTGGCTACTCCTGCTCCCGCAAAGCCCGTATCGGCAGTGGAAGTGGCAAAGGCTCAACCACAACCTACACCGGCTCCGGTTGCTGCGCCTGCCGCAGTTACGCAAGCCATCGATACTTCAAAAGCAGTAATTCCAAATCCTCCGGCTGCTCCGGTTTATTTACCACAGACATTGAAGAATACGCAAGCATTTTTCAGCATGTACAACGCTACCAACGGCACAGTCTTAGATGGTGAAGTAGAAGTGATTGATACCGATCGCAGCCGTTTGCTTTCTAAAATGAAATCCAATTCATATATCAGCCTTCCCGATCCCAACAGCAAGTCGGGTAAGATTACCTTGATTGGAAGCGCGTTTGGTTATCGCAAAGTGCAGCACGAAATGAATTACAAAGACACCGAGAGCGATACCCTCAAAGAAGAAATTGACCTGATCGGTAACTACTACATGGTGAAGTTCGACCTCACTCGTATGACGAAGGGCGATATCGCAACTTTATACAACGTGTATTTTTATAACGATGCGGCTGTGATGTTGCCAGAGTCTAAATACGAATTGAATAAACTATTGCAAATGATGAATGAGAACCCGAAGTATCGCATCATGTTGCACGGACACACCAATGGCAATGGCCGCGGAAAGATTATCTATGTGGGCCCTGCCAAAGATTTTTTCAATATCACCAAAGATGATGTGGTGAAAGAATCAGGTTCTGCCAAAGAACTTTCTGGTGCGCGTGCAGAAACGATTCGGGAATGGCTCATTTCACAAGGTATTAACCCAACGCGTATTGAGGTGAAGGCCTGGGGTGGTGGACGAATGCTACACGATAAGAACAGCCAGCATGCACGCAGAAATGTGCGCGTAGAGGTGGAGGTTCTTCAAGACTAGCAGGTCGGTTCAACGGAGTACTGAAAAATTGTTAATATTGTTCAGGCTTACCCATGCGCTATGAAAAAAATGTTTCAGAGCTTTGCGCTCATCATCAATTACAAGACGTTTATCATAACTGCGTTGGCGGTTTTCTCCAGCTACTTTTGCTATCATTATAATCTTACGGCTAAGTTTCCGGATATGCTGGTGGGCGTAGCCATCGTGTTTCCGGTTGTATTCTCCATCGGCTCGGCCTACACCCGAAGAGAAAATGCGTTGCAGCGTTATTCGGATTTTAAAGGACATGCCATTGCATTGTTTTTCGCCAGCCGCGACTGGACAACCTCTAAGGAAAGTGATTTGCCGATTCGTATGCAACAAATGGTGCATGACCTCATTTCAAAAGTGAAGGTGATGCTGAAACAAAATGAAACAGAGTGGAAGACAAGTGAAAAGGAAATGTATGGGCTGTTTTCAAAATTATCGAACATGACGATGGAACTTCGCGCTCTCGGTGTGCAGAGCGGAGAAGTATCGCGAGTGAGCCAATATTTGAGTAAGATTATAATTGCATTCGATAATATGAAGATCATTCATAATTACCGAACCCCCGTTACCTTACGCACCTACAGCAAAGTATTCATCTATATTTTTCCCATCATCTACGGGCCCTATTTCGCCAGCACCTTCCACGACTATTCAGCTGATTTGGAGTATGTCATGCCGGTATTGTACAGCTTCATTTTAGTAAGCTTAGATAACATCCAAGATCACCTCGAAAATCCATTTGATGAGGTAGGCGAAGATGATATTAGCATTGATGCCGATGAGGTAAAAGAATTCTTAAATCAGAATTGATTACATCTTACTTCCTGCTGGAATATCGACTCCAAAAAAAGTAGAGGTGTTCTTGGAGAATTGCCGCTATAGCGAATCACCCCTCCGAAATCAGCCGAAGCATTTAATTCTTGTTGCGCGAGCACGACCCAAACTGAAGGAAGGGTTGCACCCCATTTATGGGCTAATCACAAAACGATGAGTTTGCGTCAGTCCGTTGAGCGTAATCCGGCAGAAATAAATTCCCTTAGACAGGTCGGATAAATCAAGGTTGAGATTGTTTTTTCCGGAGATGATGACAAAACTCCGCTGACGGACTGCACCACCTACTGAATTGATAATTTCTAGTTGAGCGATTCCTTCTTCTTTTGTGGTGATGTCTACAGCCAACGTTCCTTGGTTGGGATTAGGGTAAACCACGGAAGTTTGGAAAGTCTCTACTCCGGTGACGTAAAGAGGCATATTTAAATCAAGCCACGCAAGTCGCTGACTGACCCAATCTTTCAACCAGTTTACTTCGCTCTGAAAGGTAGCACCCACAAAATAGTTAGGCCACACATATTCACCCAATACCGGCCAACGCTGAAAATTGCGTTGCTGCGATTCGACATTTAGAACGGTGGAGACAGAATCAATGTAATTTAAAACAGTAGTTGTTTTAAGCGGTCCGGCCCGAAGTGTTTGCCACCGATACCCAAGCTTGATTTGAAAAGAAGGATCTTGCAATAAACGATCCCACCAAAAAGGAATCAACCAATAATCGCCTCCACAAACTTCATTGAATTTGTACACAAAGCCTTCCGGATTTCCCTGCGTGCAATAATCAACGTTTCCAAATCCTAAGTTAAAATCCCAAATAGGCCCCATATATATTTTGCCGCCATCCGAATCTTTCTTCTTGTAGAGATACGTGCTCAGTCGATAGCCATCTGCGTTTTTAGAAACTTCGTTCATGATTAAAAAATCAATGAATGAATCTACGTCAATGTATTTAGCATATCCATTTACCGGATCTTTGAAACTCGTGCCTTTTAAAGCGGACTCGAAACTATCCATGTAGTTTTTGATGTATGCTTTTTGTTGCGGCACAATGTCCGTGCTTTTGGGATAATCATACAGAAAGAAAATAGTTTGACTTCCATTTCGATTGGTAGGAGGGATAGACGAACTCCAACCATCACCACCGCTGCCGGTCGATTTGTCAATCTTCACGATATATCCACCGGTTAAATCATCGCCCGAAATTTCAGTAGGATCGAGTTTGGCAATGTCTACTCTGCTCTTGTCGCGCTTTATTTTTTCAAGAAGAATGTAAATCCCTTCGTATTGACCATTAATAACCAACTCAAAGAATTTGGCCCGAGACGCATATCTTCCCATAGACCGGCCTAAGTGATAAGCCAACGCATCGCGCATTAAGCTTTTATCATTGTAAGGGGCGAATAACACCCAATCATCTTTAGGTGGCAAACCCAATAGGGCCGCATCAATTCCGTTTCCAATGGCATCGCGTGTTTCAATGCCGTAGGGTTTTTTGGGGAAAGATTGCGAAGTCGATCCACGGAATTCAATTCCAATCTTCCCGACATAATCGCTGAATGGGTCGGTTAGTTTATTCTGAACTCCGGGGGCATTGTTAATGATGCCCATATCAGCAGTTATTTTAGGTTCATCTAAGATGGCTTTACCATTTGTATTGATGACGATGATGGGCAAATTAGAAGAGGTGAAAGTTTGCGCATGGAGGTTCCCGCAAAACAATACGATCAGCCAAAGATGGGCAAGTCGGTTATTTTTCATTTGGCTGTGGATTAAATTCGAACAGACTTCCTTTTTTCTGATGGATAAGTAAGATACGTTCATCAGTAACCAACACAAACTGAAAATCGCCCTCTACGGCTATGCTTCTTTTTTCTTCTGAGTAAAGATCGTAGAAGATGATTTTATGATCATGCAAATAGTAGAGTTCTTCTCCGAAAAAATTAAAATGTAATAATCCGGAGACGTTGACGTGATTAACTAGTTTACCAATATTGTTGAAAATGAAAATACCAGTGGTTGGGTCGAGTAGAAAAAGCATGCTTTGGTATTCGCGCAGATGCGTGAAGCGCGGTTTGCTTTTCAGTTGAATGGTGTCGATTGAGAATTCGTTGATTACCTCTTGCGTCAGCGGATTTACTTTTTTTAATGAGGCATCGCTGCCATCGTAGATCCAGATTTTGTTATCGTTCGTAGGGCACACAAGTTGTGGCTCAATGGCCCACGCAGGATCCAGCGGTGTAATTCTTTCATTCTCGAAATGACGACCGTATGAATATATGGATTGATTTTTTTGGTTGTAGAGAAAAATAATCGGGTGAAACCACGGCTCCAAAAGAGTAGGATGTCCGTGCTTCAACGATGCAACTTCTTTTCCCTGCGCATCAAACTTTTTAATGGAACCGTTTCTCGCTATCACAAAAAAGTTACCAAGCCTGTCAACACTTACCTGCGCAACTCCTTTCAGCTTTACGTCTTTTATTTTTTTTCCTAGTGTTTGCGAAAATCCTGAGTAGGAGAATAGAAAACAACCAGTGATGAGTAGAATGACTTTGCTCCTCATGGATGAAATGTTTTTAACAAAACAGCGTCCCCATCGAATTCTGCATAAGTATTGAAATGCACCCACTCGCCTAAGTTAATGTATTTGCTGGATGGCCCGACTACCAAATCCAAGGGTAAGTGGCGGTGCCCAAAGATATAAAAATCGTGGTGCGTCTGTTTTTCGGTTGCTTTGCAATAGGTGAGAAGGTATTCGTTTTCTTCCCCATTAAATTTTTCTTCTTTCTTCGTATTGCTGATCCGACTTTGCTTACTCCAAAATTGCGCAATACCAATGCCCAGATTAGGATGAATTCGCGCAAACAACCATTGGCATACGCGGCTGTTGAAAAACTGTTTTTGAAATTTGTAAAGCGTATCGCCCGGGCCTAGTCCGTCACCATGCCCAATTAGAAATTTTTTGTTGTTGAAGTGAATCGTTTGTGGCTCGCGGTAAATGGTGATGCCCAATTCATCTTTAAAATAATTAAACAACCACATATCATGGTTGCCGGTAAAAAAGTAGATCGGAATGCCCGCATCCACTAATTCAGCCAGTTTCCCCTGAAAGCGGATAAATCCTTTAGGAATGGCATGTTTGTATTCGAACCAGAAATCGAAAATATCCCCTAATAGGTAAATGGAGTGTGCATCATGCCGAATCTGATCGAGCCAGGCAATTAACCTTTTCTCTCGTTCAAGGCTAGAGGCAGCATTGGGCACGCCTAAATGGAAATCCGAGGCGAAGTAAATCTTACGATGATCAGTTAGGTCTATTTGCATAGGTCTGTAAAAATAGAAAAAGCCATCCAGATTATCGGGATGGCTTTTTGGCAAAAAGCGCGCTTGGCAATTATGCCTTAGGCGCCTCTTCCGTTTCTTTGTTAGCGTCCGGCTGGGCAACTTCAACAGGTTTCGTTCCTGTATCAGTCGTTCCGTTGGTGAACTTTTCGTAGGTGGTTTGGTGCGCAAATGGGCGCTTACCAATCAATCGCTCTAAGTCAGACTGGAAGAGAATTTCCTTCTCCAGCAATTCTTTCGCGATGATTTCCAAATGGTCACGATGCTCGGTAAGCAACTGCTTCGTGCGCTCGTATGCCTGATCGATGATCTTCTTCACCTCTTGATCAATGCGCTCAGAGGTAGCTTCTGAATATGGCTTATTAAACGTATAATCGGATTGCTTGCTATCATAGAATGACATGTTGCCTATGGCTTTGTTCATTCCATAAACGGTCACCATGCTATACGCCATTTTGGTGATACGCTCCAGATCACTCAACGCACCGGTAGAAATTTTATCGAAGATGATTTCTTCAGCCGCGCGACCACCGAAGGTCATGCACATTTCATCGGTTAGCTGTTCGGTCTGATACAAAAATTGTTCTTTAGGCAAATACTGAGCATAGCCTAATGCAGCTACTCCGCGAGGCACAATGCTCACCTTCACGAGCGGATCGGCATGCTCCAAAAACCATCCGGCTACAGCATGGCCTGCTTCATGGTAGGCCACAATTTTCTTTTCTTCCGGAGAAATGATCTTAGTTTTCTTTTCAAGCCCACCAATCACACGGTCAATGGCATCTTGAAAGTCTTGCATATCTACTTCTTGCTTATCTCTACGAGCAGCAATGAGTGCAGCTTCGTTACACACGTTAGCGATTTCAGCTCCGGCAAATCCGGGAGTTTGCGCAGCCAGCTTCTTCACATCTACATTTTTAGAAAGCTTAATCGGCTTCAAATGCACTTTGAAAATATGTTCACGACCAGCGATATCTGGTTTATCGATACTGATTTGGCGATCAAAACGACCTGGGCGCATCAACGCTGAATCCAATACATCCGGACGGTTGGTAGCAGCCAAAATGATTACACCGCTATCAGTAGCGAAACCATCCATTTCTACCAATAAAGAGTTCAACGTATTCTCACGCTCGTCATTCGAGCCAGGCATCTGGCCTCTGCCGCGTGACCGACCAATGGCATCAATCTCGTCAATGAAAACGATACAAGGAGCTTTTTCCTTTGCTTGCTTAAATAAGTCTCGCACACGTGCGGCTCCAACGCCCACAAACATCTCCACAAAATCAGATCCTGATAAAGAGAAGAATGGTACCCCGGCTTCACCGGCAACGGCTTTCGCTAATAATGTTTTACCTGTTCCGGGAGGGCCTACTAATAAGGCGCCTTTGGGTATTTTACCTCCAAGCTTCGTGAACTTTTGAGGCGTTTTCAGGAAGTCAACAATCTCTTTTACTTCTTCTTTCGCTTCTTCCAAGCCAGCTACATCGGCAAAAGTGATTTTCACTTTATTCTCTGCATCAAAAAGAGCGGCTTTCGATTTTCCGATATTGAAGATCTGACCTCCAGGGCCACCGCCACCCGTCATTCTGCGCATCAGCATCCAAAAGCCAAAAATCAGCAAGAATAGGAATCCAACATTTAAGATGGTGTTGGTATAATCTTCTCTGTTTTCTTTCTTCAAGTCTATTTTATCGTTGGCTGGAAAGCCTTTGGTAAGCTGCTCATAACGATCCTCAAATTTTTCAACAGAGCCTATCTTTAACTTATAGTGCGGGCCATTGGCATTTACTCCTAGTGGGCCACTATTTTTCTCAATCTCCTGTTTGTATTTCGCATTTTGAAGTGCTTCTGGTTTCAAGGTAATCTCTACCAATTCTTCGCTTTTTACGAGAACGAGTTTTTTTACATCGCGTGCGCGAATCATCTCCTCAAAGCGGCTATCCAATATTTCAGTGATTTCGCCATTGCTGTAAACTTTGCTTAAGATAAAAACAAGTGCTACAAGCCCGATGATGATCCAGGTTTGATAGTTGGTTTTCGGTAATTTAGGAGGAACTATTTTTTTGTCGTTTTCTGGCATTCTAGTAAGTGTCTAAAAATTCAAATTAATAACGTTCTGATGTCATTTAAGTTCTTTAATCTTCAATTTCGGTGATTTGTGCATCGCCCCACAGTTTTTCAAGACCGTAAAATTGCCTGCGATCTTTCTTAAAGACGTGAGCGACCACAGATATATAGTCGAGAATCACCCATTCTTTATTGTTTTTACCCTCTACCTGCCACGGGTTTTCTTTTATTTTTTTGAAAACTTCTTTGTCGATGGAGCCGGCAATGGCATCCAATTGCTTATCAGAATTGCCCGAGCAGATCACAAAGAAATCGGCTACAGCATTCTTAATTTCACGCATATCCATCACAACAATGTCAAAAGCTTTTAGCTCTTGCATGCCGCTTACTACTGCTTTGCAAAGTTTTTCTGAATCTGCTTTCGTCTTTTTTTTGGCCATTCAACTATATTCGGATTTTTAGGAAAAAGTCAAGCAACAAAGCTAACGAAAATACCTTGTATAAAATCCTTGCCAATACACTCTTCTTGGGCAAAAACGTTGTTTTTGTGCCAGAATGTCATTCTACTAACACGCTGCTAATCGAGCTGGCGCAAAAGACGCAGCAGCCGGAAGGCACGGTAGTAATTACGCATGCCCAAACCAAGGGCAGAGGGCAGCGCGGCAACGGATGGGAAGCGGAACCCGGCAAGAACTTAACTTTTTCGCTGTTGCTAAAGCCGCACTTTTTGACTGCGAATGCGCAGTTTAACTTAACCATCGCAGTATCACTAGCCTTGGCTGATTTTCTGAAAGCCAAGCTTCCGTCTCATCCGTATATCAAATGGCCCAATGACATGCTGGTCAATACTAAAAAGATTACCGGCATTTTGATTGAGAATACGCTGACAGGCGAAAACATTCAGCAAAGCGTTGTCGGTATCGGCTTAAATGTAAATCAGCAGCATTTTACAATACCCACCGCTACCTCAATGCATTTGGAAACTGGCATTGAATTTAACTTAGCAGTGGAGCTTAGCGACTTAATTAGGTGTGTGGAGAGTCGGTATCTGCAATTGAGAGCGGGCAAAGTCAACGAATTGCGACAAGATTATTTGAATAATCTTTATTGGATCAACCAGGAGCAGCAATTTGTTGCGAATGGACGAGCGTTTAAAGGAACTATTGAAGGTATTGACGAATTGGGAAAACTGGCGGTGCGCGACCGGGATCAAATCAATTATTTTGGTATCAAAGAAATTTCATTTGTGGCTTAAGAAATCATGAAACGATTACGAATTTTAATACGTGCAGCCGTTGGGTTTTCGAGATCCGAGACCAATGCCTTTTTAATTCTACTGCCTCTCTTAATGCTGATAATTTTCTCACAACCCCTTTATCGCAAGCTGGTGCCACTAACTATCGAGGCACAAGACACGGTAAAGTTGAATCGAATACTGGCTACCTGGAAGTGGAATGATTCCTCTCCATCTGCAAAGACTGTAGAAAACACAATCGATACTGGTAGCTACGCTCTGTTTTCTTTTGATCCCAACAAAGCTACCGAGCAACAATTGATTCAATTGGGATTTACAAAATTCCAAATGGAGCGGTTGATAAAATACCGGGCGAAGGGTGGAAGATTTGCAGTGAAGTCAGATCTTTTAAAATTGTATGGAATGGATTCCTCATTCTATCATCAACTCTACGCATTTATCGATTTGCCGAAGACGAAGACAAAGCCAAATGAGAAGCTGGTAATTCCGCAGCATAAGGAAGAAGTAGTGGATATCAATAAGGCTGATACAACCCAATTGAAACAAGTTTATGGAATTGGCAGCAAGTTGGCTCAGCGAATTATCAACTATCGCGAAAAGCTGGGAGGCTTTGTATCGATGCAGCAAGTGAAAGAAGTATACGGGCTGGATTCAGCTGTCGTGAAAAAGGTAATTCAAAAATTCAGAGTGGAGGAAGGCTTTTTGCCCAGACAAATAAATGTGAATACAGCGGACGCATTTGCGTTGGCCAAGCATCCCTATTTGAAAAAGAATGTAGCACAGGCCATCGCCACCTACCGATTCCAGCATGGCGCATTTACACATCTTGATGACCTGCTAAAAATACAATTAGTAACACCAGACGATTTAGCCCGCATAAAACCGTACCTTACCCTAAACCCTTAGTGTGGCAACGGAAAAAACAAAGCGCATACTTACCAACTACCTTCGAAAGCTGACTAATCTTTCCGGTAGAAATCGCGCTATCTTTTTACCGCGCCTTGGCAGCGATCAGTTTTTGGATTTACAACAGTTGAGCCAATTCAATGGTGAGAAGGCATTTACAATCATTGAAGCACTGATAGCGCAGAAAGAGAAAGTGATTTGTCCGGTATTGGATGCGCGAATGAGTGCGGGCAATGACGCCAGCAAAAGATTAAAAAAATTACAGCGGTTAGATCAATTTGTGTTTGAAGAGCGCGGCTCTCGCGAACTTCATGTGGGCTGGCCGTTTGTGCGAGGAAAATTTGCCGATGGCACATTAGTCCGGTGTCCGTTATTATTTTTTCCGGTAGAGCTCGCCATTAAAAATGAACAATGGATCATTCGCCTGCGCGAAGATTCGGAGATCATGTTCAACAAATCTTTTTTGCTGGCATACGCATTTTACAATCAGGTGAGCGCATCCGAAGAATTGCTGGATGAAACCTTTGACACAGCTGATGCCGACAGCACTTTCTTCCGGACGCAGTTATATCAAATGCTGCAAAAAGCAAGCATGGCGATTCATTTCAATCCCGATAACTACCGTGATGAATTGATTTCGTTTCCATCATTTAAGAAAGAAGAATTTGAAGAAGCCCATGAGAATGGTGCGTTGAAACTTTTCCCGGAGGCGGTGCTTGGAATGTTTTCACAGACTGGCTCATTTATTGTGCCCGACTATTTACAGTTGTTGGAAGAAGATTCATTCAGCGACTTAGAAGATTTTTTTAAGACAAGATCACCCATTGATTCTTCCAAGTTGGATGCAGTTTCATTGC
Organism: Bacteroidota bacterium; assembly: GCA_016191555.1. GTDB lineage: Bacteria > Bacteroidota > Bacteroidia > Cytophagales > Cyclobacteriaceae > ELB16-189. The sequence continues at coordinate 62,804 of JACPVX010000054.1, forward strand.
TGACCGTGCGAGAAGAGAAAGTGCATGCCATCTTCCCAATGGATAGTTGGCAAGAGCGCGCATTGAAGTCAACCAAGTTGGGCTACTCATTAGTTATTCAGGGGCCACCCGGTACAGGCAAGTCGCAGTTGATTTGCAATTTGATCAGTGATTCGATGGCGCAAGGGAAACGCATTTTGGTGGTGTGCCAGAAGCGCGCGGCATTAGATGTTGTTTTTGATCGCTTGAAAGAAAAGGGGCTTTCTGAATTTCTAGCGCTTGTGCACGATCATAAGACCGATCGCAATGAAATCTACAAACAAATAGCTAGGCAAATTGAGCGTGTAGATGAATACAGATCCAAAAACATCAGCTTAGATGCCATAACCTTAGATCGGCAATTTGCACAGATCGGCAAACGCATCGATCAGATTGCCGAAGAGTTGGAAGAATTTAAGTCAGCTCTTTTTGATACCAGCGAATGTGGTATCAGTTGCAAAGAACTGTATCTGCAGTCAAATCCATCGCAGCCATTTGTTAACCTGCGGCAAGAGCTGATTCACTTGAAGTGGAGTGAAGCCGAAGAATTTATTCGGAAATTAAAAGTGTATTGCTTCTATGCTCGTCAGTTTGAAGTGAGTGAATATCCGTGGCGTGCTCGCAAATCATTTGCAGTCTGGCAAACCAGCGATCGGCAGGAGTTACTCTCCTTCTTAGATGAAATCCCAACTTATTTTGATCAGCTAAAGAAGGATTTTTCTTCGCATTTCAATACCGAATTGGATTGGGAGCAATGCGAAGCACTGATCGAAAAGCGATTGGATGCAATCACGATCAAAGAATTGATTTCATCGGAAGGAAGATTTACTGCTTTTCAAAAAATGTCAGCGGAATCGGATGAAGAGACAAGTTCGCTTTGGTTAGCGAATAGCGAACGTGTGATTTTAGATTGTTTTAACGAAGACGGAATTGAGTTGTCGATTCCTTTGGCCCAATTAGGTGTGTTGCAGCAGGCCTTGAGTCGTAGCATGAAAGCACGCAGAAGTTTGATTGGTTTGATTCGGTGGGAGTTGTTTTCGAAGGACAAGTATTTGGTGAAGCGGGCATTAGTTGGGAATCAATTACCCAGCAACAAAGAAGGCTTCCAGAAGCTGGAGCGCCTGCTGGACAGGCGATTGAACCTGGAGCATAATTTGTCAAAGCTGCGCACTAAGTCGTGGCTTCAAGTGCCTGCGGAAGGATTTTCGAAAACTTCGTTGGCAAATTGGTTTGCTGATCAGCAAAGTGCGATCAAAGCCAAAACAATTTTCAATTCGATCCGAGGCATTAAGAATCTGATTTTGCCTACTTCATTTACACGAAATGAATTCATCCAACGGATGGACATTCTCTTTCAGTTGGTTGCGCCACTTCCGGCCAGAAAAGAAAACTGGTTGAAGTATGTATTGCCATCCATGATTTCTGCACTCACCAAAAATAAAGAGTTCGCACAGCGACTCAAGCAAACGCTCATGCGTGATTTCGATGCGATGGTCGAGTTTGATTTGTTGAAAGACAATTGTTCGGAGATTGAAAAGATTGTGATTGGAAAATTGTCAAGTCTCATTCCAAGTTGGGATGAGGAGCAGTCAACATCTTTATTTCGAAATAGTATTTCCTTAGCGTGGATTGAATATTTGGAATCAAAACATCCGCAATTAAAAATCACTTCATCCGGCAAGCTTCAGCTCTTGGAGAATGAATTGAAAGAGCTAATTCATCGTAAGGAAAATTGTTGCCAGGAAATTTTGTTGCTGCGCGCACGCGAGCGCGTTACTGAAGATTTGGAGTTTAATCGTTTGAACAACCGCTTAACCTACCGTGATTTGTTGCATCAGGTTGCCAAGAAGCGGCAGGTGTGGCCACTGCGGAAAGTACTGGCCGAGTTTGAAGAAGAGGTATTTCGATTGCTTCCTTGCTGGCTGGCGTCACCTGAGTCAGTTTCTGCTTTGTTTCAAATGCGCGAGTTGTTTGATTTAGTCATTTTTGATGAAGCCTCACAGTGTTATTCAGAGCGTGGTATTCCCGCACTCTTTCGCGGAAAGCAAGTAGTGATTGCCGGAGATTCGCAACAATTGAAGCCGGGTGATTTTTATCAAACACGTTGGCAAGAAGAAGGGGAAGAACCCGAAACGGAAGTTGACTCCTTGTTGGAATTGGTGAGCCGGTATTTAGCATCGGTTCAATTGCAGGGACATTATCGTAGTCAATCGCATGAGCTGATTCAGTTTTCGAACATTCATTTTTACAAAGGTCAGCTTCACATGCTTCCTGATTTTGATTTGGCCAATCAGCACAAATCAGCCATCGACTATGTAAAAGTAGAAGGCCAGTGGGAAAATAATTGTAATGAAGAAGAGGCACTCAAAGTCGCGGAGTTGGTAGTGCAGCTCAAATCCGCTCATCCGCAAAAGCAAATAGGTGTGATTACCTTTAATGCGCCACAACAAGAATTGATTTTAGATACACTTGAGAAACAATTGGGTCTAGGTCAACTTCCCGAATCATTGTTCGTCAAAAACATAGAGAATGTGCAAGGCGATGAACGTGACATTATCATTTTTTCAGTTGGATATGCGGCCAACGAACGCGGTGTGGTGGCAGCGCAATTCGGGAGTTTGAATGTGAGCGGTGGCGAAAATCGATTGAATGTGGCGGTGAGTCGTGCGCGCGAAAAAATTATCGTTGTGACCAGCATTTGGCCGCATCAACTAGCAGTGGAGGAAACGAAGAATGCCGGACCCAAGTTATTGAAGGCATACTTGCAGTTCGCATTGGATTGTTCGAATCGCACTTCACAACCGGTGCGAGAGGTTGTGAACACAAAATCAAAATATTTGACGCAAGCGGTGCAGCAGTGGGGTAGGGAAGGCTCCATCATTTTAGAACCCGCTGATTTTTCGCATCACGATTTGATGGTGCACGAAGGAAAAGATTTTACCGGAATAATTTTAACAGATGATTCCAACTACCATCAAAGCCTTTCAGCGAAGGCGAGCCACGCCTACGTGCCCATGATTTTAGAAAAGAAGAAATGGCCGTTCGTGCAATTGTACAGCAGAAATTATTGGCTCGACCGCGATCGTTTCTTCAATGAGGTAAAGAAATTCTTATCATAAAAAAAGCGCCTCTCACATTTCTGTAAGAGACGCCCGTGAGAGTCACCTTCACCTAAACCTACTGTTCCTCTCCCTTCTTCTCACTAATTTTTCCAAGTGCAGCCTCTTTGGTGATCTTGCCCGCAGCATAGTCTTTCAGTACGCTGTATTTGATCGTATACTCAAGCGATGAAGGAATACCACATCCACGGCAGCGCGTCATCCGAATGTCAAAGATCAGATTCTCGTCATCTTTCAGGCTGCGAAGCGTACGGCCATATTCTAGAATATCTTCTTTGATACTCTTGGTAAACAACGGAAACAGTTCTTTCACTTTTTTATCACGCTCTGTTTGGCCAATCTCATCCAAGCCAAGGGTAGGCATAGACCATGTGTCCGCATCTAATTGGTTGCTCGAATACACTTGCATGTGATAAATCACTCCAAAGTCTTTCAGGCGCTCATAGTACGCGTTCTCTTGCGTAAAGTAAGTTTTTGATAAATCACTGCGATAGAGACGATTGAAGATGCTGGTCAGCAATTCCAAATCAGGTTGCAATTCCGTATCGCGCTCGCTGTTTACCACTTTTATTTTTGCTATCAACTGCTCGCGCGTCATTTTTCCTTGCTTGTATTGAAGGATATCGCTTTTCAAACCTTCCACAGTAATGAAGTTGTTTGCTTGATTTTCAAAGTTGCCAAACCACATGCGGTCTCCTCCTTCAGAGCGATTCGTTATGATGATACGTTCAGTAGGTGCCAGTTGTCCGATCAAATCGCCATAATCAGCAATAAAATCTTTGGCAGCTTTAATGGTTCTGTGGCTGGATTCGTCCTTTACGCTGTCGCGCTCCACCTTCGAGTTGCCTTTTTTGGCTAGTGGAGCCCTTGCAGCACCACCACGCACAATAGCTCTGTTATTCTTACGTTGCCCATCGGCAATTTGTGCAGCATCGTTTTCCGGACCTGTTTCAATAATGGTGATTCCATCTGAATCGAAGCCACCGAAAGATCCCGGCCCTTCAAACGTGTTGAAGTAAATATTTGATTGAATGTTCGGCATGGTAAACGTAACTCCATAACCGGCTCGATAACTTCCGCTCACTTCAATCGGGAAAAACGAACGCTTGTCATACTGTTGTTTCAATAAAGTACTTAAAATGTTTTCAGCCACTTCAATATCTCGCTGCATGCGCTCCTCGTCTACCTTCTGGCTAAAGCCCTCGAATGACACCAGTGCCACCACCGCCATCATTACCATAAATCTCAATCTGCTTTTCATACTATTATCAATTTTTAAATTTCTAATTCCGTTTAACTATTACCCATTAACGATTAACTAATAACTATTCCGATTATTCTTATTCATCGGAGTTGAGATAATGTTGGCCAATATCTGCTCCGTCTCTTGTTTAAATTGATCGGTATTTTTTTCGATGCTGTTCACGCGTGTTTGCAATATCATCAGATCTTGTTTGCGTTGCTCTTTCAGGTATTCCGAAAAATCGACCAACAAACTTTCCGTATACTTTTTCTGATCCGCAGCTGATAGTTGAAAGTAATCCTTCATCAATTTTAGATTATCGTTTTGCAAACTCGCCACAAATCCACGCACCTGTTCCTGGCTAGCATCTGAAGCTGTCTTCATCAACTCGTCAATCTTGCGCGAATTTTGATCTAAGTTTTTTCGAATCGATTGACTCAGTCGCTTTTGATCTTCCGTCCAACCGGCCGTAATCACCTCATTGTTTTTCGCTAATGAAGATTGAATCATCTCTTGCACTTTGTCTTCCGTCAACATTGGCTGTGCAGGGTTTTCGATTTGCACCTTTTTTCCGCCAAAGCTAATTTTCAATTCACCTTGCTGATAGTTGATTTCTGTTCCTAAAAGTTTGCCGGCCACCATCAAGAACAAAACCGAAGCGGCAATACTCATCACCGTTTTGAAATAGTTGTTATTCCAAAACGAAACCACTTTCGTGTCGTCCATAAAAATCGGTGGCGCAATCACTTCTTTGTCCTGCACGTGCGCCATTACCTCTTTCGTATTACTCAGCGCTTGCCATTTCTTCAGCTCTTCCGGATTAGCTTGTAAATACGCTTGCACTTTCGCAGCTTCATCGGCACTCAACTCACCATACAGGTAAGAAATCAGCGTGCCCTCGTCTGGTTTATAGTTCATAACCAATTGTTTCTTTCGTAATCTTCTTTTGCTCCAAAATTTTCTTCAACCCCTCCAACCCATAATACATTCTGGATTTCACCGTGTTTTCCGAGATGCCCAGCGTCTCCGCAATCTCTCTAAACTTCAACCCCTCATACTCCTTCATAATCACTACCTCGCGTTGCTCTGCACTCAACTCCATCAGGCAACTTTGCAGCAAATCCGAGAGCTCAGATTGTCGCAGTTGCCGCTCAGGGTTCTCTCTCCGCTGGTGACTTTCTTCCCACCGATAGCTCTCTTCACCTTCCCCCGGTTTCAGGTCGTTGAGCGATATCGCGCGGTTCGTCTTTCGCTTGCGCGCCTCTTCCCGACAGTAATTCACGGCAATGGTATACAACCACGACTTAAAGCGTGTCACTTCTTGCAGGCCTGCAATGTTTTTGTGCATGCTAATGAAAGTCTTCTGCGCCACCTCCATGGCCAAATCGTGGTCGTAGAAAAATTTGTAGCCGAAGTTGTAAATCCGCTTATACCAAAGTTGCACCAGCTTGCTTTGGGCAGTTTTATCCCCTTCGCGGGCCCTTGCGATCAGGGAATCTGAGTGCATCATAGCAATGTCAAGTAGAGTTTCGGCCACATCCTGCGGGTTGGTACTATAAAGATGGAGGATTAGCTTAAATAGTTTTAGTGTACACCAAAAATTACCAGTTTTTTGGCGGCCTGCCACTCGAGGCGAGGTGGCACCGCGCTTTCCGCTTCAAGCCACGCGAGGCGCGTGGGCTTTCCGCTGCAATCGCTGGCCGATGCCCGCCCCAAATTTAGCTCGTCATCTTGAAACCCGCCTGCTGTTCCATGGTCTGTGTCCTCACAGACCATCTCACTCCCATCTCACTCCATTGCATTGTTTACGAATCTGAATCCCACAGCCCCCCCCTTAATCATTGCCCGTATCTTGAAAACAACAATTATCTTTGCTGCCCATGAAAAAACTGATTTCTGTCCTGATCCGCTACGTACCCCGTAAATACCTGCAACTTTTTAGTGGAATAGGCCTGAAGGCTCTCGGCATTTTTTATGCCGGCAACAGGGTAGAGTGCCCCATCTGCAAAAGCCACTACCGCCAGTTTTTGCCCTACGGTCGCATCAACCCAAGGCCCAACGCCCTTTGCGCTGGTTGCCTCAGTTTAGAACGCCACCGACTCATTTGGCTCTACCTACAACAGAAAACTAATTTCTTCCAAACCAAACTAAATGTATTGCACATAGCACCCGAGCATTGTTTTATGAAGCCATTTGAAGCGCAACATGGCGAAGGCTACATCACAGCCGATATCGAATCGCCCTTGGCGAAAGTGAAAATGGATATCCATCAAATTCCTTTTGGTGAAAATCATTTTGATGTGGTGCTCTGCAACCACGTGCTCGAACACGTGCAAGACGATATCAAAGCTATGAGTGAAATCAGGCGAGTGCTCAAGCCGGGTGGCTGGGCCATTTTGCAAGTGCCGTTTTTTGCACCCATTCCCGATGTCACCTTCGAAGATAACTCCATCACCGATCCGCGCGAGCGCGAGCGTGTATTTGGCCAAGACGACCATGTTAGATTGTTCGGAAAAGATTATACAAAACGCATCGAGCGAGCCGGCTTAAAAGCCGAAGAGAGCAATTTTGCCACCACCGTTTCGGAAAGATTTGGTGTGCAGAATAAAGAAGTGCTTTACGTGGCCAGTAAGCAATGACCTTACAAAAAGGATTTTTACGAAAACCGTTTGCTTACCAAGACCTAAGTCTTTCCAAACATCACGTATGGATGTATGCCGGTATTTGGTTGACCGGTTCGATTGTCATTTTTTTCTTATTGATTACTATTAAAGAGTCCTATCGGTTTATTTCTTACACTTCGGTAGTTGGTGAGGTGTTTACTCTAAGCAAGAGTGAAGCCGGCTTCTTTAGCTTCTTCTATGCTTGTCTTGCTTGCTTCTTTTCGTTCAGTCTAGTAGTCAGCCATATACTATCGCGCCCGTCAGCTTTGAAAGAAGTAAAGAGTTATCGCAAACGAGCCATTTTAAATAACCTGAGCGGATATCAGGGATATTTCATCTTTTGGTATTTTAAGATGGCCGTCTTCTGGGGGATTTTAAATTTTGTTATCCCTGTATTTCTGTTTATCTCTTTTACACAAGAGTATACTTATCTGTTCCTTGCCATGCTAGTGGTTCTCTCCTTGAATTATTGGTTAACACTGCGTCTGGTTTTCAAAAACTCCATCTTAAAGGTGATGGCTATTTCCACACTCATCATTTTTACTACTGCGTTTTTTCTGTCGCAGCTTTCATTTGCCAATGGGGCGATCATTAATAAAATGTTGGGTAGATTTCAGACCTCAGCTTATGTGATGCAGGATTTACCAACTGCAACACATCCTCAGTTTGCCGAAAGAAAAAACTTGGTCAATGAGATCTTTGCCGGTGCCCTTGTTACAGATTCTTTGAAGGTTGGCGTATTTTACAGATACATGCGCAACCAACTTCAACAAATAGATTACTCTGACTTACACTACCTCATTGAAAATGAAAAAGAGCAGCTCAGTGAATATGAAAACAACCAAGTGCTTTGGACGCTTTACATTGATAAAAATGTACAGATAAAAGATGTTAAGAAACTTCGCGAAGTATTCCGTAGAAATTATGTTCAACAAATTCTATGGGGAACACACCTGCCAGGGGAATCAGTAACTACAGGCATTAGAGAAAAATTATGGCCTCTTTGTAATTCATCGATGGCTGAGCCATGTATACCTCGAAACCCCGTAACAGATTTTGAGGGAGAATTAATGGAAGTTCATATCGCCCCTGGTTTTGTAACAGTAAATGGCCAACAAATTCGGTTGGAGAATTTGATCACAGAAGTAAAAAGATTCCAATCGAAAAATAGTGATGATAACGTGATAGCTGTTACAATAGAAGATGAAGTGAGGTATGGATTTTACTTTGATATAAAAGACAAAATACGAACAGCATTTCATCAGCTAAGAGATGAAGAGACGATTCGTCAAACCAGTAGGCAATTTGATGAGTTGGATAGTTATGATCAACAGGACCGTGTGATCTACAATAGGATCACCTTTATATGGCCTGTCAATGTTCTTGAAGCTATGGACGAGGATGAGAAGGCTTATTTAAAATCTTTGAAAGCTAGGGCCCACTAACCCTTAATCGGCTCATCACCCTATCAAAACAAAAAATGCCGAACTCTCGTCCGGCATTTCATTTCGTTTAAAGGTTGATCTTACTTTCCCAACTTCTCCAACACCTCCATCACCTCTTGCACGTGCTGGCGGCTGGTTTCAAGCAATGCTCTTTCTTCGTTGTTCAATTCGAGTTCAATCACTTTCTCGATACCGTTCTTGCCTAAAATAACCGGCACACCGAGGTAGCAATTCTTAATGCCATATTCGCCATCCAATTGCATACACACCGGCAATACTCTACGCTGGTCTTTCACAATGGCTTCCACCATTTGAGCTGCAGCCGAACCCGGTGCGTACCAAGCTGAAGTGCCCATCAGTTTCACCAACTCACCGCCACCCACTTTGGTGCGCTCGATGATGGCGTTCAATTTATCCTTGGCAATCAACTCCGTTACCGGAATTCCACCTACAGTAGTGTAGCGGGGGAGCGGTACCATGGTATCGCCATGGCCACCCAACAGCATGGCCTGAATATCTTTAGGAGAAACATTTAATGCTTCTGCCAAGAAAGCGCGGTAGCGAGCGGTATCCAAAATACCAGCCATGCCCATCACGCGGGTTCTGGGTAGTTTCGAAGTAATGTGCGCTTGGTACGTCATTACGTCCAATGGATTGGAAACCACGATAATGATCGCGTTAGGCGAATGCTTCACCACATTTTCAGTAACCGATTTTACAATGCCTGCATTCGTTCCGATCAAATCGTCACGAGTCATGCCCGGCTTGCGAGGTAATCCTGAAGTAATCACCACTACATCTGAGTTGGCTGTTTTCGCATAGTCGTTAGTTGAACCGATGGTGCGGCTATCGTACAAATCGATAGGCGCTTTTTGCCAGATATCGAGTGCCTTGCCTTCGGCAAAGCCTTCGCGAATGTCGACCAGCACAATTTCGTTGGCAATTTCTTTATACGCCAGCACATCGGCACAGGTAGCACCTACATTTCCGGCTCCTACTACAGTGATTTTCATAAATGGTGTTTATTTTTAGTGGTGTAAAATCAGGCCGCGAAGTTATCAATCGAACCTTCAAAAGAAAAGGGAATCACCAAAATTAGGCTACTGATTTTTATCATGATTTACCAGTTGGAAGATGTGCACGTTGCTGGTCGATTCAACCACTTTAAATCGGTCGTCTATCCGATGTCCTACTACCCACATTATTTCTCCCGCAGATTCTAGCACGGTAACCGATTCCTTTTCTGCTACCGATACCTTCTCGTCAATTAGAAAATCGCTGACTTTCTTACGGTTCTTCATTCCCAACGGTACGAACCAATCACCTGCCTTCCATTTCCGCCAGATAACGGGAAATTGAATCCGATCTGTATCCAAAGCTGCGTTACTTTTACTTCGATCAATTTCATTGGTATTTCGGACTTTTTGAATAACCAGTTTTTTACCGGCTTGTATCGCTTCTTTTTGATCTTTTTCGATTGACACGTGGGTAAAATCTGAAGTTATGGGTACTAAAATCAAGTCGTCTCGATCAATTACCAGTTCGTGGGTAGTCGTTAGAAATTTCTTTCCCGGCTGGCCCGATTTGGCTGCGTAGATTTGACGGCATTGATCAAAATGGAAGCCGTAATCTTTCAGTAGCTCCCAAAGCACCGCCACATGATAACTTTCGCCATTATCGTCTGTCAGTCCACCTTTCGCAATGTGGCAAGCGTCACCTACGTTGCGCACATGCAACGCCTTCCAATCATCCACCGCTTTATTGACCAACTGAAGGGTGCCTTCCAATTTATCGATCGTTTTACCCATGCTGGTTTCAAAAGCCGGATTGATTTCCAGAAATCGGGGCACTAGTTGGTGCCGAATAAAATTACGCTGGTAGTCATCGCTTTGGTTGCTTTCATCTTCGCGCCATGGAATATTTTGCGCAGCAACATATTCTGTCAATTCCTGTCGGGTAGCAAAAAGAAGCGGTCGAAGCAGGTAACCATGTACCGGTGCAATTCCTTGAAGCCCATGAATGCTTGTTCCTTTAGCCAGATTCAGGAGAAAAGTTTCAATCGAGTCGTTGTGATGGTGGGCGGTGGCCACCCAATCCATTTTTTCAACTTTCCGCAATTGACCAAACCATTCATAGCGCAATTCCCGAGCCGCCATTTGAATCGAAAGGCTTTTGCTGATGGCATAATTATTGGTGTGAAAGCGAGTACTATGAAATGGAATATTCTTCCTCTCGCAAAAAGCGCTCAACCATCGCTCATCTTCGTCCGACTCGGCACCACGAAGTTGAAAATTGACATGCGCCACGGCAACGGTAAATCCGGATTTGGCAAACAAATCCAGCATGGCCATGGAATCCAAGCCACCACTTACCGCCAAAAGAATTTTATCGGTAGTTTTGCACCATTGCGCAACATGCGATTGGAATTTTTGAAGCACGTACAAATGTAAAGATGAACTACCAGCGGATGAATTTTGCTTCAAAATCAATTCTTCTTTTTTTAATCCTTGCCGGGATGGCGAGCACGGTCATTGCACAAAAGCGTGTGCAACTCAAGAAAGCTGACAATGCTTATGGAAGCATGAAGGATGGCGAACGTTTTGACCGCCTGATTGGCAACGTGGTTTTTGAGCAAAATGCTACAACCATTTATTGCGATTCTGCCTACTTCTTCCGGACTAGAAATCAACTCGAAGCTTATGGACGCGTTCATATTACAGAAGGCGATTCAGTCGATATAACTGCTTTGGGCTTGATCTACGATGGCAATACAAAAGTGGCCAAGCTGCGCAAGAAGGTGGTGTTTGTAAAGCTCGGGCTGGCGCGGCTCTACACTGATTTTCTGGACTACGATCGGGTGAAAAATGAAGCACGGTATTTCAATGGCGGAAAGTTGGTAGACACCACCAACACCCTTGTGAGCAAGAAAGGTTATTACGATGTACCAGTTAATGTTGCTTCATTTAAAACCGATGTCGTGGGCGAAAATGTCGATTACACGCTGCTGTCCGACACCCTGCAATACAATTCTAAAACACGAGTCATTTATTTTAGAGATACTACGCGCGTTACTGGCAAAGACGGAAAAACGGCTCTCTATAAAAGCGGCACGTATAATACCATTCAAAAATTATCGGTGCTCGAGAGTGGTGATTTTGAGACGCCAAATTACCGGATGCGTGGCGATCAAAATTTTCTGGACGATGTTAAAAAATTCTATCGCTCGAAAGGGCGTGTGGCGATGACTTCAAAAACCGAAAAATTGACGGTTTACGGAGATGATGGCTATTATGATCGCAAAGCAGGCATTTCCAAAGTATATGGCCATGCCTTTATGGCTAAGATCGATGACGATGGCGATACTTTGTTCCTTGCTGCCGACACCTTAATTTCCATCGAGCACCCAAATCCAAAAAAGAAGCGGCTGCTGGCTTACAAGCATGTGAAGATTTTTAAAGTGAATTTGCGCGGCTCGGCCGACTCGTTAGCTTATGTATCTGCCGATTCGATCTTGTATTTATATAGAGATCCCATCTTATGGACGGAGGACAATCAAATGACAGCCGACTCGATTCGGGTAGCCCTGAAAAACAAAAAGATTGATAAGATTTACATGATCACCAATTCCTTTGTGGTGTCTCAAGATTCCATGAAGAATTTCAACCAAATTAAAGGACGCAAAATGACGGCCTATTTTGATGGCCGTAATATTGACCATGTGATGGTGCAGGGGAATGGCGAAAGCCTCTATTTTGCTCTGGAAGAAAAGGATCTCATAAAAACGGATAGCCTCCATCTAAAGTTGATGGTGACCATGGGCATGAATAAAATGATTTGCAGCAACATGCGCATCAACTTTGTAAAAGGAAGGGTCAATAATGTCAGTTTTTACATTAAACCAGACGCCCAACTGATACCCATTCACGAGTTAAAGAAGGACGATCGCCAGCTAAAAGGTTTTACTTGGCGGGTGAAAGAGAAACCGCTTCGAAAGGAGGTAGTGAAGAGAAAACCCACTTAACGCAATATTGAAGTCTCAAATTGCATCAGTGCGATAATTTTTTTACTCAACACTGATTATTTCAAACAACTTTTTGCTACTTTGATCAACAATTAACCTCCCCTATGTTGAAACAGTTGCTTTTGCTGAGTTTCTTCGTTTTTTCGAGTGGGATGATATGTGCGCAGCAGGGAGAAACAATTGAATCGCACGACAACCTGCAAACCACTTTTAATCAAACAGTCCGCATCCCGTTGAGGGTAAAAAACACTACCGATAAACCACAATTTTATGTGATCCGAAAGTCCAAAGGCGATTTGGGCGACACACAAAAGGGATATTTCTGCCTCAACAATCATTGTCTCGATGCTTCTATCGAAGAATTTTCGAAGCGAATTGAACCCGGAGAGACTTTATTTGAGCTTTACTACACACTTGAAAGTGGAATCCAGTCGGGTCAGACTTCGCTGAAATTCGAATATTTCCCGAAAGGAAATGCACAAGCCGCACAAGAGAAAAATGTGACTGTGGTTGTAGAAGAGCGCCCTACTCGCACCTATGTTTTTCAATCGAAGGAGATAACGATGTACGATATTTATCCGAATCCCATTCAATTTCAGGCCTTTATCGATTATAAGCTTCACAATGAATCAGTGAAAGCTAAAATTATGATCCACAATATTTTAGGTAAGAATATGGGGGAATATGAGTTGACGGTAGCCGAAACCCGATTGAAAATTGAAGCCGATGACTTGTTGCCGGGAGTCTATTTCTATACGCTTTACCTGGACAATAATGGCATTCTTACCAGAAAGCTGATCGTTCGAAAATAGTTTAGCACTTTTTTCCGTTTTAAAACATCTCAGTAGAGTATGCCCGAAAATTGAAAATTTGGGTAGGTGTCTTATATTTGCAGGCTATTTTTAACGGTAAACCGTGATTTTCAACAGATTAAGAATTCCATCAGCTAAACCACACAGCTTTGCTTTGGCGGCCTTGCTCATTTTAGTCGTTTTGGGCTCTTCTTGCAGTCGTTTCAGACGACTGGAAAGGAGTGAAGACTGGCGCGAGAAGTATCAGGGAGGACTCAACTATTACGCCAAGAAGGATTACTACCGGACGGCTATTCTCTTTGAACAAATTTTGCCCATCGTACGAGGTCTGCCGGAAGGCGAAAAAGTAGAGTTTTACTTGGCGTATTGCCAATACTATGAGAAAACATATCTCTTGGCTTCCAACCAATTCAAAACCTTTTTCGAAAACTACGGAAGAAGCTCTTTGGCCGAAGAGGCTTACTATATGTATGCCTATTCTTTGTATGTGGCATCTCCGGCAGAAAACCTGGATCAAAAAAGTAGCATTGAGGCGATGAATGCCATGCAGACGTACGTGAATCAATACCCCACCAGCAAGTTTGCTGATCGTGCCAATGAGGTAATTGCCGCATCACAAAAGAAATTGGAAAAGAAGGGATTTGAAGGCGCTAAACAATATTTGAAACTGAAATACTATCAGGCTGCCGTGGTGTCTTTCGAGAATTTTCAGAAGAGCTTTCCGGATTCTCAATACATGGAAGAGCTTACTTATTTGAAAGTTCAGGCACAGTATAAACTGGCTCAACAGAGCATCATTTCAAAGCAACATGATCGCTACACAGCTACCTTAGAGTTTTACAAAGAATTAGTCGACAATTATCCGCAGAGTTCATACTTAAAAGAGGCACAACGGTATTATTCCGATAGTCTCAACGAATTAAATAAATTAAAAACTAAAAAATCATAACCATGGCTAACCAACCTTCTATAATCACACGCGATGTAGATAAAATCTATTCTCCTACAGGAAATTTGTATGAGTCAGTAGTCATTATCTCAAAGCGTGCACGCCAGATTTCCATCAACCTGAAGGAAGAGCTGAATAATAAGTTGGCTGACTTTGCTACCACTGTAGATAACTTGGAAGAAGTTTTTGAAAACCGTGAGCAAATCGAGATTTCAAAATTCTACGAGCGTATGCCAAAATCTACGACTACCGCTACTGAAGAATTTTTGGAAGGAAAACTTCGCTACCGCATGCGTGAAGCAGGGGCTGAAGCTGCCAAAGCTGAGTAATTAGTATGCTTACAGGCAAGAAAGTTATTGTCGGGGTAAGCGGCAGCATTGCCGCTTACAAATCGGCAATGATGGTACGATTGCTTGTTAAAGCTGGTGCGGAGGTGAAAGTTGTCATGACCTCCGCAGCCAAAGATTTTATCACACCGCTCACACTTTCTACTTTATCCAAAAATCCGGTTCTTTCGGATTTTACCAGTGGCGATCAAGGACTTTGGAATAATCATGTAGACCTTGGCCTTTGGGCTGACGCACTTGTGATCGCCCCGGCAAGCGCCAATACACTCGCGAAAATGGCCCACGGCCAATCAGATAATTTATTAGTAGCCGTTTATCTATCAGCTCGCTGCCCGGTGTTTTTTGCACCAGCCATGGATCTCGATATGTTGCAGCACCCATCAACGAAAGAGAATATTCAAAAATTGGAGAGCTGGGGGAATCAACAAATCAATCCAACCTTTGGCGAATTAGCCAGCGGACTGGAGGGTAAAGGAAGAATGGCCGAACCTGAAGAGATTGTTTCATTTTTAGAATCCTACTTTTCAGCAAGTCAAAAGCTAAAAGGAAAAAAGGTGTTGGTTACCGCAGGCCCTACCCACGAGGCCATCGACCCGGTTCGTTTTATCGGAAATAATTCGAGCGGAAAGATGGGCTTTGCGATAGCTGAACAATTAGCGAACGAAGGCGCAGAAGTAGAATTAGTAGTTGGCCCCACGCATCTTGCACCTGTCACTGATGGCGTAAAAGTGACGCGTGTTACTTCCGCGCAACAAATGTATGAAGCGTGCACTGCCTGTTTCCCTCAAATGGATATTGCGGTACTAGCTGCCGCTGTGGCTGATTACAGGCCTATCCACATGGCTGATCAAAAAATAAAGAAGACTACCGATAATCTTGTTATTGAGCTGACGAAGACCCAAGACATTGCTGCGGAATTAGGCAAACAAAAGAAAGCGAATCAATTGATGGTAGGCTTTGCATTGGAAACAGAAAATGAAAAGGCCAACGCGCTTAAGAAAATTGCATCTAAGAATTTTGATCTGATTGTTCTTAATTCACTGAATGACCAAGGTGCAGGTTTTGGTCATGATACCAATAAAGTCGCTATTATCAGTAAAAGTGGTGCGGAGAAAAACTTTACTTTAAAGTCAAAGAAAGAAGTAGCGAAAGATATCGTTAATGCGATAGTGGACGCCTTACCAAACTAGACAACCATGCGCGCATTTGTATTCTTGATTTTGATGGCCGCTCAATTTGCCAGCCTGTCTGCCTCGGCACAGGAATTGAATTGCAAGGTGATGATCAATGCCGACCAGATTCAAACCTCTGACCGCAACGTATTCAAAGACATGGAGCGGGCCTTTGCTGCTTTTCTGAACACTCGCAAATGGACAAACGATAATTATAAAGTTCATGAAAAAATAGTCTGTTCTATTTTTTTGAACATCACAAAAATGCCTTCTATCGGGTCATTCACAGCCAATGCGCAAATAACAGTGGCAAGGCCGGTTTACAACTCCAACTACGAAACCGTTTTGCTCAACTTTGCCGATCGCGATTGGGAGTTTGAGTATTTGGAATCACAACCCATGGAATACAATGATAACACCTACATCAGTAATTTGACCTCGATGTTGGCTTTTTATGCTTACATCATTTTGGCAATGGATTACGATTCGTTTGGTGAAATGGGCGGTACACCTTTTGTGCAGAGGGCATTAATTGTTGCCAACAATGCGCAAGCTTCTAATAAACCGGGTTGGAATCCACTTAGCAGCACGCGCAGCCGCTATTCGTTGGTGGAGAATATGAACAACCCGCAGATGGCCGACCTTCGCAAGAAC
>JACPVX010000074.1 GCA_016191555.1 Bacteroidota bacterium
GCTTACAAAACAATACCAGGTCCCGTTTATTATAACGCGTGAAATTTACAATCATTTGTCGGAGCCGCCGCTTTACCGGGTCTTGGACAGCGTTGTTCCTGTAGGAAAGTCAACCGAGCTAGAACTCTTGGAAATTCATCACCCTCTTACCAGTAGCCGGTTTGAGAAATTGGTTATCGAATATCAAGCAGCGTTCGATCAATACCGCCGAGGCAATTTTGAAGCTGCCGCTCAAGCCTTCCTGAAATTGGTGGCGGAATATGACGATGGCCCGAGTCGTTTACTGGCGAAACGCTGCGAGCAATTTGTAAATCAAAGTCCTCAAAATTGGACTGGCGTCTATCAATGGCCCTCAAAATAACAAGCCCAGGAAAACCCAGTAAGAGAGTAGAGCAAGGCTCGCTTATCAATAATACCTAGCGCATTGTCAGGCTTGAAATATTGGATCGTTTTGGAATTATCAGCTCTCGGTATAGTACTCTGCGAACCTGTCAAATCAATCCTGACGCGGCACTAGTACTTTGGAACGTTAATTATTGACAATTTAAGTCGATTATCTCTCTTAAAGAGGAGGGATGACCGGATGAAAAAGCAATACGTAATCAAACTTAAAAATGTGGAACGGAAAAAAATAAACGAATTAACACGTAAAGGCACAGAGAAGGCCCGAAAACTTAAGCGGTGCCAGATCTTGTTGCTCAGCGATGAAGGAAACGTAGATACCGAAATAGCAAAGATCTTAAAAGTCAGTCCAGGGACCGTTGCGAACATACGCAGACGGTACGTGAATGGCGGATTAGAATCAGCGCTGAATGAGAAGCGCCGTCCCGGAGCGCCTAAGAAATTCCAAGGACGGCAAAAGGCCAAGATTACGGCCCTTGCTTGTAGCAAACCACCCGAGGGCCATAGCCAATGGAGCCTTCGGCTCTTAGCTGATAAGGCAGTCGAATTGGAGTTTGTTAATAACATTTCACACACAGAAGTTCACCGGATATTAAAAAAAACGAAATTAAACCACATTTAAAGAAGCAATGGTGCATTGGAGAAATCAATGCCGATTTTCTTTGGCGCATGGAAAAGGTCTTAGACATTTATGAACGTCCTTACGATCCTCAAAGGCCCATCATTTGTTTTGATGAACGGCCTTGTCAATTGCTTGGCGATGTCATGATGCCGATGCCCTTGAAGCCCGGACAACCTCAGCGCCAAGATTATCATTATAAACGCAATGGGACTTGTGTAGTCTTGATGGCACTGGAACCTCAAAAGGGACAACGATTTTCCGAAGTCAGAGAACAGAGAACCAAAAAAGATTATGCTCAATTCATGAAAAAGCTTGCTGCGCAATATCCCGAGGCTGAGAAAATCATTTTGGTTCAAGATAATTTGAATACCCATACCCCAGCCGCCTTTTATGAAGTTTTTTCGGCTCAAGAGGCCTTTGTTTTAAGTCAACGCTTTGAAATGATCTACACGCCGAAAAAAGCGAGTTGGTTAAACATGGTGGAAATCGAATTCTCAGCTTTAAGCAAACAATGTTTAGACCGACGCATCCCACAGATTAATCTTCTTGCTAAAGAAGTCGCTGCCTGGAGCCATCGTCGCAATCATCAACAGGCCACAGTTAACTGGCAATTCACAAAAAACAGTGCCCGTGAGAAATTCCATAGATTTTATGACGCTATCAATAATTAACGTTCCAAAGTACTAGGAGGATGTTGAGGCGTTTATTTTGGAAGAACGGCATCTGCCTCGATTTCAACCTTCATTTCCGGGGAGATTAGGCGCTTTACCTCGACC
>JACPVX010000059.1 GCA_016191555.1 Bacteroidota bacterium
GGCCATAGGCATCAGCCTTGACCGGGACCAGAATCTTAACCTTCGGACCCACCAGCTTCTTAACTAATCTGAAATTATAATCCAGATTCCTTAAATTTATTTCCGCCCAGGTCGGACGATAATGTTTTATATTCACCTGAAAATCTCCTTGTTTAACAACAATACTATATGGAATGGCCAGTTAAAATAGTTAAAAATTTCACCTGCGTGCTCTTAGGCAACAATAATTGGTTCTTGCAACCGGCCTGGTCAGTTTCATCTGCGGGGTCTTAAAAAACCACCAGTAAAATTCGACCTTGTTTCCATATAATAAGTGACAAGCTATGCGACAGCGCCTGCGAGTAAAGCTTCTTCCTTAAGCTCTACGCTATACCCCAGTTTCTTCAGCATCCTGGTATGGCTTTTGACTATTTGGCTTCTCCTGCGCTGCATAAGATAATTATCTCCTAACTCTTTATACGGCACCTTATCTTTTAAAATATGGTAACTCATAATGAGTATCTTATGCCCAACCGCTATCAATGCCCGCTTCTTGCCTCGCCTGCCGACTAAGCTATAATATTTGCCGCGTAGATAGGTGTTTTTGGTTCTGGAGGCCGCCCACGCGCATTCTACCAATGTGCCTTTGAGGCACTTATTTCCGTGGGTGGTGTGAGCGCTTTTTTTTTACCCGCGCTCTCATTATTTCCCGGGCTCATCCCGGCCCAGGAGGCCAGATGTTCCTCAGTCGGGAATCTTCCCATATCAACGCCTACTTCAGCTATTATCGCCGCCGCGCCTTGTTCCTTAACACCCGGGATGGTTTGAAGCAATTCATACTCTTCTCTGTAGCTCTCTATCTTTTGGTCTATCTCTGTTTCTATCCGCGAGATTATCTGTTCTATAGACTCTATATGCTCTAATGAGGCTTTAATCATAAAGCGGTGATGTTCGCTAAAATAGCCTTGCAGCGCTTCTTTGATCTGTTCTTTCTTGGACTTAAGCCTTCCCCGGGCAAGCTCGGCTATCTCTGCTATGCTTTGCGAGCCTTTAAGCAATTCTCCGATGATCTTGCTTCCGCTTACTCCAAAGCTATTTGAAAGAACTGAAGAAAGCTTTATATTCGCGTCTTCTAATACTTTCTGTATCCGGTTCTTCTCTGCACTTACCGCCTGAACTAACTTCTTGCGATACCTGGTGAGGTCTCGCAATTCCCGGATATCTTTCTCAGGAATAAAACTCCCCTTGACTAACCCGCACCTCAACAACTTACAGATCCATTCGCAGTCTTGGACATCGGTCTTTCGCCCGGGAACATTCTTGATGTGGCGGGCGTTTACCAGGATAACCTCAAAGCTGTCCTCTAAGATGTTAAAGATCGGCTTCCAGTATACCCCGGTACTTTCCATGGCTACATGGGTTATTCCTAAGCCTTGCAGCCACTCCTTGAGCTTCAAGAGCTCTCCGGTCATTGTACTGTAGGTCCGCACCTCTTTCTCTATCCCTGTCCCCATTACGCATGCTACTACCGTCTCCTTGTGGACATCTAATCCACACCCTTTATCTACTACTGTTTCCATGGCAATATCCCCCTTTCAGGGTTAATATTACCACATCCGGCTTATTCTGTATACGCTCAAACTTAAGACATAGTCTCGATTTTCATTCTTATTGGTGCCCCGTTAAAAGCGGGGCATGAAAGTTTCATCTGGAAATCCCAAAGTTTCAGCCCGCATCTTTACTGTATGTATATTTACCTTAAACTCTTGCGAAATATTCTTCGCCAGCTTCAGGCATTCAACCGATACATCACAAGCTGTTACCTGGGCACCCTTAAGTGCAAAATAAACCGAGGCCTCTCCCACGCCGCAACCTAAATCCA
>JACPVX010000060.1 GCA_016191555.1 Bacteroidota bacterium
AATCAGCCCACCTGCCCTGATAAAAACTTTACTGTGACAATGGGTGTACAAAATATTGGCGATGTAACTATGATTGGCGATGTGCCGGTAACTTTTTATAAAGGCGATCCGCGATTAGCAGGCGCGGTAAAGTTAAATACGGTAAACGTCACGGTAAATCTAGCGAAAGGACAGACGCAATCATTTACGAATTTAACCGTAACGGGTACGGGTGGAGCTTTTAAGTTGTTCATTTCTTTGAATGATGCTGGTACTTCAGTTCCAACCCCTATAGTATTGCCAAATACTGCTATCATCGAGTGTAGTTATGATAATGTTATCGATGCAGATATTTTACCAAAATCAGTTAAAGTGACCGCCTTAAAAGTGGCCGATAATATTAAATGCTTAGGAGCTACTGTGCCCGATAATGGAGCAGCGCGAGCATTTGTATTGGTGGGTGGAGTTGAAAATACGGTTGACTACGATTTCTTCTGGTACAACGGAACGGTTTCTGGGGCACCCAAGTTTACAGGAACGGCCTATACAGCATTAGCAGCAGGAACTTATAAAGTATTTGCGAAAAACAAGGTTTTTGGTTGCAATTCGGATACGGCAACTGTTGTGATCAATCGAGTTGACAAAGCTCCACTTACAGTCGCAATAGTGGTTGACAAAGCCAATAGTAGTTGCGGAATTCCAAACGGACAGTTTCATGCGGTTGTAAATGGCGGGGATCCCGAGATCAATTATAAGTTTGAGTGGTTTGAAGGAAACGATATTTTTACCTCCCCTGAAATTGCTACGGGAAGTATTGCCTCCAACTTAAAAGGTGGCAAAACCTATACGGTTTTAGTAACTGATAATTTCTCTGGCTGCCAGGTGGTGTCCTCGCTCGCAGTACCCGATATTACAATAACCCCAATCGCATCAGCATCTACTACTAATGCTATATGCGTACCTACAAATTCGGGTAGTGCTTCGGCTACGGTGGGAGGTGTAACCATTGGATACACCTTCAGTTGGTACAATGGTGCTGCTGCTAAACCTACTGCTGATTTCACAGGTGCCACCTATACGGCTATTCCGGCAGGTTCTTATACCGTTGTTGCTACTGAAACAGCTTCTGGGTGTAAGTCTGCTCCCGTGACAGTCAATGTAAATACACCACCACCATTTACAGTCACTGCTTCGCAGCTTACACAACAAACAAGCTGCAATCCGGCCACTCCGAATGGTTCAACCACAGCCGATGTCGGTGGAGTTACCATCGGATTTACGTTTAATTGGTTCAAAGGGCAAAGTACTGCACCTGTCGATGCAATAGCTGGCTCTACCAATTTGGCAGCCGGAGTTTACACAGTAAAAGCAACCAATACCAGTACCGGATGTTCGGCTACTGCTGAGGCGACAGTTACCCAAAACTTAATTAACCCAGTCGTCACGCTTACACCTTCACCCAATGCAGTGTGCGATCCAACCAAAGGTACGAGCGCATTTGCTGGGTCTGTGATAGCCACGGTTACTTATAATGGTTCAACCGTAACAGACTTTACACCTTATCAATTGGTTTGGCATAATGGGCCGTTAGCTACAGATCCGGTCATTGTAGGGGCGACTTCAAAGACGATCACTCAATTGAATGGCGGTAGCTACACGCTGGTTGTAACCAAAACAAATGAAAGTTGCGCATCCGTACCGGTTAGTGCTATTGTAACAAATACTCCTTCACTGCCCGTGTTAGTCACCGCTCAATCCCCTTCACACAATTGTGATGCCGGATTAACAGGTGATGGATCAGCGGAAGTAACCAAGGTCAATACGATCAATGTTGGTGCTACAACAAATTTTACCTACCAATGGCATACGGGCATTGGAACTGGAACAATACGAGCCGGTGAAACGAATCCTAAACTCCAAAACCTCAAAGGCGGAGTTGCCAGCAATTTTACAGTACTGGTTACCGATAAAACCACTGGTTGCCAGAACACGGCAACTGTATTGGTTGGCGATTCGAAGGTATTGCCGGTTTTGACATTGAAGAGCACTCCTAATTCGATATGCGATGTGGCGAAAGGATTTAATGGTTCTGCTTTACAGGATGTGTTGACGGACGCGAATGCGATTGGAGGCGACACGTACACCTTTGCGTGGAGCACAGGTAACACGATGGGCGCAGTGATTGGCGGCCAAACCAGTTCAACATTGACGAATAAGAATGGAGGTTTCTATACCGCCACGGTCACGAACAAC
>JACPVX010000056.1 GCA_016191555.1 Bacteroidota bacterium
CATTCATAATAATCCGGTAGAGGCCGGCATTGTGGAGAAAGCCGAGGACTATTTATACAGTAGTGCCAGAGATTACTTTGAAGGAAAGAACATTGGATTGTTAGAAATTGAATTTGGAATGATGAGTGGAAAAGGTGTAGAGTCCGTGATAACGGTAACTCCATTTGCCGATAAATAATTTCTATGAGAAGAAAATTTCTTGTAGTATCTGCAATTTTCATTTTGTTTTTTTGCGGGGGAAGACAAAATGAAGATTGCTATATAGCCATCGAATTCAGGGACAATTTTTTCAATTGTATTCGAATTGTTGATTTAACTGTGTGAAGATCGGATTCTATTTATCATTTAAATGAGCGACTTACTTTCAGTGAACTTGTGCAGGCTTTCAACTGCCTAAGTGCAAT
The DNA here is from genome assembly GCA_016191555.1 of Bacteroidota bacterium. Classification (GTDB taxonomy): domain Bacteria; phylum Bacteroidota; class Bacteroidia; order Cytophagales; family Cyclobacteriaceae; genus ELB16-189. The sequence continues at coordinate 405 of JACPVX010000056.1, forward strand.
CACCAAACATAAAAATCATCGGCCTATTAATGAGGAATCATATGACAATGTGGAAGATCTTGATCGTGACATAAAAGCTTGGATGGATTGGTACAATAAAAATATGTGTGTTTATTCCATGGAAAAGGCCGAGAGTGATTTTAAGCAAGTGCGGGAGAAATTTCCAGATTACAAATCACCAACGGTCATGGATTCTATTAGTCATTTGTGGAATTCAGATATCGGTGATTCAACGAAGGTTAAGGATTCCCTTTACCGGGTATCAATGAAAGTATATTGGCATTGGCCAACTTATACGGTAAAACATTGTAGAGCGGCTATTCAGTAGTGTGTATAGTGCCCCCTCTAGCTCGGATGTTGTGAGTTGGAATGGGTGTTCGGTCATCCGTGCCGTAAAGAGATGGAAAGCCTAATCGAAAAAGCGATTGGGCTTTTTTTATGCCACGTTTGGACCATTCCAGTCACTTGAGTTATTCCTTCATCGGGTGCTCCCCAGCAGAGCCGATGTCCGCTTCACTCAACATAACAAATTTAATCAACTGACACAGTTCGTTGAACAGACCCAAAAAAAGGGTAATTCTGACAGAATCGTCTGCATGCCGGAAGCGATGTACGAGTTGCCGGAAGCGAGGTGCGTATTGCCGGAGGCGAGGTGAGTACTACCGGAAGCGATGTGCGCGTTGCCGGAACCGAGGTGAGCTTGTCCTGACAGTATCGTCAGGATGCCAGAAGGTAGGTGAGTGCGCGCTTAATGTAAGTATGCCCTGCTAAAAATGAAAACGCGTGCCGCCAAAATGAAAACGACCTCTGCCAAATTGAAAACACCCATTGCCAAAATTGAAAACGACCTCTACCAAAATGAAAACACCTATTGCCAAAAATGAAAACGACCTCTGCCAAAATGAAAACACCTATTGTCAAAAATGAAAACGAGTGCTAGATGAAGCGAGGCAAATGCTGCATGAAGCGAGTAGAGTGCTGCACAGTGCGATGTGAGTGCTGCACAGAGCGATGTGGCACAGTCCTGACAGCATCGTCAGGATGCCCGGAGCGATGTGAGTGTTGCACAGAGCGATGCACATGCCGCATAAGTCAATGCGTGTGCCGCACAAAGCGAGGCAGGTGCTGCACGGAGCGATGCGACCAAGACATGAAAGGATTGTCAGTATACCGGAAGCTAGGTGACGATTGCCGGAAGCGAGGTGAGTATTGCCGGAGGTGAGGTGAGTATTGCCGGAAGCGAGGCGAGTATTACCGGAAGCTAGGTGACCATTGCCGGAGGCGAGGTGAGCATTGCCGGAGGCGAGGTGAGCCTGTCCTGACAGCATCGTCAGGATCCGGACAGGATCGTCAGGATCCTGACAGAATCGTCCGGATGCTGATATCAACGCAGACTACGGCTGTCCTTGGTTTGCAACTGGCGCGGATGTTGTGAGTTGGTATGGTTGGCGGGTCATTCCTGTGGTAAAGGAATGGAAAGTATCATCGAAAAATGATTCGGCTTTTTTCTGCCACGGCTTCGCGCACGAGATTGTGTCCTTCGTTTTTCTTTCACTTAAAGAAAGTTCAATGGCTCGTCCATTTTATAGTAACTACCTGTTGGTTTCTCTCACCAATCTCCCTCCAAAACCCTATCTTTACCCCATGAAAACTGTATTGCTTTCTTTCCTGATTTTGTTGCTGGGCACTGGTGCCTTCGCGCAGGTAAAGGACAGCGTGCAAATTTCAACTCAGGCAGCCCAAAAGAAACTTCAACGCGTAGATTCAGCGCAACATCAACTCAAATCGAAGTTGGATAGTTTGCAACTTCCAGGAGATAGCACCGCGCGTGCAGCCAACCGCAAGGCCGAAGTCATTCGAAATGATTTTCAAAAGAAGACCGATAGCTTACAGCATGCTTATCAGCAACCCATCAATCAGCTGAATGAACGCAAGGCAAATCTTCAACAAAAAATAGATAGCTTAAATCGCTTGCAATTGCCTACGGACAAATACACTTTCAAATTAGATAGTGTCAGTCGCCTGAGTACGGCAAAAACGGCTGAGCTCACCCAAAAAGTAGATGCATTTAAAAACAAGGCTACTAAAAACTTAAAGGACCTGCAATTGCCAGCCGAGCTGCAAAGACAAACCGCACCACTCGAGCAGGCCATCAGCAAGTTTAATATCCCCATGGTAAACGGAAAAATTCCGGATGTCGGAATCAACAATCCGATTCCTGGTGTTCAATTGCCCGGTATGAGTGGCTTACCGGCAGGTGCGCCAAGCATTCCAGGAGTAAGTGGGGTAGGAGGGAATCCCGTGAATATACCTGGTGCACCTGCGGGGCAATCTATTCCGGATGTGAATCAGGCCATCAATCCAACCCAGCAATTGGGCGAATACGGTAAGGACGTGAAGGCCTTATCCAAAGGAGAATTGCCGGATGCGAAAAGTGTGGAGAAATCGGCCGAGAAGGAGTTGGAAAAGTCGGGGCAGATGAAAGAGATCACTGGCCAAAATACCGAGTTAGATAAATACAAAAAGCAATTGGGCAATCGCCCGGATAGTGCCATGCTGAATATGGCCAAAGATCAGGTGAAGACCGAGGCAGTGAATCATTTTGCAGGAAAAGAAGAAGTCCTGAAGGGTGCCATGGAAAAGATGGCGAAGCTGAAGAGTCGCTACAGCGAAGTAAAGAGCATGGCTGATCTGCCGAAAAGGTTACCCAATCCGTTGAAAGGAAAACCATTAATCGAGCGATTGGTGCCGGCACTGACTTTCCAAATCATCAATGAAAAAAGTATACAATTAGATATCAACCCTTCCATTGCTTATCGAATTTACCCCAAATGGAAAGCCGGCCTCGGTTGGTTAGAACGCATTACCTTTGATAAATGGACACCGAAAGTTTCGGAGCGCGTGTATGGCTTCCGCACCTATAATGAAGTGTCGCTGCCAAAAGGATTTCAGGTACGAGGAGACATCGAATTTGTCAATGCGCTGATACCACCCTTGTTGCTCAGTCAGACCGAGTTTGCCAAGCGCGACTGGGAGTGGACAGTTATTGTGGGCTTGAAGAAAGACTTTAAAGTATATAAAAACGTAATGGGCAATGTGCAGACGATGTATCGCATTTGGAGCGATCATGACAAGGCACCTTATCCCGATCGCCTGATGGTGCGCATTGGCTTTGAATTTCCATTGCGGAAGAAGGTGAAAAAGTAGGAGATCGCTAACAATCTCTAAGGTATTGTTTCATAGTAGGTTCCCAACCACCCTATTCTGTTGGGTTTATTCAACATTTGATGGAATTTCAGTTTAATACTTCACTAAGAATTCCGACAATTTCGCTCTACACAAAATCTTCTTTGGTTATTTCTATTTTTGGATGGTTGATGGAATTCGGGAGTCTTAAAAAATTACAAACGATTGCGGTCACGTTTCCATAACATTTTTTTCGGTTTTTGCTACCTAAATCAGATCATCTTTAACTAGTTTTAACCGAAACAAAATTTGCCCGCGGTCTGCCGGGTGGCAAATTGGAACCTGACCAAATAATTATTAACCCTAAGTATCTGTATGATTAAATTTTACCAAACAGCGAGAAAGTGCCTGACGGTGTTGCTGGTATTTGGCTTTGCGCCAATTTTTGCCCAGCAAGTAGTTTCAGGAAAAGTGACTTCTTCGGACGATGGCTCGCCACTGCCGGGCGTGAACATTCTGGAGAAAGGTACCACCAACGGAACGGTGACGGATGGAGACGGAAGTTTCAAAATCAGTGTAGGAGCCAATGCGGTTCTTGACTTTTCTTTTATCGGCTACGTTTCGCAAGAAATAACGGTTGGAAATCAAACCACTATTAATGTAGTGCTACAAGCAGACGTTACGGCCTTGCAGGAAGTGGTGGTAATTGGTTATGGTGAAGTTCAAAAGAAAGATGCAACAGGTGCAGTAACCGCCATTTCAAACAAAGATTTTAATAAAGGGGTGCTTACATCTCCGCAAGATTTGTTGGTAGGTAAGTTTGCCGGTGTGGCCATTACATCAGCCAGTGGTGCTCCCGGTGCCGGTTCAACCATCCGCATCAGAGGTGGTGCTTCCCTCAACGCCAGCAACGATCCGTTGATTGTGATCGATGGATTTCCTGTGGATAACACCAGCCCCGGTGGTGTTTCTAACCCGTTGGCCTCGATTAACCCAAATGATATTGAAACTTTTACGGTGTTGAAAGACGCTTCGGCAACCGCCATTTATGGTTCACGCGCATCCAATGGTGTAATTATCATCACTACAAAGAAGGGTGCTGAAGGTAAAACCAAGTTTACGTATAATGCCAATGTATCGATTGGATCTCCCGTCAAGTACGTGGATGTGTTAAACGCTTCACAATACAAAGCATTGATTAACGGTTTGCCTACGGGAACATCGGGTATTGATGCAGCTGCTAAACTAAAGTTAGGAAATGCAAACACCGATTGGCAGCGAGAAATTTTCAGAGATGCTGTTTCTCATGACCACAACCTGAGTGCTTCGGGCGCTATTAAAGGAGTGCCTTACCGTGTTTCTTATGGATATACCGATCAGCAAGGTATTTTGAAAACGACCGGGTTGCAGCGTCATTCGTTGAACATCAACGCGAGTCCTACCTTCTTAGATGGAGATTTGAAATTGGATTTGAGTGTGAAAGGAAATGTGACATTCAATAATTTTGGTGAAGCAGGTGCCGTAGGGAGTGCTGTAACATTTGATCCTACGCAACCCATTTATGATGCAGCTGCACCCCAATACGGTGGCTACTATTCATGGTTGAGTAAAGGTGCTATTAGTGGTACAGCCAATCCGGTTGCGCAACTTAATCAAACGAACAATCAATCTACCTCCAATCGTATTATTGCCAGTTTCAAAGCAGATTACAAACTTAAATTCTTCCCGGATGTAAAAATCACGGTAAATGCCGGTATTGATAGGTCGGTGAGTGACGGATTTAACAGAGCTCCGTTAACTGCTGCTTTCGAAAACAATGGCGTTGCTGCTCCTAATACACAATTGGTGGGAAGAGATAATACGTATGGTGGAAGAAATCAATCAGAATTGCTTGACATCTTTGGTAACTATACCAAACAATTCGGTGACCATAAGATTGATTTCACCGCGGGTTACGGTTGGCAACATTTTTATAGAGATGCTTATAGCATTAATAAAAACTTAGCTCGCACCGTTTCAAGCCCCTCAAAAAGCCAAAATTATTTAGTTTCATTCTTTGGCAGATTGAATTACACTTTCAACGGAAAATACTTATTAACGGCAACGTTGCGAAATGATGGTTCTTCCCGCTTTGGCCCTTCGAATCGTTGGGGTCTTTTCCCTTCAGTAGCGTTAGCTTGGAGAATGAAGGACGAGCAATTTTTAGCGAACGTGGGGTTCCTTTCTGATTTGAAATTGAGAGCTGGATTCGGTGTTACAGGTCAGCAAGATATTGGATCGAACTATTTCCCGTATTTGGCAACCTACCAATCTTCAGATACACAGACTCAATATCAACTGGGCAATTCATTCTATGTAACACAACGTCCTAACCCATATGATGGTAACATTAAATGGGAAGAGACCACTACTTATAACGTTGGTGCCGATTTTGGTTTTATGGATGATAAAATAACTGGATCTATTGAAGTATATCAGAAGAATACAAAAGACCTGTTGAATTATGTTGCAATTGCTAACGGAGTAAACTTTTCAAACTTCATCAACACAAATGTGGGAAGTATGGAGGTAAAAGGTTTTGAATTAACCTTGAAAGGCACTCCGGTTTCAACCCGAGATCTGACTGTAAATGTGGGGGCCAACTTTACCACATTCTCCAGTAAAATAACCAAGCTGAATTTGACCAATGATCCAACCTACTTAGGAAACTTTAATGGAGGTATTGGTGTGGACGCCTTTATTCGCAATGACCAGGTGGGATATTCAGCTAACTCATTCTTTCCTTATCAGCAAGTTTACGATGCTACTGGCAAGCCTGTTGAAGGTCTTTATGTGGACCGCTCCGGAAATGGTGGTAGCGTTGTAGGTAATAACCTCAATCGCTATAGGTATAAAACACCGATACCAGATTTCTTGATCGGTATCAACTCACGGGTGGCGTATAAAAAGTTTGACTTCTCTTTCTCGGGTCGTTTGAGCATTGGAAACTATGTATATAATAACGTAGAATCGGGAAGAGCTTTCTATAATGGTTTGTATAGCCTCGGATTCTTCAGCAATACATTGAATTCCATCAATGATACAAAGTTTACGACACAACAAATTTATTCGGATTACTATGTGCAGAATGCATCCTTCTTCCGAATGGATAATCTAAGCCTGGGATATAGCTTTGATAAAGTATTTGTTGATCGTGTAAAAGCCAGATTGAGCTTAACGGTGCAAAATGCCTTTGTAATTACAAATTATAAAGGACTGGATCCGGAAGTCGATGGAGGAATTGATAATAACATTTATCCTCGCCCGAGAACATTTTTACTTGGCTTGAATGTTACTTTCTAACAAATTAAGATACTGATTATGAAAACGAATTATATAAAACTTTCTTCACTGAGTGTTTTTATTTCAATGACACTGCTTATGTCGTGTGTAGGCGACTTGGATGTGAAGCCCAATGACCCTTTCTTATCTACTTCCGATAAGGTTTACACCACCACAGAGTCATACAAACAAGGCCTTGCAAAGTTATATGCTGCCTTTGCCTTAACAGGGCAAAAAGGTCCCGCTGGAGCACAAGATGTTGCCGGTGTGGATGAAGGGTTTAGCTGTTTTGTAAGATCCTTGTGGTATATGCAAGAATTGCCTACTGACGAGGCTGTATGGACTTATCCGAATGATGCCAACGGTACGATCTTTAACTTGCACTACAACACTTGGTTGCCTTCGGACGGAATTCCTACTGCGTTGTTTGCACGTATTATGAATGTGGCCGCACTATCGAATGAATTTATTCGGGCGACTTCCGGAAAAACGGGTGATTCTGAAATTAAGAAGTTTCAAGCAGAGGCTCGCTTTTTAAGAGCTTTGGCATATTATTTTGGTGTTGATCTTTATGGCAAGATGCCATTTGTTACAGAAGCAGATTTGCCGGGGGCGTATTTTCCTCCACAAAAATCAAGAGCCGAATTATACGCGTATGTAGAATCTGAACTGAAGGCCATTAAAGCAGATTTGGGTGCACCCAGATTTGAATACGGCAGAGCGGATAAGGCAGCTTGTGCGATGTTGTTGGCTAAATTGTACCTAAACTCTGAAGTGTATATTAATCAACCTAAGTACACCGAAGCGATCACTCAATTGAAAGAAGTAATCGCGGCGGGTTACACGCTTGCACCGAAGTACTCTGACCTATTCCGTTCAGATAACAATACCAACAATACGGAAATCATTTTCTCACAAAACTTTGACGGGGCAAAATCTCAGGCCTACTCGATTGTTCAAGTAATGATCAATGGTAACGCAGGTAACGGTGGATGGTCTGGCCTGAGAACCACTTCAGCCCTAGTTGATAAATTCCCGGCATTGACGGAGTCTCGTGCTATCTTCGCAAAAGAAGACAAAGGACAATCAAAGGCTATTGGCGCAGTGAACAAGAGCACGGATGGATATGGAATTTATAAATTCAGAAACATTTCTTCAACAGACGTTGTTTCTCCAAATGATGCTACTGGTTTCCCTGATACAGACTTTCCCATGTTCCGTTTAGCAGATGCATATTTGATGTATGCAGAAGCTGTGTTGAGAGGTGGAACAGGTGGTGACGCAGCAACTGCATTAGGCTATGTGAATGCAATTCGCACTCGATCTGGTGATGTAACCGCAGGAAATGCTCCGGGCGCTATCGCTGCTAATCAACTTACACTTGATTTTATCTTGGACGAACGTGCGCGCGAGTTGTATTGGGAGGCACACAGAAGAACGGATTTGATCCGCTTCGGTAAGTTTACAGGCTCTACTTATTTGTGGCCATGGAAGGGCGGAGTTGCAGCAGGTGCATCTATTGAAGCTAAAAGAGTATTGTTCCCGATTCCTGCTGCGGATCTTGGATCGAATCCAAACTTGAAGCAAAACGATGGTTACTAGTAACAGTTAATATTGATCAATAAAAAAATACGAATATGAAAATAGTCAAAGTTGCGAGAATCTTCAGCCTGTTGGCTTTGATGGCTACGCTTTTTATGACGTCATGTAAAGATGATGCTGTAAAGCCAACACTTAAGTCATCCGTTACCGCGAATGATCTTTTAGCGCCTACTGCCACTGCGTACGTGCTAACTGTCGAAAATGCTTCGAACACACTAGAGACGTTCAAGTGGACAGCCACTAATTTTGGTTTCAATGCGGCAGTTACTTATAAGCTGCAAATAGATAAGTCAACAGGTGATTTTACAAGCCCCATTGAACTGGCATCTGTCTCAAATGGAAAATTGGAAGCAGCTATCAAAGTAAGTGATATGAATGAAAAGCTTCTCGGATTAGGTTTAAATCCGGAAGAGGCCGCATCCATCAAGTTAAGAGTTACATCTACCATTAGTGACAAAATAGCGACTGTAATATCTAGTGTAAAAACGATTACAGTAACTCCCTATGCTACTAGCTTCCCACCTATTTATGGAATGGGAGCGGCATTGAATGGCTGGGGCCCTTGGCCGGATGCAGCTGTTGAAGTGCAAAGCCCATCATTCAAAAAATATGAGACGATTGCCAAGTTTACCAATGGGCAGGCTTTCCGTTTCTTTGCTCAGGCTGATTGGGGTCCTGTATCTTACAACTATCCTTTCTTCACATCGGTGAGCTCCTTGTTTGAAAATGCAAATGATGGAGATAGCAATCTGAAATTTATCGGTACGACCGGTTTTTACAAAGTGGAAGTAGATTTGAAAGCAAAGACCGTATTGATGACAGCTGTCGATGAACCTGTTATGTACATGACTGGTGCTGGTACTGGCGGCTGGGATAAGCCTGGAACAGGCGCCAGTGTGAAGATGACATTTGTTAAGCCCGGTGTTTTTGTGGCAGATGCCAATTTTGTGGTAGGCGCATTCCGTTTCTTTGCACAGGCAGATTGGGGTCCTACATCATACAATTACCCTTACTTTACCACTGTTGATGCAAAGTTTGAAAATGCCAATGATGGAGATAAAAATCTTCAATTTAAAGGCTCACCAGGTCCTTATAAAATCACAGTGGATATCAACAAAAAGACAGTTGTAGTGGGAGATTTGCCAAAGCCTGTATTGTATATGACAGGTGCTGGAATTGGCGGTTGGGACAAACCAGGAACGGGTGTAAGCATTAATATGACTTATATCAGTGCCGGAGTTTATGAAGCCACCGCTAACTTCGTGAATAACGAAACATTTAGATTTTTCCCACAAGCAGATTGGTCGCCTTCTTATAATTTCACTTACTTCACAACGGTAGATCCTCTTTTTGTTAATGCAAATGATGATGATACTAACTTTAGATATGTTGGCGTTAGCGGTTCAAAGACCATTAACGTAAATTTAAATACGAAAGTAGTATCCGTTAAGTAGCACTGTTTTGTTTTACCTAAGGGGCTGTCTCATATGTTAATTGAGGCAGCCTCTTTACTTTATACTATCCCATTATGAAAAAATATTTATTGATTTTGTTGCTCGCACCTAAGATGATTTTAGCTCAGGTTGTCACTACCAACCCTGCATTTCCGGTAGCGAATCAACCGGTGACAATAACCGTTGATGTGACAGGCACCAGTCTCGATAAGTTAGCGTGGGATAATACCACCAATCCGGTATGGATTTGGACTTGGATCAAAAAGACAGGTAGTCCCGATGCAGATGCACCAACAAATATAAACCCTGCTACTTCACCGGCGCAGGATGCCGCCAAGTGCACACGTATCAGCACCAACCCTGATAAATATCAAATCACATTTACCCCCACGACTTTTTTCAATAAGACGGCTGCAGATATTCCTCGCATTGGTTTGAAATTAAAAACGAGAAACTGGACGGACAACAAACAAACCGATGTTGATAAGTTCATCGACTTTACATCTGGATTTAATGCCACATTTTCAGCGCCAACATCAACATCATTCTTAAAAAATACCGGCGATCAATTTCCAATCACCGTCAATGCCTCGGAAAGTGCCACGCTTACGCTAAAAATCAACGGCACCACGGTTGCTACACAAACGGGCACCACTCTTACATATAATCATACGGTAACCGAAACAAGTGGCACCTCACAAGTAGTGTGCGAAGCTGTTTCGGGTGCGCAGAATAAAACTATTTCTTTTAGTTATACTATTCGGACGGCCACCGTTACGCAAGCTCGTCCTACTGGAATTAAAGATGGTATCAACTATTCACCTGATGCAACCAAAGTGACTTTAGGTTTGTGGGCTCCCGGGAAATCATCGGTTTACGTGTTGGGCGATTTTAACAATTGGGGCGTGAATGCAGCCTATCAAATGAAAAAATCAGGGGAACATTTTTGGTTGGAGATAACCGGCCTTACCTCAGGAACAGAATATGCTTTTCAATATTTGGTTGACGAAACACTTAAAATTGCAGATCCTTATGCTGACAAAATATTAGATCCGGATGATCAGTATATTCCGGCAACAACGTATCCTTCTCTAAAAGCATTTCCTGAAAAAGCACTTACTGACAAATGGTATTTTAATCGCGTATCGGTTTTACAAACCAATCAACAAGCCTATCAGTGGCAGGCTACAAACTATCAAAAACCGGCCAAAGAGAAATTAGTTATTTATGAATTACACATTCGTGATTTCTTTGGTCCCGATAAAAAGAATTATCAAAGTTTAATCGATACCATCAGCTACTTCAAGCGATTAGGTGTTAATGCGATTGAATTAATGCCCATTACCGAATTCAGCGGTAATGATAGCTGGGGATATAATCCGAACTTTATGTTCGCACCCGATAAATTTTATGGTACAAAAAATAAGCTCAAAGAATTTATTGATAAGTGCCATCAGAATGGGATTGCTGTGATTATGGATATGGTTATGAATCAACAGGATTTGCCCAATTCCTATTTGATGATGGATTTTAACTTTACCACCTTTAAACCAACGGCAAACAATCGTTGGTTCAACGTAGATGCAACGCACCCGTTCAGTGTATTTTTTGATATGAATCATGAAAGCCCTTACACCAAAACGTATCTTGATACGATCAATTACTATTGGCTAAATGAATTTAAAGTAGATGGTTATCGCTATGATTTGTCAAAGGGATTTACGCAAACTAATAACCCAACCAATGTCAGTGCATGGGGTGCCTATGATGCATCACGAATTGCCATTCTAAAACGTACGGCCGATAAAATTTGGGCTCATACTCCGAATGCGTACGTTATCTTAGAACATTTTGCAGATAATACCGAGGAGAAAGAATTGGCGGAATACAAATCGGGCGAAGGAAAAGGGATGATGCTGTGGTCTAACTTTAATAACTCGTTTAATCAAAATACGATGGGGTACAGCAGTTCTAACGACATCAGTGGAATCTATTTTGCTAATCGGTCGTGGACAGTCCCCGGTGCTGTCGGCTATATGGAAAGCCATGATGAAGAGCGACTGATGTATAAGAACCTGCAATTTGGGAATACTGGCGGGTTGTATTCTGTTAAATCATTATCTACTGCCTTGAATCGTATGAAAGCGGCAAACTTGATTTTTTATTCTGTCCCAGGCCCTAAAATGCTCTGGCAATTTGGTGAACTAGGATATGATCTGAGCATCAATACATGTGCCGATGGTACAATCAATAACAATTGCCGAACTTCGGCCAAACCCATTAAATGGGATTATCAACAAGTAAATGAGCGAGCCAGCTTATTTAGTGTAACGGCAGACCAGATTCGACTGCGCAAAACATATTCTGTATTTACCAATGGTGATGCCACGATAACGACAGGTAATGGTATCGTAAAACAAGTTATGCTAAAGAATAAACCGTACACAGCAGCGCCTGCAAACACCGATCAAATGAATGCAGTATCGGTCGCCAATTTCGATGTTGCCAATCAAACGGTGCAAGTCATCTTCCCGCATACCGGAACCTGGTACGATTATTATGCGTACGGAGCACCATTGAATGTCACTTCTACTAGCCAATCATTGGAGTTGACACCCGGCCAATACAAATTGTATACTGATGTTGCAATCGAAAATCTGATTACGGCTATCAATGATGAGCAGGTAAGCATTAGCTTATATCCTAATCCTTCGAATGATTTGATTCGCGTTCAGACGGATGATGAGATAACATCCCTATCATTGATTTCAATGCAAGGAACTATTGTTTCGCCAAAGCGATTGGATAAAGATTCGTGGGATGTAAGCAGTCTTTCAACCGGGATTTATATTGCAGAGATACGAACAACTAACAGCATTGTTAAGAAGAGATTCTTTAAAAAATAAGCGATAGTAAAAGGATATGACTCGAGTCGGCAATTTCTTTAGCAGAATTCGATTCTCGGTTATCCTTATTTTGTTATTCTCTTTTTTTCTTGCCTGTAAAAAGGAAACTAAAAAATTATTTACGAAAGTTGACGCAGACGATTCAGGTGTGGATTTTGTTAATGTCATTAACGAAACAGCCGGGTTGAATATTCTTACTTACGAATATCTTTACAATGGCGGGGGAGTAGCGGCAGCTGATTTTAACAATGACGGGTGGTGCGATCTCTACTTTACTGGTAACGCAGTCAGCAATAGACTTTATTTAAATAGAGAGAATCTTCGATTTGAAGACATTACGGTCAGTGCTGGAGTAAGCGGTCGCTCTTCTTGGAAAACCGGTGTCACCACTGCGGATGTTAACAGCGATGGATGGTTGGATATTTATGTATGTTATTCAGGTGCTGACACGACTCAAAATCTCTCCAATGAATTGTATATCAACAATGGGGTTAATGCAAACGGTCAATTAACGTTTACTGAACGAGCGAGAGAATTTGGCGTTGATGCGCCAGGCACCTTTTCTACACAATCTACATTTTTTGACTACGATCGCGATGGAGACTTGGACATGTTTCTGATCAATCACGGAAATCATTTTTTCTCACCATTTATCAATACCAACAAGCTCCGCAACATGAGGCATCCCAATTTCGGTAATCGCCTTTATCGTCATGATATTCAACGGGAGGGTGCAGGAACAGCTAAACACTTTTTTACAGAAGTAAGCGCGCAAGCCGGAATTCATGGAGGCGGCATTAATTTTAGCTTGGGCGTTTCTATTAGTGATTTTAATAATGATGGTTGGCCTGACATTTATGTAACTAACGATTATGAAGAGCAAGATTTCTTTTATATCAATATGCATGATGGCACTTTTAAAGAAACGTCCAAGTCATCGTTTGGACATTTCTCACGAAATGGAATGGGAACCGATGCATCTGATTTTAACAACGATGGAAGAATAGATTTGGTAGAAGTTGATATGTGGCCGGAAGATAACTACCGGCAAAAACTACTAAAAGGCCCTGATGACTATAACCGATATCAGCTCATGCTGGACAGTGGATTTCATCATCAACAAATGCGTAACACACTTCAATTAAATCAAGGCAATAACGAATCTAGCGTTCCACATTTTTCAGAGATTGGACAGTTAGCAGGTGTATCTGCAACCGATTGGAGTTGGGCGCCTTTGCTTGCTGATTTTGATAATGATGGTTATAAAGATTTGTTTGTAACCAACGGGTATCTGCGTGACTTTACAAGTTTAGATTTTTTAAAGTACACCGTAGAGGATGCAAAGAAAGAAGCTGCGCAAAAAAGAAAGAAACTGGAGCTCTTTGAACTAATCAGTAAGATGACATCTACTAAAACCAGTGACTATATTTTTAAGAATGAAGGTGATCTTACTTTTAAAAATGTGACTACCGATTGGGGATTGTACGAGCCTAACCTTTCATTTGGTTCAGCTTATGCCGATTTAGATAATGATGGTGATTTGGAAATTATTACAAACAATACGAATGAAGTCGCTAAGATTTGGTTGAATCATCAAAGTGAAGATTTAAGCAATCACTATGTTGATGTGAAGTTGATCGATTTTCCAATCAATACCTATGCAATAGGTTCAAAAGTATACTTGCAAAGCGATAGTGCACAGCAATTACAAGAGGTTTCCCTTACACGTGGGTTTCAATCTTCCGTTGCGCCTATATTACATTTTGGGTTAGGATCAAGCACGGCAAAGCATTCTTTAAAGGTCATTTGGCCCGATGGTAAAATAACTAGCTCAATTATAGAAGAAACGAATCGCCTGATTGAATTGTCTTACAAATCGGCAGTTCTAAGTCCTGAGAAGGAAGATGAAGTACAACCAGTATTCAAGGACGTAACAGAAGCCAGTGGAATTGATTTCATTCATAAGGAAAACCATTTTGTTGATTTCGATCGTGAGCCATTGATTCCTTATCAGATGTCTAGATATGGACCTGCATTAGCAATTGGAGATGTAAATGGAGATGGACATGATGACTTTTATGCGGGGGGAGCAGCAGATCAAAAGTCAGTGCTTTTTATTGGTACTGGTAATGGCAAGTTTGTGAGATCAAAGTCCCAGCCTTGGGATATTGATGCGGCTCAAGAAGATGTGGGTGCAACATTTTTTGATGTCGATGGAGATCGTGATTTAGACTTATTTGTAGTCAGTGGTGGAAATGAGTTTGAAGGTGGAAGCGATTTATTGGATGATCGCCTCTATTTGAATGTGGGCAATGGCACTTTTACGAAAGCTCCTGAAGATGCAACGCCAAAAGATCATATTAACGGTAGCTGTGTTGCTGCCGGTGATTATGATTTAGATGGAGACATGGACCTTTTTGTAGGAGGGAGCGTAAGACCTTCGGCTTTTCCGTATCATTCGCCCAGCGCCATTCTCAAAAATGAAACAGATAAGCGAACGGGGAAGGTCAGACTAGTAGTTGCCACAAAAGAGGTCAATCCAGACTTACGGGAAGTGGGGCTGGCTACAGATGCGGTATGGGCCGATATCAATAACGATTCTTGGGTAGATCTGATAGTAGTTGGCGAGTGGATGCCTATTCGCGTCTTCGAAAATCACCAGGGTAAATTAGAAGAGACGAATATATCTACGCTCAGCAAGTCGGATGGGCTGTGGAGTTGCATTCGACCAATGGATTTGGATGAAGATGGGGATATCGATTTTATAGTTGGAAATGCCGGGACTAATTTGCCATGGACGATTACTCCCACTAAGCCGCTTACATTGCGATATGGGGACTTTAATGCGGATAATAGAATAGATCCGATTATATCATATTATAACTTTGAAAACGAGTACCCCATCGCAACGCGCGATGAATTGCTATTTCAATTGCCGGTATTAAAGAAGCATTACAATAATTATTCCAGCTACGCCTCCGCCACAATGAGTGAAATATTGAGCCAAGGAGGGATTAGTAGTCCTCAATACAAATGCGTAAGAACTACGCAATCGATTTCATTAATAAATGACGGCTTTGGTAACTTTCAGGTTGGCGCGTTGCCAAGAGCAGCCCAGATGTCTGCTATACGTATCACATTTTTGATGAAGAAGGGTCAAAAGAAAAGAGCAGAGATTTTTGCATATGGAAACTTTTATTCGGCTAAGACACAGTTTGGCCATTTAGATGCTTCTTTTGGGGTGGTTTTGGCCTACGATCGATCTTCTTTTTCAATTAAGAATACCTCCTTGGTGAATGGTCTTTTTGATGCCAGAAAAGGCGGAATAATTGATCAACGATACGTGCTCATTTTGATGAATTCAGCTCCAATCAGGCTTTTTGAGGTAGTTAAATAAATCAATGCAATCGTTTGCGCAATCGTTTCTTGATTTTTTTTATTGGTTTTTAGCAGTAAAACCTTAATAAATGGGTAACATTGCTTAGTAAGTAATTTTTATTTAACCCTAAACTATTTCAAACTATGACCAAATTGTATCTGTTTGTTCGCAGGTACCTCGCGGTAATGATGGTGTTCGGGGCCGCTTCGGCTTTCGCACAACAATCCGTGTCAGGTAAAGTAACGTCTTCCGATGACGGCTCGGGTATTCCGGGTGTAAACATTCTCGAAAAAGGAACTGCCAATGGAACTGTTTCTGACGCAGATGGAAACTTCACCATTTCCGTGGGAGCCAATGCAACTCTAATTTTTTCATTTGTAGGTTATTCATCTCAGGAGGTTGCGGTTGGTTCGCAAACTACGATGAACGTTACAATGCAATCAGACGTAACAGCCTTGTCAGAGGTTGTTGTGGTAGGTTACGGATCTCAGGATAAAAAAGAGTTAACTAGTTCTGTTGTTACGGTTAGTACAAAAGACTTTAACAAGGGAAATATCAATGATCCATCTCAACTATTGCAAGGTAAAGTCGCTGGTCTAAGTATCTATAACAGAGGAGGCGATCCAAACTCGGCGTCAATTATCCGTTTGAGAGGCCTTTCTACTGTAGGTTCCAATTCACAACCACTGATTGTTGTGGATGGTATTCTTGGTGCTTCTCTGGATAACGTTGACCCGAACGATATTGAATCAACAACGGTATTGAAAGATGGTTCTGCTGCTGCGATTTACGGTAGCCGCGGTTCTAGTGGTGTTATTTTAGTGACTACAAAAAGCGGCTCCAACAAAGCAGGGGCGGTGGCCATTGATTTCAACACGTATGTAGCGTCTTCTTCAGTTTACAATAGACAACCAGTAATGTCTGCAAGCCAATATGTTGCGGCGGGTGGCAATAACTTGGGATCTAACACCGATTGGCAAAAATTAGTAACGAGAGATGGATCTAGCAGAGTTACTAATCTTGGTATCTCAGGAGGTAATTCAAACACAACTTTCCGCATTTCTGCTAACTTCAGAAATATCGATGGTATTTTGAAAAATTCAGGTTTTGATCAAATCAATAGCCGGGCTCGATTAACTCATAAAGCTTTTGACAACAAATTGAAGATTGACATCGGAACATCATTTACAAACAGAAACACCGATGTTTCTTTTAATGAAGCGTTGAGATATGCAGTTTTGTATAACCCTACCGCACCTGTCACCTTTACTAACGGTGAATACTACCAAGCGATTTTGTTCGATAACTTTAACCCAGTCGCTATTATTGATCAAAACATAAGCCAGCGCAAAAGAAAGAACTTAAACTTCAGTGCTAATGTATCATATGACATTTTCAAAGACTTGACTGTTAGCGTGAATTACGGTCAACAATATGAAGTTGGAAATTCATATGAGTATTATTCTAGAAATTCACTTTTTAGAGGCTACAACAGAGGAGGCTTGGCAAGAAGATCAACATATGAAGCATCCTTCACTCTAATCGAGGGTTATGCTACTTATTCTAAGAGTTTTGATCGCCTAAACATGGATATTACAGGTGGTTATTCCTATCAGGAAGATCAATATGATAACATGTTTGTTGAACTAGGTAATTTCCCAAGCGATTTACTAGGTTATAATGCACTGGAAACTGCAGGTGATAGAATCTCAGGTAATCCTAACCTCACAAATATTTCTAGCGACAAATCACCTAAGAACAAAATTATTGCATTCTTCGGTAGAGTTAATTTAAGCTATGACAATGCGATCTTCTTTAATGCATCGGTAAGACGTGAAGGATCAACCAAGCTGGGTAAAAATAACCAAATAGGGTATTTTCCAGCAGCAGGTATTGCTGCTGACTTGAACAAATATCTTCAATTACCTAAAGTGGATCTGTTGAAACTTCGTGTGGGATGGGGTATAACAGGTTCGCTCCCTACACAATCAGGGATTTCTCAAGAACTTTATGCCTATAACTTTACAGGCGGTGGTTCTGTTTCGATTGCTAGAGCTGCGAACCCTGATTTGAAATGGGAACAAAAGACTGAGATTGACTTAGGTGTTGACTTTGGATTTACAGGTAGATTAGTTGCCAGCTTGGATGTTTATTCAAGAGATATCAAAGATTTTATCTTGTTGAACGACAAATTGGATGTAACTAAATTCCCAAGCAATCAACGTTATGAGAACATTGGATCACTTCAAACAAGAGGTATTGAGTTGAAGGTAGATTATTCAAACATTAAGATAGGTCAAGTAAGTTGGTCTCCTGGAATCGTATTGAGTTCTTATAAAACTACATTAGAATCCTATTTGCCAGGAGTATTAGCTCAATCAAGAGCTCCACTAGGTGCCCCTGGACAATCTGGTGTTAATCAGATCAGACTTGCGGTAGGTGAAGAGATCGGTCAAATTTGGGGCCCTGTATTTGATGGCGCCAATACTGATGGTACCGTTCGATTCAAAGACCTAAATGGTGATGGTCAAGTGAAGGTTACAGACCAAACATTCCTTGATAAGACAGCCGACTACCAAAAATTAGGAAGTGGAATCCCTACAATGGAGATTGGTTGGACGAACAGGCTAACCTATAAGAACTGGGATTTAAACGCCTTCTTTAGAGGTGCCTTCGGCCACAGCTTGTCAAACAACTTCAGAGCTTTCTATGAGCCAATCGATAAAGGCGCGATCAATTCATACAATCGTATTTCTACCAGCAAAGCGGTTCCTGGTTTGACAGAAGCTAAATTCAGTTCATTATACGTTGAAAAGGCCGATTTCTTAAAATTGGATAACCTTTCAATTGGTTATAATGTTAAGTTATCACCTACTAGCGCTGTTAAGAATATCAGATTCTATGCAGCTGGTCAAAACCTTTTTGTAATAACATCTTATACTGGAATTGATCCTGAACCTGTATTGGCAGATCAGGGAGCTGCTGACAATGGCGGTTTCCTACCCGATCCAGATCCATTGGCTCCTGGTATTGATAGAAGAAATGCTTACTTTACTTCTAGAACATTTACCTTTGGCGTATCAATAGGATTATAATTAAAAGTTAACTATTATAACTATGAAGCATTTATTAAAATACTCAATGATTGCCGCACTGATTGTGGGGGGATCATCCTGTACGAACCTTGATGAAGAGATAAAAGGCGATTTTACGACCAAAATTAATCCTGCCAATCAGGGCGTAGGAACAAAGACGAACGTAAATAAAGCAACACCAAGTGATGGACTTTCTGGAGCCTTCGGACGGTTGTTGAATGGAACTGCCAACCATGGTAGCTATTTCTCAGTGCAGGAACTATCAAGCGATGAGGCAGTAATTACTCAGAAGGGTGGTGACTGGTATGATGGCGGTATATGGCTCATTATGCACAAGCATCAATTTACACCTACCGTGGGTGGTATCAATGGCGCTTGGAGTGATATCTATGGTGGAATTTTCCAGTGTAACACGCTACTCGGAGCAGCTAGTACCACAACCGCAGGGAAAGCACAACTTAGAACACTAAGAGCATATTTGTATTGGAGACTTTTAGATATGTTTGGTCGTGTTAAGCTTGTTACTGTTGCCGGTGTAGATGCACCTCAGTCAACTCGTTTAGAGGTTTACAATTTTGTTGAATCAGAATTGCTAGCTGTTTTACCTGACCTTCCTGCGGGAAAACAAGAGTACGGACGAGTTAGCCAAGGTGCTGCAAATGCATTGCTATCAAGATTATACTTGAACGCAAAGGTTTATAAAGGACTTTCTGCGCACGATCCAGCTGACTTAGACAAGGCAATTGCTGCTGCTGATGCAGTCATTAACTCTGGTGTGTATTCATTGGATCCTAATTATGCGAAAGTATTTGCTCCGGATAACGTAGAAAATATGGAGCATATTTTTGTAGCCCCATTTGATGAAGCTACAGGTGGTGGAATGAATTTTGCTCAAATGACACTACACTACCCAAGCCAGTTAACTTATAAACTAGGTCAGCAACCTTGGAATGGGTACTCGACTCTTGAAGAGTTTTATAATTCCTATGACGCAGCAGATAAGAGAAAAGAAGCTAGCTTTATAGTTGGCCCTCAAAAAGACTTCTCAGGAAATCCAATTCTGGATCTTGCTTTTGACAAGGCAGATACTGATGGAGCTGCAATCAACTACACACCAGCTATTAATGAGTTATTCCCTAATGGCTCTCGTCAAGCTGGTGCAAGGATGGGTAAGTTCAGTTTCAAAATAGGACAAAATCCTGATATGGATAATGACTACCCTGTTTTGAGATATGGTGAAGTTCTATTGAACAAGGCTGAGGCATTGTATAGAAAAAATGCAGGTGATGCTCAAGCTAAAACTCTAGTTGATCAAATAAGAACAAGAGCAGGTTTAGGAACTATTGGAACGTTGACTGATGGTAGTTTCTTAGCTGAAAGAGGTAGAGAGTTATTCCAAGAATCTTTGAGAAGAACTGATTTGATACGCTTCGGAGCTTGGGGTAACGCTTGGTGGGAGAAACCAGCGCATCCAGCTGACAAGTATATTATATTCCCGATTCCTGCTGAACAGATTTCATCTTCAAGTGGAACGTTAACTCAGAATCCAGATTACCTGTAAGATATTCTCTCGTTTGTAATTTAGATTTTGTAATTTTGAATAGCGCTCAACTAGATGTTGAGCGCTATTTTTATTTAGCATGAGATCAATCTGCATCTTAATAACTTTTATTTTGATCGGCTGCACAAACCACCAAGTGGCAGAAAGTCATCTTTTTGAAATCATGGGTGATGAGAGTGGGATTTCCTTTACGAATGAGTTATCAATTACGGAGAGGAGTAATCCATATACCTATCGAAGCTTTTACAATGGTGCAGGGGTGGGCATCGCGGATATTAACAATGATGGACTACCGGATATTTATTTCTGCGGTAATCAGGTAGATAATAAGCTCTACCTCAATAAGGGAAATTTAAAATTTGAAGATATCACTCAGTCAGCGGGAGTAGCTTGTAGTGGCGTCTGGACCACTGGAGTAACTTTTGCCGATGTTAATGCAGATGGATTAATGGATATCTATGTCTGTAAATCGGGAGACCCATCCTCGCCGAATCGTAGTAATGAACTTTTTATTAACAATGGCAATCTCACCTTTACTGAGAAAGCTAAGGAATTTGGCCTTGATGTGAAGGGGCTTTCCGTTCAAGCTGCATTTTTTGACTATGATAAAGACGGTGATCTAGATTGCTATTTACTAACCAATTCCATTCGCTCCGTTGGTAATTTTGATTTAGTTAAAGATCAAAGAAACGTGCCAGATCCGAATGGTGAGGGTAATCGATTTTTTGTTAATGAGAATGGTAAATTTTTAGATTATTCCGCTAAAGCGGGGATTTACAGAAGTAGGGTAGGTTTTGGATTGGGGATTACATTAGGAGATTTCAATAGCGATTCTTGGACAGACATTTTTGTTTCCAATGATTTTTTTGAAAGAGACTATTTGTACATCAATGATCAAAAAGGTGCATTTAAAGAATCGTTGACGAATTATTTTCAATCCATAAGTATGGGGTCAATGGGAGCTGACTTTGCAGATTTAGACAACGATGGTTATCCGGAACTATTTGTTACAGAAATGCTTCCAGACTCTCTAAACAGAAGAAAGTCTAAAACAATTTATGAAAGTTGGAATAAGTACCAATTGAATTTACAGAATGGCTACTACCATCAATTCTCTAGGAATGTACTCCAGAAAAGAATAGGTGATACCACTTATGTTGAAATAGGAAGGTTAGCCGGAGTTGCCGCATCTGAATGGAGTTGGGGGGCCTTACTTTTCGATATGGACAATGATGGCAATCGGGATATATTTATAGCGAATGGCATATACAAGGATTTACTTGATCGAGATTACTTAACGTATGCTGGCGCGGAGGAAAATGTCAGGAAAATCATAAAAGAAGAGAAGAATGCGATTATGAAATTGATCGATCTGATGCCATCTTCAAAATTTCCTAATTATGCTTTTAAAAACGAAGGAAAATTTAATTTTAAAAACAAGTCTAATGAGTGGGGATTTGAAAAGCCAATGTATTCAACTGGTAGTTCTTACGGAGATTTAGATAATGACGGTGATATGGATTTGGTAATTAATAATATTAATTCTCCTTCTGTAATTTATAGGAACAACTCGGACTCTTCGCTTTTAAAGGGTATTACTATTTCGTTTTCATCAAAGGGCAAAAATACATTTTTGGTCGGCACAAAAGTAAAAGCTTATTGTGGGGCATCAATTTATAGTGCTGATAATTTTACCACGCGCGGGTTTCAAAGTTCAGTTGAGCCTAAGATTCATATGGGGCTGGGCAATACCAGTGTTATCGATTCTTTATTATTTGAATGGCCTGAAGGCGGATATTCTGTAGTATATAATGTTTCCACTAACAGAGAAATTAAAATTCAGAAAGAAGACTTTAAAATTGAAGAGCTTAAGTCAATTAACAGCGACCCGGAAGAAGTAAAATTTCATCTTGACTTTGTTTCGCGTGGATTTAAACATAAGGGCAATGAGCTAGTTGATTTCAATCGCGAGAGATTGCTTCCAATGATGTATAGCAATGAGTCGCCATCCCTTGTTGTTGGAGATATCGACAATAATGGTATAAGTGAAGTTTATGTTGGAGGAGGTAAAGACCAAGAAGGATCGTTTATCCGATATGAAAATGGGGTTTTTAAGTATTTTTTATCAAAAGCAATCCAAGAAGATAAAATCTCTGAGGAAACAAAAGCAACACTTTTTGATGCTGATATGGATGGGGACTTGGATTTATATAAATCGAATGGCGGCCGTTTTTTTCCTAAACAATCAAGTGCCTTAATGGATCGAATGTTTATTAATAATGGGAAAGGCGAATTTATTGAGTCACCTTATGCTTTGCCTTTTACGGATTTTGTTTCAACAAGCGTATCAAAGCCAATTGACTTTGATAATGATGGCGACTTAGATTTGATCATCGGAGAAAGATTTCATCCTTTTATATATGGAGTTGGAGGAAGAGGTTATTTATTTGAAAACAACGGGGAAGGTAAGTTTAAAGATGTTACGAATCGCAACGCAGCTGCGTTGGCAAACATTGGAATGATTACTGACGTCTCGATAGGTGATTTCGATAAGGATGGATGGCAAGATATATTGTTAGTTGGTGATTGGATGCCCATTACAGCACTAAAGAACGATAATGGAATCTTTGCCGACCATTCCCGGCAATTTAAACTTAATGGAACAGAAGGATGGTGGCATGATGTTGAGACAGCTGACTTGAATAAAGATGGTAGGCCTGATTTTGTTATCGGGAATCATGGTAAGAATACTTTTTTTAGTGAAGGAGACCGGATGTATGTTTCTGATTTTGATAGGAATGGTTCTATTGAGCAATTGATATGTACTAAAGTGGGAGATAAGTATTACCCGATAATTGACAAGGATGAACTGCTATCTCAATTGCCTTCTTTGAAGAAGAAATTGCTGTTCTATAAAGACTATAGTAATATGCCTATAGATCATTTATTCCCCAACGAGATACTGTCTGGGGCAAAGTTACTTCAACTTAATATGCTTTCTTCCATTGTAATGTTGTCAGATGAAAATGGCTATAAGATAATTGAGCTTCCAATTGAAGCGCAATATTCTCCTATATACGCTCTTTCAATATCTGATTTTGATAATGATGGAATAGATGATTTAATTGCGGGTGGAAATCAACACCTTGTAAAACCGCAATTTGGGCGATTTGATGCTTCAACTGGTTGGTTCTTCAAAGGAGCAAAGAAGGGAAAGGAATTTTCATTCGATAAAGGAATTAGTTTGAATGTTAAGGGCCAAATAAGAGCGCTTGAACATATTGAAATAAAAGGAAATAAATACCTAATGTTTGCTAAGTATGATGATTATTTGGAAATATATAAAATACCCCATTAGCCTACTTTTGGCATGTGTTGTTTTAAGTTGTGTTCAATCAGACTACACAAGGTTGGTTCAATCTGAACTGGCGAAAGGGATTCGAAATGATTCAATTTTACTAGGCATCAAATTTGGTGACACACGACAGGATTTTTTCGGTCGTTGCTTTGATTTGAATAAACAGAGACTAGTTACTCAGGGCCCTAGTGGATTTAAAGTCCAATATTTGTTTAACGATTCTTTGATTAATGTAAAACCTAATAAAATAAGATTATTGTTTTCTCCTTTCTTTGATACCAATGAGAAAATTGCAGAGATGGATTTAGAATTTAGTTATCTCGGTTGGGCACCGTGGAATAAACAACTTCAATCAGATTCATTGAAAATTAATATAATGAAACTGCTGATGGCTTGGTATAAAGGAAATGAATTTATTGAAGCACAGGTCGAAGGCGAGAGTATCCCAGTTAAGCTAGATGGTAATAGAAGAATATTGGTTCATATAAAAGATGCTCAAAGTGTTACTGTACGAGTCCAGGATATTCTCCATCCAAAATTTGTACATACAGGTTACGCTAATAAAAAACAAGAATAACTAGGTGTTAATGACCTCTCGACTGGCTCATTTTTTTGCACTTTCATTTATCGCGCTGCTCTCTGTTAGTTGTTCGAGACTGAAAGAAAATACCTCCAAAAAATTGTACATGCTATTGCCGAGTGACTCCACAGGCATAGATTTTGCAAATAAGCTTGCATTTAATGAAACCTTCAATATTTACACCTATCGAAACTTTTACAATGGAGGTGGCGTAGCACTCGGAGATGTTAATAATGATGGGTTGCTTGATATCTATTTCTCTTCAAATCAACAAGAGAATAAGCTTTACCTGAATCGAGGAAATTTTAAATTTGAAGATGTAACAGAAAAGGCGGGAGTTGGTGGCACACGTGCATGGTCTACCGGAGTGAGCATGGCTGATGTAAATGCGGATGGATGGATTGATATTTATGTTTGTAATTCCGGAGATGTAAAGGGCGATAATAAATTAAATGAGCTTTTTATCAATAATCAGGATGGGACCTTTACAGACAGAGCGAAAGAATATAATGTAGCAGATCCTGGTTATACAACACATGCTGCTTTTTTTGATTATGACTGTGATGGGGATCTTGATTTATATATTCTGAATAATTCGTATCAGGCGATTGGAAGTTTTAATCTGAAAAAGAACGAACGCCCGAAGCGCGATCAATTGGGAGGTGACAAATTGATGCGTAATGACAACAATCATTTTGTGGACGTAAGTGAACAAGCAGGAATCTATGGTAGTGTTATTGGCTTTGGCCTCGGAGTTACGATAGGAGATATCAATAAAGATGGTTGGCAAGATATCTACGTGTCAAACGATTTTTTTGAGCGCGATTACCTATACATCAACAACAAAAATGGCACATTCAATGAAGTTTTAACGGAACAGATGCACAGCATTTCAGGGGCATCGATGGGAGCAGATTTAGCCGACATTAACAATGATGCACTAGCTGACATTTTTGTGACTGAAATGTTGCCACAAGATTATAATAGATTGAAGACCGTTACTACCTATGAAGATTGGAATCGCTATCAATACAATTTGCAGAATGGATATTACCACCAGTTTACAAGAAATATGTTGCAGATCAATCAAGGTAACGGGCGTTTTGATGAGATTGGCAGATTGGCAGGTGTTGCAGCAACGGATTGGAGTTGGGGTGCATTGCTTTTTGATATGGATAATGATGGTCGTAAAGACATCTTTGTAGCTAATGGAATTTATCAGGATTTAACTAATCAAGACTTCTTGCAGTTTGCCAGTAGCGAAGAGTTCGTAAAGTCTGTGGTTGTAAATCAGAAGGTAGATTACAAGAAACTGGTGGAAGTAATTCCATCTAATCCAATTTCAAATTACGCATTCAGTAATTCGGGAAACTTTTGCTTCGTTAACAAAGCAGAGGAGTGGGGATTGGCGCAACCCGGATTTTCAAATGGAAGTGCCTATGGAGATTTGGATAATGATGGAGATTTGGATTTGGTGGTTAACAACGTGAATATGAAATCATTTGTTTACCGAAATGAAACTGATAAACTTTTGAATGAAAATCACTACTTAAAATTTGAGTTAATAGGAGTGGGTAAAAACACTCAGGCATTAGGCACAAAAATTACTTTGTGTGTGGGAGATGAAAAATTGTATCTGGAGCAGATGCCAATGCGAGGATTTGAATCGACTGTTGACGCGAGACCAAATTTTGGCTTAGGAAAACGTGCTATAGTAGATAAGGCAATTATTGAGTGGCCAGATGGGAGAATTACTATTATGGATTCGGTAAAGGCAAATCAAACAATTCGTTTGAAACAATCAGATGCGAAAATACCTGGATCCGATAGCCCTGAGCAATCTGTTTCGCTTTTTGAGTTAGTAGATAAAAAATTTGGGATTAACTTCCGTCATACCGAAAACGAATTTGTGGATTTTGATCGCGATCGGTTGATTTATCAGATGTTGAGTGTGGAAGGTTCGAAGATGGCTGTTGGCGATGTGAATAAAGATGGCTTGGAAGATATTTATTTTGGAGGTGCAAAAGATCAAGCAGGAGAACTATATGTTCAATCACGTGGTGGCACTTTTTCAAAAGTGAACCAACCGGCATTCCAAGGAGATCGGGTGTCTGAGGATATGGGAAGTGTCTTTTTTGATGCCGATGGTGATAATGATCTTGATTTATACGTTTGTAGTGGAGGCAATGAGTTTTCTTCCAGCTCATCGGCATTGCTTGATCGACTTTATTTCAATGATAGCCAAGGGCATTTTATAAAATCTTCCCAAGTGCTTCCCGCATCTACTTTTGCCAGTACATCTACGGTTCAGGCAACGGATTATGACAATGATGGAGACCAAGATTTGTTTGTAGGTGGTAGATTGATTCCTTTTTCATATGGTATGCCAAGTGATTCATATTTACTCCAGAATGATGGTAAGGGAAATTTTAAAAACATTACCACTTCAAATGCACCTGGATTATTAAAAATTGGAATGGTAACAGATGCCTGTTGGGCAGATCTCGATGGAGATAAGGATAGTGACTTGTTGGTAGTTGGAGAATGGATGCCAATTAAAGTTTTTATAAATGATCAGGGTAAACTCAATGATGTTACTGAGAGGTGGGGCATGTTGGCAAGCAGTGGATGGTGGAATGCCATAAAGCCTGCTGATTTAGATGACGATGGCGATATCGATTTTGTAGTGGGCAATCATGGACTCAATTCAAGATTCAAAGCGACCAACGAAAGACCAGTGAATATGATGGTAAATGATTTTGATCGGAATGGATCTGTCGAGCAAATCATTTGCGTTTATTTCGGTGATACAAGTTATCCGATGGTACTGCGCCATGATTTGCTAAGTCAAATTCCAAGTTTAAAAAAGAAATATTTAAAATACGAGAACTATAGTGATCAACGATTCGAAGATATCTTTTCAGAAGAGCAGCGAAAAGGAGTCCTTAAACTAGAAGCGAAGACATTGGCAAGTTCTGTATTGATTAATCAGGGCGGTCGCTTTGAACTAAAAGAATTGCCGGTTGAAGCTCAGTTTAGCCCCATCTATGCCATTTGCATTGAAGACATAGATAACGACACGAAGAAGGACTTGATTATCGGCGGTAACTTATACAAAGTGAAGCCGGAAGCTGGTCGCTATGATGCTAGTGAAGGATTATTCCTGAAAGGTAATGGCGATGCAACTTTTAATTCTGTCCCTAATAGATATTCAGGAATTGATATTGACGGGCAAGTGCGTGACTTGCGCGTGATACGTAATTCCAATGGAAGATTTATGATTGTCAACCGAAACGATGATTCTGTTCTGATTTACAAAATTAAATAATCTTTGACGCGTCTTCTATACATCACTGGATTTCTTTCACTTCTCCTAGTTGCTTGTTCGCAAAAGGAGGATGCTAAAAAATTGTTTACCTCTATTTCAGAAAGTCAATCCGGAATTCATTTTAAGAACACACTTCTCGAGGATGCGCAATTTAACATAGTCGAGTATCTCTACTTTTATAATGGAGGAGGAACCGCTATTGGGGATATCAATAATGATGGTTTGTTGGATATTTACTTTTCAAGTAATCAACAAACCAATAAACTCTATTTGAATAAAGGGAACTTTACCTTCGAGGATATTTCTTCAAAAGCGGGAGTAGAAGGAGGCGGAAACTGGAAAACAGGCGTCAGCATGGTGGATGTGAATGCCGATGGCCTGCTTGATATTTTTGTATGTGGCGTTGGAAACTATAAGTCGTACAACGGCTACAATCAACTCTTCATCAATAATGGCGATTTAACATTCACGGAACGCGCAAAAGAATTTGGACTTTACTTTAAGGGGCTATCAACTCAGGCATCTTTTTTTGACTACGATTTGGATGGTGACTTGGATATGTATTTGCTTAACCATTCGGTTCACTCACAACGCACCTATGGAAAAGTGAGCCTTCGTTTTGAATATGATTCCATAGCAGGTGATCGGCTATATCAAAATCAATATAAACAGACTGGTAAAACCTTTTTTGTTGATGTTACCAAGAAAGCAGGAATTCTTTCGAGCCAGATTGGTTATGGATTAGGGGTTGCTATTTCAGATTTAAATCATGATGGGTATCCGGATATCTATGTATCTAATGATTTTAGTGAAAACGATTACCTCTATTTGAATCAGAGAAATGGAACCTTTGTTCAACAGGCGGAAGCAAGCTTAAATCATAGCAGCCGATTTAGTATGGGAAATGATATTTCAGACTTTAATAATGATTTGTGGCCAGATATTGTTACTCTCGATATGCTTCCAAAAGATGAATCGATCATTAAAACATCGGCTGGTGAAGATTCATATGAAGTTTACAATTTCAAATTGAAATATGGTTTCGGTAGACAAGTATCACGGAACGGACTTCAGCTTAATCGCGGGTTAGTAAATGGAAAATTACTTTTTACCGATATAGCTCCATTCGCGGGTGTTGAATCAACCGACTGGAGCTGGTGCCCATTGATGACTGATTTTGACGGTGATGGCTTGAAGGATCTGTTTATTACCAATGGGATAGCCCGCAGACCGAATGACCTCGATTACATCAATTTCATTTCAAATGATTCGGTGCAAAAAGCAGGAATAAAAGATCCGCAGTTTCTGGTAAGCGGAATGCCGGAAGGAAACGTCACTAATTTTTTCTATCGTAATAACGGAGACTTGACTTTTGCCGATAGTACAGAAGGTTTTGGTTTGCAAAAATTCGGAATATCAAATGGTGCGGCTTATGGCGACTTAGACAATGACGGTGATTCTGATTTGGTGATCAACCAACTGAACGAAACTGCTCTTATTTATAAAAATCATTCCGCTCCATCTTCGTTTTTAAAAATCCGACTTAAAGGAGATTCATTATCAGGAAATTCGTTTGCAATCGGAGCGAAGGTGATCGTAACCCACGAGGGTAAAAAACAATTGCAAGAAGTGTTTCCCATCAGAGGATGGTGTTCTTCGTCTACCTACGAGTTGAGCTTTGGTGTTAAACAAGGTGTCGTTTCTATTCAGGTGATCTGGCCAACCGGAAAAGTTTCCGAGATGCAAACCGCCAACAGGGATGTGGTGCTACACGAAAAAAATGCCAAAAGTAATTTTGATTATGCCTCCTGGCTCCCCCAACAACCTTTACTGAAGACTGATGCCAACATTGCATTTGTACATCATGAAGATGAGTTTAATGCATTCAACCGCGAGGCATTGATGCCTCACATGCAAACTACAGAAGGCCCACCTTTGGCAACGGCAGATGTGAATGGAGATGGACATGAAGATTTTTTCGTAGGCGGAGGCAAAGGTCAGTCGGGTCAGATTTATTTACAATCGCTGGATGATCGATTTCTCCCAACGAAGCAAATCGATCTGCAAAAAGATGCAATGGCTGAAGACGTAGATGCCGCTTTTCTGGATGTCGATAACGATGGCGATGAAGACTTGGTAGTTGTATCTGGAGGGCAAGAGGTAATGAAAGAGAAAGAGTTATTAGAGCCGCGCTTATACCTGAATGATGGGAAAGGAGTGTTTCGAAAAAAGTCAGGAGCATTCACTATTCTCACCAACGCATCGTGTGTTAAGCCAATGGATTACGATCAAGATGGAGATGTAGATTTATTTATTGGATCAAGTGTAATGCCTTTTCTGTATGGCATGAGCCCTGTTAGTTATTTATTGTTGAATAATGGAGAGGGAGAATTTACTATCGATGCGAATTGGTGCTCAACTTGTCAGTTTGATAACCCTACCCGCATTCGACCGGGCTTAGTAAAAGATGCAACATGGGCAGACGTAAACAAAGACGGATTACCTGATTTGATTTTGGTAGGAGAGTGGATGCCCATTACCGTTTTGTTGCAGAATCGATTTCACCAATTTGCCAATGCTACCAACACTTGGGGCGTTGGGGTAACCCACGGTTGGTGGAATTCAATTGAAGCCGCTGACATGGACAAAGACGGAGATATCGATTTTGTGGTTGGGAATTTGGGTTTGAATGCTCGAGTTACGGCCAGCGTAGAAAAACCGTTGACGATGTACTTGGGCGACTTTGATTCCAACGGAAGCTCGGATCATATATTGGTTTATTTCAATGGCGATAAAAGTTATCCGTTTACTTCACGTGATCAATTGGTAAGACAAATTCCTTCTTTAAAAAAGAAATTTTTGCGATACCGCGATTACCGAGATGTGAAACTGGAGGATATTATCACACCCATTCAAAAGGGCAACTCAGCTGTCATGCATGTCAACACACTGGCATCAGTTTATTTGCAAAACGAGGGCGATCATTTCACCATCAAACAACTGCCATCCGAAGCTCAATTTTTCCCTATCTTCGGAAGTTGCATCGCCGATATTAATGAAGATGGATTTCAGGATGTGCTTCTCACCGGAAACTTATATTCGGTTTTACCGGAGTTTGGCGCTTACGATTCAGGATTGGGGCTTGCGTTATTGGGTGATGGAAAGGGCGGATTCACATCCATGTCTCCGCGAGCCTCCGGATTTCTGGTGCAAGGCGAAGGACGTGACATAGAATTAATTCGCGATAAAAATGGAAAGTCTGTCTATTTAGTATCTAGAAATAATGATCGGGTTTTGGCATTCAAAAAATAGCAAACTATGAATCGAATCTTGACTCTCCTTGCCATGCTTACCATAGTGGTTAGTGCGATGGCACAATCATCGGCAGATTGGCAAATCCAAGCCGATCAAATCAATCCAAATCAATACTACGGAGTCACGGTAGCAAATGGTATGATTGGGTTGGTCTCTTCTCCTGAGCCCATGAAAGTAAAAGATGTAGTGTTGAATGGGGTGTACGATTATTACCAAAGAGGAAGGGTGTCCAACATTCTTAAAACATTCAATCATGTAAACATGAATTTAGATGTTGATGGGATGCGCGTTTCTCCCAATAATGTTTCTAATTACAAACAAGTGCTCGATATGAAGAAAGCTGCACTCACCACTTCATTTGATGTGGGTGATAAGGTTGTGGTAGAACATACTCTTATGGCGCTGCGTCATTTGCCTTACACCGCCATGACGATTGTCCAAATCAAAGCAAAGAAAGATGTTACTATTACACCGATGAGTGTGATCGAAGCACCCAACCATCTCACGGACGTGCGAAATATGTACAGCGAAATAGATCGTCCGCATGTGACGATTCCATTGCTTACATCCGTAGGCAAAAGCCCTTCGGGAAAACACACGGTGGCGGTTAGCAATAGTTTTATTTTTTCAGAGCCTCATGGAAAAGAACCGGATTTAATTCATGAAGACTGGGACTATAACATGCATTTAGCCAAGTTCACGAAAGTGTTGAAAGCAGGTGAAACCTATCGCTTTAGCGTAGTGTCATCAGCAACTTCAACGGAACATTATCAGGATCCGATCAACGAAGCCGAGCGACTCACCATTTTTGCAAAGCTGGAAGGAACCGAGCGCTTGCTGACGCGACACGAGCAGGCATGGGAAGAACTTTGGAAAAGCGACATTGTTATTGATGGCGATTTGCAAGCCCAAAAAGATGTGCGCTTTGCTTTGTATCACCTCTACTCGTTTTCACGAGAAGGGACAGCGTACAGCCTTTCACCTATGGGACTTTCCGGCTTGGGATATAATGGCCATGTGTTTTGGGATACGGAGTTATGGATGTATCCGCCTCTCTTAGCACTACAGCCAGCAATTGCTAAGTCAATGTTAGAGTATCGCTATCAACGATTGGGTGCAGCTAAGCAAAATGCATTTTCACACGGATACAAGGGCGCCATGTTCCCTTGGGAATCATCGGATGAAGGTTCGGAAGACACTCCGGTGTGGGCGTTGACCGGACCGTTTCAACATCATATTACTGGCTGTATCGGCTGGGCATTTTGGAAATATTATCAGGTAACAAAAGATAAAGTTTGGCTGCGCGAGCGCGGCTATCCGGTGTTGAAAGAAGTGGCCGACTTTTGGGCGAGCCGTGTGGAGCGAAAAGGACCCGGTAAATATGAAATCAACAATGTGATTGGCGCCAACGAGTGGCAAGAGAATATTGATAACAATGCATTTACCAATGGAATGGCAATTACTGTTTTGCGCTATGCCAATCAGGCAGCGAAGGAATTAGGATTACCCACTAATGCGGATTGGGAATTGGTGGCTCAGAATATTCCAATCCTAAAATTTCCGGACGGCACTACCAAAGAGAATGCAACCTATGATGGCGTGCCCATCAAACAAGCAGATGTGAATTTACTAGCCTATCCCCTGGAAATTGTTTCTGATAAATCACAAATGGAAAAAGACTTATCTTACTACGAGCCTCGATACGCACCCGATGGACCTGCTATGGGCGCCTCTGTATTGGCCACACTTTATGCGAAATTAGGCAATGCCGAAAAGGCAGCCGAAATTTTTAAGAAGAGCTACATCCCTAATAAAGTGCCTCCCTTTGGTGTGCTATCTGAAACTGCGGGAGGCACGAATCCTTACTTCGCTACCGGGGCGGGGGGTATGTTGCAAGCTGTCATCTTTGGTTTTGGTGGACTCACCATCAGCGATCAGGGCATTCAGCAGCAAAAAGGTGTACTTCCTAAAAATTGGAAATCGTTGCAATTGAAAGGAGTGGGGCTGAGCCGAACCACTTATTCTGTAAAGTAATCGTGATCTGATTTTTGTCATAGTATCAATACAGAATTCCTAGTAATTTTGGTTTTCACAAACTTTATCTCATGAACTCATTTTCTATTAAATCAATCGGATGCCTCTTTGCCTTGATTTTGGTCGCCTCGTGCGGAGGTAATAACACGGAGTATAAAGCAAAAGCAAATAATCCGGAGTTTCTTCATCGTACGATGAAAGCCATTACTGATCGAATCGTACACGATATATTTTCACCTCCGGTGGCAAGTCGAATTTATACCTACTCAAGTGTGGCAGCTTACGAGGCAATTATTCACGAGAATAAAAATTACAAATCCTTGGCGGGCCAATTGCATGGCTTGACAGAAGTTCCAAAGCCTGACCCTTCATTGGAATATTGCTTTCCATTGGCCTCCACCCAGGCGATGATCAAAGTGGGTCGCACATTGATATTTTCGGAAGAAGATTTTGACAAATACACGCAACAGATTTACACCGAATTTAAAAATACGGGCATGCCTGATGATGTGTATGAGCGTTCCGTTGCCTATGGTGATCAAGTGGCCGCGCATATTTTAGAATGGTCATCGAAAGACAATTACAAGCAATCACGCAGTTTTCCAAAGTACTCGATTGAAAGTAATCCGGGCACGTGGAAACCAACACCTCCAGCGTACATGGATGCAGTAGAGCCACATTGGAACAAGATCAGAACTTTCGTGATTGATTCGGCTGCGCAATTCAAACCGATACCCCCTACACTATTTTCAATTGATAAAAAAAGTCAATTTTACAAAGAGGCGAACGATGTTTACTCAAC
Source organism: Bacteroidota bacterium (assembly GCA_016191555.1). GTDB lineage: Bacteria > Bacteroidota > Bacteroidia > Cytophagales > Cyclobacteriaceae > ELB16-189. The sequence continues at coordinate 34,326 of JACPVX010000056.1, forward strand.
AGGAAAGAATATTACGGAAGAGCAGCGCGCTATAGCCAGCTTCTGGGATTGCAATCCATTTGCGATGAATGTGCGAGGACATGTTATGTTTGCCACAAAAAAGATTTCTCCCGGTGGCCACTGGATAAATATTGCCCGCCATGTATGCGAGAATTCAAAAGCAGACATGACTTTGTCAGCCGAAACGTATGTGCGCGTTTCACTTTCATTGGTAGACGGATTTATCAGTTGCTGGGATGAGAAGTATCGCAGCCGCGTTATTCGTCCGGAAACCTACATCAATCAACATATAGACGAAGATTGGGTTCCGGTATTACAAACACCGCCATTCCCAGAATATACCAGCGGACATAGCGTAATATCATCATCTGCCTCAGTGGCTTTAACTAAATTGTTTGGAGACAATTATGCATTTACTGATTCAACCGAATTGGAATTTGGAATGCCTGCACGGAGTTTTAAATCATTCTATCAGGCTGCCGAAGAAGCGGGCATCAGCCGGTTTTATGGAGGCATTCACTACAAACCTGCGATCGAGTTCGGAGCGAAACAAGGAAAAGCGATTGGTGAGTTGATAGCCGATCGGGTTAAGACCAAGAATTAATCGAGAGAAGAATAGTTTAGAGAGGCTCAAATCAAATTTGAGCCTCTTTTTTTTGCCTGCTTCATTTACAGAGACATCGAGTAATTCTCATAAAAATGGCGATAATCGCTTTCATTATTTTGGTATATTGTACAATCAAAAATCATAATCTTTAATACCACTATCATGAGGATTTTATTGTTGCTGGCAGGTTGGTTTCTTGCAATTACTTCTTTCGGTCAAAGTGTCGAAGTATATCCGCCCAATTGGTGGGTCGGAATGAAAATGAATACGGTGCAACTCTTGCTTCGAAGTGCAGATCCCGCATTTAGCAAACAAACATTTTCAGTTAATTATCCGGGTGTATCCATCACCAAATCGCACACATTCGAAAATGGAAAATACATTGCCTTAGATGTTACTATTTCTGCCGATGCTAAACCGGGAACGATTACGTTTGCCGGAGTGGATGGTAAAAAGAAATCGAAAGTAATGTGGAAGTTGGAGGCGCGCAGAGCAGGCAATGGAACTGCTTTTGCGGTCGGTGTTACTTCCAGCGACTTCATCTATTTGATTATGCCAGATCGATTCAGCAACGGAGATCCATCGAATGATCGAATTGCCGGCATGCGCGACCAGACACTCAATCGCGATTCCATCTTTCATCGACATGGTGGCGATATCAAAGGAATGATTAATCACATCGACTATTTAAAGAATTTGGGTGTCACCGCAGTATGGCCTATGCCCTTGATTGAAAATGATCGCACAATTCGCACTGAGCATGGATATGGATTTACGAATCATTATAAAATTGAACCACGTTTCGGAGGCAGCATTGCCTACAAGCAATTAAGCGATTCGTTACATAAACATGGATTGAAATTGATTCAGGATGCCGTTTACAATCATGTTGACATCGACCATATTTTATTTCGCGAGAAACCTTCCAAAGACTGGTTTCACCAATGGCCGAACTACACCGGAACGAACTACAAAGATCAACCTTTGTTTGATCGCTACGGTGCTCAGTCGGATAAGAAGATTACCACTGATGGTTGGTTTACGCAGCTCATGCCCGATGTGAATCACTCCAATCCATTCATGGCGAATTATTTGATTCAGCATGCCATCTGGTCGGTAGAAGAATTTGGCGTGGACGGTTGGCGTGTGGATACTTACTTGTACAACGATTTGAATTTCATGAATCGTTGTAATGCCGCTTTATATGCCGAATATCCTAAGCTGACGATTTTTGGAGAGTTATGGGTTCATGGTGTACCCTCGCAATCTTATTTCGTGGAAAACAATGTAGATGCGCCATTCAAAAGTAATTTGCAAGGAGCAACCGATTTTCAAACGCATGACTATGGAATAGTACCTGCACTCACGCAGCCTTTTGGATGGACTGAGGGAGTGAATAGATTATATACCACCCTTACATTTGACTATCTCTATAAAGACCCTATGCGTAATGTATTGTTTCTGGACAATCATGATGTAAGTCGTTTTTTCTCTGTAGTGGGAGAAAATATTGCAAAACAAAAAATGGGTATCCAATGGTTGCTCACCTGCCGAGGTATTCCTCAAATGTATTACGGAACGGAAATTAATATGAAAGGATTCACCAATCCGGATGGTTGGGTACGCTTAGATTTTGCAGGTGGATGGAGTGGTGATAAGAAAAGTGCATTTACCGGAGCAGGTCTCACAGCAGATGAAGCATCGGTACAAAAGTTGGTTCGCACACTAGCTAATTATCGGAAGCAGTCATCAGCTTTGAAAACAGGTAAGATGATGCAATTTGTTCCTAAAGATGGAGTGTATGTTTACTTCCGTTATGATGATAATCAAACCATCATGTGTGTAATGAATTCTAATGAGCGCGAAATGGAGATTGATTTTAGTTCGTATACCGAGCGTACAGCAGGCTTTACAATAGCGAATGAGGTTACAAGCGGAACGGAAATCGCATTGGCCAATAAAGCTAAAATACCGTCAATGACTATGTGGGTTGTAGAATTGAAGAAATAGAATCCAAACATATGCGTGGTTTTCTTCTCATCCTTTTATTAGTACCATTTACTTTGCTGGCGCAATTACCTAAACCAGCAGCCGGACAAATTCGTCAGTTTGAAAACTTTAAGTCTAATTTAGTTGCACCCCGTACCATCGATGTTTGGTTGCCGGATAATTACAATCCTAAAACTAAATATGCCGTGTTGTATATGCATGATGGCAAAGGTTTGTACGACTCATCTATCATGTGGAACAAACAAGAATGGAAAGTAGATGAAGTGATGAGCAAGCTTCAACGCGAAGGAAAAATTCGCAATTGCATTGTAGTTGGAATTTACAATTCAGAAAGTACCCGACATCCGGAGTATTTTCCGCAAAAACCATTTGAGAGTTTATCTCAAATTGAAAGGGATACCATTACAGCCCAACTCCAAAGAATGGGAAGAACAAAGGAAGTATTCAAACCAATATCAGATAACTACTTAAAATTTTTGGTGGAAGAGTTAAAGCCTTTCATTGATAAAAACTTTTCAACAAAGACAGATGTAAAAAATACTTTCGTGGCTGGCTCAAGCATGGGAGGACTGATTTCGATGTACGCCATTTGCGAGTATCCGAGTGTATTTGGAGGTGCCGCTTGTTTAAGTACGCATTGGCCAGGCACTTTTAAAGTAGAAGGAAATCCGATTCCCGAAGCTTTTTTTCGATATATGAGGTCAAAATTACCTGATCCCAAAACGCATAAACTTTATTTTGATTATGGTGATCAAACGCTGGATGCGCTGTATCCTCCTTTGCAAAAACGAGCCGATGAGGTAATCAAATCCAAAGGTTATACAACCAAAAACTGGATGACTCGATTTTTTCCGGGAGAAAATCACTCCGAGAAAGCGTGGAGCAAACGCCTTGATATTCCATTTCTGTTTTTATTAAAGAAATAATTAAATGCAAATAATAAATCGGCTGTCCATAATTGTTTTATGTGTGATGTGCATGGAAACACTTGCGCAGACTAGTCAATTTACAGAGCCGCCAGCCTGGGCCAAAGAAGTGATTTGGTATCAAATTTTTGTAGAACGTTTTCATAATGGCGATCGTTCCAATGATCCAACGGCCGCCAACATAGATATTCCTCCGATGAACGTTCATGCACCTGTGGGTTGGAAAGTTACACCATGGATGAACAATTGGTTTGAACAAGAAGCTTGGGCGAAAATTCCGGGCAAATCATTCAGTGAAATGCTTCAGTATCGCAGATATGGCGGAGACTTGCAAGGTGTTATTAACAAACTTGATTACCTACAGGAACTTGGCATTACTGCATTGTTTATCAATCCAATAAACGATGCTCCATCGCTGCATAAATACGATGCGCGTTATTATCACCATGTCGATGTGAATTTTGGTCCCGATCCGATTGGCGACAATACAATTATTGCTAGCGAAAATCCAGCAGACCCTGCTACCTGGAAATGGACCAAAGCCGATCAACTTTTTTTGAAGTTGATTGACGAAGTTCATAAGCGGAAGATGAAAATCATTATGGATTATTCATGGAATCACACCGGTACAACTTTTTGGGCATGGTTAGATGTTTTAAAAAACCAGCAGGCATCGCCCTACAAAGATTGGTACGATATCAAATCATTTGATAATCCAGCAACACCTGAAAATGAATTTGCCTATGATGGTTGGATTGGAGTGAAGTCGCTGCCGGAATTAAAGAAAGTAAATATCACCACACCGAAGCGCTCCGGTCATCCCTATGAAGGGAACATTCAGGATGAAGCGAAAGCTCATGTTTTTGCTGTAACCAAGAGATGGCTTGCGCCCGATGGTGATATCACGAAAGGCATCGATGGCTATCGACTGGATGTAGCCGATCAGATTGGCTTAGGTTTTTGGCGCGATTTCCGAAAAGAAGTAAGAAGCATTCAGCCGAACGCTTATTTGATTGGAGAAATATGGTGGGAGGGATGGCCCGATAAATTGATGAACCCGGCACCCTACACGCAGGGAGATGTTTTTGATGCGGTTATGTTTTATCAAGCCTATCGTCCCGCGCGGTATTTTTTTGCTAAGAATAACCTTTCAACCGATGCTCAGGTGTTTAGAGATTCGTTGCAGTTTCAATGGAGCCGCTTGCGAGAATCAAATCGCTATGCGATGATGAATGTAGCAACCAGCCACGATACACCGCGATTGCTCACCGATTTTTATAATCCCAATCCCTATAAATTCAAAGCTTCGCCTTCTGATGACCCAACTTACAAAACTGGTAAACCAGATGAGGAAACGTATCAGCGATTGCGATTGTACCTCGTTCATACATTTACATCCATTGGCGCACCTCATATATGGAATGGAGAAGAAATGGGAATGTGGGGAGCCGATGATCCATTTCCAAGGAAACCACTAATGTGGAAAGAGTTCAAGTTTCAATCAGAGACGAGAAATAATTTTCAACCTGGCCCGAGCGAATTAGATCCGGTAGGCTTTAATCAATCGCACTACAACTTTTATCAAAAGCTTATCACGATTCGGAAGAGTAACTCGATTCTTACCACTGGTAAAATTGAATTTATTAAAGCAGAAGGGAAATTACTGTCATACAAGCGATTTGATCAGAGCAATGAAATCGTAGTTGTGTTCAATGCAGATTCGAAGCCACAAGCGTTTTCATTACCCAATTACGCTACTTATTCAGATTTGCTTTCAGGTAAGAAATCAATTTCTAAAAGTGCTATCGTTCCGCCATTACAGGCAATGATTTTGATAAGAAAGTAAAGTATGCATTAATAAAAGATTGCTTGCATCTTCCGTTTCCTTTCAGCAACTTTAGAATAGTTAATTGAAAGAAATGAGTCTATCGAAACCACGCCTTACGTTCTCGCAAATCATCAATATGAATGTGGGTTTCTTTGGTATACAATATAGTTTTGGATTACAACAAAGTGCTGTTAATCCGATTTACGATTTTTTGGGTGCGAGCCCGGATGAAATTCCACTCTTGAATTTAGCAGGCCCCGTAACCGGTTTGGTTATCCAACCTATCATCGGTGCATTGAGTGATAAAACTTGGCATCCACGCTTTGGAAGACGCAAACCTTATTTTTTTATAGGTGCTTTGCTTTGCAGTATTTGTCTTTTCTTTTTTCCCTTCAGTAGTGCTCTTTGGATGGCAGCAGGGCTGCTTTGGATACTTGATGCAGGTAACAACACCGCGATGGAACCATATCGCGCATTTATTGCAGATAAGTTAAATGACGAACAACGCCCGATGGGTTTTCAGACACAAAGCTTCTTTACAGGGCTGGGGCAAACCCTTGCGAATGCATCGCTCTTTATTTTTCCAATGATTATTGTTGGGAAGACTGGTGCAATTCCAAATTGGGTATTTGCTTCTTTCTTTTTAGGTTCAGTTTGTTCGATCGGAACGATTTGGTGGAGCATGCGCACCACACCTGAGATTCCTCCAACAAAAGAAGAGCTGGAGAAAATGAAGAAGGAGCCTTTTGGTTTGATGTCACCATTCAAAGAAATACCGGATGCTATTGTAAACATGCCTAAGGTGATGTGGCAACTGGCATTGGTTTATTTGTTTCAGTGGTATGCACTATTTTGTTATTGGCAAAATTCATCTAAGAGCATTGCCTTGTCGGTATGGCGAACATCACCTTCACAAAACCCGAAGTTGTATGAAGAGGCAGTCAGCTGGGCAGGTCTGGTAAATGCCTGGTACAATGTAGTTACATTTTTGACTGCCTTTTCCCTGGTATGGTTCGTTCGTAAGTCATCACCTAAGGTTGTTCATTTTTCCTGCCTAGTTCTCGCTGGCGTAGGCCTGTTGGTATTTCCATTTATAGAAAACAAATTTTTGCTTTTTCCTGCCATCACCGGATTCGGAATCGGATGGGCGAGTATGATGGGGATTCCGTATTTGTTGGTTGTTTCTAAAATACCCAAAGAGCGATACGGAGTTTACATGGGTATCATCAATATGATGATCGTGATACCGATGATTTTGCAGAGCGTAACATTTGGTGAAATCATGAAGCACTTCTTAAATAATGATTCTGGGAATGCGATTGTGTTTGCAGGAGTACTTTTGTTGATAGCAGCGGCAGCCACCTTATTGATCGATTCGGATGGAAAAGAAAGTGATACTCCTATGATTGGAAACTCATCACACTAAACCTGTTTTTTATGAATGTTTATCTGGCAGAATTTTTTGGAACGATGGTACTCATTCTTCTTGGAGGTGGAGTGAATGCCGCTGTTTCATTACGTAAATCAAAATCTGAAAATGGTGGATGGTTGATGATTACCATCGGTTGGGGATTGGCAGTCATGTTGGCAATCTATGCAGTCGGCAACATCAGTGGTGCGCATCTAAATCCTGCGGTAACCATCGCATTGGCAATCAATGGAAGTTTTCCTACTGATCAGATTCTCGGCTATATCTTAGCACAGTTTGCAGGAGCAATTGCTGGTGCTATTTTAGTGTGGCTGCACTATCTGCCTCACTGGAAAGAGACAGCAGATCCTGCAACTAAGCTAGGCGTGTTTTGCAATGCACCCGCCATTCAAAATACATTTTCAAATTTGATCAGCGAGATTATCGCTACCATGGTTTTGATTCTTGCCTTGCTATTCATTGGCGCGAATCAGTTTACACAAGGTCTGAACCCTATCGTAGTTGGTTTACTGATTATCTCCATTGGCTTAAGCCTTGGTGGCACAACCGGCTTTGCAATAAATCCGGCTCGCGATTTAGGACCACGCATAGCTCATTTTATTTTACCGATTCACGGCAAAGGAAATTCAGGTTGGGGTTATTCGTGGATACCGGTAGTAGGGCCAATCATCGGTGGAATTTTAGGAGCATTGATTTATAAATTGATTTTTGTGTAGCAGTTTACATTCTGCTATTCAACAGATTTAAAAGTATAGTAACATGTCTAAGTATATAATCGCATTGGATCAGGGAACGACCAGCTCGCGGGCTGTGTTGTTTGATGAGCAAGGCACCATTAAAGGAATAGCACAACAAGAGTTCACACAAATCTTTCCGCAATCGGGTTGGGTAGAGCATGATGCCAATGAGATTTGGAGTACACAACAAGGCGTGTTACTTAAGGTGCTTTCCGATCACCAGATCGATGCGAAGTCAATCGTAGCGATTGGAATTACAAACCAGCGCGAGACAACCGTAATTTGGGATCGCAAAACCGGTGAACCCATTTACAACGCCATCGTTTGGCAAGACAAGCGCACCGCTTCCATCTGCGAAGAATTAAAAGCAAAAGGGTTAACCGATTATGTCAGAACCAACACCGGCTTGGTAATCGACTCTTATTTTTCAGGGACTAAAATCAAGTGGATATTAGATCATGTTCCCGGTGCCAGACAACGCGCAGAGCAAGGTGAGTTGGCATTTGGAACAATTGATTCGTGGCTCATTTGGAAACTAACCAATGGAAAAAGTCACGTTACAGATTATTCAAACGCGAGCCGCACACTTATTTTTAATATACGATCACTTTCGTGGGACGATCGGTTATTACAAGAACTGGCAATACCTAAAAAGTTATTACCTGAGGTAAAACCCTCCGCTGCAAATTTTGGAAAATGGAATTGGAATGGTACCGAAATACCTATAGCCGGAGTCGCTGGTGATCAGCAGGCTGCACTTTTCGGACAAGCATGTTTTGAGCCGGGAATGGCGAAAAATACATATGGCACCGGATGTTTCATGCTAATGAATACGGGCACCTCTATACAAGCTTCTAAAAATGGTTTGATCACAACTATAGCGTGGGGGCTCGATGGCAAAGTAGAATATGCGTTGGAAGGGAGTGTCTTTGTGGCCGGTGCTGCGGTGCAATGGCTGCGCGATAGCCTTCATATCATCGATCAATCGAAGGACTCAGAATATTTTGCCGCGAAGGCACTTGGATCAAACGAAGTGTACGTTGTTCCCGCTTTTGCTGGGTTGGGTGCGCCATATTGGGATATGTATGCACGTGGCGCCATATTCGGTTTAACCCGCGACACTGGTAAGGATCATATAATTAAAGCTACCTTAGAATCGCTGGCATATCAGACTAAAGACATTTTAAATGCGATGCAGGAAGACGCGGGCCTGAAACTGGCAGCCTTGAAAGTAGACGGTGGCGCATGCGCTAATAATATCTTAATGCAATTTCAAGCAGACATATTGGGTACAGAAGTAGAGCGACCCGAAGTGATTGAATCGACTGCACTGGGCGCTGCCTATTTGGCTGGGATACAAAGTGGCTTGTGGAAAAAACAAGACATCACCAGAAACAGAAAAATCCAAAAAAGATTTTTACCTCAAATGGAAGAGAGCACACGCAGTGTTTTGTACAAAGGTTGGCAAAAAGCAGTGAAGAGAACGATGGGGTGGTTGGGCGAGGATTAATCTCTGTAAGGTCATAGAAGGGTGAAGATAATTTCAAAGATGCGATGATGAGAAGGATGTTGGTTTTTTTTGGGATTGCGCTGTTGTTTCAATGCGCATATTATGAAACAGGTGCTCAGGACATCTCTATGTATCGTTTAGAGAATAGTGATACAGAAAAGCCACTAGTTACAGTATTGCAACAAATCGAAAATAAAACACAGGCTCGCTTTTTTTATTTGAACGAATGGGTTCAATCTATTACTGTTCCTCAGCTCTTTCAGAATCAAACGCTGGCAGAAACATTGACCTCTCTATTTCATGGCACAGAATTAAAATACATTGTCATGGATGCTTATACGATTGTGATCGTAAAAGATCCTGCCAACCTTTTGATGCACAAACAGGCGCGCGAGAAAATTTCAGAGGGGAAGAGGACAATAACTCAAAAGTATTTTGGCGACCAACAAAGTCCTGTCACCAACGGTGCTGTTGAAATTTCTGGCCGTGTACTAGATGCAAAAACCAGCGATCCCATGCCAAATGCAACCATTCAGGTAAGTGATCCAAAATACAATACCACAACGGATGAACAAGGGCGATTCATTCTTAAAGTTAATCCCGGTGTTTACCTACTTACATTTAGTTTTGTCGACTTTGAATCGCAAGTGTTGGACATAGCTGCTTATGGAAATGGTACACTTGATGTACAGCTAGAGAAGGCAGCTTTGATTTTAGATGAAGTGGTGATTCAGGCACAGACAACCCAAGACAATACATCTAGCCGAATTGGTAAAATTGAGCTAACCATGAAAGAAATGAAGCGTGCTCCAACCTTTCTTGGAGAAGCTGATTTGGTGAAGCAGGTTCAACTTTTACCAGGCGTCACCACTACAGGGGAAGCTGCAACCGGATTTAATGTGCGGGGAGGAAGCGTGGATCAGAATTTAATTTTGTATGATGGAATGCCGGTATTCAATAGTTCACATGCGTTTGGTTTTTTGACTGCATTTAATTCAGAAGCCATACGCGAAGTGGCTTTTTACAAAGGTGGCATACCTGCCGAATATGGCGGACGCGTTTCATCTGTTTTGGATATTCAATCAAAAGAAGGTGACTATCAAAAATGGGGAGGCAAAGCCGGTATCGGAATGGTGACAGGGAACATAATGATTAATGGCCCTATCAAAAAAGATAAAACTGCTATAATTGCATCATTACGTTCTACTTATTCTGATTGGTTAGTGCATTCGATCAAAACGGATTATGCTGATCTTAGCAATAGTACAGTGTTCTTTTATGATGCCACTTTGAAACTGACACATCGAATCAGCGATCGTACCAAACTTTCTGTAGCCAGTTATTCCAGCAACGATTCGTTTCGGTTGATAGGAGATTCAACTTATAAATGGAGTAATTTCCAAGCTTCTGCACGTCTCGATCATCAATTTTCAGATAAGCTTAATTCCGAATTCATAGCTGGCGTTAGTTCGTTTGGATATAGTGTGAATAACAGCGATTATTTAACGGCATCAGAGTTATCGTACCGCATCACCACCACTACTTTCAAGTCTGGGCTAACGTATCAGCTCCCCAATCGTAAACTCAACATGGGTTGGCAATTAATGCACTACCAGTTTGAACCTGGCAAATTAGAACCGCTCACTCCACTATCCAGCGCTAAGCGGGTAAGCCTTGCTAATCAATATTCAATTGAGAACGCATTTTATGCTTCTACAGATTGGTCGCCAACGAATAAGATTTTCATTGATGCAGGATTGCGTATTCCTACTTTTATTTCTTTTGGTGCTGCGCAATTGAATAGATATCAAAGTGGTGTGCCGCGTGACATCACCAATGTAGTCGATACGCTCCGGTTTGGTAGTGGAGAAATCATCAAAACTTATGTAGGGCTGGAGCCGCGGCTTTCAGTTCGATATGTAGTTTCTCCTTTGGCTTCAGTTAAATTAGGATACAATAGAATGTATCAGTATCTGCATCTTGTCACAAATACTACGGCCGTCACTCCTGTAGATATATGGCAACCAAGTGGGTATTACTTTGAGCCGCAACGGGCTGATCAGTTTTCAATCGGATATTTCAAGGACATAAAGGAAAAGAAGTACAGCGCATCTATTGAAACTTTTTACAAAGACATCAATAATTTAGTTGATTTTAAGGATGGCGCACAACTGATCATGAATTCTCATTTAGAAACAGATTTGCTTCAGGGAAAAGGCTATTCTTACGGAGTAGAAACAACCTTCACAAAAAATGTCGGGCGCTTTACCTGGGCATTCAATTATACTTATTCCCGCAGCTTCCGACAGATTCAAGGGAATACGCTAAAGGAGTCCATCAACAAGGGAAAAGAATATCCTTCAAATTTTGACCAGCCTCATATCGTCAATTTCTCATGGAAGTATAACTTAACAAAACGGGTATTCTTTACCGGAAATTTCACATACCGTTCAGGCAGACCTATCACCGTACCATTAGCAGCATTTCAATTAGAGAATACTACTGTTACGTATTATTCTGAACGCAATCAATATCGCATACCGGACTATCATCGGTTGGACATTGCATTCGTTGTTGAGGGTAATCATAGGCGCAGAAAGCCATTTGAGGCTACGTGGGTGTTTTCTGTTTACAATGTGTATGCTAGGCAAAATCCGTACACTATTTTTTTTAAGAATTCCGTAAATGGCGTTCCGGTTCCCTATCAACTTTCTATTATTGGAACATTGTTTCCTTCGATTAGTTATAATATTAAATTTTAGTGGCTATGTGGGATGAATTGCGAATCAGAAGAAATTTTGTTAGGACGAGATGGTTTATTGTTCTATTTGTTGCCAGTGCTTGTGTGGAGCGAGTGGAGTTGGGTGTTCCACCTCCACAATCGTTAATGGTAATAGAAGGAATGATTACTACCGATGCTCCACCTTACACAGTAAAAGTATCGCGAGGTTTTGCGCTCGATGCTGATACCGTTCCGTTTAACCCTGTTAAGAACTTGACTATTCAATTATTTGACGATCAAGGCAACTCTGAGAATTTTGTCGAAAAAACTCCGGGTGAATACATCAGCAGTGGGAGCATTCAGGGACAAATTGGGCACTCGTATCACATTAAGGTGCAAACGCCAGACGGGAAAATATTTGAGTCAGACCCGGATTTACTAAAACCGGTAGGGTATGTGACAGACATACGATTTGAATATGAACGTAGGACAAAGCAGGGTAAATATTTTGAAGAGCAAGTTGATGTTTTTAATGTTTTTGTAGATTCGGATGCGGGATCGGGAACTGATAATTATGTCAGATGGCGATTAACAGGAACTTATAAGATTGATACCTATCCGCAGTATTATATGCGGTGGACACCGCCCTATACACCTTATATGGACCCATGGCCTTGCAGTGGATATCGTGTGGGACCGGGGCCAATCGGAAGTGGCGGTACATTGATTAAGTTTGATGAATGCTCGTGCTGTACTTGTTGGGCAAAACAATATGAGCAGATGCCTCAATTATCAGATGTTCAATTAGTGGTAAATAATCAATTTAAAAATGTTAAAGTAGGAGAGGTTCCTATTACCAATATGACATTTGCAAACAAATACCTAGTGGAAATGGAGCAATTGAGTTTGAGTAAAAATGCATTTGAGTTTTATAAATTGGTAAGGAAGCAGAAAGAAGAGGCCTCTACATTGTTTCAACCACCACCCGGAATAATTGTTGGGAATGTTTTTGCAAAGAATAATAGCGATTTTGTTGTGGGCATGTTTGGAGCATCTAGTATATCTAAAAAGAGTATTTTTATTTACCCTACAGATGTGCCATTTAAACTGGTAGCACCCTTTTACGACACGCGGCCTTGTACATTTTATGCGAATTCATCTACGAATAAACCAGTTCAGTGGTAATGAAAATCTGGATCCCATTTTTGGCCCTCTTGTTACTGACTTCTAAAGGTACTGCACAAGCTCCGATAGAATTTTGGAAGAAGAAGTATAATTCTTACTACCAAGCAATGTCTGGACATAAAATGCTTGTAACGTTTAGTCAATCGAAATATGCGGCAGGGGATACGGCATTTTTTTCTATTCAACTTTTTGAGAATGAATTGACTCGTGTAAAAGCTAAACGAATATTAGATTTTAACGTCATTGATTCAGAAGGTAAAAGTGTTCAACATTTTTTGTTTAGTGTCTTGAATGGTGAAGGGTATAATCAATGGATTGTACCCGATTTACCTTCAGGTGTATATCGATTAGCAATTCATCATTATGGTTTAAAAGCATTTTACCCAGAAGTTATTTACCAAAAACCAATCGAAATAGTGAAGTCGGGAGTTTTACAACCAATTCAGCGACCATCACGAGTCACTATTGAAGGTGGTCATTTGATTGGTGGTATGGTCAGTAGCGTGCTTGTTGCTGCCACACCGTTAGATTCAATCAAATTGATTGACTCATCAGGTTTTATTTTAACCAACGGAATAGTTCAAGCCGATGGATTTTGTTCATTGACAATTCGCCCAACGTATAAGCAAAAATATTTTATAACTGCCAATAATGATACTACACGTACCTCGCTTCCTGTTGTTGAAGAAGATGGTGTCAATATGGGCGTGAAGTTTTCATCATCTAATACATTACAAAGTGTTACTATAAAAATACCTCCAAAATCGAGATATAACAAAGAGCGACTTACGTTGATCGTTTCGCAACGAAATCTAGTTTTGGAGGTCATCGAGCTTTTAATGGAAAAAGACTCGCTAGATATAAATCTGCAAACATCAAATTGGAATGATGGTCTCATTCACTTGGCAGTTTTACGTTCAAACGGACAGCTTTTGGCTTTTCGTAATTTGTACCACCACACTAGTAATAATTTTATCTTAAACATGAATATTCCAAAACTGAGTTATCAACCTCGCGAAAAGGTGGATGTTGAATTCGATTTCACTGATTCAAGCGGAAACCCTGTGGACGGTTTGTTTTCGGTTTCAGTAATTGATAAAAAATACGATCAAATTCAGGCATTGAATGTGTGGTATGATTCTTCATTTGATATTGATTTTGCGATGGAAGATTTTGCGTGGAATGAGTTTCGATTGGAAAATTTAAAAACTATCGATCATCATGTACTCACCCAATCAAAACCGCAACCTTGGGATCGCATTTTAAGTGGAATGAATCCCCTGAAAGACTTTAGATTCAAAAGTAATATTGAAAGGGTTGGGAGGGCATATAGTGATTCGACTAAAAAGCCCTTGCTTAATGGTTCGAATGTATTGTTGTATCTTCAGCAGGCTCATCAGCGATACCAGTTTACAATTAATGATGGATTAATTTTGATGCCTATGTCGGACTTCTATGGTAAAGATGAACTGTTAATGATGGCGGAAACGCAGGTTTATGTAGGTGGTGAGTCAATGGGGCAAGTTGTACCTGATTTTTGGGTAGATTGGAATGGGGAGGACATAAAATGGCCAAGCTCTATTAAGGTAAAAGAGACTGCTACAGCTGATCCTTATGCGTTATATGTAAATCAAAACCGATTAATTCGTAAATCTTTTGATACGTTCCTTAGCCAACAGGGTCGTAGCTCAACCTCCAATGAGCAACAGAATTTTTTGCCACCTTATGACTTATCAGTAACAGTAACTGACTACGAGCCATTTGTTGATATGGAAGAATTAATCCGCGAAATTGTGCCATCACTGCAGCATCGAAAAACACGCAAGGGGCCAATCGTATTGGTATCCTTGCCAGATCCATTAAAAGTGACAGGCGATCCAACTTATATTATCGATGGTTTCGCTACAAAGAACACATCCTATTTTATGTCCCTAAAGCCATCTGAGATATCTACAATTGCTATAATCAGTCATCCGAAGAAATTGATACCACTAGGTCTTTTTGGCAAGAACGGTTTGGTTTTGGTAAGGACAAAAAACGGGAATACCCGTCCTCCAATTAATCGATCACTGCAGATTGAAGGTTTAAGTAAACCAAAATTTCTTGAAGAGCGGAAGCAACGCCCAAATGATAATAAGCCGAATTTTAATTCGTTAGTTTTCTGGTATCCTTCTGCTAAAATAGATACTAGCGGCAAAGCAAATCTATCATTCTATATGACAGATGACCTCGGTGTATATCAAATTTTGGTGCGAGGTATTTCTCCTTCTGGGATTCCCTTTTACGTTTCTAAAGATATCAACGTAAATTTGCAAGGAAGCAAATAACTACTAAACCAACTTCGTCCCCTTCAAGCTCTTCATTACTTTGTTGATAAACACAAAGTCATCCAGTTCTTTTACACCTGAGTGGGTAATGTCTTCATTAGAACCTTCCCACAGTTTATCACCCTTGTGGAGGAACATGATCTTTTCGCCAATACCCAATACCGAGTTCATATCATGCGTCACAATAATGGTCGTGATGTTGAATTCGTGTGTAATTTCTGAAATCAGCTCATCAATCAATATAGAAGTCTGCGGATCTAAGCCCGAGTTGGGCTCATCACAAAAAAGATAATTAGGATTATTAACAATAGCACGGGCAATACCTACGCGCTTTTTCATCCCCCCACTAATTTCAGAGGCCATCTTTTTGTTTACATTTTCCAACCCCACCCGCTTCAGACAAAAATTAACGCGATCCAGTTTTTCATCATAAGGCATTTTGGTAAGAATGTCCAATGGGAACATCACATTCTCTTGGACGTTCTTTGAATCGAACAAAGCACCACCTTGAAATAGCATCCCGATTTCTCTACGAATCTCTGACTTTACATCCTTGTCGGCATCCGTAAAATTACGTAAATCATAAAATGCGTAGCCTGTATCCGGATGCAAAAGTCCAACAATACATTTCAGCAACACGCTTTTTCCGGTACCACTCGATCCGATAATGAGATTGGTTTTTCCCTTATCAAATTCTCCGCTGATATTGCGCAGCACACTTTTATCATTGAAGGACTTACTGATGTTTTTTATCTTGATCATGGAATCAGAGCAAAAGATTAGCTAAGAAATAATCGGCCAACAAAACGGCAATCACACTCGATGTCACCGCCTCTGTGCTGGCAATACCAACCTCCAGCGCACCACCCTGCGTGTAGTACCCTTTGAAACAGGAGATGGAACCAATTAAGAACGCAAACACAACCGATTTGATGAGTGCGAAGGTGATGGTATAATCATTAAAAATGGAGCGGATACCCATGATGTACTCCGTGGGAGTCAAAATGCCTGTAAGTGTGCCAACCAGATAGCCGCCAATAATGGAACAAACCCCCGCCACAATTACCAGCAATGGATACATCAACATCGAAGCCACAATTTTAGGAAGTACCAGATAAGAAGACGAGTTAATTCCCATTACTTCCAGCGCATCAATCTGTTCAGTGATACGCATCGTACCCAATCCACCCGCCATGCTCGACCCAATCTTTCCGGCAAAGATTATTGCCATAATCGTAGGCGCCAATTCCAACACCGTCATCTCGCGCACCACCTGCGAGATCACATAACGAGGCACAAGCGGAGTAACCAGATTGAAAGCCGTTTGCACCGTGGTTACAGCGCCCATAAATGTCGAAACGAGTACAAAAAGTGAGATGGACTTCACGCCAATTTGCATGCACTCATCAACCACCAGTCGGTAATAAGTGATAAATGTTTCGCGCCTCACCACCAGCGATCCTAGAAAAATCATGTAACGACCAAATTCTTTCATCGAGTTGTATTGAAATACTATCTTGCTCAAAGATAAAATATTCCCATGAACAAATTAGCAGTAGTTACCGGTGGCACCAAAGGAATTGGCAGAGCAATTATTGAGCGCTTTGCCGCTGCCAGCTTTGATATTGCAACCTGTGCACGAAAAGAAGACGATTTGAAAGAGTTAAAGTCTGCCATCGAAAGCAAGCATCCAGTGAAAGTGTCCACTTTCGTGGCCGACATGTCGAGCAAAGAGCACATTCAACACTTTGCCGGAAAGGTTAAGCAACTTCAACCGGTCGAAGTGCTGGTAAACAATGCAGGGTATTTTATTCCGGGCTCCGTGCTCGATGAAGCGGACGGAGCTTTGGAGAGCATGATCAACACAAATCTTTACAGCGCCTACAATCTCAGCCGACTACTCGTGCCGGCCATGAGAGCACGGAAGTCGGGGCATGTTTTTAATATGTGTTCCATCGCCAGCATCATGGCCTATCCCAATGGCGGATCATATGCTATTTCCAAATTTGCCTTGCTCGGCTTTTCCAAAGTGCTGCGCGAGGAATTGAAGGCTCATGGCGTGCGCGTTACATCCGTTCTTCCCGGTGCCACCCTCACCGCAAGTTGGGATGGCGTAGATCTTCCCGATGAGCGACTCATGAAACCCGAAGATGTGGCAGAGACCATTTTCAGCGCCTACAGTTTATCAAAGCGAAGTGTCGTGGAAGAGATTTTGATTCGGCCACAGCTAGGCGATTTATAAAAGCGAATTTTTTTGGTCGTGGCCGCGCGAGGCGCAGTCGGCCACCGGGCTTTCCGCTTTTACTCCTCGTGGCGCGAGGCGCACCACTGCGGGGTAACCGCTTCAATCCCTCGCCCGCGAAGTCTATGAGTTACTGCCTGTTGATTTTCTATTCTGCGATTCTAATATTAAACCACACTGAGTTCGCTATACATCAGAAGCCCAAGTTCGTCTCTTCACGAACTTTTAATTCATTTCCCTCGCATGATTTTATCAAACAAAATTTCATTAAACAATTTCGCTTGCTCCATGTGCGGC
>JACPVX010000057.1 GCA_016191555.1 Bacteroidota bacterium
AAGAGCAGCAAGTGTACTCATCCGGAGAAAGTTTATTGATCGGTCATTGGAAAGGTTGGAGAATATGCCCGCTTGTTTGCTACGACCTTCGCTTTCCGGTATGGAGCCGCAACCGCTGGAATCCATCCCTAAAAAAACTTTCGTACGATCTGCTGATTTATGTCGCCAACTGGCCGGTGGTTCGTGCCACTGCATGGGAGACCTTGTTGAAAGCAAGAGCTATTGAAAATCTGAGCTATGCGGTTGGTGTAAATCGCGTAGGGATTGATGGCAATGGTATTGAATACAATGGCCAGTCGTCCATCATTGGTCCGAAAGGCGATCTTATTTTTACGGTGGAAGGAGTAGAATCTACTAAAACGATCGAGCTGAGTGCAAACGCACTACAAGCTTACCGCGATCGTTTCCCTGCGTTCTTAGATGCCGATGATTTTTCGATCGACTCGGAGGCATTTGAAGAGAAAGACTTCTTGCATGGCCTGAGTTAATTTGAAAATTAATTGATTTGAAAATTTGAAAATGGATGGGGGATTTAATTCAACTTCGTTTTAAACTAAGTATTTTCAATACAATTACGCTTCTCACTAACTCCAATTCCATCTATTTCTCAAACCGATTTCCCAATTAACGAATCATCGAATTTTCAAATTAGCTTATGACCAAGAAAATTACCCGAGCACTGATATCCGTTTTTTACAAAGACAACCTCGAACCGATCATTCACGCATTAGCGAAAAACAAAGTAGAGTTTGTCTCCACCGGAGGTACTCAGGAATTTATTGAAAAGCTCGGTTATCCGGTAACACCCGTTGAACAACTTACGGGATATCCTTCCATCTTTGGCGGACGCGTGAAGACATTGCACCCGGCTGTGTTTGGAGGTATTCTCTTTCGCAGAGAAGATGTCGGAGACTTGAAGCAAGCAGCTGAGTTTAAAATCGGCCCGTTGGATTTAGTGATTGTGGATTTGTATCCCTTTGAGGAAACCGTTGCAAAAGGAGGTTCGGAAGAAGATATTATTGAAAAGATTGACATCGGTGGAATTTCATTGATCCGCGCAGCGGCAAAAAATTTCAATGATGTGGTGATCGTTTCATCTCGCAATCAATACAGCGAGCTGCTCCAACTACTTGAAGCCAAAAACGGAGGGAGCGATTTGAGCGACCGCAAGCGATTTGCCGCAAAGGCTTTTGATGTTACCTCGCATTACGACTCCGCCATCTTTCAATATTTTAACCAAGAGCAACAACTGCCTAGTTTTAAGAGCAGTGTGCAGACAGGCCAGGTTTTACGCTATGGAGAAAACCCTCACCAAAAGGGAGTTTACTTTGGCGACATGGAGGCGCTGTTCGAAAAGCTCAACGGTAAAGAACTTTCTTACAACAACTTGGTAGATGTAGATGCAGCGGTGAATTTGGTGCAGGAGTTTGAAGGCGAAAAAGCATTTGTCATCATCAAACATACCAACGCCTGCGGGGTGGCTACTGGAAAATCGGTGAAGGAAGCATACCTGAAAGCGTTCGAAGCCGACACGCTCTCCGCATTTGGTGGTGTGCTGGCAACCAACCAGCCGATTGATTTGCAGGCTGCCGAAGAAATCAACAAACTGTTTTTTGAAATATTAATTGCACCTAGCTTTGATGCGAATGCACTGGAGCTACTGCGCTCGAAGAAGAATCGAATTTTGTTGAAACAAAAGCAACCGTTAAAAACAGCTAAGCAATTTAAAAACCTGTTGAATGGCGTGATTGAACAAGACGTGGATTTTAAAACCGATGCACGGGAAGATTTAAAGACAGTGACTAAAATAGCTCCAACCGAGCAGGAAGTGGCCGCGCTACTTTTCGCAAGCAAAGTTTGCAAGCACACCAAGTCCAATACTATTATTTTGGCTGTAGATGGCCAAATGATTTCGAGTGGTGTAGGTCAGACCAGTCGAGTGGATGCGCTGAAGCAAGCCATTGAAAAGGCCGGATCGTTTGGATTGAGTTTGAAAGGAGCGGTGATGGCATCGGATGCGTTCTTTCCGTTTCCGGATTGCGTTGAGATTGCTTCACAACATGGCATCCGGGCGGTGATACAACCGGGTGGCTCGATTAAAGATCAAGACTCCATCGACTTTTGCGACCGACATGGAATGGCGATGGTCTTCACCGGGTTCAGACACTTTAAGCATTAAAACGCATGTGCGTTTTTAACGCAACTAGCTTTAAAATTGACCGGATTATTTCTGTAATTTCGTGCTTTGATAAACTTTACTTACTGCAGAAAAACATAAATGGGACTTTTCGACTTTTTTACACAAGACATTGCGATTGACCTTGGCACGGCCAATACGCTTATCATCCACAAAGACAAAGTTGTGGTAGACGAGCCCAGCATTATCGCCATCGATAAAACCACCAACAAGGTGCTTGCCATCGGCCGCGAGGCGATGCAGATGCACGAAAAGACCCACGACAATATCAAAACCATTCGGCCATTGAAAGAAGGTGTGATTGCCGACTTCCACGCAGCCGAGATGATGATCCGCGGAATGATCAAATTGATCGACACCGGAAAAAAATTATTCCCGCCTTCGTTGCGCATGGTAATTTGTATTCCTTCCGCCATCACGGAAGTTGAGAAGCGTGCCGTTCGCGACTCTGCCGAACACGCGAATGCCAAAGAGGTGTACATGATTCATGAACCAATCGCAGCGGCTATCGGAATTGGAATAGACATTGAACAGCCAATTGGAAATATGATTGTCGATATCGGTGGAGGTACAACCGATATTGCTGTCATCGCCTTGTCAGGCATTGTGTGTGATCAGTCAATTCGTATTGCCGGAGATACGTTCAATAGAGATATTTTAGATTACATGCGCAGGCAGCATAACCTGTTGATTGGTGAGCGCTCAGCTGAACGTGTGAAAATTGAAGTAGGCTCGGCATTGACAGAATTAGATGACGGCCCTGATGACTATGAAATTAGAGGAAGAGATTTGATGACGGGTATTCCCAAAACCATTAAGATTTCATATTCAGAAGTAGCCTTTGCGTTGGATAAATCTATTTCAAAATTGGAAGAAGCGGTGCTGAAGGCATTAGAACTTTCTCCTCCCGAACTTTCTGCCGACATCTATGAGCAAGGAATTTACCTGACAGGTGGTGGTGCGATGCTTCGTGGTTTGGATAAACGCTTGTCGTTGAAAACAAAGTTGCCCATTCATGTTGCCGATGATCCACTTCGTGCCGTAGTTCGTGGCACTGGTGCAGCTCTTAAAAATTTAAACCACTATCGAAAAGTATTGATGACCTAGTCGATGGAGCGGCTCTTCAAATTCGTTTACAAGTACAGGGCATTCTTCACATTTCTTTTACTGGAGTTATTTTGTGCATGGTTAGTAGTAGAGAATAACCAATACCAGAGTACGCGCTATTTTAACAGCTCCAATCAAATAGCTGCCAACATCATCAGCACATCGCAAAGTATAAAAGAGTATTTTTCGCTCCGCGATATTAACACCCAGTTGGCCAATGAGAACGCATCGCTTCGTAAGAAACTTGATGATCGCAATCAGGTAATTGAAGAAATCGGTTTGTCGCAACTCAAAAATGTGGCCATTGTCAACCGGTTTGAGTACATCAGCGCAAAGGTTATCAACAACTCTACGAGCCAGTATAAAAATTTCATCACCATCAATAAAGGGATCGACAGCGGATTACAACCCGGCATGGCGGTCATCAGCGTGCAGGGAGCTATCGGAAAAGTAAAGTCAGTTTCAAGCCATCATTCCGTTTTGATATCGTTGTTGAATATCGATGATCAGGTTTCGAGTAAAATAAAACGAACAGGTCATTTCGGAACCGTGCAATGGGATGGCACTGATCCACGTGTGATTGACTTGCGGTATATTCCAAGGCATGTAAGCCCACTTGTAGGAGATACAATTGTTACCTCCGGCTACAATGCAGTGTTTCCCGAAGGGATTTTGATCGGTATAATTAAAGAAGTTAAATTGAGTGAAGAGTCTCCTTTCCATCAAATCAAAGTGGAGCTGTCGCAGGATTTTGGTAAACTAGCTTTTGTGGAAGTAGTGAAGAGTAACTTAAAGGCAGAGCAGGATTCAGTAGAAGTAATCACAAAAGGAATACAGAAATGAGTAAGTCGGGTATCATTCACTTTTTCCTATTCTTTGTTTATGCAATAGCGCAAGTGCTTCTGTTGAAGAATTTGGTGTTGTTCAACACAGCCTTTTGTTTTCTTTACGTAGTCTTTATTCTTCTCTTGCCTGTCGAAACCAATAACCTCTTACTGATGCTTGCTGGTTTTCTACTGGGCTTTACGATTGATATTTTTTATGATAGTCTGGGTTTACACGCGATGGCTCTAGTAGTGGTAGCATACTTGCGAAACTATTGGTTAGGCGTAATTACACCACAGGGCGGATATGATTCAGGCTTGCCACCTACATTGGCATCCAATGGTTTGCAATGGTTTTTGATTTACGCCATCCCTCTTTTATTTGTTCATCACTTTGTATTGTTCTTTACGGAGGCGGCCGGATTTTCGCGATTTGGATTTACACTACTTAAAGTGGTGATGAGCTTACTATTTACTCTTTCTGTGGTTTTAATCTTGCAATACTTTTCACTTGAAAGAAGACGATGAACGAAGGTAGGAGGGAAATACTGCAATTGGTGTTTGTATTGGTGGGTGTTATCTTCCTGATTAAACTATTTTTTATTCAAGTTCTGGATAATAAATATGCTGAACTGGCTGATAGCAACGCGATCTTACGACAAGTAGAATATCCTTTTCGGGGATTGATCAGCGACCGGAATGGAAAACTGATTGTCTACAACACACCCGAGTACGATGTCACGGTTATTCTGAAAGATGTAAAGAATTTTGATTCTACTCGCTTTTGCGAAGTTTTTCAGATATCCAGAGAAGAGTTGCGCAAGCGTTTTAAAGAAATGAAGGCACGCAAAGAGTTTTCAGTTGTGAAGCCTACTCTTTTTATTGACCAACTTTCGAATGAAGATTTTGCTAAAGTGCAAGATCGATTGGATGAATTCCCCGGATTTTACATTGAAGCCAGAACGACACGCGCTTACACCACAAAAGCATTAGCCAATGCACTTGGTTATGTCAGCGAAATCAGCAAAGACAAACTGACCAACGATAAAGATAAAATTTACCGACAAGGTGATTACATTGGCCAAAGCGGCATTGAGTCTTTTTACGAAGAACAACTACGTGGCAAACGGGGAGTTCGATTTAAGTTGCGTAATGTAAAAGGCGTGGAGAAGGGCTCGTTCAAGAACGGAGCATATGATACGCTTTCAATTCCTGGCCAGGATTTAATTGCTTCTATCGATTTGGATCTTCAGCAGTATGGTGAAATGCTGATGCGTGGAAAATCAGGAAGCATAGCTGCTATTGAACCTTCAACAGGAGAAGTTTTGGCACTTGTCTCAGGGCCATCGTATGATCCGACATTGCTTACAGGCAAAAATTACAGTTCAAATTTTATGTTGATCAGCAATGATTCGATGAAGCCTTTATTCAATCGTCCGCTGATGGCACAATATCGCCCCGGATCTATTTTCAAAATCGCCCAAGCAATGTCTGCCCTGCAGGAAGGTGTGATCACTCCTGAAACTCGGTTTCGATGCGACAAGTCTTTGATCGGCTGTCATGCGGGTCACGACAATCAGGATTTGCGCGGTGCTATTGCGAACTCATGTAACCCTTATTTTTTTAATGTGCTGCGTAAAATGTTGAACAAGAATGTTTCAAGTTCGCCTTTCGAAGATACACGCATTGGGCTTAAGGAATGGAACAAGCACATTCATAGTTTTGGCTTTGGAAAAAATTTAGGAATCGATTTACCCAATGAGAAGGATGGTTTGATTCCTACTCCTGAATATTATGATCGTGCGTACAACAATAGGCCATGGAAATTTTCGAATATTTATTCGATAGCCATTGGGGAAGGAGAAAATTTAGTGGTTCCCATTCAAATGGCCAACTTTGCGGCAACGATTGCCAATCGCGGCTACTACTACATACCACATTTAATTAAGTCGGTGGGAAAAGATAATAAACCACTTCCACAATACACTGAGCGACATTATACTACTATTGACTCAGCTTACTTTCGAGTTGCTGTAGATGCTATGCAACAAGTGGTTGATTTCGGCACCGGTCAGTACCGTGCACATCTGGCCGATGTAGTAGTTTGTGGCAAAACAGGAACCGTTCAAAACGACCCACTGCCCGCTCACTCGGTGTTTATAGCATTTGCTCCTCGCGATAATCCAAAAATTGCAATTGCAGTTTATGTCGAAGACGCAGGGCAAGGTGCGCGCGCGGCAGCGTCTATTGCGAGCTTAATGATTGAGAAGTATTTGTATGGAAAAACAAAACGTCAGTTCATTGAAGATTACGTATTGGCTGGCAAATTTTTAGATAAGGTTCAATGAGGCGTGATGACGACATAAGCGGAAGTTTAGATTGGACAACCATATTTTTGTTCATGGCCTTGGTCGTACTGGGCTGGCTCAACATATTCGCTGCCATCTATGACGAAACAGCCAATCAAACAATTTGGGATTTATCGCTTAGTTCAGGTAGACAACTAATGTTTATCGCGGCATCGGCAGTAATTGTACTCGCAATCATTATTATTGACATGCGGTTTTACGAAACATTTGCGTATGTTTTTTATGGGCTAATTTTGATCGCGCTGTTCATGGTACCTTTGATTGGCAAAGAAGTAGGTGGTAACAAAGCATGGATCGGCATCGGTTCATTTGGTGTACAGCCGTCCGAGTTTGCGAAATTCATTACTGCATTGGCCGTTGCCAAATACATTGGCTCGGTAGGTTTTCGAATGGATAACCTGCGCAATCAAGCAGTTCTTTTTGCATTGATTGGAGTGCCCATTATTTTGATTCAATTGCAGAAAGATACGGGTACCGCATTGGTATTTACTTCTTTTATATTGGTATTCTACCGCGAAGGCATGTCTCCGTTCATTTTGATTGTGGGCATATGCGCGGCAACTATTTTTATTCTTACGCTACTGGTGCCCAACCAACTTTATTTGCACGGAACAATCTTCGCGGTATTACTCTTTCTAATTTATATCGGTAAGAAAAAATTTAAGCGAATAGCAGTGCTCGCCATCGGTGCGCTCTTGATTAGTGGTGTGATTGAAAGTGTCGATTATGCGGTGAATAACGTTTTAAAAAAGCACCAGAGAGATCGGGTGATGGTATTGATCAACCCAGATATTGATCCGCTGGGAGTAGGTTGGAATGTAACGCAATCTAAAATAGCGATTGGCAGTGGCGGTTTTTTTGGCAAAGGATTTTTGAAAGGCACACAAACAAAATTTGATTTTGTACCGAAACAAAGCACCGATTTTATTTTTTGTACGATAGGCGAGGAGTTCGGTTGGATTGGAAGTCTCATAGTGGTTGCCTTATTTATAGCTCTTATGCTACGAGTGATTTATTTAGCTGAGCGACAGAAGAGTAGGTTTGCGCGATCGTATGGGTACAGCGTGGCGTGCATTTTGTTTTTCCACTTTGTGATTAATATAGGGATGACCATCGGCTTGTTTCCTGTGATCGGAATTCCATTACCCTTTTTCAGTTATGGAGGCTCTTCCTTGTGGGGATTTACGATCCTACTGTTTATCCTTTTAAAACTAGATGCACATCGGGGAGAAGTACTTCAAAGGATATAGGTTTATCAGCTAAATCTTTTTTCCAACACTTCTAAAAATTCTTCATACTCTTCGCTGTCGCGATCCCAATCCAAATAATGATCGCCTAAAAAAGCAAGTGCATGGTTAAGGGTTTCAAAAGAGTCCAAACGATCTATTGTTTCAGAGAAAATCTCAAAATCACCTTTAAAAAGAATTTTGGTGAACATGAATTTTTGATTGATGGTGAGGCTGTCTTTTAATTTGACTGTTTTCTGACGCGCCAGATTCTCTGCCAATGTTGGTTTAATTTCTTTCGCAGCTGGTTCGCTAATTGCCTTGATAGGTTCTGTTTTTTTAATTTCAGGCGGCTTCACCACCGAGCGCACTTCAAAAAGCTTGTCAACCCGTAGCGGCACAAGTTTTGAAAATTGACCCAGATAGCCTTCAAAATCTTCTGGTGTAAAATTTACCTCTTCCAAAATAGAGTCGAGCATACCAAATGCTTCATTTCCGGTAAGCACATCGATTTTTTGCTCTTCCAACTTTGCCACGAGCCGCTCAAGTGGCGCCTGATTAATTCTCAAATACTTAACCTCGCCTTTCAGATATTCGGTTTTTAAATAGCCCTTTCCATACCGATCTAGCGTTTCGGAATAGAAATCATAAGGAGCCATGATTAAATAGATCGTTTTCGTGATTGCCGTTTCGAGTAAAGGCACAAAATCCTTGCGACTAACAGCAATGTAATTGGAAAGCGTGTTTTGATATTGCACCAATGCCTCCTTGACGGCCGCAGCTTGGTAGTCAAAATAAGGGCTTTTTAATTTTTCCGATTCCTGCTTCCAAGCATGCATCAACTCGCGAATGATAAACATGTTTACCTGCTTAATCTCGCAAAGGGTGAGAATTTCCGGGCCGCTGATCGTTTCTTTTTTACTAAAGAAGTGATCGGCTAATTTAGAAGCATAATGCTCGCTATATTGTCCGATTGCTTGTGAGCTTATTTTTTCGTCCATAAATATTGATCAAGGTGCGTTCTAAAGATGGCAAAGATAGTAATTGAAAACCTGAGTGGAAAAGTGGTAAATATTCATCCACAATCTCGTTCAATTTTAGCTGCTCTCCAAGGCGAGCGGGTAGACTGGATGCACGCCTGCGGAGGCAAAGGGCGATGTACTACCTGCAAACTGATTATTGTTGAAGGCCATGACCTACTTTCTGAAAGAACGGCCGCTGAGATGCGTTATTATCAAGAGGGAAAATTGTTGGATAACGAACGCCTGGCATGCCAGGCCATAGCCTTGGGTGATTTGGTGGTGCGAGTACCGCCAGAGAGCAAGTTGCCCCATCTCAAGTATGATTTTTGATTTTTTAGTAACCCTGTTCAAGTTCCGGCTAATTTTTACCTTGCAGTATGTTTATAGAACCTCACATTGGGCGAAACGCCAGAGCCGAGAAAAATGGCTGGATTGAGGTGGTATGTGGTTGCATGTTTTCCGGTAAAACCGAGGAATTGATTCGAAGGCTCAATCGCGCTCTAATCGCTCAACAAAAAGTGGAAATCTTTAAACCGGCAATTGATAAGCGCTATGATGATCAGAAAATCGTATCGCACAGCGAACGCGAAATTCGTTCTACGCCTGTCAACTTTGCCGGAGATATTTTGTTGCTGGCAGGTGATTGTGATGTGGTGGGCATTGATGAAGCTCAATTTTTTGATGATGCCATAGTTGACGTTTGTAATTCGCTGGCCAATGCCGGAAAGCGTGTAATTGTGGCGGGCCTGGATATGGATTATGAAGGTAAGCCGTTTGGGCCCATGCCTAACTTACTCGCGGTAGCGGAATTTGTAACCAAAGTGCACGCTATCTGCGCACAAACAGGAGAACTGGCATCATTCTCATTTAGGCTCACAGAAAATAAATCGCAAGTGCTATTGGGTGAAAAAGATAAATACGAAGCGCGCAATCGCAGATCTTTTGTGGAGGGTATGAAAGAAGCTAAACCAACACGGAGTTAGCGCACCGTTCAGACATGTTGCTAAAAACAAGAGGCATTGTATTTCGGTTTACCAAATTTGCGGAGTCATCCATCATCGTCACGATTTTTACGGAACAACTTGGCCTTCAATCCTACATTGTTAATAGTGCACGAAGCAAGTCAGGTAAAGGAAAGATAGCGTTATACCAACCACTTACGCTCCTCGACCTGGTCGTGTATCACAAAGAGAACGCCAATATTTTACGCTTGAAAGAAGTTCGATGCGTTCATCCGTATCAAACCATCACCTCCGATTTTAAGAAATCAACGGTGGCACTTTTCTTAACTGAGATGATCAACAAATCCGTAAAGGAACAGACCCATTCGCAAGAGTTGTGTCATTTTCTTTTCGAATCATTTATCACATTGGATCAGGAGAATATTCAAGTAGAAAACTTTCACTTACTGTTTCTCATCAAGCTAAGTCGGTTGCTCGGGTTCGGCCCCAGCCAAACCACTGAAATTCTTACTCCATTTTATGCCGATGATGCCGAAGAAATTATTTTAGAGCAATTGCTTCACGCAGATTATTCGGTTAGCATTATCATGAATCAAGTGCAACGAAGAAATTTGCTGGACGTATTGCTGCGATTTTATGCGCTGCATATAGACGGTTTAGGTGAAATAAAATCCATACCCGTGGTGCGTGATTTAATTAATTAGAAAATTGTAAGACATGACAACATTTGAATTACCCATACAAGTTCGCTGGTCAGATATTGACCAAAATCGTCACCTACGCCATTCGGCTTACTACGATTATGGAGCGACCACTCGCATTGCTTGTTTCTCACAACAAGGGCTTACCAATTTGAAATTTGAAGAACTGCGAATTGGTCCAATTTTATTTCGCGAGGAAGCGCTTTTTAAACGCGAGATAAAATTTGAAGATAAAGTGACGGTTGATCTCGTAGTCTATAAAGCAGCGCCTGATTTTTCCCGATGGAGTATTCGCCATCATATTTATAAAGAAGATCGCACAATCGCGGCCATCATTAATATGGATGGCGCTTGGATAGATATGACTAAACGCAAACTCACCATTCCCAATGAGTTTATCCAAAATGTGTTTGCTGATTTTCCGAAGGCGGAGGATTTTGTTTGGCTGCCGGCTAAGCCATCAATTTCTCAATAATACCATCAACGGAAATGCCTTCAGCTTCTGCTTTAAAGTTGCGCACAATGCGGTGACGCAATACGGGTTTAGCGACTGCCTGAACATCTTCGATATCAGGTGAGTATTTACCGTTGATCAGTGCATTGCATTTCGCTCCTAACACTAAAAACTGAGAAGCTCTCGGGCCAGCACCCCATTCTAACCACTCGTTAGAAATGGTCGAACCGTTTTTTCCGGGGCGCGTAGCCTGCGCCAATTTCACTGCATATTCCACAACATTATCAGCAATAGGTACTCTGCGAACCAGATGTTGAAACGCGATAATATCTTCTGCTGATAAAATTTTACCTACCTGTTGTGTGAAGTCGGCAGTCGTATTTTTCACAATGTTTATTTCTTGCTGATAGCTGGGATAGTCTAAAAAAATGTTGAACATAAAACGATCCAACTGTGCTTCCGGCAATGGATATGTTCCTTCTTGTTCAATCGGGTTTTGTGTTGCCAAAACAAAGAAGGGTTTAGGAAGCGGATAATTATTTCCGGCAATCGTTACAGCATATTCTTGCATGGATTCCAGCAATGCTGCCTGCGTTTTAGGAGGAGTTCGGTTAATCTCGTCAGCCAAAATAATATTCGCAAAGATTGGGCCCTTCACAAACTGAAAGTTTCGCTCTTTGTCCATCGTTTCTGCCCCTACTATATCCGATGGCATCAGATCCGGTGTAAACTGAATGCGCTTAAAATGAAGATCAAGTGACTTGGAAATAGTTTGAACTAACAACGTTTTAGCCAATCCGGGAACGCCTACCAAGAGTGAATGACCTTGACAAAATATTCCGGTAAGAACCAACTTCACCACCTCATCTTGCCCCACTACCACTTTAGCGATTTCACTGCGTAAATCCTGAAAAGCCTTTGCCAGCGCATCTGCAGCTTCTACATCATTGGAAAATTGTTTGGCCATTTTTTACAGATTAAAAATTCAATAGTGAACATTCAAGATAGGATATACCTTGAATATTGGCTTTGAATTTACTCTAAGATTTTACAATAATTATACGAGGGGTCAATATTGATGAAAACGTCTTGTCTGGATTTGTTAAACCATTTACCGATCATTTTATCTTTCTTCTCCGCCAAGGCAGCGGATTGAATTCGGTGCCAATCGTCTTTCAAGTTAGCTTGGTGGGGTGGAATTTTAGCTTTGAAGTAAAGTATGCGTACAGCCTCTTTACCATCTTCGGTGCGATAGGTGAGCGGCTTGCTGATATGCCCGACCTTCATCGTGTCCAGAGCTAAATAAACAACCGGATCAATTTCACGAAGAGAAACGTGGATTCCTCCATCCGGATCCGTAAAATAACCGCCATGACCTTTGGTGCCCATATCATCCGAATATTCTTTAGCAGCATATTCGAATTTGATGCTGTCGCTTTGAATGCGCGTGCGCAAACTATCCAAATAATTCTCGGCACGCTTTACATCTTCTTCAGACGGGATGCCTTGCAACAAAATATGGCGCGAATTGTATTCGTTACCTCTGCGGTCGATCAACTGCATAATGTGAATACCAAATGCTGACTCGAACGGTTGTGAAATTTCATTTTTACGAAGTTTAAAAGCCATTGCTTCAAATTGGGGCACCATCTGGCCACGACCCACAAAGCCCATCTCACCGCCATTTGCTTTTACACTTGGGTCTTCAGAATATTTTTGCGCTAAGGTGTTGAAGTCTTCTCCGTTTAAAATACGCTCACGTATTTCGCTCAACTTTCTTTTTGCATCTTCTTTTTGCGAATTGCTGATTTTTACATTTCGCACGATCTGGCCAATCTCTACATCAGAGGAATAGAAAGGCAAACTGTCTTTTGGGATTTTATTAAAAAACCGCTTCACTTCGGCAGGTGTAATTTTTAAGTCTTTGGTAATGCGCCCTGTCATTTCACGCGCCAATAATTGCTCGCGGATCTGATCGCGTAACTCTACTCGGATTTGTTCCAAGCTCTTGCCATATCTTCTCTCCAATTCTTCGGGTGAGTTACCCGAATTTTGAAGGATAGCATTCATTCGTTGCGTGGTGTTTTGATCAACTTCCAAATCAGTTACCAATACAGAGTCGATCTCGGCTTTGGCAACCATCAGCTTATTCATGATGAGGCGGTTAAAAAGCTGGCATCTTGCTTCGTCAGAGTTCGGATTTCCTTCGGCCAAGTAGGCTTGATAGGCCGATTCCAGTTCGGACTTAATCACAATGTAGTTGTCTACCTTGGCGATAATCTTATCCACCACAAAGCCAGTTTTCTCTTTTTCTTGCGCTACGGCTGCGGCAGCCATGCATAAAGAGAGCAAACTAACGGTCAAAAACCTCGAAATCCTTTCGTTTAGCAGCATTTTCATATACCTCGTCCTCCAATTTTTTGGCAAGTTCTACTTTTCTTTTATTTAAAATAATGTTTTTGATGTCGTCTTGGACAAATTCCAAGGGGGAAACATTGTCCGATATCTTATAAGCATCAATTTTCAGGAAATACAAATAACCGGCATCGCTTGTCTCATAAAAGCGATAATTGTATAAAAACTGAATTTTATTCGGTATTTCTGCCAATGGCGAATTGGCGGTCAGTTTGTCAAATTCTATCCAGGTCGAATCAGGCAATTGGTACGCCTCCGAAAAACGTAAGCAGTACGATTTTAATTCGTTTTGGTCGGTCGGCTTGTTGGAATACATTAGTTCTTTGATGCGTTGAATGCGCGGAGCCGTTTTTGCTACTTTGATGTAAGTACCCTGAATGATGTTTTGTTTTAAAACAAAGTTATCGAGATGCGTTTTGTAATACTCCTCAATTTCGGCCGGAGAGATGCTATCGTTTAAATTTTTCTTGATGTAATAGTTTTGAAATTCATAGCCAATCAGGCTGTAGCGATAGTCGAGCACTTTGCGCTCCACTTCAGCTTCGTTGATGTCGATGTTTTTAGCCGCCTCATTTAACAACAATTGTTTTCGAATCCAGCTATTCACATACGAAGAAACACGAGTGGCGCTATCTTCACGACTGGCCGTGGGTGGAACGATTCCATTGAGCTCATCAGAATAAAGATAAGCGTCATTTACCCGCGCTACCGCTTTGCGCTCCTGATCGGTAGCTGCATTATTTTTTTTCATGCGAATCAAGTCGCAGGAAGACACTAAGCAGACAATGCTCGTCCAAAAAAAGATACTTTTAAGATCAGAACTTCTCATTATTTCTTCACCAAAGCGCTTAAAACTGCTTTTTTTCCTTTTTTATCGATTGCCACAGGGTATTTCTTGCGAAGACTCTCCAACCAGCGCTTTTCTAATTCCGCTTGATAGTCTGTAATAATAGATGCACGTGCCTCTTCAAAAGTTTTGATTCCGGGAGCCACTAATCGTACGGCTTCAACAAGATAATAATTCTTATCTAGTTCTACCTCATGCAATCCGGCTGCCCAGGTGATTTTATCGATTACTTTACTTTCTCCCTTTTCATAATTACGGAAGGGTTGTACCGATTTAAACTTTTTGATATCCTCATTCTTAATGGAATCACCCGCTTCAACTTTCTTTTTGAATCCGTCAATTATACTTTTATCAGTAGCCATGAATATGCGTGCTTCAATCCGATCGCCTGCTTTGTATTTTTCTTGATGCGATTGATAAAAATTTCGTTGCCCGGTAGAATCTGCAGATGCTTTATTCCAAATTTCTTTCTCCATAATTTCAAAGAAGAGGATGCCTTCATGGTATTCATTTAATAAATTTTTGAATTCCGGCTTTTCGCGAATTAGCTTTTCTTCTTCTACTTCGTTTACTTTTTCATCCACAAAGTTGAGATACAGTTGATCCATATAAATGGACGGACTGATGTCTGTAGCTGATTGGTTTTTGGCAATGTATCCTACGAAATCGCTCACCAAATATTTTTTGGTTCCGATGGTGAACAACGTTTTTTTGTTGGAGTCATCATTCCATTTTTTCGTCCACTTGCCTTTTGTAAGGCTAGAATCGGCTGCCGCAACGACCAGCTTTTTTGTTTCAACATTTTCGATCCAATTAAAATCTTTACGTCTCTTACTGGCCATATTCTTCTGCGACACCTGCAGGCGCTCATCACGGGCTACTTTTCTTTTCAGAGATGATTCTAATTCAGCATAGCCGGGTAGCGGAATTTTTTTCTCCAATCGAATGATATGCCATCCAATAGCTGATTTAAACGGATCGCTCAAAGCGCCTGGGTTTTGCATGGCAAAAGCAGTGTTTTCAAATTCGGGCACCGAAGCGAGTGCGCCTACACCAAATGGCCGAAGTCTTCCGCCATTATTTTTTGTGTTGCCATCATCGGAGAATTCTTTACAGAGATCATCCCAACTGCGGCCCGCTTTTAACTGATCGAAAATCTCAAAGGCTGTATTTTTTACTTTAGTATCATCCGGATTGGTGGCTCGCAACAAAATGTGTGAAACTTCTACTTCGCCTCGAGCTGGCTTTTTGTCGATTACTTTCAATAAATGATAACCGAATCTTGTGCGCACAATCGGAGAGAGGTTTCCGATTTTTGTATTGTAGGCTGCCAACTCAAAAGGATAAACCATTTGCATAGCCGTAAAGTATCCTAAGTCACCGCCATTATACTTCGCACTCGGATCTTCCGAAAGTTCACGGGCAAGTTTTTCGAAATCTTCTCCCGCCTCGATGCGCTTTTTGATGTCTGAAATTTTCTTGTAAGCGTTGGTTGTATCTGCCGGTGCAGATTCAGGCGTAACCGATATGAGGATGTGCGATGCTCGTACTTCTTGCGTCAATCGCTCGTAGGTTTCCTTCGTCAGTTTATCCAACAAATCCGGTTCGGCTCTGTAGGGCTTTTTTAGATCTTCGCGGTAGGTATTTAGCTCTTTAACAAACTTGGCAGTGGTGTCCAGTCCCATCGCCTTTGCCTCGGTAACTTTTAGTTTGAAATTGATAAACAAATCGAGGTACTCGTCAATCTTGGCCTCGGTAAAATCTTCCGTTTTGTTTTGGTGATTTTTCTTGTAGAGGTAGATAAATTCATCGGTGTAAGTCGGCACTTGACGAACGGTGAAAACCACGGTGGGCTTTTCCGATTTTTTTTCTTGAGCCAATCCAACGGTCGAAACCAATAGAAATAAAAGAAAACACAGCCTTCGCATGTCAGATAATTTTAGGTCGCAAAAATAAGGGTAAAAATCTAGAGATCGAACGCCATAATTGGGCCAATCAGATGGTTTTGGTTAACCGACATACGTTCTTGCCGCCTTCGTGCAGGTATTCTATTTTATCCATAATGGATTTTACCAGACGAATGCCCAAGCCGCCTTTACGTTTTTCGTGTACCAGATTGTCCAACTTAGGCTCTTGAAACTGATTTATGTCAAACATGGAACCATCATCAATGATCTCAAAAATAAATTTGCCCTTATCGGGGATGTGGATGTTTAACGCAATAAAGTGATCTGGATTGCAATGATGGGCATGAATCATCAGGTTTGAGCACATCTCGTCTAGCGCCAAAACAATAGCACCCAACTCCAGATCGGACACTTCTTGCCCGTCTAGCGACCTGCGGATGAATTCTCGCACGCCTTTTAAATTGTTCAGGCTACACCCGGTGTTATAGTGATAGCTCATCGGCTAGTTTTTTCGCTTCTTGTTTATTTTCACGAATGTTCAACAGATCGGCCAATCCTAAAATGCTAAATGTGTTGAGCACGCGTTCCTTCATGCCAAAGAGCACGAAGCTGATATTTTTGTCTCTCAATTCTTCTATATAAGACATAAACACACCCAAGCCGGCAGAAGAGATGTATTCTAGCGCCTGGCAGTCTACGAGTATTTTTTTATATCCTTCCCCCACACTTTTGGCGATGGCCAAATCCAACTCAATGGAAGAACTTGCATCAATTTCACCCACAATGGCGATGATATCGGCTCCGTCTTCTTGTAGTCTTTTAATGTGAACCATGTAGTTGTAACGGTTAAGGTTTTTTTATGTTTATGCTTATCTGAATTTTACCGTCATAGACGTATAATCATCATTTATATCTTCTGAGCCTGAGAATTTATAAAGTGTACTAATTACACTTTCTTCAATTTCTTTGGAACTTTTTTCCGCATTATTTTGTAGCACCTCTGCAAGTCTTTCGTTGCCGAATTCTTCGCTCTTGTTGTTTTTGGCTTCGGTAATACCATCAGTATATAACACCATTACATCACCCGGCTCGTAGGTAAATTCATTGTCTTCTACAAAGTTTCGATAGTCGTGGCTTCGCACCATGCCAAGTGCTGTTCCCTTATCTTTTAGGTACTCTGATTTTTGTTTGGCTGATTTATAGAGCAAAACAGGACAATGCCCTGCACGCGAATAAAATACTTTTTTGCTTTCGGTGTTGATCACAAAATAGGTAGCGGAAATAAATGATCCACGCTCTAAACAAAATACCAAGGCTTTGTTCGCTTTGGCCATAAAATCCCGTGGGTTGGGGCCCAATTGTGCCAGGCTATGAAAGATCCCTTTCATCTGCGACATATGAAACGCTGCCGTTGTTCCTTTTCCCGACACATCGGCAATGATCAAAGCAATTTCATGATCACTGATGCGAAGTGTATCATAGTAATCACCACCTACTTCATCGGCCGAAGCTGAAAAAGCAGAGATTTCGAAATCCGGATCTTGCTCCAAGCGTGTTGGTAATAGACTTTGCTGAACTGTCTTGGCGATTTTTAATTCTTCTTTGTAGCGGGCATTTTGAAAGGCTTCTTCCATCAAGCGGAAGTTTTCAATCGAAATGCCGGCCTGGTTGGCAAAGGCAGAAACAATGCGCGTCATCTCTTTATTGAAGCCTTCCGGTAGTTCTTTTAGCAACGCTAACGTACCAATGGTTTCATCTTTTACTTTGATGGGAAACGCTAGCAACGAACGGAAGCGCGTGCTCTTCAATGAGCTAAGATGTTTCGATAGGTTTTTTGTTTTATCGCTACTCTGGTCAAGGGCGCCTTTTATTTTATGCTTTTCAAGGTGCGTATGAATTTCTTTGGTTTCCTTTTCGGTGATTTGGTAGGTAAACAAGCGTTGTTCATTGGCGGCACCTTTTATCTCCAGCCAGGCGGCATCGGCAAACACCGAGCTTACCGAACTTTCTAGCAGAATATTGTAAACACTTTCTTCGCTCTGCTCGGTTTGAATGGATTGGCTGATCCGCTGAAAGTTGACTACTTCTTCCAGTTTTTGCTCAAACACAGAAGAGGTAGGCAAATTGAATAACACGACTAAAAATGAAAACGACATGTACGTCAGCACAAAGGCGAGCAGCGCAATATTAAATACATGGCTTTGGAAATTGACAAACGCACCTGATTGTTGAGTGATCTGATCGGACCAAATGGTGACTGAATAGAGAAAATAAACGAGGTAAAAAATGGATAACAATAAGAGCAGCAAGCTGGTCCATTTTTGCTTAAAGTTAAGGTAGGCAACCCACCGCATATTGGCAGAAAGAACAAGCCCCAATAAACTTGTAATCACAATAGCAATAGTCGAGATCGCCTCCGACAGAACCACATGGATGCTGTCGTATAGCAAAATCCCTAAGAGCAATAATTCAAAAACCAACCAGGCACGAATAAGCCATTTTGATTTTTGGTATAAAATGAGGCGCTTCCAGCAGGTAAATGCTGCCAGTAAAAAGTTGATGAACAGCGCTAAGTTGATTTGGTAAACGAAATCAACAAAAAGTACATTGGATGGCAACTTGGTGCTTCCTAAAAGAAAAAGGACTAATCGTACGGCTAGTGAAATGACGGTGGCAATCAACCCCGTGGCAAACACTTTCCAAAGCAGATCAGTAAAATTGAGACCTTCATCGCGCTCAATGCGAAATTTGTAATAGTAAAACAGCGAAACTACATATAGGTCGAGCATGACCCTTGGGAGCCATACCGGAACATCGGGCGGAAGAGCTTTAAGGTCGCTGAAAAGAACGGTGATATCGGCAAATACCAAGATGACCCAGCATATAGCTGCGCATAGCGAAGTCAATCTTATAATGGCCTTGGTTTTGAACATTTATTCAGCAAAAAGCCAATCGGGATACGATTGGCTTTGCAATATCAAAAAAAGGAAGTCCTTAGAAAAATAAAAAATCAGGGAATTACAATCTTCTTTCTCCAACTGTTTTTAGAATTAACAACTACGATGTAAACACCAGAAGGCAATGAGCTTAAAGTAATCAGCTTTTTGAGCGATCCATCCGCATCGGCTACATAGTTTGACTGGTGAACCTGGGAACCTTGCAAAGTTAGGATTGTAAGGGCTACTTCTTGGTTTGGAAGGATCGAGCTAAGTTCGACATTAAGTTGGTTGTTGACTACCGGATTAGGATACAATTTGAGTTGTGCTACTCCATTTGAGTTGTCAATCATTTGAGGTTCAGAGTAGGTAGATTTTTTATCAAAATCGGTTTGCTTAAGTCGATAGTATGAGGTGCCTAGCAAGGGTGCTTCATCGAGTTCAAAATAGGTAGATGTTGAATTGTAGGTGCCTTTTCCTTTGATAGTTTTTAACGGCTTAAATTCTTCGCCATCGGAGGATCTTTCAATCGTAAAGAAGTCATTATTCAATTCTGAAGCAGTGCCCCACATGATTGCCACCCCATTTGATTGTAATGAAACATTGAAATAGGTTAGCTCAATTGGAAGTGGAGTTGATACGATGTTAGTCGTGGTGACTCTAAAATCCCCAGTCAGTTCCGCTAAAGACAAACCTGTTCTGTTAGCCGTTGGGTTGGTGGCGGTGCCGGTCGCAGCAACGTGAGTACCGACTGTGGTGACAGTACTGGCTCCATTGCTCACAGCTAATCGTATATCTGACAATGTGCCTGCGGACAAGCCTGTCATGGTAGCACTAATATCGTACGTTCCGCCCGTAATAGCAGACGATGATCCAACAAACTGAGCATTGTGTTTGCGAACAATGTTTGTTCCTGCGTCATCAAAAACTGGAGAAAGATCAGTAACACCTGACGCCTCAATATGTGTAACGCAGTAGGAACCAGTGCCTGTAGGGCTTGCGGTGCTGTTGATTGTGAATGGACGATAAGATGATGCCGTTGCCGCCCCTGTCGGGAACAGCCCGTATAAATTTCCACTTGCACTAGAAATGGTGGTAGATGCCGGCCAATAACGGCAAAGTGTACCTCCGTATATCCAATTAGTGGTCGTACTAGCCGAGCGACTTAATGTTGAGGCGGCTCCGCTTGAGCCTAACGTTAGAGTATTTCCGGCTAGGTTTACTATACCGGAATTCATGGTTAATACATTCGTGACTGTTGTATTGTTACTTACCGTGATTTGAGGTGAAGTTACGAATGAATTATTGAAGCCGAGTCCGTAGAATGTTGTTGAAGAAGTTCCTCCAACAGTTTGAGCGATTGTACCATTTAGTGTAACAGTGCCACCCGATCCTGCTGTAAAAGTTCCATCGTTGATCCAGTTTTTAGCAAGGTCGATGTTCCTCCCGAACGAATTGGTGAGGGAACTACCAGAGTTAATAGTCACGTTTCCGTTTACAATTAAATCGATATTCGTCATGGTAACACCTGCCGATGAAATCAAAAGATTATTGTACGTACTCCGACTGTTCATGGCAATGGCCGCAGCATATTCGATCGTGCCACCTGTAGCCGAAGTGAAGGTAGTATAGGTTCCGGCAGGCAATGTACTGGTTGATGTGCGCATTGTTCCTGTACCTGTGATAGAGCCAATATTATGTCCTGTCGTTGTGACCACGAGCAAGCCGGATAGTTGTGTTGTAAAAGCACTTTGGCCTAAAATATCTAAATTGATTCTGGCAGCAGGAAGGATCACAACAGGTCGGTTAGTTGGAGCAGTACTTAACGGTGCGCCATTTCCAGTGGAGCTTAGAGTCCAGTTTGCAGCAGTTGCCCAACCTCCACCTGATAATAGGTTAGCGACTGTTGTCGGATTACTTACTCCATCAGCATCTGCAAACCTGCTATATACCGGTGCGATAGGAGTGGGCAGGGTAGCTAGTGTTCCATATGTATAATCAAATTGCCCATTAATGGTAGGTAAAACAGTATTTAGCGTTCCGCTGCTAAAAGTCAAAACAGTATTCGACCCTGGGGTCGTAAAACTTCCGCCACCTACCCATCCTACAGGATTGAGGGCATCTAAGTAAGATCCGATTAATGTTCCCGATGCACCTCCTATCAAACCAGTAGGAACCTGAAAGGACACTGTCCCCGTTGCATTATGCGTTAACCCACTGCCTTTTTTTATTTGCCAATAATAACTCAATAGTTGTTCGCCTATAGGGTTGGCCGTAGGGTGTTGTTTGTCAACCGGAACGACTGTATAAGACCCAGCGCCTGTTACATTCAAACTTGTAAAGGTAACGGGTGTGTAGTTTGTTCTGGTTCCTACCGTGTATACAAATGAAGGTGTAGTACCTATTGGCCAGTTTCTTAGAACACCTAAGTCGCTGGAGACACCATTTGTCTTTATAAATCTGTTCACTCCGGCATTATTGACGCTGGCGCCAGAAGCCAATGTTAACAAATTTGAACCAATGAAAAGGTATCGATTGGTACCAAATGTGGTAAAGTCCAACACACCATTAATGGTAAGGTTTCCATTGACCGTAATCGTTTTTGTAGTTGGGGCAGCGGCAGCTACTCCCAATGAGAGGTTTGTGAACGACCCGTTTGAACTTGTGATAGTATGGGTAGTGGCTGCACTGGAGAAGTTTATTGAGCCCGAGCCTACCTGACTGCTATTGTTGGTAATGTTACCACTGACCGTGAGTACCAACGAGCCCACATCTAGAATACCACTCAAAATATTCAGGTTGTTCAATGTGGGTGCTGTTCCTGATAGGGTGAGTGTAGTTCCCCCAGTTTTACTTACCGTCATATTGGTGAAAGTACTGGTAGCTGAAAGGGTTCCAGCCTGAGCACCTGTTCCATTGAAGGTAGTGGTGTTAGTGCCTCCGGTGTAAGTTCCTGCTATATTTAAATTTCCAGCAATGGTGACATCCAAATTGTTAGTGACCAAAACGGAAGGTGACTGAATGGCAAGCGTACCGGCCAGAATCATTGGGTTCGAAAAGAGGTTGGCAGTTTGTGCACCTGCCCCTCCACCAATCACTGTGAAATTTCCAATGGAAGGAGCAATGTTAACTCGAATATTGTTTTGAGCGGCAGCGCTATTCAATCCTACAGCTATAGTACTGGCGGCTGAGACATTGCTCGTGATTGGATTGATAAATAAATCGGCATAGCCCGTGCCATTGGTTTGCCTTTGTACTGTTAATGCACTTGTTCCTGTTAAGGTAAAGCTGCTGCCAGGGTTCGCATCGATTTCAAAAACACCGCGAGAATTGTTGGAGGCCTTACCTCCAACCGTTGTAGTTCCCCCGGTTTGATTATATACCAAGGCTCCAGATATAGTCAGGGTTGATCTTCGAATGGAACCATTTACATTCAACGCGCCCGTACCAGAAACAATTATTGTTGGGGTGCCAGTGGCAGCATATTCAATGTCATTGTCTATGGTGTTGGCACCGTTCCCGATGTTTACGGTACCGCCTGCTACCTCTAGAGTTCCATTTAATAGTAAGTCAGCAGCAGTATTATTTGACGTCAATACATTCACCGTGCCTGCACTCACTTTCAGGTTGGTTGTAACAGGTAAGGTATAGGAAACTGCAGATGAAACGATTGTGTGAGGCCCTGTATTGTTAAAGTTAAATGTCCCGTTGGTCAACGTGAGCCATCCCGAAGTTGCCGCGGTAACAGTGCCTCCTACCGTAAAATCTACAGTTGGAGTTTGTGAAGTTCCTTTGTTGATATTCACCAAACTTAGCGTAGTGCCCCCTGAGCCCGTTCCACCAAATACTACATTATTCGATCCGGTAAATGTGATGTTCACTACACCGGTATTATTAAAATTGATGGTTCCATCGTTGGTGATACCACCGGGCGTTGTAAGTGTGTTTGTGTTGGCTGTTCCAAGGGCAACGACCGCCATGCTTGCACCATTGGCAATGCTGGTATTGCCGCCTATTGTTAGTGTAGTGGCGGAAGCAGCAACGTTTGAGAAATTAAATGTGCCTCTACTTACCGCTAAGTTACCTGTAATGGCAATAGTGCGCGCTCCATTGGTTAGCACAGTTCCAGTAAAGCCCGCCTGATTGCCTTCGGTTAGGTTATTAAAGATTGAAAGATTTGTCGCCGGAAGCGTAATAGTATTAGCTGCATTTGGATTTAATACCAGATTAAAATAGGTCGACAAGTTGAGGTTTTGGGGGGCCGGACCTGTGGCCGGAATGGTTTTGGTAGCCCCATACCATTCCACTGTACCTCCGTTTGCTCCTAAGAAGTTGGTAAAATCGCCTGCCGGAAACATGTTAGTTACACCTGCGCCCACTGCGGCAATGCGCAATGTGCCTGTACCTGACACTACACCCCCCGTGTTTGTTCCAAAATTCAAAGAAGTAAAGGTGCTGCAATCCACCACCGAGTTTGGTCCAATGCTTAATGAACCACAGCTTCGGGCGTTTTGATCGATTATCACACCGTGGTTGTTAGAAGCGTCTCCTACTATTACAGGATTGTTAGAGCCGGGAAAATTTACACCTGCCACCGCACCGGCAGGGGCAGCCACGCCACCCAGTGCAACTGTGCTCCAGGTAGTATTTACGTTCCATGTGCCCGGAGTGGCAACAGCGGTTCTTGAATAAAACACGGTCACAGTTCCGAATGCGCCTATGTTACCGCACGTATATTCTCCGTCTAGCTGATCGCCTACAACACCCGTACCCAGAGTCCAGCCCGTACCTGTATTGAAAGGACTGGGTTGGATAATGTTTCCGGTCATCGTCTGCGGAGTGTTGTGGTAACTCCAGTTATTTAGTGTACGATCGTATCTGGCAGCTCTGTATGCCGTGGTTGTTCCATTTTGAGTTGCCGTGCTGAAACTGTAATTGCTATGCGTAATAGTAGATCCTAGCCCGACAAATCCTGAACTGGTTACCCTCCAATAATAAACTAAGCTGGCGGTGGTAGCGGTAACGTTAGGATGCTCCGAATTTACCGGTCTGACTGTAATAGTTCCGAAGGTAGTGGCCGTAGGGATGGTAATAGAATTGGGTGTATAAAGCGTTCCTGTACCAACGGGGAAGAGCAACGGAATGCCTGCAGTCGCTTGCCTAGTTAGGCCACCCGCATTGTGAAGACCGTTGGTCAAAATTCGTTTGGTGGCCGTGAACGTTACACCTGTGCCGGCAGCAGCATCATAAATATTTCCAAGTGCTGATAAATTATTACTACCTATATTCAATGTGGTGTTGGCGCCTACCAGACGAAGAGTTCCTGTGACCGTTTGGTTTCCATTGGTGGCGATGGTGGCGTTGGTAGAGATGGTTAGGTTACCGAAAGTGCCACCGCTTCCGTTGATTGTTGAAGCCCCCGCGTTATTATAGTTAATCAGTCCTGCACCCGAATGGATTGAATTGTTAGTAAGTGTACCCGTTACCGTAATTGTTTTTCCTCCATCGGCCAAGGTGCCGGAGGTCAGCGTTAGGGCCGTAGTTATGTTAGGGAATGTGTTGCCTCCCGCTAAGGTAAGTGTTGTGCCCGCGGTTTTACTCATCACTACACTGGCTAAACTTGTAATCGTTCCATTATGTGTCCAAGTTTGAGCTCCCGTACCGTTGAGGGTAATCACATTTGCCCCTGGAGTAAATGTAGTACCGGCTTGAATATTGAAATTGCCTCCTACGGTCAATGCAAACCCTCCACAATTAAAAGTAGGATCTAAGGCGCCATCAATTAATGTCAAATCATTTAATACGGTTAAGCCTGTAAAAGCTATTTGAGCAGGCGGGCCTGCAGAAGCAGTAGCAGCTATCATCACCGCACTTGAGGTACCGCTTTCGCGATAGATGTTCAGGTTGTATAACGGTGCACTGGAGCGAATGTCAAAAGGAAATTCTGTTCCAGCTCTTACCAAACCTGTATAGATGTTTACGGTGCCGCCTGTTACTGAATAATTGCCAGCGGAAGAACCGATGTAAATCCCGCCTCCAACATTGGTTGGCTTGGCTACATTTAATGTTCCTCCCGACATCTGAAAAGTGCTTCCCGCTGCTGAGAGGTCGAAACGGGCAAAATTATCATTGTCGCCTCCTCCATCTAGGCCATTGTTATAGCCAACATTAAGGGTTCCCCCCGTCATGTTAAATGAAAATGTAGTTCCATTTTGTCTTCTCCTAAATTGCCAGCAAGTCACGGTTCCTCCTTCCTGCAAATAGGCTCCACCATCTTCGGAACTAATGCCCGATCCAACACCCCCATTTAATGTTCCAGCCGTTACCCTCAGTAGACCACTTAGCATAAGACGTTTGCTAGTTGCTCCCGCGTTAGCAGCATTATTATCTGTAACTGCTACGGTAACGCCCGCGCCATTTAACCAGAGGGCACCATTTTGAGGAATGGAGAAATAGTTGTTCCCAGTAGTTAAATCCAAGTTTGCAATTGTAATGGAGCCTGTCAATTGAAGCGTTCCGTTTACGATGGATAGAGAATTGTTTGATGTTTCGTTTGGGAGCGTTCCGGAAGAACCAATATTGGTTGGTCCGAACAATCTGAAATTTGCAGTAGAGCTTGAATTTACAGTTAGGACTGCTTGCTGGCCTGTGCCTTTATTAACGATGAATCTATAAAAATCGGTTACGCCATTGCACGT
The DNA here is from genome assembly GCA_016191555.1 of Bacteroidota bacterium. Lineage (GTDB taxonomy): Bacteria > Bacteroidota > Bacteroidia > Cytophagales > Cyclobacteriaceae > ELB16-189. Next base: position 25,666 of record JACPVX010000057.1, read on the forward strand.
CACTGTATTGTCGGGCGCACCACTAAACGTAACATTTACGGCATTTCCCTTTAGGCCAGTAGTATAAACAGCCCCAGAAGTATAATTGGCATTTGAAAATGCAGCATCAGTTGCGTCATAGAATTGAATGATACCATTATTTGTAAGATTGCCAGTCAGTGAGAGTGTGTGAGGAGTTGCCGCTGTTCCTCCAGAAACAGTAATCCTTCCGCCAGTGCCGAGCGTAAGGTCACCATTCAATGTTATTGCTCGTGTATTGGCAGTGTTGTTATTAATCTGCCAGGTAGCCGTGCCCCCTGTCGTGGTGATATCAAATGTTCCATTGACTGTAAGATTACTTGCCATGATAAACACGGGTGCCCCTGCCGTGGCGGTTAACCGGAGTTTGTTATAAGTAGTCTGAGTCGTTGGCAAAGTACCCCCTGTATTATAATATTCGATCGTTCCTCCCAAGGTTGAAACAAACGAAGTGTACGTTGCGGTAGGGAGCGCAACTCCATTGATTTTTAACGATCCGGTACCACTCACAACACCGAGTGTATTACCTGTAGTCGTAGACATATCTAAAGTGCCTCCTCCGTTTATGGTGGTGGCCCCAGCTACTTGTCCATTTACATCGTTAGTAATTGTAATACCATTTAGGATCACAATTTCATCTCCTGGCTGAGGAGGCAAATTAAGGCCATTAACCAAGCTGGAACCGGAAGGATCGCTTGTCCAGTTTTGCCAGTTGCTCCACACTCCTGTCTGGTAGCTGTACCATGTATTGGGATACGATGAAATTTGAGCGATGGTGTAGTAATACGTGCCGCTAGTCAATGAGGCAGTAGCCACACTTCCACCCGCAACGGTAAATTGGTTTGTAGGAGCAGCGATAGTAGCGATATTGCTCCAAGCTGCATTGGGCAAAGAGGCCGCTAAATACCACTCGGATGTATAGTTCGATTCGGCATCTCCTGCTGAAATATCAGTTGTATTGTTGTAATTAAATTGCCCACCTGAAAACGTGGTAGCGTTGGCATTTCCGGTGACAATGAATCTGAAAGTTCTTCGCATTTGCCCCTGATTGCTAAGGTTGTAAATTACTTTTACCGAAAGCGTACTGTTGTTGACTGGAGCGGTTGCAATAGTTGGTATTGAAACGGGCGTGTAACCTCCGCTACTTGTTCCAATCGGGAAAGTAAATTGCCAAGGAGCCACTGCATTGGTGGTCGTTCTAATGAGGTTACTGTTAGTTCCAGTTGTTCCATCCAATTGAATGTACCTAGTGGAGTTGTTTCCTGAAATAGTAGCTGTTGCCGAAAGTGTAATGTTGGCATTGGTACCAACTATTAAGATACCATTTGCGCTAAAGCTTAATGTTGTATTTACAAGTATATTCTGGTTGACGTTAAGGTTTGAAGATCCAGTTGTATTTACATCTAGGTTTCTAAAAGTGTATGTGCCTGTTCCGCTAAGTGTTTTTAAGGTAGATCCAATAAATGAGCAAACATGGCCGGTATTTCCGTTCGTTGCTTGATCAAATGTTCCACTATTTGTTAAATCCCCCCCAACACGAAGTGTATGGACCTGAGCACCTGAATTGCCGGCTTGAAAGGCGCCACTTAAAATGGTAAAATCATTACTGACAGTTAGTGACCTTGCATTGGCATTATCACCGTAGGTAACAGTACCAGTAGCAATTCCGAGATTGTAGAAAGTGGCTGGTGTAGTGCTGGTTCCAGCAATAGCTTTGGCCGCGGCTCCTATAAAATTAAACGTATGGTTTGTGGCGGCATTGGCCGTGAAATTTAATGTCCCTCCGTTGTTTGTCAGGTTTCGACTTAGGTTAATGGTATGTGCAATAGCTCCTGTGCTTCCCGATTGAAAGGCTCCACTTGAAATAGTAAAATCATTGTTGATGTTAAGCACTCTAGCATTAGCATTATCGCCAAATGAAATGGTGCCTGCACCCGTATTGGATAAGTTGTGGACTGTAAAATTGGTGGTTTGGGAACCACTGATTAATTTATTTGATGCACCGGTAAATGTTAATGTGCTGGCAGCGCCAGTACCTAAGTTTATGGTGCCATTTACCGTTAAGTTGCCGGCTATATTTATTGCGTGTGCCGCGGAAGTTGCCCCTGTTTGAAAGGTTGCTCCCGAATTGACAGTAACAAAACCGTTCATGCTTAGTGTGCGGGCGGTTCCATTATTTCCAATGGTTAGGGAGCCTGATGTGCCACCACCAACAACAAGATTGTTGATGCTAGAGGCAGGCGTAACATCTAGAGTAATGGAATGTCCATTTTGAATGGTGACCGTAGTATTGGCTATTGGTGCCGCAGAGCCAGGAAAACTGGCGCCAGCTATCCAGCTTGTACCATTAAATCTATCCCAGTTTGCTGCTGTACCCCAGTTGGTACCGACACCATTGGTTCGGTAGTCACCGGTAATCTGGCCACTCGCCTGGTTGCAATAGCTGAATAGGATAATGGACGTAAGGAGGATTAAAAGTAATGGGGTGTTACTTTTCATAATAATTGAGTGTGTTTAGGAGATCAAAAATTATTGACCTAATTGGTTAAACACAATTATGCCTAGATCTCGTAAAAGGTAACTCAACTATTGAGCCAATGGCCTGATTTAGCTGCAAGCGGGTATTTGCCTATTAGCTTATATCAAATTGGGTAGAATAGTCCAAATCTTGGACTATTACTTTCTGCTATAATTTGGGGCTTCGCGAGTGATACTTACATCGTGGGGATGGCTTTCATGCACTCCGGCTGCTGTAATTTTTACAAACTTGGCTGACTTCAGTTTCTCGATATTTTTAGCGCCACAATAGCCCATTCCTGCTTTTAAACCACCAACCAATTGATAAAGAATTTCGGCAACAGAACCTTTAAAGGGTACGCGTCCGGAAATACCTTCAGGAACTAATTTCTTGATGTCGTCTTCTACGTCCTGAAAATAGCGGTCTTTCGATCCGTCTTCCATTGCTTCGAGCGAGCCCATTCCACGATACGATTTGAATCTTCTGCCTTCGTAAATGATCAATTCACCAGGGGCTTCTTCGGTTCCGGCCAGTAATGATCCAATCATTACGCTGTCGGCACCTGCTGCTAACGCTTTTACAATATCTCCTGAAAAGCGAATGCCACCATCGGCAATGGCTTTTACACCCGATCCTTTGAGCGCTTTCGCGGATTCGTAAACGGCTGATAATTGAGGTAGACCAATACCGGCAACGATGCGAGTCGTGCAAATGCTGCCGGGGCCTACGCCCACCTTTACAGCGTCTACTCCAATTTTGGCTAAGGCTCGTGCAGCTTCACCCGTAGCAATGTTTCCTACAATCAATTCCAACGAAGGATACTTCTTCTTCACTTTCTTGGCAGCTTCCATTACACCTTTTGAGTGGCCGTGGGCCGTATCGATGCTGATCACATCAACTCCGGCATTCTTCAAAGCCTCAATGCGATCTAAAATGTCAGGCGTAACACCTACAGCCGCGCCCACACGCAATCTTCCGAACTTATCTTTACAAGCATTGGGTTTGTTTTTCTTTTTCAGAATGTCTTTGTAGGTGACAAGTCCTGTCAACTTACCTTTTTTATTGACGATGGGTAGTTTTTCAATTTTATAATCCTGTAAAAGAAGTTCAGCTTTTTCTAAGGTAATTCCCTCAGGGGCAGTAATCAGATTTTCTTTGGTCATGATCTGCTCGATGGGTGTGGCCATATTCTTTTGGAAGCGCAAATCGCGGTTGGTGATGATGCCCACCAGTTTTCCGTTATCATCTATCACCGGAATACCTCCAATCTTGAATTCGCGCATAATTTTCTCGGCATCGCGAACGGTAGAACTAATGTGCAAGGTCACCGGGTCGAGAATCATACCACTTTGCGAACGCTTTACCTTGCGCACTTGATCGGCCTGCGCCTCGATAGACATATTTTTATGTATAAAGCCCAGTCCGCCTTCCAACGCCATGCTGATGGCCAGTTCGGCTTCAGTCACAGTATCCATCGCAGCGGAAATGATAGGAATATTTAGTTTGATATTCTTGGTCAAATAACCGCTCGGGTCGGTTTCGCGGGGAAGTACATCGCTGTAAGCTGGAACTAAGAGCACGTCATCATAGGTGAGTGCTTCGAACAAAAATTTGGAAGAATCGAGCGCCATGGCAAATAATTTACGAGTGATTATTTGCGGGGCAAAAGTAAAGGGTTGAGCCGTAAGAAACTAATTTTATTTTGCTACAAATTCTGCCATTCTTACTGCATCGGTTTGCACAGCTCACAAAAGCATTCAAAGTATTTGAATTAAAGGTTAACTTAGTTTGTAAACGCCTTCATTCTTTAACGATTAACGGTCATGAAAAAAATCCTATTCATTTTCTTGTTGGCGACATCATCGCTGGCAGCTCAGAACAAAAGCGAACTGACCGCAGCTGGCCTTCAGCAGCCGGTCGAAATTATTCGCGATGAATTTGGCGTGAACCATATTTATGCAAAGAATGAACACGACTTGTTTTTCGCCCAAGGCTATTGTGCTGCTAAAGACAGACTCTTTCAATTTGAAATGTGGCGCAGGCAAGCCACCGGCACCATGGCGGAATTGTTGGGGGCGAAAGAATTGCTTCGCGATCAGGGCACTCGCTTGTTTCGATTTCGGGGCGATTTAAAAAAGGAATTAAATCATTACCATCCGCATGGTGCAGCCATCATTCAGGCATTTACCGATGGCATCAACAGTTATATCGCAGCTACCGAAGCTAATCCGGAATTGCTTCCAATAGAATTTACACTTCTCAAAACCAAACCACAGCGGTGGACGACTGATGTAGTCATCTCCAGACATCAGGGTTTGCTGGGAAACATTGGTGAAGAAATTCAATTTGGCCGATGGGTGGCTGCGATGGGTGAGGAAAAAGTGAAGGGGCTTGTAGTATTTGAGCCAGGCAATCCCAATCTAAAATTAGATGCCGCCATCGATGCGAAGTTGTTAAGCAAGCCTGTTACCGAATTATACGATGCCTTTCGAAAGCCACTTGTATTTAGTCCCTCGGATATTTCTGTTGCTGCCAATTTGAATTGGAACGAATATGAAAGTTTAGCTTACGCAGATGAGCAAGCCTATCACCATTTGATGGCTACCGAGCGAGCGACTATTGGAAGCAACAATTGGATTGTGAGCCCATCACTTTCCAAGAGTGGATTTCCTCTATTGGCCAACGATCCACATCGTGCTATTGCCGCCCCTTCTTTGCGCTACATGGTTCATTTGAATGCGCCCGGCTGGAATGTAGTAGGTGGAGGCGAGCCTACCATTCCGGGTGTTTCCATTGGGCACAATGAGTATGGTGCATGGGGTCTCACCATTTTCGATATTGATGCCGAGGATTTGTATGTGTATCAACTGAATCCACAAAATCAAAATCAATACAAATATCAAGGCAAGTGGGAAGAGATGAAGGTGATTAAAGATACTATTCGCGTAAAAGATGGCGCTCCCGTTTATGTGCAGCATCACTACACTCGCCACGGCCCAGTAACCTATCTGGATAAAGAAATTAACACAGCTTATGCGATGCGCTGTGGTTGGATGGAGATTGGTAGCGCACCGTATCTTTCCAGCTTGCGAATGGATCAGGCCACCACATGGCAGGAGTTTAGAAAAGCGTGCTCGTACAATCACATTCCCGGAGAGAATATGATTTGGGCTGATAAAAAAGGAAACATCGGATGGCAGGCTGCCGGTGTAGCACCGATTCGGAAAAATTGGGAAGGTCTTCTGCCGGTGCCGGGAGATGGTCGCTATGAGTGGAGTGGTTATTTGCCGATTCAATCGTTGCCTTCAGTGTACAATCCATCTAAAGGTTTTTGGGCTACTGCCAATGAGAATTTGATTCCTAATAACTACCCTCATCGCAATGCGGTAGGCTGGACGTGGGCTGATCCATATCGTGGCGATCGAATTCGTGAAGTGCTGGGCTCCGGCAAAAAGTTTGAGTTGAAAGACATGATGCAACTGCAATTTGATTATGTGTCTATTCCGGCTCGCACACTCGTGCCCATGCTTAAAAATCTTTCTGCTACTTCGCCCCAAGCAGAACAAGCCAGACAACTTTTATTGAAATGGAATTTTGAAATGGCCGCTACTTCCATTGAAGCCGGAATTTATTCAGCTTGGGAGAAACGAATCACTGAAGATATTCTTGCTTTGGCCGTGCCGGAGCAAATGAAAAGTTCAGTCAAGTATATTCCGCTGGCGCGAATAATTCAATGGATTCAACAGGCAAATTCTATTTTTGGCAGTAATGGCTCTGTGGGACGAGATCAATTTTTACTATCAGCGTTAGAGAAGGCAGTTCAGGATTTGAATGTGAAGTTGGGTAGTGATATCTCGAAATGGAACTATGGACAATCCGCTTATCACCATGTGCTGATCAAACATCCACTGAGCAATGCTGTGAATGCCGAACTAAGAAAAAAACTAGAAGTTGGCCCCCTGCCTCGCGGAGGAAATGGAGCAACTCCGGGCATGACCACCAACAGCGACAATCAGACATCGGGTGCAAGTTTTCGAATAGCCGTTGACTTGGCAGATTGGGATCAAACCATGTTTACCAACACACCGGGACAAAGTGGAGATGTGAATAGCCCGTTCTACAAAAATTTATTAGAACGCTGGGCCACCGATCAGCATTTTCCGGTTTACTTTTCACGAGCTAAGATTGAAAAGGCGATGAAAGAAAAATGGATTTTAAAACCCGCTCGTTAAATCTTTAAACAACTCGGGCGCATACCATACCACTGCTCCGTATCCAGCAAAACGTATTACGCGGGTAATGCAAATGAGCAGGAAGTATTTGAAATTTAAATTCACGGAGCCGGCCAACATGCAAGTGGCGGAGAAGGGCACCGGTGTAACCGCACCCACAAAAACAAGGTAGCCTCCATAGGTTTTGAGTTTGCCCTCGTATTGTTTCAAGTATTTTTCGCGAATGCGCTCTTGATAGAATTTTGTTTTGGAGAATACTTTGCCAATGTAGTATCCTAAAATACCGGCTGCATACGAAATGAGTGTGAGAATAGTGAGGTTGATAATAAAGCCGCTTAAATCGATGTTATCCAAAATCCAAATCATCATAAAGATTTCGGGAGGCAGAATGCCAAACACAATTTCTGATAAGGTATAGATGCCGTACAAAATGCCGGGATTGGCACGAATGGTAACAATATGTTCTTTAAAGTTTTGTTGGATATAGCTTTCCATCAAAACGAATATGACAATGATTACAGCAAACCACGCCAACCCCTTGAATAAATTGCGGAAGAGAAAACTCGACCGTGTTTCTTCTTTTTCTTCTGTCTGCTTCATGCTAGTTTAAAATTGGATGCCGTTTAAAAGGCTTTGTTTCATCGAATAGCTTTCGGTAAGTAATATGCGTCTTTGAAACATACCCCCCCACTTGCTCCACTACATTTATCATTTTCGGATTGAAATCGCCAATCCAATTCATTTCATAATCAACATAGCGTTTATAGACTTCTTGCAACACCTTTCGGGCGGCACTAATCATAGCGCCATCGGCTCCTTTGCCCTGGTGCTCGGGCACTACACCAAACAAAATACCGAAGGCTTTGGTATTGAGTTTGCGCCATTGAAACCACAGGAAAACAAGTTTGCCATACCAGTTGACTTTGCCATTTATATGTTTGAAAATCTGATTGATTTCCGGTAGTGAAAGAAAAAATGAAATGGGTTCGCCTTTGTAGAAACCAAAATATAAAAGTTTCTCATCCAAGATGGGTTTCATCTGCTTCACGATCAGCGCAGCTTGTTGTGAGGTGATCTCCGGATTTTCTGCACGGTTTGCCCACGCTTTATTATACACAGTGCGCAGGTATTCACCCAAATTTTTGATTTCGTCTTTGCGCAAGTGACGAAATTCATAACCTTCTTCTTTCGCAATTAACTCTGCTTTGCGTGCGAGCTTAGGCGAGAGTGGGTCTTGAATTTTCCGAGCAAATGTAAGTTGATTGAAATACGTTTTGAATCCGTATGCTTCAAAGAAGGTTTTGTAATAAGACGGGTTATAATTGCACTGGTAGTTAGGCTCAAGGTCAAAACCATCTACCAACAATCCCCACCAGCGATCGCGGCTGCCAAAGTTGATTGGGCCGTCCATTGCTTCCATGCCTTTTTGCTGCAGCCACTTTTTACATTGATCAAATAAAAGAAAGGCAGCTTCTTTGTTTTCGATGCATTCAAAAAAGCCCATTCCGCCAGTCGGTTGTTCGTTTCCTTTGTTCACCGTTTTTTGATCGACAAAGGCAGCCACTCGGCCAATGGTGGTTCCTTGCGAATCTTTCAAAATCCAACGCATCACTTCTCCGTGACGGAAGGTTTTATTTTTCTCAGGATCAAATACGTTTTCAATATCCTTATCCAAGGGGCGTATCCAACGAGGTGAATTTTTATAGAGGCGTAACGGCAACAGTAAAAATTCTTTTTTATCAGAGGTGCTTGCAACTTCCTGGATAGTCATGAAACGAATGTCTAATTTTCAGCTACGAAGGTATGATTGGGTAACTTCAATTCAAAAGAAGTGCCTTTGCCAATTTCGCTCGTTACCTTTAAAATTCCGCCCAACTTATCAACTGCATTTTTTACAATATACAAGCCAAGCCCCGATCCATCGGATTGCTCGCTGGCACGATAAAACATATCAAATATTTTATTGAGGTTTGCTTTACTAATGCCAATGCCGTTATCTTCAAATAAAATGGTAGCACGATCGTTTGCCATCTTGATCGAGATGCGAATGTGGGAATCGCTCTTTGCAAAGTCACGGTATTTAATTGCATTTGAAATCAGGTTTCTGAAGATTTCCCCCATGCGCCATGGATCACTGTAAAATTCTTTTCCTTCAACCATTACATCGCGCACGATTTCATTGGCGCCTTTCAGATAATTAAGGTCGGCAAAAGTTTTATCGATTAATTGCTGCAGGTTGATCTTTTCAACCTTTAGTTCAAGCTTCAGATTTTTGGAATGGCTCAACACATCGCTGATAAAATGATCGAGTTGTTTTACCTTTTGTCCAATGCGCTGAATGTAATCTTCTAAATTATCGGTGTTGCCTTTGAGGCTTGCCAGGTTCACCAATCCCAGAACGGATGAAAGCGGTGCGCGAAGATCATGCGACACTTTGTAAACAAAATTGTCGAGCTCAATATTTCGCACTTTCAATTCTTCTTCTACCCGCTTCTGCTCAGTAATATCTACATACACGCCAAAGATTGAAATGGTTTTGTTTTCCAATGGCACAGGTACACCATAAATGATAACTGAAAGAGCCGTTTTGTTTTTATGCAAACGTTTAGATTCGATCTTAATGACTTGCTCGCTGGAGATGATTGTGTTGAGGTCATTGCCTTCTGTTTCCAATTCGGCCGGAACAATAAACTCATTGAGACTCTTTCCAGCTAAATCAACGCTGGTGTAGCCAAACATTTTTTCGAAGCCCTCATTCACCTGCACTACTTTTCCCATGTCGTCCAACATCACCAAACCAAATGGTGAACTTTTAAACAACTGCGAGAATAAGGTTTCTGTCTTTCGTTTCGCTAAAAGTGCTTCACGCTCCTCAGTGGTATCTTTGATGATGATCTGAATGGCCGGTTTGCCGCGGAAGTTGAGATGATGTGCCGATACATCGACAATAATTTCTTTCCCGTCTAACCGAATGTATTTTTGCTCAATGGTGGGTACGCTCTTTCCTTCCATTAACTCATGCATCCGTTCCAACGATTTGCTGATTGATTCCGGATGCACAAAATGGAGCGCGGGTTTACCAATAAGTTCATCAATCGAAGACGCACCCATCATCTTAGCGACTGATTTATTTGCAAAAACAAGTTGATTGTCCTGATAAATAACGATTCCGAGTGGCAACGTTTCAATCAATTCGCGGTAGCGGCCTTCGGCTTGAACGGCAATTTGTTCTTGAGTCTTTAAATTTTCAAAATCCTGCAGTGTGCCTACCGTCCGCAAGGCATTGCCGAGACTGTCAAACTCAACAACTTGGCCACGCTCCATGACCCATCGCCAACTTCCGTCTTTTAAATGAAAGCGATAGACAACTTCGTAAAACTCGGTTTCCTTCGCCAAATGTTTTTCAATAGTTGCTGCATAGTTGGGTCGATCTTCCGGATGAATAAAATCTTCGCAATGGCAAAACATTTCTTCCAATTCATCCTTGGGATACCCAATGATATCAGCCCATTTCTGATTAATGACGGTGACGTTCGTTTTGTAGTTGTAATCCCACACACCCATTTCAGAGCCAAGTAATGCTAAATCCAGTCGCTGTTTATTTTCGCGATTGGTACGCTCCATTTCTTTTCGAGTGGTTTGGTCAGTAAATAATCCTACCCAAACCACGCGTCCGTCTTGCATTCGTGTAGGTGTGCCAATGGCATCTACCCATTTGCATCTCCCCGAAGGAGTAACAACTCTTCCTTCCCACCGAAATTCTTCCGCATGAGCTAACCAGCGTTTAAAGTCTTCTAAAAATAAGGCGCGATCTTCTTCGTGAACATACGATTCGATCGGGTGAACCCCGCTTAGCAGTACATCGCTCTTTGTTTCGAAAATGGTTTCACAAAATGGACTGAAATAGGTAAAGTCGCGTTCTCCATTTGGAAAAAGTGTATACTCAAAAACAGCAGCCTGAAGCTTGCCAATGATTTGGCTATGATGCTCGAGTGGAGGTAGCGACTGTTTCATGCAGTTTCAAAGATAAGCCAACGGGGGCATAGTACTAACCCTACGTAATAAAAAAGGTCATTTTGAGGTAATATGTCAGCGGTTCGTCTGAATGTACTTAACATTGGCTACGTTCCATTCTATAACTAATCCTTTGGCAATCCCATCGGCTACCTTTTTTCCATACAGCAACTCTACCATGTAAAGGGCTGCATCGTACGACTTGGCGCCTCCTGCCGAAGTGATAGCCCTGCGATCGTGTACAAAACTTACATTTTCATGAACCTTCAGCTGCGGGTATGCTTTCTTAAAGCGGGCTATGTCGCCCGGAAAGGTAGTGCACTCGTAGGTATCCAAAATCTTTGCTTCCGCCAACACAAAAGCCCCATCACACAGAGACAAAGTGTAAAGCGCTTGTTTTCCATTTTTATTGACAAACGTCAGCAACTTTTCATTTTCTAAATCGGTGTCCATGCTATGCTGGGCACTTGGCACTATTAAAATATCAATGGCTGGATGTGCATCCTCAAATTCATAGTCGGGAATTAATTTTAAACCTTCAAAGGTGGTGATCGTATCACGCTTGGGTGCGATGGTAAACACCTCGATACCATTGGATGTGTGGAAACGTGTATGTTGAAACACATCCATTGGAGCAATCAATTCTGAATTATAAACGCCATCCACGATCAGAAATGCTGCATTCAACGGTTTAGTGGGATTTATAGGAGCCTCTAGTGGACTGTTGTTTTTTTTCTCGCTCTCCTGACAGGAAATAACCCAACTAAAAATTAAACTCATGAATAAGATACGCATCCGATTTTTATTAATTTCAAACTAAACAACTCAACCAATGGGTAAAGAAACTCAAAAAACGGCTGACCCTAAAATAAAGAAGCCGATCATCAAGAAGTTTAAAGGCATTTTAGAAGATGCGGGTTTGGCGGTGGATGCTGCCTTTATTTCATTTCCGTATGATGTGCAACAAATTTTTGGAACCCGTGGCCAGGTGAAAGTAAAAGTTACTTTTGATGGATATCCTTATCGGGGAATTCTGTCCGTCATGGGTAGAGGTAAACATGCTATCCTGGTGCGCAAAGATGTTCGTCAGGCAATTGCGAAGAATATCGGTGATGTTGTGAATGTAGTAGTGGAACAAGATCTGGAGGAACGTGTGGTTGATTTGCCGAAGGAGTTACAGGATTTGTTAAAGAAAAATCCAAAAGCAAAAGCATTTTTTGATACGCTTTCCTTTACCAACCGCAAGGAGTATGCCTTATGGATTGCATCTGCAAAGAAAGAAGAGACTTTAGTAAAACGACTGGAAGCCGCCTTGTCTAAACTAATGGCCGGAAAGAAAAATCCATCTGAAAAATGAACATCGCGCAGAATGAATTATCTTTCGGTTGAATTTTCAAATACGAAAACATGAATCGAATTATCGCATTACTTTTTTGTTTCGCCAGTGTTACGACTTTTGCGCAAGTGCAAACCGGCAAGGCTTCTTTCTATGCCGATCGATTTGAAGGTAAACCAACTGCCAGCGGTGATCGCTACAAAGCATCCAAGCTGACTGCCGCACACCGCACACTGCCGTTTGGAACGAAGGTGCGTGTTACCAATTTATCTAACAACGAATCGGTGGTGGTGGTGATCAACGACCGCGGCCCTTATGTAGAAGGACGGATCATCGACTTGTCGAAATCTGCTGCGGAGAAATTGCACTTTTTCAACCAAGGTACGGCTGAAGTAAAACTTGAAATTGTAGATGCTACCGATGGAACGGGCGATACACAACCTGTACCGGTAGATCATGTAATGGTGGACGAAAAAGAAATTTATGATTTTAACATCAGCCGTATTACACTCAAGGGTTTTGGAGTGCAGTTGGGCACCTACCAAGAATTAGTGAACGTGATGAAGATAGTTGATAATTTGAAAAGTACGTACAAAAAGCGGGTAGCTGTTCAAGTGAAGATCGTATCAGGCGTGAAATATTACAGCATCATGCTCACGGGTTTTTCAAAACGCGAAAAAGCTCAGTCGATGCTTGACGAACTGCGCAAAAAATTTCCGGATGTTTTTGTGGTGGACTACAGCAAATGATCGGGCAAACCAAAATAATTCTCAAGCGCTTGTAACAATTCAAGCAATCGGAAGTCTAGTACCTGCCGATTGATTATGAAAAAAATTATTCCAGCTTTCGCGATGGCCTTTCGTGCGATGAAAGGTCAGATTTTCCAAACCTTTCTTTCCATTTTAGGAATGATTATCGGAGTGGCCGCATTAGTTGGCATACTCTGTCTGATTGATGGCATGGAGAAATTTGCCAAAGACCAGATCACACAAACCACATCGCTCAACTCGATTATGGTTTCGTCTAAATCGACCCGCAGCGAAAATGGAGTGGTCGTAAAGAAAGACTCGTTCGCTTATATTTCTCCTGCACAATTTGAAAAATTGCAAAGCGATCTTTCAGAGAAAGCAAAGATGATGTTGATCTCGACACAATCAGCCGAAGTAGTTCACCCAATCACATCTAAGAAGATGTTGAGTGTGTGGTATGGTGCTACGCCTTCTATGGATGAGCAAGCGAAGTCTAAACTAATAGCGGGTCGTTTACTCGAACAACAAGATGTTCAATCGGCACGCAAGGTGGCCCTTGTAAATAAAACATTTGCCAAATTATTTTCTCCAACTGATTCGGCTGCGGCATTGATTGGAAAACAACTGGTGATGAAGGGAGAAAGTTATGAAGTGATTGGCGTAGTGAATCTATCTTCCAAGAGCCCTGAAGTTTTTGTGCCGATCACCTTATTTAGTCCAAGTGATTTTAAAAGTTATCCGCCATCGGTGATCATCGAAGTAAACGAAGTAGATCAGGTCAATCCCGTAAAGGAAAAAATAAGCGAGTGGTTGAAGAAAGAGTATGGAAAGCAGCGTGCCGACTTTGATATTGCCACGAATGGTTTTCGGGTAGAGCAAGCGGAACAAGGCTTCCGATTGTTTCGGGTGATTATGGGTTTGATTGTAGGCATCTCGGTGTTGGTAGGCGGTGTAGGTGTTATGAATGTGATGCTGATTTCTGTGACACAGCGGACTACGGAGATCGGTGTACGCAAGGCACTCGGAGCCAAACGTCAGGATATTATCTTTCAATTTTTAGCCGAGTCGATTTCCATTTCAGCCTTTGGTAGTTTGTGCGGATTGATTTTGGGCGTGTTGGGTACGATGGCGACCATTCCGATTATTCGAGCGATTACCAAAGTTCCCTTTCAGGCTTCGTACACATGGAACACCATTGCCATGGTTTCGCTCATCGCGATTGTGGTGGGAATTGTGTTCGGAACGTATCCTGCCTTGCGCGCTTCGCGATTGGATCCGGTGGAAGCGATTCGCAGAGAGCAATAATTATTTCATCTCGCTGATCCATTGGCGCACGAGTTCAACTCCTTCTTCGTGCACTAATTTTCTTCCCAACTCCGGCATCATGATTCCGGGATGTGTCGATTCGATGCGGTATTGCAAAATGGATTCTTCCGGTTTGCCGGGAACAATTCCAAATAATCGTCCCCCGGAACCTTTGCCTGCAGCTACAGGTGCTTTGCCGATGCCGAGTTGCGCGCTGGCATTAACCGATGCGAGCAAATGTAGCCCACTTGTTTTTGCTGGTCCATCCGCACGATGACAATGCGCACAATTGATTTCGAGCCAGGCGCGCGCGCGTTGGTCGATGGATTCATTTTTATTTTCGTACGAAGCAAGAAGTGGAATGCTTTTGAGATCGGGCAAGCCTTCCAAAAGATTCGCGCGTTGCCAAGCGATGAGTTGATTGGTGGAGGCGTCATGGCTATTCAGTTGACGAGCACTGGGGCCGATAGGAGAAAGTTGGTCGCCACGCAAATGACAACCCTTGCATTGATTTACATTCGGCACGGAGTAATTCACTTTTCGTTTTTCGCCATTGAAATGAATCCATTCCACTTCGATATTTTTTCCAGCCACTTCCAGATACGCTTCTGTTTGCTCGTCATTCCAGATGTAGGGCAACGCTTTCCAGTTTCCGTTTTCTAAAATGAGCAGGCGTGTTTCTAAAATTCGTTTTTGCTCTTCCGGTTTTCGGAAGTCGGACGGGTAATAAAAGTTTTTAATCAGCACGGTGCCTTCCGGAAAGTTAAATACTTCGGTAGCATGGTAGCTCGCTTTTTTTCCTTTCGGAATTTTGACAAACCGTTTTTTAAATGCGTAGTCACTGAACAAAGGAGAGTTGAGAGAATAGCCGATGACGCCTTTGGCAGGTTGTAAATTTTTTAAGTCGCCTTCAAAGAAATGATAGCTCGACAGTTTTTCGGCACCCAGCGCGCTGAGATTGGGCGCGAGTGAGACTTCTTCTTGCGCTACAATAACCTCCGGCTTTTTTTGTTGACATGCAGCTATTAGTAAAATCAATGCGCTGCATTTTAGAAATTTGTTCATGGCAATGCAGCTTTCTTGTCGCAGGCGTATGGCGCTCCATCTTTAGACAGCGCTTTGAAATCGTTGGCCGCATCTAAGTTCATGAAAGTGATATCACCATTTTCAGAAACGCAGATGTTGCGCTCTTTTTGTTTGGGATTTTCAATGCCATCATACACCACATCGGGCGTGTCGAAGAATGATTTGGTGAGCAAAAGTTTGCCAATGTCGCTTTGCATGGTGGGAAACCAATGGCTGTTTTCAAATTGGTTGTGGTGAATGTTGATATGATACGGAAACGGATTGTAGAGTGAATCTTCGCGAAAGCGGTTGTTGACGGACTGCACTCCACCAATAGCCCCTTCCGGTTGTTGCTCACCTTCGTTGAGGGCAGCTACCATTTCGTAGCTGACAATGCCAACACCCACGGTGCGATTGTCGGTGATTGTGTTATCATAAAAATCGACATTATGTGTAGCTAGAATCATCACACCGGTGCCGGGCGGAATGCTGGCCACCACATTTCCTTTTTGTGCAAAATTTTCGTGGTTGTTGTCGTGGATGTTGTTTTTGTATGCTTTGGCAGTGTGGCCATAGCGCGTGAGTCCGGGTAGATCGAAGATGAGCAGGCCACCTGTGTTTTCGTAGGCTTCGTTGCCGTAGATTTCTACCCACTTGGAATTTTCAGCTTCAATGCCCGCTACATTCCAGTAGGCTTTGTTGTTGCGGATGATGACTGAATCAGATTGGCCTACGTAGATTCCTGCATCGGAAGAGCCCATTGCGATGCACTCTTCAATGAGCACTCGTGTACACAAAACCGGGTAGAGTGCGTAGGCACCGTTTTCTGTTTTGGGACCTTCGGCCCAGGCGGAACGAATTCTGCGAAAGGTGATTCCTTGTGTGTCGTTTACTTTCAGGTTATCGCCTTTAGCATCTTCAATCGAGAAATCTTCTAGCACAATATTTTTTCCGTTGCTGATGTGCAAGCCTTCGGCTCCTTCGGTTTGGTTTTTCCAGCTGAGAATAGTTTTATCTAGACCCTTGCCTTTGATGAGGATGTTCTTTTTACTATCGAGTGTTATGCTTTTGGTAAACATGAAGTGGCCTTTCGGCAGATGAATCGTGTCGCCATCGGCAGCGGTGATGAGTTGAGTCTGTAGAGACTTCTCAATGATTTGCCACTTAATGGGTGGTTGATTGTTAGTGGAGCATTGCATGCAGACTAATGCTACGATTGCAAGTAGAATGAGCTTCATAGGTTTAAATGAAAATGGAAGCTACTTATTTTTTGTGAGAGGACAAACGATAACGTTTGTGTTGTTAGGCATAGGTTTAGCCAAATTTTTTATTTGGGTCTTGTCTAACGTCAAAAAATGCGAGTATGATAATCTTGTTGTCTCTAACTCTGTAAAGTAATCTTGTTTGCCGCGATAATTGAAATCCTCTAATGTCATTAGATTCAACCTGTCCCATGAAAGGAAATTCTTTAAGGAGTGCAAAAATTTCATCAGCCTTATGAATAAATTCCTTGGCTGTCTTTTCACCAAAATTGAGCCTTATGTAATTTACTATTGAATCAAAATTCTGTTCCGCTCTTGGTGTAACGTAAACCTGCATTAATACTTCGCCTTAACAGTCTCCCACGCAATTAGATTTTTGTCGTCTTGAGATTCTTCGTATGATAGATAAACTTCGTTCTTTTGTTCTTCGTTCAGCGTGTTCCATATCTGCCCTTCCTTTCCGGTCTCTCTTTGCTTTAGGAAATCATAAACTGTTCGCAGCAGCTGTTCGTTTTCAATGCTGTCTAGGATTTTATGTAGATCTGATTTCAATTCAAGTGTCCCCATATTGTTTTGTTAGTATTCAAATTTAGGTCTTTTCAGTCAATTTTTCTATTAGGTCGATCTCTTCCTTGCTACTCGATGAATGAGAAAGTACAGATAAGCTACGTGCTGGCGTGGGCAAGGGATGGAGGCAAGCATTGGAGCCCGAAGTGGACTGTGCGATGGGTGGCGACTGCCGACAGCCCGGTGGCGCTCAAAACGCATGGAATGCGTTTTGAGTAAGCCATGCCCCCAAGCATTTAATTTTATTTCTTTGTTTTTAAGCCGAACAGAAAGCGCATCACATTAAATGGGCGGATGATCCAAATATAAAAAGCGGTGCAACTGGCGGCTGTGAGAAAACAGATCATCCAATATTTGGCAGAGATACTCCAGTCCCATTGGCATACATAATACCCGATGGCAATGATGACTGACTGATGTAAAATATAAAATGGATAGAGACCTTCGTTGATCGGTGCGAGCCAGCGACTGGGTTTGTTGAGGTAGTGCTGACCGAAGCCGATGATGGTGATGACGGTGAACCAACTGACAAAAATGGAGCTGACATCAAAAATGGTTTCGATGGTATCGATGTGAGCGGGCAATGCGATGAGTTCGCGGAAATGAAAATAGCAAGCGTAAAATGGAATGAGCGAAAAAAGTAGTGCGATGAGGAAATGCTTTCGGTTGTTACCGATGGCTTGCCATAGTGAAGGTATAGAGTAGCAGATACTGCCCATGAGAAAAAATGAAAAATAGTATACAAAGTACGCCCAGTCTTTTAGTAAGTCGTGTGTTTCTTCAGGGAAATACGGGCGCAAAATGATTTGACTGATAAGGATTAATATGGATGGAATGAATAACATTGCTGCGGGCGATGACAAAACCCTGTTACACTTTTGTCGGAAGTTTTCGGAATTGGGAGAGCGCAAGTATTTTAAGAATGGCAACGCTAGCATAGAATAGACGAGCAAGTATAGAATGAACCAGAGGTGATGCCAACTGAGGCTGCCGCCTTCAGGGTAAGGTTTGAATTGAAAAACGGTTTTATAAAAATCCCAATAGCTGGCGTATTGGCTGATGCGCTCGTAATAGATTTGAGGTGGCACAATGACGAGCATACCAAAGATGAGTGGCACGAGCAGGCGTTTGTAGCGGTCTTTGCGAAACTGGCTTGATGTGCGCGAGCCAAGGGCAATGAAGGTGCCCGCCCCGGAAATGAAGAGCAGCAACTGCATGCGGAAGTTGTGCGACCAGATCATCCAATATTGGAAGGTGGTGGTGAGCTCGTTGTTTTTTACGTGCCAACCCCAGTGGTTGAACCACATGCCGGTGTGGAAGAAAAGGAGAATGATGATGGCGATAACGCGCAGCCAGTCGAGGTCGTGCCTGCGTTCGGTGAGGGAAGTGGTTTCTGTGGCGATCATGTGTTTTTCTTTTGGGCAAAGAAACGGGACCCGAAGCGCTAAGTAAGGCTGTTTTTATAAGCGGGAAGGCCGATTTTATAAACTCGAACGAGGTTGGCGGCCTTTTTCCAACTTTCTCGGGTGGCGCTGTGTCCAAGGGATAGAAAATAAAAAATATGAAAAATTTTATCATACTGATGGCGCTGGTGGCAGGGCTGGCGAGTTGCACGAAGGAGTCGCCTTTGAGCGAAACTTCGAAGGAGTTGACGGCTGATAGTCAGCAAAAGTGGGTGTTGGTAAAAATGACAGGCTCTTTTGGATTAGGATCTACCACGGGATCTGAGATGCAGTGGCAGGAGTATTATGTTTTTAATGATGACGGTACGTTTTTGAAAAGCCGCGTTCAAGATAATAGCACAAAGACGGCATCCGGCACATATGCTTCTGTTACAGAGTCGGGCCAAACATTTCTCGAATTGACTTTTACTACCGGAAGTGAATTGATGGCGAGTTGTTATCCAAAAGAAAGACTATGGAAGAATTCGGTCGATGGGTTGCAAGGCACGTGGGGACATTGTGACGGACCGACTTTAGAATATGTGCGAACAAATGTAGGGAGTAAATAAATAGATGTAGGAGTGTAGGGTGAGGGGGGCGTTAGCCCCTCTTTTGTTTTTCGGAGGTGGCGCGCCACTCGCTGGGCGTCATGCCCACTAATTTTTTAAAAGCAGTATTGAAGGACGATTTAGAATTGTAGCCGACCTCTTCGGCAATTTCTTCTACTTTAATGTTGGCCTTTGTTACTAATAATACTTTGGCTTCTTCAATGCGATGTTCCGCCAGCATTTCGAAAAAACTTTTGCCGAGCCCATCGTTGATCGCCTGCGACACCTGATGCACCGATACGTTGAGTTGCTCCGCCAAATCGGGAAGTGTGAAGTTGGGCTGCAGGAATAATTTCTTTTCGCTCATCAGTGTTTTTAACTTCGCTAAGATGAGAGCCTGGTCTTCGGCAGAGAGCGAAGAGCTTTTGTATTTAGTTGTTTCAGTGACTTGTGTTTGCTTAAAAAATCCAGATTGACGGATCACCTGGAAACTGATCAGATAAATGGGAATAGTGGTGTATGCGGCAAACAGGTGGTCACCCATGTCATCGCGATTAAAAATTTTGACAACGAAAATCATCACTACTACGATGCTCACCTGCAACATAGCCGAGCGTACTTTTTGCAGAGCCGGCACATCGGTAGTGAAAAACGAGACCTGTTTTTTCTTAAATGTCTGTACGGCTAGTAGTAACCCCAACACAACATAAATAGATAGGTGCGCCAGAATAATTTCGGAATGATACGGTGGATTAAAAAAATCAGGTGTATCATCAATAAATGACAGACCGGGAGGGTGATAAGAACCTATCCAGGCATTGAACTTCACATCATTTCCCTGAATCAAAAAAGGAATTTGTAGAATCAGCCAAATTAAAGCGGGCACCCAATGAAGGTACCACCGCTTCGGTAGTTGGCCACGGATCAAATGAAATGTCATCAGATAAAAAGCAGGGCCAATAACAAATGACAGTGACTCTGAAAAATCAACCAGCCACAATACATTGATGATGGCACCTGTGTAGCACAGTAGAATTTCAAAACTGCAAGCTGCCATGCTGAGAATCATCACACCTTGAAAAAAATTGGTGTTGAAGTTTCGGCTTTTCCAGGAGAAAAAGAACAAGCACAAAAAAGCTGCCTGCACAATTCCTAAGAAAATGAAGATGCTGAACAGGTCAATTTTGTAGGCCATATATTTGCGAGAGCACGCAAATTAATATATTTGAACCTATGTCGTTGCAAATTTCTACTGCTACTGTGGCCGATGCAGCCGCACTGAATCAATTGGTAAACTCGGCCTATCGGGGTGAAAGTTCTAAAAAAGGATGGACAACCGAAGCGGATTTGTTGGATGGTACGCGCATTGATGAAGAAGCCCTGCGCGATCTGATTCAAAAAACGGATACTACAGTTTTGTTGTGTAAAGAAGAACAAGAGCTATTAGGTTGTGTAGAGTTACGGCAGGATGGCGATAAAATTTATCTTGGGATGCTTTCGGTAAAACCGGACACACAAGGAAAAGGAATTGGCAAGAAACTTTTAGCGGAAGCTGAAGTGCATGCGCGTGGCAAACGGTGTTCAAAAATTTACATGACTGTGATTTCGGTGCGCCAGGAGTTAATTGATTGGTATGCGCGGCACGGCTACCGGCTGACAGGTGAGCGAAAACCGTTTATCGTTCCAGATACGCGCTGGGGTATTCCGAAGCAATCATTGGAATTTGTTGTGTTGGAGAAACCACTTTAGTATCCAATGGCTTTGTCACCCCGCATCAAAAAGATTCTCCGTAAAATCAGAAACCTCTTTCTGATTTTGTTTGTACTTCAATTCGTTTACATCATCGTATTGAAGTGGGTCGATCCTCCTGTTACGCTTACTCAATTAGGTAGCTGGTTTCAAGGCTACGGATTAAAGCGTGACTATGTTGACAGAAAAGAAATGTCTAGTTATGCGGGTCTAGCTGTGATGGCATCGGAAGATCAGTTGTTCCCCGAGCACAATGGCTTTGATTGGAAGAGCATCGAGAAGGCCATGAAAAATAACCAGAAGAAGCACAAGCGAGTACGCGGAGCTTCTACGATTAGTCAGCAAGTAGCGAAGAATGTCTTTTTATGGCAAGGACGCAGTTGGTTGCGCAAAGGATTAGAAGTGTATTTCACGTTTATGATTGAATTGCTCTGGGGAAAGGAACGTATTTTGGAAGTTTATCTCAATGTTGCGGAAATGGGCAAAGGAGTTTTTGGAATAGAAGCGGCCAGCCGATATTATTATAAAAAGCCTGCTAAGAAATTAACAAGACAGGAAGCAGCGCAAATAGCCGCCATTCTACCAAACCCAAAAAAATACCTCATCAAGCCGTTGTCATCGTATGTGCAGCGCAGATCGTATTGGATCATGGGGCAAATGAATAATCTCGAATCCGATCCGGACATACAAGCGGTGCTTCAGTAGTTTGAAAGCTATGACCCAACCAAAGGAGCGTGTTTATTTTGAAAACCTAGATGCGCTCCGAGTACTAGCCGCTTTGGCTGTGATGGGCGAGCACATCACGCGCAATTTTTATTTTCCGGACGACCCTATCAAGAAATGTTTTATCATCGCCATCTCGTTGGATGGCAGTGGAGGGGAATGGGGCGTTACTTTCTTTTTTGTGCTCAGTGGTTTCTTGATTACGCACCTGCTGCTAAAGGAAGTCAAACAGAATGGATCAATACATCTCGCTACTTTTTATGCAAGGCGTACCTTACGAATTTGGCCATTGTACTTTGTGGTACTTATTCTTGGTTTTATCTTCCATCCTTTCTTCGATGCCTCGTTGATGGAAAAGGCTAGTCCACTATTGTATTCAACGTTCTTAGCTAATTTTGACAATATCTATGGAGCATGGCCACAAAGTGGAATCTTAGGTGTGCAATGGAGCGTGGCGATAGAAGAACAGTTTTATTTGTTGTGGCCGGTGGTAATTATTCTTTTAATCCGACATCAAAAGATTTTTCTGACGGTAGTGAGTTTACTCATTTTCATTTCGATCCTATTTCGTTTGAATGGAGGTCACCGCTATCACACGATATCCGCCATAGCACCTTTAATGATGGGTGCAGCGTTGGCATACATAGCAATTAATAAAAAAGACTGGCTCGATCGTTTGGTTGTTTTTCTTTCTCGCAAGCGAGTCGTTTGGTTGTATGTTAGCTTTTTTCTGCTGATCGTATTGAACTATCGACTCTCTAGTTATTTTCATTGGAGCGATCGCGTTGCCATTATCGGATTTCCTATCATGGCAGTAGTTGTTCTGATCGAGCAGACATTTTCACCAAACCCATGTTTTCAACTTGGTAAATCAAAGTTGCTTTCACAGTTGGGTAAAATGAGCTATGGAATTTATTTGTTACACATGGTAGCCATCATTTTATCTGAATATGTCTATCACCATTATGCGCTTTCTTTTTGGGCAGCGATGTGTTTGATCGTACTGCTCACAGGCAGCTTGGTGGTTTTAAGTTATTACCTACTTGAAAAACCAATTTTGAAGTGGCGCCCACAACGAAAGACATAGAATTAGCGTAGTAAGTCGTATTTTTGCTTTTTATTGTATGCGAGTTATCCTGCTTTTTGTCTTTATTTTATTGTCGAGCACCTGTTTATTCCCCCAAACAAACGGTAGCAGTTGGAAGGAGGTAAAAACACGAAAACAGGGGTCGGTTAAATTATATTGGTTTCAAAACAGCCCGTATGGCTACACTGACGAAGCTAAACGCCTGCGCGGAATGGAAGTGGAGATCATGGAGGGTTTCAAGCGCAACCTTCAAAAAAAATATCAAATTGAACTTACGTATAAGTGGATTCAGGAAGGCACTTTCAACGAGGTGTTGAATCGAGTTCAGAATGATTCGCAGACTGGTGTATTTGGATTGGCCGGTTTTTCGATTACAGAAGAGCGAAGAAAGCTGATGAAATTTTCACCTTCCTATATGGCCGATATTGCCGTGTTGGTTTCTACCAATGATATTCCCATAGCACGTTCCAAACAAGAATTGTTAAAGTACATGGAAGGCGCTACGGCTCTCACCGCTAAAGGCACTGTGTTGGAAAAGGAATTGAACGAAATCAGAGAAACAAATCAAGTCAATTTTACAATTGAGCATACGGGCGCCAGCATGGAGTTGATACACATGCTCGCTATGAGCAAGAAAAGTTTCGGCTATTTGAGTTTGCCGGTGTATTTGCTTAGTCTGGATAAGGGTTTCACCAAGTTAAACCGGCAAAATTATTTTACCATGCGCTACGAAGGGCGAGGCATTGGTTTGCCCATGAGCAGTGATTGGGACGAGCCCTTAAATGAATATTTTGACAGCGAAGATTTTATTACCGACAGCGAATCCATTATTGCCAGTTATGTTAACATGGATTTGTATCGATTTATTGAAACTTTCAATCCGCAAAACGAAGTAGGCCTGCTCAACAAAGAGAAAGATATTCAGCAAGTACAACTCCGATTGCAACAGTTGGAATTGCGCGATAAAACACAAAAGCAACTTTACTTAATTATAACCATTACACTCGTTTCTATCCTTCTGATCATTATTGTTGTTTTGTTTCGAAGACAAGCAAGCAGTCATCGGTTATTGAAAGAGCAGAAAGCTGAAATCGAAGCGCAGTCGGATCAGATCATTGCCATCAATAGTAATCTGGAGGCCACCATTCAGGAGCGTACACGCGAATTGGCGAATAAAAATAAAGCACTGGAGGAATACGCGTTCATCACTGCGCATAAATTGAGAGCGCCACTGGCCAACATTTTGGGATTGGTATCCATGATCGATAAAACGAAACTGCGCGAAGAGGAAAAAGAGGTGGTGTCGAACTTAAAGGATTCGGCACAAAAGCTGGATGAAATTATTCATTCGGTGATGAATGCCATTGATCAACCCATCGATCCACCGCCTCAGTCACAAAAGTAAATTTCTGATTGCTCTTATCATTTCTTTGAGGTAGGTTGTAAATTCGAAATCATGATAAGATGAGCGAAATCAAACGACTACTCTGCGATTATGCTACCTACAATGAATGGGCGAATACAAAATGGATCGACTTTGCGCGAAGGCAATCAGATGCAAGGCTTCATCAGTCAGTTGCCTCTAGCTTCCCTAGTCTAATTGGTACCCTGCATCACATTCTGGTGGCACAAGAGTTTTGGTATTCTATTATTGCTCAAAAAATTCCGACCATATACCGTGGCGAAAACGATTCATTTGAAAAGGCGGAGGTATTGCAAGCGCTAGCTGAAAATTCGCATAAACTAAAAGAGAAAGTAATTGAATTGTCAGATGAAGAAATTCAATCTAAGTTAGAAACGCCTTGGCGAAGTGAGCCAATACCGTTGATTGATGTCATTCAGCATTGCATTAATCACAACACCTATCATCGCGGGCAGTGCGCAACCATTTGCCGGCAGTTGGGTTACACTGATTTATTCAATGTGGATTATTATGAATATCTGAAAGTACGGAGTATGAAATCTTGAATCTATGAAATCATCTGTTTGGCGCGTAAAGACCATTGTGCGCATAAGTTTTTTAGTGGCGGCTCTTACACTGATCAGAGTTTATTTCTGGGGGTTGGGGCAGCATCGCACGTTTTTTGAGAACTCGATGATTTCGATCACGATTCTTTCGGTGGTATTTTTTCTTTTCATTTCTATTGGGTTGTATCGTGGGATAAATGTGGTTCACGAAACTCATGATGAAAAAGTATCACCTACTTCTAGCTTGAATTCGATTCATACTACATCTGACCTTGCTACTAGCTTTGATGCACCGGATATTCATATTGATGGTGATGATCTTGGCAGTATTCTAGTGTCTATTTTGCTGTGGATTGGCTGGGCCATTTTAGTTGTGGTGGCCGTTTGGTTTTTTAGTGAGGTGATTCTGGGTAGCAATCAGTTCATTTGCCGCTATGCTGTACTGGATTTTCTTTCGAGCTCTACGGCTTATATTCAAAAACTCCAACCAATGCCGCGGCAATATCTGGGAGAGCGCAAGGAATGGTGCCGTTTACACCGTACTGTACAATTTCTGGATCTACGGATTCTTTTTCTTTTTGGAATTCCTACATCGTTAAATGTGTATATGGTAGTTAACGACTTACCTGTTAAACTCAGGCAATGATTCGTTTTGCTAAAGACGCCAGATGATAAGGAGTTTATCTATGTCATGGCAAAAAGCAAATATCCTGATTTGAACTCGCGAGATTTGATTCAATTGGAGTATTCAAGATTTACTTGGTTTTGATAGGATACATGTGATTGTATCTGAATTTCAAAATCAAGAAGATTAATTTGCTTAAATTTGATTAACAGAAAAAAATGCAATATGGTCAAGTCTAAGTTAATAAAGATCATGACGCTGATCTTGTTTGTTATATCATTGACAGCATTTGTTGCCTATCGGGGCGGGTATGTTTCGTTGACCCAATCCGCTTATCAATCGAATAATGAAGAGGTGAAACAAGATTCAATTCCGGTCAAATTTGATTCGCTAACCAATAGCACCTGGATGTATTCTTCGAAATCAATTATTTTAACGAAGCCATTTAAAAAGTCTGATTCAAGCCGAAAATTACAAAATAGTAAGAGAATCTTGATGAGTGGTTCAAAATCCGGTGCTGTTTTCGTGCTTGACACTGCACGGTTTGATTCGATTAAACTTAAGCCAATAAGGAAGCGAAAGTGATTTATCTGGATATCTTAATCGCCACCGGTGCCAGTCTTTTCTTTTTGGCGGTAGTATTTATCCCCATGGAAAAAGTTTTCCCTGCGCGAGCGGGTCAACCCATCTTTCGGGCGGAGTGGATATTGGATCTCTGTTATTTTCTGGGGCAATACTTGTTGTGGAGTGGATTAGTGCTTTCATGCTTACTTTATTTTAATGAAGCTTTACAACAGGTTGTACCGCAAGCATTCCAACAATGGATACAAAAACAACCTGCCTGGTTGCAGGCGATAGAAGTAGTAGTTCTCAGTGACTTCATTATTTATTGGGGCCATCGTCTTCAGCACAAGGTCGATTTCCTTTGGCGTTTTCATAAAGTACATCACAGCACAAAAAGTTTAGATTGGCTGGCAGCGCATCGCGAACACCCCATTGATTCAATTTATACCATCGGCCTGATTAACTTACCTGCCTTTCTCCTAGGTTTTGATTTGTATGCCATTGTGATGTTCATTGCTTTTCGCGGAATATGGGCGATTTACATTCACAGCAATGTGAGATTAGAATTGGGCCCGCTAAAGAAATTAATTGGCTCACCCGATTTACATCATTGGCACCATGATTTGGAGCGCGATCGCGGCAACTATGCAAACATCTCTCCGCTGATGGATGTTTTATTTGGAACGTATGTGTGCCCAAATTCTGAACCCGAAAAGTTGGGAATCAAGGAAGATTTTTCACAAACTTACGTAGGTCAATTATTGCAACCTTTTTTCCCAAAGGCTATCTGGAGATGGATAACTAAAAGGTAATTGAACAAGACAACTGCTATTTATGAATGGGCAATCAATTTTATTTAGAGTAACTGTTTGGGTCATTTTGACAGGAAATGTTTTTTATACGGTGTCAAGTATTTTTATCAATGAAGAAGTATTTGAGACGAGATCCGCTTTTGCTTTGACAAATTTTGTTTTCTATCTGGCGGCTGTTGTTCTTTTGCTGGAAAATGGAACGCTCATACGATCAAAGCTAATTTACTTGATGGTAGTTTCTATTGTGGCCGTTATCGCTGGATTGCTTTTTAAAATTCAACATTGGGCTCTAGCATCCGAAATATTAGTAATAGGATTATGTACATGTCTATGTGTATACCTGATTCATTTTTTTCGGAAGCCCAATCTTGCCATGTTGGATTATTTGAAATTGATTTGGGTGGTGTTGTATGTGGCTTTTTCTCTTGATGTGGTTTTACGTTTTTATCTTTTGCGAGAATGGATTGAAGTAAGGGATTTAGCCTTCTTGATAATGCTAGCATATTACACTTATATGTTCACCATCAAGAAATCGATTCCCATCTCAGCAGACTAGTTCAGTTTTTTGGAATGCAAAACCCAATCTCCCATTCGCAATTTAAAACGCTTTATTTTCAATACGCCCAATCCCAAAGTGGTTGGACCGAAGACTATTGGAATCAGTTTTTTGAAACAAAGAAAGAGGATGTGTATTATTTTGAAGAACCTGCCTCATCCTCGGCAAATCGCATGATGATCTCATCGGGACTAAACTCACACCGCATGTTTTTTCTGACAGAAGAGGCTGAAGAATCCTTCTTTCAATTTCCAAGCGATGATGATTAAAGAGTTTCAAACTCAATATGATATATTTCTTCCTAACTTACTATTAACCATTTGATGAGAACATCTGCTACCTCCATCCGACCATTTATTGGAGCAAAGAATTTCGAAGAATCACGCTCGTTTTATCAGGCACTCGGTTTTGATGAATCAGTTATCTCACCTCAAATGTCATATTTTGAAGTAAACAGCCTTATCGGCTTTTACTTACAAAATGCCTATGTGAAAGATTGGGTGGATAATACCATGGTATTCGTTGAGGTAGCGGATGCGGATGCCTACTATCAGGAATTATTGTCGCTTAACCTTTCCGTTAAATTTAATCAGGTACGATTAGTGCCAGTTCGGATAGAACCCTGGGGTAAAGAATGTTTTTTACACGATCCCTCTGGAATCCTTTGGCACTTTGGTCAGTTTAGTCGGTAAACGGAAAGTTTGTAATTTAATTTTTCCTCGATCCATCTTCCACGGTCTTTGTCCCCATAGACCGAAAATATACTTGACCCATCATTCGTTTAATCAAAATAAACAGTGGTCTGTGAGGACACTGACTACAGGGGTAGGTAAGCAGCGAGTTCGTAATTTAAACTCACTGCATACTATTATCTATTTCTTCGTGCTGATCTGTTTTAAAATTTCTTCTACGGCAGCTTTCAGTTGATCGTCTGTTCCTTTCGCTATCCAATCGGGTGAATTATAAACCGTGATATCTGGAACGGCAGGACCGAGTTCTTGATTTTTGTCGGTAGTTTTGGTGAACCAACCGCGGAAAGGCAAGCGAACGAACGAGCCATCCATCAACGAACGACCACCCGTAGAGATTACCGATCCATTCGTGGGCACACCTACTAATTTGCCGATGCCCAATGTTTTGTAGGCATGCGAGAAAATTTCCGCATTGCTGTAGCTGCCTTCATTGCACAATGCAATGGATGGTTTCATCCACGCAGCGAAAACCAACCGCTCACCCGTAGGATAATATTCGCGGAACTTTAATTTGTCGCGCTCTAAATTATCACTCGCACCGCGCGGAATGGTGTAGGCATGTTGCTTGTAATTAAGCACCGTCATCAGATAATCGGTAGTAGAGCCACCACCATTGTAGCGCACGTCTACGACCAAGCCATCTTTACCGTATCCTGCTGCTTGCAACTCGCGTTCAAACACTTCAAAGCTCGGCAAGCTCATGGCCTGAATGTGGATGTAGCCAATTCGTCCATTCGAAAATTGATCGACTAGCTTCTTCCGATTCTCAACCCATTCTTCATACAACAATTGTCGCACCGATCCGGTAGGGCGAATCACTACTTCGCGCACTTTGCCTTCCGCATTGCGCACCGTCAATAATACACGCTCGTCTACTTTAGTATTCAGTAAGTCATAAAAATTTTCTTTTTCATTGTAGGGTTGATTGTTGACAGAAGTTATAACATCATTCACCGCCAGTTTGCTGGTTGCTTTGTCTGCAGGTGAGTTTGGAATCACACGTGTGATTTTCATTCCATCTTTTAGTGGCACTAATTCAACACCCAACATACCGGTAGCATCGCGCTGTGTCTCCGCCTGCGCCGGAGTAGAGAGTGCCATGTGGCTCGAGTTCAGCTCGCCCAATAAATAATTAAACATGTCGCGGAAGTCTTCATTGGTGCTGGCCATTACACAGAGTTCTTTGTATTTGTTATGTAATGCATTCCAGTTCTTGCCATGAAACTGTGGATCGTAGAACCCGTCACGAATCGTGCGCCATGCTTCTTCAAACACTTGTGTACGCTCGGCAGTGAAATCGATGCGTTGTTTCGCTGAGTAAGGAAGTGCTTCTGTTTTTTCGCCCTTGATGTCGATGCGATTAACTGCTCCTCCCGATTTAAGAAAGTACAAATATTTTCCTTCGCGGTCCATCGATACACGTGATGGATTCGAAGCACCTTTTGTAAACTCTTTTAAGTCTTTGCCATTCCACTTAATGCTGTAGAGGTCTCGGCCCTTAGCAGTGCTGGTGGTGCCAGTGTAGAAAAATGTTTCTCCATCTTTTGAGATGATAGGGTTGGCTTCGTCACCCGGGAAACTGGTGACCTGAACTACGCGCTCGTGAATGCGATCGAAGTCAATCTTCACCGGCTTACTTTTATCTTCTTTTTTCTCTTTGTCTTTATCGTCTTTCTTTTCGGGTTTTTCTTCGGTGGCTGTGTCTTCCCAATCCTTCTGCGATTTTTCAAAATCTTCTTTCTTCAGCCACACAAACCACACATCGTTGGATTGGTTGTTGCGTGCTGAGATAAAACCAAGTTTGGATCCATCGGCACTCCACACCGGTTCGCCATCAAAGCGCGGATGCATACTTACATTTACCGGCTTGCTGCTGTTATCAGCCGCCTGAATAAATACTTCTTCATTGAAATACAAATCCTCCTGCGAATAGGCCAGCCACTTGTTATCCGGACTCCAGCGAATATTAGAAGGTGCTGCCCAGCCGGTGAGTAGAATTTTTTCGTTGCTCAATTTTCCGTCCGAAGAAATATCGCTGACGACCAAATTGCCGCGGCCACGGACATACGCAATTTTCTTACCGTCATTGGAAACAGAAATGCCGGATTCACCTTCAGCAGTTTGGGTGATTCGCGTTACCCGATGTTTCAGAGATTTTATGATCGACTGCTTATCGGTTGATTTTGCCAAATATAGATCAAAGTTTCCGTCTTCCCGGTCCGATGTAAATACAACTACCGAATCACCAATCCAATCGAAATTCATATCGCGGTAAGCGTGATTGGAAAGATTGGTCGTAGCGTTTTTTTCTTTGTTGATTTCTTTCACATACACTTCTCCGCGTATCCCCAGTGCCATGAGTTTTCCATTGGGTGATACGGCATATTCGCTGGCATCTGCTGATACTGTTTTGTTTACGACCGGATCGAAGCGTACATCTGCCCCAATTTGGATGTTAATCTTTTGTATGGATTTGTTTTCAGGGTTGAAGGTGTAAATATTTTTTTCGCGCTCGAACACAATCGTTTTTCCATCTGCTGAAATAGAGAAGTAACGAATGGAGTGATCGTTGAAATCGGTGAGTGGTTCGGCAGCACCATTAGGTTTGCCCGTATCACTTATTTTTATTCTGTAAAGATTGTTGCGCCCGCCTTGCGTGGACAGAAAATATAATGTTTGATTATTGCCCCAGCGTGGCAAAATATCATTCGCATCGAAAGTAGAGATGCGTGTGTAGGTTTTGCTTTTGGTGTCATACAACCAGATATCCCGATTGGAAGGTCCGCGATAATCTTCACGAAATATGGGATTGAGATCTCCTCGTGTAAAAACGATGAAGCGACCATCAGGGGACGGTGCAGGATCAAAACCTACCGCATCCATAGCGCGCATTTCGGTACCACCGTCTGCGGAAATTGAATAGATTTCGAGAGGGCGCTCGATTTGTTGAAATTCTCGTGAAGTTGAAAAGAAGATCAGGTTGTTGTTACTCCAATTGCAAATCTGATCGCCACTGGAGTGATAGGTTAATCGCTTGGGCGTTCCTCCTTCGGCAGGCATTACGAAAATATCATTGTTGCCGTAGCGAGCTCCGGTGAAGGCAATATTTTTTCCGTCTGGGCTGAAGACGGGTGTGCTTTCGTAGGCATCATGTACTGTGAGTCGTGTGGCCTTGCCGCCTGTTGTCGGCACCGTCCAGATGTCGCCCTGAAAAGAAAAGCTAAGCAATGAGCCAGTGAGATTGATGGCAGGATAGCGCAGTAACTCATTAGATTGTGAAATCCCAGCGAAAGAAATCAGGGAAGTGAACAAAAAGAGAAGCCATTTCATAGGTACGAGGAATTAGTTATGAATTCGAAGTTAATCACGAATTACTATAAACCAATCCGTCCGGACAAAGTCCAAGTGGCAGGCGGTGAGATTTTGATTTGAAGTTAGCACGAAGCTAGTTCAATGACTCATCTTTCAACGAGAACACCGACTTCTTGAGAGATATTAATCATTAATCACTTAAAGGTTACGAGCGAGTGATAAAGACTATTTTTTTACCCAAAGATTAATTTTACCAGTTCATCTTTTCGTTCGCGACTAATGGGAATTTGAGTTTTCCCTATTTCAAGCATATTGCCATCCATGGAGCGAACTTTGTCCTTAGCAACCATGAAGGATTTATGAACACGAAGAAACTGGGTGGGAGGTAAGATCATTTCAAGATGTTTGAAAGTCTCGAGAGTTATAAACGTTTTTTGTTCGGTTACAATTTTCACATACTCTTTCAAACCTTCAATAAAAAGTATTTCCTTCAAAAGAATGCGGAATAGTTTGCCTTCGGCTTTAATGGTTAAATAATCTTCGTTTCCTTGATTCGGAAAAGTTGAAAATTCCTTGGTTTGCCTGATGCCATTCAATGCTTTTTGCGTGGCCATCAAGAACCGGTCAAATGAAAAAGGTTTGAGTAAATAATCGATGGCACCTAATTCAAAGGCTTCCACGGCATATTCTGAAAAAGCAGTGGTGAAAATAGTAACTGGCCTATTCGGCAGTGTTTTAAGAAATTGATTGCCATTGATGGTTGGCATTTGAATATCCAGATACATCAATTGGATGGAATGCTTCTGTAGAATTTCCATTGCCTGAACGGGTGATTTTACTTTAGCCACTATTTCGATCACTGGCAGTTGAGCAGCAAAGCTTTCCAATACATTTAAAGCAAGGTATTCATCGTCTACCAAAAGTGTTTTTACGGTCTCCATTCACTCAGTTGAATCGTTAATTTTAATTGAAAGCAGGCAGTGTCTGATTGTGTTTCCAGTGAATACTTCCCAGCGTATTGCAGTTGCAACCGTTCTTTGATATTTGCAAGTCCAACACCGCTGGAAGCTCCATTATTCTTTTGAAGCGGATCTACCGTGTTGAAGGTGGAAAATTCAAAACGCTGACCATGGACAGCCAGACGTAATTGAATAGAAGCATCAGGGCTCGTCTGAATATTACTGTGTTTAAAACAATTTTCTACCAATGGGATTAAAATCATTGGCTCAATCCAAGCCGGCTGAGAGGTGTTTATCTCCTCAAAGCTCACATGCAATGGCACCTCGCTGCTCAATTGATACATGTGAATAAGTTTTTTAATCTGGTCTACTTCGCTGGATACACTCACCTTATGGTGGCGGCTTTCATAAACAGCGTAGCGTAATAAATCAGATAGTAACAAGATCATCTCAGGTGTTTTGGTGGACTTACTCAAGCTCAGCGAATAGATATTGTTTAATGTGTTGAATAAGAAGTGCGGGCTCATTTGCGCCTTCAGAAATTGCAATTGTGTTTCGCGCTGGTGCATAATGAGCATTAAGTGCTCTTTTTCTTTTTTTGATCGGTTTACCAATAGCCCGGAAAAGAAACTTATTGCCAGTACCACAAATGTGGTAAGCGTTGAAAATAGATACGTCCATCTTTTATCAATTGGAATTTTTAATTGCAGCAGCACCTGCATATAATATCCATTGAAGTACAATCGTGTGACTGCTACGACAATGAGTAAGAGCAAGAGAAAAAGTATGTAAAGCAAATACTTTTTTTGCTCAAAGTATTGATAAACAAAGTAGATGTTGGCATAATAGACAAATACCAATAGAAGCACATTGCAAAATGTTAGAATGGTTGCATGCCATATGGGTAGCAATCCGGATAATAGTAGGATGGTAATTGTACTAATGAAGAGCCACATTAACAGATGAGTCAGAAGGACTAAAGGCCTTTTCAGCAAGTTGGAAGGGGCTTCGGAAAAAAGATCGAGAAAGTCCACTGATAGGCTGCTTTTGAGGTTAGGCTAATGTTGCTTGGATATAAAGATCAGCAAACAGAGAATTCAAAGACAATTTTATTTATAAATCAACTCAAAATCTTTTTTGTTATACCAACTGCTTTTTTTAGGCCGTCATTTGATCAAAATGCCGCATCAAGAAAAGTTTAGCTTGATGACCGAGCCCGTTTTCGGTAGCTCGCGAGAAAATCCCAACATTTGACGCATCGGCCATGTAATTTCTGCTGGAAGTATGATGCCAATTCCCTATTTTTCGAATACTAATCAATCCAAAAGTATGAGATATCAATTAATTGCTTGGGTAATGCTTTTTTCATTGCCTCTTTTTTCACAAAACGCGGACTTGCCATCTGATTTTCTGACGAAGGAATTTCATAAAGACCGCAGAGAAAAACTACGCGCAAAACTGCCGGCTAATTCGGTAGCGGTTTTTTTTGCCAGTCCCGTGCGCAACCGTGCCAATGATGTAGACTATGTTTATCATCAGGATCCTGACTTCTTTTATCTAAGCGGTTATAAAGAACCCGATGCTGTGCTCTTCATTTTTAAAGACATGCAAACAGCTAATAATGGCACGCAATACAATGAAATTTTATTTGTGCAGCCTCGCAACGAACAACGAGAGATGTGGACAGGTCGTAGATTGGGGGAAAAAGGTGTGAAGGATGTGCTGGGCTTTTCACAAGCTTTTAACAATACGGAGTTCAAACGCTATGACGTAAACTTTTCGAAGTTTGACAAAATACTCTTTACTGATTTCTTCAATGATGTGCGCAACGATCCACGCGATTCATCGGATCTATTCGATCTGCAAGCACAATTCAAAGCCAAAGTAAATTATCCCGATAAGAAGGGAGTGACGCTAGCAGTGGAACCTTCCAAAAACAATTTGGATATGGCAGGTCTTGATCCAATTATGGATGAACTCCGTGGCATTAAGGCTCCCGAAGAATTAAATATGGTGAAGCGTGCCGTGCAAATTTCATGCATGGGCCAACTGGAAGTAATGAAGGCGATGAAGCCCGGTATGAGTGAGCGCGAAATCCAGGGAATTCATGAGTTTGTGTTTAAAAAGTATCAGGCCGAAGATTTAGGTTATCCTTCGATTGTAGGTGCCGGTCACAACGGTTGCATTCTTCACTATATCGATAACTACAAACCCAATATCTCTAACAAAGAATTAATTCTGATGGACTTAGGTGCGGAGTATCGTGGCTATACGGCTGACATTACCCGTACCATTCCGGTGAACGGAAAATTTTCTCCTGAGCAAAAACTGATTTACGAATTGGTGTTGAAAGCGCAAGAGGAAGCTATGAAAATCTGTAAGCCGGGCGCTACTTTTCGAGAGTTGACAGCAGCCACACGCATCACGGTCAACAAAGGATTAGCAGAGCTCGGTATCATTAAAAATCCGGACGAGCGCAACACATACTATCCGCACGGCTGCTGCCATCACATAGGCTTAGATGTGCATGATCGCGGCACATACGATAAGTTGCAAGAGAACATGATCATCACCATCGAGCCGGGCATTTATATCCCAGAAGGAGCTCCTTGTGATAAGAAATGGTGGGGCATTGCCGTGCGTATTGAAGATGATTACTTGATTACGAAAGATGGGTACGAGCATTTGTCGGCTCTCGCACCTCGCACTGTGAAAGACATTGAGGCAGCCATGAAATTGCCGAGCCCTCTGGATAGTTTCATTTTACCGGAATTGGGTAAAGAGAAAAAGAATTAATTGTGCAAAGCAGCATCTTAACGACCACATTACTACCCATCGCCCTCGGCATCATTATGCTGGGGCTGGGTTTGTCGCTTTCGTTGGAGGACTTCAAGCGTGTGATCAAATACCCGAAGGCAGTCGCAATTGCCTTAGTGTGTCAGATGGTGCTGCTTCCGCTCATTTGTTTTTTCATAGCAAACGTATTTGGCTTGGAACCTTCGTTGGCAGTAGGCTTGATGTTGCTGGCCGCTTCGCCCGGAGGGGCAACTGCAAATTTATACAGCCACCTCTCCAATGGAGATGTTGCGCTGAATATTACCTTAACAGCCGTGAATAGTGTGCTTACGCTATTCACGTTGCCTTTGGTTGTCAATCTTTCGCTAGCGCATTTTCTTACTTCCGACCAGTATGTGCCGATGCAGTTTGCCAAAGTGATTGAGGTGTTTATGATTGTATTATTACCCGTTACCATTGGGATGTTGATTAAAAGCAAAGCTTCTTCTTTTGCAGGTAAAATGGATAAACCAGTAAAAATTCTATCCGCAATTTTTTTGTTACTTATTATTGTTGCGGCTGTTTATCGCGAACGAGTTATACTGAGCACACATTTCCCATCTATCGGATTTCCGGTGTTGGTGTTCAATTTAGTGAGTATGGGTTTAGGATATTATCTGCCTCAAGTTTGGAAGGTAGAGAAACGACAAGCGGTAGCCATTGGAATGGAAATTGGAATTCACAATGGTACTCTTGCGATCTTCATTGCCCTGAGTGTGTTAAACAATTCCCTCATGAGCGTGCCGGCCGCCTTGTATAGCATCCTTATGTTTTTTACGGCCGCGTTATTTGGATATCTAGTAAAGAAGGGGAAAGTATAATTATCCCAAACTTTTAATATCAATCACAAACCGATAGCGCACATCATTTTTAACCATTCGCTCGTAGGCGTTATTGATTTCTTGAATCGGGATCAATTCAACATCGGCCACAATATTTTTCTCGGCACAATAGTCAAGCATCTCTTGTGTTTCTTTAATACCCCCAATCGAAGAACCGGTGATGCTTCTGCGGTTGGTTAAAATATCGAATGGTCGTACCACAGGCGCTTGTGCAGGAATTCCCACGATCAGCATCGTGCCATCCAACCCTAATAATCTTAAGTAAGGTGAATAATCATGATTAGCCGAAACGGTGTTGAGCAACACATCAAAATGCCCGCGGTGCTCACGCATTTGTTTTTCATTTGATGAAAGTAAAAAATGATGAGCTCCGAGTCGTTTGGCATCGGCTTCTTTGGATGCTGATGAACTGATGAGGGTTACTTCAGCACCAAAGCTAGCTGCGAATTTTAATCCCATGTGACCTAGTCCGCCCAACCCGATGATTCCCACCTTCATGCCTTTGCCCACTTTGGCATAACGCAATGGCGAGTAAGTAGTGATGCCCGCACACAATAATGGGGCAACAGCCTTGAGATCGAGTTTATCAGAGATGTGCAGCACATATTTTTTATCGACTACAATTTGCGAAGAGTATCCACCCTGTGCAATGGTTTTGCCATCGCGCTCATACGCATTGTATGTGCCTGTCATTCCTTCTTCGCAATATTGCTCTAAATCATTCATGCAATTCTTGCAGTTGCGACAAGAGTCTACCATTACACCTACTCCGGCCAGTTCGCCAACTTTAAATTCTTTTACGTTGTCACCAACGCGTGTTACTTTTCCTACAATTTCGTGCCCTGGCACCATCGGATACATGGAGCCACCCCATTCGTTGCGCGCCTGATGCAAATCGCTATGGCAAACACCACAATACAGAATTTCTACTTGTACATCATCCGGACGAAGGTCTCTTCGCTCAAATTGAAATGGTGCGAGTGGTGTGGTGGCACTGAGGGCAGCGTAGGCTTTGGTAGGGATCATAGTCTAATGTTTTATTAACGTGTTAACAAATAGATTCTAGTTATGTTACTAGTCATCGTTGTTTTAAGGTGTATTCACTTCATGAAAACCTCCTTCTGAATTATCCGTCCAGCTCATTGGATAATTTTTGTCAATAAACTCCAAGGATTGATCGGTTAAATGAAGCGGATGAAACGTATCGATCATCACCGCCAGCTCATGGGTTTCTTTGGCGCCAATACTTTTTTCTACCGTGCCAGGATGAGGGCCGTGTGGCAAACCTCCGGGGTGTAATGTGAAAGACCCGCGATCGATTCCTCTGCGACTCATAAAATTTCCTTCGGCATAGTAGAGTACCTCATCACTATCAATATTGCTGTGATTGTAAGGTGCCGGAATAGCCTGTGGATGGTAATCAAACAAACGTGGTACAAATGAGCACACCACAAAATTGCGCGCCTGAAAAGTTTGGTGCACCGGAGGCGGTTGGTGAATACGCCCGGTGATCGGTTCGAAGTCGTGGATAGAAAAAGCGTAAGGCCATAAAAATCCATCCCACCCAACGAGATCAAGCGGACTATAATCATAAACATAATTGTGCAAAAAGCCCTGCTTCTTAATCTTCACTAAAAAATCTCCACGACTCGTATCGGTAATTAATTCGTAGGGTGCACGAATGTCGCGCTCGCAATAAGGTGAGTGCTCAAGCAACTGTCCTAAATCATTGCGATAGCGTTTTACAGTTTCAATCGGTGAAGCAGATTCGGTTATCAACAAGCGAAGTGGCCCTTCCTCAAATTCAAATTTGTAAATCACCGTGCGTGGAATCATAATGTAATCGCCTTGGCGCACATCCAACTTTCCGAAAGGAGAAATTAAAACACCTTTGCCATCATGCACGAAAATTAGTTCGTCACCTTCTGCATTCTTATAGAAATAATCCATTTTTCGCTGACGTGGCGAGCAAATGGAAATAGCACAGTCGTTGTTCATCATCAGCACTTTGCGTGCCGACAAATAATCTTCACCCGTTACAGCAACTTTTGATGTGTTCAAGTGTGTTTGCCGAAGTGCGTAATCTTCGATTCGTTTCGCACCGTAACGAGTAGGCTCCCCAATCGATTTGATGCGTGTAGGAGGATGTATGTGATACAAGTTGGAATAGATGCCCGAAAAACCTTCCGAACTCACTAACTCTTCTTTGTACAAGCTGCCATCTGGCTGCCGAAATTGGGTATGTCTTTTGGGTGGTATGTTGCCTAAGCGATGGTAATACATAACATCAGGATTTGAAGTGACAAGTTAGTGCAGTTGGTGAACAAAATGTAAAGTCAGTAAAACTTTATTCAGCGCAACGCACAAGGTAAAATATACCAAAGAGAATGAGTACCTGTGTCTAGCTAAAGAAAACGATCAAATTCTTAATGCGAAGGCAACGGGTCAATAAAATTGCCTTTGTAATTCCGCAAGCGATAAAAGAAAATATACCGCATCGGTTTATTAGCACGTGTGATGGTGACGGTGTCCATTGGTTCGATCCGCTCAAAATAGTTTCCGAAGAGCTCATTCGGATCGCGATAAAAATTGCTAAGGGCCACGTGGTAATAATCTTTTCCTTTTTCAATGCCACCGCGCTTGCTGTTCAGCCACGCATACATGTGAATATCGTCCAAGGTTCCTATGCCAAATACTTTTCGGTGATTGTATTGTGCAACATAAAAATCTAAGTGGGCAGCAGGAAACATTTTATTCGAAATGAGATCAGATTGTGGAGCCATGTTTCCCTGTGTCTCCTCGCGGGTAGCTACTTTTTTAAATGACTCATTTACCTGATGCCATCCGTACATGTCTTGCGTGAAGTCATCTTCGCCAAATGTTTTCATCTCCGTTGTTTTGCCAAGCTGCACCGGTGAGTAATTAATGAGCCACACGGCAATAATCAGAAGTACTACTAAAAACACAGGCCCCGCTTTCATCCAATACCAAGCCTTCGCCTGATTTTCGTGCGAAGCCCAGTAAGCTGCCGCCAATACAATCAACGAAACAAATGCCGGTGCCGACCAATGAGGTAGCGTTGAACGGAAAACTGAAAATGATGTAAACACTGCCCAGAGCGGTAGCGCTTGGCAAAGAAGAAGTTTTGCGTAAGTGGAATTGATAAACTCTTTTTTACGAAACCACGCTACTAAAGCAATCACGATTAATACGTAAACGATTGGATTGTTGTAGGCAAATTGCCCCAGCACTTCGGTCAAAAAATAATCCGGACGGATTTCCCATGCAGGTGTAACGCGACCAGAGTGATAATTGAAGCTGATAAAATTATTTTGAATGTTCCAGATTAATATGGGTAGGAGGAATACAGCAGAAATCATTCCCGAGAGGTAAAAGGAAACTTCTTTCAGCCATTCACGATTGAATAAAAACACATAAACAAAAACACCAATCCACAAGAATGCGCCTTGGTATTTCGACAGCATAGCCAAGCCGGCATAAATGCCAAACAAAAGAATTTTTTTACGGCTTTGTTTATCGATGGGATGGGTCGGTAAAAAATCGATCATTACCTGAAGTGCCAGCAGCCAAAATAAAATAAGAGGTGAATCGGGGATGAAAGAAAAACCGGCAATGATAAAGCAGTAGATGGAACCAGTATAAAGTAAAGCGGCATACAAGCCGGTGCGCTCATCTTTTACCTTTACTCCAATGCGATAGATAAGCCAGGTGCTTACGGCTGATAAACAGATCGGGCCAAAGCGCAGAAAGAAGTCATCCGTAAAAAAATGATGAAGCGAAAAAATGTCGCCAACAACTCCCACCATCAACGGATGATCAAAATGACTCCAATCCGGGAAGAGCACGAAGTTCCAATAATAAACTTCATCGATGCCCAACTCCAGCGTAAGCGCTAAAAGGATGCGTACAATATAGCCCACACCAATCAACATTAGCACTTTTTTTTGAGTAGCTGGTAAATCTTGCAAACGCTTGATCATTTTCAATTTTATTGTATTATGAAGCTATGCTTTAGCCGATGATAAAGACGAGGTGTCGAGAAGATAATTTCTTAATCGCGTTGTTACCACTTTTGGAGAGATGCCAGTAATGCAAGGTCTCGCCTCGCAACTTGTTTTACGATGGTTGCTGGCACTTACGCAGGGTGAGCAAGGCAGTCCGAGATAGAAAGGCTCGGCATTTCCACCTATGGGTAAATAGAGGGCTGGAGTCTCAGGGCCGAATAACACAAAAACTTTGAGTGGCGTCACCGCAGCAAAATGTGCCGGGCCAGAATCATTCGTCAGCATGAAGGTACTGATCTGATACAACGGCACAAGTTCTTCAAATTGAAACACACCGGATGAATTAACACAACGCGCATGGTTTATTAGATCACTCACTTTTTGTACGTAGTCTCGTTCTGCTGGTGAGCCGGTGAGTACAATCAATATATTGGGAAATTCAGCCAACAGGTTTCTGCCTACTTCCGCAAAATTTTCCTGCATCCATCTGCGCTGGGGAAGAAGGTCAGAAGCATTTACATTGAGCAACACTACCAATTCGTTCGTCCAAGTTGGGTATAAAATTTTTATTTTTTGACGCACCGCAATGATTCCTGATTCAACGACAGGGGCTCTCTCTAATTTTAAACTTTCGAATGGTACTTCAATTGTTGGATAGGCGTTTTGAAAATTTCTCAAGGCTTTGTTAATCAACGAAACAAAGTTGACGGCAATGTGCACATGCGGGTTGTAGCGTACGGATTTGTTAATAATATTTCCGCGAAACAAACCTTCATCATGCAAATTGGTGAAGCCAACCCGATCGCGTGCTCCGCTGAAAAAACTGAGCAAGGCAGTGAATCGTGAAAACAACTCGAGATCAATCACCGTAGTAATTTTATTTTTTCGGCACCAGAGCATAAACCGGATAACCTCTCCGGTAAGCTGAAAGAGATTATCTGAATTCATTTTGAAAATGTTTTCAGATGGAATGGTGTTTAGCAGAACAAGGCTTTTGTAGTTTTTGGTGAAGATCGCAAAGTACAAAGTGGCGTTGCTCTCATTTTTCAGTTTGCGCATGGCAGGATCAACAATGATGGAGCTGCCCATTTCAGAAAGCTCAATAAAAAGCGTGCGACTGACATCGGGTTTCACGGAACGACCTCGGAATAAATCGATCAGCCAGACAAACGGCATGATGAGCAAACAAAGCACCACACCCACATTCTGATCAATCTTGCGCATCGAGTCTACTGTCATATGGGTAGTTGGGTTTATTTACTGTTGTGGACGTTTTCGGGGCAAAAATAGCTTGCTGACAGTTAAGATAAAAGATTGTCTTCCCCTAACTACATTGGTTGGTTTGCCTTACGTACTTCAAATGCAGGTCTGTGACTCCTTTATGTGAAAAGGATTTTCTCAGCCGTTACACGGATAGGGATTTTGAAGAGAAGTTATCAACTACATCTTTCCCCTATTCAAATCTGGAATACGATCGAACAACTTGATCGCTTGCTGAAGCACTTCGTTAGTTTCGTTGAAGATCGGATAGAAATGGCTGTTGTCCCACACATGGCGCGCCACCTCTGCTTTGATGTAGACTTGAAACAACTTTTTGTTTTTATTCAAATCTTTAAGGTCGGGAGGGATGTTATTTTTCTTGCCCAATTCTACTACTTGGTTCAGCATGGCATCGCTCACCACAAAGTTTTGCTGATAATCGCGGAACCCTTTGGCTTGTAAATTTTTAGTGTTCATTTCAGCATAGTTGAAACAATACTCGCGCAACACGTTGGCAAAAGATAGCTCATTGAAATATTTGCTGCTGAGGGTAGTATCAAGCGGCACAAAGTAATCGGGCATAATGCCACCGCCACCATACACGGTACGGCCATTGAGGGTTTTGTATTTGAGTGAGTCGTTGAACTTAATGCTGTCGGCTGTAAAAAATTCACCATGCTTGTAGCGCTTGGCAATATCACGATCATAGTCGTCCGAATTTTCGTATGGTTTTTGGATGGAGCGACCGCTCGGTGTATAGTAGCGAGAAATGGTAAGGCGTACTTCAGAGCCATCATTTAAGTCAAACGGACGTTGCACTAATCCTTTTCCGAAAGATCTGCGGCCTACAACCAGTGCGCGATCATTGTCTTGTAAGGCACCACTTACGATTTCAGAAGCAGACGCGCTGCCTTCATTCACCAATACAATCAGGTCGCCTTGCTCGAAATCGCCCTCGTTGGTAGCTACTGCATTTTCGTTGTATCTTTTTTCTTGTCCGTTCGTGAAAACGATTTTTTCTCCGACCGGTAGAAATTCGTCCGCTACCGCAATGGCCTGATCCATGTATCCACCCGGGTTGCCT
Organism: Bacteroidota bacterium; assembly: GCA_016191555.1. Classification (GTDB taxonomy): domain Bacteria; phylum Bacteroidota; class Bacteroidia; order Cytophagales; family Cyclobacteriaceae; genus ELB16-189. The sequence goes on from JACPVX010000057.1 coordinate 67,875, forward strand.
TGCAGATCGAGGACGAGTTTTTTCATGCCTTCTTTGCGCAACTTGGTCATGGCTGCTTTTACTTCTTCGTGGGTGGTTTGTGAGAAGCGATTGACTTTGATGTATCCAATTTCGGGCTCGATCATATACGAGGCATCGACTGAGAATTGCGGAATTTTATCACGGATGATGGTGAAGGTGATCGGTTCTTTTTTGTTTTTGCGCAGCACTTCAATTTTTACTTCAGTGCCTTTGGGGCCTTTGAGGTGGCGTTGCACATCGCGGTTGGTCAGGTTGACCCCGGCAATCGTGGTATCATTTACTTTAATGATTTTATCGCCACTGCGCAAGCCAACTGCTTCGGAAGGGCCACCGCTGAGCGCGGCAACGACAAATAACGTGTCGTGAAATATGTTGAACTCAATACCGATGCCTTCAAAATTTCCTTTCAAGTCTTCATTGGCAGCGATGCGATCGCGTGCGGAGATATAGGCCGAGTGCGGATCGAGTTTGCTCAGTAAGTGTGCGATGGCATCTTCTACCAGCGCATCGGTTTTAGTTTCGTCTACGTATTCTTTTTTGACAAGAGTCAGTACTTCGCGCAGCTTTTGGAGATCTTGGTTTACTTCACCACTGCCGCTGGATTTGTTGCTAAGGCCGGCCCCGATGAGTACACCGAACGCCAGACCGACACATAAAACTAACGGCAAACTGATTTGATGCTTGGAATTTTGGTTCTCCATTGAAGATTGTAAAGTTTTAATAGACACTTAACGCTCGTTTAGCGTCAAGGTTATGTGCAAAAAAAGCAAATAAACGCAGGAGTAAAAAGTTCTTAATGGATTTGCGATGACGAATGTGGTAGTTGTGGTGGTAAGCGTGCGTCAGCGGGCAAAGGATAGAAGCGGAAAGACAGCCTAAGTGGAAGCAAAATGGGGCTGGCTTGTAGCGAATAGCCTGGTGGCCGACTGCGCCTCGCGCGGCCATGCCCCCAAGTAGTTGTAAAGCAATTGTTAACAACATATAATTTCAATCGGGAAGGACGTTTAATTAGTATATTTACTTTTTGATGGAAAAGGCATCGCTAAAAAATAGACGTATTTCGGACCTGGTTGAACAAGACAACGAGGTGGCGCAGGTATTGTACTATTTTGGCATCCGGTTTTATGAGCATGCCAACCAAACGCTGGAACAGGTGTGCCACTTGCGCGGGCTGCGGGTAGATCAGATGGAGCGCGAATTGCTTTCGCCTCGTACTAATTTTCATGAGGAGGATATTCCGTTGTTTTCATATCCGATCGATTTGATCATGGAGTATTTGAAGCATGCGCACTTTTTGTTTGTGAAGCATAAGCTGCCCTACATTGGTAAGTTGGTCGAAAATTTTAAAGCCAATCATGCGGATTATTTGCAAGTGGAGCGTGATTTGAAAATGTTGTATCCGCTTTTTCTGGAAGATTTTATTCATCATATCTATGAGGAGGAAGATAGTTTGTTCAAATACATTCGCGCATTGCAAAATGCCGTGAAGAATCGGTATCACTCCAGTAAGTTGTATTATCAGATGGAGCGCTACTCGTTGCAGCGCTGCGCCATGGATCACGAAAGCCATGATGACGAGATGGAAGGAATTCGGAAGATTACCAAAGACTATCATTTGACACCGGATGCACCGCTGCATGTGAAGGTAATTTATTCGGAACTGCAGCAGTTTGAAAAAAGCTTGCAGGTACATGCGCGTATTGAAAACGAAATTTTGTTTCCGAAGGCAATGGCACTGGAAAACCAAGTGCGCATCATTCTAGCCGAAAAAATCAAGTTGAACTAATATGGGATGGCTGGCAATTGTGAATGCCGCTGTTTTTTTAGCACTGGGAGTGCTGCACTTTTATTGGGCGCTGGGATTTACATGGGCGCTGGACGTGGTGGTGCCGGCAAAACCTACAGGTGAAAAGATGCTAAGCCCGTCTGCCGCTGCCAGCACGATGGTAGGAGTTGGTTTGTGTATGATGGCCGCAGTTCATTTGGCAAATGCCCGATTGTGGTTGACTGAATTTCCGCAAGTGATAAAGTATGGTACACTGGCAATGGCCATCATTTTTTTGCTTCGCGCGATTGGTGATTTTAAATGGGTGGGATTGTTTAAAAAAATTACGACTACACCATTTGCCAAAAATGATACGCGGTATTATGTGCCGCTTTGTTTGTTTCTTTCTGCTTCTTCTTTTCTCTTATTTTTTCTGCGATGAGTTTAAGTCAACTACACCAACTGCGGGAAGTGGCTCGCAGCGGCAACTTTGCTGAGATTGAAAAATTCTTTAATGCTTCGGCTCAATTGAAGCAAATGCACATTCGCATCGACTTATCGAATATGAGTGAACCGCAAGTTTGCATTGACGAAGTGATGGAAGTGCACAAAGGCGGCATTGGCACTGAGGCCGTTAATGGTGCGGTGATTGCTTTGTTGGTTGATTTGGCGATTGGGCTGCTGGGCATTCGCCATTATGCGGAGGGAATGACAGCCACTTCGAATTTTAATATAAATTATGTGAAGCCGCTGATGGCTAATAAAGTAGTTGTGCGTGCCGAAGAGACGGAAGTAATTGGCAAGCGCATTTTTGGAATAGCTCGAGTCATGAATGAGAAGGGCGAGGTGTGTGCGTATGCCACCGGCTCGCTCGCATCGGGAATTGTGGTGGGATGATTAGACCAAGTTATTCGCGTAAGCGTATTTGACAAGACCCACTAAGTTGGTGGCTCCGGTTTTCTTCAGAATATTTTTGCGATGAGTTTCTACAGTTCGCTCGCTGATGAACAATACCTCGGCTATCTGGCGACTGTTAAACTCTTTGGTGATTAATTTCAGAATTTCGATTTCACGGCTGGTAAGCACTCCGCGCTCTTCTTCTTCCGGCTGGTTGATGAGCAACTCAGCTACTTCATCGCTTAAGAAGCGTTTCCCTTCCATTACTTTTTGCAAAGCATCCGTTAGGTTTTTGTAGGTATCTTTTTTGAGGATGTATCCGGAAACGCCTGAGCGGAGCAGTTCTTTTACTACGGCCGGATCATCGTGCATGCTGAGTACAATAATTTTTATTTCGGGCTGGGCGATGCGGGCTGCTTTTACCAATTCCAATCCGGTGATGCCGGGCATTTCATAATCGGTGATGAGCAAATCAAATTCAGTGGATTTAATATAGTCTAATGCCGCCAAGCCTGAGGTAGCGGTGTGGGTCACTTCAAAAGGATCGCGGATCAGATTTTTCATTCCCTCCAGCAAGATGGGATGATCATCGACCAGCAAAACGGAATGCTTTTTCATGCGTTGTAAAATTCGACCAAATGGTGTACTTAACCAAATCACATCCGTGCTGATTTTATACAGCAAAGCAACGAAGCCCGCAGACTTCTCAAAATACCGAGGCCTCGGTATTTTTTGTTTCGGTATTGGTGGTGACGCTAAATGGTAATTGGATGGTGACCGTATTATTTTTTCTTCCGGCAACCACATCCCAATCAACGCTACCTTTGATCAGATTCAATCGTGTTTGAATGGTTCGCCAGCCGTTGCTCTGTGTGCTGTTTTGAAAAGCGGCCAAGTCATAGCCCAAGCCATCGTCTTCCAGTGTGATGATCACTTCTTCGGTATGGCCGGTGAATGAAATGATTAATTCGGTAGCCTTACTGTGTTTAAGAATATTAGAAATCAATTCTTGTAAAATACGGTACAACGAAATCTCAACTACGTTGGAGAACCGATTTGGCACATCGTGAACAGTGAGCGACACTTTCAGTTGTGAGGCTTTGTTTACTCTGCGAATCAACTCGCGTGTGGCTGGAATCAATCCTTCTTTGACTAACACCGGAGGCATCAAGTTGAATGCAATGTTTCTGATTTCCGATTGAATGTCGCTGAGAAGTTGTTCGGAGTTTTCGACCAGTGCTACGGTTTTTTCGGGTGTGTTGGTGCCTTTGATGGATTGAATGGTCAATTGCAAAGCCGACACCAATTGCCCCATGCCATCGTGCAAGTCGGACGCAAATCGTTTTCGTTCCTGCTCCTGCGATTCGATCACGGCATTGATTTGCGCTTCACGCAATCGAACTTTTTGTTCTTGTGCGACTGCTTTTTGTTTTTGAATGACACGATAACGCCACAAGTAGATGATTACCAACGTAAGCAGCAGTAATAATACCAGTCCGGCAATGACTAGATAGTTGCGCTCGATAGCCGCCTCCTTGATGTCGTTTTCCTGATTGAGTAATACAATCTGTTGTTTGTTCTTCTCCGTTTCGTATTTCGTTTGAAGCTCCAGCAGTTGTTTAGACTTTTGCTCTTGAAAAAGCGAATCTTTAAACGTGGTATAATTCACATGTTCCTGATAGGCTTGCTGATAATTGGTTGCGTGTGCATTTACTTCGGCCAATACCTCATGTGCTTGCATCACTTGCTCCAACGCCTTGCTGCTTTCGGCTAATGCCAACGCTTCCTTTGCATAGAGTAGAGCCACGGCTGATTGTCCTGATTTACTTTCGAGCCGTGCCAGGCGCGCGAGTGTAAATGACAACTCTTTTTGATTTTTATATTCTTCTTGTAGTTTTTTCGCTTTCAGAAAAAAGGCTTCCGCATCGTTTGGTTTTTTTAAAGCCTCGTATGCCAAGGCTGCGTTGGTCCATGTAGTGGGCAAAAATTGTTTGATGTTTTGCTCTTCAAATTCTTTACCGCTCAGCAGCGAATAATATAATGAGCTGTCATATTGAACGAGCTTTAGATAAACAGAGCCGAGATTGGCATGTGCCGCAGCCAGTCCAAAAGAGTCGTTGAGTTTTTGGTAAATCGTGCTAGCCCTTCGATAGAGACTCACCACTTGCTTGTATTCTTTTTGCGCCTTCAATACAATGCCAATGTTGGTGAGTAGCATGGCGGTTTTGCTTTCATCTTTCAAACCTTCATAAATCCGAAGCGCCTCGTAGTAATTTTCCAGCGCCTTTTGGTAATCACCTTTTTCATCATAGACTATGCCCAACTTATTGAGTGTATTTGCAATTTGAGAGGGGTTGTTTATTTTTCGATAGCGGATGAGCGCTTCCTGACTATAGTTAATGGCTTCTTCGTATTTGCCTTGCGCCTCGTAGGTTACACCAATATTGTTGTAGGCTTCGGCTTCGTAATCCGCCAGGTTTTCTTGTTTTGAAAGTTGAAGTGCTTCGAGGCCATACATTCTTGCCGAGTCAGCGCTGACAAACCGATATTCCCAACACAACCACAGAAGCGTCAGTGCTTTATCTTTTCCTTGTTGCGCAGCGGCTGCTGTTTTTAAGCTATCCAGATTTTTGGTTTGCGCATAACTGCAAATGAATGAGGTAGCGAGCACCACCGCAAGCAAAATGAGAGAACAGGAGCGAGTCTGTTTCATGGGGAGATCACCCGGAGATACCTACCTCTAGGTATATGCAAATTACCAAAATATAGGGATTGATAAACCATCGGTTCACCCGTTCCTTTGAGTTATTAAACCCCATTGCCATGAAGTATTTATTTTACCCCCTGCTTTTCGTTGCCACACTGGCCTGCGGCCAATCGTTGGACATCGAAAAGACCTATGATGTTTCAAAGGAAGCCATGAAGGGCTTTATCCACATGGTCAACACCGATCTGGAAAAACGACAGATCGATGTAGTCTATCGAGTACGTGCTAAGAAGAACCAATCTAAGTTTATCACCTATTCTTTTGATATGGACTTTAACTTCCTCAACCAATCCGAGGAAATTGTGGATATGGAGAAAGAGTTACCAACCAAGTATCGCCCTAAAAAGTATAGAGGAGAAGATTATTCGATAGAAGGATTGGCGGTAGAACCCAATATGATGGGCACGCTTGTTTTAAAACGAAAAGTAACAAACTTTAATTGGAGTTGGTTTCGGGGTGGCTATACCGTTACCACTAATGTGGCTGAAAAGTTGAAGGCGAAAACAGATGATAATAAAAAACTTTTCTATCACGATCATTTCGAGGACAATACGACCGGCACAGCAATGGTGCTTGCAGGTGAAAAAGGAAGCGCTAAAAATGGCCCATTCAACCACATGATGAACTTCCACTTTTTGAAGTATGATGTGAACCTCACCACGTTAGCAGATGTAACGCTAAATTTTGAAACACCGCAATCGGTAGTAGCAACGTATGGGTATCCAAATACAGAAGATGATCCAAAGAGTGACATGATTGTGATTTTTGCTCCAACGAAAGTTAAAAACTATGTAGGGCCTAAGATTTGGAACAAAAGCCAAACGGAGTATACCTATGTGCGAGTTTCCTATGAAGGAAAATTATTGGATAAGATAAGCTTTACATCGCCCAACAGTATTTGGCGTGTGGATGATTTTGTATTACGCGCAGATGGAGCGGTTTACTTTTATGGTCCATCTAATGACGAGCAAGACGAGTATTTTATTAGCAGATTAGAGTCGCACGCTGAGAAGAAGAAGTGGCCTCGTTTTCAATTAGCTAAAATAGATAAAGGCCGCGTTGAATTTGTTACCACTACTTCGATGGATGATTTTGAAGCGAAACTAAAACCTCAACCGAATGGAAAAAAAGGTGACTCGTATAACGGACGCAGAGTTGAATTCAACGAAACGGTTATCAGCCCCAACGGAGATTTTATTCTTGCCGGCCAAAACTATGGTATGATGAGAAACGGAAAAGGGCAAGTTACCGGGCGAGCGTATGAAGACTTGCTCATGTTTCACTTCGATTCAAAAGGAAATCTGGTTTCACAATATACGGTGAATAAGAAATTCAGAGGAACCTCAGCCGATAACCAGTTCTTCGAATTCTCACCAGATGGCAAGACATTATTCTGGACGTACTTTGATGTGGTTGATACAAAAGCTGTAAGAGAGTTATCGCTTATGGTAGAAAAGCCATTGGGTGTACCCAAACTCGCTACCATCAATTTAACTACCGGATCATTCGATAAATATACTGAATACGGTAATGGCGAAAACTACGTGCACTACGGTGGCATCACCAATTACTTCAAATACAAAGATGCAAATAAGGTGGCCTACTTTGGTGAAAACAAGAAAGGAAGCTCCCTTTGGTTTGCCCGAATCAACATCGATAAATAGAATTTTTCAAAGCGAAAATGGGGCGGATTATCACCGCTCCATTTTTTTGTTTAACCGATTTTAATCCCAATGTATGAATAAGTGGTTCATCATTATTTTGTCATTCGTTGTATCGGTATCACATAGCCAGTCGATTCAATACTTAGCCGATGGTTTTGACGATAATCGCAACAAGTGGTTTGAAGAAGTAACAGCCGCATATGGTTTTAAAATTCAGGAAGGGCATTTGGTGATTGATGCCAACACCACTTCTGTACACACTTTTCAAAACGTAGGCATCACGAAAGACGATGACTTTGGTATGCATGCACGCATGATTTTTTTCAATGGCACCAGCGAAGGCTGGATGGGCGTGCGCTTCGGCATGAGTGAAGACGCAAAAAAGTATCTCACGTTTTCTTACAACAATGCGCAAGGTTTTTTGATTACGGCCAATTCTGGAAAAAAATCTGAAGTGTTAAGGCAATCCAAATCAACTTTGATCAAGCCGTATGATTACAATACACTCACGGTAATCAAACGTTCGGGCGAATATCAATTTTTGATTAATGATAGACAGGTATTTCGCGATGCGATCAAACCATTTTTCGGTCCGATGATCGCATTGTATGTAAGTCAGAACATGAGTCTGCGGGTGGACGAAGTGCAGGTGTTCGATCCGAAAAAAGGAAAACAACGCATTGTTGCCAGTCAGGCAACGATGGCCAAAGTGGAAGAGCAGGATGTGAAGAATATTATTCTTACCGAAGAATTACCTCCCGACTTTCAGCAATTTTATAATCAGTTCGAAAAATTTGCTTTCCCGTATGACTATAGCACGGTTATTAATCAAGCAAAAGATGTGAGCCAACTTCCTTTCGTACAGCAGAACTATTATCAATACGAGCTCAGCACAACCCGCGACCACTACACTTTTGCTTTGGCGATCCTTTCAGTCTGTCAAAACGGTTATACTTTTTTGATGGGGCATAAATACACCACTGGCATTCAACGTGTTTTTAGAATAAGCATTGAAGCATTTGATAAGAAGGGGAATAAACTGGGAAGCAAGAATGTGGGCTCAACGGTAGAAGAGAATGACAAGTATTATCAAACTTTGCATTTTAGGGTTTCGCAAAAGGGTGCCTCAGTCAATTTTAATGTAGAAGAGACTTACTTCAACGGAAACGTCAACAAAAGCCTCGTTAGCTTCAATGGCGATTTGTGTAACCTTAATTCGTATTAGTAATGCGATCGATCATCATCTTACTTTTTCTGTTAATCAATTTTTCTTTGTCGGCTCAGGATCATTATGCCGAATTAGAAAAAAAGATGCTTTCACTTTATCAGGAGAAAAAGTACAACGAGTCGTTGCAACTCTCTACGCAATACCTGCGTGTGTTTCCGGATAACCTGACAGCCAATGGAAATCAGGCCGCTTGTTTGCTTTTTTTGAATCGGCCCACGGAGGCATTGACTTACATTGATCGTGTGCTGCTCATGGATCCTACGTCTGCCGCCTCACTGACAGCCAAGGCTTATGTGCTCGCACACCAAGGTAATGTACCCGAAGCAAAAAGATTATTAACAGAGGCCATTCGACTTTCTCCGGAGAATGAAGATTCGAAAGTGGCGATAGAGGAGATGAAAGAGTTTGGCAAAGTGTTTAACAAACAGGAAGTGTTTCAAAATCTGGCGCAATGGTTAAAGCAAACCGAACCTACCATACGCGAACGGGAGTGGTCGCTTGATAAATTAATTACACTCTATAATCAATATCCGGAAAATCCTGCTGAGCTAATGAAGCAATGTCGGGAAAAGGTGGCACTTTTTAATCAACAGAATAAACCTGTGATGGCCATGCTTGCATTTAGTTATGCAGCGCGTTGGCTGAATAGCTGGGGATATAAAAGTGAGGCGTTGGAGATCGCCACCGAAGGATATGTTCAGTTGAAGTCCAAAGGATTTGGCGATAACCATTACTTAGCAACATTTTTCATTGCGCAGCTCATGGCGTACCATATCGACAAGGGTGATCCGGAGAAGGCGATTCAGTTAAGTGAAGATTTATATGAACACATGGGTAAATCGTCTCTTGTCACGGTAGACATCGATGGACTGACAAATCTTTCGGTGGCATATAGCACGATGCGAAGTGGCGATACTAAAAAGAATCAATCAACGGCCAATCAATTGGCGATTCAAGCGTATGACCTCGCTTTAAAAAATCAGTACATCAACGGAATAGTCGTTGCGGCCAACTCTATTGTATTGTCCAGCTACAATACCGATTACAGCACTTCCGCCATTCGTTATGGTGAATATGGCTTTAAAGTAGCCGAAGAAAATCATCTGATTATGAAACGATCCATCATTTCCAATTTGGCGCTGTTGTATTGGAACACGGGTCGCGATGGACAGCAGAAGTGCCGCAACTTATATCGATTTCAGATCGAACAAGCTAAAAAAGAAAATCGATGGAGCGATGCTTCATTGTATCTCAACAATTTGGGATCGATGTATTATCAGCAACAAGATATGGAGCAGGCTATTCAGTTGTTTGAAGAGTCAGCCCTGTTGGCAAATGAAGGTGTGGTCTACAGCAATCCACAAGATCGGTTGTCGCATTACCAAAGTCAGATGAGCGCCAATCAATGGTTGGTGTTATGTTATGCTCAAACGGCCAATACTGAAAAAGCCTTTGAGGCGATGGAGCGCAGCCGTGCACGTGTGCTGAGTGAGCGATTGGCACAGAAGCCAATGACACCACCTACCATCGCGGAATTTCAAAATCTGTTAAAGCCGGATGAAGCATGTTTGATGTATCATGTTTTTTCAGGCTATGAACTGGTGATTTTAACTGTAACGAAAAAGTATGCGCATGTTTATTATCATGCCGATCCTCGCTTTGTAGGCGATATTCGCGACCGATACTTTAACCGATCGAAACAAGAGCAAACCACCGATCACACTTCAGAAGAATCTGCTCGCGGTTTTGAGTGGATCAGTCAGGATCATCAGCGTACGCAGGTAAACCGGGGCTATGACCGCGATGCCATTGCACCACGGAGTGATTTTGATCGGGTGGTGAAACTTACAAGGAAATTTTCAGAGGAACCAGCTTTGAATGACGACATGTTGATGGACATGCTGACGCGCTATCAACGTTTCCTCATCACGCCCATCAACAATCGGCTGGGAGGAATTAAAACATTAATCATTTCACCCAACGATGTATTGAGTTTTATTCCGTTTGAAGCGTTGAAAACTTTTGATGGAAAGTACTTGGTAGAGAAATACAATATTCGCTACCTCCATTCCGCTAGTGTAATGCAACAGTTGGCGGAGCGTAAGTATGAATCATCACGTAAGCCGTTGCTCGCAATGGGTGGTGCTATTTATGAAAACTTATCCACCGAGAGAAAAGCTTTGTCGACAGAATCCGATCTCACACTCTTGCAAGCAGAAGTAGAAGAGAATTTGCGTAAAAACAAATCCGTACGAAATGCCTATGCCAGTTTGTTTGGCACCAAAGCCATGAATGCCTTGCCGGGCACTGTGGAAGAAGTGAAAAGCATCAGTAAAAATTTATCAGGTGTCGATGTGTTTTTTGGAAAGGATATGACGGAGAATCGCATCAAAGCTATGTCGAAGAGTGGTGAGCTGGCCAACTACAAAGTGCTTCATCTCGCTACGCATGGTTTTGTCGTTGCTGAAATTCCTGACCTCTCCGGTGTGGCGATGAGTATTTTCACGCAAGAGCAAGATGGTGAAGATGGATTCTTGAATGCTGTGGAAATTTCGAATTTAAAATTGAAGTGCGATTTGACAGTGTTATCTGCTTGTCAGACAGCCTTAGGGAAATTGTATGTAGGTGAAGGTGTGACCGGTTTAACACAATCGCTGCTGGTAGCAGGCAGCAATGCGGCCCTCGTGTCGTTGTGGCCAGTGAATGACACCAGTACCATGTTGTTCATGAGCAACTTTTACAAGGAAGTGGCAAAAGGGAAATCGTACCCGCAAATTGTGAATGAACTGAAGAAGAAATTTATTAAAGGCGAGTTCGGGAAAGAATTTCAGCATCCGCACTTTTGGGCACCCTTTATTTATTATGGGAATTAATTTTCCCAATCGAAATAATCATCCTTCTCTAACTCAATTTCTTTTTTCTTCTTTTTGCCTTTAAGTTGAAAGGCTTCTTTCAACTCTTTGACTTCCTTTTTCAGGTCGCTCACAATTTTCTTTTTCACCGCTTCTTTGTCGTAGCTGATTTTATATTGGTCGGTGGTGCCGGTGATTTTTAAGAATACTTGTGTTTTGCCCTGACGGGTTTCTTCAATCGCCCCAAACGCTTCATCGGGATCGATTTTCTTTTTGTTGCGAAGTGGCGCCACCACGCGATAGTTGATTTGTTGATTGAAAGTGTGCGTACCACTCAGTTGCAGCGTGGTCACATTGCTTTTGATTTCCATCTGCGGAATGTAGATGGTTTCATTTTCGATATGGATGTCATTTTTTAAATCGGCAAACCGAAGTTTACTCAAGCCTTCATCATCCAGATATTTGTTTAATCCTTGTAGCGGCTCAAAATTATTCAATTCTCCTTTTTTGATCGTGGTGCTGATGTCGGCTATCAGTGTTTTTGAAATCAACTTCAGATTTTCAGTCAATGTCATTTCCATATTCACATCGGCAAACACCTGACCTTTGAGATGTTTGTCTTCAATAAACTTTTGATAGAAGTTTTCAAATACATAAAAAACACTGTCGATGTAAATGCCATCCAACTTCACCGAACTGGTAATGTCGATGGCATTAGCTTTCTTGGCATCGACAATGGCATTCAAATCCAATTTACCGCCCATCGTTTTCATGGCAATGTTTCTCGAGATCGCCACCTGATTTTTTACTAGCAAATCGCCTTTCACCGCAGTGGGATGGAAACGCTTGTAGCGAAGTTGCCGCACATCGCAATTGAAGTTCAGATAAATAAGCGGTGAGATACTGAACTTAAAATCGTTGGACTGTGCTTTGCCAAAACCAATTTCAAACAGTTGGTCTACGTCCAGAAATTTTGATTTCAAATCAGCTTCAATGCCAATCGGCTGCTTTTCAAACAACAAAAAAGTGATCACGTTTTTGAAAAAACCATTCAGTGCAAAATCACTATTGCCCAATTGTCCTGTCAGATTGCTCATGGCCAGGTCGTTGTTGTTGAATTGAAGATTGCCGTTCAGGTTATTGATTTTTACTTTCTCTTCGCCCCATTCAAAAGAAATATCCGTGAGGTCAATCGCGCCAGCTGTTTTCACTTGTTGAGCCGTACTTTTCTTTTTGAGCAAATCTAACTTACCCACTACTGAAAAATCAGCCGCTACATTTCCCTGAAGCTTAGACACATGTGGGATCGAATAAAAATTTTGAATGGAGGCTGCATCCAGCTCACCTTTAAAAGTAAAATCGACTACCGGATGTTCGAGGTTTTCAATTTTCAAATTCGAGGCAAACGACTTTCCGTTGAGCTCGCCCGTCAATTCATTCAACTCCAAAGTTGCTTTGTCGAATTTGCTGAATGAAGGTGTGTGGAACGAGCCTTTCAGATTCGCTTGCGTAATTTTCGATTGATAATCGGGGTGAGTGAATGTTGCATCGGTGCAACCGAATCGTACGTGCAATGATGGATCTTTGTGTTTGCTGATTTCACCTTTTAGATTCAAATCGAAGAACACATCACCTTTGCTCTGGTATTTACTTAAATCATCCGATACCTCATCGGGCAATAGCGCCAGAATGGTTTGAATGTTGGCCTCTTCACCTTTTACTTGTAAATCAATCAGGTTTTTTTTCTTGAAGCCATAATTTCCCAACAACGAAAACCGCGATTGATTGACATCGAGACGTGCTTTTCCAATGGTGATGGTTTTTTTTTCATCATCATAGTCTACTTGCGCATCCACCAAAAACTTCCGGTTTTTGAGAAAGGCTTTTTTCCGAATGCCGATTTGTCCGCACAACACATCCCCTTTCGCATCAATTTTATACACATCGCCACGAATGGCAATAGACGACACCAGGCTTTCACTGGCAAACACATGCTCTTGAATGGCCACAGCATCGGTATAAGCCACGGCTGTGTTGATCAGTTTCACATCTTTTAAGTCAAATGAAATCGTGCTGGCGCCCAAAGAAGAATCGGGTTTGAGAATGGTGAAGTTGTTTTCGCCTTTTTCATTGATTTTTAAACTGGTCTCGCTGTTTAAAATGGTGAGACCCTGTATCGAGTAGTTTCCTTTCCAGGCTTCAAGAGCGTTAAGCGAGAAAGAAATTCGATCAGCAGTAAGAAGTGGATATTCGCCCGGATGACTATCTTCCACATACACATTGTTGAACACGATGGAGAGGTTCGGGAAATCCTGCCACGTGGCAATTTCGATCTGACCAATTTTGATGGGGGTATTGATGTGCTTGTTAGCCTCAGCCACAAACTGCTGAATGATGCGGTCTTTGAAGAGAAAGATGGAGATGAGGGCTCCCGCAATAATGATCAGCACTCCCAACAGTGTATAAAGAAAGATTTTCTTAATGCGGCTCAAAGTTTGATGATCAAGTTCGGATCAAAATTAGTAAAAAATGATGCCTTTAATTTTCTGAATGATAACAACATCAATTTATTCATCTCTGTCATTCCGAGGCCCGAGGAATCCTTTAAACGAAGCAGAATTAACGTAATTGTTGATCAATGTTGGCTGAATTCAAATGTTCTAAGGTCGCAAATTGCGTTCTTAGAAAAATGAAGAGCGTTCTTGCCAGTGAAATAACTGAAATAAAAAAAGCCGTTACTTGAGGTAACGGCTTGATCATCAAGTGGGAGCTGAGGGGTTCGAACCCCCGACCCTCTGCTTGTAAGGCAGATGCTCTGAACCAGCTGAGCTAAGCTCCCATTTTTAAGGACTGCAAAGGTAAAAGAGAATTTTATTTAAGCAAAAAAAATTCTAAGAATGTTCAATCTAGAATAATCGGCATAATTCAATCCAACTTGAGGTAACAATTTGTGACCTCAAGTCATCTGATCACTTTCCCCAATAATCATACTGCATATACTTTGCAGCTTCCTTAGCTACTTCAGCGCCTTGCAGGCGGCTCACCACATAATATGACATGTCGATGCCCGCAGAAACACCGGCTGATAAAACAATTTTTCCGTTGTCAACCCATCGCTTTTCTCCGGATACTTTGGTAGTAGGCGCCATCTTTTGCAAAGCCTCTACCGCCATGAAGTGAGTGGTGGCTTCTTGGTTTTCAAGCAGTCCCGCTTTTGCTAAAATCAGTGCTCCCGTGCAAACCGACAGCACCAACTCGGCCTTATCAAAATGTTCTAAGATCCACTTTCGCATCACCGGGTTGTCCATCTCCTTACGGGAACCAAACGGTTTCCCATCCGCATCGTAACCTCCGCCACCGGGAATCAAAAAAATATCCGGTGTGGGGCAGTTGGCAAAGGTGTAGGTGGGGGTGATGATTAAGTTATTCCGCGCACTTACCGTGCTTTGCTCGGCTACGGTAAATACTTCGTACGGTGTACCGATTTGTCGCTTGCCGGTGATGGAGAACACTTCAAATGGTCCGGCAAAGTCCAGCACCTCTACCTGATCAAACAAAACAATGGCAATCTTTTTCACCTCTCTAAACTTTTTTGTGTTAAACCCAAATTATCTATTAAAGATTAAAGAGTTAATCAATTTACTGACGAATCCTTCGGATTGTCAGGGTTTAACCTTGACAATACTGACGGTACCGTCAGTATTCGTCAAATTATGCAATAGAATTTCTATTGCATAATTACGGTTAAAAACTCTTTCAGTAACTAGCAGTCAAATCTAGAATCAATTTCAATATGAACTACAAATTATTTGGTCAAAGCGGACTACGCGTGTCAGAACTGTGTTTGGGCACTATGGGATTTGGTACCGAGTGGAAGTGGGGTGCCGACAAAGAGTTGAGCAAAGCCATCTTTGATGCGTATGCCAATGCAGGCGGCAATTTTTTGGATACCGCCAATCGTTATACGGAAGGAACGTCTGAAAAATTTCTAGGTGATTTTATTGCCAAAGACCGCGACCATTTTGTAGTGGCTACCAAATATTCTTTACGCGACCGTGCAGGCGATTTGAATTTTGCAGGCAACCACCGCAAAAATTTAATGCGCAGTGTGAAAGAGAGTCTGTGGAGGCTCAATACCGATTACATCGATGTGCTTTGGTTACACGCATGGGACAGTTGGACGCCTGTTGAAGAAGTGATGAAAGGTTTGGAAGACTTGATCTCGCGTGGACTGGTTCATTACATCGGCATCAGCGACACGCCCGCATGGGTGGTGAGCCAGGCAAATACGATGGCACAATTGCGCGGGTGGAATCAGTTCATTGGCTTGCAGATTGAATACAGTTTGATTCAACGTACCGTAGAGGCAGAACTCATGCCCATGGCGAAAGCATTCGGTATGACCGTGACCCCCTGGGCTCCGCTGGCGGGCGGTGCACTTACCGGAAAGTACCTGAAAGGAGATAAAGGCAGATTACCTGAAGCCAGCGCACGACTGGGTGAACGTGCTGTCGCGATTACGAAGAAGGTGGTAGAAATAGCAGATCGCTTGGGTGTTTCTGCTTCACAAGTGGCCATCAACTGGACAAGACAAAACAAATCGCAAAGCGTGATTCCGATTGTAGGAGCAACCAAAGTAGCGCAGTTGGAAGATGTGTTGGGTTGTTTGAAATTTGAACTACCTCTCGATGTCATCAACGAATTGAATGAAGTTTCCAAAATCGAATTACCTTTTCCTCAGAAGTTTTTTAATGAGGCAGGAGTAATCGATGTGCTTTATGGTGGCGTGAAAGACAAAATGGTGGACAGCAGGTATTAGAAGACTCGAGTTTAATCGATGCTATCTCGGTATGAGCGCATCATCTCACCATAAGTTTGCTTTTTGCTAAAGGCATTGATCGACACAACAATACGCTTTGCTTTGGTGGCCGATGTTTTCGCGCTCTCTATCCATTTTGAATAATAGCTCTGGTGCGAGGGTGGCAATGATTTGAAAAATTTCAGCGCCTCAGGGTCTTCCTGGAGACACGCCATTAAATCAGCTGATAACGGCAGCTTGCGCTCATCCAACTCCAGTTCAATCTTTAGTTTGTCACCGTGCTTTTTTCCTAGTGCCTTGCGGTGGGTGGCGTTTACTGGCAATATAAACTGACCATCGCCCATCGGTAGAATGGCCGTCTTTTGAATAGCCACAGCATCCAGCTTTCCCTTGACGCGAAAAGACACTTTGCTATCCTTCAGCTTCTTGGCTTGCGCAGCGCTGATCTCAATGTATTGCCAGCCGGTTTTTTCTCCTTTTTTATCGAACCGCTGAATGGTAGTGGTGAATTGGATCATTTTGTTATTCAACGTTCAAATTAGAAAATCTGAGATGAAAAATAAAACGGCTTTCTTTGCGTCTTGATAACTACGAATGAAAATTCTTAAAAAGACAGTCATGATTATTCTCTTAGTGATTCTGGTAGCCGCAGCCGGCATTTATTTGTTTATGCAAACAGCCGTTTTTGGCGCACACCCTTCCGGAGATCGGCTGGCTCGAATCGAAAAATCGCCCAACTATAAAAATGGTGCTTTTCAAAATCTCACTCCCACGCCTGTGCAATCCGAAAACTTTTCAGCTTGGAAGATAATGTGGAAGTATTTCAACACGCCCAAAACTTCTGAGCCATTGCAACCACTTCCATCGGTTCGCACGGATCTTAAAAACATCCAGTCCGACAAACCTGTGATTGTGTGGTTTGGGCACTCTTCGTATTTCATTCAAATCAATAATAGAAAAATTCTGGTCGATCCGGTTTTTAGCGGCAACGCCTCTCCGGTTTCATTTTTCACTTCCAACTTTCAAGGTTCGAATGTGTATGGAGCCAACAATTTTCCGGAGTTAGATATGGTGTTGATCACACACGATCATTACGACCATCTTGATTATAAAACGATTTTGGAATTGAAAGATAAAACGAAATTGTTCTGCACTTCGCTAGGTGTGGGTGCGCACCTTGAGCATTGGGGCATCGCACCGGAGAAAATTGTAGAATTCGACTGGTGGGAAAGCAAAACTATTTTAGATTCGATGGAGTTAACGGCCACTCCCGCTCGCCACTTTTCGGGTCGCAGCTTTGTCCGCTATAAATCATTGTGGTCTTCGTTTGTTTTGAAAACACCAACACACAGTCTCTTTTTAGGTGGTGATTCGGGCTACGAAGCGCACTTTAAATCCATCGGAGAAAAGTACGGTCCGTTCGATATTGCTTTGTTGGAATGTGGGCAATACAATGAGAATTGGCCGTACATCCACATGATGCCCGAACAAACCGCGCAGGCCAGCATCGATTTGAAAGCGGCTGTCTTAATGCCTGTGCATTGGGCGAAGTTTAAACTTTCGCTGCATCCTTGGAAGGAACCAATCGAGCGTGCTACGAAAGCTGCGAATGAGAAGGGAGTAACCTACACCACACCGCTCATTGGCCAGCCCGTGATGGTGGGTGAAAACTATCCGCGTGAAGCGTGGTGGACGAAAGTTGACTAAAGCGCACAGACAAAGGTTGTATCGACAATAATAGTCGCTACCTTTGCACCATGCCGCTCGAAGAAGACATTCAGCAAGCCAAGTTTCAAAACGAACACCAGAAAATGGCGATCAACATTATGTACACCAGCAGTTGGTTGCATAGTGGCAACATCACCCGCATGAAGCCCCATGGTATCACGCCCGAGCAATACAATGTGCTGCGCATTTTGCGGGGATCTCATCCGCAGAAAATGATGCTTTCGGAAATAGCCAAGCGCATGATCGACAAAAGCAGCAACTGCACCCGCCTGGTTGAAAAGTTGCGCTTGAAAGGAATGGTTAACCGCGAGATTTGCGAAGGCAATCGCAGACAGGTAGACATCAGCATAACAACAAAGGGCTTATCCATACTAAAGAAAATAGACGATGAAGCGGAATTATGGATTACCTCGCTCAAAAACATAAGTACCACCGAGGCAAAAGAACTTAACCGACTGCTCGACAAACTGCGTGGATAGTAGTAAAACTCCTATTTCAGTTTTTCTTTTTTCAAATTCTCGTTAGTTTTACTGCATGCAAGATTTTTTGGCGGCAGCCGCGCAGTTTATTAATACTACCGGCAGCCATTTGTTTTTAACCGGAAAAGCAGGAACAGGCAAAACGACATTCTTAAAAAATCTTCCCCAGCTTACACATAAGAATTACATCGTAGTAGCACCTACCGGCATCGCGGCATTGAATGCAGGCGGAGTGACCATTCATTCGCAATTTTTGTTGCCGCCCTTCACGTTTCTGCCCGACCGAAATTTGAGTGACAACTTCGCTGAAGGCGGTCGCTTTATCAATCAGAATACACTCGCTCACAAGCATCCGCTCAATAGCGCGCGCAAGCAAGTGCTTCGCTCCATCGACTTACTGGTCATTGATGAGGTCAGTATGTTGCGTGCCGATTTGCTCGATGCTATCGACTACCGTATGCGTGCAGCCCGCGGAAACTACCGCGAAAGTTTTGGCGGTGTGCAGGTGCTTTTCATTGGCGATTTATACCAATTGCCACCCGTGGTTAGAAACGAAGAGTGGGAAACCCTGCGCAAATACTACAATACTCCTTGGTTTTACGAAGCGGTGGCATTGCAAGGCCAGCGGCTGGTATACATTGAATTAGAGAAGATTTTTCGACAGCATGATTCTACGTTCATTGGTATATTAAATAACCTACGCAACAACGTTGCTTCTCCGGAAGATATTGAAGCACTGAATCGCCACTATCGGTCGGAAGCAGAAATTCGCTTACTCAAAGAAGTGATCACACTCACTACTCACAACTATAAAGCCGATGAACTGAATCGGCAAGAGTTGAAGGCTTTAGCTGGCGAATCGCATTTTTTTGAAGCTCACCTGGACGGAGAATTTCCGGAGAGCATGTATCCGGTGGCGGCTAGCATAGAATTGAAAGTAGGTGCGCAGATCATGTTTGTGCGAAACGACAACGAGAGCAAAGCGTACTTCAACGGCAAACTGGCAACTGTAAAAGAAATAAAAGACGAGAGCGTGTGGGTAACGATGGCCGATACCAACACTCGCTATCAACTCAGGCGCATTCTTTGGGAGAACAAGCGCTATGCCGTGAAAGAAGGCAGCGATCTGGAAGATGAAGTGATTGGTTCCTTCGAGCAGTTTCCCATCAAGTTGGCTTGGGCTATTACCGTTCACAAAAGCCAGGGCTTAACATTTGATCGCGCTATCATCGATGTGGGTCAAGCTTTCGCAGATGGCCAGGTCTACGTGGCACTTTCGCGGTTGCGTACACTCGAGGGACTGATCTTACGAACACCTATTCATTCGGCAGCGATTAGCACCGATCAGCAGATTGTCGCTTTTGCGCGCGAACATCATAAGCCGAATGAGTTGCCCGAGATGATGAAAAGGCGACAGCAGGAGTTTGTTCATTACTTGCTGGAACAAACTTTCAATTTCACAGCGGCTATAAAAGACATTCAATACTTGCAAAAGAACGAATCGAGTGATACGTTTTCAGAGGAAAGTATGAAGCC
Organism: Bacteroidota bacterium; assembly: GCA_016191555.1. Taxonomy (GTDB): domain Bacteria; phylum Bacteroidota; class Bacteroidia; order Cytophagales; family Cyclobacteriaceae; genus ELB16-189. Next base: position 87,631 of record JACPVX010000057.1, read on the forward strand.
GGTATTGCAGCAGCTGGTCGAATCGCTGCAAGCCGAAGAAACCAACACCGACCGCTTTCGCAAGCAATTGATTGATTTATTGCTCGCTCAAAATTATTCCTTCTTGCGCGAGCGCCTCACGAAAGGCAGCGAGTACTACAAGGTATTCATGACGGGTATTTTGAAAAAACTGCTTCATCATATCGAAGTCACTCGTCAGCAAAAGCGCACTAAAACGTATTTGAATCAATTGCTCGAGATCGACCAGATGCTCAGTAAGAAATTGGCGCAAATAGAGAAGGCCATTTATCTCACCGATGCCATTCTCAGTGGTGAAGAAAAAATTGATTTATCGCTGCTCAATAAACAACGTGCATTAGAGCGAACCAAGCTTTTAACTGAAATTCGGGAAGAGTTGCCTAGTGTCAGCACCAAATCAAAATCAACTAGGCCGAAGAAGGAAAGGAAAAAGAAAGGAGATACCGCCAACACCTTTGACATTACGCTCGATCTTTTTCATAAAGGTTTTACGCTCGAGCAGATTGCCGAACAACGTGGTTTAGTGGTGGGCACCATCGAAGGGCATTTGGCCAGAGCGGTAGAGTTGGGGCGCGTCCCCATTTTCTCCTTTATGACTGAGGCAGCCGTGATGGAAATTGTGAATGCACGCAGAGAGCTGACAGGAGAAGTGACTTCTAAAGCAGTCTATGACCATTTAAAAGGTAAGTATAATTACGGCCAATTGAGAGCCGTGTGGGCGTATACAAAAAGTCAGGAAACAGAATCCGATACTGAATAAGCATCGCGAAAAGCCTTAAATCAACATTCACTCGCTCATCCTAGCATTCCGCTAAACTTCATATTCTCCTAGGGTGCGGGTAAAATTAAGCGTATCTTTGAAGTTCAATTCCTCAAATCCTGCTGTTGGCATCTTCTTTCTAGCTGATTCCTGCGCCTTGGTTTTTTCAATTGAAGTTCACAAAGCCATTTTTTGAACGGAACGGGCCAATAACGCAACTATGAGACAGCTAAAAATTGTAAAACAGATTACCAACCGCGAGAATCAATCGCTGGATAAATACCTTCAAGAGATCGGAAAAGTCGATTTGATCACTTCAGAAATGGAAGTGGAGTTGGCTAAACGCATTCGCGAAGGCGACCAAATGGCACTCGAAAAACTAACCAAAGCCAATTTGCGCTTCGTGGTTTCCGTTGCCAAACAATATCAGAATAATGGATTAAGCCTCGGAGATTTGATCAACGAAGGCAATGTGGGCTTGATTAAGGCTGCCAGCCGCTTTGATGAGAAGCGTGGATTTAAATTCATTTCCTATGCTGTGTGGTGGATTCGTCAATCCATTTTACAAGCATTGGCAGAGCAATCACGTGTTGTTCGTTTGCCCCTCAACCGAGTGGGTTCATTGCACAAAGTAGCGAAGACCTTTTCTGAACTTGAGCAAAAATTTCAGCGCGAACCTTCGCCCGAAGAATTGGCTGAAGTAATGAAAGTAACAACCGAAGAAGTAGAAAATACCATGCGCCTCGGTGGCCGTCATATTTCGGTAGATGCACCTTTTGTACAAGGCGAAGAAAATAACTTATTAGATGTACTGACGAATCAAACCGATCAAACTCCTGATGGCGATTTGATGCGCGATTCGTTGTGCAGCGAAGTGGCTCGTGTACTGGCTACATTGCCCGCCCGCGAGTCAGAGGTAATCTCTTACTTCTTTGGCTTAAATGGCACCCGTTCTATGACACTGGAAGAAATCGGCTTGAAGTTTAGCCTTACACGCGAGCGCGTGCGTCAGATCAAAGAAAAAGCCACCAGACGCCTGCGCGATACTGCCCGCAGCAAGGCACTCAAAACCTATCTCTGAGAAAACCGACTATTTATAAAAACCGCTAACTTCATGAATTACTCTTCATTTGACTCTACTGCCACCAAGCCTTACATTCCACTATGGATTAAATACCGTCCTGCCATTTTACAAATGATGGTGGCTTCTTCGGAAGCTCCGCAACAATATAAAATGTATCCGCACGAGTTTAAATCGTTAAACCCAAAAGAGAAAGGCGTTTATTCTTTCACGCTGGAAGTAACCAAAGGCAAAGCGAAGAACAATATCAAAGCATCGATGGTGGCGATCGATCTTTTACATTTACTGCAAACCAGCCGTAAGGCAACCGAGCTGATGGGAGAAGATGAGTTTAAGTTTGTGTTGGATAAGCAGTTTATCCTGCATGTAACGCGATTAGAAAAAACAGTAGAACCCGCCTAACGTGAGCATAGTCAGAAGCTGGCGCGAGCAAAAAATCCTCTTGAAAAGATTGTTTCCCACTCTTTCCGATGAGGATTTTTTGTTTGAAAATGAAAATCGCGAAAGTATGTTGCAACGCCTTCAAGTTAAATTGAATAAGTCGCGCGAGGAGTTAGACCTCATTTTTGTCAAATTACAGGCGCTGTAATTTCGCGTAGGTTCTTTTCCTTGAGATGCTTCGTCTCATCTCGCTCAATACAGCCCCTGCAATCCTCTTAATTTTTGTCTAGCTGGATTTCCAGATCGGTTTGGTGAATCGGTATCAGATTCACCTTAAACTTGTCTACAATCAAATTCATGATCGGATCATTCTTTATCTTTTGAAGAATGCGCCCGGTTTGGTTCGCATCGTAGCCCATCACCAGCTGATCGGTCAATTTCAAATGTTTGACGCTGTAGTAAAAGCCGGCAATCACATAAGGCCCAAATGGTGTGTGCGGAATATCAAACGAACTTCCCGACATATTGAAGAGCGTATTGGGAAGATAATCGCCATCAGTATCAATGCCGTGCTTTGAGAGATAGTAGTTTGCTGCCAGCCATCGGGAGGATTGCCGCGGGTCGCTCATGCAAAGCAATCCTGCTAATGGCTTTTGCTTTTGCGATTGATGAATGAGAATCTCGGCCTTGGCACGTTCATTTTCTGAATGATCGCGAATGTATTTTTGCACGGTATCCCAAAAGGGCACCGCGGGAATTCCGTCATCTACACGAATGAGCGAGTGAATAGCATAATCCATAATGCCGCTGGTAATTTGTATTTGCAGCACTTTCAATTCCGCATCCGTAGCGATGGCTTTTTCCAATAGAGTTCGCTGGTGGCGGGGGTGTGTGCGCAGCAAGTCGATACTAAACACCCAGTCGCCCGCCAGGTACCCATCATAGGCATAATGCTCCTTCAGCAGTAATTTGATTTTAGTGTCGTTGTCAATTTTTACTTTCTGTCCCGCCAAGGGTAGCTCCAAGCCTTCTTCAATGATGAGCTTCTCAATTTCAATTCCTACCGAGGAGGCGTGAAGCATGCCGCAATTGAGCGGAGAGCCTTCTACGAGGTGCAAATCATGCACATGACTAATGTACGCATCATTGGAATCTTCGGTAAGGTGGCCATGCGTTTGAATGTGTACATAGTATTTCATAGGCACCAAGGCATCATTACTATGGCGCTGCGCCTGCTCAAAAGTGCGCTTGATATCCATCACTACATCGGGAGTTACAAATGAACCGGCTGTGCGGATCACATGAAATTCGATAGAAATCCCCAATGAAAGAAACGATTTACTGGTTTCTTCAATGGCATCAAGTTGTATCTGGCTCAGGTCGCGTGCATCGGCACAACCAATCAAAATATGAATTTGTCGCTCTTTCAGCATGTTGTAATTTTTGTTCCAAAATACTCGTTTCCCCTATGAAAACGCATCGATCGCCTAATAATTATGTAGATGGCAAAGCGGTTCTTCATCGGTTTTTTCATAGGTAAAATTGCGTTTTCCCCTAGGAAAACAGTCCACTCATCATAAAATTCAAGTGTAAAATGTAATTCGTTGCCCTGATGTTGGGATAACTCAATTTTTTCAACTTAATTCGCAACCATTAAAACCAATTTCAGCTATGGCAAAAAAAGCAGCAAAGAAAAAAGCAGCTCCTAAAAAGGCCGCTAAGAAAGCCGCCCCTAAGAAGGCCGCTAAGAAAAAATCAGCTCGCAAACCCAATGCAGCATTCATGGCAGCATTGACTCCTAGTGCAGCATTAGGTGCAGTGGTAGGCAGCAAACCTCTTCCTAGAACTCAAATCATTAAGAAGATTTGGGAGTACATCAAGAAGAACAAACTACAAGACAGCAAAAACAGAAGAATGATCAATGCTGACGAAAAGTTGAAAGTGCTTTTCGATGGCAAGAAGCAAATCTCTATGTTTGAGTTGGCGAAAGTGGTTAACAAACACGTGAAGTAATTCACCACCCAAAACATCGGAGCGCAGGTCAAATTCGTTTGGCTTGCGCTCTTGTTTTTTAGACTAATTCCATTTAACCGTTACTACGGATTCGTTATTTTTTTGAAAGCGTAAGGCGCACCACCTTGCTTTCAAAAACTCCCCCGATCAACAACTGATTTTTGTAATGTATGCCTATGCTCGAAGCGGAAATCACTTCACCTTCATTGAGAAAAACTTCTTCTATTCGATAGCTGTCATTTCCTTCCGGTGTCAACTTGAAAATTTGAGAGGGAGATTTCTTGGTAGAGTCACTCGCATGTCCTACGAACTTTAACATCTTTGGATGCGATGCAATCCATAGGTTGCCGGCTTCATCTACCGAAATATTATCCAGGCCAGATTTCAGATTCAGTTTATCCAGCAGCTTCAAAGTGCCTGTTTGTGCATCGCGGCTAAAAGTGAGTAGCTCTCTGCCGGTGGTGTGAGTTAGATATAACTTTGATCCATCGTTGGAGATATTCACACCATTGCCGTAAGTGAGACCTTCGTAGGCCTTGGAGAACTTTGTCCCATCAAAATACAAAAGATAAGAGAGCGGTACACGTAGGTAGTCTTCTACTTTGCGCATAGCTCCTTTTTGGGTGCCGTGGTCATTGGTTACGTAGAATTGGGTAGGAGATACACCGACCACGTCATTGGGGCAACACATCGATTCATCGGAATACGAGTGCTGATGAAAGAGGGTGTCATTCTTAAATTGAAATAACTCTACAAAATTTCCCATGTTGTTGTGGTTTACAACGAATAGGTAGTCCGCTGATTCATAGGTAAGAAAAGAAACGCCATGCGGACGAAATTGACCGCTGTAGGTAGTCGGAATTTTCAAAGGTACTTTTCCACTATCTAATCGTAGAAGATAGATTCCACCTTCCACCTCTTGACCTTGAAGTTGTCTCCAGCGATCGGTGCTGGAGATGAACAGCAATCCCTTTCGGTAGTCGATATCCATGTCTTCGGCCCCGGGTGTGTTGGTATAAGTAGCTTCGATTTTGCCTTCTATGTGCGGTGTAAGGGTTGTAAACACGCCCGCAGCATAGAGTGTATTGAGAATAAAAATGACTACAAACACTGCAAGAAAACCGAGCCCAATTTTCAAATACTTTTTAGTCATGGCGATTGATTTCTGTTGACTAAAGATAAGGGTTTTAAAATTCGAAAATAGGCTTCGAATCTCTGGGAATGGTGAGATACCTTAACGAATTGAAATTAATGCACTCCGTCAAACCACTCTTTGAATTCGTTTACCTTCTCGCGGCTCACGATAATTTCTTTATCCCAAGCCGGTTGGGTGGTGATTTTCAATCGGCTGTTAGAGTAAGTCACCACATCCTGTATGAAAGGGATATGCACAATGTAGGAGCGGTTGACGCGAAAGAAATTTTTAGGGTTCAACACTTCATCCAGCGACTCCAGCGTGAAATCGATAATGAATTTGCGCTGTTGGTTGGTCACTAAATACACATCACGCCCATCGGCAAAAAAGAATAGCACCTGATCGATAGTGATGGAGCGAATGTGATCGCCCACCTTCACCATGAACCGTTCTTTATAATTTTTTGGTGAATCAGTTTGTGCCAGTGATTTGATCTTTTCGCGTTTGGCATCGGTGGTGGCCATTTGCTCGCGCAGGTTTTCAAACTTTTGCAAGCTGGCACTCAGGTCTGCGAATGTGACCGGCTTCAACAAATAGTCGATGCTGTTAACTTTAAATGCTTCCAGCGCATATTCATTGTAGGCTGTGACAAAAATTACCGGCTTCTGTACAGTCACTTCTTTGAAGATGGCAAAACTCAATCCATCCTTCAGTTGAATGTCCATAAAGATCAGATCGATGCTCTCTTGATTGTTCTGAAGCCATTGGGAGGCACTCTCAATCGAATCGCATACGGCAGCTACCGAAATGGTTGAGCTATACTTTTGTAGGTAACGTTCCAGTTTCTCTGCTGCCGGAGTTTCGTCTTCAACAATCAATATGGAAAGCGTCAGACTCATTCGGTTTCAGATAAGAGAGGTTCAACCATTATCATCGGAAATTTAATATAATTTTCCCGACCCGCCTTCACTTGCACAAAAGGACGATCGCTGTAAACCGAATAGGAGCGTTGCAAGCGCTGAAAGGCTGCTATACTCTCGGGATGCATTTGCAGTTTGTCGTTGAGGTCGTGATGCAATACAAAGTATTCGTCATCTTCTTGCGAGAGTGTGAATACTAATGGCGCATCGGGCGAGATGAGCGTATTGCGAATGACGCTATCAATAGCCGTGATAAGTGCACCCGGCATTAATTGAATAGAAGAAGTTTCAGAAATCTGGTTGATCCACTTGATGGTTTGCCGGTGCTTTTGATTGGCCAAGCGAATCAAGTGCTGTACGGCCTGTATTTCTTCAGCTAAGCTCACGAATTCTTTTTGCCGGTGAACCAACTGGTAGCGGTATAAAGCCGCCAGACTGTCAATCAAATCTTCGGCCACATCTGTTTTTTTGTGGAGACATAGAATCAGATCTTCCAGACTGTCGTAAAGCAGATCGGGATTGATTTCTTGTTTGAAGGAGAGAAACTCGGATTCCAGGCTTTCGCGTAATTTTTGTTCTTGCTCAATGCGCAGCGTATTTTCCAAATGCAAATATTGATTGCCGATGTACAACGCGTTGTAGAGAAATGAAGTCAGTGTAAATAAAGTGCCGAATATCCACAACTCGCGACTGCTGATATCAAATCCAATCACCCATTGAAAATAGCTGCTGATCGCGATGAGCACGATGGCCACACTGATGGAAGTGGTGGCAAATACTTGAAGTGCTAATTTTTTAGGCTCCATGGAAAAGAAACGCTGGAGCAGCACGATAGCAAGACGCATGGACTCGAAGGAAATCAAGCTCAGCCCAATGCATACATACACTTCCTGATTGCTGATCAGTGTGGTGATTTGCTCTACATTGTTGTTGATCAGCAGAATCAGCAAATAGATAAATACGCCAAACACAGGCGGAGCCAGTATGCGAAAGAAGGGATTATGTATAAAAATCCGTTTCATCCTTTGGCTGGTTTGATTCTATCTTTTTTCAATACGGGCAGTTGCACCGAAAACTTCTCTCCATCTTTTATTACTACTTTTTCGGAGGTAAAGAATTTGTAACGCTGATGAATGTTTTCCAACCCTACCCGAAAACTGACCACCGGTTGTGTGGCATCTGTTTTGGTGTTGGTTACTAACAAATGCGTGTTGTCTTGCGCGCCAATGTACACCAGCAGTGGTTTGTCTTTGCTGATTTTGTTGTGCTTCACCGCATTCTCCACTAATAGCTGTAGCGTCATCGGAGGTACTACGCTATCCATCACATTTTGTGGGAGATTGACCTCCAGTTGTAAATGATATTCGTAGCGCACCTGTAATAAGAAATAGTATGACTTGACAAACTCTAATTCTTCCCGTAAGGAAACCAGCCGCTGCTTTTGGTGTGACAATACGTACCGAAACGTGTCGGCCATTCTGCGGATAAATTCTTCTGCTACACGCGTATCTTTGAAGAGTAAGGAAGAAACCGTGTTGAGGCAATTGAAAAGATAGTGTGGACTAATTTGGCTCTTGAGTGATTCGAACTGTAACTCCAGTTGCCAGCGATCGGATCGCAGTTGCTCGGCTTGAATAACGGCATAGTGGTAATAAGAATAAAAGAGGCCGTAAAATATTTCATAGATAACAACTACAATTACAAAGACGATCACTAGCTTCAAAAGCTCTTCGGAGGTTAATGCAAACAGGAATTTTCCCGTAAGGCTAAGAAACAAAGCCATCACAATGAAGTTAGCGATTAGCCCCACCAGAAAGCGCATCATGAAATGTTCTTTCCAGTCCAGTAGCTTGTTAATGATTCGGTCAGTAGTTAAGAGAAGAACGCCAATAGCGTTGGTCAAAGCAATCAGCAAAAGATATCGTTTCCATGTGGTGCTAATGGGAGCCACCGACCCATTCTCACTATAATAGATAAAAAGAAAAAGTAAAATGCCCAGTCCGGTGCAGCTAGCGATGAGCAAGGCGTACTTCTTCATTCGTGAAAACTTGTTACTGAATGGTTTGTGATCGCATGAAGATAAAAAAATTAATCCTCAATGCAATTGGTTTAGAAGTTAAGGAGAAACCGGAGCGCGGTGCTGTACGCTCCGGGTTTTTATTTAGTCGATGGCACGCATGGCGCGGCCATAGTAGGTTTCAGATTCGATGCGCTTGGCAGCTGTACGATAGGCTTCTTTCAATGAAGAATCATTGATACCTTTCATTTTATACGCAACGTCAGTCAAAACCTCGGTGATGTAATGATCGGACTCGATGTGTGAGGTAGCTTGTAAAATGCTCATTAAGCTCTCTTTGGATAAATTGGGACGCTCTAAGGCAGTTTGTAAAAACACGGACATGTAGTGGTCACTTTGATTTCCACTCATAGCGGCAATTAACTTTTGAAAGTTCTCGTCAGTCAGATTTTGACGTTTCACCAATTGATTGGCTACTTGTGTGATATAGTGATCCGATTCAATCGAACCGATTACTTCCATCGCACTGTTTAATACTTCGGGGGTCAGATTATTCTGCAAAAGATTGCCCATCACTTCACTCTTATAATGATCTGAATCAATATTTTTTACAGATTCCAATACTTTTTGAAATGCGGTAGCAGATAATCCCGGCTTTGACAAAGCTTTATTGAGTACTACGCTACGATAATGATCAGACTCAATGGTTTGTGTAGTGTTGATCATTTCTGTGATCATTCCATCGGTGAGGTTATTTTGTTTCAGTAATACTTTTAGCACTTCAGTTTTGTAATGATCAGAATCCATTTTTCCCGTGGCAATCATAATGATACGCACATTTTCTATAGTGGCGGGACCGCTATACAGAGCTTCGCGGATGACTTCTGTTTTATAATGATCAGATTCCATTTTTTGCGTAGCGGTAAACAGCGCCTCTGTAGCCATTTTGTTTTGCAGGAACTTATCCATGCTGCCTTTCAAAAACTCGGCGAGGTAATGGTCGGAGTCTATGGTACTTGAAATCCCGGAGGCGATCATTCCGTAATCGGTGACAGGGATATTTAACTTCATGAGAAGTCCGGCATAGTGTGCTTTTACATGGTCACTCTCCAATCGCTTGATTTCGTTTACCACGGCCACCGCACCGCCCTGGCGAAAGAATCGATTTACTCGACTTTCTGCACCGATGGTAGTGGTACGCACCAATTCAGGTAGCACTTCCGAAAGCCATTTGCGTCCTTCAGGTTCAAAAGCAACAAGGGTACGACCTTCGTAGTACTCACGCTTCAAGCCGTTGCCTTGTGGAGTAATTACGATAGAGCGTTTGTTGCCAAATACCGTTTTGGTAATTTCTAAATAACCATCAGCCGACATGCTTTTTACGTCTAAGTCATTGTCGGTGAGTTCTACTTTACCACGCGTTTCTACATTAAAGCTGGTGAGGCCGGTGGAATGCTTGTAGACGGTTTTTCCGTTGAACGAAGAATTGGAAGAGTAAATGCCGATCTGTCCCCACACGGTGGACGATACAACAAGGGCGAGCGAAAGTAGATAAGCCTTCATAGGAATAGATATTTGAACTACCATACGGCAAAAGTGAGGCTTAGATGCCTGTCCGTCAAGTCAAATGACATGAGTTGTAGGACAGGTGTAGTGAATTGCGGGAGTGATGAACCGTTCTATTCTTTTGGCTCAGAATTTCCTACTTCCACATGTTCTCGGATTTTCAAAGCTGCCGCATCGCCTATCACTTCTTTCAATTCTTCCAAAGAAGCTTCTTTGATTTTTTTGAAGGACTTAAAGTGAGCTAGTAGTTTATCGGCTGTCTTTTTGCCAATGCCAGGAATGTTTTCCAACTCTGTAACAAAGGTGGAATTGCTGCGCTTCAGTCGGTGGAAGGTAATGCCAAAACGGTGTGCCTCATCGCGGATGCGTTGAATCAACATTAAGCCAGGCGATTTTTTGCTGATCAAAAGCGGTAATGGATCTTCCGGATAATAAATTTCTTCCAATCGCTTGGCGATGCCAACAATCGGGATTTTGCCATACAATCCCAACTCCTGCAACGCCTCACACGCGCTGCTCAATTGGCCTTTGCCACCGTCCACAATGATCAAGTGCGGATATTCGCCTTGCTCTTCCATGATGCGCTTGTAACGCCTTCCCACAATCTCTTTCATCGAAGCAAAGTCGTTGGGGCCTACAACTGTTTTGATATTGAAATGGCGATAGCCTTTTTTATCCGGTTTGCCATCCACAAAACGCACCATCGAAGCAACGGGATTGGTTCCTTGAAAATTGGAGTTATCGAAGCACTCAATGATTTTTGGATATTGAATCAGTCGAAGGTTTTCTTGTAAGATGTGGAGTACTTCATTCTTTTTGGTTTTGCGCTCTTCCTGATTGATTTCTCGTTCGCGCTTCAAATACAACGCATTCTTCAATGAGAGATCGACCAGTTTCTTTTTATCGCCAATGATCGGCACTACATTTTCAAAAGCTTCCGACTTCACACTCAAAGCTACGTTGGTATAAACTTCCGGATTGTTACTGTGGTATTCGGTGCGCAATTCTTCCACGGCCAAACTCAAAATCTCGTCATCCGATTCATCGAGTTTTTTTTTGATCTCCAGATTTTTAGAAAAGATGATAGAGCCTTCTTTGATTTGCAGATAGTTGATGTAGGCAAAGGTTTCGCTGCTGGCGATAGTCACCACATCAATGTCGGTGAGTTTACGATTCACCACCAGCGACTTGCTCTGGAAGTTTTCGAGTTTCTCTAATTTGAATTTGTAGAAAGCCGCTTTTTCAAACTCTAATTTCTCAGCCGCCTGTTTCATCTGATCGGCAAAATAATCTTCGACAATGCTGAGGTTGCCTTTCAAAATGTATCGGGCTTGCGCGATTTCTTCTAAGTAAGCCTGCTCTTCTTGTTTACCCTCACAAGGACCCTTGCAATTACCGATATGAAACTCCAGACAAACTTTGAATTTTTTCTCTTCGATGTTTTCTGCGGAAAGCAACAACGAACACGTGCGGATGGAATACAATTGTCTGACTAATTCCAACACACTATTCATGGAGCCAACGCTTGAGTAGGGACCAAAATATTCGCCTTGCTTCGGAATGTATTTGCGGGTGGAGATAATTCGCGGAAAGCGTTCTTTTAAAATGCAGAGGTACGGAAACGTTTTGTCATCCTTCAGCAAGATGTTGTACTTCGGCTGATTCTGTTTGATGAGATTGTTCTCGAGCAGCAGCGCATCGAATTCGGTGTTGGCCAACGTAAACTCCATTCTATGGATTTCAGATACCAACTTTTCGGTTTTACGATTGTATTGCGATTGCTTGTTGAAGTAGCTGCTCACACGCTTCTTCAAGCTTTTGGCTTTGCCTACATAGATCAATACATCTTCTTTATTGTAATACCGATAAACACCGGGGGAATCGGGCAGCGAAGCAACTTGATCTTTTAGCATGTGTGTGGTGCAAACGTAAAGGTCTGCACTTTAGCTCCTAATTTTTAATATCCCACTCTTCTTCGTCCTGCACTTTGACCGAATCTGACACTTGTGTGAATTTACCGCAGTCAAACGAAACGTCTACACCATTGGATGGACGTTTGAAATATCCTTTGGCAACACCCGTTTTAGGATCGGAGTATGTCTTGACCATGTACTTATCCCAAATAGGTCGGGCGGTGCGGCTACCTTGTCCGAAATCCCATGAAGGAAAATGCACAGCACGCTCATCGCCACCTACCCACACACCTGTTACTAAATTATGTGTTGCACCCATGTACCAGCCGTCCGATGCATCGTTGGTGGTTCCGGTTTTTCCACCCACTTCGTTGTCTTGTAATATAATGGGACTCAGTCCACGCGAAGAGCCACCCTGTTCTTCCACGCCACCTTTCAACATGTAAATCATGCGGTAGGCAGTTTGTTCATCGATCGCTTGCTTGGTTTTAGGAACAAAGTTTTCAATGACGTTGCCATTTTTATCTTCAATGCGTGAGATGAAGAATGGTTGTGTGTTGATACCACCATTCACGAAAGTGCTGTAAGCGCCCACCATTTCAAACAATGATACATCACTGGTTCCCAAACACAATGATGGCACAGCATCTAAATGACTTTCAATACCCATGCGGTGAGCAAACTCTACTACATTCTCTTCACCGAGTTCTTTCATGAGTTGTGCCGAAATAGCATTGACCGATTGCGCCATTGCCTGGCGAATCGTCATGGATTTCCCCGAGCCGCGTGTTCCATTGGAGTTCATCGGGTACCAATCTGGTTGGCCCGGCAGGGAAAACTGAGGTGAAATATCTTTCATCACGTGGCAAGGCGAATAATTATTTTCAATTGCCAAGCCATAGATAAATGCTTTGAACGTAGAGCCCGGCTGGCGCTTACCCTGGCGCACGTGATCGAACTTAAAATACTTATGATTAAAACCACCCACCCATGCTTTGATGTGACCTGTGTTCGGATCCATGGACATCAAGCCAGTTTGTAAAAAGCGTTTGTAGTAATTGAGTGAATCGAAACAGCTGAAGGTGGTATCACGCTCTCCATTCCACGTGAAGATGGTCATTGGCTTTTTCAGCTTGAGCATAATTTTCAGCGAGTCTGAGTCTTCGCCATATTTCTCCACATACATTTTGTAGGCATCGCTTTGTTTAATGCGTTTTTGTAAGAAGTCTTTAATCTCCACTCCGTTTTCATCTACCCAAGGGTTGCGGTTTCTTCTCTTCCACTCGCTGAAAAACTTGGTCTGCAAATCTTTCATGTGTTCGCTCACCGCTTCTTCGGCATACTTTTGCAAACGGCTGTCGATGGTAGTATAAATTTTTAAACCGGAATTGTAGAGATCAATTCCTTTGTCGTTGCAATATTTGGTCAGGTAATTTTGGAGTACCGTGCGAAAATACGTGGCTAATCCTTCGTTTTGATTTTGGACGTTGTAGGTCAACTCAATCGGTAGCGACTTTATCGAATCGAATTGCGCTCTGGTTTTTATCTTATAGCCTTTCTTGTAGATTTTATACAATACTTCATTTCTCACTTTAGTGGCATTATTTGGATTCCGCTTCGGATTGAAAAACGAAGGTGCTTGCAACATACCTACCAACACGGCTGATTCTTGCAGGTTGAGACTATCCGGACTTTTATTGAAATAGGTTTCTGCCGCTACTTTGATTCCGAAACTATTGCTGCTGAAATCGCACGTATTTAAATACATCGCGATGATTTCCTTCTTGGTAAAATTCTCTTCGAGGTTAACAGCAATGATCCACTCTTTTGTTTTTTGAATGATCCTGCGGGGATATTTTCCGAGTTTGGCCAGTGTTCCATCCAAACCTTTTTCCGGGTTGATGGTGTATAGATTTTTGGCCAACTGTTGGGTGATCGTACTGCCACCACCGGCTGGGTTGAAAGTAAGTAGTCCTTTAATCACTCGGAAGAATGCAGGAAGATCTAATCCGGAGTGCTCGTAGAACCGATGATCTTCGGAAATCAACAATGTATTCACCAAATCATCCGACAATTCTTCATAATGAACCTGGCTGCGGTTGAAGCGAAAATATCTCCCCAACGAAACGCCATCTGCTGAGAGAATCTCAGAGGATAAATCGTTATCCGGATTTTCAATTTCTGCCAAGCTGGGCATTCCCCCGAATAAACCAAACAAGTCTACTTTTACACTCAAGATGTAAAGCGGCAAGCCCAGCATGAAGCACAGGAATAAAATCCAGATGTACTTAATGGCCTTGGGTATCCAGGTCTTTTTTACCCGAAGGAATTTACTGACTTTGCTTTTGATAGTTCCGGTCGAAGAAGGTGAGGTACTCATCCAGCGCTTTGGTTCTGTAAAAAGTTTGGAAATTATCTTTGGTAATTACAAAATTATAGAATTTATAATTGGAAAACGGCTTTGCGTTGGATAGTTGAGCGAGAAATTTGTCAAAATAACTTAAGGCGCTTTCGCGATCAGCAAATTCCACGGTCATAGTAAGCGTTTTATCATCCGTCAAGGCCAGATTGCTGGTGGTTAACTTTAAATTTTTCCACTGGCCTGCATTGAATTTATCCAGTGCATCGGCCACCGGATTGGTAATCCGATCGCTATTGTTGTAAACGGTCACGAAATAGTGCGGCCCCGTAGTGGTGGTACTGTATTGAATACCCTTCGCTCTTTCGAGTTTATCCAACAGCGCTTTGGACGAAGCGAGTAATTCCTCTGCGTATGCTTTCATTGGTTCGGCAGGGTATTTTTTGATAAAACCCTCCAACTCAAATTGATACTTGGCCACATCTTCGGTGCGTCCTACAATCAATACTTTCAATAGATCTAGCTGAGGTGTGAAATTGGTTTCTCCCACTTGAAGCGCTTGATCTATTTTATCTTGCGCGGCCCGCAAATTGTTCTTTTGAAAAAGAGCATAGGCTTCTTTGTAAATCAGCTTTTGCTTTTCAGCCGCTACGCTGGTTTCTTTTAAGTAGTTTGGATTGATCAGAATCTTTGCGAAAGTAGAATTTGGATGTTCGAGGTTTAACCGATCAGCATACATGGCTGCCTTCACCAGATCGGTCTCCTGATAGATGAGATACAACTTGTAAAGCGATTCTGGTTCGAGTTCTGACTCCGGAAAACGATCCAACAACTTTTGATATGATTCGGCCGCATTCAACCGATCTTCCAAATTGAAATAATACAAATCGCCTAATTTAAAATACGCATCTTCGATTTTGGCCAGTAACTCACTTTTCTGTTTTTCGGTGTAGGGCAGTGATTTTAAAACTTTACCGGCTTCATCTACTTTGGCTACAGGCGCACTTTCGGCTACCACGGTGGGTTTGGTAACTACTTCTGCCGGTTTGGTTTCTGCTACCGGACGATCAATGATGACGTTCGATTTGTTCGATCGTCTCCAATTGTCTTCTAAAGGAATGCTTCCCCAGATGCGTTGAAACTCGGTTTGCCCGGATGCTACCAACGAGCTATTTCCAAAATACCAATCGCTGGTGGTAGTGGACTCATTATTATTGAATGCTGAATTTTGATTGGTGGAAGAACCCGAGCCGGACTCACTTCTCTTTTTTCTCTTTTTCGCGGAGGCGATTTTCTTATCACGGGCAGCGAAGGCCGAATCTAATTGCTTGCGCAGCAAAGATGTGTCCATAGCCGCTAGTCGCAGCAGACTATCATTGAGGGTAATGGTTTCGGTGTAGGTTACAAATTGACCCAACACTTCTTGTCGTTTTTTAATCGCATTGTAGTTTTCAAACTCTTTGGGCAGCGTCATGATGGCACTATCGTAATACAATTTTGCCTGTGAGTATTTCTTCAACGAGTCGAAGTTGAGTTGACCTACTCGTAAGAACGACTGCCCTTGTATGCGCTTGCTGGTACCCGCATGGGCAGCGAGTTTGTACTTGGCAATGGCTTCAGGTACCAAACCCTGCTTGCGTTCAAACTCGCCATATTCAAAATAGATTTTGTCTTTGAATTCTTGATTCTTGGCATCGGCCAATAGTTTTTCAAATTGCTTGCGCACTAATTTTGAGTCGCGCTTGTCTTGAATATTGGCTACTTGCGCCATGTTCAGCCGCGCATAAAAATCAATTTCATATTCCGGATTCGTGGTGAGGCACTTGCGGTAAAAATTATATGCTTCAGCATTGAAGCCCAGCTTTTGATAAACCTGTCCGATAATAAAATAGATTCGCCCTTTGCGGTCTTTACGAACGAGCAAAGAATCGGCCATGGAAAGGTTATACACCATATTATTATAATCATGGCGTAGTTGGTAGAGATACGCTTTTTCGAGATACAGTTTTTTAGCATTCTCTTTCGTCAGTTTTTCTTTTTCCAGAAAGCGAAACACTTCGTCAGCGCGATCATAGTCGCCTTGTTCGGTAAAGGTGCGCAGCAGATGCAACAACGCGGTGTGCCGTGTATCGGGTGAAGGGCTTTTGGTGTTTACAAATTTGAAGGTGAGAATAGCATTTTGAAAATCGCAGGCGTAGAGCCGTGCCAACCCCACCATAATATAATTGTCATCTACCCATTTGCTGTTGGGGTGACGCTGAATGGAGATGGACGCCATCTTAATAATTTCCTCGGTATCTTTTACGTACGTCTTCGCATTCGTAGTGTCGAGTCCGGCAAAGAGGCGCAAAATTTCGGTGGGGTCGTCATCCAGCGTTTTAGTGATGAGCTTTTCTACTTCTACGGCTTTTTCGCGCGCGTAGTAGTAGCCGTTGTAATGAGCCGTTACGTTATGAAAAACTTTGCTCGTAATGGTATTTTGTTCTACTGAGCAGCCAGCGAAAAAAAGAATGGCGCAAAACATCACTGCGGTTTTGTAAAACCACTGCGAGCGATCCATCCACTTGAGCCTGGAATTAGGTAAAACGGTCATTAACGCACTATAACGAGAAACAATTCTAACTTAGTATAAATCGAAGTCCACACACACATCTGTAAAAGTAAAAAACACCGAGCAATAAATAAGCTGTTGATAAGCGGGTTAACCGGGCCTAAGGTGGTTCGCCCGCAGATTTGGCATTACCACCCAGACTTATTGCAATGAATTGGAAGTATTGGCTAATTTTACGGCAAATTTTACTTTTTTGAAACCAAAGAAAACCCTTTCCGAACGCCTCACCAACAAGTATCAGTTGGTGATACGCAACGAAGATAACCTGGCGGAAAAAACCTCCATTGGTTTTACCTACGCCAAGCTGTTGGTTGTAGCGGCAGCCATCTTCTTATTTATTTTTATTGGAAGTCTTTTCTTATCAAAAACATTGCTCGCAAAGTGGTTTGATCCCAAGTATGAGCAAACCGAACAAAACAAGAAACTATATGCCCTCGCACTCAAGGTAGATTCACTATCGGTAGAGGTGGATCACAAAGACCAGTTCATTCAAAACCTGCAACGCATTTTGCGAGGCGATACTTCTTCGGGATTTGTTGATCCGGCTAGATTATTAAACGTAAACTCAGAAACCGTGAAGCCCACCGGCAGCCTGCAATTGGCGGCCTCCGATTCGCAATTCAGAAAGGAGTTTGAGCAAACAGAATATTCGTTGGTGTCGCTCAACGAACGCAAATACCGCGACTTACAAGGGTTCTTTTTCTTTACGCCCATCAATGGCTTTATCAGCGATAAATATGATGCCAAGAAAGCACACTTTGGCGTAGACGTGGTTGCCAAAACGAACGAGCCGGTAAAGTCGGTGGCTGACGGAACTGTGATCGTTGCATCGTGGACACAAGATGCAGGCTATGTGATTGCCGTGCAGCACCGAGGCAACCTGATTTCAGTGTACAAGCACAATGCAGGATTATTGAAAAAAGTTGGTAATTTTGTCAACGCAGGAGATATTATCTCTATCGTTGGCAATAGTGGCGAGATGACGGACGGCCCCCATTTACATTTTGAATTGTGGCACAACGGCAACTCATTGAACCCAGAAGAATTTGTAACATTTTAAACAACACGCCATGTTAACTTCGAAAGAACAAAAACGAGCAGCAGATGAAATCAGTAACTCTAGCAATGTTATTGGCAAAGGCACTATTTTAGAAGGCAATATTGAAACCTATGGTAACATCCGCATTGAAGGTAGAATCCTTGGCAACATCAAATCAAAATCAAAAGTAGCGCTGGGTAATTCCAGTCATGTGGAAGGCAACATCACAGCTCAAAATGCTGACATTGAAGGAGAGGTAAAAGGAAAAGTAGATATTTCTGAAATGCTGGTATTGAAGTCTACCGCAGTAATCAATGGAGACATCAGCACAGGAAAATTGGTGGTGGAAAGTGGAGCTGTATTTAATGGCAGCTGTAAAATGGGTGCAGCCATAAAAGATATTAAGTTGAGTGAAAATGGTATTCGCCCACATGCGCAAGAAGCCAGACTTAACTAAGATGATTAAATAGAATTTTGAATGAACCGTAGGTGAGTAGCCTGCGGTTTTTTTTTGATAACCATGCCTGAACTTCCCGATAATAAGTTTTTAAAATACAGTAGCCTCGGCTTGCAGTTACTGGCAATGATTGGGGCAGCTGGCTGGATTGGGTTTCAGATCGATTCGTATCTCCACTTGAGCTTTCCTGTTTTTTTGTTGGGCCTTATACTCATTGCTTTTGTTGGAATGATGTACAAACTGTATCGCTCGTTAAATGAATAGTGCTTATCGTTTTTTGGTGGGGTTGATTGGCCTGGCAGCAGTAGTAATGTCCGCAACCTTATTTTTGGTTAAATCAGGTGCTTTCGCATCTCCCAGTTTCCTGAATGCCACTACCATGGCGTTGACCTTAAGCACAGCCATTATCTTTTTTTTTCTGAAACGAACCAACCCAAGTCAGCCGCTCGACTTTGTCCGCAACTTTATGTTGACCTTAGTATTGAAAATTATTTTGGGTGGATGCTATGTGTTTGTGATTTTACGTCTGGATCCGGCAGGTGCCAACGCAAATGTTGCTTTCTTTATCGTAGGCTATATTTTGTTCACTGCATATGAAGTTGCCTGGTTTGCCATCCAAAAAAATGCAGAGTGATCAACAAGTTTCTTAACCATTAAACATTGTACCATGCGAATAAAAATTTGTTTTCTGATCGCAGCACTCTACGCCCCCTCATTGGTTGCGCAATTGCCCGATCCGGCTACGATCGATATCATTCGCGATAAGTGGGGTGTGCCGCACATTGCTGCGAAGACCGATGCGGGTGTGGCGTACGGCTTGGCGTGGGCCAATGCAGAAGATGATTTCAAAACTATTCAGCTGGGATTTTTAGCAGGCAAAGCCATGCTGGGAGTTTATTCCGGTAAATCGGGAGCCACGGTTGATTTTGTGGTGCAGTTTCTGCAATGCCGCAAGATAGTAGATGAGCGCTACGACAAAGATATTTCTCCTGATTATAAATTGATTTTGGAAAGTTACGCTGCAGGCATCAACGCGTACGCGAACGCTCATCCACACGAAGTGTTGGTGAAGAATCTTTTTCCGGTGACACCGAAGGATATGCTTACGTATTCCGTCTTGCAATTGGCCATTTCCAGTGGTGCCGATAAAGCGTTGCGCGAGATAACCGGTGGCACAGTGCCATTGGCAACCGGCTTTGCTCCGGGCGGTTCGAATGGCTATGCTTTCAATTCGAAGAAAACAAAAGATGGAAATGTTTACCTAGCTATTAATTCGCATCAACCTTTGGAAGGACCTGTTGCCTGGTATGAAGCACATTTGATGAGCGAAGAGGGTTGGAATATTTTAGGCGCGTTGTTTCCGGGGGCGCCTAGCATCTTGCATGGATGCAATGAAAACTTAGGATGGGCACACACGGTGAACAATCCGGATAAGTTGGATGTGTATCAATTGGAAATCAATCCGGCCAACGAGAACCAATATAAGCTAGATGATCATTGGGAAACCTTGGAAGAATCAACCATCAAACTAAAAGTTAAAATGATGGGCATTCACATTACCGTGAAGCGAAAAATTTGGAATAGTAAGTTTGGCCCAACACTCGTGACGAAGAAAGGGACCTTCGCCATACGCACGGGAGCGTTGATGGAAATTCGCGCACTCGAACAATGGTATCGCATGAACAAAGCCAGAAATTTTACGGAGTTCAAACGTGCTTTGTCGATGGGAGCCATCTCCGGTTACAATATTGTATATGCGGACAAGTACGACACGATCTATTATATCAGTAACGGAAAAATTCCGGTGCGCAAAGCAGGCTACGAGTGGAATGCAACCGTGCCGGGTAATACTTCGCAAGCACTGTGGAGTGAATTTTATACAGTCGACCAACTTCCGCAATTGGTGAACCCAGCTTCTGGATATTTGTATAACAGCAATCACTCGCCCTTCAACGCCACTGCCGAGGTGAATAATATTTCTGCCGGCACATACAACGATAAAGCAATGGGTTATGAAACACACGACAACAATCGCAGCAAGCGATTCATGGAGTTGATTGCGCAATACCCGCAGCTGAGTTATGAAGATTTTAAACGCATCAAATACGATTTGCAGTTGCCGCAGAAGTTGGCTTACCAAACCGATGCCAATGCGTTATTCCAGCTTTCACCCAATGATTTACCCGGCCACCAGGAAGTGATTCAGAATTTGATTTCGTGGGATCGGAAAGCAACGATTGAAAGCAAAGGCGCAGCGATCTTTGCCATCATCTACTATCAGGTGGTGAATGAACAAGCCGGAGGAGCTACGTATCGCACTTTGACAAAACAAAAGTGTTTGGAGTTAATTGCCTTCGCGAAGAAGTACATGCTTGAGAATTTTGGTCGCGCGAATGTTACACTGGGCGAATATCAAAAATTAGTTCGGGGAGATAAGCGAGTTTCGTTGCCGGGCTTGCCCGATGTAATTGCTGCGATGCACTCCGTGCCCGATGAGCGTGGCACCATGCGCGGCAATCAGGGTGAATCATATATTGAGTTAGTGAAGTTTACCGCAGCCGGCCCGGAAATTGAAACCATTCATTGCTATGGTGCTTCCAACAATCCGAATAGCGAGCACTATGCCGACCAAATGAATTTATTTGTTGAGCAAAAGACAAAGCCCATGACACTGAGCAAAGAGAAAGTGTATCAGGAAGCAAAGCGGATTTATCATCCGAAGTAGCGCTTAGTTAACTTTGTAATTCTTTGTGCGGCTTTTTGGGAAAATTCAACATAAGTGTAATCATTTAACCTTCCAACAAAACAAATTCATCAAACCTCCTTCGGTTTCCGAAATCGAATCTTGAATACCTCACGATACTCCTCACTCTTCGTGCCAAACAATGCCTTCACTTTTTGGCGGGCGGCATAGCCTATTGCACGTAAGCATTTATCACCCACATAAAGTGTGATATCTCTTTCTTTTCGTGCCGCGCTCCAACTAGAAGCAGCGTTGATCACTTGTGTATTGGCTTCGCGCAGTTCATTCAATTTCTGAATAAGTTCGGCCACTGATAATTCTGTAGCTTCCGGCTGGTAGGCAGGCTGTGATGCTACGAGTTGTATTAACTCTTCGAAGTGTTGCGCCATTGTACCAAAATCCAGTCCACGCGCTCTGCGTACTTTTGGTGTTGCGGGAGTTTCAGTTGAGGCTTCCACTTCAGTTGAATGATTCTGTGGACGATAGCCTTGCAATTTCCGCACGATGCTTTGCGCATCGTCTTCTGTTTGTGACAAAACTTCACTTGCCTTCAGTTCGCCTACCATGCGCACTGCCCATTTGCTCAGCCCTTCATAGGCCACTGCGCGTGCATTTACATGGTTGTTGAAATCGGTTTTGGCCACACTGCAATTGTTTATCGCCTGCCGACATTTGTCCAGCAGCTTTAACATGCTTTCGGTACGGAGTTTTTCTTGAGCAGGATTGTACTTACTACCGAAACCTGCGCAGAAGACCGTGAGTCTTTCAAAGGCTTCTACATTTTTGATGTGGGACATATAATTGTGTTTATTCTTGCCAACGCACGTGCCCCATCCGCAGGTTATGGTCTTTGAACGGAATTTTTCAAACTTTATTTGTTTGACCAAGCGCAACCTGCCCGCTCTTGGCACGTTGAGGGCCGCGCTTTTACAAATACGTAAAATTATTTTTTGAAGTGAGATTTCTTCTCTTGAAAATCGGATGCAAAGCATACAGCGACCGATGAGGGATGTTCCGCAACGGATCAACGATGAAACACGGCTACTAGGAAGTTAAAAGTTGCGGGTAGAAGATAAAACGTGGCGTGCGGGAAATAAGAGATGGTGGGTGCCTGGTGAAGGGTGGCGGGTGAAAGATGGAAAATGGTGGGCGGGAAGTGAAAGATGGCGGGTGTGAAATAAAAAATGGGAGGCGCTAAATGAAAAATGGCGGATAGGAAGTGAAGAGTTGCGGATGGGAAATAAAAAGTGGCGGGTGGAAGATAAAACTGGGCGGGTGCGAAATAAAAAGTGGCGGGTAGCAAATGAATAAGAGTTGTCTGTATAGTAAGCTCAACACCAAAAAACTCCGATTACCACTTTATCCTTCTGGTAATCTTTTGATTTCTTACTAACTTCACCTGAATATAGCTATTTAGAAAATGAAGAAAATTTCTGCTCTCGTTCTGGGGTTACTCCTTTTCTTTTCGTGTAACCAAAAGCCACAACAGCCATCTGCGGATGCTAAGCCATTTTTAGATTCGCTTTCGCGCGATACGTTTGGATTCTTCTGGGATCTGGCCGATTCAACTACCGGCAACTTGCCCGATCGATGGCCAACTCCTTCGTTTTCGAGTATTGCTTCTACGGGTTTCGGCTTGACTTCTTATATAATAGGTGTGGAGCGTGGCTACATCACGCGTGATCAGGCCGCTGAGCGTGTGTTGAAGACGCTTCTGTTTTTTCATCAATCCCCGAAAGGAGAAGCACCCACAGGCGTAACCGGCTACAAAGGTTTTTTCTATCACTTTATTGATATGCGCAATGGCGATCGCTTTCGCGATGTGGAGCTTTCGACCATCGACACCGGCTTATTGATGATGGGTATTCTTTCATGCCAAACTTATTTTGATGGGGCTAGCGATGCAGAGAAAAAAATCAGAGAGACTGCCGATGCATTGTATCAGGCAGTGGAGTGGGACTGGGCGATGAACGGTCAAGAGGTGATGAGCATGGGCTGGAAGCCTGAGATGGGTTTTCTAAACGCAACCTGGAAAGGGTACAACGAAGCGATGATCTTATACATATTGGGGCTGGCGTCACCCACTCATCCTATCCCTGCATCAAGCTGGAAAGCGTGGACAGAAACCTATCAATGGGGAGAATACTACGATCAGGAGCACATCAACTTTGGCCCTTTGTTTGGCCACCAATATTCGCATGTGTGGATCGACTTCCGTGGCATTCAAGACGATTATACAAAAAGCAAAGGCATCGACTATTTTGAAAATTCGCGCAGAGCCACGTATGCCAACCGAGCGTATTGCATCAACAATCCGGCAGCCTATACTGGCTATGGCGAAAATGTCTGGGGGCTCACCGCATGTGATGGCCCAGGAAACGAAGGCAAGATCAACATCAACATCAGTTTTGAAGGCTACAACGCGCGTGGTGCGGCACAATGGTATGTGAAAGACGATGGTACGATCGCGCCCACGGCAGCAGGCGGCTCCATTCCGTTTGCACCGGAAATTTGTATTCCGGCATTGCAGCAAATGAAAAAGCAATTCGGAAAAAAACTTTATAAGCAATATGGTTTTACTGACGCTTTCAATCTTACCATCGAGCGCACCGGTGGAATCAACGAATGGTTTGACGTAGATTACCTGGGAATTGATCAGGGCCCGATTATCATTCAGTTAGAAAATCACCAAAGCGGATTGGTGTGGGATTTGATGAAGAAAAATAAGTATGTAGTCGATGGATTGAAGAAGGCAGGTTTTCAGGGAGGTTGGTTGAAGTAAATCTTGGCACACAAGAACTATGAAATTTGGTGCATTACTTATTATCGGAGTGGCATGTGCCTTTACATTGCAGGCGCAACAACCGGTAGAGGTTGACGACCGCATTGAAGAGCGCAACTTCATGCCGTATGAGTTGATGTACTATAAAGATGTTTCGAATGCCGTCACCTTCGAGCAGATTTCTTCCGCCACATTTGCTACCAAGTTTCAGCAGCATACCGATTATCGCAACAAAGACTTTGTACCCAACGCATCGTATTGGGTGCGCTTGCCCATTCGCCATGCTGCCAATACACAAAAGGCGTGGCTGCTCGAATTTTACGACCAAACCATTGACCATATAGATGCCTATGTGCCGCAAGTGGATGGCACGTACCAACTGATAAAGTTGGGGGATGAGCAACCGTTTACCGATCGCTTGTTCCGCCACAAAAATTTTGAGTTGATGCTGAACATGAAGAGCGACACCGTCATGTTCTACTACTTCAAAGTACAGTCGCACGATTTTGCCGACATCCGGATAGCGTTTCGGTCTACCAACCGATTTATCTATTATTCACTCAACGAGTATTTTCTGTTTGGCACTTTCTATGGCATGATCTTAATCATTGCCTTGTACAATTTTCTCACGTTCCTCGCCATTCGCGAAATCAAATACATCTACTACATCTTCTATATCATAAGTGTCGCCTTGTATGCGATGAGTTTGGATGGCATTGGCTTTCAATACTTGTGGCCTCATCAGCCGCAGTGGAATGCCTACGCTACCGGCATTTCGCTCTACCTGGTAATTTTATGGTCGCTGATTTTCACCAGACGATTTCTGAGTTTAGCGGCTAACGGCCCCACGCTGAATACTATTTTCAAGTGGGCGATTGCGTTGCGCACCGCCATCTTTTTGTTTGCCCTGTTTTTTGCGCCCGCTATTTTTAGTCAGCGCATCATCGAGATTGCGCCACTCTCTCTTATTTTTTATTCGGCCATCCATGTATGGAGAAACGGGTACCGGCCCGCTCGCTTCTTTGTGATCGCTTATGGGGTATTGTTTGCCGGTTTCTTTTTACGGGCGATGGTGTACTTCAACTTTTTGCCTTTCACCATTCTGTCGCATTACAGTTTGCACCTAAGCTTTGTGTTGGAGATGTTGTTCCTTACGCTGGCGCTGGGCGACCGCATCCGCATTTTAAAAGACAACCGCGACCGTGCGCTTCGCAAGATCATTCGACAGCATGAGGCCAATATGCAGCTGAAAGACACCGTCAATCGCGAGTTAGAGCAGCGCGTGAAGGAGCGCACCCTTGAGTTGGATGCCAAGAATCTGGCGCTGGAGGAGAGCAACCACAAACTGGTAAAGCAATCCACCGAAATCAATCAGATTAACTCATTGCTCGATTTGGATAACTGGAAGCTGAAGAATCGGGTAAAGGAGGTGCTCAACGAGATGTTGATGGAGAAAACCATGAACTATGATGAGTTTAAGACGCTTTATCCGGATACCTTGGCAGCCTATCGGTTTTTAGAGACGCTCAAGTGGGAACAGGGATTTCACTGTGGCAAGTGTGGCAACCCGAAGTATTTTGAAGGAGCGCAAAAGTTTGCGCGGAGATGTACAAAATGTGGATATAACGAGTCGATTACAGCCTTTACCATCTTTCAGGGCATCAAGTTTCCGCTTGAAAAGGCATTTTATATAGCCTACCTGTGTGTGGTGGGTAAAAAAGAAGGAACCCTTGAGTCTTTTGCAAGGCAATTGGATGTTGGATTGAATACCGTTTGGGCATTCCGTACGAAAGTAATGACCCGATTAAAGGAATTAGAGGACTCTGGAAGGCGGTTAAGTGCCTCTAAATGGGAGGAAGTGATGCTCTACCCCGAATCATCGCCTAAGGTAAGACCCAAAAAGGCGAAATCGTTGGCGTGAATTTTTATCCAAATTTAGCCTCTTAAAAAATATTGTTTTTTTTCTGTGATACCATGGCTCAATAACCGTAAAAATTTGGCCGTAAACGGTTGAAATCAATGTTTTTATTGTGTGAAATTGACTATTCCCCCCTTACTAGCTTTGCCACCTATTTCGATATTAAAGTATTTAAAAAATATGGTTTGGTCTTGTTTCTAAATAAATTAGTCTGGTATTGCAACTACAAAAACGTGATTTATGATCGGTAAAGGCATTTCTAGAATATTGATTTTCACCGTGTTGACCGCAATTTCTACCTCATTGGCGGCACAAGTTCGCATGGTAAAGGGAAAAGTGACGACCCTGGAAGATGGCAAAAGCGTGGAAATGCCAGGTGTGAATGTGATCGTGGTTGGCACCGCAAAGGGTACCACAACCGATATCGATGGTAGTTTTTCAATAGAATTAGCAGCATCGGATAAGGAGCTCTCGTTTTCCTTTATTGGTTATAAAATGAAGAACGTGGTCGTTGGAGACCAAACGGTTATAAATGTATCCCTCGAAACCGATACCCAACAATTGGAAGAAGTAGTGGTAGTAGGGTATGGGGTTCAAAAGAAGACTGACATCACCGGCTCAACAGCCAATGTAAAGGGCGATGAATTATACAAACAACCGGTATTAACGGCCACCCAGGCATTACAAGGCAAAGTAGCAGGAGTTCAGATCATTAGTAGCGGCCAGCCGGGCACATCGCCCCAAATTCGGGTAAGGGGTGTGAGCACTGCATTGGGAGGAACAGCAGCATTGTATGATGTAGATGGCGTATTAACGGATGACATATCCAATATTAATACAGCAGATATTGTAGACATGAACGTATTGAAAGATGCTTCCGCTGCTGCTATTTATGGCTCCAGAGGTGCTAACGGTGTAGTTATTATAACTACAAAGAAGGGCGTGTCAGGGAAACTTTTGATTAACTATAATAATAATATTGGTATTCGGCAGGCTGCTAACCTCGTGGAAATGGCGAATAGTTCTGAGTATAAAAACTATGTTCAAGCTGCCACTGGAACAATCCCCCCTTCCTCCGGCTACAATACGGATTGGTACAAAACAATTTTACGAAACGCCTGGCAACAGAATCATAATATCTCTATTTCCGGTGGTTCTGAAAAATCTACTTTCTTGGTGAATGTGGGATATCTAACTGATGAGGGAATTGTGGTAGACAATGACTTTAAAAGACTCACCCTTCGTCTAAATCAGGATTTTAAACTGAATGATATCTTCAAAATAGGGCTCCAATCTTCGTATACTAATAGTGTTAATCAAAACGGTTTTGGGAATATTGATATCGATGAGGATGGTAATATTGGTTCGGTTTACAATGATGCGTATCGGGCAGCTCCAATTATTGCCAATATTGTAGGAGGTAAGTATGGCAACACCTCAACTTACCAAAATGTAGGTAACCCGTTATTAGATATAAAAAATAATAGTGTGAAGGTGGTTGCCGACCGATTGCAAGGCTCCACTTATCTAGAGGCGAAGCCTTTGAGTTGGTTAACCATTCGCACGTCCATTGGCGCAGATTGGCGCAATTCTTTGAACCGTGCTTACAATTACAAATTTTTAGCCGATGAAAGTACATTTTTAGTGGCAGGTGGAAATCAATACAATACGCGTAGTAACCTCAATGTGAAAAACTCGCAATCATTACAGTGGGTGTGGAATAATATTGCAACAGCAAACAAAAAATTTGGATTACATGACCTTACCTTGATGGTTGGAACTACCGCTGAAGAGTATCACTTTACATCATTTTCGGCAAGTCGCAAAGATGTTCCTGCTGATCAAAGTTTATGGTATATTGGAGTTGGTGATGCAAACAGCTCACAAAATGATGGTAGTGGCGATGCGTGGGCGCGCAATTCATACCTTGCCCGATTTAATTACTCATACGATGGCAAATATCTATTAACAGCAACCATACGAAGTGATGGTAGTTCACGCTTGCCAAAACAAAACCGTTGGCAACAATATCCTTCGGTGGGTATAGCCTGGGTTGCATCCAGAGAATCATTCATGCAGAATCAAAATATTTTTGACTTGTTGAAGTTGAGAGCTTCATTTGGTATAGTAGGTAATGATAGGATACCAACGGATGCATTTACCCAGACGGTGGCTTTAAACAAACCTTATCCATTCAATGGGAGTGCTTCTACAGCTACAAATGGAGCGCAAATCAACCAGATAAAGGACCCTAACATTAAATGGGAGACTACGGAAGAGATAGATTTTGCCTTAGAATTTTCTTCACTTCAGTCAAAATTGTCGGGTGAAATCAATTACTATGATAAGACGGTTAAGAATGCGTTGATTAATGTTCCAATTCCACGAACAGTAGGCGACATAGATGGTGTCATTTTAACCAATGCAGCATCGATTCAAAACAGAGGACTTGAGATCCTTATTAATTGGAAAGATAAAGTAAATAGTGACTTCTCTTATTCCATTGGAGGTAACGTTACCTTCAATACAAATAAGGTAGTGGCGTTAAATGGTGGGCAAGCAATACGAGGTGGGTACATTGGTGCAAGCCAAGGGTTTACAACATATACCGACAATGGCTTAGCAATCGGAAGTTTTTACGTGTTAAAGACATTGGGTGTATTTAATTCAGATGCAGATGCAGCGGCATATACAGATACCAATGGAAAGATGATTCAGCCTTCGGCTAAGGCCGGTGATTTTCGATATCAGGATGTCAATAATGATGGAATAATTGACGATAACGATCGTGTTTTGGCAGGCTCGTATCAGCCGAAAGCGTATTATGGGGTTAATCTTACAGCCAATTATAAATCATGGGATTTTAGCTTATCCATTTATGGCAATGCGGGAAATCAAGTTTATAATGGCAAACGGGCCGTGAGAGTAAAAGGTGAAGATAATATTGAGAAGGCTCTTGTGTACAATAGATGGACATCATCAGGTCGCTCTCAAACACAGCCGGCAGCGAATACCGGAAACCAACTGGCGTCCGATTACTTTGTAGAATCCGGTTCTTTTGTTCGCATTAATAACTTAACGGTTGGTTATACATTTAATTCAGAACGCCTGAAGCGGTTCCGAGTAAGAAGTATGCGTGTGTATGCTACATCGCAAAACCTACTCACGCTTAAAGATTATAGTGGATTCACATCAGAGTTACCAGGTGATCCTCTTAATTCAGGCATTGAATTAAGTGCTTACCCCACTACGAGAACAATTGCCGTTGGCTTAAACGTAAGTTTCTAATTTAGATGAAGACAAATCAAGTAAATGCTCGCGAAATGAAAACAAACATATTGTTACGAGTAACTTTTGTTATCGCACTTCTTTCAAGCGTATTTTATTCCTGCAGTGACAACTTTCTAGATGTGCCGGTACAGGGTGGTGTTAGCACTGCGTCTGATCCGGATCTGGCATCCAAATTAGTAACCGGAGTATATTATAGCTTGTTACAGGGAAGTTCTTTTGGCGATGGAGATATTCATGGATTCGCATTTATCTCTGTCACCAGCATCATGTCTGATGATGCCGATAAAGGTAGTACGGCAGGTGACCAGGCTGTGCCCGTGGGAGACTTAGATAATTTTACCATAAGCCCTACCAATAAGTTTGCCGAGACATTATGGAGTGGTCACTACAACAGTATTGGCGCTGCCAATCAGGCGCTGTCCGCTTTGTCAAAGGCTACGTCCATTACTCCCGCCCTCCGAAATCAATTAACGGGTGAGGTTAAATTCATTCGTGCATACCTTTATTTCAATCTGGTGAGAATGTACGGTGCAGTTCCGCTGGTGCTGCGTGTTCCCAAAGATTCTCAAGATGCAAACACCGAACCTTCGTTTCAAACTCGGATTGCGGCAACCATCGTTTACGATAGTATTGCTCGAGATCTTCAATATGCCATCAATAATCTGCCGCTGAAGTCTCAATCATCCACGGGGCATGCTAACAAAGGCGCTGCTCAAACATTGCTTGCCAAGGTATATATGTATCAAAAGAAATGGGATCAAGTAAAACTATTGACCGATGAGGTAATTAATTCTAATCAATATCAATTACTACCTAATTACGCTAACTTATGGAGACAGGAAAGCAACAATAATATTGAGTCTATTTTTGAGATTCAGACAGGCGCATTTAACAATGCCAATCTAGGGCCCGACATTTATACAGTTAGTCAGGGGCCTCGCGTAGGTGGCTTGGGTGGTTGGGATGATTTGGGTTGGGGATTTAATAATCCAAGTACCAGCTTGCTCAGCGCCTACGAAGTGGGCGATTTAAGAAAAGACGCAACCGTGATTGCTATCGACAATTCGGGAACGCATAAAGGCACCGTGTTATGGGATGGGTTCCGAATCCCAAGCTCAGATTCAGTTCAGAACCTCTATTATAACTACAAAGCATATACGAGCAAGGAGAAAGAGAAGTATGCGAATAAGGACGATAAGAATAGACCTAAGAATATACCTATTTTAAGATATGCTGATGTTTTGTTAATGAATGCAGAGGCAGCATTGCAGCCATCGATTAATCAACCAGCCATCGCCTTAAGCAATATCAACAAAATTAGACAACGCGCTGGATTAACTGCGAAGGGGGCTGTCACAATAAATGATGTTTGGCAAGAGAGACATATCGAGTTAGCGATGGAGCACGATCGCTTTTGGGACTTAGTCCGCCAAGGAAGAGCGGGTCAAGTTTTAAGGGCATCGGGCAAGACGAATTTCGTAGATGGCAAACACGAACTTCTACCAATACCCAACTCTCAGATATTATTGAGCGGAAATAAATTAACACAGAACACAGGATATTAAACTGGTAAGTATGGCAACAGAATTTGATTCGCGTGGTTCACCTTAAATCCCAAACTTTAATAAATTTTAAAATAGATTTTTTTAACACTTTTAAATTAAACTCAAAACAAATGAAAAAAACAATGAATTACTTGGCGGGTGGCGCAGTAGCGTTAGCGCTTTTTACTTTTGCAGGATGCTCAAAGAGTGATGATGCTTTGCCAGCGATTGATGGTTATAACAACTCGAACGAGGTGGCGTCAACAAACTTAGTAGCACACTGGACTTTTGATGATACCAACAACGAAAGACTTTCTACTACTGCACCGACCAAAACTGTAGGTACTGTTGGGTTTACTGCTGGTAAAATTGGAAAGGCCCTTCAATTAACAAAAGGCGGAATGGTGTATCCTGCTATTTCTAAGATCAACACAGTAGATGCATTGAACAATTTTACAGTTAGCTTGTGGGTAAATGTAAGAGGACAAAAAGGTGTAGCAGGTGGTGGCTTTACCTCGTTCTTCGGAATCATCCCTACTTCTACTGACTTCTGGGGAAACATTCAAGCGTGCGCAGAAACATCCAGACACTTACCAGCCTCTGATACTATCGAGTTTAAGAATTACCTAAGTACTACTATGGGCGATGGTTCCCAAAGAGGTGAAGATAACGTTGCGTTATTCAATACGAATTCAGTTGCTGATGATCCTAACAATGGTCAGTCAGGAGCTTATTTCAAAGGTGGCAAAGATTGGGCTTTGTATACGATGACTTGGGAAGGCTCAACAGGCTTGTTCAAGTTGTATGCAAACGGAGTTTCTGTAGGTGGATATACCAAGCGTGGAACTACTGCTGGAGTTTTGAAAATGAGAGTTCCTGCATTGGCTGTTTTTGGTAGCATGGCATCAAGTGACCTTGGCTTTGCTGGAGCAACACGTCCTGATTGGGCTCCTCTAGCAACTGCATCTATTGATGATGTTCGTGTTTACAATACTGTTCTCGCTCAGAAAGATGTTACTGCTCTCTACAACTTAGGAGTAGCAGGAAGATAAGGTTTTGGGTTAATTTAATTTTTAATAATAAAGAGGGGTGCGAATTGAACAATCGCCCTCTCTTTAATTTTTTGAAGCACCACATGAGAAAGCTGTTTGCATTATTTCTTTTACCACTTGTATTTTCATGTGCCAAGAATGACCAAGTACCTCAATCTAAGGATCCATTTACGATATTGAATTTTGAACTGGACGGAAAGCCGATCAGTTATAAGTATACAAACACATCAACATCGCCCGCCATTACTCTTTATTTTTCGGAGCCTGTCGATCGTCAATCGGCAGAAGCCGGTTTAATATGGTCGAATAATGTAGGCAATTTTGCCGTAAACTTTACCTACAGTCACAAGGATAGCGTAGTAAGTGTAACACCGGTTTCACCACTTGACTATTGGAGTACTTACTATCTGACCGTTTCGCCTAATTTTCTTGCCGCTACGAAAAAACCATTTGATACGGGCTTCTATATCAAAATTATCACACAGATCAATCCTGCGCCCAAGTTTCCAACCATTAGTGATGATGAGTTATTAACACTCACACAAAAAAAGACATTTCAGTATTTCTATGATTTCGCCCACCCTGCCAGCGGCATGGCGCGCGAACGAAATACTTCAGGTAATACAGTAACTACCGGGGGAACCGGATTTGGTTTGATGGCACTGCTCGTTGGGATTGAGCGCAACTTTATCACACGCCAGCAAGGCATACAGCAAGTTAATAAGATTGTTACTTTCTTAGAGAAGGCAGATCGCTTTCATGGGGCATGGTCGCATTGGATAGATGGTAGCAACGGAAAAGTTATTCCATTCAGCACTAAAGATAATGGAGGCGATTTAGTGGAAACGTCCTTTTTAGTGCAGGGCTTGCTTACGGTCAGGCAATACTTACAACCGGCTGATACCGTGGGCAACAACCTCATCAAGCGGATTAATACATTGTGGGAAACCGTAGAGTGGGATTGGTACCGAAAAAATAATGAACAAGTTTTGTATTGGCACTGGTCGCCTAATTACAACTGGGATATGAACTTTGCCATGTATGGATATTTTGAGGAGCAAATTACCTACGTATTGGCAGCGGCATCTCCAACACATAGCATTCCTAAATCTGTTTATTCCAATGGCTACGGAAAGAACGGAGGTATCAAAACGGGTAACACCTATTATGGAATTAAACTCCCACTCGGCACACCCAGTCCGCTTTTCTGGGTACATTATTCTTATCTGGGGCTGGATCCTCACTTTTCTGATGATTACGCAAATTATTGGGATCAAAATGTCAATGCGTCTAAGATTAACTATGCCTACTGTGTAGCCAACCCTAAAAAATATCCCAACTATGGTGAGTCTTGCTGGGGGCTAACTTCAAGCGATAATCAAGTGGGATACAATGCTCATTCTCCGTCTAATGATTTAGGTGTTATCACTCCTACTGCGGCATTATCGTCTTTTCCGTACACTCCGGTCGAGTCTATGAAGGCTTTGAAGTTTTTCTATTATACCATGGGTGACAAACTGTGGGGCACATATGGATTTTACGATGCATTCAATATTTCAGAAGCATGGACCGCCAATTCCTATCTCGCCATTGATCAAGGTCCCATTGTGGTGATGATTGAGAATCATCGTACCGGGATGCTTTGGAATTTGTTTATGTCGGCACCTGAGATACAGTCGGTAAAAACGAAATTGAATTTTACTCCCTAGTGGTTTAAGCAACTTAAGTAAGTCGTAATTTCTATAACGGATCGTCAAATCAAATCTCATTTCTATGAATGCCAAACTATTGCCCCTTGTAATATTCATCTTCATAATAGGCTGCTCAAATCCAACCTCTAACAAATCAGATCGCATGACGGTGGTGGTTGACTCTATTCTGAATCAAATGACGTTGGAAGAAAAGATTGGCCAACTGAATTTGCCTTCTGCAGGTGAGTTTGTTACTGGACAGGCTGAGAATTCAGATCTGGCAAAGAAAATTGAAAAGGGAATGATTGGCGGACTGTTTAATATAAAAACAGCGGCTCGCATTCGTGAAGTGCAAAAATTAGCTATTGAAAAAAGTAGAACGAAGATTCCGTTGATCTTTGGGATGGATGTGATCCACGGTTATGAAAGTGTTTTCCCGATTCCTTTGGGCTTGAGTTGCTCATGGGACATGAAATTAATTGAGCGCAGCGCGCGCATTGCCGCACAAGAAGCAAGTGCCGATGGCATTAATTGGACATTTTCACCGATGGTTGACATTTCTCGTGATGCGCGTTGGGGACGAATTTCAGAAGGTAGTGGAGAGGACCCTTACCTTGGCTCTCAAATTGCGCGGGCGATGGTGCGCGGCTATCAGGGACATGATTTGTCTGCGAACAATACAATTATGTCGTGTGTGAAACATTATGCGCTGTATGGTGCTGCTGAAGCGGGCCGCGATTATAATACAGTAGACATGAGCCACCACCGCATGTACAATGAGTACCTGCCTCCTTACAAAGCAGCAGTAGATGAAGGCGCGGGAAGCATCATGGCTTCGTTTAATGAAGTAGATGGAATCCCTGCTACGGCCAACAAATGGTTGCTGACAGATGTACTACGAAAAGAATGGGGTTTCAAAGGTTTTGTAGTTTCTGATTATACCGGCTTGACAGAAATGATTGAGCACGGCTATGGTGACACCGCTACTGTTTCAGCCAAAGCATTAGAAGCCGGACTGGATATGGATATGGTGAGCGAAGGTTTACTGAATACACTTTCACGCTCAGTGAAAGAAGGGAAAATTTCGGAACAGCAAATTAACAATGCTTGCCGCAGAATTTTAGAAGCTAAATACAAATTAGGCTTGTTTAAAGATCCTTATAAATATTGTAATGCAGAACGCGCCAAGGCAGAAGTATTCAATGCAGCCAACCGTGCAGAAGCACGAAGCACGGCTACACAAAGTTTTGTATTGCTCAAAAATCAAGGTGAAATATTGCCACTTAAGAAATCAGGAACAATTGCTTTGGTAGGACCACTCGCAGACTCCAAGGAAAACATGACGGGTACTTGGAGTGTAGCTGCTCGTTTTGCGGAATCTATTTCTGTGAAAGTAGGTTTGGAAAAAGCATTAGAGGGAAAAGCAAAGGTGTTGTACGCGAAAGGATCAAACTTGGATGAAGATGAAGCCATAGAAGAGCGTGCAACCATGTTTGGAAAATCATTGCATCGCGATAAACGTTCAGCTGAGGAATTACGAAATGAAGCAGTAGCGATTGCCAGAAGAGCAGATGTGATTGTAGTAGCAGGTGGCGAGGCCGCAGAAATGAGTGGTGAAGCTTCGAGCAGAACGAATATTCAAATTCCGGAAACACAACGTGATCTGATCAAAGCCTTGTTAAAAACTGGCAAGCCAGTAGTCTTGATGTTATTTACCGGTAGACCGCTCGCCTTGAAATGGGAATCGGAAAATTTGCCTGCTATTCTAAATGTTTGGTTCGGTGGCAGCGAAGCGGGTGATGCTATTGCAGATGTTCTGTTTGGTGATGTTAACCCTTCTGGTAAATTAACAACTACCTTCCCTCAAAACGTGGGGCAGGAGCCCATGTATTATGCACAAAAAAATACAGGCCGACCACTAGGTGATGCAAAATGGTTTCAAAAATTCAGATCCAACTATTTAGATGTTTCGAATGATCCTGTGTATCCATTTGGATTTGGATTAAGCTATTCGCAGTTTACTTATGGTGATCTTGCGCTTAGTAAAAATCAAATGAGTGCAAATGATTCAATCACTGCAACCATTGCTGTAACGAATTCAGGTAAGGTCGATGGGGCAGAAGTGGTTCAACTTTATATCCGTGATTTAGTAGGATCGGTTACTCGCCCTATAAAAGAGTTGAGAGGTTTTGAGAAGGTGATGATCAAAGCAGGAGAGACGAAGATCATTACTTTCAAGATTACCAATGAACAGCTTTCATTTTATCGTCAGGATTTGAGTTATGGCAGCGAGCCGGGCAAATTTCAGTTATTTGTTGGAGGTAATTCACGAGATGTGAAGCAAGCCGAGTTTGAATTGAAATAGTTTAGTAAAGTTTTGAGTTACTTAAATGACTAGCAAAGGTATAAATCAAGTATTCACTTTCGTTCACGCTAAATTCTTCAAAATGAAAACGATAATAATTGCTTTCACAGTTATTGCATCGTGTACTTTCTTTGGCTGTAGCACCAGCACTGTTGAGCCTGCCATCAAAAATGAAATTAACATTAGCCGATCGTCAATTACCCTCGGTGCACTTCAATTAAGTACAGATACCTTTAAAATATCATCGAATATCTCCTGGGAGATAATTTCAGGGGCTTCCTGGCTAGAAGTATCGAAGCAGGCAGGAAAAGGAGATACTACTCTTAGCGTTTTAGCTATTGGACCTAACCGCTACAAAGCAGATCGAAGCGCGAAACTATTCATACGAAGCAAGAAGGATTCCATATCTAAAGTGATTACAATTGTCCAGGAAGGCTCTTACGAACCAACCTTGTTAGCAGGTGATGGAAGTTTAGGTTTCTTGGATGGAATAGGAACATCGGCCAGCTTTAATAACTTAAAGGGCATTGCAGTTGATATTGAGGGGAATGCATTTGTGGCCGATATGAATAATCAACGCATCCGATCCATTGAATGGCCTCTCGGCAAAACATCTACTTTAGCAGGAAATGGCATTCTTGGTAATATCGATGGAACGGTTACTTCAGCAACGCTCTACAATCCATGGGACTTGGCTGTAGATGAGAATGGGAACATTTATTTTACTAGTTCAAGCAACACAATAAGAAAAATTGCCAAAGATGGTTCCGTTAGTACGTTTTCCCTAGGAGGTAATTCATTTGATGAATTTAATGGCGTAACTGGTATAGTTTACTCACTTGGTTATTTGTATGTCG
This sequence comes from Bacteroidota bacterium, assembly GCA_016191555.1. GTDB lineage: Bacteria > Bacteroidota > Bacteroidia > Cytophagales > Cyclobacteriaceae > ELB16-189. The sequence goes on from JACPVX010000057.1 coordinate 124,144, forward strand.
CAGACTTTGGTAGAAATGAAATTCGGAAAATTTCGATGGATGGACAGGTAACAACAATTGCGGGTAGTGGAAAGTCGGGGTTTGATGATGGTATTTCGACAAAGGCTACATTTAACTATCCCAATGATTTGGCAATAGGTCCCAATGGTGAAATTTATGTTGCTGATGAGGGTAACAATGCATTACGTAAAATTACGCATGACGGTGTCGTTACTACCGTTGCCGGAGATGGCTCTCAAGGCTTCCGGGATGGAAATGTTAAACAAGCCAAATTTGAATACGTAACAAGCGTAGCAGTAAGTAACAAGAATTTGATTTTTGTAGCAGATGGAGATAAGATACGTAAAATAGATGCAGATGGAAATGTGAGAACAATTGGAATTAATGGCGAACGATTTATAGAATCCATTAATGGTGAAACAGCCATTAGCTCAATAGCATGCTGGGGTGATAGACTTTATGTTGCACTATCATCAGGAAGTGTCTACGTTTTAAATAAATAGATTTCTATTTGTTTAGAACGTATTTCGGTTTTAAGCCAATCGCTCACATAACATAATCCATACTTAAAAACGCTGACTTACGGTTGCGGATAATCGTATTCAGTATCTGCTTATTATCATATGGTGCTTTGGTAGCCACAATGGTGCGAATGGAAAACACACGCAATGCATCAGCAATCGAAAGCGTTCCTTCTGCTGAATCTTTTTTCTTCCGTTGAACGGAAATGTATCGGCCCCACGTTCAATTAATGCATCCTAGCCAATTAACGAAAGCATCCATCATTTTCGCTAATTACTTCGAATCTTTCCCCAACAAACTCACCTGTTGGGTGAAGTTGGAGTTCACTACATATTGAATTACTTGCCCTTCGGCACCGGCAGACTCTTAATTTATATGACCTGATAATTGCCTGCTTTCTTATTAAAATCGTCATATAAAAATAATCGATTCGTTTTTAGAAACGAAATCACGTTGTTTCTTAACTACAGATTGTAATCCTAAGGCTAATTGTGAAAATATTTAATTATAAAGTATATAACTAGGTTAGTTATCCTTATTCCATTTTATTTGTGCCAGTTGATAAACACAAATATGAAAACTACGCAGTTTAAGGGCTTTAGAAAATCGGGAGTTCTATTATTAATCTTTCTAATAATTTTTATCTCATGTAATAAAAGTGAGGATGCGACTTTTACTACCGAAGACAACCAATTCCTGAATAATGATGCTGTCACGGAGTCAAGTCAAGAAGAAATAGAAGATATGGCGCACTCACTTCTTAATTCATCTGATCCGATCGCGGGAAGGGTAGAAGAGGATAGCCGATTTTCTTTCGCTTATATTCTTAGAGAAGTAAGCTTAGATAAGTCGGCAGGAACGATTACGGTTAATTTTGATAGAAAAAGCAGAGAGGTAGTAAACCCCAGTGGATGTGTGGATTCAAAAGGAAATGTAAGGAAAGGGACAATCACAATTACGTGGTCTGCAAGTCGATGGTATTCGACGGGTGCCGCAATTACAATCACCTTTATAAATTACGGTGTTAACGGAATTGTGATTTCCGGGGAAAGAAGAATAGTAAACACGAGTACACCAGGTACAGCTACGGTTGTCTGGACCATTTATGGTACGCTAACAACAACATGGCCAGATAAAACAACCGCGATCCGGAGAGTAGATATTCAAAAGACATGGATAAGAAACGGTGCAGGTGCATTTGAGAAAATAGTGGTATCACAGACCCCTTGCACTATTGCTGCATTTAGTGGTACTAGTCGTTACGGCAAAAATTATTCAGTGAGAATAACAACACTTCTTGAATATAATTTGGCATGTCAACTGACTAATAAAAATTATGTGCCCGTGAAAGGTGTAAAGGAAGTTACAGTTGATAAGAAAACGTACACCGTGAATTATGGAACAGGTGCATGCGACAATACTTATAGTGTTACTTTGAATGGTGTGTCAAAGGAATTCACAGCGAAGACGGATAGTAGCAATGATTAGAATTTGGTAGTACATCATTGCATTAATCATAAAAAAAGAGAATTACGTTAGTGATTCTCTTTTTTTATGTCCCTAGGCTTTCAAGCAAAATTCCTTACTTACTACATAATGTAGTCCGTACTTAAAAATGCTGACTCACGGTTGCGGATAATCGTATTCAGTATCTGCTTATTATCGTCTGTTGCTTTGGTAGCCACAATGGTACGTATCGAGAATACACGTAAAGCATCTGCAATAGAAAGTGTGCCTTCTGCTGAATCTTTTCTTCCGTTGAACGGGAACGTATCGGGCCCGCGTTGGGATTGAGCATTCAAATTGATACGCCCTACCTGATTAACAAAGGCATCCATCATTTTCGCAAGTTGCTTCGAATCTTTGCCAAACAAACTCACTTGTTGGCCGAAGTTGGAGTTCACCACATATTGAATGGCTTCCTCTTCGGCATCAAATGGAACAATAGGAACTACCGGGCCAAATTGTTCTTCGTGGTAAATACTCATTTTTTCGTTGACCGGATAAAGTACGGCAGGATAGAAAAATGAATTCAGAATTTCACCACCATTTTCATTCATGATTTTAGCTCCGTGTTGTTTGGCATTCTCAACCAACCCTTTGAGGTAATCTGTTTTTCCGGGTTCAGGTAGCGGAGTCAAACCTACGCCTGCATCCCACGGCATGCCCGGCTTTAGTTTCTTTATTTCAGTTAAAAACTTTTGTGTGAAGGCATCTACAATCGAGCGATGTACGAACAAAATTTTGAGAGCTGTACAGCGCTGTCCGTTGAATGATAATGATCCGGTAACGCATTCACTCACGGCATTGTCTAAGTCGGCATCAGCTAAAACAATAGCCGGATTTTTTGCGTCCAATCCTAAAATTGATTTGAGGCGATGAGGTTTCGGATGTAGTTTCTTTAGATCATTCGCTCCTTTGTTCGTGCCGATGAATGCAAACACATCAATCTTTCCGGTTTCCATCAATGCGCCTACGGTGTCTCTTCCTTTGCCATAAATGATATTGATAACTCCGGCCGGAAAGCAATCGCGGAAAGCTTCAAGCAATGGCTTTACTAACAAGACACCAAACTTAGCCGGTTTGAAAACTACTGTATTGCCCATGATGAGCGCGGGAATCAACGTGGTGAATGTTTCGTTCAATGGATAGTTAAACGGCCCCATACACAATGCAACGCCCAGCGGCACGCGTCTGATCTGTCCTAAAAATCCTTGCTCTTCAACCAGTTTGGATGCTCTTCTATCTTGCTCTTTCAAAGCTTTGATGGTGTCAACAATATAATCGCACGTGCGATCAAATTCTTTTTCTGAATCTTTTAGCGATTTTCCAATTTCCCACATGAGAAGTTTCACTACTTCTGAGCGTTTGGTGCGCATGGCGACTAAAAATTTTTCGATATGATCAATGCGATCCTCCACGCTCATGGTTGGCCATGCGCCATGACCTAAGTCATACGCAGCTACTGCAGCATTTAATGCCTCTAGCGCTTCATACTTGGTGAGCAATGGCGTAGAACCAATAATGCGTTGTTTGTAGGAATCGCCTTCTTTTAAAAAAACGGGACTTGCCACAGCATTCATAGTGCCGGTCCATTGACGCAATGTGCCGTTGATGAGGTATTCGCGTTGCTCGATGGTGCCACTCAATTGAAATTGTTCGGGAATGGCCGATTCATTGGGGAAAACAGAAGATAATAACTGACTCATGTATGGAAGGTTTAGCTACTGAGATGTGAAATTAACGATCTCTGAGCAATTCACCCACAAATAATAATTCCGGAAGAAGTACCAATGCGATTGGCACCTGCTTGAATCATTTCAATCGCTTGCACTTTGGTTTTAATTCCACCGGATGCTTTTACGCCAACCGAAGATGGAACAGTGTTTCGCATTAACTGCACATGTCCGGCTTTGGCACCGGACGGAGCAAAGCCGGTGGATGTTTTTACGAAATCGGCACCAGCATCAGTACATAATTTGCAGGCTTCTACAATTTCATCTTCGTTGAGATAGGCGGTTTCAATAATTACCTTTAATGCTTTTTGATGTTCATGGGTTAGTTTACTGCATTTGGCGATTTCAATTTTTGTCCACGGCAGGTTACTCTTGAAGGCAGAGATATTCCACACGACATCTATTTCATCAGCACCATCATCGATAGCGTGTTTAATTTCTGCCAACTTCGTTTCTGTTTGTGAGTAACCTAAAGGAAATCCGGCTACGGTTACCAGAATAATTTTACTGTCTCCAATTTCACGTTTGGCGCGCTTCACCCAAAATGGAGGAACGCAAATTCCTAAGAATGAATATTGCTTTGCTTCTGCCACTAATCGGTCGATGTCAGTGCCGGTGAGCGTAGGGCTTAGATTGGTATGCTCGATGAAACTAGCCAGATTATCCATGTAGCAAGTTAATCGAATGTATTCAAATGATCACATCCCTTAATGCCGAATCCCACACTCCTTGCAATACTTCATTGCATAAGGCTTGTTGCGTTTTGGTTTTTTCTTATGGCCGAAGTAGGCAAAGTCGGAATATTGTGGCTTTGAAAGTTTTTTCATCAACTTTTGTTTTTCTTTCGCAGCTTCTTCGACACGTTTATAAAATTCATAGCGTGCGGTGTTTTCAACTTTAGGCTTTTTGAACAGCAGCCGCTGTCTGCGTTTTTCTTTGTGCGACAGATGAACGCGATGTGTTTTTTCTTCTACTTTGGTTGGAGTAGATGATCGATCGCCCAGGGTATTATCTTGACCAATCGCACACAGTGGCAACGCCAGTGCTGCGAAGGCATAAAAAAACCTCCACTTGTTTTGCATAGTGGAGGTATAACGGAGTCTTTTTTATTTTATTACACTCGCTCTTTAGCTGGTTTTAAATTGCTGTAGCGTTTGTTGTCTGCGAAAAGTCCATGGAGCCGTTGGTTCACTGTCTTTCCATAAGCCTTTGCCTTCTTGTTTGGCTTTTTCTTTCAAGGCATCCAGTGCTTCAATCGGATTGCGTTCGGCAGTCCAGGCTAATCCTTGCTCTAATAATTTAACGCGCGGGTCTTCACCATTGATTTCAAACGTTCCGAGGCGAGTGCCCCATCGGTCTTTCCCTTGAATCTCTACACTAATAGTTTTTTCAAGAATCAATTTTTCCAGATAGTCTTTCGCTTTTTCGCCATATTCCTGAGCGAGTTCAGGCGAATCAATTCCATAGAACATAATTTTATAAGATTCCTTTTCGGCTGTCAATATCTCAAAGGTATTTCCATCCATTACAGAAATCACTTTTCCGGAGATTATTTCGTTCGCCCACAAAACGGAAGGCAAGAAGAAGAAAAAGAACAAAGCAGGTCTGTACATCTTAATGGGGATTTTAAGGTTCAACTTCACACATCATTGGTTGATGCTGCAAAATTCTACACAGTAACCTGCAATTCATCGGCCAAAACTACCGTTTGCGTACGGATGTAAGATTGATTGCTAATCGGTTGCGTTTTGTGAAGCTCTACTACGATTTTAGCAGTGAGCACTTCAACGAATAGTTGAAGTGCTTCAGCCACACATCAGCAGGTTGTCTCTATTTGGAACGGATTTTCCCGAAATGATTATTTACAATATTGATCGATGCTGAATTTAGCTTTTGCATCGCCTAATTCAACTGCTTTCTTCCAGTCCGCGCAAGCTTCATTTTTATTGCCTAGTTGGTAGTGAAAATTACCACGTTGCTTCACATAAGAAACTTCTTTTGGGTTGATCAGTATAGCTTCGTCTAAATCAGCAATTCCTGCACCAATGTCTCCTAACTCTGCTTTGCAATTGGCGCGGCCATAGTAGGCGGCTTCATCTTTAGGATTGAGTTTGATCGCTTTGTCGTAGTCGGATTTGGCGGATTCAAACTCTCCATTTTCTTCTTTGATCAAACCGCTATTGTAAAACAAGTCGGAGTTTTTTGGATCGAGGGCAATAGCTTTGGCAATATTATCCAGTGCTCATTTTCGGTTGCCGAGACCGAGATAGCCACGAGCCCGTTCTTTAAATAACTCTACTGT
>JACPVX010000062.1 GCA_016191555.1 Bacteroidota bacterium
GAGGTAGTTGCAAAACTCCTCCTTCGTCGGAGCTTTGTAAAAACATAAGATTTTGAAAAAGTCACGCCTTGCCCTAAAATGCTGTCTACGACAACGAACATAAGAGCAAGGCAATGGCTAACTTCCTCGAAATTATATCACACGGCTTACACCAAATTCAACGAACTTTTTTTCCAGACCTGGAGCATGAGGCTGGTCCCATTCCAGAAAGTCTTATCAGGCTCGCCTATTTGCTAGAAACGGTGCACTCCCAAAAAATACCGTTACCCGAGCAATGCTGGATAGGTCGACCGCCGAAATCCCGCCGTGGTATTTTTAACGCCTTTATTGCAAAGGCATACCTCAAGATGCCAACGACGCTACATCTTATCGAGCGTCTTCAATCAGATCATCATCTAAGACTAATCTGTGGATTTGAAACTCGAGTCAATGTCCCCAGCGAGTCGGTATTTTCACGAGTCTTTGCTGAATTTGCCAAGACAAAGCTGCCGGAACATGTGCATGAAGCGCTCATAAAGAATAGTTGCGCAGGAAAAATCTCCGGTCATGTCTCAAGAGACTCGACAGCCATTGAAGCTCGTGAAAAACCCGAGAGAAAAGAACAACCAATTAAGGCATCTATAAAAAAACGAAAAGGAAGGCCTCGAAAAGGAGAGCCCCTGAAAATTAAAGAGGTTAGCCGTGTGCAAAAGCAGATGCATATGACTCTCGAGGAAATGCTGAAGGACCTTCCTATCGCCTGTAACAGAGGATCTAAAAAAAATAGTCAGGGTTTTGTTGAGACCTGGATTGGTTACAAGCTGCACATTGACACTGCAGATGACGGGATCCCGGTAAGTGCAATCCTTACGTCAGCGTCATTGCACGATTCGCAGGCGGCAATCCCATTAGCTACAATAACATCCACTCGTTTGCAAAATTTTTATGACTGCATGGACGCAGCATACGATCAACCAGAAATAGCCGATTACAGTCGGCAGTTGAATCATGTGCCCCTAATCGATGTTAATCCTCGTCGTAATGCAGAACTAAAAAGTGGACGTAAATCGGAGGGCAAAGCACGAACTGTCTTAAATTGGAAACCAGCTGAAGCGACTCGATATAATGCTCGGAGCGGATCAGAACGGACCAATGCCCGACTGAAAGATGAGTTTGGTGGGAGAACGGTGCAGGTGAAGGGGCCAAGCAAAGTATACTGCCATCTGATGTTTGGAGTGCTGGTCTTAACAGTCGATCAACTGATGCGCCTGATTGTATAAAAAAACTGAGGAGGATAAATCGTATAAAAGAAACTTGAGAGGATGTGACTGTCTGCGAGTAGCCAAATTTTGAGAAAACTTGATTGATTATGTCAATGAAGCCACGAAATGGACTCGACTTGGCAGATCGGAGGAAATTTTACTTTACAAAGTCCCGACGAAGGAGGGGTTTTGCAATCGGCTCCGTTGTCTAATTTATATTTAGTTACCTTTGCTTTTTTTAGGGGTGTTGGTCTTCTTCGATTTCGTGGTTGATATCCTCTTCTTCTTCTGCAAGTCCTTCTTTGCTCTCTAGAAATTCTCGGAAGAGAATGTAGATCCCTCCGATGGCGAAGAGAACGGGGAGGAGGATCTCCCAAGAGATATCGAATTGGACAGTGACAAAGACGCCGATGAAGACAAAGAGGGATACCCCCATATCATAGTGACGGCCCAAGAGATACTGCCTAAGTGCCAGAGGGATGCCGATTACGAGCATGATACTTGGCCACCAAGTCCCGAGATAGGAAGTGATCGCAAGAGAGATTAGAAAAAGGGCGACAGATATCGCTTTGGCCTTTTTTTTGGATGTGAGGGCATTTGCCATGAAGTCTACCTCGAATTTTCTTCAATCTAGCACACCGCTTTGCCTATAAGACAGAACAGAGAGTCAAGTGCACCAATTGGCCACCCTAATAGACGAAAAATAAAAAAAAATATAGGGGCAAGATCACGATATTTGGGCAGAGACAGCTCTAGCGTGTACTGCGCTCAAATAGTAAGAGGGTAGCTCGACCCCCCGCGCACGCTCAGCTTCCTGCAGACGCCTTATAAATCTTTCTCGATCCGCAGGATAGATATACTGCTCATATCCAGGGCCTGCTACATATTCACAGCCATAGGTTTTTGATGATTGCATGATCTCATGTACGGTGTGATCTTTATTCGGTATCATAAAGGCTAAATAGGCGAGCCTAATTTTCTCAAGTTCTCCTGGGTCTGTCTTTTGGTGAATACCGAGCCCGACAAGCCCTGCCATTGTTGTTGATAGGTCTAATGTACCAGACACTCCAGAAACAGTAGGAATGCAAAGGATCTCTGTCATTTCGGCATATTTTCGAGCATCTTCTGCACCAATTGACATTTCTGAGGCCTTTCTCAAGCGAAAGAATCTGCCACCGCTTATATAGTGTAGCGAAGCATCGAGAGCGCCTCTTCGAAGATCGAAATCGCCTATTTCGTTCATCAACTCACGCTTTCCCAAGCGATACATAAAATTCTGATCTAGCCTAGCGCTTCCGCCCATGACTTCAGCGATTGTAGGGGATGGATGTTTTGCATCATAGTCTGCTGACTCTGCGGCTGTGGCACTTGTGCGGATCTCTCCGTTCATGGCAGCATTCGATCCATAGCGAAACATAGGGGGCAAATGTTGGGGACCGCGAGCATTCATGGCAACAACGAATTCTTGATCGATCGACCAGTTCACACGTCCTGTTCCTTCTCCTCCATATTCTCGATTAAAAAACTGGATGAATTCTTGGTTTATCAGGACTGCATCGGCAAAATATTTACTCATATAAACGAAGTATAGCTGTCCACGAAATTCAGCTTGGCTATTGTCAGGGTCCCCGTCTCGTACTGCATTTAAATAGGCAAGGGGGTTTTGTCCCAAAGTGCCGGGATTTATCTGGCGTATGCTTCCATCTCCTCCTATGCGGTGACGGATTTCCATAAGAAGTCTCTCTTCGCAACTGGCATTATGCTTCAATGTCATATTTGCTACTGCATCGAGTTGATCGATCACTTGCGACTGGGGCGTATGAGAAAAACAGGCCATGAAGAATACCTTGTCGATATCGGCTTTTTGTGGAAGCTGATCGTATTCTCTTACAATATCGCACTATTTAACATCCCTTTTTTACTCTCAAAGTCGACATAGGCTGTGTACAAATCTAGATAACGGCGGCTTAGTGTACGCGAAAAATGAAGAAGGGGGCTGTCTACATCTCTAATATAGCTATAAGCGACATCACCTACAGCTTTTTCAAGCGCTTGATTGGCTTTTGCGTAGTCAGCGATGCAGATTTTTCGGATTCGTTCTAATCTCTCTGGTGTCCCCTCGATCCCCTCCATGTCCACCGTTAATTGCTCGCATGCAAATGTCAAAACAGGTCTTGTACTGCTTCTGTATTCAGCATATCTATTGCATTCGAAAGTAGGGGCTGGATCAGCTTGGGTGGGAAGATCGGCAGTTTTTGGTGGCAATGGCAATAGAGGTTGACGAAGGTGAATTTTATTTGCATTATCACCAATACAGGCAGCTCTGCTCCGCAGACCAGGCATTTCCGTGTCATCACTATCGCAGAAAGACACGCTCCTCTCTGCAACACTTGCGGTAGATTGAACTAGAGGTGATGCGGCCTTTTCCTCTATCCGTGGATTTTCATCCCCTGATTCTATTGTTTTTAATGTAATGTCATTCATGCTATTGATTAATCAAAGTTATTATATGTTAGATATATAAGAATAATTATAGTATTTTTTTGACTATAATTCAATTATTTTTTTAACAATGAGAATTGGGTTGGAATGCCCGCTTTTGGTAATTCATAAGTTATTGATTATCAACGGTTGAATGTCCTAAGGGAAATGGACGAGGCGGGCAAGCTTAAAAGGTGGCAAAGTCTAGTTGTGGATTTCAAGATGTCTTTTTAGATATTTTCCGGTAAGGCTTAAAGGGTTAGAGGCGATAGCTTCGGGGGTTCCCTGAGCTGTTAGCTGTCCTCCCTGAAAACCGCTACCAGGCCCCATTTCGAGGATATAATCGGCATTGGCAAGAAGGTCTAGGTTGTGTTCAATGAGGATGACCGAATTGCCTTTGTCGACAAGCTTGTGGAAGATGGGGAGGAGTTTTGCGATATCCTCGCTATGCAAACCGACTGTCGGCTCATCGAAGAGATAGAGGGTTTTTCCGGTGGAGCGTTTGGATAACTCTTTGCTCAAGCGGAGCCTTTGGGCCTCTCCGCCGGAGAGGGAGGCGAT
>JACPVX010000063.1 GCA_016191555.1 Bacteroidota bacterium
AAATTGGAATTGGAAAAGAGGATGGTTTGAATTTTGACTTGCCAAAATCATCACCGGATTATGGTAAAAAAGTAGCCGCCTACTATTTCTGGGTTTTCCCTAATATGATGTTCAATTTTTATCCTTGGGGATTGTCCGTCAATATCATCCACCCAATTGCCATTAAGAAAACGAGGGTTTCGTTTCTCACGTTTGTGTGGGATGAAAGTAAAATGCGCCAGGGTGCCGGAGCAGATTTGCATAAAGTTGAAATGGAAGATGAAGAGATTGTGCAAAATGTGCAGCGAGGCATTCGTTCACGATTCTATACGCACGGACGCTATTCTGTAACGAGAGAAATGGGCACCCACCATTTCCATCGGTTGATTGCTGAGTTCATGGGGTAACTAGTTGCTGCTTGGTTTCAGCAATTCAAATATTTCCGGATTGATTATCATCAAAACAACCACAATGATTGCAACCATAATTCCAAAAATAAGTTGACCGGTTACGTATACACCTATCCCTTTTAGGAAGGATACAACTTTTGATTGGTGCGAAAACATATTCATATAGCCGAATGGAATATAAATGAAGCTAATCAGCAATAATGGGTAGCTAATGATCATAGAATCAGAAATCTTTAAGAAACAGGCAGTTGCTATGCTTATCCAGTAAATGTGACCTTGAAGATAGAAAGGCAACACCATGTGCTCAATAAAATTCAAGTTTTGCTTTCTAAAAAAAATATACCGCGAAGCGAATGCCTGAAATGGAATGTACAGAAATGAAATTATTTTCAGATTGTCTGATACTAATTGAAACGTTTGCTGCATTACCTTTTCTTGACCGCTACCAGCCTTGGGCGGTGTTTGTAGGCCAGCTCTACCGGCATGGCTCATAAAATAAGCCACGTCCATATCTAACATACTTAAAACCAGAATGAATAACGTAATCATCAAAAAGAAATACCCAACCGGGCCATAGTATTTTACCCGATTTCCTGAAATAAAACTATGAGCGGCAAAACCTGGACGAATCGTAAGATCGCGAAGTGTATTGGGGAACATGCCATCAAATCCATAAATGCGTGCCCAGAAATCATTCCAGCCTTCACGGAAAGTAATGCGTTTTACTTGCGTGCGTTGTCCGCAATGCGAGCAATATTGATCAAAAACTTCTTGTTGGCAATTGAGGCACTTCTTACTAGACTCGGTAAGCATGAATGGGGGTTTAGGTAAACAAATCTAATGATTTTGTTGTACCCTAAAACACAAGTGAGAAGTAGTGGATTCTCTTCTTTTGGGAGAAATTAAAACTTATCCGGAATTTGAACGATGCGCACTACAATTTCATGCGGGTCGCCATCTTTATCCAGCAGGCTGAACTTCACCATGGGGTTATCGCGCTTGATGTTGCTTTCCACATGAACGATTTCATTATTTTGTAAATGCTTCTCGATCTCTTTCTGCAAAAGAAAAAGTGCGTTGGCCATGTCAACCTCCAATGGGCTTGGATTGTACGATTCCGTCTTCATGTTTTAATATTCAAAATTATAAAGACTCAAGTATCAATGGGGCTTGAATTCTGAATCCTGAATTGTTTTACCACTTAATCAGTGCAGAGGCCCACGTGAACCCGCTCCCGAAAGCAGCTAAGCAAATTACGTCATTTTCTTTCATCTTTCCTTCTGCCCAAGCCTCACTCATCGCAATAGGTATAGAGGCGGCTGTGGTATTGCCGTAGCGCATGATGTTGTTGTACACCTTTTCGTCTGGCAATTCCAGCTTTTGCTGAATGAACTGACTAATTCGCAAATTCGCCTGATGGGGCACCAACAGGCTGATATCTTCTTTTTTCATTCCGTTTGCCTGCAGCGCCTCATTAATAACTTCCATGAACCGAACCACGGCATGCTTGAAAACCAAATTTCCGTTCATCACCACTTTGAATCCTGTCGTATCCAGAAATTGTTCGGGCTGACGCTCGGCATGTGGCCGGCTGCTGCCCGGGTCTTTCACGTAAAGTTCTTCGGCAAATCGACCATCTGCATGCAAATGCGTAGATAGAATGCCCGGCTTATCCGAACGCTGCAAAATGGCTGCTCCGGCACCATCGCCAAAAATCACAGCCGTATTTCTACCACGTGTGGTAATATCTAAAGCAGTGCTTTGTATTTCAGCACCTACCACCAACACCGTTTTGTACATGCCGGTTTTTATAAACTGATCAGCCACAGACAAGGCATAGATAAAACCTGAACAAGCATTTTTTACTTCCAATGCACCAATGCCCTCCAGACCAAGCTCGCGCTGCATAATTACCCCCGAACCGGGAAAATAATAATCGCTGGTAATACAGGCGAACACGATAAAGTCGACATCTTTTTCGGTGAGATTCGCGTGCTGCAACGCCAGACGTGCGGCCTTTGCGGACATGTTTCCTACGGTATCTTTCGCAGGATCGATCCATCTACGTTCTTGAATACCGGTGCGCTCAATGATCCACTCATTATTAGTGTCCATTAAATTTGACAAGTATTGATTGGTGATGACCGTTTCAGGAACGTAGTGGCCGAGGCCTACAATTTTAGAAGAATACATGCGGCATTGGTTAAAATCCAAGGCCAAGTTAAGGAATTGTTACTAATGATTGTTAGGATTTGCTGGTTTTGCTGCCTTACGGATTGGTGTTTGGTTGAGCCTTACGACCGAAATAGTAGAGTACCGCCAAAAGCCCGATTAAACCCAACAGTATAGCTGAGGCAGAAATTTGCAGTCCTGAGAGTACTTTCGATGTTGCATCTTCTTTCGAAACTTCCAAAGCACCAAAAGTTTGGAACAACCCCAAAAGCAAAGAAAAGAATATCCAACCGATTGTCAGAAACAGAAACTGGTTCAATAATTTCAGTTTGAAGGAGCTCTTCTTCCATTGCACTTTTAGGAGGAGTAATAATCCGCCAATGGCGCATGAAAAAAGAGCCAGTTCAATCATCATTATTGATTTTTAGGAGCGGTGAGTTGAAGAACAATGAATGCCAGTAAAGATAAGCAGTAAATCAACAGCCCGTATAAAACGGTGATAAGTGCCACTTTCATTCCGCCCATGATTACCTGAAATGGGAGCATTTCTTTGATCTCTTCCAGTGCACCAAATGCCTGAAAGAAGCCGATGATGGTTGAAAAAGCACCCCACACCGCTGCGAGCAAGCCTACTTGCTTAATAGCTTCTACCCATTTTGCTGATATGGTTTTGTTTTGCACACGAGCGATGATTACGTATATAAGGATGCCCGCATTGATTGCAAACAATACTGAAAGAATGGGCATCCAAGGTGAACCGCCTGCTGTGTGTAAATCCATTAAAGAATCTGCTAACATCATTTTCATAAAGTTTATGTTTAGTTTTTAGTTGTACAAGCTTACGCGATTTTAGAGCTGCTAATTTTTATTTATGACAAAGCGAATTTCTTGCAGGGTTTTCTCATTCAGCTTTCGGCCTTTTGGCGAAAGGGTATTTAAAATTGTTGAAAAGGACCTCATCGAATTATTGAAAAATCACTGATTCGATTTTGTTGAAGTCAATTGAAGTAGGATGTATGCAAACAATGAAATGCAGTAAATTAGTAAGCCATATAAAGCTGTGATCAGTGCAACTCTCATTCCACCCATAATTACTTGAAATGGCCATACTTCTGTGCCGCGAGATAATGCTCCAAACGCTTGGAACAACCCAAGGATGGTACAGAGTGCACCAAATGCAGCTGCGAAAGCACCGATTTGTTTAATGGCTTCAACATGTCGTGGAACCAGCGATTTTTTCTGAGCGATCCGGAAAACTTGATAAATAATGAGGCAAATATTTATCAGCAGCATGGTTGAGAGAGGGTACATAAAAATGGTACCACCATCATTATGGAATTGAGAAATTGAAAATGCAATCATAGTAGTCATGAAGTTTAGTTTTGGCTTTTGCTTTAGCTTAACAAGATTACATCGGAAATACTTCCTAAACTTTTTTTTCTGATCGATGAACGTTTCCTATCGGGATATTTTAATTCCCATTGGGGAAATGGCGAAAAGACCTTGAAAGATGTTGAAAGGGGATTATTCTCCATCAAAAATTAACTTTTGACTTCACCTTGACGGATTTTTCATAAATATGCAATTGCATGAGCCGACCAACGCATTGGATGGATTATCTATTTACCCGCCAGCGGTGGATCATTCATGTTTTCTTTTGGCTGCTGGTGCTGGCGTTATATGTGATTTTTTTTGGGAGGAAGAATAACAACTACTTACAAACATTCTTCTTCGTGGGTTTGTTGATGCCTATCACCATTTTCACCACTTACTTCTTGAATTATTACTTAGTGCCCAACTATTTGATGAAAGAGCGTTATGGCTATTTTGTAACCTATTTCATTTACACGGTTATCGGCTCCCTTTTTCTGGAAATGCTGATCTCGGCACTCACTTTCATCGTTATGGCCGAAACAAACATTCACGCCATGAGCCCGGCTTCCATTGATTTGTTTTTTTTACTGGCTTCGTTGTTGGTAGTCGTATTTTTTGCGTGGGGAATCAAAATGCTTTTGCACTGGCGTCAGTCGAAGGAAGATTTTCAAAAATTGATGCGCGATAAGGTGGAGGCGGAGTTGAATTTTTTGAAAGTACAGTTGAATCCTCATTTTCTGTTCAATACCATGAACAACCTTTATTATCTTACTACACAAAAATCAGAACAGGCACCGCAAGCGATCTTGCAGTTGAGCGAAATGCTCGACTACGCTTTGCATCAAGGTAAGTTGATGCGGGTGCCATTGGAGAATGAATTGAAACAAGTGGATAACTACATCGCTCTGGAAATGCTTCGCTATGAAGACCGCATTCAACTAGAAAAGAGAATAACAGGAGAAACTAGTTATCATCAAATCGGGCCCATGATGTTGATTACCTTGATCGAAAATGCATTTAAGCATGGCGTGATGAAAGTAGCCGGGAATTCTTGGATTCGAATCGCGATTCATTGTACATCCGAAAAAGCAGACATTACCATTAGCAACAGCAAGCGATCTGAAAAAATGGAATCTGGGATCGGATTGGATAACTTAAAACGACAGCTGGAGCATTTGTTTCAAGATCATTACCAACTTGATTTGATAACCGACCAGCCGGAAGAATTTTCTGTTCGTTTGCAATTAACCACACAACGATGAAGAGCAAGTGTTTAATTGTAGATGACGAACCCCTCGCGCGAAAGCTGCTGCAAAGCTATATTGCCAAAATTGAAAGCCTGGAGTTAGTGCGCGAGTGCGGTAGCGCCATTGAAGCTGGTAATTTTATCCGCACTACTAAAATTGACTTACTCTTTTTAGATATTCAAATGCCGGAGTTGAACGGCATGCAATTCATCAGCACACTGAAGAATCCACCCGCAGTTATCATCACCACCGCTTACCGTGATTTTGCGCCCGAAGCTTTCGACATTAATGCAGTCGACTATTTGTTAAAACCGATTTCTTTTGAGCGCTTTGCGAAATCGGTTAATCGTTTTTTTGACAAGCAGGCGGAATTGATCACTCACGAAAATGCCACTTCTTCTCCCTCCGCATTTATCTATCTGAAAGCTGATCGCAAAAATCATCGCGTCATGCTAAACGATATTCGATACATAGAAAGTCTGGACGATTATGTGAAGGTGTATCTGGTTGGCTCCACTTTAATTACGCGCGAAAATATTACCTCGTTAGAATCTGCACTTCCTCCGCAATCATTTGTTCGCATTCATCGCTCGTTTATTGTGAATACGGCTTTCATCCATGCTATTTCCGGTGAAGCAGTAGAGGTAGATGGAAAATACTTACCTTTTGGAAGAGCTTTTAAGAAGTCTGCACTGGCTTTGTTGAATTTAAAGTCGATCAAGGATAAGAATACTTAAACTTTTTGCATATTTGCCTTTCAATTTACCGCCCATGAAGTCCTTCATCCAGTTCATACTCGCTTAAGAAAGCACTATGAACGATTGGCTTTGGCCAAGAACTTTTTCGCTCATCGTCCGTGATGAGACTGACTTTTATTTTTTTACTTCATTAAAATCAATCTGAATGAAAGCTTTTACAACAAAGGCCTTTTCCATATTTCGTTTATTCAAGCAAGCACTTGCGGGTTCTGAAGAGAATTTCACGCAGGGTAGTATCAACCGCGCTATTTTTCTGCTCTCCATCCCCATGATAGTGGAAATGGGCATGGAATCCATTTTTGCGGTGGTTGATATCTTTTTCGTTAGTAAGTTAAATGACCCCAACGCTGTGGCAGCAGTTGGCTACACCGAATCGGTTCTCAGTATTTTGTATTCTTTGGCAATGGGCTTGGGCATGGGAGCCACAGCCATTGTAGCGAGAAGAATTGGCGAGAACGACAAAAAAGGTGCGAGTGCCGCTGCGGTGCAAGCCATCTACCTAGGCTTAGGCGTGGCATTCGTTATTAGCGTAGTTGGTTTTTTCTTTTACAAGGATATTCTGCGAATGATGGGCGCTTCCGAAGCAGTTCTTACCAGCAGTTCTTCCTACGCGCTATGGATGTTTACCGGGAACTACACCGTTACGCTCCTCTTTTTGATTAATGCCGTATTTCGTGGAGCGGGCAATGCAGCTATAGCGATGAAAGCGTTGCTTATCGCCAATATCCTTAATATGATCCTCGACCCGATTTTTATTTTTGGTTTCGGACCGATTCCGGCTTTTGGAGTGGAAGGCGCTGCGATTGCTACCAACATAGGTAGGGGAGTGGGTGTCGCATTTCAACTTTATTATTTGTTCAATGAGAAGAGCCTGATCCGCATTGGTTTAGGAAACCTGATGCTGCGGTCTGAAATTATTCTGAATGTAGTGAAGGTTTCCGGAGGAAGTATTCTTCAATTTATCATTGGTTCTGCCAGTTGGATTTTCCTGATGAAGCTGATGTCTTCATTTGGAGAGAATGCTGTAGCCGGTTATACAACCGCCATTCGTATTTTCATTTTCACTTTGTTACCATCGTGGGGTTTGGCCAATGCGGCTGCCACTTTGGTGGGCCAGAATTTAGGTGCTAACCAACCCGAGCGTGCAGAGAAATCCGTGTGGACGGCAGCGTATTACAATGCATTTTTCATGGCGTTGGTAATGGTTTTGTTCCTTACCGTTTCTCCGTGGATCATCGGCATTTTCACTTCCCAACCGGAAGTTCTTTATTATGGAGTGCAAGCTTTGCGTTATGTAAGTCTGGGCTACATTTTCTATGGCTATGGCATGGTAGTAGCACAAGCTTTGAATGGGGCAGGAGATACGTACACGCCCACACTGTTAAATATTTTTGGATTTTGGGTATTCCAGATTCCGTTTGCTTACATCGTGGCGATTCAATTGGAGGTGGGACCGAGAGGTGTGTTTGTGGCGATTGCGTTGGCCGAATCACTGATGGCCATTGCCGCTATTCTTATTTTCGCAAGAGGAAAATGGAAGTCAGTGAAATTATAGTATTAAAGGTGTCAGTCGGGTAACTTTTTAGAGTGTAATCCGACTGACGCTTTTGTTTTTCGAGATGATGGCGCGCAATCGCTTATGGATTCGGTTTTTTGAATGCAGCTTTGATCGCGTTGTTTAGTTCATCGCCCGCTTTTTTTAGGCTTGTCTCCACTTCTTTCCAGCGTTCTTTATTTTCCACCTCTGATTTCAATTTTTCACCGGCCATTTTCAACTCTTCAAACTTTACTTTCAGATCCGCCTCAACTCGTGTGCTGGCATCTTTCGCCTCGATAATAAATTGGTCAAACTTTTTGCCAAACTCCTTGAAAAATTTCTCTCCGGCACCTTCCTGATTTTCTTCCATGATATGATGTTTTATTTTTTCTAAATTAGCCTAAAATAAACTAGTCAGCAAGATTTCCCCAATCTGATTTGTTGACAATAACTCCCCGAATTTTTTTATTGGGATCAAACTCACTAATGATGGATTTTCGATTGGATTTTTCAAAAATTGACCTATTGGAATTGAGAACAATGAATATATCTGCGGATGAACTTAATAGCATTTTTACAAATGAAAATTCTGTCGTCAAAGAATACACAAACTTCACGTTATTATTAGGATTCAGTAATAAAAGAAAGTTTATAAAAGTCGCATTCCAGATTTCTAAAAACAGTAAATTTGATATAGAGATTTTGCAAGTAGATTTACCATATGAAGAAGACGTCAAAGAATATTGGTGTGCAAACAAGTAATAAAGCCATGGATTACTTTGAATATGCACGGAAAAATCCTGGAAAAGGGAAAATAATTAGCCATTCCGAAGCTATAATCAAAGTAATAGAAGCAAAGGCTCGGAAACTCAAGAAAGCATCTTAATTCGTTCGTAATCCAAATAAATTTTGATAGGAGTTGTCGTAAACAATAACCGATTTCAACCAAATAAATACCAAAAACAGGTTTGCTTCATCTGCTGGGTTGATTAATTTTGGTTCTACTAACCACAATCCGTTTTGGCACCTCGCATTTTACTCCTCCTCGTCTTATTTGTGGCATCAGCAACCGGCTGTGCTTCCTCCTCTACAGGCTATAAGCCCAAGTACAAGAAGCCCGATCCCAATAAGCCTTTGCCTTGTCCACAGAAGGACTGCTAGCCCATGCGCAAAATTGTAATCGCTATTGACGGATACTCAGCGTGCGGCAAAAGCACTACCGCCAAGGAGGTAGCGCGGATTTTAGGCTATCGCTATATCGACTCCGGAGCCATGTATAGGGCTGTTACTTTGTATTTTTTGGATCATTTGGTTTCATTTACCAATCCCAAAGAAATTGACAAAGCCCTTCAGGATATAAAGCTTTCCTTTGTCGTCAATTTGAAAGGAGTCACAGAAATATTTCTGAATGGAATTAATGTTGAGAAAGCCATCCGCAAGATGCGCATCTCCGAGAATGTAAGTCAAGTGAGCACTATCAAAGTAGTACGCGAGGCAATGGTGGCATTGCAGCGCAAAATGGGCAAAGACAAAGGCATTGTGATGGATGGGCGTGATATCGGAACGGTTGTTTTTCCTGAAGCCGAGCTTAAAGTGTTTTTGACTGCCGATTTGATGGTCAGGGCTTTTCGCAGACAAAAAGAGTTATTGGAAAAAGAAGACCTCGTGCCTATCGATACAATTGTTGAAAATTTGCGTTCCCGCGATTTGATCGACAGCACCCGAAAAGAAAGTCCTCTCGTAAAAGCCGCAGACGCTACGGAAATGGATACCACGCATGTTACGATCGAGGAGCAGGTGGATGAAGTGGTGCGAATGGCTCTTTCGAAAATGGTGGTGGCTGGCAAAATGAGAGGTTAGAAGGCGAATCCGCTTTTACCCTAAATTCTTCGTTTTATCGGGCTTTGACACGTGGATTTAATTGTTAATTTTGCCGCGTTCCTGCTTACTATGCAGGAGCCTAAACCAAACTTATTGCCAACTGCACATGGGCAAATTTATCCGACTAAAAAAAGGCTTCACAATTAACTTGGCGGGCAAAGCAGCAGCCAAAGTAGTAGAAACCGACCAACCCGAAACCTTCGTGATCAAGCCAACCGACTTCTTTGGCACTTATATGCCAAAGCCGGTTGTGAAAGAAGGCGATACTGTAAAAGCGGGCACGCCTCTTTTCCATGATAAGAAGCACGAACAAGTTCTTTACACCGCCCCAGTAAGCGGAGAAATTGTCGAGATCAAAAGAGGCGAAAAGCGAAAGCTGCTCGAAATCAAAATTCTAGCTGACAAGAAGGTGGAGCATGCTAGCTTCAACAAATACTCAGTTTCAGAAATCGCCAACTTACCCGTAGCAGAATTAAAGAATCAGATGTTGAGCTCCGGTGTATGGCCCAATTTAATTCAACGTCCATTTGGCATTGTGGCCGATCCGGGTGTAACTCCAAAAGCGATTCATATCTCAGCGTTCGATACTCATCCACTTGCTCCGGATTACGCGGTTTTGTATAAAGGACAAGATCAGTTTTTCCAGGTGGGTGTGGATATCCTGAAAAGATTAACCAGTGGAGCCGTTCACGTGAACACACACTCTACCAGTGAAATCTCAACGGTGTTTTCACAAGTAAAAGGCGCGGAGGTAAACAAATTTTCCGGTCCGCATCCGGCAGGTTGCGTAGGCGTTCAAATCCATCATTTAGATCCGATCAATAAAGGTCAGGTAGTTTGGACCATTTCACCGGCAGGAGTTATTCAAATCGGAAAGTTGTTTTTGAATGGCGTGTACGATGCTTCCAAATTGGTAGCCGTTGCCGGTTCTGAAGTTAAGAATCCACAATATTATAAGACTTACACCGGAGCTTCTGTAAAGAAGTTCTTGGAGGGAAATTTAACCCAAGATCACGTTCGCGTTATTTCAGGCAACCCGTTGACCGGAACAGCCATTGGTAAAGACGGGCACATTGGCTTCTTCGATCAACAAATCTCGGTGTTGCCGGAAGGCGATTACGCGGAATTCATCGGCTGGATTACTCCGGGCGAGCGCAAATTGAGCTTCCACCGTGCGATTGGTTTATTCTCGTTCTTGTCTCCGGGCAAAGAGCGTGTAGTAGATACCAACACCCATGGAGAACCTCGCGCTTTCGTGCAAACCGGAATTTTCGAACAGGTGACTCCAATGGATGTTCTTCCTACTTATTTATTGAAAAGCATTTTGGCCGAAGACATTGATGAAATGGAAGCGCTCGGAATTTATGAGGTGATTGAGGAGGACTTGGCGCTTTGCGAATTCGTGGATGTTTCCAAGCACAAAGTGCAGGAGATTTTACGCGAAGGAATTGAATTGATTCAACATAGTTAATTAGTAATTCAATGGAATTTTTAAAACATCAGATCGAAAAAATAAAGCCGCATTTTGAGAAGGGCGGAAAGTGGGAGAAACACTATTATTCATTCGAGGCATTAGAAACATTCTTATTTGCGCCTGCCACTACCAACGGTATCAAGGGTTCGCAAATTCGGGATGCCATTGACTTGAAGCGTTTGATGATGACTGTAATCATCGCGATGGTGCCTTGCCTTCTTTTTGGAATTTGGAATGTAGGTCATCAGCACTTCTTAGCAACCGGTCAGGCGGCAGCCGGATTTGGAGATAAAATCTGGGTGGGTATTGTTCAGGTTATGCCCATTGTGATTGTTTCTTATGGTGTTGGCTTGGGAATCGAGTTTGTGTTTGCCACATTTAGAAGACACCCTGTTAACGAGGGCTTCCTGGTAACCGGTATGTTGATTCCCTTAGTGATGCCCCCGGATATTCCGCTTTGGCAAGTAGCTATTGCAACTGCCTTTGCAGTGATTATTGGCAAAGAAGCATTTGGTGGAACCGGTATGAACGTGATGAACGTGGCCCTAACCGCTCGCGCATTTTTATACTTTGCTTATCCGACTGATATTTCAGGAAGTGTGTGGACCTACTTGGGTGATGCCAAGGCAGTAGCCGGATATTCCGGAGCCACTCCTTTATCAATTGCGGCTGACGCGGCAACTACCGGAACCAACGTGGTTGGTTCGTTGAATTCTTTTGGTGCCGGTTGGAATGAAGGTGTATTCTCCTTCTCCAATATGTTTATGGGAATCATGCCCGGTTGTATTGGTGAGACTTCTACTTTAATGTGTTTGATCGGAGCATTTATATTGATTGCCACCGGAGCCGGAAGCTGGAAGATTATTGTAAGTGTTTTCGGTGGAGCGTATGCGATGGGCTTATTGTTAAACCTGATTGGAGGGAATGCTTTTGTGGAGATGCCAGCTCATTATCATTTAGTGATTGGAGGTCTGGCGTTTGGTGCCGTATTTATGGCTACCGATCCGGTAACGGCTTCGCAGACAGAAACTGGCAAATGGATTTATGGTATCCTTATAGGAGTATTTACAGTTATGATTCGGGTGTATAATCCGGCCTACCCGGAAGGAATCATGCTGGCGATTTTATTGATGAACGTGTTCGCCCCGCTCATCGACTATTTTGTAGTAAGTGCAAACAAAAAACGGAGATTACAACGTGCGACAGTCTAATCTTTACATCGTATTATACGCAGCGGCTATCACCATCGTGTGTGGTGGAGCGCTTGCCATTGCATCGCAAAGCTTAAAGCCTTTGCAGGATGCCAACATCGAAATGGAGAGAAAGAAGAACATTCTTTCTACGGTCATGAAGTTGGAAGAAGGTGCCAACATTGAGCAACTCTATGCAGCACGCGTAAAAGAACGCGTGATTGACTTTCAGGGAAATGTAAAATCTGGGATGAAGGCAAGTTCAGTAATCATTGCCGAGCAATACAAATTGAAACCCGAAGAACGTCTTCTGCCGGTGTACGAATTCCGTAACCAGGCCGATACTTCTAAAATTGAAAATGCGGTAATGCCAGTTTACGGCTATGGCTTGTGGAACAACATTTGGGGCTTTGTGGCTCTTCAATCGGATTTGAATACCGTGCAAGGTGTCAAGTTTGAACATGCCGGTGAAACGCCTGGTTTGGGAGCGCGCATTACGTCCGATGATATTCAGGAGCGTTATAAAGGCAAATCTGTCTTTGATGGCGACAATGTTCTTTCGGTAGTGATGCAAAAAGGCGAAGGCTTTGATTACAGCAAAGATCCGCATAAGGTAGATGGTATGTCAGGTGCTACCCTAACCGGAAAAGGAGTCAACAACATGTTGAAGGATTACTTCACTTGTTACAAGAATTATCTAAAGAAGAATCAAAAAACTTTATCACTAAACTTATGAGCGCAGAAACTGCAGAGGTGGAAGTTGTAGAGAAAAAGTCGGAGCCACTTTTCTCTAAGAAGAATAAAAAACTGTTGACCAACCCGTTGGATATTGACAATCCGATCACCGTCCAGATTTTAGGTGTATGTTCAGCACTGGCGGTAACTACACAGATGAAACCTGCATTTGTAATGTCATTAGGTTTGATGATTGTTACCGCTTCGTCAAATGTGGTAATATCTTTCATGCGGAATTCTATCCCATCACGCATTCGTATTATTGTTCAGCTGGCAATCGTATCGTTGTGGGTAATTTTGGTTGACCAGATTTTGAAAGCATATGTATACGATGTATCGAAGCAACTTTCTGTATTCGTTGGATTGATCATTACGAACTGTATTGTAATGGGCCGTCTGGAAGCATTTGCAATGGGTAACAAACCGTGGCCGTCTTTCTTAGATGGAATTGGAAACGGGTTGGGTTATGGTTTGATTCTGATGACCGTTGCCTTTGTGCGCGAGTTGTTTGGTGCCGGAAGTTTATTCGGATTCAAAGTATTTGAATCGATGGGAGTTCGTTATACAGGAAATGGTTTGTTGCTGCTACCTGCCGGAGCGTGTATTTTAGTTGGAATTGTTATCTGGATTCAGCGAACACTCAACGGACATAGAGAATCACATTAATCAATTTGATCCATGGAGAATTTAATTAATATAGGAATCAGGTCGGTATTTATCGACAACATGATTTTCGCCTACTTCTTAGGAATGTGTTCTTTCCTGGCGATTTCTAAAAAAGTAAAAACAGCGATTGGTTTAGGCGTAGCCGTTATTTTCGTAATCGGAATTACGGTGCCGATCAACTGGTTGATTCAAAACTATGTATTGGTTCCCGGTGCATTAGCATGGTTAGGCGATGACTTCAAGAACATCGATTTAGGATTTTTACAATTCATCGTGTTCATTTCAGTTATTGCTGCGATTACTCAGTTGACTGAAATGGCGGTTGAGAAATTCTCTCCGGCATTGTATGGCACACTCGGTATCTTCCTTCCATTGATTGCGGTAAACTGCTCGGTATTGGGAGCTGCTTTATTTATGGTGGGTCGTCCTTACAATTTAGTGGAGGCAACTGTTTTTGGTATTGGTTCGGGAACCGGATGGATGCTGGCGATTGTTGCGTTGGCCGGTGTACGCGAGAAGATGAAATATTCAAATGTTCCTGCTCCGTTGAGAGGTTTGGGTATCACGTTTATTTTAGTAGGATTGATGTCGTTGGGATTTTTAAGTTTCCTAGGCTTCTCCATATAGTTAACAGCGAGCAAAGATTTGTAAAAGGCTTCGCGAGAAGCCTTTTTTATTTTATTTAAAAGACTAAAAAGTTATGAAAGGTATTTTGGGAAAGATTGTTCGCTATTTCTTCAATGGCACATTATTCATCGTGCCTTTGGTAGCCACGGTTTATTTTATTCTGGTGGCATTTCAGTGGTTGGATAGCCGACTGAATCTTCCGTATCCGGGAGTTGGCTTTGCCATCATCCTCACAGTGATTACGCTGTTTGGATACTTCACCTCCAACTTTGCTTTTAAGACATTTTCCACGTGGTTTGACCATGGTATGAATCGAATACCGCTGGTGAAACTGATTTACTCTTCCGTGAAAGATTTGTTGGCTGCCTTTGTCGGTGATAAAAAGAAGTTTGACCGACCCGTATTAGTTCGCATCAACAAAGAAAATCAACTGCACCGCATTGGTTTTGTAACGCAACAAGACTTGACCGAGCTCGGCTTAAAAGAAATGGTGGTTGTTTACTTTCCACAGTCGTATGCGGTGGCGGGAGATCACTTTGTCGTACCGCGCGAGAATGTGCAACCGCTTCCTATTTCCGGTTCGGTGGCAATGAAGTTTATTATTTCAGGAGGGGTTTCCGGGTTTAGCGAAGTTACATTGGATGAGTGAGGTTGATACTTTAATGGAAAATTACCATGGACTTAAATTAGTTAGAAATATTAGACAAATTTCTTATCATTGAGGATGAAAAATATATTGATTGTACTATACATTTCCTTGGTATTTCTTAGTTCTTGTGCTACCACGTATAAGACACTTGCGCCTAAATCGTTTGGGACAACAGAAGTATTAGACAGCGTAAGTTTTTCCTATAAGTATGGAATTTTAGAAGAATCCGGAAATAAGAAATTTGCTAAAAGGGAAGTCCCCAATAGTATTAAGGTACTTTCAGTTAAGATTGTAAACCAAACCAAGAATGAATTAATTATTGGAAAGAATTGTAAATTTTTTTCTGGTAATAATGAATTGGAATTAGTTGATCCGATAGAAGCTCACAGGAAATTAAAGCAGGGAGTTGCTGAATACCTAGTTTATATGTTGCTAACACCTATTAAGTTGAATATTAAAGATCCGAAGAGCTTCACAACGGATGTGATTCCTATAGGTTTGGGCTTGGGTCCATTGTTAACGGTAGCCAATGTTTCAATAGCTGCTTCTGCCAATGGTAAATTTTTAAAAGAACTTAAGAGTTATAACTTGATTGATAAAAAGGTCCTGCCCGGACAAACTGTTTTTGGATTAATAACGGTTAGAACGAATGACTTTGGACCGATTCGACTAGTGCAGCTTTAATAATTTCATTGCTATCATACGATTTATTCGAGATCAGAGTATTAGATCCAAATAGTTTTCTTGTGTAATCAAATTCACATCGCTACCTGGATAGTTACTCAGCCATTCTTTGGGGGCTTTGTATTTTTTAGCTGACCATTTGAATTCATAAGCAGTTAATTTTCCATCTCGCTCTTCTATTAAGTCAATTTCTTTCTGCGAATAGGTGCGCCAGAAATAGTCGTTGGAGAAAATGGAAGCGTATTGTTTTTTCTTTAACCGCTCTACTAGGAGAAAGTTTTCCCATAGTTGACCAACATCATTGCGCACGCTTAATGCGTTAAAATTGTTGATCAGAGCATTTCGTATGCCAATATCTATAAAGAAGTATTTCTTCATGGATGTTACTTCCGTTCGTAGGTTTCTGCTGAATCCACCCAACGATAGAATGATGAATGATTTTTCCAGCAGATCCAGATAGCGCGCCACTGTTTTAATGTCAATGCGTAATTGTTTGGCAAGCTCGTGCAGTGATACTTCTGATCCTACTTGGTAGGCGAGTAGTCGAAGTAAATCTTGTAATGTTCGCGGTGAGCGAATGTTCTCTAGCGCAAGGATATCTTTCAGTAGATAAGAGTTGGTCAATTGATGGAGGTACTCTATTTTTTCAGTAGCGGTAGCCGATGTGAGTACTTCCGGATAGCTTCCAAACAACAAATAGTTTTCCAATCCTTGCCGTAAATCGAATGAATTCAATTCGGTGTTTAATTCTTTATGCGAAATAGGAAAGAGTTTTAGTATGCGCTGACGTCCAACCAGGGGCTCACCGATTTTATTGGATAGATCGAAGCTGGAAGAACCCGTTGCAACTACCATCAGATCAGGAAAACGGTCCACCATGATTTTTAAACCAATGCCGATGTTGGGTATGTTTTGGGCTTCATCAATGATGATCAGATCGTAGCCGGATGCATATTCTTCAATTTGCTTGGCGCTTTGCGAACCTACTACTCGTTGAATTTCAATATCGTCCCCATTATCAAGTCTGTATTTGAGTTGGGTGCCACGGATAAGGTTGGACAGAAGTGTACTTTTGCCGACCCTCCGTGCCCCATAGATGACCAATACCTTGCCTTTTGCGAGGTATTTTTCAAGGGGTTCATAGGCTCTTTGAATGAGTTTGGCGTTCATACTCCACAAATTTATATAAATTTGTGGATTTAAACTCCACAAATTTGGCATAATTTGTGGAAAATGGCCGTTTTTAGCTTTTTAGCTTATTGGTGAATCACGCCAGAGCCTATTAACTCTTCACCTTCGTACCAGGCGGCAAATTGACCGGGTGTGACGCCACGCTGTGGGCGATCGAAAATGATGTACAATCCTTCTGCGGTTTGATGCAGTGTGCAATTCTCTAGCGGCTGGCGATAGCGGATGCGCGCCAGGTATTTTTTTGTTTCACCCGCTTGTAATGCGAGATCTAGCCGCACCCAATGAATATCACTGGTAGAAATAAACAAGCCCTTGCGATACAAACCCGGATGATCCTCTCCGCTGCCGGTGTAAATCACATTCTTGGTGGTATCGGTGCCGATGACGAACAATGGTTTTTCGTAACCGCCAATGTGTAATCCTCTACGTTGACCAATGGTATAAAAGTGTGCACCATTGTGTTCTCCCACTACTTTGCCTAACTCCGGTTGCAGCGCATAAGGCTTCGATAAACCGGGAAGATCTTCATCGACAACCACGGTTTCAAAAACCGGGGCGTGGTGCGGCACTTCAATTACCTTTCCTTTTTTTGGTTGGAGGCGTTGTTGTAAGAAATCGGGGAGATGAACTTTGCCGATGAAGCACAAACCCTGTGAATCTTTTTTCTCTGCCGTTGTTAATCCGGCTTCTTTGGCTATCGCGCGCACTTCGGGTTTTAATAATTCACCAATGGGAAATAATGCGCGCGAAAGCTGCGCTTGTGTGAGCTGACACAAAAAATAGCTTTGATCTTTGTTCGGATCTTTTCCGGCTAATAATTGATAGACGGGCTTTCCATTTTTTTCCAAAGTGCCTTTGCGGCAATAGTGACCGGTGGCAACAAAGTCGGCACCTAGTTTAATCGCTGCCTCGAGGAAGACATCGAATTTGATTTCGCGGTTGCAAAGTACATCGGGGTTGGGTGTGCGCCCCGCCTGGTATTCGGCAAACATGTAATCGACAATGCGCGCTTTGTATTCTACACTTAAGTCGATGGCTTGGAAAGGAATGCCTAAGTGTTGGGCTACGATCATCGCATCGTTGCTATCATCGAGCCACGGACATTCGTTGCTAATCGTTACGGAGTCATCGTGCCAGTTTTTCATGAAGATGCCGATTACCTCGTAGCCTTGCTCTTTTAGCAAGTAGGCGGCCACGCTTGAATCGACACCTCCGGATAAACCTACGACAACTCTCTTTTTCACTTTATTTCTTTTAAATCATTATGCGTCTGACCACTTGAAGCAGTCGGGCGCAGATTAGTTTCGTGCGTCTAACCGCTTGAAGCAGTCGGACGCGATTAAAACTGATTACTTCTTACTACTTAAATCTTCGGCTAAAAGTTCATTTACGATTTGATTAAAGCGCTCTTTGAATTGCTCGTAATAAATGCCTGTGCCCGGACCTTCGAAGCCCGTGCGGATGTGTTTTACTTTTCCGTCTTTGCCGATGAAGATGGTGGTGGGGAACGCGATTACTTTATTGAGCATCGGTAATGTTTCTGCTGCTTTCACTTTATCGTTGGTGCCGGCTATGACGAAGTCGTAGGGCACGTTTAGTTTTTCTTTCATCTTCTTCACGCGTCCGCTGGCGTATTCGAAGTCGGGTTTGCGTTCGTAAGCGAGTCCGAGGATTTCAACGCCACGTTGGTTGTTTTCTTTGTACCACTGCGCGAGGAACTTGGTTTCGTCCATACAGTTGGGGCACCACGTGCCGAATAGCTGGAGGATCAACACCTTTTTGTCGTACTTCTCATCGCTGGGGCTGATCATGTTTTGATCGACATCCGGAAAGCTGAAGCTGATCCGGTCTTGTCCTTCCTTTAAAAATGTAAGCGATTCCAGATCGGGCAGTGCCGCGTTTTCATTTTTAATTCCGCTGAATGTTTCGTGCGATGTTTTTCCGGAATAAAAATCTCCGCGGAGCGAATCTCCATCGATGAATGCGGAGAAGAGAAATGCGTGGTTGCCATCGAAGGTGCTGAGCCACACTTTGTTTTCAATGACGTTGCCTTGTAAGTAGCGGTAGTCGCCTGTGGGTGTTAAGAATGTGCCAGTAACTAAATTATCTTCTTGCTTAATTACTCCCACTGCCGGATAACTTTCTTTTTCGCTGCGGAACGTGAGTTGATATTTGCCGGTGAAATTAGTGGAGGCGGTACCTTTTTTTACAAAGCGATAATCTTCGCCAAAGGTGGCGGTGAAGGGCAGTTTGTTTTTGGGATCGTAGTTTTTGATGTAGGTACCGGACAATGTGTTGCCGTTGATTTTTGCTTGCAGCTCGATATCAAAAATGAGCATGACGATCTTTACCGAGTCGTGGGTGACGGTGATTTCATCCTGGAGGAGTTTCTCTTCTGCGTTGAGGAGATAGACTTTATATCCGGAGTCATCTTTGGCGACTTCGAAGTTGAAGGGAAGTTGCTGGCCCTGCATATCGATGAGTCCGCGCCAAACGCCCGTTTTAAATTCGGCAGGTTTAGGAGTGCAGGCAGACAGGAGCAAGCAAACGATCAGGAAGTAAATAAGCCTCATGCTTTTTGGTTTTTGAATGACAACACAAAAATGCAATAAATGATTCTCTTTTCTATTGATGGAAAGGTCAATTGGTTTGAAATGGTGATGGCAAAGTGACCGGTGCGCTTGGTGCTGTGCCTGGGCAAGGGATTGAAGTGGAAAGCGACCCTTCTGATGGAAAGCGGCATGGGGAGCTTGTAGCGAAAAGCCCGGTGGCGGTGCAGGCGCGCGGGCACCGCGCGCCTGCACGACATGCCCCCTCTATTTTGTGCTTTATAAAAAGTACCTTTATGGTATGCTGCATGATTTGAAAGTAGTTGAGTTGGCTTCGGTATTGGCAGGGCCTAGTGTGGGGCAATTTTTTGCTGAGCTGGGGGCGGAGGTCATTAAAGTAGAGAACCTGAAAACGGGCGGTGACGTGACGCGCACGTGGCGGCTGACGAACGAGCAGACCGATGACCGATCCGCGTATTTTTGCTCGTGTAACTGGGGCAAGAAATCCATCGCGATTGATTTGCAGAAGAAGGAAGGGATTGAAGTGGTGAAGAAACTTGCACGGTGGGCCGATGTAATTATTGCCAGCTACAAGCCGGGCGATGCTGCGAAGTTGGGCGTGGCGTATGAGCAACTGCGCGCGGAGAATTCTGCGCTGGTATATGGACAAGTGACAGGCTATGGTGCCGACAATGAGCGTGTCGGTTATGATGCGGTGGTGCAAGCGGAGGCGGGCTTCATGGATTTGAATGGCGAGAAGGGCGGACTGCCTACAAAAATGCCGGTGGCGTTGGTGGATGTATTGGCGGCTCATCATTTGAAGGAAGGAATGTTGGTGGCGTTGCTACATCGGCAGAAGACGGGCGAAGGAAGTTTGGTGGAGGTGTCGCTGATACAAGCTGCGTTGACATCGCTGACGAATCAGGCAACGAATTGGTTGGTGGCGGGGCGACTGCCGCAAAGACAAGGGTCGGCACATCCGAACATTGCACCGTATGGCGACTCGTTTGTGACGCGTGATGGCAAACGAATTTTATTAGCGATTGGCAGCGACAGACAGTTTCATGATTTGGTGCAGGTGCTGAAGTTGGAAGAGGTGATACCCGCTGATTTATTTTCTACGAATCCGCTGCGGGTGGCGAACCGCGATAAGCTGAATGTGATTTTGGAAGAGGGAATTCGATTACATACTGCCGATGCATTGATGCAAAATCTGAATGCGAAGAAAATTCCTGCCGGGGTGATACAAAATGTGCGCGAGGCATTTCTGATGCCGGAGGCGGAGGAGATTTTATTGCGCGAGGGCTCGACTGTGGGTGTGCGAAATTTTGTAGGAACTATTTCGGGGTGGGAGCGGAGCAAAACGATTTTGCCACCTCCGCATTTTGGTGAACATACTTCGGAGATTTTAACGAAACTAAGCACGCTATGAAACTGGAACATCGCAAACAGAAGGTGGTGCCGTTGCCGCGTTTTTTTATCCGGCTGCTGAAGTATGGTCTTCTGTGTGTGTTGCTGATTTTAATTTCGGTTGGGGCGGGCACCGTGGGCTATCGCATGACTGCGGATGCATCGTGGCTGGATAGTTTTTATATGGCGAGTATGATTTTAACAGGCATGGGGCCCGTGATGGAAATGAAGACGAGTGGTGCGAAATTATTTTCTTCTTTCTACGCATTGTATAGCGGCATCGCTTTTTTAAGTATCACAGCCGTTTTCTTTGCGCCCATCATTCACCGGGTGTTGCATATTTTGCAAGTAGAAATAGAAGACGCAGCTTAATACATTATTGTTGGAGAATTACCTGAAGATAGTACGCGATGGATACACCGGATATTGGAATTATCTGGTGAATGAAATTATGCATCCAGGATGGCACAATTATTTTTATTGGCTGGTGGGCGCTTCGGTGGTGATCTGGTTGTTGGAGATTGTATTTCCGTGGCGGAAGAATCAGCCGCTGATACGCGAACATTTTTGGCTGGACATTTTCTATTTGTTTTGGAATTACTTTTTGTTTGCGCTGGTAGCATATAATGCGCTGTCGATGGTGGCCATGGAGATGTTCCGCGATTTTCTCGCATTGTTTGGCATTCGCAATTTGGTGGCGCTGCATGTGGCGAGCTTGCCGGGCTGGGTGCAGTTGGTGATTATTTTTGTGGTGCGCGATTTTATGCAATGGAATATTCACCGCTTGTATCATCATGTGGATTGGATGTGGCAGTTTCACAAGGTGCATCACAGCACGGAGCAGATGGGCTTTGCCGCGTTGCTGCGCTATCATTGGATGGAGAATGTTATTTATCGCACGTTGGAATATCTGCCGCTGGCGATGATCGGCTTTGGTATTTCTGATTTTTTTATTGTTCACATTTTTACGTTGGTGACGGGCCAGTTGGGTCACGCGAATTTGAAAATCAAACTGGGCTATTTGAAATATATATTCAATGGTCCGCAGATGCATTTGTGGCATCACGCGAAGTATGTGCCCGCTACGCATCCGCATGGTTTTAATTATGGCATCACGCTGAGTGTGTGGGATTATATTTTTAAAACTAATTATTGGCCGAGCGATGATGAGCACTTGCCGGTGGGTTTGCCCGATGAAGAACATTTTCCCAATGATTTTGTGGGACAAACGGTCGAGCCATTTGTAAGGATTTTTGGGAGGAAGAAATTAAATGAATAATGGATCGCCCCGTTTCAACTATTTGCATGAACGGATTATTTCAACCAACCACGCAGTGTAAAATGAAAACCTTCTTTATCATTTGTATGATGCTCGCGGCACTCGTTCACACGCGTGTTGCTGTTGGTCAGGAGCGGAGTGTAACAATTGGGTTGGAGCAAGATGTATTGCCTTACCTAACGGGAGGATACTATTTGGGTGCGTGGGCCGGGACATCGCACGTGCGTGCAAGGGCGTTGCTGGCGCATGTAAACAAGCCCGACTTTATTGTGCCGAATGGATTCACCAACAACATAGTGACTGCCTATGCCCTGGTGGGCGATTATTTTTTGAAAACGAATTGGGAAGGCTGGTGGCTGAGTGGGGGCGTGGTGTATTGGGACAGCTCGATACAAAGTAATCAGAAGCTGAGCACCGTTCGCTACGAGAATTTTTTGGTGAATGGAAGTGTGGGATACAACTGGCGTTTTGCAAAACATTTTTATGTGAGTCCGTGGGCGGGAATGCATTTGCGTGTGGGAGGTGCGAGTACTGTAACGGTAGATGGGACTTCGTTTGGAACACCGGTGCTGACACCGGAGGCATCGGTGAAGGTGGGGTGGGTTTTTTAGAATTTTTATTTACATGCTGGGGAGAGGAAGAAGTTAGTGGTTATGATTACAAAATGATGAATACGATTATGAAGGCAAGTATTAAGTACTGTATCCGTCTTCGGCTTAATGCAGCGAAAAATTTATATTCGTTTTTGAAGCGCCTTTGGCAAAACGAACAAGTTATTTTGGCCATTGGAAGTACTATGTAAATAATAGGAATATACTTGAGCAATACGCAAATTGTTTCCGGTAACAACCATTTACCAACTGAATGAAGAAATTAGTAATATTACTTATGACGGTTCTTGTCTCATGCGAACGTCCGGCTAGCGGAGATTTAATTCATATTGAGCTTCTTCAAAAAAGTGGGCATGATGATTTAAAATTTTCTATTGAGGGCCTTACGGGAGACCTGACTTTCGATAGTTATTATTTTGCAATAGCCACGGAACATACCGAAGGTTTAGAAGTCAAGAACTGCCTTGCGAATTTTATTGGGTATTGGGTGATTGAAATAGAAAATATGAAAGACGCGCAAACACGATTCTTTCCAATCGACATCTCAGACGAATACACCGGATGCGTAAAAATTACCAAGCATGGTGCTGATCTTGAAATTAATTATGGTTTTTCTAGATATCAGGGTTATCATGTGAATATTGAAAATCCGACACAGTACTTCAATGGCATATCGGACTTTCAAAGTGATATCCCTAAACCCATTATTGTTCATCAAAGCGAATTTCTTAATGCGCTCAAAAGCCAAATCAATAAGATATTAGAATGAGTTATGTGCTTCTAGTATTATCGTTGCTCAACCATTATTTGTCTTAACTTGATAAATCAATTATAAGAAATAGGTTGTTGTTTTAGATGGACGTTGGCCATCACATCTTGTGCCGTACCTAAGTTCAATCCCTGAAAAACACAAAACCTATTGTCTGCTTTGAGATATAATACTTGACTCGAAGCGCTTTTTTATAGACCGTTTCGGAAGAATTCCAGCCTACTATTTTGAGATCCATTTTCGCCACTTTGTTTAAATACAACGAAAATCGGTAACGATATATAACGAAAACATCGTTTTTCGGCTTTCAAATTTTTTGCGTCATCTCGTTTCTAAAAAATATTTTCTGCGAAATCTATTTGCATTAGGCGTTTTTTAGCCTCCGCGCAATTTTCCTTTCAGTTTGGCATGAGAGTTGGTTAGGCCTTTTCATGCACAAAGTAATTTTTGAACTTCTTTTTTTACGAATTCAACTCCGCCTTGAAAAACCGAAAGGGCAAGGGGTATGGGTAGTCGTTGCAAAATTATTTGGGCACGTCTGCCAATGCCTGGAGCATGTGCGAGAGGTATGCGCAGGCATTACAAAATCTTTCGGGCACATCGGCCAGTGCCGGGAGCATGTGCGCAGGGTTGTCGTTCGTCTCCACCGATTTGTTTATTGCTTTCCAAAATTTCAGGCGCACTTGCCCTCGTTCCGCGGTGGCTTTCCAAAATCATGCGTGGGCTTCGCAAAATCACTGGGGCAGATTACAAAAACATTCGGGCATGCCAACGCCATGGGTACACCTTTGCGCCAGCTTGTGGGGCAAGTCTACCGGGCATCGGTTGAAGTGCGCATGATTACTGTTTTTATCTACCGGAGATGGGTTGAAGTCAACCACACCCGCGTGAATGTGCGCCCGTCTTCGGGGCAAATGCGCGCGTCATTTTCACAAGTGCACGCGTCATTTTTCGATCTTCATCCATTAACGGTTGTCGCTCCCCGGCCCCCTTAGGTGGTCTCAAAAACCTTCAGTATCACTTTAAAATCAATTTTTCAATTATAACAATTCAATTTTATGGTTAAGGATTATTACCTGCCTCGCACAGACGAGGCCAAGGCTTTCTGGTTGGTTAACTTTCTCGCTAAGCTGAACAACTACGCGAGCATTTTGGGGCTTTCGGCTGCCGAATTAACATCGGTGAAAAACGATGTGGCTTTTTTCTCTTACATCCTCAACGCGGTAGAGGTGTTCACCACGGCTAAAGAGCAGCGTGTGAATTACAAGAACGTGTTGCGCGATGGTCCCATCGGTAAAATTGCCGGTGCGGTTTCAGACGTGCCAGCACTTGGTACTAAACCGGTAGAGGTAGCTCCGGGCATCATCCCACGCATCACGCAGTTGGTGCAGCGCATTAAAAACAGTCCTGCTTACACCGAGTCCATAGGTAAAGACTTGGGCATTATTGGTGCCAGCTTGACGGTGGACTCAGACGGACTGCAGCCTGCGCTGAAGCTCGTATTGAAAGGCGGACAGGTGGAGGTGCAGTGGAAGAAGGGCAATTCGGATGCGGTTTACATCGAGGTAGACCGGGGCAACGGTGTGTGGCAGTTTTTGGGTATCGACTTGAATCCGCACTATACGGATGAGATGCCGATTACCGCGCACGCCACGTGGCGCTACCGTGCCATCTACCTGAAGCGCGATGAGCGCATTGGGCAGTGGAGCGATGTAGCCAGTATTTCAGTAGGGTAGTGGGTGAAAGAAAAACCTCGCAGACTTCGGTCTGCGGGGTTTTGATTTCGAAAAAATCAATAACAAAAAACATTCAACCATATGAACACCGAAGAGAACCAACAGCCGATCAGGAACGAACGAATCGAATACCGGATACCCGAAGGTTTGATTCTGAAGAAGAGTACTCACCCCGCAGAGCGCGATGTCACCATCTTTGATGCGCTGGCCGTCTATGCAGGGCTGCGCCACGTGCGCAGAAATATTTATGTCGACTCACAGAAAAACGAATACTGCGTTACCAAATTTGGATTCTGCCCCACAGAGCAATACAATCCTGCGTTGCAGGTGAGCGAGTTTAAAGGTGAAAACGAAATACTGAAATCCAAATGGAAATCGGCCACCAAAAAAGTGAAGCTGCTGGAAGAAGCACTGATCCGGCAGGAAGACCAGATGGAGCAGATACAGGCGCAGCAAAAAGCAAACGAGGCGAGGCAGTACGATTTGCAACAGAGAGAAAATAAGCTTCGCGAGAAGGAGCGTGAGTTGATCGAACGCGAGAGGAAGACCGCGCCTTTTTTAATAGCCGACAATGAAGTGCTGAGACGCGAGCTGAAAAA
>JACPVX010000048.1 GCA_016191555.1 Bacteroidota bacterium
AAATGAACAGCGCCCAACAATGTGCATAAAACATGGCGTGGATATTTTAAAGTAAAAGTAATTCCAACTATCTTGGCTTAGCAACGGGGACAATGAAGCGTTTTTTAAATCACGCCACGTTTCATGCACCAGCGTTGGCGGTAATCAATTAAAATAACATGAGTCTTTGGATAACGTACGCATGGACTGACAATCAAGAAGGAAACTTTGATTATCTAGTCGGACAACTTGGGGCACAGGGAATTCAAACTCGCTATGATAGAATTCAGCTTGTTCCTGGACAAAGACTTTGGGAACAAATTGGAGCTAGAATTTCTGACAATACGTTACGAGCCTGGGCTTATCTTATTACACCCAACAGCCTGCAAAGTCAACCTTGTAGAGAGGAACTAGAATATGCAGTTAACAGAGCAATTCAAACGAAGAATAATGTCTTTCCTTTGATCGGGCTAGTTACTGCAGGTGTATCCTTCAATGATGTTCCTATTTCATTGAGAGTTAGACTTTGTGTGAGTCTATCAAGCCCAAATTGGATTGAAGAGATAAGAGCTGGGTTGGAGTTAAGACCTCCGAGACTTATCGACACCCCGCAGACGATGTACATTTATCGAGTGACTCAAGAATTCAATGGAACAAACATTACTACCGTTATTGAAATAAGACCAAGGTTCAATGAAGTCCATTTTTGGAGAGTTGCCTTACCGACAAATTGTACAATACTAAACTTTGGAGTTGGGCCAGCTAACTCAAGACAAACTACTGGAATACTTCAAATGGTAACTCAAGGAGGAACTGGTGAACTTAACGGACACCAAGTTCAAGTTGTTGGAGCTGGAACGGTGCTAACACCTGGGACGAGTGCTTTTGTTTTTATCAATGGTACTCCGGACTTTGTTGCGTTTGGGACAGCAAATGAAGCCTTCGGTATGCCGACTCAAATGGAGATTCAAAATTTGAGATGAAATGACTACCGCCAACAATGTGCATAATCAATGGCGGGGTTCAATGTAAATTTGTAGTTTAGTTTTTCAAAATACGTTTGGTGTCATGGGACAGTTTAGTACTTCGAAGACCCGCCACTGCTTATGCACAAACGTTGGCGGTCATGCTTTCTGGACAATGAGGACCACTAACAAAAGACCGACTGAAAAGATTAAAATGTGTGACGACTGCTTTAAGACTGAAATAAAATCTTTCTCGGACCAGACGACATGGAATTCGTTTGACCTTGAGTTGACAAAGAAATTGGGAGAAGGAAAAATGAAGAACGTCAAATTTGTTAATGACGGACAAAGGGATAAAGACGATGGACAATACATTTACGAGTGTTTGACCTGTGGAGAGAAATGGAAAATGAAAGACCCTGACAATGCATTTAGAGGCTATTTCTTAAAATTATCAACGGTGGACAAAGTAGCGATGAACCTGACCTTGGGACAAAAAATTGGTTTAGGTTTCGTGGGACTCATTATTCTTCGAGTGATTTACGGATTGCTGACGAATTAGGTTTGAGCATGAAAGCACGAACCGCCAACAAAATGTTTATGCAATGTGGGGGTTTGGTGTTAAATTAAAGTTTATGTTTCAAAATGTAGTTTGGTCACGGGGGACAATTCGGAGCAGGTCGGGCTTAACATTCCGCTGCGCTCCATTTTTAAGCCCTCCTATTCCCCACACTGCATAAACACAAACGTTGGCAGCAATATTTTCTCGACTATAAGATATGACACCAAATCAGAAAAGACTTGTTACAGTAATCATCGGTGGACTATTTCTGCTAATTGCTGTCTATTTTGAAGGGGACGGATTTGAAATCCATCGATTTATCGTTGGACTCTTTGGAATTACAGAGGGAATCTTATTTGGTAGTGGACTTGAAAAATTTGACAAATTCGCAACAATCAATAAATGGGCAGAGGGACAAAAATTGGTTCGTAAAGCACTTTTGTGTTTTGGACTAATTGCAATTATGGTAACTGCTGACCGACTCATTAATTACACTTTGACTACTTATAACAGGGACTATAAAATCATATGGACCATTCTTATTCCTGGTTCAATAGTGACGGCCCAACTTTTTAAACTCTTGGACTTTTGGGCAGTTGAGCACGAGAAAAAAGGCCAGACACGCAGGACATAAAATACAGCTGCCAACAAATGCTAATTGCAAGCGGGTGGGACTGTGCGTCATTGAAGTTTGTAGTTCTTTATTTATCTTTATCATGTTGGACAGGGCGAAGTTTTTTAAACGCCCGCCAGCAATTAGCTGACCGTTATGCGACAGCCCCGCGGGACTCGCACTTCTTTTTTTAGAAATCATTATTTGCAATTCAGTCCTCGTCTTTACTTATTTCTGTTGCAGCTTTTCAATTTAGTTCACCTTTGCGTGGGGACAGGGACGCGGTCGACAATTTCTTTCATCACGCCACGCTCACCACTCCGGGACGGTGACGAAGTCGCACTCTTAACGGTTGACGGTTTATCATCATCTGAACTGTTTGCGGGGCCATCGCATAACAAAAACTAATTGCAAGCGGGCGGTACAGTGCGTCATTGCAGTTTGTAGTTCTTTAATTAACTTTAGCGTGTTGGACAGGGCGCAGTTTTTTAAATGCCCGCCAGCAATTAGCTGACCGTTATGGGCAACGGCCGGACTCCGTAGACAAATTTGACTTCAAATATTAAAGTATGGCAAAAATTAGATTTAGACTGAGTGACATTTTCCTGTTGACATTAATATTGACTCTTTGCCTGTCGACAAAAACGTATTCGCAAAACGAAAAAGTGAAATCTGAAATTTTGAAGACTGGAGAACTTATCAGAGCTGCATTCTCAAAGGGCGACCTTGAGGCTATCAAATCATTTCATCATCCAGACGTAATCAAAGCACTTGGTTACAAAAACCTACAAACTGGACGTGAAGCGGTCATTGACGGCTTACGTGGCACATTGGAAGGATACACTTTAGACTTTGTAGAAAATAAAGTTGAGAGTATTCTAATTCAAGGCGACATAGCAATCGAACAAACTCTATTTTCAATAAAGGGGACTCCAAAGAAAGGCGGAGAAGGTTTCATTTTTAGCGGGCGGACAATGGTGACATATATCAAATACAAAAAAAGTCCGACAGGTTGGGCGACAATTCGCGAAATTATCCAACAGGCGACTAACTAAGATTGACGTTCGACTAAGCCGCAGCCCATAACAATGTGTATAAAACATAGCGGGGTTCAGTGTAAATTTGTAGTTTTAATTTTTAAATAAAGTTCATCATGTGGGACAGGACGCAGCTTCGTAAGCCCGCTACGTTTCATACACTCACGTTGGCAGCAAGGCATCCGGACAGTTATGAGACTAACGACAATAATATTTCTTCTGACAATTTCGATTAGTGTCGCTGGACAGTCGACTCCAAACTATGAACAAATAGCTTTTGACTATTACAGAAATACAATACTGACTGAGAATCCACA
This sequence comes from Bacteroidota bacterium, assembly GCA_016191555.1. Taxonomy (GTDB): domain Bacteria; phylum Bacteroidota; class Bacteroidia; order Cytophagales; family Cyclobacteriaceae; genus ELB16-189. The sequence goes on from JACPVX010000048.1 coordinate 3,474, forward strand.
CAAAAAGAAACGTGTGACATTTTGGACGGAGATTGAGAAGAAGGAATATTTATTTTGGTATCCTCGGTGCGTTGATAAATTTGATGACGAAAAATGGAGTGAATTCATTTCAAATATTTCCAAGGCGACAACAATTGACACAAAGGGCGACAAAAGATTTAAAATTAAAAAACTTCAGACTGGTAGTTACCCAAGGGTATTCGCGACAGCTTCGTTTAGTAATCGAGACGACCAACAAATTGTGACAATAGTAGAAATAAACAAATGGGACGGCATTACATACCATATTGAAATGGACAACCAGGGACAAGTGAAGAAATGGTGTCAAGGAGGTTGGATTGAGTAAGATGCCCAGCTGCCAACAAAATGCATAATCAATGGCGGGGTTCAGTGTAAATTTGTAGTTTAGTTTTTCAAAATACGTTTGGTCTCGTGGGACAGTGACGCGCTTCGAACTCCCGCCACTGCCTATGCACAAACGTTGCCAGCCATAATTCAAAGACGGACAAGTGAACAATAAATACTTGAGACATTTGACTTCTGTGACGACCGGGACAATCGTGATTTACATCCTTATGCAAATTGACGGTTGGACGAGTCGGAGAAAAATGTCAGAGGAAGAATACAGAGAACTAGAGCATTTTGCTGTTTCGGACTTATTTATCATCGGACTATTTTTTCTGTTCGTGATGACGGTGCAGTTTATAATTATCAAACCGACCTTTGACTTTTTGACAAAGAAAAACAAAATGACAAACGGGAAAATGATTTTAGTTGCAGTCATTACAAGTCTAACAACTGGACTCGCATTCGGACTGAAATTTGGGACTATGGAACTTGGACTAAATGACGTATTAGAAAGCATTGGACTTGGAGTCTTTGTCTTTAGCATATTTTACGTGACGAACTTTTTGACCTATAAGAAATTGTCGGTGTAGAATTACGGCTGGCAACAGTATGTTTGCGCAATGGTGGGGTTCAGTGTAAGCTCAAAGTGCTATCTTCGTTCAACGTTTGGTCACGTGGGACAATGAAGCGTTTCAAAGTCCCACCACTGCGCAAACACAAACGTGTGTGTCTTGAACAAAGTCCAGTTGTAAGGACGATGATGCTGTTCAAGAGATGGAAGGCTTCTCAATTAGATTACCCTCGTGTGGAAGTCGAGCGAACCGAACTTGCCAACGAATAATTTAAGATAGAAGAAAAGGACTTCCGCAGACGCCTATCAG
>JACPVX010000049.1 GCA_016191555.1 Bacteroidota bacterium
GATGAGGTATACAAAAGAGTAATGCCATGTGGCTCGAGAGCCGGTGTGTTATATGGGTTGCCAAAAATCCATAAAGAAGGCACACCATTGCGACCTATTATCTCAGCGGTGAAAACGTACAACTTCGAGAGTTCAGTTTCGGGTGTTGAAACCGGACAACCCGTAAAGTATCAAGGGGTTCCCGTCGGGAATGTTCATTCAGTACGCCTTGCACCCGATGGCAAACTTATCGAAATAACAATGCAAATTGACCGTAAAATGACAATTAACGATGATATTTGCATCCGTATCGAAATGTCAGGACTTGCAGGAGGAAAATTCCTCCAATTATATTACCCCGAACGTGCCGAGGATTTTTCGACCGTACCCCGACTTACATTTACTCCCGAGTTTCCCGTAATAAGAGCTACATCGTCAACATTGGATGCCATGAAACTCTCGATTGATGAGGTAATGACTAACTTGCTTGCAATTGATACAAAAAATATCTCCAGTGAATCAATTCGCTTCATGCACAATGCAGCAGAACTGCTTGGTGACCCTAAACTCAAGCAAATGATTAAAGATATTGATGAAACAAGTAAATCAATAGGAGCACTTACCAATAAAGCCGAAGATTCACGTATTATTGAAAATTTCACTATTGTAAGTGAAAATCTTATCCAAACAACCGATAAATTCCAAGCGGCTGCAGAAAGTTTGAATTCCCAAATTCAACAACTCCAGCTGCAAACGAAAGCTGACCGTGCTTATATGCGTTACGACAGTGTAATGCAAAAAGCAGAATTTGCAATAGGTACAATCAGCTTAAGTTCACAAAAAGTATTATATACACTACAACAAACAATAGAAGAACTGGGTGCTACCAACCGACAACTGCGTAAATTCGTCCGTTCTGTAAATGACAATGCATCCCAAGTACTTTTGAGCGAGCCTGCTCCTAAGGAAAAATAACAAGTATATGCAATATTATATCTTTGTCATTAGTCGTATTTGCAGTATTTTCTTCTCAATTAAAACTATGAAAACTATTTGCATCCTTGTTGCCCTTACACTTACTGCTTGTATTTCTATTAAAACGGAATACCAACCGATTGGATATTATCGTCTCACTCAAAAACCGATTTCGCTCCAAAATATTGAACCTGTTACAGGGACTTTGTTGATTCGTTCAGTGAACATTGACGGTGAATATGACAGTGACAAATTACTTCTTCTTACCGCAGAGAACCAATTACAACCATATAATTATCACCGTTGGGCAACGGAAGTGTCTGAGATTGCAACTAATTTCATCTTAAACAGATATTCAAGTTACAAAGCATTTTCAGGTGGAGTAGTCGGCTCAAATTCCATGAGCTCGGCGGATTATATCTTGGAAACGCGCATTACAGAAATGGCAGCACGTAACAGTGAATCTTCGAGAAGAGATTCAAATTTTGTGGATTTAAAAATGACTGCGTCCTTAGTTCGCATTAACAACCAGAAGGGTGAGAAATCATTGCTGATGCAGAAAACATATTCCGTTATCAGCAGTCGGAGTGATAATCTTGTAACGAGCATTCCACCTGCGTATAGCATTGCTTTTTCGAATATTTGCGATGAAATGCTGTTAGATATTACCCGCTCCGTCAAGCAACAATAATTCTCAGATTGAATAGAGCTCCAATCAAGTATCGGGTATGATTGCCGATGTTTCTAAAAATACGGAGTTTTGTTCATTATCCTATTTTTCCACCTTATTCTACGGTTGAAACCGTGAATGTGTATAAATTTCTATCATACATTCCTATTTAGAAATACCATGAAACGAACTTTTATTCTAACGTCTCTCACTTTATTCCTATTCGGAATTTCGGTCTCTTTTGCACAAATTCCTCGTATCATGACATATCAGGGGGTCATTACCAATGCAGATGGTACACTCTTGCCGGACGGCACCTATTCTATTGGTTTTTCAATGTACACACAAGAAACAGGCGGCACTCCTATTTGGTCAGAATCTCAGAATATTTCAGTCGAACGAGCATTGTTTAATGTTATTTTAGGAACAAATTCACCCCTGAATATTCCTTTTGACAAACAATATTGGCTGGGTATCAAATTAATCAGTTCAGGATTAGAACTTTCACCTCGGGTGCGACTTACTGCCTCACCATATTCATTTCAGTCACTTGGCATACCTGATGGAAGTATATCAATTTCAAAAATAAAACCAGATGGTTCTGTTAATGGACAAGTACTTACTTCTACAGGAACTACCGTTGAATGGCGTACTCCGTCAGGAGGCACGGGAGGTGGCAATAAAGGTGATATAACTTCTGTAGTGGCCGGAGCAGGCTTAGGCGGAGGCGGAACAGACGGGGATGTCTCTTTGTTTATCCGCCCTAAGGGAATTACAACAGACCTGATTGATGACGGAGCAATTACCTCGATAAAAATACAAGACGGAGCTATAACCCTTGCTAAATTTGCATCTGGAACAAATTTTACACCTACAGGACCTGCAGGAGGAGACCTTACAGGTATCTACCCAAATCCACGAATTTCACGGAATGCAATAAAAGACACAAATATTCTTGATAATGCCGTTACGAATACGAAAATTTTAGATGGAGCAATTACACCTGCAAAAATTGCAACAGATGCTGTTACTTCTCAAAAAATTCTCGATTTATCCATTCTTAACAGTGATATTGCCAATTCAACTATCTCACTTGGTAAATTAAGTCCGCTTACCGCTACAACAGGACAGGTTATTATTTATAATGGTACTGATGTCCTATGGGGAAATCCTACAGCATCAAAGTTATTACTACCTTATGCAGACAGTTCAGCCTCTGCCACACCCACTGTTTTACTTAAAAACACAGGTACAGGTATTGCCGGAAGTTTTGAAAATACTGCACCTAATAATGGTACAAATGTCCTGTCAGCAGTTCATCGTGGTAATGGGAAAGCAGGATATTTCAGCATTGAGAACCCTACAAATTCTAATTCTGCCCTTTACGCAACATCAAACGGAAGCGGTCCATCTTTGGAGCTGACTGCAAGCGGTTCAGGAAATGGCATTACGAGCTATATCTCCGGTACAGGTCGTGCAGGGTTATTCCAAGTCAACAACCCTTCAAGCACTACAAGCGCATTTGAAGTAATCTCGAATAGTGCCGGTGATGCTTTGAATGTTAGTCAATCGGGAAGTGGTTATGTATTGAATGTATCAAAATCAAGCGGCGGGACAGCTGCTCTTATAAATTTTACCACAACAAGCAGCGCAGGTAATGCACATGCACTGGAAGTACGAAATACGGGTGGTGGATGGACTGCATATCTTCAAGGGAATGGCGGTGCAAGCAAAGGATTGTTTGTTTCCTCGCCTACTGTCGGGCTTCAGGTAACCGGGAGCAAAAATGCAGTAGTGAATACAACCGACGGAGCACGGGCATTATATTGTGAGGAAGCAAGTGAAGTGTGGTTCACAGATTATGGTTTCGGGAAAATTATTGGAAATTCTGTCGTAATCATTCTCGATAAAAAATTTATCGAAACGGTAAATACAAACGAACCATATCATGTTTTCCTTCAATCATACGGCGTAGCGGAGCTATATGTATCAAAACGCTCACCAACATCTTTCGAAGTGAGTGCAAAAGGGAATGGGTTTGTTCCGACAGAATTTTCATTCCGCATTGTAGCAAAAAGACGCGGATATGAATCCATGCGTCTTGAACGCGCTCCATGGGCTGATGATGATATTAATTTGAAACCGAAGGTAGTTAAAATTGTAGAATAGAATTTTGTATTTGAATTCTATTTAAATAAAAAGAACCGGAAAAATTATTATAATTTTTCCGGTTCTTTTATTTTTAAAAACAAATTAATTCATTTTTTAACCAACCGTTCTTTTACCACACTTTTATCGTCTAATAAATAACAAGTGGTCAGTTTTTTTTTTATTTTTGGCTATTTTTCACCACAACCTATACCTCAAATCCTTGTTTTATCACCTTTTTGTGTTTGGTATGAAGGTTGTATTCCACACAGAGTTAAAGGAAAATGTAAAGTTCTGCAGATTTCTGCCGATACATTGCCCTATAGTACTTCTTATTCCACAGGACGTGGCTTACTAATTTTATTTTTTTCATGGAGGTTTTATGATTTGCTCTACGCTTCGCAACCGCCCTCAAAAAGTTTTCAGGCGATTTGCTCTTGCGGCGTTTGTCTTTCTGTCCTTGTTCGTGGGCGCAGTTGAATCCCACGCACAAAACTATATTGCTACACTTCGCCAAAGGCGACACTATGACCAGATTCATGTGGAAGTGTGGCTAAAATCCGTCTCAGCTTCGAATACTACACGACTTGGTTCGGGTTCGTTTGCTATACATTACAATTCTACATATCTGACCCCGAATGTCCCTGCCGGGTATCCCGATCCGACGACGGCTACAACAGATTCTATTATCTACGACTTAGATCAAACAGTTCCTGCAACTGCTCCTGTAGAAAACATTACTTCGGGTGTAGCATTGGCTACAGGTGCCGGTACAAATGGTTATTCTGACCCTACTACTCAAGCGTATGGTAATGCTTCAGATGCTATTTATTCACTCGAAATTAACCTTTCTACTCTTGGTGTGAGCGGTATAGTTCCGAGTAGTACAGGACGAGGTACATTTTTAGGAAGATTAGTATTTGATATAAATAATGTTGCCGTTCCTTCCGACAGTTTAACGAGAATTGCTTGGAATCCGCGCACGGATGCAGGTGATGTTCGTATTTTCGATCGAGATAGCAACGACATTGAATCTCAAGTTTCATTTGTTGATCCGGATGCATTTACAGTTATCGGTATAACTGTCCTCAATGCAAACGGTCCTTCTGAAGTAGTTGACAGAGATAGAGGAGCTGCCCCACTTTCTCCATATCTCGGTACATCACTGAATACACCGCTTGCAGCTGCTAATAACGGCTATGCAATTTTCTTTGAGCGCAGTATCGACCGTACAGTTTATACTCCTGCGGTTGTAGATGAAGACCTCGGTTATGCTTTCGATTACTCGTTAAACGGTGGCACATCGTGGACAGAATTCGGGCGTGTCGGTGAAACAGTAGATCCTTCCAACGCAATTACTCCATCTGCTGCTGCACTCGTAAACGGTTCAATTAATAACCCGAACAATGCGGCTGCATATACAATTACCGACATGAACGGTAATCCTCTTTCGAATCAGGCACGTCTTCGTAATGCAGTACGTGTATTTTGGAGTCCTGATGCAACATTCCCAAGCCGTTCCGAAGAAGGCAGAATGCGGATTCGTCAATTGACTAACGGAATTACTGTTGCCATTGCCGGTCGTACTGAAGATGCTGCCGGAATTAATGATGCAAGTGATACAAATTTTGTTATCGGTCGTTTGTTCTTTGCACAGCTAAACGGAACTAACCAATATTTCAGAAGCGGTAATAATTACAGCAATTCCACACAATTGACTGTAGAAACATGGATTAATCTTAACGAATATAAAGCTACAGGTTCAGAAACCGGTGTAATTGCCTCAAGCGCAGGACCTGTCTCCGGTGCTGAAGAAGGACAATGGATGCTTTATTTGAAAGATGGACGTTATCCTGCTTTCCGTGCACGTGAAATTAACGGGCGTGGACCAAATGGTTATATTGCTGAATTAGTAGCGTATGATTCATTACTCGTTGCAAGTGATGCGTATCCTTTAGGAGCAGCACACAGCGGAAATTGGGTACATTTATCGGCAACTGTTGCAGACAACGTCGTTTCATTGTACGTAAATGGTGAACTTGTTCAAACAGTAACTAATACACAAGCACCTGATATCCGTATGGGTATGAACGGGCTTGCTACAAGTTTCCCTGTTTGGATTGGAGTAAACCCTAATGTAAGTATTGGTAGTGATGACTACCTTCATGCAGGTCTTAAAGGTACAAGAGTATGGCGTGTTGCGCTTACACAAGCGCAAATTCGCGAAAGAGTAGCAGGTATTCCTGTTCCTGTTCTTGCACTCGTCAATTTCCCAAATGATGTACTTTCTGCTCTTGATGTGTACTATCGCCTGGAAGGAAGTCGTACAGATGCTGCTACAGACGCAACCTATCAATTAGGCAGCGACCCTGTTCAATACTACCTAAGCGGTGTAGTAGATAATGCGCAAACCCGTTTCCGCCCCGACCTTCCGCATATTCGCCTTACTTCGCCGACAGGATGTGAAGGTGTTACAAACAGAACCGGACTTACTACCGAAGTACGTTGGTTAGGTTATGGATTGGGAACTATATCATTAGACGGTACAAGCGACGGTACTGCTGATATTGACATTCAATTCAGTACTGACGGTGGTACAACTTGGACATACTCACGTGATGCTGCAGGTGTACTGGTAACAGACAACCTCGGCGGTCCTGCGGGCGGAGCAGTTGATATTGAACAGAACACTGCACTATGGCAGGCATACAATAATAACGGTGCAACTCCTGATGACGGAGCAGGAGCGGATTTGAGAAGCATTAACTATTCTCAAGAAGTTCTCGTTCGTGTTCGCGGACGGAGTGCGGCAGAACAAAACTTTACATCTGTCTCTGAGCCGATTTGGGTTGCCCCATACTTCTCATTACAAAAAACATCTAATTACCGTATCGAAATTCCTGAGGGAAGCGATATGAATATTACCGGTAATGCAGGTTTGTTTGAAGCATGGATTCGTCCTTACCGTTTCCCGACATCAGGTGAAGGATATTTCCCTATTATTACAAAAATTGATACTGCAAGCGGTTCTAAACCACATTACTCTTTCCGTCTGCTCTCTACGGGTCAATTGCAATTTGCAATTACCGATACATCAGGAACGACTTCTACTGCAACAAGCGACACTACAAAATTGTTAGTACGCCCTAATTCAGTAGAACTTGATTCAGCATGGACACATGTAGCGGCTTATTTCAACCGTAATAGTGGAGTAGGTGCTGCTACCGTACAATTCTTTATTGACGGCAATCAGCAAACGGCTCAAACAATTGATTCGAATGTTGTTCTGAATACAACAAACACATTCCCTACATTCCTCGGTTATGAACCGGGTTCAACAGCTAAAAGCTTTTTAGGTGAGTTTAAAGAAATTCGTTTTTGGAATGGAACACCCGGCGGTGCTTTGGTTATCCCGGCAACTATTCCTGACCTTGCAACATTTATCAAAGGTGCAGCAGGTGTTCGCGCAAGCAACATGACTGCAACGTATCAAACAAATCTGGTAGCTGCTTTCGATTTCAACGGCGGAACGTTCCTGAACGGTCCCGGTACTTCACGCTACTGGCGCACTTTCCCTTCTACAAATACAAACATTCGTGCAAATTTCTATCAAACAAGCGGTCTATGCTATGTTCCGGTTGTGCCGTATGCAAAAATTGTAGAACCTACTTTCCGTCAAAAAGTACAAGCCACTTCTACTAATACAACAGTTCGTTGGATTGGATTTGATTATGATGCAGCTACAAATGCACCTACAAGTCTTTTCAACGGGTTCTTCGAGGGATTGAATGCAGGTCCGATTTCTCCTTCTCTTGAATTTTCTCTCTACGGTGGTGGTAATATCGTTGTATCTCCTTATCAATATGTAGGTAGCCCGTACTGGCACGCAGTACAAACTGCTTCGTTTGAATTGAGTGCTGTTACTTCTTCAAGTTATGTATTCCCTGCTGCAGGAGTTTCTGTTGGTAGTGCACCTCGTTTTGCCGGTCAGTTTATTCCAAACACAGGAGATCCTGATGGTGATAATGACGGTGTATATAATGATGCTGCACCCACAGGTCAAACAAAATTGACATCGGCATTAAGCAATGCACGTGTGCGTCTTACATATTCCTATACCCTTCCAAGCACAGTTCAAGTGCTACGTCAAGGCGAAAGCCCACTCTTTACAGTGGTTCCGAACAGTAACTTTACTGTTCGTGCATTGCTCGAAGGTTATCATCTTGGTTCAATTACCACGATGCCTAACAATCTTTCAAGCACTTATTCAGGTGGCGGTGTAAAAATTAAACTTTATAGCGATAATGCAGGTACAGTCGGTTCTATAGTTGACAGTGCAGAATCTGACATAGGACCCGGTTATAGCCAACTTAACCCTGCAGCCGCATTTCCGGCAGGACCTGTTTACCAAGAAGATGTAGGACCTCCGGGTGCTGCTTCCGATTATGCAAACATTCCGTTTATCTTTACAAACTTGAACAACGGTTCATATTGGGTAGTAGTTGATCAAATCAATCACCTGCCTATCATGTCACGTTTCCCTGCAACATTTGCATTTACAGGTGACAATTTTGATACATGGCCTGTTGAATCAGGTTGGGACTTCCTTTCATGGGATGGAACCGACAATACTGTAATGACATCTGCATCGTTCAATGCAACGGTTGGTAACTATTTTGGATATACAGCATTTGGTGCATATCCTGCAGCACAAACATTTACTTATACTCCAAATTTATATTCAGCTTATGGTAGTGCAACATTCACAAATACAAGTGCAGGTTATTCAACTACAGGCTTGATATATAATGACGGACAATTAGGGACAGGCGTTAATCCATTACCGGCAATGGTAGGCGGAGATGTAGTAAAAGACGGTCAAATCAATGCAGCCGACCGTGTAAGAGTTCGTGCAGACCAGGGTACTAACCTTGTACGTTCGGATGTAAGCGGCGATAATGCAGTTAATGCTACTGACGTAACAGTTGTGGATAGAAACTTCGGTCGTGTATCTTCAATCTTCCAAGTAGCTTTCCCAGAAACTAACTCAACTCCTATACAAGGGGTATCAGGCGGTGGAAAGAATTCCGGTGTTTTTGATGTAATTTCTCCTGAAAACCCTGAACTGTCTGCAATGTTTAATGAAGCAGTTAAAGCAGAAAGTAGAAATACATCCTCCGGCAATTCAAGGAAAGAAGCTGAAGTTCTTGGTTCAACTATAAGTTATGTAGTATCAGCTACTCCTATCAAAACAGGCAGTTATGTGGACGTTCCTGTCTATATACGCAATACAGGCAGCGAATGGAATATGGCTAATGCTACATTTGGTCTTGGCTATAATTCTAATGTTCTCGACTACGTTTCCTATGAAGGTGTAGATAAAGTGCCATTTAGCAATAGAGGTGATTTAGGTTATGATGGTCTTGCTAAATCTGCTCCTGTGCTTGGCGCAGAGCGTGCAATTCCAGATTTACGTACTATCGAAATCAGCTTTGACGCTTCTCCACTTGCAAAGAAACCGGGACTTACTGTACCAAATACAAATACATATCTCGGTACTCTTCGTTTCAAAATCAAAAACTCAAACCGCCCTGTTATATTCACATGGCATTGGGACAGAGCAGTTCTTACAACTGCACACGAAAACATAACAGATAAAGGCGACTGGAGAGTAATTCCTCCTGTATTAACATATACTGCAAGTGTAACAGTTCCAAACGGTGGTGAAAAATGGCGCGCAGGTCGCAGATATTCAATTCAATGGAACGGCAGCGGAAGTGCTAATGTTTCGCTTGAGTATTCACTTGACAACGGTGCAACTTGGACTAAATTCGGGTCAGCAATTTCAGGTGACAAAACAGCACAATGGTCACTTCCAAATACTACTACGGACAAATGTCTTGTACGAGTACTTGATGCTGAATCCGGGTATGAAATTGACCGTAGCGACAATCCATTTACAATTTCTCCTGCTCTTGCTGCAATTTCACGTCCTGCTCAGGCAGACCCGATTTATGTAGGCGGGCGCACAGATAATATCAAATGGACAGCACAAAACGTAGGTAATGTGAAGTTTGAATTCTCAGCTGACGGCGGTAAAACTTGGTCTTCTGTTTCCGCAGTTGCCAATGCTTCAACCGGAACACTCGGTTGGAAAGTTCCTTCTGTTAATTCAAAACACGCAATGATACGTATGGTTGAAGCTGATAATGGCGAAGAAATCAGCGTTTCAGGTGAATTCAAAGTACTTGCGGGTACAGTAAAATTCGTTAATCCGAAAGCAGCCGAAGTTTTGAAAGTCGGTGTTCAAAGCAGAATCCGTTGGGCAGTTGAAAATAACGTAACTGCATTCGATATGGAATTCAGCAGAGACGGTGGCGTATCATGGACACCTGTAAAACAGAACAACGAAGCTGTAAAAGGCTTCTGGGATTGGTCAGTTCCTGCATTACCAACTTCACAAGGAATGCTTCGTGCCTTCTTGCCGGGTGATAATGAAATGGAATATTCACGCTCTCCTGTCTTTACTGTATCAGGTGCTTCAGGAGTTGATCCTGTTGCCTATAACGGTTTCATGTTCGAATTGCCTTCTCCTAATCCGGCATCTCGTGAAACGGCTTTGAAATTCACTCTTCCAACAGAAGAAACAGTTACAATTACCGTTCATAATGCAACAGGTCAGGAAATTGGCTATGTTACAAATAATACACTCTTCGGAGCAGGCGACCACACTCTCAATTTCAATGTTGAGAATTTGGCATCGGGTACATATTTCTTCACACTCAGAACCGGCGGCGCATCACTTGTGCAGCAGATTAATGTAGTGAGATAATATATCCCATTCAAAGTAGAAAGACCTCATGGATTAAATTCCATGAGGTCTTTTTTTTTTCATTATTCTGATTTCTGCTTGCTAGAATAATCGTAGCTCGGGGTTTCAACGGTGAGTAAATAATTGCACTCTTTGTCTTCAAATGATTTCAAGTATTTTCTTTTTATGTTGATAACACTATTACATCATTAGACCATTGAAATAATTGTAAAAATTTGAGAGGTACAACTTTTACCCACGGTTGAAACCACGGGCTATTGTTATTATTTTTCAATTTATGTCCATAGAATACGATCTGCAAACTCTACTCTACAAATACAAAAAACACACCTCAGGAATTGAATTCCATGAGGTGTGTTTTTTGTATTTGTATAAGAATATATAAAGACTCTCACTCTAACCGTACAAGCACTTTCTTAGTTCCTGTAATATGACTGTCAAATACACCAATTCCATCACCATATACATTAAATTTCGGGTTTGTTCCGAACGATCCGAAGATATTTCCTCCGTCATGATCACCATATCGCTGCGACTTATAGAAATCATCAAATGCACTTGTGGAACTATATACTTTAATCAAAACCGCTTTAACGGGTTCTTCACTAAAAATAGATACCCAAGGAAAAAAATCATCAGATGCAGCCTTATATCTGCCAATAAACTGTCGTTGCATAAAGCGGAAACTAAAGACATCCGATGTGTCGCTACTTGTATAGCAAAGGAAATCTGTACGATATGAAATATCCTCTAAAGCATTAATTTTTAATTTTATCGTTGCACGATATTTATCAGTTGGAGGGTTGTTAGGGTCATATTCAATTCCTGTGGTATCTGCTATAATAACAGTATCAATTCCCCATTCAGGATCGGGTGGAATTATTGCAGTTGCAATAGCAACCAATCCTTTCCACTCAACTCGAAGTGAATAACTCTTTCCTGCAGGGAAATTAGTATTTTGAATAGTATAATATTTTGATAAAGAATCAAAAGTCATTATCACCTGTGACCCGTCAGATGATGTAAGTGTAACACGTGCATCTTTTACGAGTGCGGCTGCTGCTGTGTACTTTTGGGTAAGTGGTAAAGTTCTTGATATATATGCCGATGCTGAGCTATCACCTAAACTTGCATTAATAACGAGCTTCTCCTCGTATGGTAGCTCAGGGTTACTGACTGTTTGCTCACAGCCGTTTACAAGTAGAAGAGCTGCAGGAATAATGACAAACAGTCGTTGCCATATTTTATTGAAAACCGATTTGGAGGATTTCCCGAAAAGGGCTGAATTATTCATATTGATCATACGTTCATTTTATTCGAATACATTTATTTAGAATGAAAAGCTCCATGACAGTATCGGTAACAGAGGAAACAGCGTAAGCTGTTTCAATACAGGAGTTACATCTCCTGTATTTGGGTCGTAATCGTTCTGTACATACTGTGCAAACGGGTTCTTGCGATTATAAAGATTATATACCGAAAGAGAAATGGTAGATTTCATACCAAGGATATGAGTTTTAAAGCCCAGATTAACATCAAGACGGTGATAACTGGGTAATCTGTAACCGTTTCGGTCACTGTAAAGTCGATTTGTACTTCCCCATTGATTGCTTGTGGAAGGATCAAGGGAATACGTACCGATGGGCATTGTATAAGCAAAACCTGTTTGGTATATCCATGATGCTCCAAGCTCAATGTTTTCACTTAGATCGTATGTAAATGTTGCGCTTAGATCGTGCCTGCTGTCGTACCGTGCATAAAAAGGATGTCCGTTGTCAAGTTCATCGAAATATCGTTTCGTCCATGAAAGTGTATATCCCAACCAGCCGGTAAAATCCCCAATCCGCTTATTTAAGAACAATTCAAGACCATACGCCTCTCCCCTGCCGCTAACAAATTGCGATTCCACAGGCGTTCCAAAAGAAAAAGATGCAGTATCCTTATATTCAAGGAGATTCCTCATATCCTTGTAGTATGCTTCTGCTGTAAAAAGATAGTCTTTTTTTTCGCCGAATGTTGTTTCAAAGCCCAGCATCCCTTGGGTGGAAGTACTTGGCAGGATTGTTTTAGTAGAAGGAAACCACAAATCGGTAGGTAGGTTTATATCATTGCGGGTAATAAGATGCAGAAATTGATTCGCAATTGAAAACGAGGATGTAAATTTTATGTCATCGTTCATTTGGTATGCAAACTGCGCACGAGGTTCAAATCGTAAATAATTGCCGTTTTGAAAATAATAGAGACGTCCTCCGAGATTTGTGGAGAGTTTGTCTGTTATGCGCCATTCATCTTGCAAATATAATGCGGCATCAACTGCATTAATTGTATTTTCAGTTGCAAGCAATCCACCGAACTGATTACTAATTTCATCGCCAATCGATGTAAAAAAACGATGTTGAGTTGCCTCGATACCTGTTTTTATAGTATGAAGTTCATCAGGAAAATATTGTACATCAGCTTTGAGTGAAAAATCACGTATCTGTGATTCGGAGATAAATTGATTTGTCTTAAGTATCCCGTTATCATCATAACTTGTTTCTTTAAATTCGGAACCGAACTTATAAGTAGTATAGATCAAGGTAGAATTACCAAATAGTTCAGGTGAAAAAATATGTACCCACTTTGCACTTGCCGTAGAATTGCCCCAATTGATACCAAAATCCAAACTTTCATTTCTATTATTACTATTATCTGAACCAGGTGACGCACCGATAACATCTCGTCCGAAAAACCCGCTTACGTAAATTCTGTCTTTATCACTAATTTTATAATTAACTTTTGCATTGAAATCATAAAAATAATAATCAGGTGTATTTTTTTTGTCCTCGGAGCTTAGAAATAATCCAAGAAGTAAATCGAGATACATCCTTCGTCCGCTTATCATATAGGTAATATCATCATTAATCGGACCTTCCAAGGTTATACGTGATGCAATCACCGAAATTCCTCCCTGTCCTGTCAA
>JACPVX010000045.1:0-64748 GCA_016191555.1 Bacteroidota bacterium
TATCTCTGTCTAGGTATGAAGTTCCGACCTTTAACCAAACTCCACAATCACTAGCAAGAAGATAATTTTTTGATGCCACCATTTTGCCATCCTGGAAACCCTGAAACTGAACTTCCACATCTTTGTCATAAAGGTAATCGGCATTTTGGTTTGCAGCTATTGAAAGATTACCAGACTTCAATGCTGGATCACGAACTGGTTTAACATCTTTATTATCTGAAATTCTAATCACCTTAAAATCGGTTATATCCACCTTAGACCCATCCGGATATAAGACATAAACAACAACATTGTTTCCAGCATTTTCTTTCGTGCAAAATGAAGGTTCCATATCCTTGAGGCGCGTCACCTTCACCCAGTCGGTTTGGTTTTTAATCACCATTGTATCTCCCTTGATGGTGTACTGCAGATCTCCTTTTAGAAAAGTATTTATCTGTGTCGAAAAGGAAGTGTCTTCATACCGTACGGCTTGACCTGAAGCCTTCGATGTTAATTTACCCGCACTCGCCAGGCTCAGTTGGAACCCATAATAATTTCTCCAATTATCAATGGAAAGTTCGGCTGATTGATCGCTATTTTTTATAAACTTAAAAGAAACAATCTTCTCTGCTTTGGCATCACCAAACGAGGCTTCTGACAGTTCCCATCGGCCGATTAAATCATTCAATTGAAGTACTTGCTCCTTCTCGCAGGAAATGAGTAATATGAAAACGAGTAGATAGGCATAGAATCTCATGCCGCAGGTAGTCTTCCGAACATTCTTAAATTTAACCGTATTCATATAGCTAATCGTTTATGAAGTTGACTAATCTGCTATCCTGTACTTGTTAATCACTGTTCAATCTAAGAATTATTATTCTAAAATCTATTTCATTGATTTAACGGCCTCGGTTAATTTAGGCAATACGTCAAAGGCATCGCCTACAATACCATAGTCGGCAGCTTTGAAGAAAGGTGCTTCCGGGTCTTTGTTAATCACCACGATGCACTTCGATGAGTTCACGCCTGCCAAATGCTGAATAGCTCCGGAAATACCAATGGCGATATAAAGTTGAGGTGCCACCTTCACACCGGTTTGCCCTACGTGCTCGTGGTGCGGTCTCCAGTTCATATCCGATACCGGTTTGCTACAGCCGGTGGCTGCGTGCAACGCCTTTGCTAAATCTTCCAAAATGCCCCAATGCTCCGGGCCCTTCATACCTCTGCCGCCCGACACTACAATCTCTGCTTCCGGTAATAGAATATCGCCCGATGCTTTTTCGGTAGCGGTGATCTTCGTGGCAAAGTCCGCATCGCTCAGCGCTACAGAATAAGGTACAATTTGAGCGGTGCCGCCTACTTCTTTGGCTTCTGCCGCGTTCTTCTTAAGCACAATTACTTTTTTCTGATTCTTCATCTCTACCATCGAAAATGCTTTGCCGGTGTAGATGCTGCGCTTTACTACAAAACCGGATGCCGTAGATGGCAATTCGACCACGTTCGATGCAAAACTTGCCTTGGCTTTGATCGCTACTTTCGCGCCTACCGGAGTAGCCAATGAAGAGTTGGCCAACACCAATACATCGGCATTTTCATCTTGCATGGCTTTCGCCAATACCGATGCATACGCCTGAATAACAGGCTGGTCTAACTTGCTATCTGCCACGTGAAGCACCTTTTGTGCTCCGTATTTTCCGAGTGATTCCAGTTCAGAAGCGGCTACCGTGCCCAACGCAATCGCGGTAACGCCACCGCCCATTAAATGCGCATAGGCAACTGCCTCTAAGGATGACTTTCTTACTTTACCCTCTCCTACTTCAACAAATACTAAAACTGCCATATCGTTATTGATTAAAATGTTCAATTCAATTATCTAAACTTATAAAACTTTTGCCTCTGTCTTCAAGAGGTTTACCAACTCGGATACGTTGTCGGCACTGATCATTTTCACCGCACCTTTAGGCGCAGGTAATTCAAACTTCTGTGTGACAACGGTTTTGTCGGATGACGTAGCTTCTACCACTTTCAATGGCTTCGTTCGTGCCGACATGATACCACGCATATTCGGAATCTTCCATTCTGCGATGGGCTCCTGGCAACCGGCTACCAGTGGTAAGTTTGCTTCTACTGATTCTTTCCCGCCCTCAATCTCGCGCGACATTTTTACTTTCGTGCCTTCAATATCCAGTTTCATAACGGGTGACAACGATGGCATGCCCAACAATTCGCCAACCATGGCATGAACAACGCCACCATTATAGTCGATGGACTCGCGGCCCATTAGAATTAAGTCATAGCCCTGTGCATTGGCCGCAATCTGACTGGCCACGAAATAAGAATCAGTCGGTTCTGCGTTTACGCGAATGGCATCGTCTGCACCGATCGCCAGCGCTTTACGAATCGTGGGCTCGGTATCTGCCAGGCCAACATTGAGAACAGTAACGGTAGTGCCGGCAATGGATTCTTTCAACTCGATGGCGCGCGCCAAGGCATAGTCGTCATAAGGTCCGATGATGAACTGCACGCCATTGGTATCGAATTTGGTGCCACCATCCGTAAAGTTGATTTTGGAAGTGGTGTCGGGAACGTGAGAAATACAAACTAAGATCTTCATAGAATTGATTAGCAAAATGATTTACAGAGAATTAACAAGCAAAACCTAAATTTGGCTCAAGATAAAGCATAAAATTCTAATTAAAACTGACAGAAACCTAAAAAAGTAGAATGGACAACCAGCGGATAAAAATGCTACTCGATGGAGCGAAAGAAGAACCGAATGATCCCTTCTATCCGTATGGTCTGGCTTTGGAATATCTCGAGGCAGAGCCGATAAAATCGGTCGAGCTTTTAGAAAAGTTGCTTCAGTCGCATCCGGATTATTTACCTACTTACTACACCTTAGCTAAGCTATTCAGCATCAGCAACTCCGGGCGTGCGATCTCCATATTAGAAGCCGGTTTAGCACTGGCCGGGTCGCAAAAAAATTCGAAAGCGCAGCGGGAAATTCAATCGGCATTGGATGAGTTGATGTACTGATTGAAAATTCTTGTCAAGGCATCCATCTTATCATGTCTGGTTGATCAACATCTCAGCTACTTCATGCTTTTTCTGCTCCACCGGGTGGGCTTTCCATTTTATCTTCACCATCAGGTTTGTACTACCGAGCTTTTCGGATGAGTTCCATACTACGTTGGTCGTAATTCAGACCTTTTCGAATGATTTCAGACTATGCTGGTCATAATTCAGAGCTTTTCGGATGATTTCAGACTACGTTGGTCATAATTCAGACCTTTTCGGATGATTTCAGACTATGTTGGTCGTAATTTAGACCTTTTCGGATGATTTCAGACTACGTTGGCTGTAATTCAGACCTTTTCGAATGATTTCAGACTATGTTGGTCATAATTCAAATTGGATAAAAAATCATAGCATTTTGGATGATCCCAGCCCAAGGTGGTCTTAATTCAGCGTTTTTCGGGTGGTTTCAGTCCCAATTGGACATAAATCAGACCTTTTCGGATGATTTCAGACTATGTTGGTCATAATTCAGACCTTTTCGGGTGATTTCCGTCCGAATTGGATAAAAAATCATGGCATTTTGGATGATCCCAGCCCAAGGTGGTCTCAATTCAGCGTTTTTCAGGTGGTTTCCGTCCGAATTGGACAAATGCTCATAGCATTTTGGATGACCTCAGACCCAGTTGGTTTTGAACTCCGACCTTTTCGGATGATCGTAAACCAAGGTGGTTCTTAATACAGCGCTTTTCGAATGGCTTCAGTCCAAAGTGGTCATCATTCAGACCTTTTCGGATGATCTTAGACCAAGGTGGTTCTCAATTCAGAACTTTTCGCATGAATTTCATAAAAAAACATGCCAAATACATTCGACTTGGTAGGTAAGAGATACAAACTGCTCCTATTTTGAATCAAGTATCTTTTTTCAAATCGATCGACTAATAGATCGACTTAATGTCGATGATCACATCGTGAGGTGCAGCGATATGTCCACCAAAATAAGGCCATAGCTTGTAATAGGCACCCATGCCCGAGGCGTTTCCACGCTTAACCGTTACAGCCGGCAGGTTGTTTAAACGGAAGATGTACTGACCATCGGCCATCTCTATCTCGTAGTGATTGTATTCATTCAGTTCAACCACGCCCACAAATTGTTCCAGACGAACACCATTGGCATAGCAATACGCATATATCTCCAGGCGATCATTAAACCACTGCCACGCAAACCGGGCGCTGTTATCGTGGGGAAGTGAATTCGAGTCGCAAAATCCCATCAGTTTATTCTTATCGGATTGAATGGATAGATCCTTAAAATCATATTTCGCGGTCTCGTTAAACCGAGCTTCAAATGCCATGGTCTTACTCTGCAACGTTTCAGATACTCTCGGCCAGGAATAATGATCTCCTTTATAGGTTATGAATTGGCGGATGGGCTCGATTTCCGGCTCGCAACCCATCATCAAAATGAATACACTAACAAATACATGTGCCATGAGCAGGTGGTTGACTCGTAAACTTTTCAAAATGGGTCTACCGTCTATTATCACTTCCGGGGTTGGTACGGTGGGGGTTTTCATAAGATGAAGGGTTAAAGTGAGAAGGTCATTTTTAATTGAGCAGATGGATACGACATGCGCACGCTCATGAGTGCGGAGAAGCTTATCTTTTTTGAAAGCTGCAGCTCCGTCTCTAAGCCCGGCACTACCGCGATGAATATTTCATTCACTACTCCACATCGCGCGTTGGCATAGAAGGTTAACCTGTCTGCTTTGGCAAGGGGCGCAGACAAAGTAATGCCATAAAATGGATTCACTAATTGGCCACCGTCTCGTGTGTAGTTTAAAGATGCCTGATAGAAGCCACCCCATTGCCAGTGGCGTTTTGATTGTAGCACCAGGCCGAATCCATACTGCGTGCCTGCCACTGTTTTTTCGATGCCGATGGCTGCTTTCAATGGCTGTGCGTAGACCTCACCTGCCATGAGTAAGCAACCGAGTAAGATAAAGTAGATAGTTTTCATACGATAATTGATTGAGGATATAAATAATTGGTTTGGTTTCGGTTCAAGAAGGTACTTCAATGCTACCGGATGGAGCCAAAACTGATTCCTACCGACAGAGCTGAGAGATTCGAGGGGGTCGTTCCGTTGAATGACGCGTTCGATGATTGCGAAGAAATCAGTATGCCATAGTTTACCTCGGCAAACAGATGGAGAAACATGTGTGTATCACTTTCCAATTGGTATTCCACACCGGTTGTAACATTGATAAATGTGGAGCCCGTCTTTCCAAGCATGGGTGAATCGGTATTGCTATAATTGGTTGACACCGGCTTTCCGTCATCATCGGTGGGTAAATAATACCCGTAGAACTTCGCTTGTTGGTAGGAAGCACCTACCGATACATACGGCTCAAAGGTGTGGTACTTGATGGTCTTCAATCGAAGCAGATAGACCCCTGCGGAAACATTGCCTTGCAGCATGTAAATTTTGTAAGGCATGGAAGAGTTGGACTGGTACATGCCAGCCTTCCCTTTCACGTACATGAGTGTAAGCTCAACACAGTAAACACAATGAATAGAATCAATCCCTTGACGCTATTGTATTTGATCCTTTTAGTTGTCATGGCTTTTTTTTGTTTTCGTTGGCTCAAAGGTGCGCTCATGAGCAGCAGTCAAACATCAGGGGATTACTGTTTTAGAAAAATCAGGGAAACACGGAGAACCTCCTTGTCTTCGTCTCATGATATGGAAACATGACCGTTTCTGATTTGAAATGGGGCCTTATGAATGATCGGGCTACGTGAAACACGTAGTCAGCGAAAAGGAATTATCGTTCGATGAGGGCCAATGAGGATGATGAAAAAGAAGGGAAAATTGGAATGGCTACAGATATGGCCTAATCAATCGAGATGATTTGGTGTTTGATGGCATACTTGATGAGCTCAGCTGTGTTCTTCAATCCCAGCTTGTCGAGAATGTGTGTCTTGTGCGTTTCTACGGTGCGAACGCTGATGAAAAGAGATTCGGCAATATCTTTATTGCCGATGCCCTTGGCGACTAATTCAAGTATTTCGCTTTCTCGCTGGGTAAGGCTCTCCGTAAATTTTCGTTCGTGCTTCTTCTCCCCTTTTTCCTTCAGATAGAAATCTTCAAAGATCAGTTTGGTAATCGCCTCTGTAAAATAGCGCTCGCCACGATACACCTGCCGAATCGCTTCGAGCAGCGTTTCCTGCGATGAATCTTTGGGAAGATACCCGTCTATTCCTGATTTAATACCGGCCGATACAAATTCCTTTCTTACCTCCATCGAAAGAAGAATAACTTTGACGGAGCGGTCGCTTTCTTTTATCCAGCGTGTTGCTTCAATGCCCGATATGCCTTTCATGACAATATCCATCAGCACAATATCCGGATGAAGTGTTCGTGCCAAGCCGATGGCGTCTTCGCCACTGTTGCATTTGCCACAGATAGAGATGCCTTCCGCGTGTTCCAAAATGGATGCTATTCCATCTTGCACCAAGCGATGATCATCTACCAACAATACTTTAATCGAATCTTTCATACGCTTATCCAGAGGGTAATAACTTCCAGACCGATTCAACAAGCAGTGAATTACTGCAAGGTTTTCTTAAATAGAGTGAAGCTCCGGCATCCAACCCTGACTTTTGATCTTCCGGAGATGATCGAGCCGACAGGATGATAATAGGTATTGACGAAGCTGCCTCTGCTCGAATATACTTGATCGCTTCCAGCCCGCTAAGCACGGGCATGATCATATCGGTGATAATTAAATCCGGCTTTTGCGTATGAAAGAAATCAATCCCCATGCGCCCGTCTTTTGCCCAGATTATTTCAAATCCCTCCATGGCAAGAATGTCGCAAATCATTTCGCCCAGATCTTCGGTATCTTCAATTAACAATATCTTCCACTTCATACGCTAATCGGTAGAATGACTTTGATGGTAGTACCTTCATCGATCTGGCTCTTTAATATCACCGAACCGTTGAGCGCCTCGGCTGCTTTTTTGATGATCGATAATCCTAACCCGGTGCCTGCGATGGAGTGGGTATTGCTGCCTCGATGGAATGGCTCGAACAACCGGAGCTGATCGTATTCTGAAATGCCAATGCCTTGGTCGATCACTTCTAACGTCAGCTTGTCTTCCTGCTGTTGTACATTTAATTGGATGCTCAATTTTTGGGGAGAGAATTTAATGGCATTGGTAAGCATGTTGGTAAGGATACTCTGAACGAGTTTTTCATCTGTTTCTATTACCTGCAAGGCCACATCATAATACAAATTGATTTCATGCGTGTGGGTTGTGTTCTTTACATCCTCTATCAACTTGTCAATAAATTGCCGCAATGATACCACAGTCTTCATCACCGGAATGCTGTTGGTTTCGGTCCGTCCGGCCACGATGACATCATCTAATAGTGAAGTCATGTGCACCACCTGTTTCTCTATTTTTTTTAGCTTACTTCGTACGTCCTCATATGCTAGTTTTTCCAAATGATCGGAAAGAAAATTAGCTGCGAAATGGATAGTTGATAAGGGAGTGCGAAACTCATGCGATGCAATCGCCACGAATTGCTTTTTAATTTCCACCAGTTCTTTTTCTTTCTTCAGCGCAATTTTCAGCTCCTCCGTTCTTTCTTTTACTCTTTCTTCCAATGAGTTTCTATAATCGGTCAGTTCAGTAATATCATGCCCTACGGCAATTAGCCCAACAATTTCGCCTGTTTCATTCTTACGAGGTGTGGCACTGATCAACAAAATATGTTGGTGACCATCTTGATGACTGTATGCTAATTCTTGCTGATGAAACAACTCGCCTTGAAGTACTTTTGTGAAAATCGATTCGATTTTTTTTTGATCCATCGGATGAAAAAGAACGGTGGCAATCTTTTTTCCAAGGATGTCATTCTTGTGGTAGCCCGTGGCGGTGCTGGCAAACGCATTCCACTCGTTTACATACAGATTTCTGTCGACTCCAATAATGATTGCATTGGCATTGGCAATTAAATCAGATAACTCACGGGCGATGGCTGTTATTTTGCTTTCATATTCTTTGTAGCGGGTAATGTCTGTTTCAACTGCCACCCAGCGCAATAGATTTTGCGCCTCGTCCAACACCGGGTTGATATTGATTTTTACCCAGTATTTTTCGCCCTGGCTCGTGTAGTTTAGAACTTCCTCGGTGACTGCTCGCTGTTCTGAAATTCCTTTTCGGATTCGTGCCAGTGTGGCTTGATCGGTACCTGCGCCCTGCAGCATGCGCGGGGTTTTACCGAGCGATTCTTTCAACGAATATCCGGTGCGGTTAACAAAACCCTGATTGACCCACTCAATCTGCTGGTTGGGATCTGTAATGATGACGAGATTATCAGTTTTACTCGCCACCATCGACAAACGATCGATTTCAGCCAAGCCCATCATGCGCTCATCAATATCCTGCATGGTTCCAATCATTCGCATGGGCACATTTTCATTATAGAGCACATACACCCGATCGAAGATATGCCTGTAGCTGCCACTGGCACACTTAACGCGATAGATGCTACTCCACATGGGTTGTCGAGAAGCAAAGATGTTGGTAAGCTCGCCCATTACGTTGTCTCTTTCGGCCGGATGAATCAGCGAAAGCCAGGTAGTGTAATTTATTTCCTTATTATTCGGATAGCCAAAAAGACTTTGAAGGCCATGATTCCAGATAATGGTACCTGATGGTAAATCACAATCTCGCATCGCCTCATTGCTGGCGCGGGTCAACCAATCAAATTTTTGATTGGCCATTTTCAACTTTTCAGACAGCTCCTTCACTAATTGAAAGTTCTGATTGGCTGAAAAAAAATTAGCGACCGTATCTTTAATTTTTCTGAACAAGGGTGCCTGTTTTAACAAAACGAACTACGCGATGATCTCTTTAATTTTATCCAGGGTCAATGGTTTGGAAATAAAATCCTTCACTGATTGATAGGTCTTCGACTTCTCAATATCTTCAGGAGCAATGGAAGACGTGAGCATCCATACTTTCGTTTTACTCAACACATGCTCGTGCAACCTTTCAAACTCGTTTAAGAATTCCCATCCATCCATTTGAGGCATATTGATATCCAGAAGAATAATATCGGGCAATTCCTGCAGATTGACATGTGCACAACTTTTGATATGCTCCAATGCTTCTTCCGGGTTGGTGAATGCGGTGATTTTACACTCAACGCTGATGCGTAATAGTTTTTCATTGATCATATTGGTGATTGCATCATCATCGACCAACAAAATCCGATTCTTTATCAGGGACTGTTCCATACATTCAGGGGAGATAAATCTTAAAAATAGTGCCTTCGTTGAGGGTGCTTTCAACCTCTGCATAACCTCCGAGCGACTCCGCATGGGTTTTCACCAGATTGAGCCCCACTCCTTTTCCTGGAATGGCGTTTCCATGAAATCTTCGATAGAGTCCAAATACTTTTGCTCCGTACTTTTCCATGTCAATACCTTTTCCATTGTCCTGAACCGACAAACAAATAAAACGATCTTTTCGAGTGGTGCGAACAGCTATCCGAAGTGGACGAGCTGGATCTCGATACTTAATGGCGTTGGACACGAGATTGAACAAAATACTATACAAAAAACCTTTGATCGTCAATATTTCATGTGCTTCATTAAAATCATGGGTAATCAGCGCATGTGCCTCTGTGATGGAGTATTCTAACACCTGCTTCACCTGATCCAGTGTTTTTTGAAATGAGACTAGCTCCTTCTTTTGATCGGTTGATTTTCCGGCTGATACAATGGTATTGATATCTTTTACCACACCATCGAGATTGGCTGCTTCCTCGGTAATCAAATGAACGAGTTCATTATTTTCATTTGGATCATTGCCGATAATGGATGCCAGGCCCATGATTTTAGCTACGTGGGCGCGCAAATTATGAGAGACGATATACGAGAACTGTTGTAGATTACTATTTTTAACTTGCAACATCTCAATCAACGCTGCTTTTTCGAGTTCTACTTTTTTTCGTTCGGTTATATCCTGATTAACTCCAAAATTTTTGATGGTTCTACCCTTGTCATCCTTCACGATCCTTAAATGAACGGATATAAATCCAATTTCTCCATCCGAAAAAATAACACGATGCTCTGCTATAAAATTGAAGTCGGTGGTTACTGCTTCGCTTGCTTCTCTTATCGATCTGCTAACCAATTCAATGTCATCCGGGTGCACAAAGAGTTCCGCATAACGGGCTGAAGACATGGTATACCCCCCCACTGCCTCTGCGGTGGTTTTGAAAATGTTGTAGAATTGATCGTTGAACGTGAACAGATCATGAATCAAATCATACTCCCAATAACCCAGTCTGGCAATTTCCGCGGCAAGCGTTATCTCGCTATCTCTTCGTATGAGTGACGCTTCAAATTTCTTACGTTCTGTAATATCCTGCTCAATCGCCATGAATCCGGTGAGATGATGGTTACTATCATGCAATGGCTTCGCCTCAATATCCAGCCAATAAGGCCTGCCGGATTTACTGTAATTCAAAATCTCAGCGTGAAAACCGAGGCCTTTTCGAGCATGATCGCCCATCAAGTTAGATACTGTTTTATCGGTATTGGCACCTTGTAAAAATTGTCCGGGCTTTTTACCAACCACTTCGCTAAACGTATACTCTGTAATTCGCTCAAAGCCTTTATTCACCCATGTAATCCGCCCTTCCCGATCAGTTACCACTACAGCATTTACGGTAAGGCTCGCAACATCTGACAGCTTTTTATTTTCTTCTTCGATTTTCTTTTTCTCGGTAATATCCGTGACCATGGCAAGTGCTCCCTTGTACATTCCATCTTCATGAAACAATGGGTTGGCCGAAACATTGGCCCAAATTTCTTTACCGGATTTGGAAATATATTGCAGCTGATAGCGGTTTCCCTTTCCGCTCTGTCGGGTGCTGAAGGATTCTGCTATTTGTTTGGATTCATCATGCATGAAAAAGTAGGGAGCCTTACCCAGCATCTCTTCTTTTGAGTATTCCAGCAATTCACACATTTTACTATTTACAAAAGTAGTCTCATCGCGTTCATCCACTACCCAAATGCCTTCCTGGGCTGTCTCCACGATTTGCCGGTAGCGTTGCTCACTTTCCTCAATCTTTTTCCTCGCCAACACTTGCTCTGTTACATCGACACCGAAGTAAAATATACCCGCCACATTCCCATCGGCATCGCGGTAGGGTTGTTCTAAAATATTTTGATAGATCGTCTTTGCCTGACCGTTGTTGTCCCGATCCAACTGAAATGCCATTTCGTTTACCCGGAAGGGCACTCCCGTTTCAAAGATGTTATCCAATAATCCAACAAGACCTTGGCTGACTAATTCCGGAAATACCTCAGCACCTGATTTGCCTATAATATCACTTGCTTCTTTGCCACCGATTCGCAGATAATCCGGATTGGCGAATTCAAACACATGATTCTTTCCCTTTAAAATAGACATGCTGACGGGCGCATTCATAAACAAATCCAATAGTCGCTTGCGCTCCATCGCTATTTCACGCTGTGCATTTTTTAGTTCTGTCACATCTTTAGCAATGCAATAGATGATTCGTTCATTCTCTTCAAAGCGCGAAGACCAAAGCAGAGGTACCTTACTTCCATCTTTGCGTACAAACCGATTCTCAAAATTTGTAACACTATTTCCCTTCGAAACAAAATCGATAAACTCTTCCGATGCTGCTTTATCCTGAAAAAAAACGAAATCAATCATTTTTTTTCCTGCCAACTCTGCCGGTTGATATCCCCAAACAGTTGCGGATGCCGAGCTTACGTAAATAAATTGGCCTTTGTGATCGAGCGTACAAATGACGTCCATCGAGTTAGCATCAATATTGCGCAGCAGGATCTCCGCCCTCTTGATCTTCTCCAGTGTTTGGTTTCGCTCGGTTACATCACGTGCTACGCCATATCTGATTCGGTCCACCTCGTCAAACTTTGCTGACCACGAGAGAGTGACCAAAAAACCATTTTTGTGGCGATACCGATTTTCAAAATTTATTAGCGTGTTACCTTTCAACAACTCCGCTGCTAATTCAATGGTTTTCGGTTTGTCTTCAGCATAAATAAAATCATACATGCTCCTTCCAATCATGTCGGCAGGGGCATATCCTAGTATTTTTTCACTGGCCGCACTGACATGGAGGAAGTATCCCTCTTCGCTCACACTGCACATCATATCCAGCGAGTTCGCATCCATGTTCTGAAGTAATCTTGCGATCTTTTTCCTTTCCTGATCCAATCGGTGCTTGGCCAACACATTCTGTAGCGCAATGGGCAGGCGATTCATCCGGTCTTTTAAAATATAATCATCGGCACCTGCACGCATCGCTTCCACCGCAAATTCTTCTGATACCGTACCGGTTACTAACATGAAAGGAATTTTCATTTTAGTGGCCTGCAAAATCTTCAACGCTTCCATCGAGTTGAATGAAGGCAAGCTATGGTCACTGATGATTACTTCCGGTTGAAACGAAGCTAGCGCTTCCGTATATTGCTTACGTGTTGAAACTAATTTCAGAACAAACTCAATCTGTGCCTCTTGCAATACCCGCTCAATTTGCTCCGCATCGGTAGGCTGATCTTCTAAATGAAGTATTTTTAGTTTCGACATTGCTAGGGTTATTGAAATCAGTGTAAACTAAACGGGCGGTTGATTGAGGAGTAGCCAATAGACACCTAAATCAGCCACCGCTTTATGAAATTCTTCAAAATCAACCGGTTTAACTATGTAACTATTGGCACCCAATGCATAGCACGTTTTAATGTCCGGATCTTCTTTAGAAGAGGTAAGAATGACAACCGAAATTTCCTTTGTTAAGGGATTTGACTTGATGGCGGTTAGCACCTCTATGCCATTCACTTTGGGCATCTTTAAATCGAGCAGAATAACTTTAGGTTTTTTATCCACAACACGTCCCAAATGCTCGCCCGTACTAAAAAGATAGTCCAAGGCTTGCACGCCATTCTTTAAATGAAGAATCTGATTAGAGACTTTACTTCCTTTCAATGCCAAAATGGTCATCTCGGCATCATTTTCATTATCTTCTACTAAGAGTATTTCAATTTCTTGCTGTTTCATATTTTTTCATATTAAATAATGATTCTATTTTTTTGGTTTCGGCAAACTGAAATAGAATGTGGCTCCCTTATTCAGCTCTCCTTCCGCCCATACCCTTCCGCCATGTTTATGGATGATGCGGGCTACAATGGCAAGCCCAACACCGGTTCCTTCAAACTCTTCTTGACTGTGCAGTCGTTGAAAAATTTGAAATAATTTATTTTTATAGTTCATATCGAATCCCGTGCCATTGTCGGCTACAGAATAAACTACTTCACCTTGATCTTCTTTTGAAGTTATTACAACCACAGGCTTTACACCTTGAGATGAATATTTGGCTCCGTTACAGATATAGTTATGGAACACTTGCTTCAATAGTGCACGGTCGCCCCAGGCTGCATGAAGGCCCTTAATTATTATCTCTGTATTTGGCCAAGCTCCTTTCGCCTCTTCTGCCACATCGCTCGCTACTTGCTCCATATCAACTAAATCCTTTTGAACTTCCTTTTGTCCAAGGCGTGAAAATGAAAGCAAGTCGTCAATCAATTGCCCCATTCGTTTTGCATTACTACTCACCACATTCAAGAGGCGCTTACCATTGTCATCCAACGTCAAGTCATAATCCTTTAACAACATTTTAGAATACCCGTTAATCGCCCGCAATGGAGCCCGCAAATCGTGCGAGACAGAATAGGAAAAAGATTCAAGCTCTTGGTTAGCGATCTGCAATTCCGCGGTTCGCTTCATAATCTTTTCTTCCAACGTTGCATTCAATTCTTTTAAAGCTGCTTCGGCTTTTTTTCTGGCCGATATATCCTTAAAGAAAATCGACAATCCGTTATTAGTGGGGTAAGAACTTACTTCATACCATCTATTCAATTTCGGATAATAGTCTTCAAAATGCATGGGTTGCTTTGTCTGCATCACCACATGATGATTTCGATAAGATATAGAATCTTCGCTATCCACAAATACCTGCCACAAGCCTTTACCAAGAATGTCATTTTTCTTGAGATCCAAATCTTGTTCGGCTACCCGGTTCCAGTACGTCACCACCCAATTTTGATCCACAGCAAAAAAAGCCTCACCAATACTTTCGAGGATGGTGTTTTTTTCATTCAAAGTAATCAATACTTTTTCCGTCTGTTCTTTGACCCGTTGTTCCAATTCTTGATTTAATCGCTCTATTGCAGCCTCTGCTTTTTTTCGTTCTGTAATATCAATAAGGGCAAACGCAAGGCCTGACTGGTTGTCAATTTCTATTTTCTCTGCGGTGCATAGGATTTCAATCTTTTCTCCATTTGGTTTCACAAGCGTTTCTTCGATGTCATTTCCATAACCCCCATTGTTTAAAAGGCGGTTGATCAATTTATCACGTGCTTCTTGTCCGATGATGTTTACGTCTACGGACTTCTTTCCAATTAAGCTCTCTCGCTTGTAATTGGTTAATCGGCAGAATGTATCGTTGACGTGAATGAATTTACCTTCTGGAAGGCTGGTAATGGCAATGGCCACAGGGCTAAAATTAAAAATGGAGCTAAACCTTTTATTCGCCTGAATGATATCATCTTCCGCTTTCTTTCGGGCAGTAATGTCTCTGGCCAAAACTAAATTACCAACTAAGGCGGCCTTATCATCTTTGAGTTTAGAGGCTGTTGCCAGCACGTTGACAGGTCTTCCAGACTTGGTGTGATAGATCACTTCGCCTTGCCAGAAACCCTTCTCCGTAAATGCCTGCAGTATTTCATCTCTTGTAATATTAGGATAGACAACTTTCAAAAGTTCGGATATGTTTTTTCCAAGCACTTCCTCGCTTTTCCATTCCAGCATACGCTCGGCCGTAGGATTCCAATGGGTAATCCGCGAATTGTTATCGGAAGACATCACCGCGTCTTGAATATTTTCAGCAAGGGTGGCCAAAAAAGTGACACCCTCTAACGTTGCAGATAATTTTGTTGCATGCTTTTCCGTCTCATCATTTTTGAATAACAGTTCCTTGTTTGCCAGAAGTAGTTCTTCCACCCGTTTTTCCTGATCAGCGCTTTGGCTACTGAGTTCCGCGTTGGCAATCAGGAGTTGACCTAATTGTTTCTCCTTTTCTCCATTTTGCAGTTGCAGTTTTTTATTTGAGAGCGTCAATGCCTCAATACGATCTTCCTCTTCGCTACTAAGAGATACCAGTTTTTTATTAGCCAACGCCAACCCTGCCAATTGATCTTCTTTTTCCTTGTTTTGAGAAATCAACTGATCATTAGCGATCAGTAATTCTTCTATTTGCTGCTCGCGCAACTCCCTCTGCGCATTCAATTGATCATTCACTCGGATGGCATCTTTCAATGCCCTATGTTCCGTAAAATCTCGTAGTATTTTGGACGCACCAATAATCGTTCCATCACTTGTTTTGATGGGTGAGATCGTAAGGGACACCTGCACAGTTTTGCCATCCTTCCGTAGTCGCTCTGTTTCATAGTGATCTACGACCTCACCACGTTCTATTTTTCCGATGATATTACTTTCCTCTTGAATAAGAGTACGTGGAATCAGTTTTGTGATGTTCTCACCAATCATTTCAGCCGAGGTGTAACCAAACATTTTCTCAGCACCATGATTCCAGCTGGTAATTGTGCCATCGAGTGATTTGCTGAGGATGGCATCATCAGAATAATTGACAATCGAAGCGACTAGATCATACCTTTCAACTAAGGTCTTGCGATCGGTGATGTCTGTACAAATGAAGATGTATTGATAAGGCTTTCCCGAATCATTCAAAAAGGGTACTGCCGTGGTATCCACCCAATACGTCTTTCCATTCTTTGATTGATTCTTCAACTCTCCTTTCCATGTCTTACCTTTCGAGATGGTTTCCCACACGGTACTAAAGAAGCGTTTCGAATGTGCGTTGTGATCAAAAATCGGATAACTCGTTCCGATCAGTTCATCTCTGGTATAGTTCGAGATTTCGCAAAAAAGATCGTTCGCGTATTTAATAATTCCATTTCCATCTGTTACGAGAAGAATGACCGTTTCTTGTAACGCATCTGTGAAGTTAGGAATAACTTGTTGCTCTTTTTGGATGACCTCATCGATCTGCTTTTTCATGCATCTATCAGAAGCTTCACAAGGCTTCTACACTATATGAAAGTGAATGGAAAAATCAAGTGACAGCTGTTAGGGCATTGTCAGTTGAAAGCCTTACAACTTACCCAGAATTACTTTCAGTTTACCTAGTATAAAGCATGATAATCGTGTAGCGGTTTGTACTACATTTCGTTTAAAACGGATTGGAAAGTTTAAAAATGGCCCACTAAACGGGTGATCCAAGAGGGAACTTCAAGAATACCTGGGTGCCAGTGCCTGGTTCACTAGTTACTTTTAGTGTGATACCCAGCCTCGTGGCACGTTCATACATGCCGATCAACCCCAAGCTCTCGTTACCATCAATAATGGCTGTATCGAACCCTTTGCCATCATCAACTATTGTTAATATAATATCTGCTGATTTTTTCTCCAGCCTTGCTTCCACACGACTGGCAAAAGCGTGTCGCATGATGTTGGTTAATGTCTCCTGATAAATTCGGAAAACGCCAGTAGCCAATTGTCTGTCAACAATTAATTCTGACACATTTGAAGTGAAAATGCTGCGCACATTGGTGCGCCTGGCAAATTCAGCACTTTGCCATTCCAGCGCAGCAATTAACCCTAGGTCATCTAAAATACTGGGGCGAAGATCACTGGCAATTCTCCGAATGGTTTGCACCGCATTATCCATCAACGAAATCATATTGACTAGTTTTTCATGGATTGCTATTTCACCACTCCCTATTTTTTTTGAAAGCCACGCAGCATCCATCTTCAGGCCTGTCAGTTGCTGGCCCAATTCGTCATGAATTTCGCGTGCAATTCGGGTTCGCTCTTCCTCCCGAACTTGCTCTAAATGAGAAATAAGATCGCTTTCTGCTTTGGATCGTTCGGTTATGTCAATCCCAACTCCAATCAGGTAATTGCCTCCATTGAGGGTTAGCTTATGACTATTAAAATAGTAGGGGATTTTTCGCTTATCCTTCGTATACAAATGAGCCGTTGTTTCTTCGGAGCCACCTGAGAAGACTTTCTCGATTTTTCGTTTCATGATTTCTTTCTCCTCGCCCATGTAAAAATCAAGCGGGTGCATACGACTAATCTCCTTTGCATCGTAACCGGAAATAACTTCGAAGCTTTTACTCCAGCGGGTAAATCGCCATTGGTGGTCGTAAATAAAATAGAATATAGAAGCTCTTTCCACTTTCCTTGCTCACTCTAAATATACGAATAATCTAGTTCCGTGATTTTTAAGAAAATTGATTCATACTACTTCTTATTCAGCAATGATAATGTTGTAAATAAGCGAGGACGGATAAGAACTGGAAGTAGTAGAATTCACGAAATGCGTGTCGTGTTTTGTACTACAAAAAGGATACAATTGATTAGCCATTTGGTGGCCAGATTTATAGAATACAGGAAATAAGCCCTTGAAGTGACTTCATTCGAAAATTGCTCGCAACTAGTGATGGGTCCCGCCTTTTAAACGAGCCCATTATCAAGGGCATAGCGAGTAAGCTCTGCGTTATTGCTCAACGATAGTTTTTCTAATAGGCGAGCGCGATAGGTGCTAATCGTGTTGATGCTGAGTGAAATCTCATTCGCGATCTGAGTGGCTGTTTTTCCGGAGGCAATAAGTTGAAGGATTTGCATTTCCCGATCGGAAAGTATTTCAAAGAGATTCTCTTCTTGTGTTTGCGTTTGTGTCGTTGCCAGCTTCTCTGCCACTGCAGCAGAAATGTATTTTTTCCCAGACAAAACTCTCGTGACGGCACCTAATAGTTCATCGGTTGCAATCTCTTTGCTCAGATAACCCGATGCACCTGCCTTCAATACGCGAATGGCGTATTGGTCTTCCGGGTAGGCGCTCAAAATCAGAATGGGTGTTTTGTTCCCATTGGCCCGAATCTGTTTTAATGTTTCGATACCATTTCGGCCCGGCATGGAAATATCCATCAAGATAATACTCCAAGCTTGTTTATTGATTTGATCAAGCACCTGCTGACCGTTGACAGCTTCGGTAATGGTAGCTACCGGGTAGCCTTCATGAATAAGCTCTACCAGGCCTTTCCGCACAATCGCATGATCATCGGCAATGAGTATATTCATAATTAGGAAGTAACTTTCGTTAATGTTAAAGGAATTTCCAAGACTACACGCGTACCAATTCCATGCTCGCTGGTCACTTCTAACTTCATACCCATCATCAGAGCACGTTCTAACATGCCTATCAAACCAAGGCTTTTTTGTGCATCCGCTGCCGGGGTATCAAAACCATGGCCATTATCACCAACAGTTTAAATGAACTCTGGAATGAGTTGATTGAAAGATAACTCTATTTTAACTAACAATGGCCGAATTGGTCAGTTATTATCGAAAAGCGAATGCGCCTTGGATGGGTTTTTCAGAGCAAGTCTACCATGTAAAGGGCAAACTTCCGTCAAATCAAGCTTAACGAATAATTGCGAAGTTGTACAAACACGTTGAATTTACGCGCTTATGTTATCCAACCTGAAACACAATCTTACCTACTTTGTTGGGTCGGGTAATATCTCCAAATGATTCCGCAATACGCGAGAACGGACGTATGGAATCTACCAGCGGGCGGATCTGATGTTGCGATACGAACGCGAGCATTTCGTTGAACTCATGATCACTGCCCATGGTGGTGCCGACTAATGAAAGTTGATTCCAGAACATGCGATATAAATCAATCTTAGCTGGCAGGCCATTGGTGGCACCGTAAAATACAATCTTCCCTTGCGGGCGAAGCATCTTAATGAAGTTGTTCAATTGATCGCCACCGGCACTGTCGATCACTAAGTCAAAGCCTCCCTTCGTCTTCCACAGCTCTTCGTAGTTCACATGCTTCTTGTAGTTGTAAGCTCCTTTCGCGCCAAGCTTCAGTGCCTTTTCTATTTTCTCATCGCTACCCGAAGAGACATACACATTCGCTCCGGCTGCTTTGGCAAACAAGAATGCGAACTGGGCTACTCCTCCACCAAAACCGGAGATCAACACATTCTGTCCTGCTCTCAAACCACCTTTGCGGAACAACGCACGAAACGCGGTAAGTCCACCTAACGGCAAAGCGGAAGCTTGAAGAAAATCTAAATGAAATGGTTTGTGATGTAAGCGGTCTACCGGAACCACCACGTATTCGGCAAACGTGCCATTCACCGGCATGCCTAGAATGGTGTATTTACCGGACTGTATATCCAAATCAGGCCCCCAATCGATATTCGGGTTAATAATCACATCTTTGCCCACCCACGACTGATCGCTGTCCTCATGGACAGACTCTACCACTCCGGCACCATCGGAACCCAGAATGCCGCCAAACTTGATGTTGGGATATTTTCCTTCACGAATCCAATCGTCTCTGCGATTCAATGCCGTGGCTTTGATTTTTACCAA
The DNA here is from genome assembly GCA_016191555.1 of Bacteroidota bacterium. Lineage (GTDB taxonomy): Bacteria > Bacteroidota > Bacteroidia > Cytophagales > Cyclobacteriaceae > ELB16-189. The sequence goes on from JACPVX010000045.1 coordinate 19,608, forward strand.
TGCCTTGCCGGCAGATAGTGCTGGCACAGGTACTTCTTTCAATTCAATTTGACCGGGGCTGGTAAGAACAAGAGCTTTCAAGTAAATTTTGATTTAGGGTGTAATCAGTAATACACTCAAAACTAAAATCAAAATTGTGAAATCAAAAATCTAGAATGGAGTTTCATCATCACCACCTGGAGGTAAGGCTGGCGGCTCATCTCGGAAGTTGTTCAACCGGCTTTCGCGGGTAATGCTACTCATCGGAGTAAAGCCATCCGGAGCATCGTAGTCGGCAAACTTGGTGTATTTGCCAATGAACTTGAGCTTCACATTTTCAAGCGATCCGTTTCGATGTTTGGCAATGATTACCTCGGCCATACCTTGTGTAGGTAGTCCTTCCTCATCGACAGTAATCTTGTAGTATTCAGGACGATACAAGAACATAACAATATCCGCGTCCTGTTCGATAGATCCTGATTCACGTAAGTCAGAAAGCTGCGGGCGCTTATCGCCACCACGTGTTTCCACCCCACGACTTAATTGAGAAAGTGCAATCACCGGAACGGAAAGTTCTTTGGCAATTCCTTTCAGGGCACGTGAGATAGAAGCAATTTCTTGTTCGCGGTTACCACTCGCTTCGCCTTTCATCAACTGCAGGTAGTCAATAACTACTAATTGTATGTTGTGCTCGGCTTTTAATCTGCGGCACTTGGCACGTAATTCAAGAATGGATAATGCCGGAGTATCGTCAATAAAAATAGGTGCGCTGGAAAGTCGGTTGGTTTTGTGTACCAACTGCTGCCATTCAAACTCGGCCAAGTTTCCTTTCTTAATTTTCTCCGATTCCAATTCGGCTTCTGCAGAGATCAAACGATTTACCAACTGAAGTGACGCCATCTCTAAGGAGAAGATCGCCACTGCGTGATTGAACTCAACAGCTGCATTGCGTAAGGCAGAGACCACAAATGCCGTGTTATGTGTTACCGTCATGTCCTCTAACAGGAACAAGCGGTTGCCATCAATTTCAAAACCATAGAAGTCATCTACCTGGTCAAATTCGAGTTTGATGCCGGTATGGCGCCAATCAATAATCGAATTCCGTTCGCGTGCCTTTTTGCGTTCTACGCGCGTAGGAATGATATTTAAATTCCCGCTGATCCTTACGCGATAAACGTCTTCTTCAAAACCACGATCGGCAATGGTTGCTTTCTTAGTACGAATGGAGGTTTTAAACCCGAGTGTATCGCACAAAAACTTGATTTGCTTCGCTAGGTCTTCACGCTTTTGCGTGATCTCAAATACATGATATTCACTATCATAATGACCATCGGCATCCAATAATCCGGCAAGAAGCTGCAGGCGATTGGCAGTAGAGTTTATCAGATAATCATTTGGAATGTGTTTGTTTTCTAAGACATTCAATTCACGCAGGGAAGCCTGTGTTGATCCGGATGTTTTGCCTCGCTGGCCGCTCGTAATTCCGAAACTACTTGTTTTTCCAGCCTGCTGATATTCTACCAATTCCAGTTCTAAATCATCCGCATAATTTTCCAAATACTGAATCACTTCGGCATCGGTGTTGGTAATTCGTGAACTATACGAATGCCCATCTCCTAGCCAAAGGCCCAGAAAATACGGTTCCAGTTTCAACGACTTCTCTTCAAACTCGACCGCAACCTTATATCCTTTATAGTTCGATTTAAACTTATCGGACTTTTGGAGGTAATCGCGAACTTCAATATTCAATACTTCACCATGTTCGTGCCCACCTTCGGTTCTACTTCTCTTCAATGATAGAATGTGCGACTCGTTTACACGATAAGAAATTCCATGATTTTGGTGAACCCAATACATGTTTTCTCTACCTCTGCCAATGGACAAAACCTTGCGAGGGGATGAATCATCGCCCATCAAAAGATCCCCAACCACAACATCTTCTACTTTCTTCAACTCGCCAGTGAACATGAGCACTTTCGTGCCTTTGCCCAGGCACTTACCCATACCGGGCCGCGCTGCGATAATCACCAAATCCGACTTCTGCCAACCGGAAGTCACACGATCTAGTCGCGAGAAACCACTCGGAATTCCTGTAAGGCCATCTTTGTGATTTTTCTTCTCCTGCAATTCCTGAATCGCCCGGTACATCAACGACTTCATGTTGTCGTAGTTCTTGCGCAGGTTCGAATCTGAAATTTGGAATATGGATTGTTCGGTCTTATCTAATAATTCGAATACATCTGTGGTATCCTCGTATGCATCCTGATGAACTTGGGAAGCAATTTGAATCAAGTCGCGCTTGATGGCCATCTCGATGATGATACGCGCATGATATTCGATGTTCGCAGCCGAACTGACTTTGGAAGTAAGTTCAGCGATGTAGTAAGCCCCTCCTACCAATTCGAGTTTGGCGTTCTTCCGCAACTGCGCCACCACGGTGCGCATATCCACCGGCTCCGATGCTTTAAACAAGTCAATGATGGCGGTGAAAATCTCTTTGTGCTGTTCTTTGTAGAAATGATCGGGACGCAAGAACTCAACCACTGCGGTGAGGGCGTTCTTCTCCAGCATTAAGGCGCCCAAAATGGCTTCTTCCAAATCAACGGCCTGAGGTGGTAACTTACCTAAACTCTCGGAGATATCTCTCGCTAAAAGTTTAGATCTGTTACCGGTTCCGCTCATCACAGAACCTAACCTCGTTGGCGTTGACCGCTGCTCCATACTTTGTGGTTGTTGGTATTGAGTTGCTTTTTAATTGGGAGGACAAACCTACAGCAACTCATTTAACTTCAATATACAAGTTATCCATGTTGAATTGTGGATAACATTTAGCCCGCGCAATCGAAAATCATCATTCAATTTATCAACATGCTCTTTGTCAACACTATAAACTATTTTGTCTATTTTTAGCTCGAATCTAAAACCAAATTGGCGTGAGCGAACTTATTAGCACTATTGCAACCGGAGTGTGGACTCCCATTCTTTTCTTATTAATTCTAGGCGGACTCTTTTTCTTCTTCTACTCTGGCTTCATTCATTATAAACACTTCTTTCACTCCATCGCCATTTTAAAAGGCAAGTTTCACAATCCCAATGATCCGGGGCAAATCAGTCCATACGAAGCATTATCAACGGCACTCGCCTCCACCGTGGGAATGGGTAACATTGCAGGTGTTGCTGCAGCGATCAGCATTGGAGGACCTGGTGCTTTGTTCTGGATGTGGGTCACCGCCTTTGTGGGCATGTCTACCAACTTCTTTACCAGCACCTTATCCGTGATGTATCGCGGCAAAGATTCGGCAGGAACTATTCAAGGCGGGCCCATGTATGTAATTCGTGAGGCATTAGGTAAACCATTCTATCCATTAGCGGTTTTGTTCTGCTTGTGCGCGATGATCGGTTGTCTTCCGATCTTTCAGGCAAACCAGTTAACTCAAGCTATCATCGACATCGGCTTCTCTTCGTTTGACTTCAAATCATCTACATTCAACCTTCTAGGGTTCGAAATCAATTCATTGAAATTTATCATTGGATCGGTTCTGATGATTATTTCTGCGATTGTGATTATTGGTGGCATTCAGCGCATTGGCAGTTGGGCCGGTAAAATGGTGCCGCTGATGATTGTGATCTACTTCTTTTCTGTCCTAGCCATTTTAGTAGTAAACATCACCGAAGTGCCTCATTACCTATGGATGATTATTACCGATGCATTTACCGCTACACATTTCCATGGCGATCCACTTTTAGGTGGAGTAGTTGGAGGATTGATTGTGGCAGGTGTGCGGAGAGCTTCTTTCTCGAACGAAGCCGGCATTGGCACTGCACCCATGGCGCTTGGTGCTTCGCAAAGCACTGAACCGATTCGTGAAGGCTTGGTATCAATGCTCAGTCCCGCAATTGATACCTTGATTGTTTGCACATTGACAGCGTTAGCAATTCTGGTAACCGGTGTGTGGCAAACGTCCGGAGCCAGCGGTGTTACGTTAACAGCCACTGCCTTTCAAACTTCCTTGCCGGGAGTTGGAAAGTATCTTCTTTTAATTTGTGCGTTCTTCTTTGCCATTACTTCGCTCTTCTCTTACTCCTATTACGGCAACAAAGCCTTGTCATTTTTGATTGGAGTGAAAGCCGGACGGTATTATGATTACTTCTACTTAGCTACCATTGTTTTCGGAGCAGTCGCTTCCATGGCTGATGTGATGAATGTTATTGATGTGGCGTATGCATTGATGGCAATTCCTACTATGGTGTCAGGATTTATTCTGGCGCCTAAAGTGTTAGCAGAAGCCAAGTCGTATTTTAGAAGAATGAAGGAGGAAGGCAATTTGTAATTAAGCAGGAAGCGGATTGGCGATTGTTTTTGGATAATCGAACAATCCGTTTTCTTTAATGGCTTCTTCCACTTTGTGTGGTACAAATTTTTCCCAACCGCTCTCTCCTTTCCGGATCATGGCAAGCACATTATCTGAAATGATATTCAAGTTGCCCACGTTGGCATCGTGAATGTCTTCCATCTTATTGTTGTCCATTAAATAGCGAAACAGGTTTTTCAAATTATCCGGAAGTTCGCTTTCAAAATTATCGAGTGTAAAAAGTGTGTTATCCTTACGGAGAGCCGGGTAAATGTACAGTTTGATGTTTGAACCGAACAAAGAAGCGAAGCACTCTAATATTCCACCCCAGATTTTCTCATAGGTTTTTTCGTCAAATACTTTTTGAAGTGCATAAACGCCCATTACCATGGCAATCTTCTTGCCTTTGGTAATCTTTGATAGGTAGTCCACCAACTTGTAGTATTCAAAGTAATTGGAGATCAATACATTTTGTCCGAGGGAACAAATGATATCTGCTCGATTCAAAAAGTCTTTTTCATCGATCGATCCGTCTAAACTCAAATCATTCAGCGTAAGCTCGGTAAGCGTTACAATTTTTGATCTTTCTACATCCGATTCTTTTTTGAAAAGACGTAGCGAAGAAAGAAGCATGTCGACATTCACGTGAGTAACAGGGCGAAAACGTCCACGTAACACCAACACATTTTTCTTATACAGATATTCAGACGGCTGCATTACTTGCCCATCGGGGCCAAACATGGCTGCTTTGGTCAACCCGTTCTTCACCAACTTCAAAGCCATCAACCGATTATCCACATGTTGAAAATCAGGGCCGTGAATTCGAAACATATCCACTTCAATGCGTCTGGTGGTAAGCCCATCTAATAACGATAAGATGATCTGTTCCGGGTCTGTTAAGAACATACACGCATGCAACAAGTTAACGCCCACAATTCCTAGAGACACTTGTTGCTGTAGCGGATCGTTGTCATGCATTTTCACATGGATCACGCAATCATTGGGCGTTGAGTTGGGCGATAATTGAAACCGAAGTCCAATCCAGCCATGCCCTTGGTTAGTACGTTCAAAATTCAGAACCTCCACCGTATCCGCGAAAGCGAAAAAACGAGTTTCTTGAATGCGATGCGGAAGTCGCTCTGGCAACAGCGGATATTCATGAGCAAGCATGCGCATCAGGCGATCTTCGCACACATACCGATCTCCCACACCATAAATCGCATCGGAGAACTTCATGTCGTAGGCAGACATGGTTTTGGCAATGGTGCCAGAGGCTCCGCCTACTTTAAAGAAGTTTGCAGCTACTTCTTGCCCTGCTCCGATTTCTGCAAATGAACCGTATATCGACTTGCTGAGGTTAATACTTAATGCCTTCTCTTGGGTGGTCAACTTCTTGCGCTCTTCCATGATCTAATTCGTGCTTAAATATCTCCTTAATAGATGCGATTTACAACGTTTTTTTGATGCTATGGGTTTAACGTGCTATTTTGCCAAACAATTGTAAGTCTATGGCAAATAGAGGAAGTTTTTCCAATAAAATTGGGTTCATTTTAGCAGCTGCTGGTTCGGCTGTCGGATTGGGTAACATCTGGCGCTTTCCCTATCTGGCCGGACAAAACGGTGGTGCTGCCTTTTTGGTGATCTACCTGATTTGCATTTTTACTTTGTGCTTCCCTGTGATGATTGGTGAAATCGCCATCGGGCGTAAAGCCCAAAGTGATGCGTATGGATCGTATCAAAAGTTGGGTGGTGGCAAGTGGGGCTACTTGGGCTTGTTCGGAATTATAGCTGGGGTTTTCATTCTCTCCTTTTACAACGTTGTGGCTGGTTGGGCATTTGGATACTTTCTGGAAATCACATTTGGAACTTTATTAGATGAGCAAGATTTTGGCGCATTCTTCGGATCATACATTAATAATGTCGGTATCATCAGTGTATTTTCGATTGGTTTTATGGTGCTGACAGCACTTGTAGTTTCACAGGGTGTTCAAAAGGGAATTGAGAAAGCGAATAAGATCATGATGCCATCCCTTTACTTAATTCTCATCGGACTTATCATTTATAGCTTAACATTGCCGAATGCGATTGAGGGGGTTAAGTTTTATCTGGTTCCGAACCTGAGTGAAATCAATACACAAACCTTATTCGATGGTTTACGTCAGGCGTTCTTCTCACTTTCACTTGGCATGGGTACATTGATGACCTACGGCTCGTATGTTGATAAAAATCAGAACATCGTTTCATCCGCTGCTGTGATTTCCATTGCCGATACTTCGGTTGCATTTTTGGCTGGGCTCATGGTTTTCCCAATGGTAGCAGCTGTTGGAGCCTATGATGTGAATGGACCAAGCTTAGTGTTTGTGGTCTTGACCAATGTATTCTCGAGTATGGGCCCGATTGTGGGCAGACTCGTAGGAGGTTCATTCTTCCTATTGTTATGCTTCGCAGCACTTACTTCTACAATATCATTGCTGGAAGTACCAGTGGCTTATTTAGTTGATCAAAAGAAAATGCCTCGGAAGCCGGTTGTTTGGGGTACGGCTGCACTGATTTTTGTAATTGGAATCCCCAGCTTATTGAGCATGGGGAAAGTGGAGTTCTTAACCCACTTACCGTTTTATAAAGACCGCGATTTCCTCACATTCGTATCGGATATGTGCGATCTGAGCTTAACCATTGGCGGTTGCATGCTTTGTATCTTCATTCGCTACAAGTGGAAGATTGAAAACATGAACGAAGAATTGGCAATCGGCAATGCCGGCTACATGAATTCGTACCTACGCAAGTACGTGAGCTTCTCGATTATGTGGGTATGCCCTATCCTACTAGGGATATTGTCGGTGTTGATTCTGTTTGATAAGTTCTTTGGAATTGAACTGATCTTCGGCTAAGACTACTTCTTTGCAATAAAGGTTTCTAAGGCGTATTCGCGCATTTCGTCCCATTCATCAGGAGCGGGTGCTTTGCCTTTTTCAAATACTTCGGTTAAAAGCCACTTCACGATTTCTTTCTTGTATTGGAATTGTTTGGCCACGTCTTCGCAGAAAGCCACCTCTTTCTTTTCAACTATGCCATCGGCAAATACAATCAACATGAGATCATACAACACATTCATCTTGTCATGGTGATTGTTTGGCACATTTACTTTGAATTTTTCGTTGCTATCCATGATGGCCTTTACCTGGCGCTCTTTTAAGCCATAGCGTTTACCTATTTTGTAGATAACGGCTTCTTCTTTCTCGTGTACATGACCATCGGCCTTTGCCAACGCCAAGAGGTTTTTGATATGATCTTTCTTATACGATAGATACTGATTTTCAAAAAAGCCGATCATGGGAATTTACGGTTTAAGATGTGATGTAAGAATAATTTTAACTGAAATATGATTTACAACTATTGAATTTATAAGCTACCCAAATTAGTCAACCCATTCTGCTACAAACAAATTGGTGTTGCGCGTGCCTCCGTTGTTTCGGTTCGATGAAAAGATGATTTTCTTTCCATCGGGCGAAAACATCGGAAACGAGTCAAACACCTGGTCGTACGAAATCTGCTCAAGTCCGCTGCCATCGGTATTAATCATAAACAAATTGAACTCAAAGCCTCTTTTTCCTTTGTGGTTGGAGCTGAAAATGATCTTCTTACCGGAGGGATGATAGAACGGTGCCCAGTTGGCCTTGCCCAAATTCGTCAATTGTTTCAAATCAGAGCCATCGACATTGCAGGTGAAAATTTCCATTTGCGTTGGCGCTACTAAACCTTGTTTCAGGTAATCGAGGTATTCTTTTTTGGCTTCCTCGGTGGTAAAGCGTGACGCACGAAAAACAATTTTCTTCCCATCGGGTGAGAAGAAGGCGCCACCATCATAGCCAACTTCATTTGTGATTTGCTTGACGTTTTTACCATCAATGTCCATGGTGTACAAATCCAAATCCCCGTTGCGGGTAGAGGTAAACACAATCTTATCTCCTTTCGGGGATACAGTAGCTTCGGCATCATAACCGGGTGTTTTTGTCAATTGCTTCAGTTGTTTTCCGTTCAGGTCGGCCACGAAAATATCATAGCTGTCATAAATCGGCCACAGGTACTTTCCACCAGGGGTGCGCTCTACGTCTTTCGGGCAATCCTTACCTCCTAAATGTGTGGACGCATAAAGAATCGTCTTGTTTCCCGGAAGGAAAAAAGAACAGGTAGTTCTACCCTGTCCGGTGCTGATTAGTGTTGGCTTTTTAGAACCGTCACTTAGATCCATTCCTTCGGTAGGCATATAAAAAATCTGATCGCAGTTAAGTCCCCAGGCTTTATTGTTCGACTGAAAGCTCACCATTTTGCTATCAAAACTCCAATACGCTTCGGCATTGTCGCCACCAAAGGTTAGCTGGCGCAGGTTTTTGAAATGTTTCTCTTCGCTATAGCGCAAAGAGTCTACATCCGAACTTAAAGAGGTGGTAGCTGATCGAAATGAAAACAGGGCAACAGCCGCAGCGAAAACGAAAACAAGTATGAATCTCATAGATAAGTTAAAACACAAAGATATAATTAAGCTGCTTTCGCTGTTTCTTCTTCCTTCAAAGTTCGTCTCAAAATTTTGCCCACGTTGGTTTTGGGCAGTTCGGTTCTGAACTCGAAGTACTTAGGCACTTTATAATTGGTCAGGTTTTCGTGACAGAATTTTTTCAATTCTTCTTCCGTCAGGCTTTGATCCTTCTTCACAATAAAGGCTTTGATTACTTCGCCTGATTTCGCATCGGCAACGCCAATGGCGGCTACTTCTAATACTTTGGGGTGGCCGGCCAATACATTCTCAATTTCATTGGGGAACACGTTGAAACCAGATACTTTAATCATGTCTTTCTTGCGATCCACTATCTTGAAATAGCCATCCGCATCCATCAAACCAATGTCACCTGTGCGAAACCATTCATTATTAAAGAATACGCCATCATTGTCTTTTTGCCAGTAGCCACGCATCACCTGCGGGCCACGGGCGCAAATTTCACCAGTCTCTCCTTGCGCCAGCTGCTTACCATCATCATCAAAAATGGCCACTTCGGTGCTTGGCATCGGTATACCAATGGTACCTCGCTTGTGATTTCCCACCAATGGGTTGCAGCAAAGTACCGGAGAAGTTTCACTGAGTCCGTAACCTTCTACCAGTGGACTCTTCGTAATTTCTTCCCACTTGATGGCAACGGCATCTTGCACCGCCATACCACCACCAACAGCACCCTTTAATTTTGAAAAGTCGCAGGTGGCAAAATCCGGATTGTTTATTAACCCATTGAATAATGTATTCACTCCGGTGATGATCGAAAATTGATACTTCTTGATCTCCTTTACAAATCCAGGAATATCGCGTGGATTGGTAATCAACACGTTGCGCAAGCCTTTGTGAAACATCAATACGCCATTCACAGTGAAAGCAAAAATGTGGTACAATGGCAACGCGGTAATCACAATCTGTTGTTCATTCGGGGTTAGTAAAGGGCCGAACCAATGCGAAATCATCATGTTGTGCGCAATGATGTTTCGGTGCGATAGTTGCGCTCCCTTAGAAATTCCTGTTGTTCCTCCGGTGTACTGCAACACGGCCACATCTTCCACATCAATGGCTGGTTTCTTCAAAGTCTGGCTTGCACCTTTTGATAAAACCGATTTGAATGAAATAGCGGTGGGCAGACTGTAATCCGGCACCAATTTCTTGATGCGTTTCACCACGAAGTTGACAATCGCTCCTTTCACAAATCCAAGCATATCGCCCATATCGGTAACGATGATGTGTTTTACGTTAACGCGATCTTGAATCTGTTGCAGGTTGTGAGCAAAGTTCGAGACAATGACGATGGCTGAAATACCGGCATCTTTAAACTGATGCTCCATTTCACGTGGAGTATATAACGGATTGGTATTGACCACGATGAGCCCTGCTTTTAGTGAGCCAATCATGGCAATTGGAAACTGAAGCAGATTGGGCATTTGGATAGCAATACGTTCGCCCTTCTTTAACCCCAATCCATTTTGAAGATAGGCAGCAAAGTTGGTCGATAGGCGGTCTACCTCGCCATAGGTGATTTTGCCACCCATGTTCTCAAAAGCAATTCGATCAGCGTATTTTTTACAAGCTGTTTCAAACAACTCGGGCAACGAAGAAAATTCGAGTGGTTGAAGTTGTTGCGGAATGCCGGGTGGGTAATTTTTAAACCAAGGAAATGAGTTCATAATAACGTATTTGAAACAGAACCCAATTAGGTTAAAAATGTTGCGCGAAGCAATCGTTTGTTATGGTGTATTGAATAAAATGTGGCTTTTCAGCAAAATAAAAAAGCCCTCCTGAAATCAGGAAGGCTTTGCTGTAGAGGAAGGGTTCGAACCTTCACGGGGAAGTTAGCTGCAAGGCACTAAGAAAACATTTAGTGGTCAACCCATTACCTTGCGTTTGTCCTTTGCTCCCCACCCCCGAGACAGGAGGGCTTGTCTGCCAATTTCAACACCCTACATTGTAAATTATGATACAAATTAACGCATTACCTGATGTAATAGTCAACAATACATATAAATTATTACAATATTTATAATGATATAGCAATTTAAATGTACATTTATTAAAATTTCAATTTCATTATGCCCAAGAATTATCAACTTGACAATACAGATCTCAGAATTTTGGAGATTCTGATGCAGGATGCGAAACGACCCTATACGGAAGTAGCTAAAAAGGTCAATGTTTCGCAGGGAACCATTCATGTACGGATGGCCAAAATGGAAGAAGCCGGCATTCTCGACAAAACAACCCTCAAAATCAATTACGCCAATCTCGGATACGACATTACAGCCTTCATCGGTATCTATTTGGAAAAGAGCGCTTTGTATGACAAGGTATTGACGAAACTCAAGGACATCCCTGAAATCGTAAGTATCCACTATACCACCGGCAACTACTCGATGTTTCTAAAAATCCATTGCCGGGATACCAATCACTTGAAAGAGGTTTTGCACGACAAAATGCAGCAAGTAGAAGGAATAGAGCGAACCGAAACCATGATATCACTCGAAGAAAGCTTAGACCGCAACTTGAAGCTGGTCAGCTAAATAATTTTACTGTTTAAAGAACCTTAAAACCCGTTTATTGTTCTTATTTTTGACTTTCTATTTAAAATTAGTCTAAATAGGTTGGAATGAGCAAAGACAATCAGGTTCTGGAGGAGTTTACATCCAAAGAATACGAGCACGGCTGGAATGTAAATTTGGAAGCAGATGAAGCACCCAAAGGCTTGAGCGAAGATACGGTGCGTTTTATCTCAGCCAAAAAGAATGAACCTGCATGGCTCTTGGAGTGGCGCCTGAAGGCCTATCGTCAATGGGAGAAAATGGCTGAGCCAACGTGGGCTAATGTTCATCACCCTCAAATCAATTATCAAGACATTATCTACTACTCCGCTCCCAAGCAAAAGAAAAGCATCAGTGGGCTGGATGAGGTTGATCCTGAGTTGATTAAGACTTTCGAGAAGTTAGGAATCTCGATCACCGAACAAAAACGATTAACAGGCGTAGCGGTAGATGCTGTTATCGATAGCGTTTCAGTTGCTACCACCTTCAAGGAAACATTGGGTGAATTAGGAATCATCTTCTGCTCTTTCAGCGAAGCGGTTAAGGAACATCCGGAGTTAATTAAGAAATACTTGGGCTCGGTTGTGCCCATGAACGATAATTACTTTGCAGCTTTGAATTCGGCTGTGTTCTCAGACGGTTCGTTCTGCTACATTCCAAAAGGCGTTCGTTGCCCGATGGAGTTATCTACCTACTTCCGAATCAACGCGGCCAATACAGGGCAGTTCGAACGAACTTTGATCATCGCAGATGAAGGTTCGTATGTCAGTTACCTGGAAGGTTGCACCGCTCCTATGCGCGATGAAAATCAATTACACGCAGCGGTAGTTGAGCTTTACGCGATGAAGGATGCCGAAATCAAATATTCAACGGTTCAAAACTGGTATCCGGGAGATAAAAACGGAAAAGGCGGGATCTACAACTTCGTGACGAAACGCGGACTTTGCTTTGGCGACCATTCAAAGATTTCGTGGACACAAGTAGAAACGGGGTCGGCCATTACGTGGAAGTATCCTTCGTGTGTGTTGAAAGGGGATTATTCGATGGGTGAATTTTACTCCGTGGCAGTTACTAACAACTACCAGCAAGCAGACACCGGCACGAAGATGATTCACATTGGTAAAAACACCAAGTCACGTATTGTGTCGAAGGGAATTTCTGCCGGAAAATCACAGAATAGCTACCGCGGTCAAGTGCATATTATGAAGCGTGCGTCTAATGCGCGCAATTTCTCTCAGTGCGACTCTTTGCTAATGGGTGATCAGTGCGGAGCACACACGTTCCCTTACATTGATGTTGAAAATCAAACTGCACGTATTGAACACGAGGCTACGACTTCGAAAATTGGCGAAGACCAGATCTTCTACTGCCTGCAGCGCGGTATTGACGAAGAAGCCGCAGTGGCTTTAATTGTGAATGGCTATGCCAAAGAAGTTTTGAATCAGTTGCCGATGGAGTTTGCGGTAGAAGCACAAAAACTATTAGCACTGACCTTAGAAGGAAGTGTTGGTTAATTATTGAATTTGAACTCTATGTTATCTATAAAAAATTTACAGGCCAGCATTGGCGAGAAAGAGATTCTAAAAGGAATCAATCTAGAAGTAAATGCCGGTGAGGTGCACGCCATCATGGGACCCAACGGTTCCGGAAAAAGTACGCTGGCATCGGTGCTGGCTGGTCGTGAAGATTACGAAGTGACTGGTGGCGAAGTTGAATTCAACGGAAAGAATATTCTGGAATTGGATCCTAGCGATCGCGCAGCGGAAGGTATTTTCCTCGCGTTTCAATACCCTGTAGAAATTCCGGGTGTTAGCACCATCAACTTCATGAAAACGGCTGTGAATAAAATTCGCCAATACCGTGGACAAAGTCCACTCGATGCAGTTGCCTTTCTGCAATTGATGAAAGAAAAAATGAAGTTGGTTGAAATTGATCAATCACTACTCAGTCGTTCGTTGAATGAAGGTTTTTCGGGAGGTGAAAAGAAACGTAACGAGATTTTCCAGATGGCGATGCTTGAGCCTAAGTTGTCCATCTTAGATGAGACAGACTCCGGCCTGGATATCGATGCCTTAAAAATTGTGGCGAATGGTGTAAACTCATTGCGCTCAAAAAACAACGCCACGATTGTGGTGACTCACTATCAGCGACTTTTAGATTACATCGTACCTGATTACGTGCATGTGCTCTATAAAGGAAAAATTGTAAAATCCGGAACGAAAGAGCTGGCCAAAGAACTGGAAGCTAAAGGTTACGATTGGATTAAAAATGAAGTAGCCCTCGCTTAATGTATGACTACTGCTACTGAATCCATATTGAAACAAATTTTAGAGAGCTCCACTCCTGCTTACTTTGATAAGGGAAACGAAGCTCGTAAAAAAGCGTTTGCCCAACTTTCAGAAATTGGATTGCCTACATCCAAATCAGAAGAGTATCGATTTACACCAATCACCAAAGCACTGGAGAAAAGGTTTACGTGGACAAGCTCCTCTCCTGCTTCTGAAGCGATTTCAATCGATTCATTTTTACCAGCTATTGGTGATACACACCTAATCGTTTTCACGAATGGTCGTTTCGCTAAACATCTTTCGAAACTTGATGGATTAGAATCGAATGTAGTCGTATCGACTTTTGAAGATGCAGACTTAAAAACAAAATCTGTTATTCAATCGCTGCTAGGAACGATCAGCAAAACAGAAGATCCATTTGCAGCTATGAACAGCGCCTTCTATCAGGAGGGAATTTTTATTCATGTTCCGGCTAATATCCAAGTAGCCAAGCCCATTTTGGTTTTACACATCAACGATGCACAAGCGAAACAAGTAATTGCTCATACACGATTGCTCGTTTCTATCGAAAAAGGTAGCGATTTATCCATCATCGAAAAATCAGATTCGCTGGGAACGCAGCCTTGCTTACACACCTTTACGGAAGAGATGATCGTAGCAGAAAGCGCTACTTTGGACTATTGCAAAATTCAAAACGATTCAGGCTCAACACATCAGGTTTCAAATACCTTCATCACGCAAGCAGATAACAGTCGGGTGAACACATTTACGCTTACGCTGAATGGCCAGATCATCCGAAACAATTTGACCATTCAAATCAATGGCGAACAGTGCGAGTCGCATTTTAATGGATTGTATCTGGTGAATGGAAACACATTGGTAGATAATCACACTGTAGTCGATCATCAAAAGCCCAATTCATTCAGCAATGAAATGTATAAGGGCATTATGGACGATCAGGCCAAAGGTGTTTTCAATGGAAAAATCTACGTTCGGCCACATGCTCAAAAAACGAATGCGTTTCAATCCAACCGAAATATTCTGATGAGCGAATCGGCCACCATCAACACCAAACCGCAATTAGAGATTTGGGCTGATGATGTGAAGTGTTCACACGGATGTACCACCGGTCAATTGGATGAAGAAGCACTTTTCTATTTGCAGGCCCGTGGCATTCCTTACGCCTCCGCTAAAGCGATGTTATTGTATGCCTTTGCCTTGGATGTATTGACAGTTATTAAAAACGAAAACTTAAAAGCCCATTTGGATCAGTTGATTTCGGAGAGGCTCCATAAAAACTTTTGATATGAGTGCCGTGCTCGCACCTACGTTGAATATTCAAAAAATCAGAGAAGAGTTTCCGATTCTCCATCAACTGGTGAACGGCAAACCACTGATCTACTTTGACAACGCAGCTACTAATCAGAAACCAAAAAGAGTCATTCAGGCGCTCACCAATTATTACCAAAACGACAACGCTAATATTCACCGCGGTATCCATACATTAGCCGAAAGAGCGACTCGTGCCTATGAAGACACCCGTTTGGCGATGCGAGCGTTTATTCATGCCGAGCACAGCGAAGAAATCATTTTCACACGTGGCGTTACTGAAAGCATCAATCTCGTAGCATCTTCTTACGGCAGAGCTTTTTTGAAAGAAGGTGATGAAATTATTATCTCCGGATTAGAGCATCATTCCAATATTGTTCCGTGGCAACTGATCGCGGAAGAAAAGAAGGCAGTCATTCGGGTAATCAATATCACTCCCTCCGGAGAAATCGATCTGGATCATTTCAAATCATTGCTCAACTCAAAAACTAAAATTGTAGCCGTCAATCATGCGTCCAACAGTTTAGGAACCATTAATCCCGTTAAAGAAATCATTTCTCTCGCGCATGAATTCGGTGCAGTGGTGTTGATTGACGGAGCTCAGGCATCGGCGCACTTGCCGATAGATGTAGTTGAGTTAGATTGTGATTTTTATTGCATCTCCTCACACAAAATGTACGGCCCTACCGGCACCGGAATTTTGTATGGAAAAAAGGAGTTGTTAGAGAAAATGCCTCCTTACATGGGCGGTGGTGAAATGATCAAAAATGTGTCGTTCGCCAAAACGACTTACAATGACCTTCCCTACAAATTTGAGGCGGGCACGCCTAATATTGCCGATGTAGTAGGGCTTAAAGAAGCGATTGATTTTATCAACGATTTAGGCAAAGAAAATATCGCAGCTCATGAACATGAGTTGTTGGCGTATGCTGCGCATCGTTTAACTGAAATCCCATCCGTTCGATTGATTGGAACGGCATCACAAAAAGTAAGTGTGCAGTCGTTTGTCATTGAGGGAATCCATCCGTTTGATATCGGGCAGATGTTAGATGCGCGCGGTATTGCGGTAAGAACCGGGCACCATTGCACGCAGCCCTTGATGGAGCATTTTGGATTAGAAGGAACGGTGCGAGCTTCGTTTTCTGTTTATAATACAAAAGAGGAAATCGACAGCATGATAGATGGTTTAAAAAGAATCATTGGATTTTTACAAAAATGACCATCAACCAAACCCAAGATCAGATTATCAGCGAATTTTCCCTGTTGGATGGCGACATGGAAATGACGGTATTCTACATCATGGAGTTAGGTCAGAAATTGCCGGAAATGAATCCAATCGATAAAACGGAGTTGAATGAAGTAAAAGGCTGCCAATCGAAAGTTTGGTTAACAGCTAATATTGAAAACAACGGTCTTCAATTTTCTGCCGATAGCAACACCGCTATCACGAAAGGGTTGGTAAGTTTATTGGTTCGAATTTTCAATGGTCAAAGTCCGGATGAAATTTTATCAGCGGATCTATACTTCATGAAAAAAATTGGCATGGAACGCTTTATCGGGACGCAACGTTCCAATGGTTTTGCCTCCATGATTAAGCAGATTAAGATGTATGCTGTTGCATTTAAAGCTCAATTGACCGCTAACTAATGGAAGAAGTTACTATCAATAATGTAAATTCATCGGAAACCGGCATTAACCTGCGGGATAAGGTGCTGGCAGCTATTAAAATGGTCTACGACCCGGAAATTCCAGTAGATGTTTACGAATTAGGCCTCATTTATGAGATCAATATCTTCCCTGTAAATAATGTGTTCATCCGAATGACGCTTACTTCACCGTCTTGTCCGTCAGCTGAGGTTATTCCGGGAGAAGTAGAACAACGAATCAGAGAAATTGAGGGCATTAATGATGTGAAGGTGGAAATTACGTTTGACCCACCCTACTCTCAAGACATGATGAGTGAAGCGGCTAAATTGGAACTAGGTTTTATGTAAATCTGTTATAACAATCGTCTAAATATAAATTCAACCTTAAATAATCCTAACAAATCATATGTATCCCGAACACTTAGTTGCCCCGATGCGCACCGATTTAACGGTGGCCGGATTTACAGAATTAAAAACTGCTGATGCTGTTGATCAGGAATTGAAAGACCAGAAAGGAACTACCCTGTTGGTGATCAATTCCGTTTGTGGCTGTGCTGCCGGTGCGGCACGCCCAGGAATTAAATGGGCGCTGCAAAATTCTGAAAAGAAGCCTGCTCACCTGACTACTGTATTTGCTGGAGTCGATAAAGAAGCCGTTTCAAAAGCAAGAGAATACACTCTTCCTTATCCTCCGTCCTCACCTGCCATTGCATTGTTTAAAGATGGCGAGTTGGTGCACTTTGTAGAGCGTCATCACATTGAAGGCAGAAATGCACAAATGATAGGCCAACATTTAGTTGAAGTGTTTGACGAATTCTGCTAAACCGTGCTGAAAGTAAATAACCAAGAGCCCGAATCATCGGGCTCTTTTTATTTTGTTTCTAACTCTAAATCGATCCGGGCATCTTCCAGATCCAATTCATACTCCAGCTTGCGCAACGCTTCTGCGCTGATTTGCTTTTCCTTGGCCAAATTTTCGAGTAATACGCGCTCGCGGGAAATTAAATCGCGTTGTATTTTATGAAACTCTTTGATTTCATCTTCAGTAAGCTTGTTGTCAACATTCTTATTCAACCGCTGAATACGTAACTCATACTTTGATTTGATCTGTGCGAGCACCGCATCGTTCAGGCCAAGCGAATAGTTCTCCTCAATGTGCTCGATGACCGAAGTTGCGATTCGGAAACGCGCATGATCTTCTTCAATCCGTCCACCGGCATCTTCTTTGATACCCAGCTTTCTCACCAATGCTGGCAGTGTGGTGCCTTGGATTACCAACGTGGCAAAGATCACTGCAAAAGTCAAAAAGATGATCAGGTCACGATTTGGAAAGGGTGTTTTGTCGTCAAACGCCAAGGGTAATGCCAGAGCTGCCGCTAGCGAAACCACACCCCGCATCCCGGACCAGGCTACGATAGAAACTGATCGGATGTTGGTTTCAGGTTCGCGCTGGCGAATTCCTTTGCTCAGCCATCTGGGGATATATGCTCCTGGGAAAACCCAAATAATGCGCGCAATGATGGTGGCAATGCTTACCAAAAAACCATACCACAGCAACGTGCCGAATGAATGATCTTGAATATGCGACAAAACCGTGCGCAGTTGTAATCCGATAAGAATAAAGATGACCCCATTCAAAATAAAAGTAACCGTATCCCAGGTAGAATAGGCTTGTATTCTGGATTGATGTGAAAAAATCTTAGAAGAACGCTGACTTAAAAAGAGTCCACAGGCAACCACAGCCAATACACCGGAAACATGAATTCGCTCTGCCAACAAGTAAGCGATGTAGGGAGTAATAAATGTCAGTGTTGTATCAGTAGTTGGGTTATTCGGTGTGATGCGGTGAATCCAGAAAAGCAATTGTCCGACTAAAAGACCAATGATGATTCCAACCCCAGCCACATAAATGAAGTTGATGGTTGCTAACCAAAAAATGAAAGTCCCTGTGGCTGTCGCCAAGATGGCGTAGCGCATGGCAATTAGGCCAGTCGCATCATTTACCAGACTCTCACCTTCAAGAATGGTGATTAAACGCTTGGGCACCCCCAACCCCTTTGTTGCGGCAGTAGCGGCCACGGCATCAGGAGGAGAAATGATCGCTCCGAGCACAAATGATTCCGCCCACCCAAATCCGGGAATGAATGTATGCGCAACAAATGCCACCAATGTGGTAGTAAACAATACACAACCAAATGCCAGTAATGATATGGGGCGACTAGCCGTTTTGAAATCATCCCAGGAAGTAGTCCATGCAGCCGAATAAAGTGCCGGTGGCAAGAAGATCAGAAAGACTACGTCTGGATTGAGCTCAACCATTGGTAAGTTGGGAATGAGCCCTATGACAATGCCAGCAAGTACCAATAAGACAGGATAAGGAACTTTGATTCGGTCAGTTACTTCGGCCAACGCGGTAACAACTGCTAATAATAGAATGATGATGGTAATATTTTCGAAATGCATAGCTGCTATGAATCATGAAATGAACGAAAGTCTTACTCTTGACAGAGTGTTTTTCCGGCCCACGTCACTTATTAAATTGATAATAATAAACAATGGAAAAGTAGTAGCTAATTCTTCCGAATGCAACGGCCACAACAATTTTCAATTTAATAATTAGTTAACCGAACCTTTTTGAGGGATGCTTGTTTTAACTTTGATTGATGAAAATAGCCGTATCCCGTAAAGAACATTTCAACGCAGCACATCGCTTGTTCAATCCTGCATGGAGCAACGAAAAGAACAACACCGTATTTGGCAAGTGCAACAACCCCAATTATCACGGCCATAATTATGAGTTAATTGTTACACTGATTGGCGAACCCGATCCGGAAACAGGCTATGTCTATGATTTGAAGCTGTTGAGCGACATAATAAATGAGCATGTTCTAAAACAATTTGATCACAAAAACCTTAATTTAGATACCACCTTCTTTGCCAACCTAAACCCTACCGCTGAAAATATAGCGGTAGTCATCTGGACGATTTTGAGGGAGCGAATAGAGAGCCAATACGAACTAAAAATCAAGTTGTATGAGACCGAAAGAAATTTCGTTGAATATCCTGCCCATTAAGCCACACGAAGAAGATGACATGGACCATGTGTCGTCATCGCACGATACACCGCTACGTGCCGATGCGTTTGACTTAACGGACGACCAGAAGATTGAGAAAATCGAAGTTCACTTTCGTGAGATTATGCAAGTGCTCGGACTCGATTTATCAGACGATAGCTTGAAAGGTACACCCAAGCGTGTAGCCAAAATGTATGTGCAGGAAGCTTTCAGCGGCTTAAATCCTTCCAATCGTCCGAGCACCCGATTATTCGAAAATAAATACAATTACGATCAGATGCTGGTCGAGAAAGACATTACTTTCTTCTCGCATTGCGAGCATCATTTCGTGCCGATCTATGGCAAAGTACACGTGGCTTATTTCTCTTCAGGCAAGGTGATTGGGCTCTCAAAAATCAATCGGTTTGTTCAATATTTCGCTAAACGTCCGCAAGTGCAGGAACGTCTTACTGTGCAGATTGGCAAGGAGTTAGAGCGCGTTTTAAACACCAAGGATGTGGGGGTAGTGGTAGACGCAAACCACATGTGCGTAGCTTCCCGGGGCGTAAGTGATACAAATAGCAAAACAGGAACGGCTTATTTTTCCGGCAAATTCCGCGAAGAAAACACCAAGCGCGATTTCTTGAATTATATCAACACCCGATAGTACCGCTCCTATTTCGAGCGCTAAGAAAATACCATTTGTAATCGGAATATTATAGGTCAAATCCTTTAAATCTCACCTAATTTTGTAGATTAGCGACATCATTTAATCTACAAATTATGGTATTCGATTTAGACATGATTAAGGCCACCTATAAGGCTATGCCGGGCCGAATTGCGAAAGCTAGAAAATTGGTAGGTAAGCCTCTTACCTTGGCCGAGAAAATCCTCTATTCTCATCTTCACGCTGAGCAAAAACTCGAGAACTTTGGAAGAGGAAAATCATATGTAGATTTTGCCCCCGATCGCGTAGCAATGCAAGATGCTACCGCGCAGATGGCATTGCTTCAATTTATGTCGGCCGGCAGACCCAAGGTTGCTGTACCTTCTACTGTCCATTGCGATCACCTCATCACAGCCAAAGTTGGTGCTGCTGATGATTTAAGTTTTGCTAACACCGAAAGCAAGGAAGTATTTGATTTCCTTTCTTCTGTTTCTACCAAATATGGATTAGGGTTCTGGAAGCCGGGCGCTGGTATCATTCACCAAGTGGTGTTAGAGAATTATGCTTTCCCGGGAGGAATGATGATTGGAACCGACTCACATACCGTGAATGCCGGTGGATTAGGCATGGTAGCGATTGGCGTTGGCGGTGCCGATGCAGTGGATGTGATGGCAGGCATGGCTTGGGAATTGAAGTTTCCTAAACTGATAGGTATTAAGTTAACGGGCAAACTCAACGGCTGGACTTCAGCCAAAGATGTGATTTTAAAAGTGGCTGGCATCCTCACCGTAAAAGGTGGAACAGGCGCTATTGTTGAATATTTTGGAGAAGGTGCTACCTCAATGAGTTGCACGGGAAAAGGAACGATCTGTAACATGGGTGCAGAAATTGGTGCTACCACTTCTACATTCGGTTATGACGAATCCATGAGCCGTTATTTAGTAGCTACTGGCCGTGCGGAAGTAGCAAAGATGGCCGATAAGATTAAGAAAGACCTGACAGGTGATCCTGAGGTTTACGCCAATCCTGAAAAGTACTTTGACCAAGTGATTGAAATCAATTTATCCGAACTGGAGCCACACTTGAATGGTCCGTTTACTCCTGATTTGGCTACTCCCATTTCAAAGTTGAAAGAAGAGGCAGCTAAGAATGGCTGGCCTACCAAAGTAGAAGTAGGTTTGATTGGTTCATGTACCAACTCTTCCTACGAAGATATCGCTCGCGCAGCCAGTTTGGCAAGACAAGTTTCAGCCAAAGGGTTGAAGACCAAAGCGTTGTTTACAATCACGCCTGGTTCCGAACAGGTTCGCTATACCATTGAGCGCGATGGCTTTATCGAAACTTTCGACAAGATCGGTGCAAAGGTATTTGCGAACGCATGTGGACCATGTATTGGTATGTGGGCTCGCGTAGGGGCTGATCGTAAGGAGAAAAATACAATCGTTCATTCTTTCAATAGAAACTTCCAATCACGCAATGACGGTAATCCAAACACGTATGCGTTTGTTGGTTCTCCAGAACTGGTAACAGCCTTGGCGATTGCCGGAGATTTGAACTTCAATCCGCTCACCGATTATCTTACCAACGAGCAAGGTGAACAAGTAAAGCTTGACCCTCCTACCGGAGATGAACTTCCTAAAAAAGGATTTGATGTAAAAGACCCAGGTTTCATTGCTCCGGCAAAAGACGGCAGCAGCGTAATCGTAAAAGTAAGCCCTGATTCGGACCGCTTACAATTGTTGGAACCATTCGCCCCTTGGGAAGGAACCGATCTTAAAGCTTTGCGATTGTTAATCAAAGCCAAAGGAAAATGTACTACCGATCATATCTCCATGGCAGGTAAATGGTTAAAATACCGCGGTCATTTGGATAACATTTCAAACAACTTGCTAATTGGAGCAACCAACTTCTTCAACGAGAAGATCAATAGTGTAAAGAATGGCCTGACAGGCGAACACGATGAAGTACCGAAAGTACAGCGTTCGTACAAAGCCAAAGGCATTGGAAGCATTGTGGTTGGTGATGAAAACTATGGCGAAGGCTCTTCTCGCGAGCACGCAGCCATGGAGCCACGTTTCCTCGGGGTTCGCGCGATTTTGGTGAAGTCATTTGCCCGTATCCACGAAACCAACTTGAAGAAACAAGGTATGTTGGCTCTGACCTTCGCGAACAAAGAAGATTACAATAAGATTTTAGAAGACGACCGGATCGATATCAATGGTTTGACTACATTTTCGCCTGACAAACCTTTGACACTGACATTAAACCACGTGGATGGCAAGAAAGAAACCATCACTGTGAATCACACTTATAATGCCAGTCAAATTGAATGGTTCAAAGCAGGCTCGGCATTAAATAAAATGGGTTCTGCTCCTGCTAAAAAAGCTGCTCCTGTAGCTAAGAAATCATCTTCTGCTAAAAAATCTGCGCCAGTCAAAAAAGCAGCACCTAAAAAATCATCACCAGCTAAAAAAGTATCTGCGAAAAAGGTGGTGAAAAAGGTTGCTCCTAAAAAAGTGGTGAAGAAGGCGGTAGCTAAGAAATTAGTAAAGAAAGCTGTTAAGAAAACGGTTGCTAAAAAAGCAGTTAAGAAAGCTGCTAAACCGGCAAAGAAATCTGCTAAAAAAGCGGCAAAGAAGAAAAAGTAACTTCTACTCAATAATCAAAAAGAAAGGCTTCCGATTTGGGAAGCCTTTTCTTTTAAGGTTTGGTTTTGTTAGCCTATTCTCTTGGTCAAGATTTCTGAGAGAATCAATAAGCCTTCACGTAGTACTTCATCGTCCATTTTTTGAAGATCATTTACCGGCAATCCTTCTTTAGAGGTTAGCTTCGTATCTAACTTGGCTTGCGCCTTCTTTTTGTCTGTTTCTTCCATTTCCTTCTTGCGAACTGTTTCGTTCAAAGAAATCTTTGTCTCCGATAAGTTCTTTTTCAACTCTTCCGTATCCTGAATGTACTTCTTCAGATTGGTGTCAAATTTTGAGCGATCCTGATAAGACTTATTCAACTTGGCGATCAACTTCTCATTAATATCATTGTTACGCTGGAAGGCAGCGGCTTTAATCACATCCCAAGGTAAAGCACTTGGGCTGGCACTTTCTCCATACTGCGATGCATCTAAAGCACTTGGCAAAAGTACATCCGGAGTTACACCTTTGTGTTGTGTGCTGCTGCCTGTCACACGATAGAACTTCTGGAAAGTAACTTTTAACTCACCAATTGGTTCTTTATCATTGATGAATTTCTTAAGATCTATTACTGACTGCACCGTTCCTTTTCCATAGGTAGTCTCCCCTACAATCACACCTCGCTGATAATCCTGAATGGCGCCTGCAAAAATTTCAGAAGCCGAAGCACTGAATCTGTTGGTTAACACTACGAGCGGTCCGGAGTAAAATACGCCATTGTCATCATCGGGTAAAACGTCTACCCGGTTTGTGCTGCTTTTCACTTGCACCACCGGTCCATCCTTTATGAACAATCCCGTCAAATCCACCGCCTCAGGCAACGAACCGCCTCCGTTGTTTCTTAAATCCATCACAATGCCGTCTACACCTTCAGCC
Source organism: Bacteroidota bacterium (assembly GCA_016191555.1). Lineage (GTDB taxonomy): Bacteria > Bacteroidota > Bacteroidia > Cytophagales > Cyclobacteriaceae > ELB16-189. The sequence goes on from JACPVX010000045.1 coordinate 43,592, forward strand.
TTCAGTTCTCCAATCAATTTTTTCACATCGCGAGTTGTACTTCGATAATCATTATCTCCGCGTTGGTAGGCCTCATAATCCATATAAAAGCTAGGCAGCGTAATTACCCCAAGCTTTTGCTCTTTTCCATCAGATTGGTAGTTAATCACACTTTTTTTAGCCGCTTGATCTTCCAATTTCACCTTGTCGCGCACTAATACAATTTCTTGTGTTGCACCTCCAATACCGGTAGCTCCCGGGATAATTTGCAGGCGAACCACGGTTCCTTTTGGACCTTTAATCAACTTAACTACATCATCGATTCGCCAGCCAATCACATCCACCATGCTGCCCTCTGTGCCTTGCGCCACGCCAGTAATAAAATCATTGTTATGGAGTAAGCCCGATTTGTCAGCGGGGCCGCCCGGCATCACGCGAGCTACCTTGGTATAGTCATTTTCAGTTTGAAGCTGAGCACCGATACCCTCCAATGACAAGCTCATACTTTGCTTGAACAGATCAGAAGCTTTGGGTGAGAAATAATTGGTGTGGGGATCGTACGCTTCCGTAATCGAATTCATGTAAAGGCTGAAAACGTCCTCAGAATTGAACTGAACTACCGATTTTTCAAAACGCTCAAAACGCTTCTTTAAGGTTTCTTTGATCTCTTCCGGCTTTTTGCCAGCCAACTTTAAGCTGAGTGCCTGGCTTTTGATGACTTTGCGCCAAATTTCATTCAACTCCTTAGAATTCTTAGCCCAAGGTTCTTTTTCACGGTTGGTCTCGTAAAACTCATTGATTGCGTAATTGTGCTCTGCGTTGATCAGTGTATTGAGAACATAATTCATTCGTTCGAAATAGCGCTTTCTAAACACCGTATAAATTTCGAAGGCGGGAGTAACGTTTTCGGTGCGGGTGAGGTCATCGATCGACTTACGGTACTTCTCAAACGACTTAACATCCGAATCTAAAAAGTAGGTACGATTATTATCCAATTCCTGAATGTATCGATCCAAGATGACCGATGACAACGAGTCATTCAACTGAATTTTGCGGTAATGATTATGGTCTAAAATATAGGAGATCGTACGAGCTTCCTTGCCATAAACCGGTTTTGATTTCAGCTCCAGCGTATCCTGACGGCTGGCAAAAACCTGCACAGAGGCAGTTAATAAAAGAGCAATCAAAAATCTATTCTTATTTATCATAACACTTTTCTACTTACTATAGCGAATCCTATACCAATTTATCAAAGTCAAATTCGGAAAGAAACTTCTGCGCTTCTTCTACCGATGAAAACTCAAACGTTTTTTTCTGGCCAAGGTTAGAATGCACATCCATCTTGATTAGTTCAATATTCTTCGGGTTTCCTTTCCGCTTCGGCTTCTGGTTCTTATAATCTTCAGCTTCCTTGCGGGAAATGGTGAATTGCGTGGCTCTCACATTCTTGCAATACGCACATTGATAGTGCTTTAGAAGTTCACGCGGACTTCCATCTTCATTTCGTTCCACGATTTCTTCGCGCTGCACTTTCATGGTATAAAATCCACAATTGTTACACTGAAGGGCTACCAGATGTCCCTGGTATTTCTCAATCTTCACATCGCCTGTTTTCTCATCAACCCATACATCATAGTCTATAGAGAAAAGGTTTTCCTCCGCTTGCATACCTTCATCCAAGTGAACGTCTTCTTCATCTTCGCTCAACAACCGCATTTTACTACCCGTTTTGGGGTTAATGCGTGGTGTATAGCGTAATCTTCTCAGCTTAAAGTTTAACACAGTAGGGTAGTAATATTCAAGCACTAATGATGCCACATAACCAATCAATGTGGCCGCACAGACGGAAATAAAGAGTCGAACGATGAACCAAATGCCAATGCCACCATTGTTATCCTGACCATATAAATTAACGGCAAAGGCAGCCGCAAAACCAATGAGATAATAGAACCATTTATACCATTTTACTTCATTGAGATTGATGTAATCGTGTTTCTCCTTTAAGTCGCTGATGGTAGATACCCGTAACTTGTAAACCAGGTACACAACGATTGCCAAAGCAACCATTACAATGGCACCAATAATCATGGAAGTATACCAGAGGGCTAGAAATCCGTCACTACTTTTAGTCATATCAATCAATATTTTTTTAAATATAAAGATATTTACAGCACCACATAAAATCAGGTAATGGCTGCATCACCCACCGATGTTTCACCGTTTTAGTTATACTAAGCAAACGCCAGAAAGCCCCTAAATGAGGTGTTTTAAATGGTTTTAAAAAATATTGTGCATTTTTACACATAAATAGTTGCTTTAGTGAAACAATAGGATGTATAATTGTGTATTAATACACAGTAATATGACAGACTTCGAAAAGCGAAAATTGGAAATGGAGCTGAAAAATTTCACCTCCAAGAATTTTGAGAAGCCAAGTGATTGTCGAAATGCGGCTCAGATCAGATTCTATGTCAGAGAGTTATGCAACAAAATTGAAGAGTATGAAACGCGCTTCAATTATGTTCCATCTTGGGCTTATTCGCTGTTGTCGCAATACACCGCTGTGCAAAATCGCATGGTTCACATTGAATTTGTTAAAACCTATGCATAAGAGGGTATGAAGTACATCCCCTCTCCTATTCCGATCAAATACGACTATATGTATAGTGCTACTGCCAATAAATCGGGCAGAATGCAATATCATAAGGTTCGGCCAGGGGTCAGCAAACTTCGAATTCCCCGTCAGGAATTTATTAAGGCATTTAATGATATGGCTATTCTGGCTATTAATCCCATCCAACTACGAGGTCAGGACATCGTGTTTCAACTTGAATTTTATGTATAGCTTATTTGAAAAACTGGTCCAGATCCGCTGGCGAGTAATTGACCGACTTAATCGTTTTGTTGTCATTTTTCCGATATACCAACCATTTCCCGCCTTCCTGCTTGTAGTAGCATTCAGTTCCATCTTTCCGTTTATAAAAGGCCACCGTTTCAATCGCTTCGGCCTCTGAGTTACATGCCTTGCTCATATTCGAGCGCTGCACTTCTTCAAACAACGCGTTAAACTTACCACCCAGACCGAACTCCAGTATCGCGCCCGAAAGGACATACTGCAAATCACATAGTGCATCGGCAATTTCTACAATGTCCTTGTTCGCGATTCCTACCTCTAACTCCTTTAACTCTTCAGCTAAGAGTGCCACCCTCAATTTGCAACGCGATTCATCGGGGACGGTGGGGGTTGGCAAAATAGGATGCTTAAAGGTTTGATGAAATTCGGCTACGAGGTTAAGTGAATCAGGTTGCTGCATGGTTTCTTTTAATTAAAGCTTAAAGCAAGCAAAAATAAATTCCAACCGAAAGTAATTCTTGAACTTTAGTCTCAATACCATAAACCAATTGACTTACAGCAATTTATGATTAATCAATCAGAACATACTTCGACTAAATTTTAGTGTCTTGATGTGATGACCAAGACTTATATTTGCGGCTCAGAATCAGGAAAGTCCTGCTGAACCGATCGAATGAAGACGAACTTTGTTGAAGAACTACGCTGGCGCGGAATGGTGCACGACATCATGCCTGGAACCGAAGAATTGCTAAAGAAGGAAATGGTCTCTGGCTATATAGGGTTCGACCCAACGGCAGATTCACTACACATTGGTAATCTTGTTCAGATTATGACGCTGGTTCATTTTCAGACGGCCGGACATAAGCCATTTGCTTTGGTAGGTGGTGCTACGGGGATGGTGGGCGATCCTTCGGGAAAATCAGCGGAGCGCAATCTCCTATCCGAAGAACAACTGAACCACAACCTCGCGGGTGTCAAAAAGCAACTGCAGAAGTTCCTCAACTTTGAAAGCGGCCCCAACAAAGCTGAGATGGTGAACAACTACGAATGGTTCAAGAATTTCCATTTCCTCGACTTCATCCGCGATGTGGGCAAGCACATTACAGTGAACTATATGATGTCCAAAGATTCGGTTCAAAAGCGACTAGAAACCGGTCTTTCGTTTACCGAGTTTAGTTACCAATTGGTGCAGGGGTATGACTTCTATTGGTTGTATGCCAACAAGAACTGCCTCCTGCAAATGGGTGGTTCTGACCAGTGGGGCAACATTGTAACGGGCACAGAATTGATCCGCAGAAAAGCCGAAGGAGAAGCTTTTGCACTCACCACTCCCCTCATCAAAAAGGCAGATGGAACGAAGTTCGGAAAGTCGGAACAAGGCAATGTATGGCTCGACCCGAATCGAACATCCGCATATAAGTTTTATCAATATTGGCTCAATGCATCCGATGAAGATGCGGCTAACTTTATCAAGATATTTACCCAACGCTCAAAAGAAGAAATTGAAGCACTGGTAGCAGAGCATCAACTTTCACCGGGTGAGCGCAAACTGCAGAAAGAGTTAGCGAAAGACATCACGATACGGGTTCATTCCGAGGAAGCGTTTGAGACCGCTTTAAAAGCATCGTCTTTACTATTTGGAAGTTCTACTACCGAAGACTTGATAAGTTTGGATGAAGCCACTCTATTATCCGTTTTGGAAGGTGTGCCACAGGCCGTCATCTCTAAGTCAGCCTATGAGCAATGCAATTCTGCGATCGAGCTCCTTTCTGAAACTACGCAAAACATCATCTTCCCCTCCAAAGGCGAAGCCCGCAAAATGATCCAAGCCGGAGGTGTGAGTATCAATAAATCAAAAGTAGTCGATGGAAATGCAAAGCCTGACTTGCCATTGCTTCACAATAAATTTTTGCTGGCTCAAAAAGGCAAGAAGAATTATTTCCTGATTGAAGTTAAAGATTGATCATGCAGGTAACCTGGAAGGATGCTGTTAGCAACAAAGCGTTCAATGTCTATTTGTTGTTGAATATCATTGCCTTAATTGGCTTCATCGTTATACTACCTGGCTATTTCAATAATGTGATTCAGCCGAAGCCGGGCATCCAGTTGAATGATTGGTTCATGAACCTATTTGCTCCGAGAGACTGGTCGAACATAATTTTCATCATCATATTTGCCGCCCCCGCCCTATTCTTTATCGCGAACTTTAAAAACCCATTGGCTGTCTTACTAAGTTTACAATGCTACGTCATTGTGAACTACCTGCGCATCGCCTCGATCTATCTGTTTACATTGGAAGCACCTGACGGCCTGATTGCCTTAACAGATCCATTTCTGGCAAAGGTCGCCTATGGTGGCAACGCGGTCTTTGTGAAAGATCTTTTCTTTTCAGGGCACACCAGCACCCTGGCCATCGTTTATTTTATTGAAAAAAAGAAAAGCCTTAAAACAATCCTTCTTATCTCAACTCTTTTGGTGGGATTGTTGTTGATATGGCAACGCGTGCATTATTCCATTGATATTCTTGGTGCATGGGTTATCACTTGGTTGGTTTACAAGGCCATACAACGTCTGAACAGCCGAACTCTTTTCATCGATTAATGTCTGTTTCGTGGGGCTAGAATTAAAAAAATGCCTTTTTTTGAACTGAATTCGCATACTTGCGTTTATAATTTTGTTAAAATTAGTTTAACTTTGACGTTGATTTAAGTTAATGTAGTACTATGGAGTTGAATGGAGTAGCAGCCAAAAATGGCACACATAAGAAATCACTAAATAACTATCCTGAATTTACTTTAGGAGATATTCTTACAGACGAGCAAAAAGACTTCTTTGAAAAAAACGGATTCATCCATTTCAAGAATTTCATTTCCAAAGAGACCGTTAACACCTTGTTGCGCGAAGCGGAGAAAATTCAAGATGAGTGGGTGAACCAAGGCTACAAGATGATCAACGGAGTGCCCATCAAATATGGCACCGACATCACCGGCAAAAAAATTGTACAGCGCTTCGCATTTTTAAATCAGCACAGTTCCGTTTTCTCTGATTTATTGAAGGATCAAAGGCTAAAAGCCCTTTTTGATTTTATCGGTACGGATGATTGCCGCATTGGCGAAACAGAAAAAGACGGATTAGTATTTAATCATTACATCAATACCGAGGAAAGTAATTATAGCCAGTTAGGCTGGCATACAGACGCTTTACGCGATGTTTTCTACGGACAAAAAATCCTTCCCATGTTGAATGTGGGGATTCATTTGGATAACTCGACTACCGATAATGGCGGTCTTCGCTTGATACCTGGAACACACAACCAGGGATTGCGCACACTCCTATTCAAAAAGTTTTATTTCTTAAGCCACAAGCCAGACAAAAATGAAATTGGTTTGAATGTTGAGCCAGGTGATTTGACTGTCCATGATGGTCGTTTGTGGCATCGTGTGGCGCGTTCTCCTTTTATTGGAGAAAAGAGTCGCAGACGAGTTATGTATGTTCCTATCATCACGGGAAAATTCACACCACGCACAGAAAATAGCAAGCCGTTGTTTTATCAACGACTTATCTCTCTCACCAATAAGTAACCTATATGGCCTACGCCTTAGTAACCGGTGCCAGCGGTGGCATTGGTTTGGAATTAGCCCGAGAGTTGGCCAAGAGAAAAATTGATCTTTTACTAATTGCGCGATCTTCTTCCCGACTGGAAGAGATTTGTAAGGAATTTCGTGCTACTTATTCCATCAAGGCAGAATACCTGAGCGTTGATTTAAGTCTTCCCGATGCAGTTACTCAAATTGAAAACTGGATCACTAAGAATTCATTCCCAGTGAACATTTTGATCAATAATGCCGGTTATGGCATTTGGGGACGAGTGGATGCCACTTCTAAAGAGAGCCTCAACAACATGATGCAACTCAATATGATTGTGGTGACCAATCTGTGTCACGCATTGATACCTGAGTTGAAGAAACACGCACAATCGTATATTCTAAATGTAGCCAGCACAGCAGCCTATCAAGCAGTGCCGACTTTAGCTACGTATGCAGCTACCAAAGCGTTTGTCCTGTTGTTTACCCGTGGTTTGCGTTTGGAGCTTGAGAATACTTCCATCTCTGTAACATGTCTGAGTCCGGGAGCTACTTCAACCAACTTCATTGACCGTGCAGGCATGGAATCGCTGAAAGAGAAGGCGGAGAAATTCAGCATGAAAGCCGAAGAGGTTGCTAAAATTGGAATAGAAGGAATGTTTAATAAAAAGGCCGAAATCCTTCCGGGCTTTGTCAACTGGATATCCGTTCAGCTTACTTATCTGGTACCCAAGTTTATTCCCGAAAAGATTGCGGCCGGTTTATACAAGTAGTTTACACTTGCATTTCATAGCACTCCCGCAGTAATTCATCTACAGCCGAAGTTTCAAACTGTTTCAGTTGCTTTTGAAGCATGGTATTGAAAGCATAATAGTTTTCTTTCTTTACAAAGGCAGCTTGGTTCATCCACTCTTCCGCTCCGTATTTCACCACATATTCTTCAATCTGTGTTTCTTCCATCCGCGAATGCGTAGTGAGGTACTCCGACAGTTTCAAAAGCAAAAGCTTGTTTCGCTTCATCAATTGCATGGCTTCCACCTCGCACACTTTGATCAGCTCCAACGCTTCGACTTCGTACTTCTGGTTCACTAAAAACACATCATCATTGTTAGTCGTCTTGATCGCCATGTGAATCGGGTCCTTCCCCATCGCGTAGTTTCTCACCGCCTTATTGGCTAATGATGACGCTTCTTCAATATCGGCATACACACCGGTGCTGGTAAAAGACTCACCAAAAATCAACTTCTCAGCTACATATCCACCCAGTGTAATGATGATATCCTTTCGTAGCGTATCACGGGTAACGGGTCCCTTCGGGAAGTTGATTTGGCAAAATCCTTCTTCGGAATCGGAAGCCGTGCGTGATACGATCAATGCCGGAATGATATGCAAAGTGGCTACAGCTAATACTGCATGACCTGCCTCGTGCACCGCAACGTGCGCCTGAATTTCGGGGTCACAGCTCTTGCGTAAGTTTTCCAATTTCAAAACCGCTTCATCGCTGATGGTTTTAATAAATTGATTCTGTTCATCACGCAGTTCAAAATAAAAATGCTGCTGCTCATAATACCAGCGAATGTTTTTCACAGGCAGATTTTCTTCCAACAGCATCACAGCCATTTTGCTGATGCGCGACTCGACCAGATTCTTAATCGTAGTAAAAATAGGGCGTGTGCCTTGCGATGGAAACACACCTTCGGCATAAATCACATCGGTTACGGAAGAATCAAACTGAATATTCCACGCAAATTGTTGCTCTACAAATTGTGCAATGCGATCAAATTGCATCTCAATCAATTGGCGAAACTGCGCCTGATTGAATGACCGATAGATGATGTGGTTGTTTCCTAAACGTGCCACTTGCTCCGGACGAAATCGTTTTTTCAACGCCCGCTTGATATTCGCAATAGTGATTTTTGATGTTTCTTCATAAAAATCATCGGCACTCATATCCGGATTCATGTTATGACTCATGCGGTAGGCTTCATCTAAATTGCCCAGAATAAAAATCAACGATCGGGAAAGATCTAATTCCCGTGTAGCTGATCGCATCTTCATAGCATTAAGTATGTGATTGGCCAATTCTTGTAATGAAGAATCGGAAACTATGCGCTTCACATCTTCTTTCGTGATTTCACTTTCAACCATCAAGCCTCGCATTCCTTCCAGAAAATCCGCTGAAATAAAATAGTCTTTGTTGATCGTCCGATAGCGTTGATCATGATTATCGAAGTAAAATCCTTCAAAAATAGTTACAAACCATTCTTCCTCTGCCACAACAACTCCCTGCTCGAGGCGAACACCCACACGCAGTGCTTTCTCTATTCGCTTCAAACAACTTTCTGCGCGAAAGAGATAAAAGCTGTTGTTGCCCGGTGTATGAGAAATTTTGCCCGAGTCAATCAACTCCCAGATCACCCGCAGTTTATCTTTACCCAACTCTTCACCATTCTGATTAAGTGTGCGGGCAAATTGAAATTCATCTAAACACAACACGGCTGGTTTGCCATCAAAAAAATCCATGTCGTCAGTTAAGATGTTTTTCAACCAGGATGCAGAATCAGATTCAAACTCGCCCATATCGATGTGTGCGAAAAGTTGTTTGTATTCCAGCAATTCAATTAAACGCTGGACTAATGCAGTTTTACCGGAACCCGTCAATCCCCATAAATTAATCACCGTTGGACGTAATTGTGCTTCGGGAAAAAGGTACCATGGCATCAACAAAGAAATCACTTCATCGATAATGGCATCCAGACCTAAAAATTGTTTTTTCAATGCATCCGACACCTCGCGTAGTTTTTGCCGCTTGGTAATCAGATCATGATAATTTGTATTTGTACTCATTGTTAAGCTCAATAAAAAGTAAATAAAGAGCTACTCCTTGCTATCGACAGCTTAATAGACATCAATGCGAACTAGAACAATAACAATTGTCCGAGAGCAACTTGTCAGATAAATGTGAGTAAAGGAAATAGCGAATCGATCAGTTGAGAAATCTCAACTAATAGCTACTTGCGGATATGTAAATGTAGTACAAACATAATTTCTTCTTTAATAAGTGTGATAAGAAGAACAGTGACACAAAAGTATGCTGAGTTTTTTAATTCTTCCTAACATCATTGAGAATTTATTTTTCCGAAGAGTTCATGGCAACTATCTATGCAGCCTTTTTGCGCAGAAGAAATAAACTTAACTTTTCATCTTGAGCACTTGTTTGGTCGAATATGCTCCTGTTATATTTGCACCATCATGAACAAGAACCAATCACTTTTTAATCATTATCGCATGCCGAGTATACGTTTTGAGTATTCGGAAAGTCTGCGCGTGGTTAAGATTTGAGTTTGATTATACATTATCAAAAACAAAAACCCCGGGTCAGACACTCGGGGTTTTTTGTTGCCTGACACACCAATCTATCCTGAGCTGATTCGAAAGATGACGAGACATATCGGCTCACGCTTATATCGTGTAGAAACCGTAACTGGTTACATGATGGTTCGAATCCATCTGTCTCGACTTAATTTATTGGAGATTAAGCTAACTAAGTAGAAGCGTCCCGTTGAAGCCGGGAAGGACTGGAGCATTACCAGTAATCTCCACTTAGCCCTGGTGGCGGTGATGTGATAGCATAGCAAGCAGACAAATGCGTAGCGTTTCGCTAAGATCGAAGTTGAAATCTTCCACATCACGCTCATTCTCATTTCGAGCGGCATGAATGCGTTACATGGTGATGAATATTTGTGCAGGAAGAGAAGACAGAAGGCTTCGAACCCTCACTCTGTTGGTTCGTAGCCAACTGATTTTCCATTAATCTATGTCTTCTTTGAAATTGTTCTTCATGTAAAGAAAGAAGTCTGAACCATCTCCTCATCACCCTGCGGAAGAATGCTTGAATAAAAACTCTGCCGATACTGTTTCTTATCGCGCGCTAAGCAGCGGACCATAAGAAAGAGAATGGTTGGCTTTTACCAATGGCCTTCTTGCAAAGCAAAACAACAAGTGTGCAGTCAGTGCTAGGGCGCTAACTGATTGCACTGAGGTGTCTCAAACTTCTTTTGAGCGGGCTGTTTTTAAGGAAGTCAACCCAACTTCCGCATGGAGGATTTACCCGTCCATTACTCACCAAACGAGTCTCAATTTACAGTTGAGAGCGGGATTCGAACCCGCGTTTACTGTTGCTCTACCATTGAGCTATCTTAAAGAGAAGGATTCGAACCTTCAACCCACAGATAAGGAAACAACTCTCCGTCAAAGCAGCATATTGTCACCTATTTTCGTGACAACACTATGGGGTTTTCCGAAGCCCGCATCCGGTCTTTGACTTATCATCTTTCCCCGTTTCATTTCAAGCCTTTCGCCTGAAAGAAAGTCTTTACCGGTTGCCCGGAATATCTTTTTATGTTTTGTTCATTCATTTCTGTTCAAAAGCCACTCCGACCAATTTCGGAGTGGCGCCCGCTTTCTCTTATCACGCAACAAAATTGACCTGCTGCTGCGCAGTCTATTTGCGCACACAAATTATTTTCAATACTTTTTCCAAAATATTATTCTCATGCCGGTAAACCGCAATGCTCTAATTCGCTTTCGTACGATTGATGAATGTCTCAAAAACCGACAGCGCAGATGGACACTCCAAGATTTAATTGACGCTTGCTCGGAAGCTCTTTATGAATATGAAGGCATTGATAAAGGGGTGAGCCGCAGAACCGTGCAAATGGATTTGCAATTGATGCGCAGCGACAAGCTGGGATACAATGCACCGATTCAAGTGTTGGAGAAGAAATATTATACGTATGAAGATCCCAACTATTCCATTACCGACATTCCTCTCACCAAACAAGATTTAGGCAAGCTGACAGAAGTGGTGGAAATACTCCGGCAATTCAAAGGGTTTAGTCACTTTCAGGAACTGAGTGGCATGGTGCAGCGACTCGAAAACAAAATCCACACAGCCAAAACCAATCAGGAGCCGATCATCGACTTTGAAAAGAATGATCACCTGAAAGGACTCGAACATATTGAAACGCTCTATCAAACCATTCTACAAAAGAATGCAGTAGAACTTACGTACCAAAGTTTCAGAGCCAAGGAGGCTTCGACATTTGCATTTCATGCTTATTACTTAAAAGAATACCGCAATCGCTGGTTTGTGCTAGGTAATAAAGGTAAAAATGCACCTATTCTTACACTCGCTCTTGATCGGATCATTTCTATTGAAGAATCACCTATTAAGTATATAGAACGAAAAGGTTTTCATCCGGCCGAATATTTTAATCATGTGATTGGTGTAACTGTAGAACCCACTACCCTACCGGAAGAAATAAGAATCTTTGCCGACCGCGACACCGCTCCTTACATTGCTACCAAGCCGATCCATCATAGTCAGCAGATTATTGACGAGCAACCGCATGGAACTATCTTTTCTTTGCACGTGCAACTCAACTTTGAATTAGAACGTGAGTTGCTTGGCTTTGGCGACCGCATCAAAGTATTAAGCCCCGAACGCCTGAAGCGAAGAATCAAAGAAAAATATGAACACGCTCTGGATTTGTATCAATATGAGTTCACGAATACTTCTATTGCGAGCGAACTGAAGAAGTTTTATCACAAGGGATTTGCCATGCTTCGCTATGTTTATACACGCAAGGAGCTCAATCAAATTAAAACAACGATTGATCATTACTTTAAGAATAATCCTGAGAAAGAGGCGTATTCGATCAGACGTTTACTCGTTGCCATCCCCGAACTAAAATCAGTGGTGTTGAATGCCAACTTAAATTCTATTCTAAAGAAGATTCATCCGGACTTACGTTTGTCGAAAGCTATTTTCTTTGACAAAACTCCGGATAGCAATTGGTATGTCACGTGGCATCAGGATATCACCATTAATGTTACTCAGAAGAAAGAAACAGAAGGTTATTCCGGTTGGTCGAAGAAAGATGGATTCTTTAGTGTTTGTCCACCCGAAGATGTTTTAAAAAACACCGTCACTATTCGAATTCATCTAGATGATGCAGATGATTATAATGGAGCACTGAAAGTAATTCCAGGCTCACACAACAAAAAGTTAAGCGATGCTGAGATTCAGTTGATCACTCAAAATAGTCTAGCCTATGATTGTGTGATACGAGCAGGCGGTATTAACCTGATGCGGCCTCTCCTACTTCATGCGTCAGCCAAGGCTATCAATCAAAAACACAGACGAGTGATTCATCTGGAGTTTACTTCAGCACAATTGCCGGAGGGATTGACATGGGCGGAAAAGCTATCGATCTAAATTTTACTTATACTCAATTGACAACAAGGCTAGTAATTTTTCTGCAGGTACTCCAAACGCAATCCCCTCTATCCCAGTACCAACAAGCTTCGAATTAACTAATCCAACTATCTGCCCCTTCGAGGAGACAATCGGCCCTCCGCTATTTCCAGGATTCACACTAACGTCTGTTTGAATTAAATCAACGTTTCCCAGATTTCTTAGACCTGAGACGATACCCTTAGTAAGGGTTTGCCCTAATTCAATTGACGTTGGTGTTCCGATAGCATATACTTCCTGTCCCACTTCATATTCACGATTGGAAGGCACTTTGAACTTGCTTTCAAATTGACCTTCAACTTTTATCAACGCGATATCAGCAGCTTCATTGGCGCGAACAAAACGACCTTTCTTTTTAGTGCCATTCTTGAATATCACTTCGACTTCATCATTTCCGGCTACAACGTGGAATGCGGTCAGTATGTACCCATCATTGGATACGATACACCCACTACCATGGCCTTCAGGAGAAACTATGGTAACTGTGGCGCTCTGTGCAGATTCAAGGGAATTCGAAGATGGCCCATTTCCATCAATCAAAAGTTTGTCGAGTATAGCAGTGCCTTCCTTTTCGGCCTGAATAAGCTTTCGAACATCGGGGGCATCTAGGAATTTATAAAAAGAACCTGTTATAGCGTCTTCTACAGATTCAATCATGGTAGCTCGACTACTATAGTGTAGGTCATAGGAAAATTGCCCTGAAACAGCTGATAAGGTCTGCTTCATTCTTTCTAGACCGTAAACATCCACCAACCTCCAATCAATAGTTACACTAGCAACCAGACATACACGGGTGTAAGAGTTTGCCCATATTTCTTTGAAAGTCAGTTTATTTATACTGGCATTAATATATAATGTATTGGTTTTCGTTTGTAAAATTTTACTTGTCGAATCTGAAAAATTATTTTTAGTTAAGATTCGATTTAGTACATCAGTGAAAATGGTATTTTCAATTTCTACCTCTTCACTAGCTTCGATCGTTTTTCTGGCTTTTTTACCTTTTTTATACCCATAAGCTAAATACCTCTCTATTTTAAAATCCTCCTTTTTTAAATTAACCGCTGTGGTCTTAAGAAATAAGTACTTTTCGTCCTTCTTTCTTCTTACAATTTTAAGAGAAGGCGTTGCAGCTATTCTCCTATCAAAATCCCAGCTTTTCATACCATTATCAGTCAATGGGGGCAGCAGCAAAATACCAAAAGGCACAACCGACAGCATATAAAATGGAGATTTTGTGTGTTGATAAACGGCAACCCGTTCTGATTTATAGCCTTCAGCATCCACCCGAATTTCTTTTACCTTAAAATCACGTTTTAGTCTCACACCCACTACATCGCCTTTTCCGGCATAGACATCATCAACATAGACCTTTGCTCCCGGAAGTTGAGTTGTAACCGTTGACTTTTGATTCTTACCATTTAAAATACTGGCGCAACTACCCAGAATAAAAATTAAACTTAAAAACGATAGTCCTTTAAAACGCATATTAAACCTATTAACAGATTAGCAATTCTCTAAACTTCGATTGGAGGAAACTGAATGACGTCAATCCTATTCCCCATCGCTGCTTTACCTTTACATTTAACAAGCAATATACATTCACTTATGTATATTTAACACAAAACATAAAAAATAATCGCTTGTCTTTTAAGTGATTTATACCATTCAAAAGGATGAAGGTATCTCATCGTAAACAAAGGCGCATGTGATAGTTGCTATGGTAACAATTCTAGTTGATCAGAATCCCTCGTTGCCGTATTACAAAAATTTCTCTTCACTCGCATTCGTCAGGCACAAGATCAGGTAAACCCGATCTGATCCTTCAACGGGTTCTGTTTTTTGATGAATGACATCTATTAAATGCCAGTGTACATATTCTTCTTTTCAACAATTAGAAATCCCTCTACCCTATGAAATTGCTCTGATTCCTTCCCGATCGATGGGGATGGTGACGGTAAAGATGGTGCCAACTTCAAATTCACTCTCTACCTGAATGGTTCCGTTCATCAACTTCAATGCTTTCATAACGAGATACAAACCAATTCCATTTCCCTTGGATTGCTCCGATCCTCTGAAATACATATCAAAAATCCTGTTCAGGTATTGAGGTTGAATTCCGATGCCATTATCCTGAACGGTAATCACTATTACATCCTTTGTTTGTGATGTCGTCACCCGAATGAAGCCCTTCTTCTCCATTTTCTTTTGAAAGCGAATGGCATTCTCAATTAAATTCAAAAGCACCACCCGCAGCAGGCTGTTACTAAAATAACCACCTACCTCCGGTTGTTGTTCATATTCAAAATCTATCTCATCAGCCAGCAGATCGTCTTTATATCGCTCTTCCACCTGATCAATAATCCAGTCAGGGCGAATCCAACTCTTGTCTTCTATTGGTCGATTGACGTGATAGGCCATTTGTAATTTGGCGAGCATACTGTCCATTTCAGATGCCGTCTTCACCACTGATTCAAACAGAAATTTTAAGTCCTTGCTGCTTTCTGAATATCGGGATACACGCTCCAATCCTAATAAGGTAGAGATGGGCCTGCGAATATCATGCGATGCATGGTAAAGAAAAGTATCCAGTTCCTGATTTAAGGTTTGCAAGTCAGCTGTTCTCTTCTGCACTCGTTCTTCTAACTCTTCCACATTGCCTTGCACCATTTGATTTTGCTCTTGCAAGAGTTGGCTCTGTGCCTCGAGTGCAATATTCTTACTTTCAATCTCATCTCGCTGCAAACGAATAATCTCCTTTTGCTTTTTGACACGCTTGTAGTTAAAGAAAAAGTAAATCAAGAAGGAAGCTCCCAGAATAATAACCGTTACCGAAGCGATGATGAGCCACTTTTGATTATCAATTTGTCTGTTCTTAATGGCATTTTCTTGTAACAGCAGCGATACTTCGTTTTGCTTTTTCTTTAGTTCGTACTGTGCTTTTACCTGCGAAGTACTCAACAGTTTTTCTTCGTAGTTAATAGAATCTTTTTTGCCCATGTACGCTTTTAATTCTTCATAGGCACTGCGATAACTACCGCTTAGATAATGAAACCGCGATGATGTTTCCAACAGCTTTGCCTGGACAAAGTGGGAGTCGTACGATTCGAGCTTTCCTAAAATGACGGCCGTGTCGAGGTAGTGTTTTGCTTTCGCTAAGTCGCCTTTTTCAATCCATGCGTCACACAACGAACAAGCTGCAACGGTGGCGCTGGAGTATACTTTGAATTGCACGCTGACTTCAAAATCTTTTTTTATCATTTTAAGTGCCTCTTCTGTCTTACCCATCTTTATGAGCAGTAGTCCTTTGTTGCCATTGATTAATCCTTGCCAAAAGACATTGTTCAATTGACTGGCCAACAGATAGGCGCTGTCATAAGCTTTCAATCCTTCTTTCTGGCGAGACAATCCACCGTAAGACAGGCCAGCGGTATTCCAGCCGCTCATCATGAAAAACAAGAGTTCGTTGGTAATGGAGTCTTTCGGTAGCTTCGCTAAACATGCTTTCTGTTGACTGAAATCATGCAGCGCTCCTTCAAAGTTGGCCGTCTTATAATTTATAATCGATGCCTCGTAGTTGCTGATGAGTGCTTTGGCATACAGATGTCTTGCTTCAAAAATCTCCAGTGCCTGATAGATATACTTAAGGCTCTCCGTGAGCATTGCTTCATTTTGATAGATCAATGCAATCTGTTGTAGCGTGACGCCTATCTGTAGTTGTGAATCTGTCTGCTTTGCTTTTTTGTATGCCAGCTGCAGAAACTGTAATGCCTCGGCTTGCATTTTTCGTTCTTCATAAAACTTGCCGATTCGCTGCAAAGCAAAAATAATTCCCTCTGTGGCAGGCGCCTGTTCATAATAAGAAAGAAGTTTAATGGCTTTTACCTTGAGTTGATTAGCCGGAAGAAGCTCTAAGGCAGAAAAGTAGTTACTAAAGTCGGCCTCTGCGTAATGTGTAGCTTGGACAAACTCTTCGTCTGCACGATCCAGTTGTGCTATGCCATCGTTTGCATGGCAACAGCACCATACGATCATGAGGCATACAATCAGGGGGTTGGCCTGAAAGCGATTTAGGTTGGGGTGTAGAGCCATTCAGTTCGTAACCAAAGATAAAAAACTTCGATGAATTGAAGTTATAAATCCGCTGAAACAAACGTGTTGAAGTTGTAACAATCGACTAATTTTTATAAGGACAGAAAGATTCTCAGAGGGCGAACCTGTAATAAAGTACTTTATCCAACTGAAATCAATAGTCTACCCCATAAATGGGGTATGTATGAATCAAATAATTGTGTCACTAAAGAATGGATAACAAGCCTCTTTTCTTTAATGTTATTAACTGTGATTTCAATCAGGAAGTCTCTCTCCAATTGAGACACGTGTATTTAAAACATAAAAGTAACTGCTACCCTTGTGTTGGTAGATCCTAACCTCCTAATTCCAAAAACGCGCCTATTGATTCGCGGGCGTGGAATCATCTACCTACCTGCCGCGGCAGTTACTTCTTTGCCCTATTAAAGAACATACTTTTCCTTGATCGCTTACCTAACTTGCTAATTCTGATATTTGGAACCTGGTCAAAAAATACATCGCCATCAATTGATGATCGTCCCGTTGATTCAAAATACGTTAGCGCTACTTGGTATGTTGATCACCTATCCAAATAGGTACAAGAATTTAATTGCCGTATTTGATCGTCACGCCTTCATGGGCAATCTCAATGCTATCAATAGCAACCTCATTGCCATCTGATTTCAGGTCTGTGGCACTAACTTTCGTAGGCCACGCGTTGTTCAGTGTCCACGTCACAATTACTTGATCGTTCTGATCCAACAGCTTAATGACAACAGCCAATCGCTCGATGGTGTTCATTTTAATCTGACTGTACCACGTCCAGAATAAAGCGTCATTGGCAAAAATGCCACGCTTCATCGTTACATTTCCATACTTCGCAATGCCCGGCATTTTTACGGTAGAGAAATTGCGACTGTTTGAATCGCGGTATTCAATGATTTGTGTTTCGGCATCTAAGCCCGACACTTCCTGAAAGGATAGGTTGGTTTGTTTCGTACCCCAGTCAACCGAGAACCTAAACTTCGGTGTAGGCCAAGGGGCGCCCGGTGTTGTTTCTTGATGATCTGCCATGGTGTTGTGTATTCAAATTGTCGTGAGTCTGTGAATAGAAATAATTTAAGATTTAGCCAGGTGTTGCACCACCGACAAAACAATAAATTCAGCAGGACGCGCGATCGCAATGAGAATGGTGACACGCATATATCCATCCAGGACATCCTGCGGAGCCATGGTCACTCCCAATCCTATCTCCACTTTAAAGGCAGCATCGGGCGATGATCCCTGCAAGGCTCCTTCTTTCCATAAATTGGTTAAGAAGTTGGTCAGCATGCTTTTTACAGAGTTCCAGGTGGTGGAAACGTTGGCTTCAAATACATAAGATCGCAAGGCAAGTTTAACCGATTGCTCAATCATGGTAGCGGTTCTGCGCACATTGATATAGCGCCAGTCCTGGCTGTTGCCATCGAGTGTTCTGGCACCCCACAACAACACTCCCTGGCCAGGGAAGAATCGAAAAGCATTGACGGATTTACCACTTACCGCATCCACGTTCAATCCACTCTGATCATCGTCATTTAATTGCATCGTCAGATTGGTGACACCCACGGGCGAAACGTTAGCAGGGGCATTCCAAACTCCTCTGGATGCATCGACATGACTAAACACACCGGCAACAATACCACTAGGTGGCAAGGTATTTATTTGTTCTAAAATGATGGCCAGCAATGATGCATAGACTTTGCTCGCCATCATGAACGCTTGATTATTTTGACGCACTGAAAGTGAATTACCACTCTTGATGGAGTTAATGATTTCAGCCGCTACCGGATTAGGGCTTGTCGCGGGATTTAAGATGTCCATCAGCACCGACACATCTCCACCATTGATGTTAGTGTAATCTACCTGATCAATCGACATGGCGGTGGTGTTCAAATAAGGAAAGTAGGCCGCTCCATATTTTAAACCATTGTTGCGGGTGGCGTTTCTGAATTTGGTAATATCATCTACCCACAATTGTGGATCCGGCTCGCGTCCGCCTTTTACATCGATGACCGTCATGGATGTTTGCAGGTCGCTGTTTTGCAATAACATCTCTTCTATTAAAGTAGAGTACTCGGCATCGGATAGTAAGGTGGACTCCGGTGCGACATACATCGTTACATCTTCAAACTTTTTCAATACTTGCAAAGCTGATTGAAAGTCGGCCAGTTTTACGTTGACGTTGATCATTTCTTCTCCCGCGTTAATGGGTGTGTTGGTGGCGGCTCCGTAGGTACCCAGCGAAACGATGTAGGCTACTCCCCCGCCATTTTGAAAAAACATCGCCACACTATTATAGAGATAGTAGATGGTGCCGGGGTCGGGCTCAATGGTGTAGAGGTCGCCATTGAATGAATATGATTTTCCGGCAGCCGGTGCTTTCTTCTGCTTTGTCAAATAATACGATGGCAAATAGGGTTTAGCCAACGGATCGGGGTTCAAAAAGAATGTATTAAAATCCTCCATCGAAGTAATTCGTGTCGGCTTCATGACAGAAGACGTGCCTTCGTAGGTAGCATAAGGTGTATAACCGATAAAGGCAGGAATTGCTGTGGCTACGGGAACCACGGAATTGGGAAATGCATTTATCTCTTGAACGTAAACACCCGGAGTCTTCCAATCTTTGCTCATAGTTGTTCTTTATTCTTTTTTGTGAACGGGTACGATGATCTCAGCTATCGATTTTTCCTCTTTACACGGAACCATTCAGGAAATTGAAGATAAGTCCGATGCGCGAGCTTCAAATGAAAGCGTACGCACTTTAAATACTACTGATGGCATGTACCTGACTCCCATCGCACCCCACAAACTTTGCCGTTGATGTTCATTTAAATTGATCAGTTCAAATTTGAGTTCGTGAATGTGGTTATCTAATGAAGGCGTGTTATCACCATTAAATATATTTTTAGCTTGAAAGAAGTAGATCGTTTCCGATAAGTACTTCAATCCTTCATCGTAGTTGGGCGCTTCAAATACAGCCGTGATCAGGACATCGAGGTTGAAGTGATAAGGAACGTTCGCTGGCTTTTTGGTGAGGTGGTTCTTCCGATTTGAAGATTTGCTGATGACATATTCCAGGTTAATTAAAGACAGCACCATTTGATTGCGGCTGTTCTCGGCAATGCTTCCATCCTGCACTACGATTGAATTGACTACGGCTGCCCTGTGTCCATCCACTTTGAATCGCGCTACTAAATAGTCGTTCAATTCGTTGGCTACGGTGTGTAATGCATGGTATATCATTTTTTTTTGTACTAATGAACTTGATCGGTCTCTTCTAAATTTGACGTAACGATGTAAAAACTTGCTGATTATTTTCTGATCGTACACACGATATCTACCATTGCTTTTCCAACTCAATCGAATTCTGCCAATAGCCTATTGTATTCAATAATTGAAGTTAACGGATTAATGCTAAAATCCAATTCCATCAACAAAAATTCGGAACTTCCATTTCTTTCGGTGATATTTATAAAAGGCTGCAACATCAACATGGACATACTTCTGCTCGTTATCAAGTTTGCTTTTATTCCGTTATTCATTGTGACGGTCTATTGTCTATTCATTTATCGAAAACTAACGAAAGAGCTACGCACATTGGCGTGGTTCATTTTCTTTTCGGCAGGCATTGAGTTGTTTTCTCGCATCTGGTGGTTTCAAAGCATGAACAATATGCCCTTCTTGCATCTTTATGTTGCGGGAGGTTTTTGTTTTCTAGCCAACTTTTATCAGGAGGTATTGCGCGGCTTAATAAATCCAAAAATCATCTGGATTACTGTTGGCGGCTTTCTGGCGTTAACGATCTTCAACTCGCTGTTTCTTCAAGATATATACACGTTCAACTCAAATGCGCTTACGGTAGAGTCGATCCTGATCATTATCTTCTCCTTGTCTACTTACACCATCATGCACAACGACAACGTGAAGAAAAACAAACTTCATTTATTCAAAAGTTTAAACTGGATCAACTCAGGGTTGTTCATTTATTACTCTTCCAGTTTATTAATCTTCTATTTTGGTGATATCATTACCCATCTCTTTTCGAAGGAAGCCAGTTTATATACATGGGTCATTCATGCTTTCTTTTCCATGATGATGTATGGTTGTTTTTTTGCGGGATTATGGCACAGGCCCACAAACTAGACTTCCTTTTTACATTTCACACTTTTGCCGGTGCAGCGTTTATGATTGCGCTGGTGCCCAGATGGTATTGTTTTTTTTTTGAACGTTCTAATACCTATTTTTATGCCTCGTTGCTAGCCAGCGCACCTACTCCCGCGCTTCTCCTTGCGTCTCAGCGCCCCTCCATAT
>JACPVX010000045.1:64763-114916 GCA_016191555.1 Bacteroidota bacterium
TGCCCAGATGGTATTGTTTTTTTTTTGAACGTTCTAATACCTATTTTTATGCCTCGTTGCTAGCCAGCGCACCTACTCCCGCGCTTCTCCTTGCGTCTCAGCGCCCCTCCATATACGTCATTCCGAGCTTTGAGCTCGATCGTGTCAGTTATTTTCTCACTCGGGTCAGTTATTTTCTTACTCAGTTAAGATATTTTCTTACTCGACTCAGTTATTTTCTTACTCGACTCAGTTATTTTCTTACTCGACTCAGTTATTTTCTTACTCAGTTAAGATATTTTCTTACCGGACTAAGATATTTTCTTACTCGACTCAGTTATTTTCTTACTCAGTTAAGATATTTTCTAACAGCGCGAAGATAATTTCTAACACCAGTCTGTTTTTTGCATCATCGTAGCCATTCTGAGATTGGAAATAGTCTTGTGGATCACCAGGCTTACTGATTCATTGTTACCTGCCTATTGATCAATCACTATTGACTAACTCCCAAGCCCTAATTCCGAAGTCCCAAGTCCTATTGACTATTGACCAAGTCCTATTGACCAATTCCCAAGCCCTAAGTCCTAAGTCCCACTCCTCACGCAAATAGTTCGCGGTCTTTTTTTCGCAAATTGTTTTTGGTGTAATACGGTTTTGCCCACGAGTCGTCCGGTGTTAAGTTAAACGTATGGCCACCTGCGGCACTCGATTTCTTGGCGGCTTTCTTCGCTGGCTTCTTGGCACCTTTCGCCTGAGCTGATTCTCCCTGATGGGAATTTCTGAAATGAAAATGATCGACCAATGCCATTGCCTCAATGGCAAAAACGGTTGCTACCTCGGCACTGTAAATAGTAATTAAGTTATCGCCATTGGACATCTCTCCTCCCAGCGCCAGGTTTGACGATCCGCAATACACCGTTGGGTTTTCGGAGTTAAATCCACACACAATAAACTTGTGGTGAATCTGATGCCCCAAACCAATACTCGGCTCCTGATTAAACGGTGGCGGCAATTGCACCTTCGATGGCTTGCCCGTTACCAAAATACCTTCTCCTTGTGTCGGCTTGTATAAGTAGATACCATCCGGAGAATCGGAAATGCCCATCGAAAACACCTTGGTGTTTTTGTGAATGTTTTGCACAGCCGGCAGTACAGGTCCGGTTCCTTTTTGCAAGGCCATCACCGCAAAGAAAACACTTCCTGTCTCCTCGCCTACGCGGTTGGCAATCTTCGTTAAGTTCTCGGTGGCCACTTCTTCAGCGTGTGGGGCAAACGTAATTTCTAATTTCGGCTGATGGTTGGCAAACACATGTGTTTGGTCTGAAAGTTCGGATTCGATAAATGCTTTGCCGTCCACCTTGTTCTGCCACGCCTGCTCAAATACATCGCCATACAAAGACGCTACCTTGTCATTTTTAAAAACAAGGATGTGATTCGAGTTTACGTACATGCCGGTTACTGAAAAGTTAGTCGAGCCGGTTAACACTTTCTGATATACATACGAGCCATCGGCTTGCTTTTGTTTGATGATAAATACTTTGTCGTGCGCAAAGCGTTTGAACTTACCGCGCAGCACCTTCTCTCCTTTTCCTTTCACCGCTTTGTTAAAGCGTTCTTCAAATTCATCTTCGTCCGATGTTTTGGCATCGGTGGACACATGTAAGGGTGCGTTGTCTAAGATGACACGTATTCTTCCTTGCTTCGCGAAGTCAAGGAAATAGTTCGTCATATCAGGCTCGTTGAAATCATAGGCAAACACATCGATCGACAATGAAGCATCGTTCTTCACTTCTTCCAAAATATCAAAAATCAGTTTGCGCGCGGTAGAGCCCGACCAAACGTATTCATCCAAAAAGGTAAACTCTTCGCCCAATGAGTTCTTGCCGGCTACCGTACGCGTATCGAATTGCAAATCGGCTGCATCTCCTCGTGGGCGAATGACCAATGTCTTGCCAAAGTGATTCTCGAACGCCTGCGATTGTACAAAGCCTCGAGTAAAGCCCAACTGCAGGTCTCCGGTTTCAAACGGTGCTACGGTGATCTGCGTCTTGACAGTTTTCGTGTTATCGATTGGCTGCAAAACACCTTTCAGAAAGTAGCGGGGTGTAACCGCGTATTCATACAAGCCTACCTGTGGATTATTTTTCTGATGATACGACCCCGGCACGTGCAGCCAGCGGAATTTTTGAAAAGGCGAGTTCAACGAAGAGCCCACCGGCAACGATTTGTTTTGCGTGTGTTTGGTAGACGTTTCAAATTGTAAAGAGTTGAGCAGATAATAAGGATCTCCGGTGGGCGGCTGTACCTGAATGGTAAAACCGGCCAGGTTCTTTTGGTCCTTCTCCGGTAAGTTGAATGCGAGCAGTGTTTTAAAATCACCGCGGTGTGCCTTTACGGTGAACTTCGTTGGCTCGCCCGTAGTGGCGGCCGCTTTTTTTATTCTCTTTGCCATGATGTGTTGGATTGATGTGTGTAAACGAAGCTATCAAATTATTTTTTTAAGTGCACGCGCTAGGAGATTAATTAATTGTTACACTCTTGCGAGGAAGTAGACAATGGTCAATAGTTATTCGTCAATGATCAATGGTCACTTGGCAATGGTCAATAGTCATTTGGTGAAGAACAATAGTGATTCGTGTAGGGTGTGCGAGAACTAGTAGTCGGATACGAGCACCAGCGATTGCGTTCTAAAATCAACGTTTACGGTCAACTGCCAACTAGTAATCGGGGGAGGCTTACGTTCCAAGATTCAAGCCGTAAGTCCTAAGCTCTGCGGCAAAATACAAGAATTCGGGACTTTCTTATGTTTGGTGTATTTTTAAATGTCAACTGTTTTGGCTCAACCCGTTCAGCGCTAACGAAAATCTTTGGTGAAGGCCATTTCTTGTTATGAAATTCCTCCCTAGAGCCGAAGCTACTTCCATGTACTTTTTAAAGAAAATACATTTTTTTCATCAGCTTACATAAGCTACTAATTCCAATTTTTTGAATCCGGTTCCTGCACCAAGATTATTAATAAGATTGATAGTTAGTGTTTTGCCTTCTGCCGGTTGTTTTGTTTTTAAAGAGCATGGAGGTAACTTCCGCACTAGAGCGGGTTCAACAATAAATTGTCAATTTCCATAAACCAATTTCAGATCATCACAAAAAACAAATTATGGCAGAAGAAAAGATAAATCCAGGAACACGGTTTGGTACCATGATTTTAGATCACTTTATCATGTGCTTTGTAATGATGATTTTCGCCATTCCGGGAATAATCAATGGGGTTTCAAAAGCTTTTAACATTAACCATGAGCAAAGGAATCCCGATCTGTTTGGTGATACGATATATATCATGATTATCGGATTTGCTGTATACTTCTGCAAAGACTCCATTCATGGAAGAAGCCCCGGTAAACGAATATTAAAACTTCAGGTGGTAGACAATGCGACAGGCATTGCTGCATCTCCGATAAAGTGTTTCATTCGAAATCTCTTCTGCGTCCTTTGGCCGATCGAAGCACTTGTTGCTTTAGTAAATACGGAAAGGCGCATCGGAGATTTTGTTGCAGGCACTAAACTCGTTCCCTTTGAGCCAACCGCTGAACCACAAAAACTGAATTGGCCACAAATTGGAATGTCACTCCTACTCGGCTACGTGGCGATGTTGTTAATCATGGTTCCCTATCATAACATGTTATCAGGTGGGGGAAAAGTTAATTACATCGAGACATCTTACAACGAACAAGGAAGTAAAGCCCTAGAGCAATTATTCGCTGACAGCCTGGGAAATAAACTAACACCCGACATAAAAGTTTACAATGCTATTGAAGGTGAAGACCGCAAATATATCTCACTGATTTTCCGACTTAAAAAGAATTATTTGGTGGACGATGAATCGTATGAGCAACTGAAAGCAACAATTTTACCATTATTATACTCGCAATTTCCGGAGGAAACCTTTGTAGGGCGAGTTCAGTACGTTTATCAATCAGGCGGAAGTACGCAAATAAACACGGAGTATCTGGACTGGCGAAAAATCAAAAGATAACTCCTGCCTGGCGCGGAGGTTATTTCGATGCACTTATTAAACGACATACTTTTTTTTGACAGCGTTCATAACCTACTCATCCTGATCTTTGGAATTTGGATACAGCAACAGATTATTAGTGAGATTGATCACTCGTGTTTTGACTTCTGGCTGTTGTTTTGTTTTTAAAGAGCACGGAGGTAACTTTCGCACCAGAGTGGGTTGGGAATAATTTTATGGCGGCAAAAACAAGTGAAAAAAAACGACTCAAGAGGCAAACTGAAAAGTATGCTAAATGGAAAAAGTACTACTTCATAACCCTCATCACGGGTCTAATTTTGATAATTCTTGAAATCAATCTTTACAGAAAGACCATCATTCCGCTTTGGATTCCTCTAACTGTTATCTTCACCATTGGGGTAATTTCATTCTTCATCAATCGAACTCACTATAATCTAACAAACAACACAAAAGGTTGGTTTTTTCCTTTATTACAAAACATCATCTCCTGGGGATTCATTTCTTGTTACCTTTTTATCGCTATGAATTACTATTTCGCAGAAGAAAAACAACACCAATCAATTTTTGAAATAAAATCCAAGAGTTCCATGCCGGGGTCTAGAGGTCATAGAAATGCAAGGAAACCTTTAGTAACGATCGACTATTTTGGATTTGAAAAAGAGTTAGTATTTACTAATAAAGACACTAAGAAGGTGGATAAAGCTACTCAGGTGAAACTAGTAACCAAGAAGGGTTTGTTGGGTTTTGTTATCCTTGAGCATTTTGAAACCGTGGGTGATCATAATTGGTAATATTGTGACCTACCTGGCGCGGAAGTAGGTTCAATGCCCTAATAAAAGAACACACAATCTATTGATAGCTTACAGAACCTTCTAATTCTGATCTTTGGAATTTGTATACCGCAACAGATTATTAGTGAAATTGATCATTCGTGTTTTGACTTCTGGCTGTTGTTTTGTTTTTAGGGAGTACGGAAGTAGCTTCAGACCTGAAGCGGAGAAAATATTTTCTTCCAACTTAAACAGTGACATTCTTTTTATCTATGGTGTGATTAAATCTATATTTAGTCACCCATCGAAAACGCTACCATGATGAAAAAGCTTCTGACATTTACACTTTTCGGGTTATCTCTTCTGTCCACGCATGGACTGGCACAGACCTATCAGCAGCAGTTCAATGACTTGTTTGCAAAATCAGATACCATTGGTCAGCGGCAGCTCTTAGCGAAATGGGAAAAAGCAAGCAAAAATGATCCTGAATTGTTTGTTGCCTACTTCAATTACTATGTCATCAAAAGCAAAAATGAAATCATCGCACTGGGGCAAAATCCCAAGGGAAAGGAATTTTTAGAAATCAGTAGTCAGGATACAACTCAGAAAGATCCTATGGGCTACCTCTATGGAGATACTCAATATGATCCCGTTTTGTTACGCAAAGGTTTCAATTGGATCAACCGGGGAATAGAAAATCATCCGAATCGGCTTGACATGCGATTCGGCAAAATCTACATATATGGTCAAACGGAAGATTACGACAACTTCACGAACGAGATTATTAAAACCGTACACTGGAAATACCACTAACGCCATCAAATATTATGAATTGATATTATTGCACGGAGACGAGCAAGCGAAAAAATATGCTCAAAGTCAAATTGACAAACTAAAGAAAAAGTAATGTTTCGAAGTCTATCTGTCGTGCAAGTTATTTCTCTTTCTTCACGCATGTCTTCTTCATTAATCGTTCAATAGACTCATGCTTCAGAGATCGTAAGATCTCAAACGAGGGCATTATATCTTCACCGCCTATCTACCGGAAGAAACGATTGTATCGCAGCCAACTATACAATCGGTATGAATTGCCGAAATAAGAGGTATATTATGAGATGGTAGCCCTATTATGGATAACAGCATAGAGAAATTCAATCAACTAGGGCTATTCGTAGCTGACCACATCGAAGCGATGCTGGCCTATTGGGATAAAGACCAGGTATGTCGTTTTGCCAATCTCGCTTACCGCGAATGGTTTGGAAAAAGCAAAGAAGAAATGGTGAATAAGATGACCTTGGAAGAACTGCTGGGGCCACTTTATATAAAGAACCTTCCCTATGTAACGGAAGTGCTGAAAGGAAATGCACAACAGTTTCAACGCCAAATAAAAAATCCGAAAGGGCAAGTAAAACATTCGCTCGCCAATTATTATCCTGACGTTCATGAAGGCAGCGTACGAGGGTTCTTCGTTCATGTCGCAGAAATTACCAAACAAAAAGAAGCTGAAGAGCAATTAGTTCAGGTAAATAAAGAACTGGAAGCTTTCTCGTATACGGTGGCTCATGATCTACGTACACCGCTGCGCTCGGTGCATGGATATGCAGCCATGATGGAAGAAGATTATGGACAAATACTGGATGCGGAAGGAAAGCGCATCTTGGGAAACATCAAACAGAGTGCTTCTAAGATGGGGCAAATGATTGATGATTTACTTGCCTTCTCACGGTTGGGAAGAAAAGAAATACACCTGGCAGAAGTCAACATGGCTGCTCTTACTGAACAAGCCGTTGCCGAAATAAATCACTTAACACCTCACCATGCCAGGATAGTAGTCGGTAATCTACCCGCAGTGATGGGCGATTATAACTTGCTCTATCAAGTCATGATCAACCTGATTTCAAATGCAGTTAAATACTCTTCCAAAAGTGAACAGCCGGTGATTGAAATAACAGCCGAAGAAAAGAGTGGAGAAATCCTATTCTCGGTAAAAGATAACGGAGTCGGCTTCGATATCAAATATGTTGATAAGTTGTTTGGCGTCTTTCAGCGACTGCACAACGAAAATGAATTTCATGGACATGGCATTGGCCTTGCCTTTGTACATCGAATTATCATGAAACATGGCGGAAAGATATGGGCAGAAGGAAAAGTAGATAAAGGAGCCACCTTTTGTTTTACATTAGTTAAGAGATAAAAGAGTTTAATTATGAAAAACAGTGATGTTGAAATTTTATTGATTGAAGATAATCATGCCGATGCGGAATTGACCATCCGTGCACTGAATAAGAAAAATCTGACAAATCAAATCGTTCGGCTGGAGAATGGTGCAGAGGCCCTTGATTATCTTTTTGGTGAAGGAAGTTATCATGGCAAGAGCAATGCCCTGCCCAAAATAATTTTGTTGGACTTAAATATGCCCAAAGTGGGTGGTCTTGAAGTATTAAAAAGAATTAAGTCAGAAGAAAAGACAAAAAAAATACCGGTTGTGATATTGACCTCGTCCAAAGAAGATCCGGACATTGCTACATGTTATGCATTGGGTGCCAACAGCTTTATTGTAAAACCCGTTGAGTTCGACAAGTTTGTTAAGTCCGTGGAAGACATCGGTTTTTATTGGTTGCTGTTAAATGAACCGCCTCATTAATACGAATACCAAGTCCAATAGCTACGTCTCGGTGACCATTGACAGAAGAACCATCTTATGATATTGGTTCAATAAACTTATTCAATATCTTTAAATAAAATTTAATGTCTGGCGGAAGCCATCTTACACTTTATTCTATGACCGATAAAAATCTCTCTGAATTAACCAATCAGGAATTGCTAGAAGAAGCAAAAAAGATGAAATCGTTTTCGATTAACAATGCTTTGTTTATTGGATTCTCAGCAGGAATTGTGTTCTACAGCATCGCTAAAAATAGTTGGGGCATGTTGACTTTTATCCCCTTGTATTTCATTTATAAGATGGTTAACGACCCAAAAAATAAAAGAAGTAAAGAAGTAGAAAAGCTGTTAAAAGACCGGAATCTAAAGTGATTCCTTTTCTGGCTGTCCTGTTAGATAAAAAAACCTCCAAGACTACATGGGTTCACCACTTGCCTTGGAGGAAAACAAAAATTATGGGCACAGTTATTACACACACACATCACAGCAGGCTGCACCACCCTGCCTACGGTCTTCATCACAAGCCTTTCAGCAATCGCTTATCTACCGAGTAAAAGCGTGGTTGTTGTACTCGGCCAAAGCTGGAACCTGATTTGGTAAATGGCCCGTAGAAAACAGCATACCCGGAATCATCCGCACTCATCTTCTTCATCACATTGGTATTCGTATATCCAAAGCCATTTAAGTTTAAGGTATAATACAAGTCACTCGATCCGCTCGTGTAAGAGATCACGATAAAGTATTCCATATCAGAATCGGATTCATTTAAAATCAAAGTTTCAAATCCGGTTTCATTACTGCTGAGGTTGTATGTTTCACCCACATCGGTAATAGACGTAGAATTATAGGTGACCCCATATTGAAGATAGAGGTCTACATTCACAGCATTGACATCGGCTGTGGCAGAACTTAATCGCCATACTAAATCCTGTTGCAACGTTGATGGTGAAGAGGTTTCGTTGTCGGCGATGGTTAATGCAAAAGATTGATCAGCGGAAGTAGTGCTGAGTTTCGCATTGCTTCCCGCGATGGATTGTAATGTGAATGTCATTAGATCATCGCCATCCAATTGTGCGTCATCCACAATTGTTACCGATAGATTGGCAGTTGTTTGTCCCGCTTTGATCGTAACTGTTTTTGTAGCAGGCAAATTAAAATCACCGCCCAGATGTGCGGTGGTATCGGTAGCAGACCAGGTGTACGTAATCACCAAATCAGCAGCCGGTGCCGGACTGGCAACTACGGTTAAATTAATCGTTCCGACTGATTCGGCATACGTTGCTTTCGCACTCGAAAACTTGACTACCGAAACTGTAGTAGAATCATCTGAACAAGAAGAGATCACTACCCAACTAAAACAGATAGTGAATGTGAGAATGTATGGCGGATTTGTAAAGCGAGATGGAAGAAGCCGTTTCATAGTGAATAGACAGGTGAATTAATTTGCACGAATAACGGTCATTAAGTTTCACACCGTATAACAAATCATCAAAAGTCGACCAACACCGATTTTGTGTATCTCAATCGTTGGGAATTGATTACAAACCGTTGCAGTGGATGGATGAATTTCAGATCGATGGTGCAAATCATAAATTATGATTTAGGTCAGGTTCTTTTCGTTTCGAATAAGAACCTCTCTCCCATTCTGTAAACAAGAATTTTATACAAATCACTTTTTCCTGATGCAGATCATAGCGTATTCGGAGTGGTTTTAATCACTTGCAAGAAGATTATGAGTGGCTCACAGCAGAATGATAGCAACCAAAAAGACGTTTTACTGTCGGCCAAACGAAAGATTATGTGACACCTTAAAACCATTATTGACGGATGAAACAACATGCACTGGAACTTGACTACAGCAATCCTCTTGGGGAAAAAGTAAACCGATTTACACGAGCCGACTTATTGAAGCAAGCGGGCTTATATCCGTATTTCAGAGTGATCGAGTCGGATCAGGACACAGAAGTAATGGTGAATGGAAAGAAGGTATTGATGTTTGGTTCTAATAGTTATTTAGGTTTAACAAATCACCCGGAAATAAAACGTAAAACCATAGAGGCAGTAAAGAAGTACGGATCAGGCTGTGCCGGCTCTCGCTTTTTAAATGGCACACTGGATATTCATTTAGAGTTAGAAGAAAAGCTGGCCGACTTCGTTGGCAAAGAGGAAGCCATTGTTTTTAGCACAGGCTTTCAGGTAAATATAGGCGTGATTCCGGCCTTGGTAGGCAGACATGATTATCTTATACTCGATGAGTTGAATCATGCTTCCATCATTGAAGGTAGTTCGCTTTGCTTCGGACAAGTGCGCAAGTACCGACACAATAATATGGAGTCGCTTGAAAAGGTATTGGACAATTGCGCTCCGGAAAAAATAAAACTCATTGCCCTGGATGGCATCTTTAGTATGGATGGCGACATTGCCAACTTACCGGAAATTGTTCGTCTGGCTGATAAATACCACGCTACGGTGATGGTAGATGATGCCCATGCACTGGGTGTGATTGGTGAATGCGGACGAGGCACAGCGTCTCATTTTAACGTAACCCATCACACTGATTTAATCATGGGCACCTTTAGTAAATCATTGGCGTCCATTGGAGGGTTCATCGCTTCCGATCGAGCCACCATCAATTACTTAAAACATCATGCCCGCTCCTTAATCTTCAGCGCCAGCATCTCTCCGGCTGCCACGGCCAGTGCGCTAGCCGCATTGGAGATCGTGCAATCCGAACCGGAGCGAATTGAACAATTATGGACCAACACCTACTATGCCATGAGCGAGTTGAGACGATTGGGTTTTGATATCGGTGCTTCGTGTACGCCCATCATACCTATTTACATTCGTGATGATGTGAAAACATTTCAGTTGGCGCAGTTACTCTTGCAGGAAGGAGTATTTGTTAATCCCGTTGCCTCACCGGCTGTGTCTAAAGAGAATTCACTCATCCGATTCAGTTTAATGGCCACTCATACACCGGCACAAATCGAATTCGCCATCAATAAGTTATTTACGCTCGCACAGCGGTTGGAAATTCTATAAGATGGCGATACGAATCGAAGAAGTAAAAGACCGGCATCAATTAGATCTGTTTATTCATTTTCCTTACCGGCTTTACAAGGGAAATCCCTACTATGTACCTCCACTGAGATTTGATGAGGAAGCTACCTTATCCAAAGACAAAAACCCTGCCTTTGACTATTGTGAGGCTCGGTACTGGCTCGCTTACCAGCAAGATAAGATAGTAGGGCGCATTGCCGGTATCATGAACCATGCCTACATCCGCAAATGGAAGAATAATTACATGCGCTTTGGCTGGATTGATTTTGTGGAAGATCTGGAAGTGGCCAGATTGCTTCTGAAGAAAGTTGAAGATTGGGCAGCGGGGAAAGGAATGACAGCCGTGCATGGCCCTATGGGTTTTACCGATTTAGATCACGAAGGTATGTTGGTGCAAGGCTTTGATCAACTGGGCACCTTGGCTACGATTTACAATCATCCGTATTATCCGGAAATGCTACAGAAGCTGGGGTATTCCAAAGACATTGACTGGCTGGAATATAAAATCAAATTACCGAAGACAGTGCCGGAGCGATTAGAGAAGATTGCCGGCATCGTGAAAAAAAGATTGGATTTACAGATTGTTCCGTTGCGCAAACCGAAAGATGTTTTGCCGTATGCTTCCGAAATTTTTCAACTGATCAATTCTTCGTATGCAGATTTATATGGTGTTGTTGCTCTCACGGAAAAACAGATTGAGTATTACACCAAGCAATACTTCTCCTTTATACGCACCGACTTTGTTTCATTGGTAACCGATGCTTCGGGCAAGCTGGCGGGCTTCGCCATCACCATGCCATCACTCTCTGTGGCTTTGCAAAAAGCCAGGGGTAAGCTCTTTCCGTTTGGTTTTATTCACTTGTTAAAAGCGCTGCGAAAAAATAAGGTGGGCGATTTGTATTTGATTGCGGTGCGCAAAGATTTGCAAGGAAAAGGAGTCAATGCATTGGTCATGTATGAGCTCACTAAAAGTTACGTAAAGTTTGGCATCGAGTATGCCGAGTCAAATCCGGAGTTGGAAGACAATAGACAAGTGCAAGCCCTGTGGGAATATTACGATGTTCAGCAACACAAGCGCAGGCGGTGCTTTATCAAGCATTTATAAATTGAAATGAGCCAACGGAACCACGCTTCATGAAAACAACGATTCTCATTACGGGTGCCAGTGGATTTATTGGAAGCCATCTGGTCGATGAAGCGTTGCAATATGATTGGGAAGTCTATGCAGGTGTACGATCGACCAGCAGTAAAGCATATTTAACCGATCCACACATTCATTTCATTGAACTTGATTTCTCATCGCCACAAAAGCTCGAAGTTCAATTAGATGAACTAATCACTTCCATGGGCGGCTTTGATTATGTCATTCACAATGCCGGCATTACGTTTGCCACCCGGAAGGAGGATTTTTATGCAGTCAATGCCCAATACACTAAACACTTAGTGCAGGCATTGCACGCGAAGAGTCTGCCCCGGAAGAAGTTTGTTTTGATTAGTTCGCTCGCAGTATTTGGTCCCGGCAATGCCACTACCTTTCAACCCATTCAACTGAATGACATCCCAGCCCCTATTTCTACCTACGCTAAAAGCAAATGGCAAGGCGAGCAGATGGTTCGATCGCTCGATTCTTTTCCGTATCTCATTCTAAATCCCACTGCTGTCTACGGACCCCGTGACCGTGATTTTCTGGGGTTAGTGAAGATGGTGAAACTTGGATTAGAAATATCCATTGGGCGCTACCGCCAAATGATTTCGTTGATTTATGTCAAAGATCTTGCCCGTGCCGTCATGGCTGCTGCCCAATCAAATCATTTACAGCGAGCGTTTATTGTTTCCGATGGTCATTCGTATGATAAGAATCGGTTAGCCGAGATGGTCAAACATTTTTTGCATCGAAGAACTTGGCGAATCACCGTGCCGCTGTTTCTTTTTAGAATGGTTGTAATAGCAATAGATCGCATCTATGCG
Organism: Bacteroidota bacterium; assembly: GCA_016191555.1. Lineage (GTDB taxonomy): Bacteria > Bacteroidota > Bacteroidia > Cytophagales > Cyclobacteriaceae > ELB16-189. The sequence continues at coordinate 77,238 of JACPVX010000045.1, forward strand.
CTGGCAGGCACTCAGCCTTTCTTAAATGAGGAAAAAGTAAAGGAAATCAGCAGTGCGAATTGGCTTTGCGAGGGTGAAGAAATCTGGAAGGAATTGAACATCACTCCCCAATTCAATCTCAAGACGGGATTGGGAGAAACCCTGAAATGGTATCAAGATCAAAAATGGATTTGAGGCAGTCTCGAATAGAAACAAAAAAGGCAGCTACTTGCGTAACTGCCTTTTTTTGAAGAGCCCCCTGTCGGAATCGAACCAACGACCTACTGATTACAAGTCAGTTGCTCTACCAGCTGAGCTAAGGAGGCTTAAATGAGGCGCAAAAATACGTTAAGAATTTGTTTTTGCAAGCGTTTCAGCCGGTTGTTGCAACATCTTTAGCTGCTTTTTTAGTTCTTTTAGATGTGCTGTGGCCTCTTTTATCTTATTTCCATATTCTTCCTTCATTTGAGAGGCATTCTTTGAGCGCTCAAAGAATGTAAGGTTGTTTTCGAGCACTCCAATATCGTTTTCTGCCTTTGCAATTTGCTTGCGGATGGTCTGCTCACGCTGAAACAACTTTCTGTCGGATTGTGGATCATCGCGCAATGTGCTTATTTCAATCTCCAGGGCAGCCTGTGACTTATCATGATCGCTTAAATTATCAATCGAAGCAATCGCTTTATTGACCGTTTCGGTAAATCTACTTTTAATGGAAGCCATAGACTGCTTCGGAACAAAACCAAGTCCATTAAACTGTGAACGAAGGTTTTGAACATCGGCTATCGTAACCGCTTTGTTAGCAGTAAGTTCCTCCAACTGGCGAATGATTGTTTCCTTTTTGGTCAGGTTCACTTCTTGCTCTTGATCGGCTTGTTTTTGCAGGCCTCTGCGCTGCTCAAAGAAGAAATCACATGCTTCCTTGAATTGAACATAAATTTTATCGCGCCACTTTTCAGGAACAGGTCCTACTTCCTTCCATTGTGTTTGCAAAATCTTCAGTTCGTTGGATGTCTTATCCCAATCCGTGCTTTCTTTCAAAGCCACCGCCTTGGCGACAATCTCTTCTTTCAGCTTTAAATTCTTTGAGCGCTCTTCGTCCAGCTTTTTGAAGAAGGCACTCTTATTATGGAAGAACAACTTAAAGCTGCCCCAAAACTTCTTGTTGATATCTTTTTGCTTCGCACGTGGCACCGCCCCAATGGCATCCCATATCTTTTGCAATTCCAGAATGGCTTTGGTCTTTTCATTCCATTCTTTGATGCGATCTGACGTGTACGAGCCAAATGCGTTTACTTCTTCCCCGATAGCCTCCTTCAATGCCAGGTTTTTAGTCAGCTCTTGTTGTAAATCGGCTACGAACGCATCACGTTTTACATAGACTGCATCAGATGCGGCTTTGAATCGCTGCCACAACGGCTCTTGCTCTTCGGTCGGCACAGGTCCGATGTGCTTGAATTCATTATGCAATTCATTCAACTCACGAACGGCTTCCTGAATAGAAGTTACTTCAATCAACTTCTCGGCACGGTTGCACAATTCCTTTTTAGCATCCAGATTTTTACGTCTGTCGAGTTCCTTTAATTCAAAATAGATATTGCGGTGATCATAGAAGCGGTCTACCAATGCATTGTAATTGGCCCACATGGGTTTGATGTGCGCCATAGGCACGGGACCACTGTTCTTCCACTCTTTTTGTAACTCTTTAAACTGATGAAACGCCTGAGGAGAATCTTCTCCATCTACCAGCGTACGAAGCTTTTCTAAAATCTCCGCCTTCTTGTGCAGGCTGGCGTTCTTCTGATCCTCGAGGTGTTTGAAGTGCGCTTGGCGCTTATCACGAATCAATTTGAGTGTAGCGTCAAATTGATGGTCTAACTCATCTGCTCTGAATTCAAAGTCTTCTGCAATACCACCATCCGCCTGGAAGCGATCCAGTGCTGCTTTGCGTTCGCCATTGCGAATCGCATCGTAGAGTGGCTTCATCTCTTTCACCAGCGTATCAGTGCGCTTGTAGTTATCGCTCTTGGCCAATTCTTTAGCCAGCTCGACATAATCTGCCTTTTGAAAATTCGTAAAATCAATGGGCGATTCTTCCATTTCCAAATGCGCTTCGGCATTGGTAGAAGACGAGCCTACACCATGAAGTGCCTCTCCCTCGCTAGCCATCTGTTCTAATCCATCTTTCTCCACAAGCAGTCCGTTTTCGTTTACTATCATGAGTTATCGTCTTACAAAGAAACCAAAGTTAAAAAAAAACCGTCAATTCATACTTGGATCGAGAGGGTAATTCGAATAAACCGAAAAACGCCCTCCCAGGTATTGCAGTGTTTTTTTCCACATCGCATCCGGTGGTGTTTCAAAAATCAATTCATCCGTCACCTTATCACTCACAATCCACGAGTTGGCAACCAGTTCTTCTTCTAATTGTCCGGCCGACCAACCGCTGTATCCCAGAAAAAATTTAATATCAACCGGATCTATTTTATTCAACTCAGCGAGGCTCACCAATTGCTCAAAGTTTCCGCCCCAATACAACCCCTCACCTATCTGAATAGCATCGTCAATAAAGTCCATGCGATGAATGAAGTGAAGTGTATCTTGCTGCACCGGTCCGCCAATATTTACACGTGCCTCAATACCTGTCATTTCTTCCAATACTTCCGACAACATGGTTTCGGAAGGCTTATTTAAAATGAAGCCAACGGATCCTTCTTCGTTATGTTCAGTTAACAAGATGATGGTCCGCTCAAAGTTAGGATCTGGCAGATAAGGTTCTGATGCCAGCAGCCTTCCTTTTTGTGGATTCAATTTGTTCTTATACTGAAAAAACTCCATGTTTATGCTCTCTAAACTTTTAGACGGCCTACGTAGTTTTCTAATTACTTGCCAAGAAAGTACAGTCGGGTTATATAACCAAAGAGATGTTTTATTAAATTTTCAAATACTATATGAAAGGCCTGCAGGAAATTCGAGTCGACTACACCAAAGCATCACTGGACATTACCTCTGTTTTGCCCAATCCGGTTGCTCAATTTGAAAAATGGCTGCAGGAAGCAATCGATGCCAAAGCACTGGAACCAACTGCCATGACGCTTTCAACCGTTACCGAAGACGGTCGTCCATCTGCCCGTATTGTATTGCTGAAGGGTGTTGAGGCAAATCAATTTGTGTTTTACACGAATTACCAAAGTCAAAAAGGCAAGGAGATGCTGGAGAATCCGGCCTGCGCCCTCACCTTCTTCTGGCCTGAATTAGAAAGACAAGTGCGCATTGAAGGCGTGGCTAAACGGGTGGATGAAGCACAATCTACTGCCTATTTTGTGAGCCGCCCCAAAGGGAGTCAGATCGGAGCCTGGGCATCGCCACAAAGCAGCATCATCAAAGACCGCTTCATTTTAGAAGAGCGAGTAGCTGTGTTGGAAAAGAAGTTTGAAGGATCGAATCAGATTCCGAAACCCAAGCAATGGGGAGGATATGCGGTGGAGCCTCACGAAATAGAATTCTGGCAAGGACGTCCCAGCCGATTGCACGATCGGATCGTATACTACCAATCAGAAGGTGAATGGATTAAACACCGGTTGGCGCCTTAATTCTTCAATTGAAAAAGGTGATCGACACCAATGGCGGCATCTACTGTAAATCCTTCGCCATGTTCAGCATTAATGCTTTGACCTAACTCTTTCGATCTTGCCTCTAAAAATGTGAGGAACGTAGGTTTCGAAATATAAGTCTCAGGCTCATTCAGGTTTGGATTGTAAAACTGGGTTTGATAGGCCAAAACGGAATCTATTTTGGTTTGCCAATGTCCGGTGATGTCAACCACTAAATCGGGCATAATCAACTGACTTTGAATGTAATGATAGAGTTTCTTAGGGCGCCACGCTTCTTGCTTCTTGCCGTCCAGCGAGGTTTCTACTTTATTCAATCCCGAAAGAAAACAGGCATCTACAGCTAATTGGGAAGCTTTTCCATGATCCGGGTGGCGATCGTGAATGGCATTGCAGATAACAATTTCCGGTCTGTACTTCCTGATCACCTCGATTACTTTCAGTTGATGAGCCTGATCATTCACAAAGAATCCGTCTTTCATCTGAAGGTTTTCGCGAATGGAAAGCCCGAGAATTTCCGCTGCTTTGGCCGCCTCCACCTTTCTGGTTTCAATGGTGCCGCGGGTGCCCAATTCGCCTTGCGTAAAATCTACCACACCTACTTTGTGGCCCATTTTTACATGCTTGGCGATGGTACCTCCACAACCAAGCTCGGCATCATCCGGATGAGCTGCTAAAACAAGGATATCTAATTTCATGCTAACGATTAATGATGCACTAGTTCCGCCTCTTTCGCTGCGAGAAACTTCTCGGCATCCAATGCGCCCATACATCCGGTGCCTGCTGCGGTTATCGCCTGACGATACACTTTGTCGGCCACATCACCTACCGCAAAAACACCTTCCACATTGGTTTTGGTAGAACCCGGAATCACTTTTACATAGCCCGATTCGTCCATATCCAAAATACCCTTGAAGATGTCGGTATTCGGCTTGTGGCCGATGGCTAGGAAGAATCCGCTTACCGCGATTTCAGTCTTTGCACCTGTTTTGTTATTGACCAGACGAGCACCGGTCACTCCCGATGCATCTCCGAGAATTTCTTCCGTTTCTGTGTTCCAGTGAATCTCAATATTGGGTGTATTTTGCACTCGCTGCTGCATGATTTTCGAGGCGCGCATTTCTTCTCTGCGAACAATCAAATGCACTTTGGGGCACAGGTTGGCCAAGTAAGTAGCCTCTTCGGCAGCTGAGTCTCCGGCTCCTACTACCGCTACTTCTTTACCACGATAGAAGAACCCATCACAAACGGCACAAGCCGATACTCCGCGATTTGCGTATGTTTCTTCCGAGGGAATTCCCAAATATTTAGCAGTTGCGCCTGTTGCTACAATCACAGATTCAGCTTCGAGCGTGGTGGTTTCATCGACCGTAATTTTGAAGGGATAAACCGAGAAATCAACCGCAGTAGCCAAACCATAGTTGATCTTGGTGCCAAAGCGTTCGGCTTGTTTCTGCAAATCCATCATCATCTGCGAACCGTTTACGCCTTCCGGATAGCCCGGAAAGTTCTCCACATCATTAGTGGTGGTTAGTTGGCCTCCCGGCTGGCCACCGGTGTACAATACAGGTTTCAAACCGGCACGGGCAGCATAAATGGCGGCTGTATATCCGGCCGGGCCGGATCCGATAATCAGTACTTTTACTTTTTCATTACTCATATCACTTCAACAAAAATTTCAACAAAAAAGGTCTCGCAGATGAGACCTTTAAAGTTAGTAATTACTACAAATGATTTATCCCAAATAAGGCTTTAAAGCTTTGCTTCTGGACGTGTGACGCAATCTGCGGATCGCCTTTTCTTTGATCTGACGAACACGCTCGCGGGTTAAGCTGAACTTTTCGCCTATCTCTTCCAGGGTCATCGCATGCTCACCATTCAATCCAAAATACAGGGTGATTACATCTGATTCTCTTTGAGTTAAGGTCGACAATGCACGCTGTACTTCACGTCTTAATGAATCAGTCATCAACCCGGAATCCGGAGTTTCTTCGCTGTCGTTTTCCAATACATCCAGCAAGCTGTTTTCTTCTCCCTGTACGAATGGTGCATCCATGGAAACATGGCGACCGGAGATTTTCATGGTATCCACTACTTCCGCAGTGGTCACTTCCAATACTTCGGCCAATTCTTCCGGTGATGGCTCGCGCTCAAACTTCTGCTCTAATTCGGAGAAGGTTTTCGATATCTTATTCAATGAACCAACGCGGTTCAATGGCAAACGCACAATGCGGGATTGTTCGGCCAACGCTTGTAAGATCGATTGACGAATCCACCATACGGCATAGGAAATGAATTTAAAACCTCTGGTTTCATCGAAACGCTGTGCAGCCTTGATCAAACCTAAATTACCTTCATTGATCAAATCACCTAACGACAAGCCCTGGTTTTGATATTGCTTCGCTACCGAAACCACAAAGCGAAGGTTCGCTTTCGTCAATTTTTCTAAAGCAATTTGATCACCTTCTTTGATACGCTTCGCCAACTCTACCTCCTCATCCGGTGTCAATAGATCTACCTTACCAATCTCCTGCAAATACTTATCCAGCGATTGGCTTTCGCGGTTCGTGATCTGTTTACTTATCTTTAACTGTCTCATACTGTTTGTCTTTCCTTTAGACCTTTTTCAAACACGTAAAAATCAAAAATTAGTTCCAAAAAACGGTTTTACCAACTAACTACGCAGAAGGTGTTTCTGTTTTCGAAGCAGGCTTCGGCAACAACACTTTTCTTGAGAGTCTGAATTTACCCGTTTTTTTATCTACTTCTACTAATTTCACTTTTACTTCTTCGCCCACCTGCATCACTCCGTCCATGGTTTCGAGGCGTTCCCACTTAATTTCAGAGATATGCAATAAGCCGTCTTTGCCCGGCATGAACTCAACAAACGCTCCGAAAGGCATGATCGACTTCACAATTCCGCTATAGGTCTCTCCTACTTCCGGAACAGCTACAATCGCTTTTACGCGTCTCACAGCAGCATCCATAACTTCCTGATTATTAGCGAAGATATTCACGATACCCTTATTTGCTACTTCTTCAATTACGATGGTAGCTCCGGTCGTTTTCTGGATGTCTTGTACAACTTTTCCGCCTGGGCCGATTACCGCACCGATCAACTCTTTCTCGATGACGATGGTCACCGCTCTTGGAGCATGTGGCTTGAGGTCAGGTTTCGCAGAAGAGATCGTTTTCTTCATCTCGTTCAAGATGTGCGCACGACCTTCTTTGGCTTGATCCAATGCTTCTTTCAAAACATCATATGTCAAACCATCTACTTTTAAGTCCATCTGACAAGCGGTGATTCCTTTCTCCGTTCCGGTTACTTTAAAGTCCATATCACCCAAGTGATCTTCATCACCCAAGATGTCGGAAAGGATCGCATATTTGCCGGTAGAGCTATCTGAGATCATACCCATGGCAATACCTGATACCGGGCCAGAGATTTGCACCCCAGCATCCATCAATGCCAATGAACCGGCACAAACGGTAGCCATCGATGATGATCCATTGGATTCTAAAATATCGGATACCAAACGGATCGTGTAAGGGCTTTCTGTTAAGTTAGGGAGTACTTGCTTCAACGCACGCATCGCTAAGTTACCGTGTCCAACTTCTCTGCGGCCGGGACCGCGGTTAGGCTTCACCTCTCCTGTTGAGAAGGAAGGGAAGTTGTAATGAAGGATAAACTTGTTGCTGCCGGAGAACATCGCTCCGTCAATCATCTGCTCATCCAGCTTGGTTCCTAATGTAACGCTGCTCAACGATTGTGTTTCACCGCGTGTGAAGACGGCAGAACCGTGTGCCATGGGCAAGTAATCGATCTCTGACCAGATCGGTCTGATTTCGTTGGTCTTACGTCCATCCAAACGAATCTTTTCATTCAACACTAAATCGCGGCAAGCTTTCTTTTGAATGTCCTTCCAATACTTCTTCACCAAGTCTTTGTTGACCGTAGTATCTTCAGGCAAGGAAGCCATGTATTCGTCTACAATCTGTCCGAATAATTCAGATCTCTTGTGCTTGTTTGTCAGTTGCTGACGAGCCACTGCATAAACCTTATCATACAATAAGCTATGAAGTTCTGCCTTGAAGGCTTCGTCTTTCACTTCGTGCTCGTATTTGCGCTTTTCGGTTTTGCCGGTAGCTTGTGTTAATTCAATTTGCAATTGGCACTGAACTTTGATGGCTTCGTGCGCCAGTTTCAACGCTTCGAGCATGTCGGCTTCGCTGATTTCTTTGCACTCGCCTTCTACCATCAAAATATTGTCGATGGATGCGGCTACGATGAAATCGAGGTCTGCCTTTTCTTTCTGATCGTTGGTCGGGTTGATGATGTATTGACCAGCTACACGTGCCACGCGAACTTCTGAAATGGGCCCGTTGAAAGGGATATCAGAAACGGACAAAGCTGCAGAAGCTGCGAATGCAGCCAATGAATCAGGCAGTGCATTCATGTCTCCGGAGATCAACTGAATGATCACCTGTGTTTCTGCATGATAATCATCTGGAAATAAAGGTCTTATAGCGCGGTCTACTAAGCGGCTAATTAACACTTCATAGTCCGAAAGCTTACCTTCACGCTTTAAAAAACCTCCCGGAATCTTTCCGGTAGAAGCAAATTTTTCTTGGTAATCAACGGACAAGGGTAAGAAGTCGGTTCCTTCTTTGTGAGATACATTGGCCACCACAGTTGCTAACAACATGGTGTTGCCCATGCGTAAAACTACGGCACCATCTGCCTGGCGAGCCAGCTTTCCAGTTTCGATTGAAATTTCCCGGCCATCGGGAAGTTTACATGATTTATTGATAATTGTTGAACTCATAAGATGTTGTTTTAGAAGGAAGTCGCCCGAAGGCAATTCCTATGTTTATAAAAGCGAAAAGGGAACCTTGATTCGGTTCCCTATTCGTTCTATTTTTTTAAATTATTTTCTAAGTTCTAGTTCCGCCAAGATGGAGCGGTAACGAGTAATGTTGGTGCGCTGGAGGTAGTTCAATAGTCTTTTGCGCTGACCAACCAACTTTACCAGCCCTTGCTGGGTCGAAAAGTCTTTCTTATGAAGCTTTAAATGCTGGGTTAAGTCATTGATGCGTGTGGTGAACATCGCAATTTGAGACTCTGGAGAGCCTGTATCTGTTTTCTTTTTGGCAAAACCGTGCTTGCTGAACAGTTCTTGTTTCTTTTCCGAAGTAAGTTGCATCGCTTGTTTTTCTTTTATCGTTATTTTTATCGCGCAAAAGTATGTGAACGGGGCTAAAAATCCAAATATCAGGAAACTTTAGAACCTTTAAAGATTTCCTTCAGTCGGGTAGATAGCTTGTCAACCACCACATTGTAGAAGTCGGCATCGAATAAGCGGGCATCGACCCTCGCCTGTCGCAAGAAGAATAATCCAATCGCAAACAAAATGGCGTTGGCCATCCACACCCCCACAAACACCGAAATCAACTCTTGGCGCGCCCACTTAACTCCCATCAAGTCAAGCACATAATAGAGAATAAAGAAAAGGATAGATACCAACACCGGAACGCCTAAACCGCCCTTTTTGATAATGGATCCGAGGGGTGCTCCGATCAAAAACATCGCTAGGCAGGCGATGGAATTGGCTAGAATCTTATGCCATTGCACCCAAAAAACAATGTATTCGCTGCGCTGCAAGTTGGTATTGATGTTGAGGTTCTGCAATTGGCTTTTCACCACTCGTGCCTTATTCAAGGCATTTGCCACCTCGGGGCGGGTAAGCTTAATGGCAAAAACGCTATCCGACCGCCTTTTATCTCTGGCGGTAATCGAATCAGGGCGTTTGATCAGATGAAAGATCAAAGGCGCTGGATTACTATAAGTGCTGTAACTGTTATTGGTTTTAGCCATTTCAGATGCACGGGCCTTAATCGTTGAAAGCGAGTCGCGCTTCTTTTTGTGGACGGAGAGGTCTGGCGGAAGCGGAATCGAATCATGCTTATAATGGTATGTGAAGAGGAGCTGTTGGGTGCCATCGTACAGACTAATGACCTGATTATTGATCTCGCCCCGCACAGAATCCATGTCTTTCTCTAGCTCGGAAAGATTGCGCATGATGCGGTTTCCTTTAAACCATTTGGTATCGGTGCGGCTCATTCCAAATGACGAGAGATCGAGCACTACCTGCATCTTGGAAAACTTCGTTTTGCGGTACGTCTCTTCGCTGACGGCTCTGCCCCCTTCATCCTGACCGCTGCCATTGCCTTCGGTATAATCGTAGCCATCGAATAGCTCAAGCTTTAAGTATTGATCATTCAAGATAGTGTACATCTTTCCGGAATCAGCCACAATCACTTGCTTGTTGCCCACCCGGCCGCGGTGATCGTAGATGATCACTTCCTTTAAGGTAATGCCATCATTGAATTTTTTGTTGACTTTGATACTGATATCCGGGATGCCATTATAAAACGATCCAGCCCGAATATCGAGTGCCGGCTTCTTCTGCTTGATGTCGTAGAGTAGACTGTACGCTTCCAAGGCCGCCTTGGGCACCATGTAGTTGTTCGCCAGAAAGGCAAGTCCTGTTATAATTAAGACTGTAATAAATAATGGTAAGAGGCTGCGGGTGAGTGAAATACCTAAACTTTTGATAGCGGTTAGCTCAAAGTGCTCGCCTAGATTTCCAAAAGTGATTAAGGAAGACATCAATACCGCCAACGGCAGTGCCGCGGGCATCAGCGTAAGCGAAAAGTAAAACATGAGCGAACCTAATTCGCCCCAGGTTAAGCCTTTGCCGATGATGTCGTCAAAATAAAGAAGCATCTGCTTCATTAATAATATAAACACCACTACTAATAAGGTGAGGATGAAAGGTCCCAAAAAAGACCCAATGATCAGTTTATCGATTTTCTTCATGCGGCAAGGCGCAAATTACTTCAAAAATAAGGCCAATGTTATCTGATTGAAGAAAAGACTGAAGTTGTAGGAATAAAAAAAGGCAGCTGAGACTGCCTTTCGTAGCGCGGGGGGGAGTTGAACCCCCGACCTTTGGGTTATGAATCCAACGCTCTAACCACCTGAGCTACCGCGCCATTTTTTTAGGGAGCGCAAATTTATAAACTTTTCACATTTAACCGATCAATTTCTAAAACGATGCCGAATTTATTTCGATTCACAACCTTATTTGTTCAATCGAGTACATCCTATTTGTTGATAATCAAAAATTGATATAACTTAAAAATCAAATCAGGAACGCATGGCAGAGACAACCAAAAAAACACTTTTCACAACCGACTTTGAAATCCATGCATCGATTAAAATGCTGTACCCGTATATTGACTCAGCCAGCGGCCTCAATGAATGGTTTGCAGACGATGTAAGGATCAGCCCTGAAAAGGTTTTTACATTTGTTTGGGATCACGAAGAACACAAAGCAATCCTTGCTTCCCATCGCACCAATCACTTCGCCAAGTTTCAATACCTTCCTGAAACCAAAGAAGACGAGAAAGATCCCTCCTATTTTGAATTGCGCCTCGAAGTAAACGAACTCACCCAAACTACCTTTCTGAAAGTTTCTGACTATTCCGATTTCGATGACATGGAAGAACTGCAAGAGCTGTGGGAAGGCCTCATCGAAAATCTGAAGAAGGTAGTGGGCGGATAAGTCTCTCACACACGATTGCAAAAAACTACGGGTTTTCTGATCCGTTTTCTTCTGTAATTTTGCAGCCTTACTTTTTTAAACTATGTTACCATCTATCGACCCTTCTGAAACACTGGCCTGGCAAAAGCTTACGGCCCATTTCCTAACCATGCAAGCAACACACATGCGTGAACTGTTTGCCGAAGATGATCAGCGCTTCGAAAAGTTTCAGGTAAAGTTGGATGATATCTTAGTCGACTATTCTAAAAACATTCTTACCGAAGAAACCATCGCCCTTCTGCTTGATCTCGCAAAAGAGACTCAACTGGAAGAGTCTATCAACGGCATGTTTCACGGTAGCAAAATCAATCAAACCGAAAACCGCGCGGTGCTTCACACCGCATTGCGAAATCGCTCGAATACACCCGTGTTCGTAGATGGCACAGACGTTATGCCGGAAGTCAACAAAGTTCTTTCGCAGATGAAAGACTTCTCCGGCAAGTTGCTCAGCGGAAGCTGGAAAGGATATTCCGGCAAGGCAATTACTGATATAGTTAATATCGGTATCGGTGGTTCGGACTTAGGCCCACTCATGGTTTGCGAAGCCTTAAAGCCTTACCACAAAGCCATTCGTCCGCACTTTGTTTCAAATGTAGATGGAACACACATTGCGGAAGTAACCAAACACCTCAATCCGGAAACGACATTATTTATCATCGCTTCCAAAACATTCACCACCCAAGAAACCATGACCAATGCCGAATCGGCTAAGAAATGGTTTTTAGAAAAGTCCGGGAACAAGGGCGATGTGGCAAAGCATTTCGTAGCAGTATCCACCAATACAAAAGCTGTCACTGCCTTCGGCATTGCTCCCGAAAACATGTTTGTGTTTTGGGATTGGGTGGGCGGACGCTATTCATTATGGTCTTCCATCGGATTATCTATTGCCTGCACGATTGGCTTTGAAAACTTCGAAGGGTTGTTGACAGGCGCGCATCGTGCCGATCAGCACTTTAAAAATACACCATTCGAAAAGAACGTTCCAGTGCTGTTGGCACTCATCGGCATTTGGTATGTCAACTTCTTCGATGCTTCTTCGGAAGCCATCCTCCCCTACGATCAATACCTGCATCGCTTTGCCGCTTACTTCCAACAAGGTAATATGGAGAGCAATGGCAAGTCGGTAGATCGCTCCGGGCATTTAGTCAATTATAATACCGGCCCGGTTATCTGGGGCGAGCCCGGCACCAACGGACAACATGCATTCTATCAATTGATTCATCAGGGTACGAAAATCATTCCGTGTGATTTCATCGCTCCGGCCATCAGCCAAAATCCATTGAGTGATCATCACGAAAAACTATTGTCCAACTACTTCGCGCAAACCGAAGCGTTGATGATGGGCAAAACGGAAGAAGAAGTGGAAGCCGAATTGAAGGCAGCAGGATTCAGTGATTCAGATATCGAGTTCCACAAACCGTATCGCGTCTTTGCAGGCAACAAACCTACCAACTCTATTTTGTTTAAGAAACTGGATCCGGAAACACTGGGAACCCTCATCGCTTTGTATGAACACAAAATCTTCGTGCAAGGTGTGATCTGGAATATCTTCAGTTTCGATCAGTGGGGTGTTGAGTTGGGCAAAGTGCTGGCGAAGAAAATTCTGCCTGAATTGAGCTCAACGGGTGAAATCTCGTCACACGACTCCTCAACCAACGGATTGATCAATTATTTCAAACGTTTGAGGTCGAAATAAATGGTCACAAAAGAATAACCTCCTTGTAAACTGGACTTCATCTGCTATTTTTGACCACCTTAAGTCAAAAATGGAAAATAAAATTTCTAAGATTGGAGTATTCACATCGGGTGGTGATGCCCCCGGCATGAATGCTGCCATTCGAGCCGTTGTTCGCGCGTCCATCTATTACAAGAAAGAAGTATACGGAATCATGCAGGGCTACGAAGGCATGATCAGTGGTGATATCGTGAAATTGGGGGCCCGCTCAGTGGGTAACATCATCCAACGCGGTGGCACGATTTTAAAGACTGCCCGCAGCTTAGAGTTTCGCACACCGGAAGGCCGTGAAAAAGCTTTTCGCAACTTGCAAAAGAATGGTATTGATTCGCTTGTAGCGATTGGTGGCGATGGTACCTTTACCGGTCTTCATAAATTCTACGAAGAATACAAAGTTCCTTCAGTTTGTATTCCCGGCACAATCGATAATGATTTGGCGGGAACCGATTACACCATCGGCTTTGATACAGCTACCAACACAGCCGTAGAAGCGATTGACAAAATTCGCGATACAGCTATTTCTCACAACCGTCTCTTTTTTATTGAAGTGATGGGTCGCAATAGCGGCTACATTGCCATCAATTGCGGTATAGCCGGAGGAGCGGTAGCCACGATCATCCCCGAAGAATCTCTTTCCATGGAAGAGCTTTTCGCGAAGTTGGACGAAGGTGGAAAAACCAACAAGAAATCAAGTTTAATAGTAGTAGCTGAAGGAAGCAAAATTGGTGGAGCGATTGAGCTGGCCAAGAAGTTCTCCGAGCGCAACAACTACTTCGATATTAAAGTAACGATTCTCGGCCACTTACAACGCGGGGGCACTCCTACTTACTTCGACCGCGTGCTCGCGAGCAAAATGGGTGTAGCAGCCGTGGAAGGATTACTGAATGGCAAGAACGATGTGATGGTGGGGATTCAAAACGGATCCATCGTCTACAACAGCTTTGATATGATCATGACGCACCATCACGAAATCGACAACGAGTCGCTACGCATCGCTAAAATACTTTCGATCTAATTCACATCGCATGACAGAACTAACCATCGGCATTGATATTGGCGGCACCAACACCAAGTATGGCATTGTAGACCGCAGTGGTCATGTACATCTTCAGGGAAACATTCCCACTACCCAGTTTGAAGAGTTTCAGGATTACTTTGATGCGATGGCGTCTGTATTGCGAGAAGGAATCAAACAATTACCAGCCAATTCAGAAATTGTAGGGATCGGCATTGGCGCTGCAAACGGAAATTATTACACCGGCAACATCGAGCGTGCGACCAATCTGAAATGGAAAGGCGTATTGCCATTGGCGAATATGTTTACCAGTGAATTCGGAGTGCCATGCATTCTCACCAACGATGCCAACGCGGCTGCGGTAGGTGAAATGATCTATGGCAATGCCAAGAACATGAAAGACTTTGTGGTGATCACACTCGGCACTGGCTTGGGCAGTGGCTTTGTGTGTGGAGGTGTTTTGTTGAATGGTCACCATGGAATAGCCGGAGAAGTGGGACACACTTCCGTGAATCCCGCAGGACGCTATTGCAATTGCGGCAAACGTGGTTGTTTAGAAACATATGTGTCGGCTACCGGAATCAAAAGAACCGTTTACAAACTGCTAGCGGATCACTTAGAGCCCAGCGAATTGCGCGGCATTAGCTTCGATCACCTCAATACTAAAATGATTACCGAAGCCGCTTTGCGCGGAGATATCGTAGCGCAGGAAGCCTTTGAATATACCGGACGTATTTTAGGAATGAAACTGGCCGAAACGGTGGTTCATACCGACCCGGAAGCCATCTTCTTATTCGGTGGCTTAGCGCAAGCTGGCGATTTGATTTTCAAACCGACCATTCGCCACATGGAAGCCAACCTGATGCCATTGTTTAGAGGAAAGATAAAGGTATTGCCATCGGCCATGCAAAATCAGGCTGCCCCGATCCTGGGAGCCAGCAGTTTGGTGTGGGATTATTTGGACAAGAAGAAGAGCGTGTTGGCGTAAGCCCGACTATTTCGCGCTATTTCTTTATTGCCTATCTTTGCTCATTATTGACCAACCGATATAACGAGGCGTATGAAGAACTTTGTTTCCAACTCAACCGAATCTACCCGAATGTTTAAAAGTGGCTTTTTAGAAAGCCTCTCGAAAGTACATTATACAGTTCCCTTGATAGTGTTCATTCCTACTATCCTCTATTTCGGATGGACAGGTTTACAAACGCCCGGCATTACCGCATTAGGAATTACATTGAGCATCATAGGTGGCTTGTTATTCTGGACGCTGACTGAATACGTGCTTCACCGTTTTGTTTTCCACTTCATGCCATCCTCCAAATGGGGCCAACGAATTCACTTCATTTTCCATGGCGTTCATCATGATTACCCGAACGATGCCATGCGACTGGTGATGCCGCCATCCGCCAGCATTCCGTTAGCCACGCTGTTTTACTTGTTGTTTTACGCTACCGTTCCTGCGCTTTATCTGAACAGCTTCTTCGCGGCTTTCCTTACGGGATATTTGTGCTACGACATGTTCCACTATGCATTCCACCACGGCAACTTCAACAACCCTATTTTGAAGAAGTTGAAGCAGCACCACATGCTGCATCATTATACCGATGCCGATAAAGGATACGGTGTTACTTCTATTCTGTGGGATATTGTTTTCAGATCAGAACTGAAAAGAAAGGCCGAGTAACCAGTTACCCTAACCGGAATGTCCGGTAGCGAAATTATCCCTACTGGGAAATGGTACTTTCGAACTAGATCATGTCGCTGACATCGTAGAGATTTACACTTTGCCATTATTGGATTACACTCCCGTATTAGGTGAGAGCACTGAAGCCCCGGGGGGTTACACTTTCGCATTGAAGGAATACGCTCTTGTCTTGAGGAAGTGCACTCTTGGACCGGTACGATTACACTTTCGCGTTGAAGGAATACACTATCGTCTTGAGGAAGAGCACTCTTGGACCAGTAAGACTACACTTAAGCGTTGAATTAGAACACTGAAGCCCCGGGGGGTTACACTTTCGCGTTGAAGGAATACACTTTCGGGTTAAGGGTTTACACGATCGCGTTATGTGACTTCGCTTTTGAATTATTGGGGAACATGTTCACTCCGGCCAATCGCAAGTTTACCTAGGCCAAACTGAATCATCCACCGGGTGTGAATACGATGGCGTTTGAGAACACTTAAGCAACGGTACCACTACACCCTATCGGAACTACCGCGCCCCATAATCTGGTATGAAGCAAATTTTTAGAATATTTAAGGACCAAAAACTAGGGAAATATGGTCAAAATTGAGAGATTCAGGCTCCCCATAAAAAACGAAACCCGATAGTTTGAATTGCTTCAGGGACTATCGGGAATAAGATGATACAAATCTACCACTATTTCGTGTAAAATTCAAAGAGGTTTCAAAAAAGTGAAGTATAGCGAGTTCGAAAATATCATGTCCACTACCCGGATGGGGCGTTATTTAGCTGCTTGTAATAGCAACTCAAAACAGGCAATGACATTGTACCGCAAAAATCTGCAGCTTTCGCAGGAATTATTTACAGTCATCAGCTGCTTTGAAATAGCATTAAGAAATTCAATCGACCAACACTATCAGACCACTCATGGCAACAATTGGTTAAGGCAAGCCGCTTCTGCGGGTGGAATATTTGATAATCAAAAATGCAGACTTACGGCTAATAGTATTAATGAAGCCGTCCAGAAATTAAACGCGAATTACACACATAATAAGCTGGTAGCCGAGTTAGGCTTTGGTTTCTGGCGCTATATGTTTGCTCCACATCAATTTCTATTGGCAGGTCAGTCATTGCTAGCAATTTTTCCTGCTAAACCACAAAGTACACCTGGTATGCAGTACAACGCATCCTTTGTATTTAATCAACTTTCCAAAATCAATAATGTGAGAAATAGGATTGCACATCATGAGCCGATATTTTTTTTATCAGGACAACCCACCAAAAGCACTACCTATGCCCGTCAGCATTACACCCTACTACTTCAATTATTTCAATGGATGACCATAGATGAAGGTAAACTTCTGTATGGTCTCGACCACATTAATACGATTTGCGACAAAATCGATAATTTATAATAGTAGAAAGGAATAGAAATTTAAGTCAATTGGATTTTACTGATTCCAGAAATTGGTGTTGATACCTGGTTTTTCGTTAATAGATACTAATGGAAAAAAGGCCGAGTAACCACTCGCAATTCATTTCAACCCTTTAATATAAGCTTGTAGCCAAGGCTTTGATTTTATTGTTACTTCGTAAATCGTCAATAACCTAAATCATCGTTCTATGCGATCCATTCTCTCAAGCTTGCTGTTGCTGGTAAGCGTTTGTGCGCTGGCACAAAACAAATCTCTCATTGGTTTTTCTCCGGCTGCTGCCGAAGCGCACACCCAGGCGGAAGCTAAATTCGACAGCTACCTGAAAGCCAAAAACATTGACGACTGGATCAAACGTCTTTCCGCGCATCCGCACCACGTGGGCTCACCGTACGGCAAAGACAATGCAGAGTTTATGGTCAGCTTGTTTCGCAGCTGGGGCTACGAAGCGGAGATCGAAACATACTATGTGCTCTTTCCTTCGCCTAAGGTGCGCGTATTGGAGATGGTCTCTCCTACTACCTTCAAAGCTAAACTGGAAGAACCGGCATTGAAAGAAGATGCCACCTCCGGACAGAAATCAGAACAACTGCCCATCTATAACTGCTGGTCGCCCGATGGCGAAGTAACGGCCGAGTTGGTGTATGTAAACTATGGTGTGCCCGATGACTACGAACAACTGGAGCGCATGGGCATAGATGTAAAAGGTAAAATTGTGATTGCTAAATACGGTGGCTCGTGGCGCGGTATCAAGCCGAAGGTGGCGCAAGAGCACGGAGCGATTGGCTGCATCATCTATTCCGACCCGGCCGGTGATGGCTACGCGCAAGGCGATGTCTACCCGAAAGGAGCTTATAAAAATCAATACGGTGCGCAGCGCGGATCGGTATTGGATATGCCCATCTATCCGGGAGACCCGCTCACTCCGAATTACGGATCGACCAAAGAAGCCAAGCGCATCGACCGCAGTGAGGCGAAAAATCTATTGAAGATTCCGGTGATACCCATCTCGTATGGTGATGCACAACCATTGTTACAAGCATTGGGTGGACCGGTAGCGCCCGAGAAATGGCGCGGTGCCTTGCCCATCACGTATCACATCGGTCCCGGACCTTCGAAAGTACATTTGAAATTAGCTTTCAACTGGGATACAAAGCCCGCCTATAACGTGATTGCCAAAATGCGCGGCACGGAGTTGCAAGATGAATGGGTGATTCGCGGCAACCACCACGATGCGTGGGTGAATGGCGCCAACGATCCGGTGAGTGGCATGGCGGCTCTGATGGAAGAAGCCCGCGCGGTGGGCGAGTTGGTGAAGAGCGGCTGGAAGCCCAAGCGCACGATCATCTACTGCGCGTGGGATGCCGAAGAGCCTTCGCTGATGGGATCGACCGAATGGGTGGAAGATCATTGGGATGAACTGGTCGATAAGACCGTGGCGTATATTAACTCCGACTCCAACGGACGTGGCTTTCTGTTTGCCGAAGGATCGCACACACTCGAACCGTTGATGAGTGGCATCAGCAAAGATGTGACCGACCCGCAAACAGGAATCAGTTTATTTGAGCGAAGGAAATCGTTGGATGCTTCGAACGCATCGGGCGTGAAAGCGAAGAAAGACATACTCGCACGCAAATCGTTGAGCATTGGTGCGCTCGGTGCGGGCTCGGACTACTCTCCTTTCATTCAACACTTAGGCATTGCCTCGCTGAACTTAGGCTTTGGTGGTGAGAATGGCGGTGGCGAATATCACTCCGTGTACGATTCGTACGATCACTACAAACGTTTCAAAGATCCGACTTTCGAATATGGCGTGGCGCTGGCGAAAACAGCAGGACGTGCTACGTTGCGCATCGCGAATGCAGAAGTTCTGCCCTTCGACTTTGCGGCTTTTCATAAAACCGTGAATACGTATGTGACCGAAGTGACTACCCTGCTCGACAACCTCCGCGAAAGCACGGAGATTGAAAACCAAATGATCCGCGAAAAGCGCTATGTATTGGCGCAAGATCCGACTGAGAAATATGTTCCTCCCGTAGTCAAGGAATCAGTGCCTTATCTGAATTTCTCCAGCCTGCAGAATGCCATACTTCAATTAGAGAAAAGCACCGCCAAATATGCGGAGTTAGCGGCTGCGAATCCGAATCCTCTCACGAACCGCAATCAACTCAACGAGTTGTTGTATAAATCCGAGCGCAAACTATTGGTCGATGCAGGTCTTCCCCGCAGAGCCTGGTACAAACACACTATTTACGCACCCGGTTTCTATACCGGCTATGGTGTGAAGACACTGCCCGGTGTGCGCGAAGCAATTGAGCAGCGCAGTTGGAAGGAAGCACAAGAGCAAATTGAAATTGCCGCAAAGGCCCTCGAGAATTTTAATCAGCAAGTAGAAGCTGCCTCGAAGATTTTGACCCAAAAAAGTCATTAGACTTTTTTGCACTTCGTGCTGACGATTGAAAATGAACTAGTTCACATTGTTTCTTTAAAGTAAGATCTTCGTTCATTTTCAATGTCAGGTCTTACGACTCCTACAGTCGTGTAAGACTCGTAGCAGGTTAACCCCGATAATCCTGACTCAATTATCAGGATTCATCGGCCCGGAGGGCAAAATTGTCAATCCTAATGACAATTTTGGGGTTGATGCAGCGATAGAAAAATAGCTTCCAACAAAAGAGCCGCACTCTGTCGAATGCGGCTCTTTTTATTAACGGCTGACTTTGTTTAGTCTTTTTTCTCGTGTTCGTGCTTTTCACCACCACCATGCCATGCTTCCATGATCGCGTGGAAGCTATCGTGAAGGGCGTTGAGGGACGAACCAAGGGCTGCATCATCGGCACCGCTTTTAATCATATCCGCCAAAGCGCGGGTATCGGCTTTTAACTTTTGCAAGCTTTCTTTTACTTCGTCATTGTTCACTTTTTCAGGAAGCGCAGCGCTGGCCCACTTGTCGGCTTCGGTAGCCATTTCTTCGGCCAGTTGTTTTACCGGTGCGAGGTTTGCCGAATCTTTGTACGGGTGAAATGCCTCCGCCATAATCATGTGGAACGAATCCATTTCTTTCCAGTCGTTGGATTCTTCTTTTGGAGCTTCGGCTGTTTGTTGCTTGGTTGAACAAGCTACAGCTACTAGAAAACTAAGTGCAATCAGGAGTCTATTGGTCTTCATAAAAATAATTTTGGCAAAGATACAGGATCGCGGGGAATGGGCAATTGCCACGAATGTCAAATATGCATTTCCAACTATTGAGCGCATTTAAAACACCACTGCGTTTCGTGCCACGGTATTGCACCGCCATGATATAGGCTTTGCTTGGCACGATGTTAATACCACCAATTACCCACGGGTTAAAGCCCGTGGCTATAAATAGATCATACGGAGTTTGCGTATGGAATGGGAATGAAAGCCGTGGCTTTGAAAGGATTACTTCTTCTGCTTATACTTTCTGCGCATCGCCAGCGCGTGAACGAGTTTCTTCAACACCTCAAAATAAAGGGTAACATACAAGATGATCGTCATCAGCCAGATGATCGAGATGTTGAAATACAAGGTATCAAACTTGCGCCCCATGAAATGCTTCTGTGGCACATAGAAATTCTCTCGGAAATCAAATTGATAGGCCGGGCGATGGTCTTCGAAGAAGATCGGATAAATCTTTTGCACCAATTCACCCTTCCATTCGACAATCCGCACCGGATCGGTGGAGTTTTCAACCAATCGATTGACGGATTCATTCTGATACTTTAAGCGCATCCGTTCAAACTCGGCCCTTTGCTCGGGCGTTTTCGTCAACGCCATCATCAACTTCTCTTTTTCTTCGGTGGCTTTGGCATTGCGAATGCCATAGTATTGACGCAGTGTGATTAAAAACTTCTGCACACTACTAAACACCGCTGAATCAAACTTGCCAGTGGTCAACCGATCGACTTCCGGCAGTTTGTTTTCGCCAACATAGGTAAGCTCATTTTTAATTTCCGTCCGCAACAAATCGAGAGCCGCTTTAGTCTCGTTGCCGTCCTTCTGATTGCGCCAATCGCTGCGGTGGTTGAGTACAAACGACAACTTCGATTCGAGGGCAGGCAAATAATACAAGCGCTTGTAATCGGCAATGGCGCGCTTCTGATCCAACGCATAGAATTGCTTCTCGTACGGATTGTCTTTGAACTGCGTCACCATGTATGCCTCAAACGCCCAGCGGGATGCCATCATCTCGCCCATCACGGGTATCCCGTTCGGTGTGCCCACCTTCGGATTAAATTTATCAAAGCTGATTACCACTCCGCTCAACAGCAACTGCGGAATAATCAGGATCGGAATCAAAATGTAAATGGTAACAGCGGAATCGAAAGCAGCTGAAATATTCAGCCCCAACATATTGGCAAAGCACGCGCACGAAAACAAAATCAGCCAATATCGCATCTCGCCAAACGGAATCTCCATCAACCAGTTGCCCACTAAAATGAAGCAGATGGTTTGCACAGCCGATAGTGTAAAGAGTATACCAATCTTCGAAACGTAGTAGCTGCTTCTGCTGAGATGCAGATACGTTTCGCGCTTTAATATCTTGCGATCGCGGAAAATCTCTTCGGCACTGATTATCAATCCGACAAAGAGCGCTACCACAATACTCATAAAGAAATAGACCGGAATATTGTAGTTATGGAAGAACGTATACTCGGGCTTGGCTACGCCCACGGCATCGTAGTATTTTACGAAGTAACCAATAAACAGCGCGAGCACCGGAGTGAGCAGCAAATTGACGGTGATGTATTGCCGATTGGCGAGCTTGGATAAAACATCGCGGATGATAAACACCCACAACTGTTTGAACCAGTTCGGAATTTTTTGCGTCACCGGCAGCGGATCTTGCACTTCTTCCACCTTCGGTATCTTGATCTTCTGCTTAAAATATTGATACCACTGTCCGGGTGAAACTTTGCGCGTGTGCGTAAAGCGTCCGTACTCATTCACCACACGTGTTTCAATAATATTAAAGACCTGTTCGGGATTAATGTTACCGCATTCCGGACAAGCGCCCGGGTTCTTATTGGCTGCGTTGATGATGTCCTGAAAATAATTCACCGACTCAGCCGGATTACCATAGTAAATCTGGAAGCCGCCCACATCTAAGATGATGAGTGTGTCAAACATCTTGAAGATATCGGAAGACGGTTGATGGATGACCACAAAGATCATTTTGCCGCGGAGCGAAAGTTCTTTGAGCAAGTCCATGATGTTTTCCGAATCGCGGGACGACAAGCCGGACGTGGGCTCATCGACAAATAAAACGGTAGGCTCGCGCAGCAATTCCAATCCGATGTTCAGGCGCTTGCGTTGCCCGCCACTGATGGTCTTCTCCAAAGGTGAACCTACTTTCAAATTTCGGATTTCGGATAAGCCCAGGTTGAGCAGTACCTTCTCTACCAAATCGCCAATCTCCTTACGGGAATAGTGACCAAAGCACAGACGCGCACTGTAATATAAATTTTGGAAAACCGTCAGGTCGTCCATCAACAGATCATCTTGCGGAATGAACCCGACAATTCCTTCCAGCTTATCCGGATTTTTATGAATGTCGATGCCGTTGATCAACACGCGCCCGCTGGACGGCAACTCGGAGCCGTTGAGCACGCTTAGCAGCGTGGACTTTCCCGAACCGCTGGCGCCCATCAGCCCGATCAACTTCCCTCCCGTCTCGGCAATGTTTACATTCTGTAATCCGGCACGGCCACTCTTGAAATGATAAAAGAGGTGATCGGCCACAAAGCTGATTTCCGTATCGGTTTCTTCAAACAAAAACTTGCCCACCACATCGCTGTAGTAGACCGGTTCGATCTTTGCTCCGCGAATGGTGCTGCCGGTGGGGAACACATCGATCTTCCGGCTTTTCAGCGTAATGCTATTCAGCGTAAGCGGTGTGATGCCCAGGTATTTAATGAAGTACGTTTCAATATCCGACAGGCGTAGAATGGCAATCAATCCCGTCAGGTTTTTAGCTACAATGCGCGGCCCCGGATGTTTATTCTCGTCCGAGCCTTCATCAATAATCAAGATTTGTTTAGAACCGAGTTCTTCAATATCGTGGCCCAACACAAACGAGCGCATCGCGCGGAAGTCTTTGGCCGGAATTTTCAGTGCTTCACTAATGTAGAAGATGAGGTTGCTCTGGCGCTCGGAAAGGTTGTCATCGGCAAACACCAGCTCGATGATTTTGATCACGAGCACCACCTTTTGCTGCATGGTGAGGGCCTGATTAACCTTTTTGGAGATCTGCATGATCTGCGCCCAGTCGTCTACAAACTCCTGAGTCTCAGCGTCTACATTGGCCAGGGGGCCGTTGGCGGCAATACGCTTGTTGGTTTTGCAGAAATCGTCAAATAGCGTGAGGTAGTAGCGGGTGCCATCCTGATTGAGGTGCAGCGACAAAAACTCTTTGATAATCGCCCGCTCATCTTCGGTGATGCGTTCCTTGGCTACAATGGCAAAAAATTGAATGACAGCCTTAAGTAGTTCCTCGCTCATTTACAACCCGGTAGTTTCCGTTAAAAATCACCGTTAAAATACATAAAAACAATGGATGAAAACTAACTAAAGTCATTTCCTTTTAATGGCATTTGTAGTTTCTTTACGGCTTCATTTTAATTCCCCGTTATGAAGAAAAGTTTCCTGCTTGCGCTCGCCTGTATCGCCTCTATTTATAGCTTCGCTCAGTCTTCCGTGTTGTGGGAGATTTCCGGCAACGGGTTGAAGAATCCATCGTACATTTTAGGTACGCTCAAGTTCATTGGCGAGAAGGAGTTTTACGTTCCCAAAGAAGTAAGTGAGCGAATCAAAGGCTCAACCTTGTTTGCCATTGAAGATCAGGTAGATCACCATGCGCAACACGAATTAAACGTTGCCCTTCATTTTGAAAAAGGTAAGTCACTGGCAACGGAACTTCCCGCTGCGGATTATAAAAAAGTAGTGGCCTTCTTCGAAAAGGAGTTTGGCATCAACCAAAAACAATTTGAAGCGAAGTATGCCAAGATCAAACCATTGGCGCTATCCATTTTAATGACGCGCCTGACGCTGAAAGAAAAGGTGAAGTACTTTGACATTGAGTTGCTGTTGCTCGCCAAGAAAAATAAAGTGGCCACCTTTAGTTTAGAACCTATTGAGCGCGAGGCGCAGGCACTGAACGCCTACCCGATGTATAATCAGGTGAAGGCCTTGCTGCACAGCATCGATAACTTCGAAACGCAGAAGGCGGAGTTTCAAAAGTTGATGAGTAACTATCCGCAAGAATCGCTGGAAGAGATTTTTGAATTTACGCTACACCCCGTAGAAAACAATCCGCTGTTTGTGGATGAGTTTTATACTAAGCGCAACGCGGAATGGCTGCCCAAGATTGAAAAGATGGTAAAAGAAAACACTGCGTTCATTGCCGTAGGCGTTGCACACTTAGAAGGCAATGCGGGATTGTTGGAATTGCTGAAGGCGAAGGGTTATACGCTGAAGGCGGTGCCGGTTGGGAAGAAGTAACGAGCTCTTCAAAATAAGCCCCACCATTCGTAACCGTCAGGTTTTTAAGTTCGATAAACGCTCCTTCCCTTTTCCACTGAAGATGCTCACTCCAAAAAGACGGGTATCTTATCATTGCCACCTGATTCGAATAAAAAGTAATGCTAGGACATTGATTACACAACGTCTGTTGTGAACCGCTCCGTTGCGAATAAATCCCCCACGTTCCAAGTAAGTCGTCCAACTTGGTTTTAGATTCAACCCATCTATGGTAAGGATTATCCTTTTTGGATTGAACTATTTCTTGTTTGTTTTCGGGGTGCGATGTACACGCTACCAACAAAATGAAAAGTAAATAGAAGCGCTGCAACGTTGTGTGGTGACTAGTGCTCATTTCTTCTTATCGTATCGCTCTCTGTTTAGCATTCTGCACGTCTTCTTTTATGGCAGCATAGTCCGGAGGAATAAAAATTCCATTTTGTGCATTTAACTGAATGAAAGAAAGACACGCGAAAATGAAAAGCAGAACAACCCGCATATTTTATACTTATTGAATTGCCAAAATACCTTTTTTCCAAACGTTAATCAACGCATTACTCCCCGCATTTGCCCAAGCGGGATATTGGCAAGCCATTTCATTTTGAAGGGAAGATTACTCCAGTAAAGATTAGCCTCCCCCAGATTGGAGTGCGGTAGACCACGTCATCATTAGGCCCCTCCAAATTGGAGGAAGGTTATACATTGTAACATAACGCTCCCCCGGTTTGGAGGGAGGCTTTGCAAGCGTGCGCAAGCCTACCCCGGATTGGAGGGTGCCTTTGCAAGCTTGCGCAAGGCTATTCCCTTGCGGAGGGAGCCTTCGCACCGTTCGCAAGCCCGCCCCAGATTGGAGGGAGCCTTTGCAGGCGTTCGCAAGGCTATTCCCGAGTGGGGGAAGCTTTCGCACCGTTCGCAAGCCCGCCCCGGAATGGAGGGAGCCTTTGCAGACGTTCGCAAGGCTATTCCATTTTGGGTGGACCCTGCACACCGTTCGCAAGGCCATTCCATTCTGGAGGGAGCTTTCACACTGTTCGCAAGCCCGCCCCAGATTGGAGGGAGCCTTCACAGGCGTTCGCAAGGCTATTCCATTTTGGATGGACCTTGCGCACCGTTCGCAAGGCTATTCCATTTTGGGGGGAGCCTTCACAATTATAGCAAGCAAGCCCCGAAATGGAGGGAGCCTTTACAGGCGTTCGCAAGGCTATTCCAAAGTGGGTGGAGCTTTCACAGCTTTTAGCAAGCCCGCCCCAGATTGGGGGGATGTATTTTCAGGCAAAAATAGAGTGCCCCAATTTGGAGGGATGCATTACGAGAAAAAGTAAGGGGGCTATTGTAAGTCGACTGCTATCGACTAAGTCTGTATTGTTTTTTCAGCTTGGAAGTTTGGTAGCTCGTGCTGTTTTTGAAGGTTTATCATAGAGGTATACCTACCTCCTATCATACCACTGATATCCCAGCAGTTCTTTTAGCTTATCGAAATCACTCGATTCTCCAAAAGACGCGGAATCTTGTTTCGAACCTACAATCACAATTTGATCACAACCAAAACAGATGCGGGCGTAACCTACTGTCTTATTGTTCTTCTTGAAAACGAGGAGATCATGAAAGACAGGAATACACATTTTAATGTTGAAGTCGTCAATGTGCGGCCTATTGCAAAATAGCTGATTCAATTTCCCATACACTTCATTTGGAACCTTATTCTTCTCAAACCCAAATTGTTCCATCTGCCTAAAGGATGTTGTGTCCGTAAGTTGGGTTAGTATCTGATCATCTAACAAGAACTTCCGAATGCCAGCAACTTTCGCTCGTTCCTCATTATCTATAATGGAATCCAACACGTAATCTTCCATCGAAGTAAACCTTTCATCCTCAGGCAAAACAAACTTGTAATGCACCACCTGATCGAAGTGAAAATAGGGTTTGCATTTAGCCACGGAATCAGCATCATACCTATCGGCACTCTTAAAGCTGAAGAGAACAAGTAGAAATAATGGAAGTAATGTTTTTCTCATGCTACTATCAATTTAAGAAAAGGCTGAATCATCCGCAATAAAATAACAACATTGATCCGATCTACTTATTTACTTGCGTTACCGGGCATTAATGCAAAGAGTCGACACCTTCTCTTGATTGGAGTGAAGTTGTGTTTAGCAACATCAGGCTGCCCCAATTTGGAGGGATGTTTTACGAGTAAAAGTATGGGCAATGATGCAGGGAAAAAGGAATAAACAAAAGTCTATCGCGACTTCGCCTAGAAAAATAATGTTAGGTAACTCTAATCGCCCTGCCAATACAAACTATATTCCTTCCCTGTCCAATAAATTAACCAACTCGATGATTCGGTTTTTATTCCGAGTATAGCTTCTCCCTTCAATTTTATGGTGCTAGTCTCTCCCACACCTTTCTCCACCTCCTCGACCGTGTGAATAGTCCATGCATCCATGAGAGATAAGTCATCCATATTGCGGCTGTTGCTAATTAATTTACCGGCTCCCACCACGTAATATGATTTAGCACCAAAATGATAAATGAGAATTCCTTTTTTGCCTGTCGCGCGGTCCACAATTCCCAGCGCATAGTCTAGCACTTTATCACCATCAAAGTCTCCTCTCAGATAGAAGGGATTGATATCCGTCCGCAAGGCGTAATTGCCTTTAATCTTCTCAAGCGTATACAGATTTAGCAGATCGCTCGGCAAACTCGACTCTAGCACAAAAAGAGTATGCTGTTCAAGGTTATCCTGACCACTTACCAGCAATGGAGATAGTAATAACAGAAAAATAATAAGCCTATTCATCTTTAAAATATCCCATAAAAACATGCTTTTCCCCTCCTTACTTTTCGCGGGCATCAGGTATATATTGGCATGAATATTTCATCTTGGTATTTAACAAAAAACCTGTTTGCCAATAACTACCGTGCTAAAAGTAGTTAAATATCGTTAGTCATTTTATGATATTCAAACAGTCGGCACCTTCACCCCTCGAAATTTAACTCCAATCGCACTTTTTTAATGGCACGTATTATGCTTAGGGCTTTTGCTTATTCCAAACCGCATTTTACTATGGCCGACCAACAGGAAACCATTCATGCTAAGAATATTGCCGCCTTCTACGAGCTAATCGGTGCGTGCAATGACTTGGGAAAAGCGTATGCTCCCGAAGCCCACTATCTCCACCCCGAAGCACTCAGTGCGCAGCTATCCGCCAGCAGGGTGGCGCTCGAAGAAATGAAAGACACCAAAGCGCGGCTCAACAAAGCAATGCGTGCGCGCGATACTTCCTTCCGCCCCATTGCGGCGCTCGCTAATAAGGTGCTGCGTGAGCTAATCCGGGTAAAGGCTTCGCCCAAAGCAATAGGCGAAGCGCGCAACCACACGCGGCATATACATGCCAGCGGCTGCCAAAAGGCTCAACCGAAAACAGTCGATAAAAAAACAAACGACAACGCTAAAAATGACCCGGCCGCAGTGTCGCCCAACTATACCAAAGTCATTGATCACTTCGGTCAACTGCTACAAACGGTCACCAGAGAACCTAACTACCTACCGCAACACTTAGATCTAAAAGTGATCATGCTTAACCTCATGTTGCAAGAGCTGCGCAGCAAGCATTCGGCCGTTGTCTTTGTCGAATTATCACTCCACAACGAGCGGCTTACTTGTACACAAGCCATCTACGGACAACGCGGGTTGATTCAACTGGCACATGAAGTGGCGGAGCACATCGCCACCATTACGCAGTCGTCCGGAGCCATCTATAAGAAAGTAAACGCACTTAAATTCATCCCGCTCACGGAAAAGAAAGTGGCGGTCGCTTCACTCAAATAAAAAGTGTGAGTGCGCGGTCAGCTCAATCGGTGGTGTTAATGTAACCCTTCACCAAAATGCGTTGCACCGGGTTGATTGGGTCTGTAGAATAAATGGTAATAGCTTTGTTCTGCAACCCTTCGCGTCCGGTCGGGTCGAGCGTTAGCTCCAACTCCATTTCCTCGTTGGCCTTCAATGCCTTCTTGCCCACCTTCACCGTCAGGCAGGTACAATTGCTTTGCACAAAGCGAACTTGCAATTCTTTTTTTCCTTTGTTCTTAATCTTCACCGTGCGCTGCACCGCAATGCCATTGCGAATGCGCCCCATATCCACCTGATAGTTGTCGGCCATCAGCACCGGTGCTTTGGCTTGCTCCTCTGCACTCAATGCACCAAAGCTTTCTTCTACGGTTGCATAAAATGTAAAAGGCTTCTCGGACTTCTTCCGGTCATTGGTAGTCATTACAAAGCCATCCGTCACAAAACCAAACTGATTTTTCAGTCGGGCATCAAATGTAATCTTCAACACACCACGGCTGTGTGGTGGTAATGGTGCCATCGTTATTTTCAAATGATTGGGCGCCTGCACCTTCAACAACTTAATGGTGTCGTTGCCCGCATTGTACACGGGAAACTCGGTGACACTCGCAGGCTTATTGATAAATACCTTGCCCACGTTAAACGAGCTATTGCGAAAGCGTAAGTTGCCATTCTCCACCACTAAGTCATAAGGCCCCTTATCCGATTTGCGGTCCACCACATTGCCTTTGATTTGTAGCACAATCGGGTTGGGATCAAAATCCGTAGCGATGGTCAGCGACTTATTAAAATAGCCGGGTCTTCCTTTGGGGTCGAAGCTCGCCTTGATCACGCCTGTCTTGCCGGGCTCTACCGGTTCCTTCGTCCAGCCGGGTGTGGTACATCCACACGATGGTTGCACGGTCAATATCTTGACGGGCCTGTCGGCACGATTCGTAAACGTAAACTCATACTTCACAGGGCCTTCCATTTCGGGCACATCGCCAAAGTCGTACGTCTTATCCTGAAACTGAATCGGCTCCACCAGTTGGGCAGCGCAAAGCAGCGGAGTCATCCAAAAAATCCACACCAGTCTCTTCATAAAAGATTAAAATTCATGATTCAAAGTTAGCAGCAAATCAGTAATCTTGCAGCGTATAACGCGAATAGATCAAACATGACTCTAACGAAGTTAACATCGGTATATTTTGGGGGCGTGGCCGATGGCCACCGGGCTTTTCGCTACAAGCCACGCGAGGCGCGTGGGCTTTCCGCTGCAATCCCTCGCCCATGGCACTCCGTAGTTCAGTTCATCGCATAACTTCAAGTGCACAGTCCTAACACCTAAGTCCTAACATCTAAGTTCTAACCCTTATGTCACGAATTCTTACCGGTATCCAAAGCAGCGGCAGACCGCATTTAGGCAACCTGCTCGGTGCAATCATTCCAGCCATCAAGCTTTCTAAAATCCCAGGCAACGAGTCGTTCTTCTTCATAGCCGATCTGCACTCGCTTACTACGATCAAAGATGCTGCCACGCGTACGCAAAATGTAAACGCGGTAGCTGCCGCATGGCTTGCCTTTGGTTTCGATATCGAAAAGAATTTGCTCTACCGTCAAAGCCGCATTCCCGAAGTGTGCGAGCTCGCGTGGTACCTCAGTTGCCTCACTCCTTTCCCGATGTTGGCAAACGCACACTCCTTCAAAGACAAATCCGATAAGCTTTCCGATGTCAACGCTGGGCTATTCACCTATCCCGTGCTGATGACAGCCGACATCATTTTGTACGATGCCAATCAGGTGCCGGTGGGCAAAGATCAAAAGCAACATTTGGAAATGGCCCGCGATATCGCCTCTACGTTCAACAGCCAGTATGGCGAAACCTTTGTGCTACCCGAATCGAAGATTGAGGAGAACGTCATGACCATCCCCGGCACGGACGGACAGAAGATGAGCAAGTCCTACGGCAACACCATCGACATTTTCCTTCCCGATAAAGAACTGCGCAAGCAGATTATGTCCATCGTGACCGATAGCACCCCCATGGAGGCGCCAAAAAACCCCGACAAAGACAATGTATTTGCCATTTACAAATTGGTAGCCACAGCCGAGCAAACCGAAGCCCTGCGGCAGAAATACCTGGCCGGAAATTTCGGCTACGGCCACGCCAAGCAAGAGTTGTATGACTTGATTGTAGCCAAATATGCTACTGAGCGCGAAGCGTTTAACTTCTACATGAGCAATCTGCCGGAGTTAGAAAAGAAATTGCAACACAGCGAAGCCAAGGCATCCGTCATTGCCAGAGAAGTACTCAACCGCGTTCGTGTGAAATTGGGATTTTGATAAGGCGTTCAGAAGCGACTAAAAGATCAGACGATTTCTAAGTTTACTTAGAAGTCCAAACCACTTGCTGCTTCTCTTTGCCCACATTCAGAACAATCCGCAAAGGACTTGGTACAATCACCAACTTGGTCTCTTTGCCGGGAAGTGAGTCTACTTCAACATACACACCTTCCGAAGCGGCAACAGAATAATCGGTTCCCTGAACGGTATAGGTCTTAGCCAAATAAGCAATCGGGAAAAGGATATCGGTATCAGGGCAATACTTGTCATGAACTTCTTGCAGCACTTCTTCCAGGTAATCTCCGTAAGTTACTTGCAAGGCATCTTCCAAATCATGGAGTTCTTCCTCCAAATCATCGTATTTGGGGTTATTATAATCGAGTTTCTTTAAGTCGTTGCGTCTTTTAGCAATATCCTGAATGGCTTTATCCAACTCTTTTAAATCCATGGTTCAAATTTTTGCCAAGATTGGTCAAAGTCGAAATAAAAACAAGCGGATTGACTAAATTTGCTTAAATCCAAAAAGCTATGACGGACGATTTTCTTCCCATCAATGGCACCGACCACATCGAGTTCTATGTCGGCAACGCCAAACAAGCTTCGCTTTACTATCAACATTGCTTTGGTTTTGAGTTAGTAGCTTACGCAGGCCCTGAAACCGGTGTGCGCGACCGGGCTTCGTATGTTTTGCAGCAAAACAAAATCCGTTTTGTCTTAACTACCTCACTCCTCCCCGAGTCTGAGATTACCCAGCATGTGAAAAAGCATGGCGATGGTGTGAAAGTGTTGGCACTTTGGGTCGATGATGCCACCCGCTCTTTTCAGGAAACCGTTTTGCGCGGAGCCGAAATTCACAGCGAGCCAAAGCGATACCAGGATGCGCATGGCGAAGTCGTGCTTGCTTCGATCAAAACCTATGGCGATACCATTCATACTTTCGTGGAAAGAAAGAACTACAAAGGCGCATTTCTACCCGGCTATCAGCCAATGAAAAGCACCTTCCAATCGACATCCATTGGTTTGCTGCATGTAGATCATTGCGTGGGCAATGTGGAGTTGGGGCAAATGAATAAGTGGGTGAAATTCTATGAAGATGTGATGGGCTTTAAGCTGCTGATCACCTTCGATGATAAAGATATCTCCACTGAATACAGTGCACTCATGTCCAAAGTGGTTTCAAATGGAAATGGGTACATTAAGTTCCCAATCAACGAGCCAGCCTCTGGAAAGAAAAAGTCACAAATTGAAGAATACCTGGATTTCTATCGCGGAGCCGGTGTGCAGCACATCGCCATCGCGACTGATGATATTATTCACACGGTTGGCGAACTGCGCAAACGCGGGGTAGAATTCCTTCGTGTTCCCGATGTGTATTACGATGAGGTGGTGACGCGTGTAGGCGCCATCAACGAAGATTACAAAGAATTGAAAAAGCTGAATATCCTCATCGACCGCGATGAGGAAGGCTACTTGCTACAAATATTCTCTAAGCCACTACAAGATCGCCCAACACTTTTCTTCGAAATCATTGAGCGCAATGGTGCAAAATCCTTTGGTAAAGGAAACTTCAAAGCCTTGTTTGAATCGATTGAGCGCGAGCAGGAGTTACGAGGAAATTTGTAATTTTAAGGTATGGAAGATATTAAGCGTGAAGGGTTCAGTGCAAAGGAGGAGGATATGGTAGTTCAGCCGTCTGAAAACGTTGAACAGTCTAACAAAGTAGATATTGAAGAGTGGAGAACGGAGCTAAGCGAATTCTTTGCAAAATTTAATGTAGATCTAACGAATTATAAGTTTAATCGTGACGAACTTTATGATCGTCCATGATAGAGTTATTTTACGATAGCCTTATCGTAGCCTCAGCTCTTGAAAGCGAATGCACCATTCTCTACTCCGAAGATATGCAACCTGGTCTCGTGATCGAAAATCAACTGAAAATAGTCAACCCATTTAAACTATGAAGCACGATCTTACCAACATTCCTGCTCGCGAATTATTTCCCGGCTTCTCGGGCAAGTTTGTCCACACCGATAATATGACTTTCGCTTATTGGGAAATCAAGAAGGGAAGCAATCTGCCGGAGCACTCGCACATGCACGAACAAGTTGTGAATATGTTGGAAGGCGAATTCGAGATTACATTAGAAGGTACCCCCAATCATCTCAAAGCTGGAAACGTATTGCCGATTCCATCACATGCGAAACATTCCGGACGTGCCATCACCGATTGTAAAATACTGGATGTATTCTATCCGGTACGAGAAGATTATAAATAAAGAAAAAACGATTCATGGATTTACTTAGCATTTCGAGAAGCAAAGCAGAAAAGTGGCTGCAGAGCAGCACCATTGATTCCTCCACCAAAGACGAAGTCAAAAAATTATTATCCGATAGCAACTCCAAAAATCTAATCGACAGCTTTTACAAAGAATTGGAGTTTGGCACGGGCGGTCTACGCGGCATTATGGGTGTTGGCGCCAATTGCATCAATCAATATACAATCGGTGCCGCTACACAAGGACTCGCCAATTACCTCAACCAATCTTTTCCTTCTACGGAAGTGAAAGTCGCTATTGCCTACGACAGCCGGAACAATAGCAAGCAACTCGCGCAAACAGTAGCTGATGTGTTTTCCGCTAATAACATCACGGTATATCTTTTCCCGGAGTTGCGTCCTACTCCGCTCCTATCTTTTGCCATTCGCTATTTGAAATGTCAATCGGGTGTAGTGATTACGGCAAGTCACAATCCACGCGAGTACAATGGTTACAAAGCGTATTGGACCGATGGCGCACAGCTTGTTCCTCCCCACGACAAAAAAGTGATTAAGGAGGTAAACGCCATTACCGATTATGCGCAAATCAAATTCAACGCGAATCCTTCTAAGATAATTTCAATAGGAAGCGATGTGGAGAACGCCTACTACGAACAAGTTCTCAAACTTATACCCAAACAAGAAAGTATCCACCGACAAAAAAGCATTCCACTCGTGTACTCCAGCATTCACGGTGCCGGCATCACCATGGTGCCGGGGTGCCTCAAGCGCCTAGGTTTTGAAAATGTACGAGTAGTAGAAGAACAGCGCATTCCTGATGGTAACTTCCCTACGGTGCAATCACCTAATCCCGAAGAGAAATCGGCTATGGAGATGGCACTTCAAAAGGCGAAAGCTATTCAAGCGGAATTGGTGATGGCCACCGATCCGGATACTGATCGCGTGGGGATAGGAATCAAGAATGCAGCAGGCGAATTCTTTCTGTTGAACGGCAACCAAGCATTCAGCTTGATGATGTGGTTCATTCTTAAAAACAGAAAAGACACTTCCGGTTACATTGCCAAAACTATTGTAACAACTGAATTGGTGGATACCATGGCCCAGAAATTGGGAATCGAGTGTTACAATACACTGACCGGTTTCAAATACATTGCCGAGCTCATGCGCACCTGGGATGGCAAGAAAGAATTCATTGCAGCCGGTGAAGAGAGTTATGGCTACATGGTAGGAGATTTCGTGCGTGATAAGGACGCAGTCTCCGCGTGTGCATTCTTTGCAGCTATGGCTGCTGCTGCTAAAGACGAAGGGCAAACACTCTATCAATGGTTGCTACAAATGTATGTGGAGTTTGGTTTTTATAAGGAAGGGTTGATCAACCTCGTGCGCAAAGGCGCAGAAGGCGAGCAGCAGATCAAAGACATGATGAAGACCTTCCGCGAGTCTCCGCCAAAGGTAATTGCGGGTGAAAAAGTGGTTCGCAAACTTGATTATAAAATCAGTGAAGAAACCAACTTGCTCACTGGAGAAAAAACAGTGATTCATCAACCTTCTTCGGACGTGCTTCAATTCTATACCGAATCGGGCAATAAAATTTCTGTTCGCCCCAGCGGTACTGAACCCAAAATAAAATTCTATGTCAGCGTAAATACTACGCTTCCAAGTGCTGCAGACTATGATCGCGTAGCACTCATTCTAGATCAGAAAATCAAAGACATCGAAAAAGACATTTTGCAATCATGAGCTTACTCATTCAAACCGTTCAAAAACTGCTGGACCGTGATTTGGCAGTCCTCGAAAAAGAGATTTCTCTTTACGCTGCCGATGCCGACTTATGGAAAGTAGCCGGTGATATTAAAAATCCGGCAGGCAATCTTTGTCTTCACTTGTGCGGAAACTTGCAATACTACATCGGAACGGTTTTGGGGAATAGTGGGTATGTGCGCAATCGTGATGCCGAGTTTAGCACGAAAGGATTATCGAAAGAACACCTGCTGAGTGAAATTGCAAAAACCAGAAAGGCAGTCGCTTTGGCACTCGAAAACCTAAATCCGACTGTGTTAGAAACTACTTATCCGGTAGAGGTTTTTAAAGAACCAATGACCACTGGTTATTTCCTGATTCATCTCAGTGCTCACCTCGGCTACCATTTGGGGCAAATCAATTACCATCGCAGATTGCTTCAAATGCACTAGCGGCACTTTCGTGAAGTCGGGAATCTACTTACCTTTGCAATCCTCATGAAGAAAGTAGCCTTTTATACGCTCGGGTGCAAACTCAACTACTCCGAAACCTCCACCATTTCACGGAAGTTTGAAGAGAAAGGCTATAAGAAGGTGGACTTTACCGATCAACCCGATATTTTCATCATCAACACCTGCTCGGTTACCGAAAACGCGGATAAAAAGTGCCACAAAGTAGTGCGCGAAGCACGAGCAATTTCTCCCAATGCCTATGTGGCGATCATTGGATGCTATGCTCAATTAAAACCAAAAGAAATTTCTGAAATACCGGGTGTGGATGCGGTGCTAGGTGCTGCTGAAAAATTCAGATTGGTTGAATTACTGGATGGATTTGTTCGCCCGGAAGCTCCTGTAGTTTATGCGTCCGAAATTGGTGCTGTCAAAAACTTCAATACCTCCTACTCTATTCACGATCGCACGCGCACCTTTCTAAAAGTGCAAGATGGCTGCGATTACTCGTGCTCGTTCTGCACTATTCCATTGGCGCGAGGTGCCAGTCGCAGTGATAGCATCGAGAATATCTTGAAAACGGCTCGTGAAATTGCCGCCACCGAGGTAAAAGAGATAGTGCTGACGGGTGTGAATACAGGAGATTACGGATTACAAAATGGCACGCGAGTCAATCGCTTCATCGATCTGATCAAAGAACTAGATCAAGTCGAAGGTATCGAGCGTTTTCGCATCTCCTCCATTGAACCCAACCTGCTCACTGACGAGATCATTGATTTTGTATCTCAATCTAAACGCTTTGTTCCTCATTTTCATATTCCATTGCAATCTGGATCAAACAAAATTCTGAAACTGATGCGCAGACGCTACCAACGCGAGCTGTATGTGAGCCGTGTGGAGAAAATCAAGTCCGTGATGCCTCACGCTTGTATTGGTGTGGATGTGATTGTTGGTTTTCCGGACGAAACAAAAGAAGATTTTCTAGAGACGTATCAGTTTCTAAACAACCTAGACATCTCGTATCTACATGTTTTTACCTACTCCGAAAGAGAAAACACCTTAGCAGCCGAAATGCCGAATCCGGTTCATTCAAAAG
This sequence comes from Bacteroidota bacterium, assembly GCA_016191555.1. Classification (GTDB taxonomy): domain Bacteria; phylum Bacteroidota; class Bacteroidia; order Cytophagales; family Cyclobacteriaceae; genus ELB16-189. The sequence continues at coordinate 113,630 of JACPVX010000045.1, forward strand.
ATCGAGCAGAACGCTCGAAGATGCTTCATATTCTTTCCGATAAAAAAAGAAGAGCCTTTTACGAACAGCACATTGGCAGCGAATTCTCCGTACTGTTTGAAAATGATGTAGAAGATGGAATGATGCACGGCTTTACCGAAAACTACATTCGGGTGTCGGCTCAGTATGATCCAATCTTGATCAACGAACTCAAAAAAATTCGAATCACATCCATCAGCGAAAAAGGTTTAGCCCTCATCGAAGAAAGCGAACCTGAGCTTTTGCATCATTGATACTTAAAGTAAATCTTTAAGTTATCGTTTCATGTAAGGAATTGTGTAAGGTTTCAAGGTATTAAACCAATTAAAAGCCAAACTCAACGATTTTTGTTTAAAATAACGTTTCGCTTACGCGGATTCCTTTCGCTAAAACATCGAAATAATCCGCCCAACAGCTGACTTTATCTTTGTATCAACAAAAAAGAGAAAAAGTCATGAAGAAAATAGTCCTGTTTGTAGTGCTGGCAGCCATCTTAACATCTTGCTCATTCGAAACATACCAATGTCATTCCTACGGCCAAACCAACAATCACACCAAGCACGGTTTGAAGTCGCAATCCAAATACACCAAGCGAAGAATTTAGAAGGCCATAATGCCGTCTTTGATCTCCAGTTTGCGATCGGTGGTGGCGGCAAATTCCTGATTGTGCGTAACGATCACGAAAGTTTGGTTGAATTCATCGCGTAAGCGAAAGAAGAGTTGATGCAGTTCTGCTGCATTCTTAGAATCCAGATTCCCGCTCGGTTCATCCGCAAAAACTAATAGGGGCGAATTAATTAAAGATCGAGCCACTGCTACTCGCTGCTGCTCACCACCCGATAATTCAGAAGGTTTATGCTTAGCGCGATCTGCAAGTCCCAGCAGATCAAGTAAGTCCATGGCTCTTTTTGTCAGCTCATGTTCGTTGCTCTTTGCGATGTATCCTGGAATCATGACATTCTCCAGAGCAGAAAACTCAGGCAAAAGGTTGTGAAATTGAAACACGAAGCCAATGTGTCTGTTCCGAAATGCGGCCAACGCCTGCTGAGATTGAATAAATACATTTTTACCATTAATTTCAAGCGTGCCGGCATCTGGCGTATCCAGTGTTCCTAGAATGTGAAGCAAGGTACTTTTACCTGCTCCAGATGCCCCAACAATCGATACTACTTCTCCTTTTTGGATTTCAATATCAACACCTTTCAACACCCGCAGGTGACCGTAGGATTTTTGCAAACCAATTCCTTTTAACATGAGTTATCTTAATTC
>JACPVX010000046.1 GCA_016191555.1 Bacteroidota bacterium
CCTAATACTTTGTCCACCGGATTCTCTTGTTCAAGAAGTTCGCCTAACGAATACTTTTTATGAACAAAAAGCCACCGGATGAATACTCCGGGAACATACAAGAAGATGCTCATATCGCTAGAGGTTTGCAGCAAGCTAAAACCTAAAGTAAAAATAATAAAATCCAGTATCTTTTATCTAGTCTTCCCAATGGAAGAAAAAATCAAAAACCTCAAAAGGCTTTTCACCAAGTACAGTCCTTAATTGAATGTCCCAATCAACTTGTTTTTCAAGCTCTTCCTCGGTTAACAATCGATATCTGTACTCATCAAATACAGATTTAATCTTCTCAAGATGGTCTCCCCATAATTCATTGTCAACATAGCTGATATTTTCAGGCCGCAAGAAACCAGAAGAGCCACTAACGTTCCTGCCATTTTCTTTTGTCACCAACCAATCGGAAGCTCCATAAAACCAATACGGAGTTAAATTCGAAATATAGAGTAGCAGACCATGAGTGTAATAAGTAACTTTATTCTTCTCTTGTGTTACTTGCGTATCCGACATATCCTTTTTCGAAATCCTGACATTCACATAGGAAGCAAATCCACTACCATAGTATTTATAATCCGGCTCAACAATTAATTGATAGTTATCCTTGAGTCTGCCTACAATTATCTTAATGTAATCTTCAACAGCGCGGATATTGCCGCTATTGAACGGTGGGAAATCGCCCATCACTGTTTCAGTAGCCAGTTGCTCTAAAAACTCTCTGCTGTATGTCATTTATTAATTCTAATTGTAAAGGTTTTTATTAAGGATCGATTCCTAATTCATCTAATAACTCTCTGGCGCAAGCTTTCTAAATCAAACGCGAAAGACTTGTGCTAGTCCGCAAATATTCAAATAAGTATTTAGAATTGGTTGCCTTTGAGAAAGTTTACATGAGCTTTTTAGGCATAAGTCAAATGTTAATTCCAATCATAAGAGTTGCGTCAGATGATTTCATTTTCTCTACCGCATCATGGACTCCTATAAAGCCGCTCTATTTTAAATTCTTTTCCAGAAAAGTCTTGGTTTTGGAAAGGGCATCAAAATAGTTGTCGCTCGAGAATGCGTGGCCGTCATTGGGATAAATGGTGAGTTCGTGAGTAACGTTGAGTGACGAAAGTTTGGCTTGCAGAATTTCGCCCTGCGAGGCGGGAACCAGTTCGTCTTTACCTCCATAAAACAGCATCGTGGGGATCGGCTTTGTCACCTTCTACCCAACCTAGCAGCTTGCGATGCATCCATTGGTACGACCGGCATCGTTGTGGTAGTAGACTGGCAGGCCGTGGTCAGCCACGCTCCGATGAGTAGCAGTCGAGCCAATAGTTTCATGGTGAAAAGATACATCTAATTGTATTGTTTAAGAAGTTACGTCAGTCTTTTTGACACTAATGACAGTATCAATAAAAAAATCTGCGCCAGTTAGGTATTTAACTAATCGAACTTACAAATAGAAGTATAATTGGAAAGAAAATAGAAAATAACATATATGCCAATACAAGTTTACCTGCATGATTGTGAGGATAGCTTTGTAAAAGCTTCTCATATCTTTTTCCTCTAAAAATCAGTAAATAGTTTATGGAAACACATGGAGAGATGTAAAGGAAAATAAGTGTCAAAATGAAGTTTTGTTGTCCAGACAAGAAAGAGATATTGATATCATAAAAAAAATAGCCGAATAACAACTTTTGAAGCAGCACCATAATTGTTAGCAAATTAAATACCATTGAAAGTGACATGATAAACATGCTCTTAAATTTCCAATTTTCGCTTTCTGGCTCAATTGACTTTAATCTGCTAATACAATCCACCCAGGTTATGTAAAAAAAATTCATATCTAAATTTAATGAGTTTTAGTTTGATAAATATGCTCTTCCCTTGGCGAAAGTCTTCATAATCAAGAGCGAAAAAGACTTGTGACTAGCCCGACAATATTCAAATAATGATTGCGCTTAAGAAAGTTGGATAACCAAACGCATTTCGCAACTCACAACATCTGTGTTAGTTGAGTTTGTATCCGCACCAATAAGCAACAGAGCTTTATTTACTCTTACTTTTTGCCTTAACTAACTTAAATAAATCTCCAGCTATTAGAAAACAAAAAAACAGAGAACTAACAATCAATCCATACAATGGAATAAATCGACCTTTGTTACCCAGCACAATTAAATGAACAATCAATATTACTAAAGACAAAATTTTTGCCCTTCTCAGTTTTAAAAAGAATGAAACTAAATACACACCGATCATAGCCAAGATAAGTGGGGTTAATTGGATCAAATAACGATAACCATCTACAAAGTAGGTTCCGCTTTGTTGCCGACTTAATGCAATAGAATAGAAAACAATCAATATTGAATTGATTACAACCAACGAATGTTTAATACGATTATATTCTAACATTTGATTTTTTTACAACTCTCTGTCTATATAAACTCTATTGCAACAAATCTCATTTTTTTCATTTAGCCACGCGCACGGGCGGCTTTACCTGCCTCACGAACTCCGCCCAATACCTCCAAGCAATTGACTCTACCCTAATTCTTCCTCCACAAAAAGAGTTTATTCACTGCGGATCAATTCCCAACTCTTCTAATACCCTCATATACCATGCCTTTTTACACTCAACCACCTCTACTTTGGCTTCCGTAAAGCGGCTCTTGATAGCATCAATTACCTTCATCGTTTGATCTTCCATGACAGTTGTTTTAATATAGAATTCGTACCGGAATGTTTTTCCGTTGCTATCAAACTGTACCCAATTCTGAAAGCCTTCCCTCGCAGAGCGTTTCCCATACATCTTCGGCGAGTTAATGGTGAATTTGAGTGACTTGATGTCCTCCCATCTATAAATATCTCCATTGGCATTCAAGCGATCCACTCCGATCTTAATAAATCCGAGATTATAGGTGTGTGTAGCATATAGGCCAAGAATAAGACTTGTTAGCATAAATAAAATACTAAGAACTATTGCAACATCTATAATGGTATCGAAATTTCGTTTAATAAACGGATTGCTTTTATAGTGTTTAAATATTGGGTGCGATGTTATTTCTGTGTGGATTTTAACCCCCGCACTGCGTCTTGGGCGATCGCTCACGATGTGCATCAAAAACCAAAGTACTAGTGCTGCTATGGCAAGCCGAAGAGCGATCTTATAGAGCTTGTAGCTGACGAGTGTAGTTTTAACTTCCGTTACGTCTTGCATTTCCTGATTTATAGGTATAGCTGACATGGATTCTCGTATGGTGTGTTGTCATTACCGATTATTCCAAAAATAATTCAAAATAATCTGTACTACAATGACGAGCAGTAAAATCAAAAGAAAGGATAAACGAATGATTCCTGTCACATCAAGTGTTATAGAATTGCTGCCTTGAAAGGTAAAGTCATTGTCGATCATTACCTTTGAAATGATCAATAACGCAGGGAACAATAGGTAGGTCATCTTTTGATAGAAGCGCAGCAAACCGTCCGACAAGAATTTAAAACATAGGCTGGTCAGCAGAATCTGGAGGAGGATAATAACTAAAGCGATTTTCATTTTGATGTTATTCAATTAACCCAATACTCTCTGATACCTTTTTAGCCTAACGTACCCGCCCCACATCCAAAGAACAGCAGAGCCGAGAACTAGTAAGAGGATCAGATGAAAGCCCTTTGAAATCACAATCCAAACAATGAATAAGAGAAATATCCCTGTTATCCCAAGGATGAAATAGACCATCCATAAATTCATTTTGGCCTGCTCACGATAGATTCGTAATTTCTTATCGCTGGGTTGGTGGGGGATTATCTGAATAATCGCGTCAAAGTTTTCAAACTCAAAATCAGCGATCATAATGATGCGATGATCCACGCTATGGACTTCCATTGTTTTAAAGAAGACAGCTTTCACTTCCCAAAGCCTCCATTTCACATGGTGGATTTTATGAAAAGGCAACCGTGTGACAGAAAACAGAAAGGGCTTGACGGAAATAATCTCCCCACGTGTGACGATGACGATCTGAAGTTTATAAAAGATTACTACAATCACTGCGAAAGTAATGACGATCATAAGACCTAAAAACAATTTGACAATAATCAACATGTCGGAGAAAAATAAACCCTTCACAAAGGCTACATAAGTCAAAGAACAGTCACATCCCATCATCAATATGCACCAGAATGCAGTGAAAATATTATAGACTCCTATCTTAAATGGCATGTATTCTAATTACTTGATCAAACAGTTACTTGGTTGTTTTTATAAGTACAATTATTCGTATCCTAGCCATTAGTCATCAAATCTCGGACTGTATTATTGGTTACGAAAAAAGGATAGATAAACCTTATCTTCTGATTCAAAGTATGACACTAAAACATTACCCTTCCCTATTCTCTTTCTACTAAGCGTGATAATGGTGGTTTTATGGTTGACTGAATCTTCGTTTACTTTCTCAATCATTTTTCCATTCAAATCCTGAATTCGGACAAGAATAGAATTGGCGGCAGGTAGTTTGATTTTAACTTTTCTTTTTCCAAAGTGCCAGACGTTTGATTCATCTTCAGTTGACCACACTCTCAATTTCTTTATCCAGACAAAATGCGATTTACTAGTGTCAATCTTACTAGTTTCAAACTCTATCAACTTCAAATTTTGAAAATCAACATTACCGGTAAGGAAATGGTTAATCGGATATTGTGTCGAATCTGTATAAACAATACCCCTTACTAACTCATTGTTGAATGCTATGACATCCAGATAAACTCTTGAGTTTAACTCACCTATTTTTTGAAATTCAATGCCAATAATCGCTTTATAATGCTTCTTGGATTGCTCTAGCTGAGCCAATCCGCTTAAAGGTGAGACACCAAGAAATCCAATGATGCAAAATAGAAATTTCATATAAATGATATTCTAAAAGGTCAGAAGCAAATCTCTACTCCCGTATTTATTTGAACGTCTCCTTCTTTTCTAGGTTTCCTTTACCCAACTTGTCATAGTAATGAATCTCCTTTTTCGTTCCGTCTGGATTGTAAAATATTAATTGACCAATAGGATAACCATTTCTAAATTCTCCTTCCATCATTTTTTTGCCATTACTAAAGTACTCCACATTGTACCCTTCACACAATTTGTCGCAGCAAAAGTATCCGCATGTTGGTTGATGAAGTCCCCGAAGACATAGCCCAATTTTTGTTCGAGTAAGAGTGTCGTAATTCTGTCCTTTGGTTATTATAATTGGCACTTCAGAGTTAACTAAAGTCACATAGTCATTTAGCAAGACTTTCAATTTGTAAGTGCCTGGATCAGGTAGGTAAATTGTGCCGGTTGTGTCAGCTGCTTGAAACACTTTATCACCATTTGTTACTTCTATAAGTAATTCTTTTTCGTACAAAGATTTACACGGATCAAAAGTGACTACGTTTAGCTTGATTTGCTGTCCACTAGCTATGGCAACATTCAATACTATAAAATACGTAGTCAAGTAAATAGCTTTCATCTTATTTTGTAGCTGTTACACTCTGCAGTCCTGAGTTTGCATCTCAGAACGTACTCTTTTCTGCATTCCAAAATTTCAATATGCAACAAATTAATATACATCCAAAATAATCTGTGACACTGTTATATAAATGATCAACGTCCGTAGTTGCAAACTAAGGACAGCAGTGGTACAACATGACGCATAACGTTCTCATATAAAGCATGCCGGCAGTCCAAATTAATAATTAATCATCAAACTCTGCCAGCATGATTTATATGCATTGTTGGCAGCCTTATTCAATTGCTCCACCGTCCTAAGTACTTCGTCCAAATAAAGTCAAAGTCCTTCATTTGAATATTTAAAGCCCTTGTCTCAATGAGCGAAAAATCTTTCACCGGAAGATACAGCTTGGATATTCGGCCGTTGTCGGCCTTCGTATAGCATAGACAAAAATGTCCCGATACAGAAGTTGAATAAATGCTTAGCCTTGCTTTGTCAGTCTGAGTGGTTCCAACTAGTTTATTATTGTCATTGATAATTTTTTCTAACTCCTTAAAGTTGTCAACGACCGACATACTCCAAATAGTCATGGTATCCCAGACATTAAGAGTGTCGCCATTTTGACACTTTTTCTGGAATCCGTAATCAATCAACTGGTCAAAATAGAGATAATCAAATTGTGTTATCGAATTGATGCCACTGTCAGGTACTATAATGTGATGAAGCCGGACGTTGTCATTAGATAGGAGGTTTTCTTTAACTGTCAATATGTGAAAAACACCTTGATTATTTTGTCCATGCGCTTGATTTAATATTGTTAACCAAGTCACAATTATTATTGCGAAAACCTTCATGTCTTATTGAATATGGCTGCCAACATTTGTACATCAAAGACTCCGTCTCCCATATACCCTTCTTGGCTGTCTAAATTTAAGCCTTTTGCCTATCAGTATCCCGCCTTCACCCCCCCAATTTAACATTGGGTAATTCCACCTTCCCTTAATATCTTTGCCGCCTATTTTTACGCTCTTATGATCTCAGTTGACGCAGTTTCAGTCGAATTTAGTGGCACCACGCTCTTTAGCGATATTACCTTCAATATCAACGAAAACGACCGCATCGCCCTCATGGGCAAAAACGGGGCTGGCAAGTCCACGCTCCTCAAAATCATTGCGGGCGTCAACAAGCCCACGCGCGGCAAGGTGTCGGCTCCCAAAGATGCCATCATCGCCTACCTGCCTCAGCACCTGCTCACCGAAGACGATGCCACCGTGTTTGAAGAGGCGTCCAAAGCGTTCGGTAAAATACTGGACATGAAGAAGCAGATGGACTACCTCAACTCGCAGTTGGAAACACGCACAGACTACGAATCGGAAGAGTATTCGAAGATCATTGAACAAGTATCTGAACTCAGCGAAAAATATTACTCCATCGAAGAGATCAACTTCGATGCCGAAGTGGAGAAAACCCTGATGGGCCTCGGCTTCCTGCGCAGCGATTTCACACGCTCCACCAAAGAGTTTAGCGGGGGCTGGCGCATGCGTATTGAACTGGCCAAGATTCTGTTACAAAAGCCGGACTTGATCTTACTCGATGAGCCTACCAACCACCTGGACATTGAATCGGTGCAGTGGCTGGAAGAGTTTTTGAAGACCAACGCCAAAGCTGTGATTGTAATCAGTCACGATAAGATGTTTGTCGATAACCTCACCAACCGCACCATCGAAGTAACGATGGGCCGCATCTACGACTACAAAACCAACTACTCGCACTACCTGCAACTGCGCCAGGAAAGACGCGAGCAACAGCAAAAGCACTTTGACGACCAGCAGAAAGAGATTGCCGACATCACGGCTTTCATCGAGCGCTTCAAGGGCACGTATTCTAAAACATTGCAGGTGCAGTCGCGGGTAAAGATGTTGGAGAAGATCAAGATCATTGAAGTAGATGAAGTCGATACTTCCGCTTTGAATTTGAAGTTCCCTCCTGCCCCGCGCAGCGGAAACTATCCCGTGATTGTAGAAGGGTTAACCAAACGCTATGGCGACCACGTGGTGTTTCAGGATGCCTCGTTTACCATTGCCCGCGGAGAACGGGTGGCGTTGATTGGAAAGAACGGTGAAGGTAAATCCACCTTGGTGAAAGCCATCATGGGCCAGATTGATTACGAAGGCAAATTGCAAGTGGGACATAATAGCATGATCGGCTACTTCGCACAAAATCAGGCCGCGTTGTTGGATGAAGACCTCACGGTTTTCCAAACCATCGATCAGATTGCATTTGGCGACATTCGTACACAAATCAAAAACATCTTAGGTGCTTTCATGTTTGGTGGTGAAGCCATCGACAAGAAAGTAAAGATGCTGTCGGGTGGCGAGCGCACGCGTTTGGCGATGATTAAACTGTTGTTGCAGCCGGTGAATTTGTTGATTCTCGATGAGCCTACGAACCACTTGGATATTAAGACGAAAGACATTCTGAAAGATGCACTTCGCGCCTTTGATGGCACGTTGATTCTCGTGTCGCACGACCGCGATTTCCTCGATGGTCTGGCGAACAAGGTATTTGAATTTGGTAATAAGCGCATTAAAGAGCACTTTGAAGATGTGAATGGATTCTTGCGCAACAAGAAACTGGAAAACTTACGTGAAGTAGAACGCACCGTAACCAAATAAGGCATGATCAACTGGCAAGCCATCAGCTTTTATCTACTCTACCCTTTCATTTACCTGATTGCTTCACTTCCGTTTTGGTTGCTCTACCGCGTTTCTGATTTCTTTTACTTTTTTTTGAATCTATCCGGCTACCGCAAGGAGGTGGTGGTGCAAAATCTGCGTAACTCCTTTCCCGAAAAAACGGAGGAAGAGATTCAGGCGATTCGAAGAAAGTTCTTTCGCTATTTGGTGGATTTGATTTTTGAAACGTTGAAGACGTTGCGCATGGATGAGAAGGAGTCGGCAGCAGGTTGCACGATGGACAATCCGCCCTGGCTGCAAAAACTGTATGAAGAGAAGCGCAGCATTCTCATTGTGATGGGCCACTATGGCAACTGGGAATGGGCGGGACCCAGCGTGACGCTCAATACCAAGTACCAGCTGATCGTAATTTACCGTCCGCTTAGCCATCCGTATTTTGAAAAGATGATGGTGGGTATGCGCACACGCTTCGGCACGATGATTACTCCGGTGCAACAGACACTCCGCGACATGGTGGCGAAACGCGGTCTGATAACGGCTACTGCTTTTATAGCTGATCAATATCCGCCTGCTGAGGGAAAGATTTGGCTGGATTTTTTAAATCAGGATACGGGCTTCTTTACGGGACCTGAAAAGCTTTCCACCAAGTTCGACTACCCCATTGTTTACATTCAGGTGAAGCGCCAAAAGCGCGGCCATTATCACATCACACCCGAGCTGCTCTTTGAGCACCCGAAGCAAACACAAGAAGGCGAGATTACACGCACATTTGCCAAGCGTTTAGAGCAGGATATTCAGGCACAACCCGAGACCTGGTTGTGGTCGCACAAGCGCTGGAAGCACAAGCGTTGATCATTACGGCTTCAACAGCGGTAAATCATTCTACAGCAATCAGATTTCGATCAAATACTTCGCAGGAGATTGCCTCCATTCTATCAATTTTGACTAGCTTGCATCACCCCTAAACCTTGGTTATGAGATCTGGTAAAGAATTGCTTGCTGCCAGTAAGGCGTATGCCTCTGAATACAAACTACGAAGCTGGGTAGAAGTGTTGTTAACCATCGCTTTGTCCGGCATGGTGATGTTCTTCACGCTGTTTGCCCCCATTTCCATCTGGTATAAAATTCCGGTGAGCATTATCAATGGCTTACTGTACGTTCGGTTGTTTGTTATCTACCACGACTATCAACATCGTGCGATCTTACAGAATTCTACCTTGGCGATTTGGTTGATGCGTGCAGTGGGTGTGTATGTGTTGGCACCGGAGATGGTGTGGAAACGTACGCATGAATATCATCATAACAATAACTCCAAGCTATCCATTTCCGGCATTGGCTCCTATCCTACTGTTTGCACCAAACGCTACCTGACGCTCACCAAAAAACAGAAGTTCATTTATCTGATCAACCGCCATCCGGCTACTATTTTATTAGGATATATTACGCTGTTCATCTATTGGCTGAATTTAAAATCATTCGTACAGAGTCCGGGCAAGCACATCGACTCCTTACTCGCGCTGGTGGTACACTTCGCTATTGGCTTTGCCATTTGGTATTACCTCGGCACCGCTTTGTTGCTGCTGGGATGGATCGTTCCCTTCTCGATTACATTTGGCATGGGTGCCTATCTGTTTTATTGCCAGCATAATTTTCCGGGCGCTACCTTTCGCGAGAATCAGGATTGGACATACGATAATGCGGCCCTCTCTTCTACCAGCTACATGGTGATGAATCCTGTGATGCATTGGTTCACCGGAAACATTGGTTATCATCATGTGCATCATTTGAATTCGCGCATCCCATTCTATCGTTTATATGAAGTGATGCAGGATATGCCCGAGTTGCAGAATGTGGGCAAGACATCGTGGAAGATTCACGATATGATTGAATGCTTCAAGTTGAAACTTTGGGATGCCGAGCGAGGTAAACTCATTCCGCTGCACGAGTTGAACAAGAAGTAGGCACCGAGATACCTTTCAGGTGTCAGATCTTTATTACCTTCATCACCTCACTTACTCCGCTTCCGGTAACTTCCAGAATGTACATTCCGCTGGGCAGTGAAGACACATCTACGTGAATCGGGTTGGTTGACCAATCGGTCGTGACAGTTTGGGTGATTAGGTTCCTTCCAAAGTAATCCGATAAGGAAACATGTATTGTTTTTCCGGTTGGCTCCTTAAAGAGAATTTGTAGTTGCGACTGCACCGGGTTCGGGAAAATAGAAATGTCTTTCGTTAGCTTTCCGTACGTGAGGTAACTCTTTGCGCGATCGTAATTCGGGATACCATAGCCCAATTGATTATCCGGTTTTTGATATTGACTGGCCGAGTAGATGATGGCCTGATAAATTTGCTGTGGCGATGCAGTGGGAAACGCCTGAATGAGCCCGGCCACCAAACTGGTAATGAGCGGACTGGCCACTGATGTGCCGTTAGTCGCGCTAAGAAGTCCGGTGGGCCCAATGGTAGCAGTTCCTGAACCGAGCGCCACCACATCGGGCTTTATTCTTCCGTCAGCTGTTGGTCCGGTTGAACTGAATGAACTTTTAAATCCATCGCTGCTGATGGCGCCTACTGAAATCATTCCATCGACATCGGCAGGCATGGTAATGGTTTGCCACGATTTACCTCCTTCATTTCCTGCAGCCGATACCACTACGATTCCTTTGCTGATTACCTTCTTCGCAGCGATGCTGATGACGGATGTTTTCCCATCGAGATTGGCTTTGGTGTAATCCATGGCCGGATCATCAAACGTATTATAGCCTAACGAAGAATTAATCACATCCACACCAACGCTATCGGCACGCTCCGCAGCAAACGTCCAGTTGTATTCTTCAATGCGGTATTCTGTCAGCTTATCTTCGGTTTCATACAAGTAGAAATTTGCCTGATACGAACCACCGGTGAATGAACCCGGAATCAGCCCGGCCATGACCGAGAGCACCGAAGTGCCATGCGTATCGTCAAAAAACACATCGGTGGTATTGCGCACAAAGTTTTTGGTTTCTTTGATGCGCCCCGAATTAAAGATGTGTGCAAAAGGTGTAGAGAGGTTCGCTCCTTTCCATCCACTATCGAACTGGGCGATGTCAATATTTTGTCCGAGGTAATTCTCCGCTTGCATTCGGTTGATGCCGAGTTGACTTAATTGGAAATCGGTCGTTTCAGCGGTCGTTGATTCTACTTGTTCATTCTTCGCCATGCGGCCATTGAGTAGTTTGGGACCATCCGCTACACGATCTACTTTTTGTACAAATGGCAATGCCTCAATAGTGGTGACGGTAGCTGCATCGGTTTGTACGAGCACGCCATTCCACCACTTGGACGTGAAGAATGTTTTTGCTCCGGTAGCTTTGACTTGTGCCACGTAGGTGGAATTTACGGGCAAATCTTCTTCTGTAATGGTGATTTTGAGACGTGTTCTTCGCGCGATACTTTTGGCTGAAAGAAAAGCAGAAGGATTGCTCGTTGAGAATGTGGAGTTGGCCTTATCCTTAAAAAACACAAAGTACCGATCTTGCGCTTGCGTATAAGCGGAGATACATAAGATGAGAATCAGTAAGTGTCGCCTCATAGTTTCGCACACTTAGGGTGTTGAAAATTCTTTCAACGTCTGCTTCAGAGTCGTTCCGTTCTGCACCCGCTTTTGCAAGTAGCATTCAAAATTGACTTCCCCATCTTGGGATTGACTAAAGTATTTCAGGACATTCGATTCTTTGTACACAAGCCCAACGCCCAATGCGTACACTTCTTTGCGAACATCCAGGCGTAATACGTTGTTCACTTCGTTGTTTTGAATAACTGTTACTGATTTCGGATAGCTCTTCGTAGAGGATAAAGAATAAGGCTGATGAACGTTTATCATCTGATAGGAATCAACATTTGAGTTATTCAACTGAATCTCGGTATTAAATTCGTTGCCATTCCAGGTCGCTTCTTCTGCAACCGGAAACAGAAGCTTGACATAAAGTACGTTCGATTCATTGGCAATCAGTTTACTGCCTCTGCGTTGTGCGGTCCACGTTGCGATGGGTGTCCACGGGTCGGTAGTTAAAGTTCGCTTGCTGCGTTCAAATACATACGTGGTGCCCCCCTCTGCATTGGCATACGAATCGGTGATCACTACTTTCAACTCATACGAACTGTTGGTCACGCCATCATCTGCACAGAGGTTGCGCAAGGTGGAGGACTCTTCCATGCTGTAGATCCACTGACTGCCGATTTTTAGGGGGAAGTAGTCTTCAGAAGCAATGGGAGTTACTGAATCGCCACAACTGGCCAACACCGAAGCAATCAGTACAAAAATTGCCTTTGCTATCTTGAGGCGGAATGAAGACTTTTGCATCGAAACCAGTCAACGTTAATTTCTCAAAGTTATTTCTTCTTTTCGATAATCTATGCAGCTAAAAACCAATGTGTGGGTAAATAAAATCACCAGTTTGAGCGAGGCTCGTTATTGTGCCGGAATGGGGGTTCAGTTCTTAGGCTTTCAGCCATCAGTAGTCGATGTCAAAGCCTTTCAGGGCATCACCGGTTGGGTGCTGGGGCCCTCCTTTTTCCTGGATATCAGTGAAGAAGAAATGATGCCGTCTCATTTGGATGATTATGCCTGCGATTATCTGTTGATTCGGGAAGATCAGGTCGATCAATTACCCGCCACTATTAGCAGTAAGCTACTGATTAAGAAAACGTTATCCATTTCGCAGTCAGGTGGTCTGCATCCCGAGGCTGCCTATTTGGTGGCTGAAAACTGGACGCTGGATTCTTTGAAAAAAGTGCCAGCCGAGACGATCGTCATGGTATCTAATCCCGATCAGGTATCAGCAGTGATTTCACTGCCGATTGCCGGCATTTTGTTGCAAGGCAGCACCGAATCAAAGCCGGGGCTGATGGAATATGACCACCTGTCGGCCGTGCTGGAGATGTTGGAAATAGAAGATTGATGGATCATACAAACTGAAAAGGTTTTTTCGTTAAAAGCCGAACCAATCAAAATCTTTAATCTTCTATTTATGATCAATCCACGGAATTTCACCTTCGGATGTGCTTTCTTGTTGTTGCTGAGCTGTCAGGATCGACAGGCCATGATGGAAAAATCGGCTGCGGCTGATACAATTGTTTCGTACAACAGCCTATCAGGTAATACCTCATCCAGTGCGGCAGTGGTCAATCAAAAGGATACCACGCATCGTTTCATCCGTACGGCTGATTTAAAATTTAAAGTGAAGAATGTAGTCAAGGCTACTTATACCATTGAAGATATTGTGGCTCGGCAAGATGGCTTTGTTACTTACACCAACCTGAGTAGCGATGTGAATTATACTTCTACAAAAGCAATCAGCGCAGATTCTTCTTTGGTGACGACTGCGTTTACCGTTTCCAACACCATGGTGCTGCGGGTTCCCAATGTAAAACTGGATACCACCTTAAAGCTGATTGGACGAACCATCGACTTTCTGGATTACCGTGTGATTAAAGCCGAGGATGTGGCCTTGCAAATTTTATCTAATTCACTTTCGCAAAAGCGTGCCAGCAAAAGTGAAAAACGCTTGACGAATGCCATCGACCAACGTGGCAAAAAATTACTGGAAACCACGGCTGCAGAAGAGCTATTGGATCAAAAGCAAGCACCGGCCGATCAGGCGCGCATTGCTAATTTAGGATTGAACGATCAGATCAACTATAGCACCATCAATCTCCAAATTTACCAGCGACAGGACCAGCATCGCGAAATCATTGTCAACGAAAAGCACATGGATGAATACGAACCTTCTTTTGGAAGCAGAATAGTTGACTCGCTACAAACCGGATGGAAGGCACTTGAAAATTTACTGGTTTTTATCACACGCCTTTGGGTGTTTCTGTTAATTGGGGTCGCTATTTATCTGGCTTATTTGAAATGGAAGCGATAATATTTTGTGGAATTCAAGCAACCGGGAAAAGTTCGTTTTACAAAGAACGTTTTTTCAATTCACATGTTCGTATTTCATTAGATCAACTGAATACACGTAATAAGGAACAGAAATTCCTAGAGACTTGCTTGGCAGTGCATCAGTCGTTTGTCATTGACAATACCAATCCTACCAAAGAGGAACGAGCTAAATACATTCAACAAGCAAAAACGAATGGCTATAAAATCATTGGATACTATTTTCGATCACAAATTGGAGAAGCGTTGGTACGTAATGGGCATCGTTCAGGTAAGGAAAAGATTCCGGAAGTTGGCATTCGCAATACATTTAGCCGGTTGGAAATTCCAAGCTATGAGGAAGGCTTTGACGAATTGCACTATGTTCAGCTAGAAAATCAGTCATTTATAATAAAACCATGGACCTATGAAGTTTGATGATTTGGAATCCAAGATGCGATTATATGAGACTTCTTACGATCGAAGTATTCTACCAGAAATGCAAATCATTGCGCGAATTGACGGACGAAGTTTTACAAAACTAACGAAGGAAAAGCATCCATTTGAAGCACCTTTTGATGAACGCTTCAAAGCATATATGATGGAAACGGTGAAACACTTGATGAACTGTGGTTTTAAAATCAACTATGGTTATACTCAAAGCGATGAAATTTCACTTCTATTTGATCAAAATGAAATTGCCTTTTCTCGAAAACCACGAAAACTCATATCCATACTTGCCGGAGAAGCAAGCGCTAAGTTTTCAACTCTCCTAGGCGCTGTTGCCGCGTTTGATTGTCGGCTGTCGGAACTACCCAATGTACCACTAGTGATTGATTATTTTCGATGGAGGAATGAGGATGCACATCGCAACTCGTTGAATGCACATTGCTACTGGACACTGCGCAAACAGAAGCTTTCCGAACGGGATGCCACTCGTAAGCTTCAAGGCATGAGTACAGCGGATAAAAACGAACTGCTGTTTCAAAATGGAATCAATTTTAATCGGTTACCACTCTGGCAAAAAAGGGGTATCGGTATCTATTGGCAAGAAGTAATAAAAGAAGGATTCAATCCTAAACTAAACAAATCCACATCTGCTTTGCGCAAAGAGTTGGTTGTGAACGAAGAACTTCCTATGAAAAATAAATACGAAGAATTTCTTATAACTTTACTAAGTTCAGAAAGCGCTAAGAGTAAGTCGTAAAAGACTTTCATTGAATTTGAAAATTTGTCGAAGCAAACGATCTGACAAAATTCTTGTGATTCACGTACCGATTTTAAGATAAAACTTGCCACACTTCCACACCATTGTCATTGGAAAGGGATTAGTAGGATCGGCTACGGCCAAATACTTATCCACCGATCGCTCTGTTGCGCTCATCGGGCCGGATGAACCGATCGACTATACACAGGCCTCGGTATTCGCCAGTCATTATGATGAAGCGCGTGTGCAACGTGTGTTGGGAAAAGATGAAACCTGGACTCGTCTCAACCGCGATGCCGTTAACGCCTACCGCGCTCTTGAGCAACAAAGTGGAATTCAGTTTCACCATCCGGTTGGTTGCCTCTATGTAAATCCTTACGGGAAAGATGACTACCTGAACCAGCAACCGAGTTTATCAGCGCGACTGGGTTTATCGGTACAACAATTTCCTCATGTACATGAACTACATCATCATTTTCCAAACTTTCACTTTCCGGTGGATTCGGTTGGAATTTACGAAACTGCGCCTTCCGGCTATATTCATCCACGGAAGTTGATTCAGGCACAAGTCAACCTGTTTCAGGAAAATAAAGGAGCGATCATCTCCGAAACAGTTACACGGGTCGAAAAAAAAGAAGAACTTTTTCACTTGTTCACACTAGAAGGAAATCACTTCAGCTCACAACAGGTGGTGGTGGCAACAGGTTCGTTTATCAATCAGCATCAGTTGTTACCACAAAAGTTGCAACTGGTTACTAAAAGCGAAGTCGTGCTGTTGGTTGAATTGTCATCACAAGAAGCTCAATCATTGGCCGACTTACCATCGCTGCTATACGAAATCAATACACCGCTAATAGATGGGATTTATCTTATCCAACCCGTTCAGTATCCAGATGGAAAGTATTACCTGAAAATGGGTGCCAACGTGCCGGAGGATTTGTTCTTCGAACGATTGGAAGAGATACAACATTGGTTTCGTGAAGCGGATAGGTCGCCTTACTCCAATCGGTTAATCGAAGCGTTGCAACTATTAATGCCGCAGTTGCCGATTCGAAACTATCAAACTAAAAAGTGTATCATCAGTCGCACGCCCCATGGAAGACCCTACATTGGAGAGACTCCTGTGCGTGGATGGTTTGTAGCCGGTGGATGCAATGGATATTCAGCCATGTGCTCGGATGCCATGGGGAACGTCACGGCTCATCTGGTGAGAGAAGGCACCCTGCCGGAAGGTTATGCCGCCAATGCGTTTGAGTTGCTTTTTCAACCGTAGGAAACTTATTGTTAGTAATTGTATCTTCGCATATGACCTATCTGCAAATACTTCATAAGCGCAAATATGAGTTTCTGCTCATCGCCCTTATTCAGCATTTATTCATCGGCATCTTTCTCCGCGATTTACATTTTTACACCACCATTGTATGGCCGATCAATATGTTGATACTGGGCATTGCCAGCGTGGGTGTATTTGTGGGGAAGGGGAAATGGAAAAACATTATTCGAAACTTACTTTTCCTTATCGTGTGGGCTCTTCCGATTGGATTGCCATTTTTTGGGAAAGTACCGGGCTACTTTCAGTTTCTGAATATAGCGTATGTGGTGTTTTTCGTCTTCATCATTTGGGAAGTGATGCGCTTTCTGATCAGACCCAGCTACATTAATGCGGATATCATTTCTGCCAGCGCCTGTGGCTATTTTCTTTTGATTGAGATCAGCACCTTTTTGCTGCAATTCTTTTTCTATCAAAATCCGAATAGTTTCAATGGCGTGTCCACGAGCGATCCGGCCAGCACCTTTGTGGATTTGTTGTATTACAGCAGCATTACCATTACCAGCATCGGGTATGGAGACATTACACCGAATGCGCACTACACCAAACTGATTGCCAGTTTCGTGGGCATTACCGGTCAATTCTATTCGGTAGTGTTGGTGGGTATATTGATCAGTAAGTTTGTTTCGAAGAGTGATAACATCACCGAGTAGCGGTGCTTTTCCGAACTAATTCAGACTTTGTAATTCGTCCAAGGTCTTTCAATCCCAAGCCATCGATCAATTTTGTACGGTGACTCTGGCGAATCAAATTAAAGCGATCGGCAATGACTTCATAAGGTTGATTCTCGAAATACTCGACAGCTACAATAAAGTCCCAATCCTTATCTGGAGTTTCGGAAACATGGATCAACAGCTCATAACTTCGAATAAGCTTTTGCGATACTGCGATGCTGTCCATGGCAAACCAGTTCTTCTCTAAAAACAACTTTAGGTTTTCTCGTTGGTTGGGTTGTGCTTTTAAGTAGGTGTAAGTCCAGGTGGTTTGGCCTGATTGTGAAAAGACATCGGTATGAAGCAAAGACAGCAGAATGATACAACCAGAAACGATGGTTTTCGTTTTCATCGGGAAAGAGATTAAATCTTTTATCACCGCAAAATTAACAGACTTATAAAATAATTTTGTCGGCTGATTTACAGATGATCCTTAATTTACTCCGCTCGCAAGTTCTCTCATAAGCCGATTGATCAACTTTCGGTTTGATACTGTTATTCGCTGCCGGAACTGATCGGTTAACTCCAAAATAGACAAAACCAGAATCCTCTCTCTGGATAATTTTAATCTCGTTAAACGCTCAAATTGCAGCATGATCATTTCCACAGCGTCAGGAATATCAATGGCATAATACATAAAGTCAGTATGCACGTCAGCCACGCAGGCATCGCCAAAATCAATCACTGCAGATAATCTGTTTTTATGAAGCAGGATGTTGCTGCCATTGCAATCGTTGTGACAAAGGCTTAGTCTCATTTCTTCCTTGGGCAATGACTTCGTTTGAAACAGATGCATCATCTTCCTTTGCGCCTTTACGGAGAACAAATTACGTTTAAGGTACTTCTGAATTTTTACCATCTGGATCGGTTTATCTTCCTCCAGTGTCTTCACCCCTATTCGCTTCAAGATTTTTGCGTTCGTAATGTGGTAAAGTGCTGAATGAAATTGAGCCAAATCATGGCAGATGTTCTTTCGCGATCGCTCGGAAAGTTTTCCCCAGGTTTTCTTTAGCGCCTGTCCTTCGACATAATCATAAATATAGGAGGCGGGGCGATTCCCTATGTGAATGACTCTGGGGATTCGTAACGATGAGTCGCGCTGATTTAAATACTGAAGTAATTTACCTTCCGTGATGAGATTATTCAGTTCGCTTTCCCGCGTGCGTCCGGTTCGCTTTATTTTTAGGATATACTTTTTCTTTTCCGTGGTCGTAAGTAGAAATGCCTGATTACACTGTCCGCTTCCAATCAAGCGCTTATCGACTACATCCAATAGAAAATGTATTCTATGCTTCTTCATGCTCACACAAAGATAAAACAAGCATTGGCTGCGTAGACATGACGGAACAAAAAAAGGGGCGCCTCAGGCGCCCCTACTCTATTTCGCTGGTACGAAGATATCCTTCAACTGATCAATGATCTGGTTGCCGCCTGACAACGACATTGCTTCGTAAGCCATTTTCTCTTTCAATTTGAACGACATGGAATTATATTCCATTATTGATGCGTCTCCGGTACGCCATGGTTATTTGCAGCGCAGTTTCCTAACCTTTGCGCACTCTTTACTCATTGGTGCTAGACTGCATGCTTCTAAATAGTATTTGCATGCCATCGAAAGTTCTCCTTGGTTCTCATAGATAAATGCCATCATACCATTATACTCTGAACTTTTGTATCGCTTCTCCATTACTAAAAAGTCCTTTAGTGCAGCATGGTAATCTTTTACATAAAAATAAATTTCCCCTCTCACTCCATAACCTGGAGAGTAGTCTGGAAACATTTCTAATCCCTTATTCGCCTGAACCATTGCCTTGCCATATTCTTTTATTTTGGTGTAACATCGAGCCAAACTAAAATGTGCTAATATCAAATCGGGCTTACTTGCAACTTCACGGGATGAAAGATACGTAGTTAGATCTTCAATCGCCTTCTTTTCATTTTGAATATCCAGCATCAACAACCCTCGATAAAGATAGAAACTTAGCTGATCTGGGAACCGCTTCAGATGCCTGTTAATAAAACTGATCCCCTCCTCTGCATTTCCAGTCAATGCATAAATTCTGCTCTTTTCTATAAAAGCTAATGGTTTATTCGGTTCCATAGCAATTGCTTTATCCAAGGCTTCAATTGACTGGAACTTCTTAAGCCGCAAATACTCAATTCTAGCTAATAAAAGGTGAGCGAAATAACTATTGGCACCAGGTTGTGACAGGTAATTTGAAATATCCTCGAATGCCTTGTAGGTTTGCGAATGTAAGTAATGGCACCAGGCTCGATAATACAATAGTTCTTTGTTACCAATCGTTTCATTCAATGAATCGATTGCATCACGATAATTTTGAATACTCAATATCTTAACATTTTCAGAATCAAAATCAATATTCAACTTCGAGTTTTTAAATTCCTCAGCTGCATAATTTCCAAAGGTTTGCGATACCCCCTCTTTCATTGACAATGCAACAAGAAAAAGGCTTAAAATCCAATATCGGATAGTCATAAAATAATCGATGGTTTGAGCAGCAATATAAAAAAATAACAAGTACTTCTTTATCAAATCCAAGTAGCTGGCGTATCGTAAGTGTTCGCAATAATCTCACTATGTTGGAATGAGCTAATCCGTAGAAAAAAAGGGGCGCCTCAGGCGCCCCTACTCTATTTCGCTGGTACGAAGATATCCTTCAACTGATCGATGATCTGATTGCCGCCTGACAACGAGATGCTGTTGATTTTGTCGGCTATCTTCTCCACATACTCCATCTCTTTCAATTTGAACAACATGGAGTTGTCTTCCATCAGCTTAGCCGTGTTCAGCAAGCTGCGGGTGGAAGCGGTTTCCTCTCGCCTCATGATCACATTGGCTTCGGCTTTCTTCTGCGCGACCAGTACCTGATTCATGATCTCTTTCATTTCACCGGGTAAGATCACATCGCGCACGCCACAGTCTTTGATCTCGACACCCAAATGAGCCGCTTTGTCTGCCATGGAAGTCATCACATGCTGAGCGATCGATTCTTTTTTATCCAGCAACTCATCCAACGACAAGGTGCCGATGTATTCACGTAAAGCCAATTGCAAGAGGATGTATAATTGCTTTTCATACTCTTTATTGTCCAGCAACGCTTTCAGCACATCTACCACTTTGTACTGTGCAAAGAAGTTGACACGCAGGGCCGCTTTGTCTTTTGTCAAAATCTCCTGCCCTGCCACCTCCAATTGCAATTGACGTAAGTCTGCTTTCATGACGGCTATCGCAATGGCGTTCTTCCAAAAGTAATAAATACCAGTCGCCAGCAATTGACGAAACTTACCATCTACCAACAGCACACCTGCCTCGTAGGGCTCCACCACGAACACCCGCACATAAGGCATGATTTCCTTACGCATCAGCAAATGGGTATCAATTGCTTCGGTGATCTCCACCTTGCTCAGGTCGATGCGCGTAAAGGCATAGTCCATCACGCCTTTCCAGAAAGCATATCTTCCGGGCGTTAATACCGCTTTGAAGTTACCGTTTTCAGATTGCAACACGATCTCCGTGTCGCGCACATCTACTACATGCAACATGGCAGCTAATTCTTCATCACGCAGCAATAGGTTCAGTTCCACAGCTGAGTAGAAAGGCTTGCTCTTGTCATAGGTAAAAACCGTTTCTCCCCACCAAAACCAATACACTCCTTCGGTGATTACCCGCTGATAGTTGTTGTTGTTGAACACCAGACCTACTTGTCCGTTGTTGATTCTAACTTTTTTCATAGTTCTATAATTTAATCGTTTGATGACTGCATGTGGGGGTGATAGGATTCGAACCTATTCTTCCTTTCAGAACCGGATTTACAGTCCGACCTAACACTCCAGCGTTAGCGCACCCCCAAGTGCCATATCATGGTACAAAAGTGTAGGGGTGCTGCGCAGTCTTTTTGCGTAGGAGATTAAACGCCAAACTTTTTAAAGAAAATTATGAGCTAAGCAGCTTTTTGACTGTGGGGCTGAAATAAATTTAGTCCCACCGTGAAAACAGTAACTACCAGTAATACAAGCGACAGCTCGTCAAGATTGAGGTAATAATCGTATGCGAATACAAATACAATCAGGGCACTACTTAGAAATGTAAAGAGCATGAAGAGAATGGCCGCAATGCAAAGATTAATCAATGTCTTGCGCGTTTTAATGAACGTAAGTAATACAACCTGAAGGATACAGAAACCCAAAAGGGTCAAACCCCGAATCAGTGGGTGGACTTCATTGATAAACTCGCCTTGATTGATTGCCCGGATGATATGAGCTGATATTTCGATATCATACATATCGGGCAGGTCTTCCTCTTTGCCAAAATCCTCGTTCAAAGGAGTTACGCGACAATTGGTGTAATAATAAATACTGTCAGTTACATAATCGCCGAGATATCCAATCAAAATAGTTTTATCGTATAAACCCTCCGGGTTAAACCAATGGTAAGAGTCATTCAATTCGCCAATTGAAATCGGGTAATGTAGCTTGGGCCCATAATAGATTCGCTCCTGATCATTCCCTCTGGTATAAAAATCTGCTAACTTTAATTCAAAGTAGTCTGGCTGATCGGTTTTAAAATGCGTGACCTCATTATTTTCGTCTACCTGGAAAGCAAGCGAGTTAACCCCGGTATCTCGGCAACTGGCAAATACAACACGGTCATCCGATCGGTAGCGATTCAACAAGCCAACGGGTATCTTGTCCCAATGACAAAGATTTACTCCAATCTTGCGCGGCTCGGTTAATAACAAAGAATCAATTTTGTTTTGCAGGTCAAGTTCATGCATGGTTCCGGCATTAAACACAATAATGGAATGATCCGGCCTAGGTTCCACCCGAAGTCTGTTAAACAAGCTAATTCTGACAGTTCGCTGCCAGTCAAGACTAAAAAAAGAAACGTCAACGAATTGATAAACCAGAACGATTCCAATGGTAAAACCAATTGTAACCACATACTTAGTAATCTGATTATTAAAAATCAACTTCATCTTTCGATTCGACACTCTCTATGTTGAAGGTTTGTTAGATATGCTTTCAGAATTTCCCGAAGAAACTGGTGATATCAAAATAGGCTTGTTTGGTTTCACCTGTTGAGGTGGTGAAGGTCAGAAGATCATAGCTTTTCTTTCCGGAATGAATAAGTGCCTGGCTAATCACCCGAGAGCCTGGGTAATTCTTTTTAATCCATTGGTATTCGGCATCGATCGACTTTACCACAACGGCCTGTTCTTTACTGCTGCCATTCTGATCGGATGAAGTTACTTCCGTAGAGTTTGAGGTTGACTTCGAAGTCTTTGTCGCCTGACAAGAAACTAAGCTAATCGTAAAAACCAGAATCAATAGCCGAACTGGTAGAGTTATCATTTTTCTCATATCATTAAACCTTTATATAAATTTAATTCTTCCAATTACTTTATCAACACCATTTGATCTATTCTCTCGGTAATAAATAGCTATTATCTGATGTTTCATTACTTTCAATTCGGTTTTATTAAATGTCATTTCATCACCTGAGTTGATTACAAACTTCTTCACAGCCAGAATTTTACCATTTTCATCGACTAACTTTACTTGTGTCTCGACATCAATATAAGTAGTACAATGAAAGTATCTGATTCGTAAATCGTTTAACGAGTTGATGTTTAAAACTCCTTCACATGAGTCGATGCTTGAATTCTGATGACAAGCTATTATCTTATCCGAACCATTATAAATCTGCCAGTGATCAATGGTATCAAGAGCCATTGGATTCGCTTGAGAAAAACACGGCATCGCTATTAGAAATAGCACTATTAAATTTCTCATGGACTAATCATTACGCTGACTGACTCGTGCAAAATACATGAACCTCTCTTCAACACCGTTGTATTCACTCAATCTCAGTATCATCTTCTGATCATCCAGATGATAAATCTTCCAAGAGCCATCTTCGTCAAAAAGATGGTCGATAAAGTAAATTCTCTTTCCATCTCCGGTAAGGTTCCATTTCCTTTTCCACTCCCTCGGAGTGTCGTCCCATAAAAGAGAGTCCTTATCAATATTCAATTCGATCAAAATTTCTTTTCCAAACTTATCAACACGAGGTGGCTGCGCATCTTTGTTGCGATACTCCTTCCATTTTCCGAACAGTTTGGTTTTATGTCTATCACTTGGATTGGCTTTCATTTCGAAGACCTGATCTTTTGGCATTCGTGTATGCAAGGTAGCCTTACCTAGCGCACATGATTGGATAACCAATAGTGGAGCAAATTCATCCTGAATGTTCAATAGCTGAAACCCTTTGTAATGAATCAAATTCCATCTTGCAACCGGGAAATTCATTTGATTGTCGCCCGTATAAATCAGCGTAGACTGATTTATGAAACAGATGCTGTCCTGATAGGTATCACTGCTCAACACATACGCACCGTTAAAGCAATTGTCCATTCTACCCTTCCATCGCCACTCTTCTTTCAAGCGTTTTAATACAGCATATGTTTTTGAATCCTCCGGTGATTTAAAAATCACCGAATCACCTTGAACGGATGAAAGAATATACTTATCTCCCAGAATGTAAATTTGACTTTCACTTTCCGAGGTAGATCGTATCATTTTCTCGACTACAACTTTTTCTAATTCACCTGTTGCTAAATCCCCAACATACACTATAACAATCGAGTCTCTCGAAAAATCAACCAATAACTTATTAGAAAAGGATTGAATCTCATTATTGACGGATATGTATGCTAATTGATAAATTCCACTGTCTTTAGTTTGAGGTTCGTTACACTGTGTTAGTGTAATCAGCGAACTAATCACAAGGACTAATGAAAACGTATATATTATTCTACCCATAACATACCAAGGCAATGCAATACATATCTATTAAAGACGATAATCACAAACAAAAGAATACAGTAGAAGATAGTTCCACCAATCACTAGCAGAATATATCTTAATTTCGAAAGGCGGCCTTCATTATTATAAAATATCTGATAGCCAGCAAAGGCCGCTAACAATAAGAAGGCAAATGGTCCGAAAAAGAAAATCAATAAGTCTCGTTCCCAGAAGTCTTTACTTCGCTCTGTATTTTCAAGCATAATTTCAATCTCCTCTTACGTTCGTTTCTTCGCTTTCTTCTTAGCTGCCTTTGCGCGGCTATTGTAATCCAGACACAACTTCATCCAATAGTCAAAATCTCTTTTGGACTTAAAGCCAT
Organism: Bacteroidota bacterium; assembly: GCA_016191555.1. Taxonomy (GTDB): domain Bacteria; phylum Bacteroidota; class Bacteroidia; order Cytophagales; family Cyclobacteriaceae; genus ELB16-189. The sequence goes on from JACPVX010000046.1 coordinate 24,559, forward strand.
CTTCGGTTACATAACAATATCCTGTCAACTCCTTCCCTCTCATCACCATCGGTTGATAGCCGTTGCGTTCCGCCACTTCTTCCTGCTTTGCGGGATCGTACCGACACATCAAATTCTCATGACTGACATTGACGCACATCTTTCCGTTCACCATGAAAGCCAATCCGCTAAACATTCTCTTCTCCGTTATCTTATGCTTCGTTTGCTCAACGAGATATTCTCTGATTCGGTCGGCCAGGGATGTACTGTAAGCCATGCGTATTACATTAATTTATAAAGTGCTACCAAACGGGATTGACAGCCACTTTTCTCTAACGCAAAATAAGAAACAAAATTTAAAGGATCATGATCACCGTCCCCGCTACTATGCAAATGGCGCCAATAGCTGTTTTTACGGTGAGCGCTTCCCCTAAAAAGACAACGGAGAAAATCAAGACCAATACAATGCTGAGCTTATCGATCGGAGCTACTTGCGAGAGTTTTCCCAACTGCAAAGCGTTAAAATAAAAGATCCATGAAAGTCCGGTGGCAATTCCTGACAGCGTAAGGAAAATGAGGTTTTGTTTGGTGAGGGTAGCAATCGAAGAGGTGCCGCCCTTGAAAAAGACGATGGACCACGCCAGAATTAGAATTACAACCGTTCTGATCGCGGTAGCCAAATTCGTGTCTACATCTTTTACACCTACTTTCGCGAACACGGCAGTTAGGGCAGCAAATAGTGCTGATAGCAAAGCGTACATCCACCACATCGTTATTTGTTTTAAATTTATGATTGTTTACACCGCAAGTGGTGTAGTCTATTATCCATGACAAGTTAACTATTGCAGGTGAGAAATGAATCACAATCTTTATGATCGATATTTTAATTCCCGACTTAAAATAGTAGTATCGTGACCGGAATAAGTTAGACAATGAATATCCGTATCGAGCGCTATCGCCCATCCTTTCAAGTCGATGATCAAATCAAGAACATGGTTCGCTCCATTCGCATCCACGATCATCATTTACCTGCCAACGGCATGTACGACACGGATTTATTAAACATCGAAGAATACTACTTGAACAGGAACGGCAACTTCTGGGTAGCGAAGCATGAAAACCGTGTCGTTGGTACGATTGCTGTTGTTCCCGCTGGCGAGGGTTTGTTTGTCTTAAGGAAAATGTTTGTCGATCCGGAGTTTCGTGGGGCGCCACATTACGTAGCGAAGCAATTATTAGATGTATTCCTGGATGATATGCTGGCGCGTGGAGCGAGGATCATCTGCCTTGGAACATCATCATCGTATGTTCGGGCGAACGGATTTTATCTGAAACATGGTTTTACGAAAATGCCCGATGATCAATTCCCGGCAGAGTTTAAAAATACGCTGGACGATATCTTTTATCAGAAGGTTATCTGATACTAGATCCGGTTAGAAATCGAATTATTTACTTTTAGCAGCTTCTTTCAATTGAAGTTTATTGGCCATTTCCATAGCAATCTTCTGTGCTTGCATAGCCATTTGCATTTGTTGCTCTGCTTCTGTACTACAACGCATCAAATCCTCCTCGATTTGTACCGCTTTTTGCATTAATTCCTGGCTGATTGCTTCCTGTGCTAGCGCTTCCCCGCGCTGAACGAAAGCAAAAATGAAAGCGAGAACTGACACAAGTGTCAGGATTGCGATAATTATATTCTTAGTCATGCTAGTGTGCTTGTTTTACTAAAATTACGAAGACTGACTGTGCATTACAAATCATAGAACCTTCGTATCTCGTGCCTTCGTGGTGATCTCTACCCCTACTCCTCTTCGCTCTCTACCCGCTCCATCAGGTTCTCCTGATCGTGGGAAATAAAGAGAACTGTTTTGCTGAGTTTGGAGAGCTCGATGTGCAACGTCACCGAAGGCTTCAGCAGCGGCACGATCTTATCATAGATTTCTATTCTTAGGGGCGGACTGGTAGAAACCAGAAAGGTTCCGGCCGATTGTTTTTCGATGTGATACTCGCACGTGGCGATCACGACCTTCTTGGCCTGAAAAACATCCAGCATCTTCACGATGTTACCGGATGCCAGCAGCGGGATGAGCATCGAAATACACCCCACCACAATCCACACGCGCGTGCTCAACGCATGTGCGGGCTTGAGTCCCAACAGATAGGCCATGCCAAAACCTATGGTTAGCAAGAGCACTAAGCCGAGTGCTACCAAGGTACCGATTATAAAAGTGAGAATAATATGGCTTCTGATCCGCCTCCTATCTGCCTCCGTCAATTCTTTTTCCGTCATTTCGCTTTCGTGTCAATATATCCCCGCTTGGTAGGACCGAGTTTCGATTATTAAACAGGTGGGGATGGAAACAACGCATTGTTTCCGTAGCACAAATTTCGCGCTTCTGTGCCACATCGCCAAAAAAAGTCGTGTCGTAAAATCTCTACAAAATCGTGTAGAGATTTCATGACAAGAAAGTCGTAGATTATTTTATATTGTCGCGAAATAATTCCGAATTAGGATTCATTGAATGCGGAGAATGGCAACAATCATTTTAGTATCAGCCAATTGCCAATCAATACGCAGGCGTTAAACTATCCGTTCGTTTAATTAGCTGCTGTTGCTCGTTTATTAAGTTCGTAAAGTCTTGTTTGCCTGGCTTATTTTCACCTTGATACTTTTCGATAATTGGAAGGGTTAATACAATCTTTAAAATAGAATAGTGATCATTAATCGTTGTGCTATTTTTTGCGATTTGCTTTAGAAGCAGGTTAAGTTCTTCCGTGTCCTTCGAATATCTGTTGTTGCTCGCTTCGATAAGCGCACTCATTTTCTTCCTAAGTAAACTGTCCGTAATCGTTAGTGCCTTATTGTTGGCCGAAGCATAATAGCTGCTTGATTTATTATCATATGCCTCGAAGTTTTCAGCAAGCTCGTTTTCTTTTGGTCGTAAGGCCTCCATATCCTCATCCAGTCTTTTCAGCTCCAAGCTATTGCCCGCGAGCTCTGCATACAGCTCTTCTATCAAGTTACCGGAACGGCCATAACTTTTGATATCAATCTTGTTTTCTTGCAGAGCTTTGGGAGTCTCTTGTCTGACGGGTTTATTATTTTCGGCCTGCTGCATGGTACACGAAGCTGCCAAAACAGAAACTATCGATAAAAGAATGGTACGGTGGTACATTAGCATTTTCATTTAACTAATCATATTACGAGGAATTAACGTTCATTGTTTTAATTCCCTAATAGATCGATCCCTTCAGTTGTTGACTTTTTTTCTATATCTCACCAAGAAGCTCTCCTTTCGCTCTATTACGCCTTGAAAATCTCATCCATAGTTAACATCCTTACTTCTTTTATCAACTACAGTGAGTTTCTCTTTTACCCTATCCATCCCAAATGTTGATACACAATCCTTCCATAAGCTTCCTTCCAATTGAAACGTAAGCGTGGGATGATCGAATAAGGATAACTGGATGATGGCCGGTCCATAAATAAGTTTGTCACCTCGCGACCTGAACCATTTAGCGATGGAAAGCCGAACCTTTAATTTTAACAAAATCCAGAATGGTAAGAGTGGAATGGCATAAATGAAGTCGGGATATTTGGTTAACGTAATCAACTCAATTTGGTCGTCTCGCAAACCGAAGGCATAAAGTTTCTTCATCGTTCTCATCCGAATGATCGCTCCTTTCTTCGTCCAATCAAAATGAGTTTTGATGGTATTATTTTCCTGCTGGTAGAATTCCATCAAAGACGCGTTACCTTCCTTGAGCCGAAGATGACCAAGTCCATAAATCTTTTTGGCCATTCTTTCTTGAATTGTAAATTCGTCTCCGAACTCACGAATCATTTCCTGAGTCAATTCACCCTCTGCAGTTAATTTTGCTATCTTCATGAATGTCAGCTATCCTATGATTTCCATCAGGTCTTGTCTCAATGCTGGTGTGAGCCGCTCGTTTGAGAGTAAGTCGGTAACAACCTTTCTGATGTCAATTCCTCCCACTGTTTTTGCTCCCGAGTTTTTAATTCGTCTTAGCATTCGCAGACCTACTTCAGATGGCTGTCGATTCAATGATTCAAGAAGTTCCACTTCGTAGGTTTTAAAATGCTCAAGTCCGTGAACAATACTCTCGAATACTCCGGCACCGTCTTCTTCCGGAAATCGCTCCAGTACATGTAAAAGATCTACGGTAAATTTCTCCTCTTCTCCCGTCTCCCAAAGTTCTCTAAACAAGGCGTCAAGCTTCAACCAATTTCCATCCTCCGGTTGAAACACGGCAATGCCTTTCACTATATCGTGGGAAGTTCTCATTAATAAATTTATTAGAACACGTCAATCGTCATAGGCATCAACTCACAACTAACAAAACACCTCTATCTTTCCCCAATCAATTCTACTCAATCATACCTAAATATCCTACTCCTATTGCGGCCTTTTAAATTTTCATCGTGCCCCCCTACCCACCAAAAAAAAAATCCCGAGCTCAGCACCCGGGATTTTTTAAAGTAGGTACATGCTGCCATGCAGCATAAGCCCGTACCCTTAGGCCTTCTTCAACTTGTCAGCCGAAGATTTGCGCTTCCGTGCACTGTAGTCTGATTTTTTTTTCAAACCCAGCGACTGGATCTCATTGCTGTCTGAACCATATTGCCCTATGACCTGCTCTTTGCAACCGAGCATCATATTATGGAATTCCCACTCAGCAGCAATGTGCTTTTGCCGGTATTCCTTCAGGCGTTTTTCAGTCTGATTCAAATTTCGCAATGCTAAATCCATTTTGTTTTTCACGGCAGTGACCATCACCGCTGCATACTCTTCCAAGCGGGGACTGTAATCTTTCAAGTCCAGCAGGTTATCGTATGCATCCAAGTCCTCTGCCAAGTGTTCGGTTTTCACCCGAACTTTTTCATTCTTAGCCATCACAAATGGATTTAATGTTTCCGTCCCATAAACTAGTACCACGCTACTGCCGGTTCGCGAACCCGGCCATCGCGTCTTCATCAGGTCGTTGTTGAATCGGTAAGCGCATTTGTTTCCGCAGTTAACCAAACCGACTGCCGACTTTCAGTTTGATCTTCTCTTCCACAATCTCGCTGTGCGGTGCAGGGCTCCGACTATGACTCATAAGATCATCTCCGGTTACCGAACACTCCGTTCAGCGGTCAGCTGGCTTAGCCAATTTCCTCGGCTCATTCATCCGAGCCTTCGGCTCATTCATCCGAACCATCAGCTCATTGATCCGAGCCGTCCGCCCATTGATCTGAGCCTTCAGCTCATTGATCTGAACCTTCAGCTAATTGATCCGAACCATCAGCTAATTGATCCGAACCATCAGCTAATTGCTCCGAGCCTTCGGCTCATTGATCCGAACTGTTCGGCTAAGCCTATCGAATGCTGTGCGCCCTCTCTTCAACAGTTTACTAACCTAATCGGGGGCTACGTCTAGCACCCGTTCTTGTTAGTTTTCCTAACCAAAGAGCGTGCCAAAATAAAATCGTGGAAATTGATAGTGATTTGCGCGATTTTAAATTCGCTCGAAAGAAATTCTACGATATATAACGAAATGACTAACGATATATAACGAAAAATGACTCTTCGAACGGGAGTACGAAAGATATTTGGCGCCTCAGTCAAAAAGAAAACAAGCACGCTGTCACACCTGAAAAATGTATACTCCTAAAAGTTTTTGCGCATACTCTTCGATCCATAAATATTTGCTTGGAATTTATTATTTTTAAAAAAACCTAGACCGAGTATTTGTAGTACATGATAACCCCACGCCTATTCCACAAACTGTGGCTGCTATTTCTTTTATCATTTCCGGGGAGCTATCTGGCCGAAGCGCAGTCGTATAAATTCAGACACATTACCACCAACGATGGGCTGGTGAGCGGCAACGTGCTCTCCATTTTGCAAGACTATCAGGGCTTTTTCTGGTTCGGCACGGAAGAAGGCTTGCAACGCTACGATGGGTATAGCTTCAAAAATTATTATTTTCATAAATCCGACTCGCTCAGCCTGAGCAGCAACTTTATTCAATATCTGTTTGAAGACAGCAAGCACAACTTATGGGTAGGCACGTTTGATGCCGGGTTGTGTTGGTACGATCGCGAAAATGATCGCTTCATTCGCTTTCAGCATGAGCCCGGCAATTCTGCTTCGCTCATTGGCGATTTTGTTCAAACCATCTACGAAAGTAAAGCAGGCCGGCTCTACATTTCGGTTGTCGGCCATGGCATCAGCTCTTTTCAAATACCCGATCGGGTAGATCACACGATTCAGTTTACCAATCATACGTTCACGACCTCTGAAGAAGTAGCCAATCATTGGGCCAGCGCTATTATCGAAACAAAGCTGGGCATGTTGGTGGCTGTCAACGGTGCAGGTGTGAATCACTATAATCCAACGAGTGGCGTGTTTACACCGATCTTCCGCGACTCGGTTCACCTGCGGGTGCAGGCACTGCATTGCGACTCAAAGCAACGGCTGTGGATTGGTACGTGGTCGGATGGTTTATACATCATCGATCGCGAGCAAAATAAAATGATTCAACATCGTGCAGGCACCGGTGCCGGTGAGTTGGTGAGCGATCAGATTTATTCCATCAAGGAAGACGCGCACGGCACGATTTGGGTGGGCACCGAAAACGGTATGAGTCTGGTTGAAAAGCAAATAGATCCTTTTACAAGTCATCCTTTTGTGCGACTCACTCACAATGAATATGACAACGAGAGTTTAGCATCCAACTCCATTAAATCATTGTTTGCTGATCAGCAAAATCGAATGTGGGCGGCAACTTATTTTGGCGGATTAAATGTGTATGATCAGAATGCACAAAAGTTTACTTCCATTAAAGCAATTAGCGGTCAGGCATCCGGTCTCAGTCACAACAATGTGTTTGCACTGGAAGAAGATGCCGATGGCGGCATTTGGGTAGGCACGGATGGCGGTGGATTGAATTATACGAACACACCCGCCACCGCTACAACGAGTGAATTTTTATTTCAGAAGATTGCGCTCACGTATCAGGATCGCGAGTCAGAAAAAGTGAAATCCATTCGGGCCGATCGTCATGGAAATGTATGGGTGGGTACGTGGGGCGATGGCTTATTTAAAATCAATGCACAGACCCATGCCGTTCAGCATATTGAAATCATGGCCATGCGTGGTCAGAAACTTCCCGTGAAGGAAATCATGGCCATCGAAACTGATTCGCTCGACAATCTTTGGCTTGGCACGTTTGGATTTGGCGTTCTCCACTACCGCGTTCAGGATGGTTCATTTGAGCAATATCTACAGGCGGAAGGAACGCGAAGCCCGGAGATCAATAAAGTAAATGATCTGCATCTGGATAAACGCGGTCGCGTATGGGTGGCACGCGATGGCGGTGGATTGTCCATGATTGATCCTGTTACAGGAAGTTATTCGGTGGTAGAGAAAGGTTTGCTCACGGGCTCTCTCACCATTCCATCGATCATGGAAGATTCGAAAGGGATTTTATGGGTCAGCACCAATACACTGGGAATCATTCGGTATGATCCGGAAACAGGTACCACCACGGCTTATGATGTGGCCGGTGACTTGGCGACCAACAGTGTGGCTGCAGCGTTGGAACAAACCGGCACGGATAAAATATGGGTGAGCACCAACAAGGGTATTTCTTCGATCGATGTACGCACCCATCAGATCATCAACTTTTTTGCGTCCGATGGATTGCCAAAGAATCAATTTAATAATACCGCACTGCGCTATTCTAAAAATGGCATGTTGCTTTTTGGTAATCAGAAAGGCCTGGTGGTCTTTCAACCGGAACAGATTCGCTTAACCACCTATCATCCGCCCATCGCGTTTACCGAATTCAAATTAAATTATCAGGACGTTGCCATCGGTGCTTCTTCGCCCTTGAAAAGGAATATCACGTTGACGGATCAGATCGAACTGCGCCATAACCAGAACTCTTTTAGCATTGGATTTGCGGCTTTGCTGATTGAGCCCACCCCCACCATACAGTACAGCTATCAACTGGAAAACTTCAATGATGAATGGATTGATATCGGGTTAGATCATAAAATCACGTTAACTGCCCTGCCCCCGGGAAAATATACGCTGCGCATCAAGGCCACGAATAATGTGGGGCAGTGGATGGATGAGATGTTGCAGCTGAACATCCGTATTCAACCGGCATGGTGGCAAACCTTGCTGTTTAAGATAGTGGTGTTGTTGATTATTTTTTTGATGATCTACCTATCGATTGCGTTGCGCACCCGTTACCTTAACCGACAACGAATTGCATTGGAACAGGAGGTAGCGGCAGCCACCACAGAAATTAAAAGTAAAAACGATGAACTGGAGTCGCGCGTGGAGCTGATCAGTCGGCAGAACACCACATTAAAAAAACAACGCGATGACATCACCTTTCGGGATAACGAAATACTCGCGCAAAACGAAGAGCTTACTTCGCAGAACGAATTAATTCTGGAGCACCGTAAAAATCTGGAAGAGGCACATGCCAATTTAAAAAAGTTGAACGATCAACTGGAAGAACAAGTGCAACTGCGCACGGCTAAATTGGAAGACACAATCAAAGAACTGGATATTGTCGTGGCCGAGTTGGATCGGTTTGTTTACAGCGCTTCGCACGACCTCAGCGCTCCACTAAAGTCGGTGCTGGGTCTGATTAATATTTCCCGTAAGGAGACGGACAAAAATCAAATCGCGGTCTACCACGATTACATGGAGCGAAGTATCAAGAAGCTGGAGCATGTGATCAGCAGCTTGGTGGATTTTTCGCGCAACACGCATCATCCGCTCAAGCACGAAGAAGTAAATTTACATCGGCTGGTGAATGATGTGTTTGAAGAACTGGCGTTCTGGCCGGAGGCCATTCATGTGAAGATGGTGAACGAGGTGGCGCACGATTTATCGGTTCACTCCGATCCCGACCGACTGAAAGTGATCTTGCACAATCTGGTGGGCAACGCCATTAAATATGCCGATGCTACCAAACCGGAGTCATCGGTGTGGGTGAGTGCTTCGGTAGCAGAAAATTCATTTTCCATCATCGTGACAGACAATGGTATTGGCATTGAGACGCATAGCCTGGGGCGCATCTTTGATATGTATTACCGCGCCAGCGATCGATCGAAAGGATCAGGATTGGGTTTATTCATTGTGAAGGAGACGGTGAAGAAGCTGAGCGGCACTATTCACGTGAGGTCCGACTATGGAGAAGGATCTCAGTTTGAAATTAAAAGTCTTAAATCCTAAGGCACAAGTTGAAAGTTTAAAGTTGAAAGTTTTAAGTTGAAAGTTCAAAGCCATAAGTTCAAAGTCCTGCGTACTAATCCCCAAGCCCCAATTGCTTACATTTGCGGGAAATTTAATCTATGCCCGAATCTACTACCTGCCCCCAATGTCAATCTCCTTTTGGTTATCCTACCGGTTCTTCGATGATGTGCCCCGAATGCGGTCACGAGTGGAACCCCGGTGAAGTAGCTGCGCCCGTAGAAACAACCAGCGACACGCTGATCGTAAAGGATTCTAACGGAGCCCTATTGCAAGACGGAGACACGGTGATCTTAATCAAAGATCTTCCGGTGAAGGGCGCCAGCAAGGCGATCAAGGCGGGCACGAAGGTGAAGAACATCAAACTTACCACAGGCGATCACAACATTGACTGTAAGGTAGATGGCTTCGGTGCGATGGCACTCAAATCGATCTTCGTTCGCAAGGGAAGTTAACTACGTTTGCGTTGCCGCGTTCGTAGCATCTTTTTCACAGCGCAAAGGAAATTGTCAGCTAATGAATGTTACGGTTGATGATTTGCATTTCTCTTCTGCATGCCACTAATTGCTTTCTGCAACAGAAGATTAAATTTCTTCTCATCTTCCATCATCGGGTAATGTCCGGTGGGCCCCATATCCAGCAAATGGTAGTCGATGTGATTTCGTTGAAACGCGATGGTATCGGTGCGCGTAGCACTGCTATTAATCAGATAGAGTGGCTTCGTCAACAACTTTAATTTTGCTGCGAAGGGATACATATCCAGATTCTCTAAACAATCCACGGCCATGGTGGTGTCGGAGTTTAAGAGATCATTCGTAACGCGTGCTTTCACGATCGAATCGGTTGACGCTGCAAACAGCTGATGAATATCTGCGGATACTGTCTTTTTAAAGTTCTGGCGGGCCGCTGCATAAAATTTCTTCCACTCCCTTTCCTCTTCGGGCGATAAAACCAGCCCGGTATCTTTTAGGTTATCCACTCCTACTATTCCGATAATGCGTGATGGATCGGTGATGGCTGTTTCTACCACGATGGCTCCGCTCATCGAATGGCCGATCAGCACTACATTCTTTAGGTCTAACTTTGTTAGTACCGACTGAATATCAGCCGCGTAATCTTCGGCTGTCCATGATTTTCGGTTATTACCCGATTGACCAAATCCCGGTAAATCGATGGTGACTACCCGGTATCTATTTTTAAAGAACGCTTCCTGTTGACTCCAATAGGTTTTGTTAATTCCCCAACCGTGCGCGAAAAGTAAAGTGGTATCTCCCGTTTGGCTATCGGTATAATCAATCAACACACCTTGATTATCGATCAGTGGTTTGTCGCGTTGCTGCGTCTCTGCATCTTGGCGATTACGGGTGCAAGAACTGAGTAACAAGACAATAAGGGGTAGAAAAAAGTAGTGGCGGTTATTCATGAGTTGATTACTTGGTTGGCCAAGTTAATTAGTTTGCCGTGTGCTGCGATCGATGCGGTTCATTTTTTGATGGAAACTCCTTCCGCGGACTCACCACTCACCAATGATTTGCTGCCGATAACAGAAAATTAACAATTCCGTCTGCCTTGCGACAAACCATTTTGCGCACCGAACCGTTTAAAAGGTAGTTTACAGTAAAATTTTTATAAATTTGAAAATGCCCTTTCAGGAAAACTTGAAGGGCATTTTCGCTATACCGAAACATTAAACCATTTATACAATGAAAAAACAAACCAGTTCTATCTTTTTGATTCTCTTTCTGTTGAGCCTCACCACCTTTGCTCAGAAAATGGCCAGCCCTCCTGCCAAAGCAGAAGGAACGATTGATGGTATAGGTGTAAAGATTGATTATCATCAACCTTCCGCAAAAGGTAGAAAAATGTTGGGCGGAATCAACCCGTATGGAGAAGTATGGAGAACAGGTGCCAATGCTACCACTACTATTGAATTCTCTGCCGATGCAAAGATAGAAGGCAAAGCCGTGGCAAAAGGAAAATATGGTCTTTATACCATCCCCGGTGAAAATGAGTGGACCATCATTATCAACAAAGGCATCAAATGGGGTGCTTATGATTATACTGACAAAGAAGATGTGCTCCGCGTGAAAGTAAAACCCGCTAAAACTGGCGCTTTTGTAGAAACCTTTACCATTGCCATTGATGGCAGCAACGTGGTATTAAACTGGGAAAATACAAGCGTATCGTTCAAAGTATCAAAGTAATAAGAATCACCGCTTATGACATGGAAGCCCTGCCACACCGCAGGGCTTTTTTATTTTTTCAAAATGAGTTAGCTTCGGATTTCGCATGCAAATACTCGGACGATCAGATCGCGTTGATTTACCCAAACTGGGTTTGGAAAACATTCATGCGAAGGTGGATACAGGTGCGTATACGTGCAGCTTGCATTGCTCCAGCGCGAAAGTGGTGAAGGGCAAACTGGAGTTTGTATTGCTCGATGAAGAGCATCCGGAGTTTACAGGCATGAAGTATACGTTCAAGAAGTTTACGCAACGTGAAGTAAAGAACTCTTTTGGTGAAGCTGAGATGCGCTTCATCATCAAAACTACAATCAAGATTTTCGACAGACGTATTCGTGCGGAATTTTCGTTAAGTGATCGCGAGAAACTCCGCTTTCCGGTATTGCTGGGAAGGAAGATATTAAGAAATCGTTTCCTTATCGATGTAACTCAAAAAGATTTGTACTTTCAATCGAAAAATTCTCCGTTATGAACATCGCCATATTATCCAGAGATGCCAAACTTTATTCTACCAAGCGCTTAAAGGAAGCGGGCGAGTTGCGTGGCCACAAAGTAGAAATCATCGACCACATGAAATGTGTGCTGCTGATTGAGAAGAAAAACCCGATGGTGTGGTACAATGGAAAGAAGTTAGATTACTTTGATGCCATCATTCCGCGTATTGGTGCTTCCGTCACTTTTTATGGTGCAGCCGTGGTGCGTCAGTTTGAAATGATGAAAGTATTTAGCGCGGTGGAATCGCAGGCGTTGATTCGCTCGCGCGATAAGCTGCGCAGCTTGCAAATCCTCTCCCGCGTGGGCCTCGACTTACCGAAAACCATTTTCATGGATTACTCCAAAGATACCGAAGGTGTGATCGAAGCCGTGGGTGGTGCACCGGTGGTGATTAAGTTATTGGAAGGAACGCAAGGTCTTGGTGTAGTACTGGCCGAAAACAAGAAAGCAGCTCAGTCGGTGATCGAAGCCTTTCATGGTGTGAAAGCACGCATCATCGTACAAGAGTTTATCAAAGAAGCAAAGGGCGCTGACATTCGTGCCTTTGTCGTGAATGGTGAAGTGGTGGGTGCTATGAGACGACAAGCTCGCGATGGTGAGTTCCGATCGAACCTTCACCGCGGGGGGCATGCCACGGTGGTCAAATTAGATCGTCATGAAAAGTATGCGGCTGTAACGGCCGCAAAGAAAATGGGACTCGGTGTGGCGGGTGTTGATATGCTGCCTTCGAAACGCGGCCCGTTGATTATTGAAGTCAATTCATCGCCCGGGTTAGAAGGAATTGAAGGCGCTACGAAAGTAGATATTGGCAGTAAGATCATTCAATACCTCGAGAAAAATGCCGGCAAGAAAAAGATTCAGAAAGATAAAATCAATGCCTGATTATTTTCTGCCACACGTACTGAAGTTTTAGACACACTATGAAAACCATTTCCATCGCAGACCATGAAATTCGCCCCGGCGAATTCAAGGAAATCAACATCAACATTGCACGACTGCCATCGCGCACGCAAATTGATACGCCTATCTATGTGTATCGCGCACCAGAGCCCGGCCCCACATTGGCATTAACTGCGGGCATGCATGGCGATGAAATCAATGGAATGGAAATTGTGCGCAGGCTGATTGACAGCGGGCACAACCGCGTGCTGCGTGGCACTACGGTTTGCATGCCGATCATTAACGTCTACGGATTCTTAAATTATTCACGCGAAGTGCCCGATGGCAAAGATGTCAATCGTTCCTTTCCGGGAAGTAAATCCGGTTCGCTCGCTTCGCGGGTAGCGTATCACCTCACACATGATATTATTCCGAACATTGATTACGGAATTGATTTTCATACGGGCGGTGCCATGCGCACCAACTACCCACAGGTGCGCTGCATGATGCAAGAACCACAGAATGTAGAATTGGCTTACGCCTTTCATGCTCCGTTCACCATCGACTCACCATTTCGCCCGCACTCGTTGCGCCAAACAGCCGCAAAGAAAGGCAAGAACATCATCGTATATGAAGGCGGAGAATCGTTGCGGATGGATCAATATGCAATTGAAGAAGGCGTGAATGGCACACTGCGACTGATGAAGCATTTAAAGATGATCGACTGGGCACCTGAGCCGAAAGAACAGAATCGGGTGGTCTGGAGTTCATCGTGGGCACGAGCACGCACGGCAGGATTGTTTCAACCCACGGTGAAGTGCGGTGACTTTGTTCATAAGATGCAAGTAGTAGGTAATCTGACAGATCCGTTTGGTGAATTCAAAGAACAAATCAAATCGCCCGTAACGGGTTATGTCGTTGGGTTGAATAATAATCCGGTCGTGAATGCCGGAGATGCATTACTGCATTTAGGCATGGACGACTTATGTAAAATTGGCGGAAGCGGTGATGACTAGATCTTTATAACCAAAACCCGAACGAACTCCCCCGTTATGTCTCCCCTCACCTGCATTATCGTAGACGATGAATTAAAGAGCCGTGAAAACTTACGAATCTTATTGCAGGATTTTTGCGATGATGTAGCCGTAATGGCCCTTTGCTCGAACGTAGCCGAAGCCACCACCGCCTTGCGACAAAATCAAATTGATTTGGTGTTTCTCGATATTCAAATGCAACGAGAAACCGGCTTTGACTTATTCTCAAAAATAGATGCCGTTACGTTTGAAGTGGTGTTCACCACCGCCCATGCCGAGTACGCCATCAAAGCGTTTAAATTTTCTGCGTTAGATTACCTGTTGAAGCCCATTGATATTGCTGAGTTGAATGCCTGCATCGAGCGCGCCAAACAAAAGAAGCAACAGCGGGTGTCTTCTTCGGGGCCGGATCCTCGCATTGAGCAATTTGTGATGAACTTAAAGAACACGCATTCACAAAATTACAAGTTGGCGCTACCCACGTCCAGCGGGCTGATCTTCGTGAAAGTAAGCGACATCTTGTATTGCGAAGCGTCCAGCAATTATACCATACTTTACTTCGCAGACGGTAAGAAGCAATTGGTGACGCGAACACTGAAAGAGTATGAAGATCTATTGACTGACTGCGACTTCTACCGAATTCATAATTCGTATTTGGTCAACATGAATTGTGTGAAGCAATACATTCGGGGAGAAGGTGGTCAGATCGTGCTCTCGAACAATACGGTGTTGGATGTATCGAAGCGTAAAAAAGAAGCTTTCCTCCGATTATTCAGCAAGTAGCTATGAACCGGACGATGGAAGCGTTGAATGCGTTGGATGTCCCGATTCTCATGGTCGATTCCTTTGGCACCATTCTATTTTGTAATTCGTATTTTCAAAACACCTTTCATCAGGGGAAGCTGGGCGGATCGCACCTCTCCTTTTTCTCATCGGAATTGAGTCATGTGTGCGGACATCTGCAAACGGAAACGAATCTAACCGTGCCACTCCTACTGGACAAAGGCCTGTCCAAAGTTGCATATCATGTAACCATCAAAGTACTGCCGGAATACAAATTACTTCAATTCACGGAATTATCGGATACCAGCCTACATCAATCAGCATCAGATGATCAATTGCCGAGGCTTCGACTACTGTTTAACAACTTATCGGAGGGCATATTGTTTTTGGATGCGCACGGGAAGTGCGTTGAAGCGAATCCCACGGCTTCTCTGATCACCGAATACGCACAGCAAGAGCTTCGTAACTTGTTGATTGTAGATCTGATCTATTCTGCGGAAGCATCCGCTAACTTTAAAAAATGGTTACATGAATCGACCACTCCATCGCTTCACTTCGAATCCGTTTGGGTAACCAAAACTAAAAAACTGCGCATCATCGATTGCCAGTTGATCCGGACACAACAGGCCGGTATTCATCAGGTTCAGATCAAAGATATCACCGAAGAGAAAAAGACGCTGGCAGAATTGCAAAGTAAATCGGTGTTGGTGGATGCTTACTTTCAAAGCTCGACTGATTCCATTTTCCTGTTAGGAAAGCAAGCGAAGATATTGGGCTATAATAAGGTAGCTGCCAATTTCATTGAACTGATTTACAATAAGTCTATACAGATTGGAGAATCGATCTTGAATTATGCGGCTATAGAAAAGCGCGACAAGTTCCTGAAGCACTACCACGATGCCATGGCCGGTGTAAAATTTGAGCGAGAGATCAGAATTAATCACCCGAAGCTAAACCAATGGTGGATCTTGCGCTACGAGCCTATCTTCAATGCCGGTGGTGAGGTAATTGGCGTATCGTTCAATGGCACGGATATCACCAGCAGAAAAGAAACGGAGATCGAGTTGCACGCCAAGATTGAGCTGATCCGCCACAATGAAGCGAACATGTCGTCAATTGTAAACAATACCAGTCTTTATATCTGGTCGGTGGATAGCGAGTTTAAATTGCTTACGATCAACAACTCGTTGAAAGACTTATTGAGTCAGATTCATCACTTTCAATTTGAAATTGGTCAGCGCATGATCCCGCTCTTTTCGAAAGAGTTACCCACCGTTTCCTTTATTGACGAATGGATTGAATATTATCAACGCGCTTTATCCGGTGAAGCATTTAAGGTAACGCAATGGATCGGAAATGTGTACTATGAGTTTTCACTAAATCCGATTATTGAAAATAGCGATACGGTTGGCGTTTCTGTCTTTGCGATTGATCGCACGGAGAACGTATTGCATCAAAATGAAGTGAACCAATTGAATCAGCAGATCAGCGAGTTGAAACTGCAGGCGTTGCGTTCGGCTATGAACCCTCACTTTATCTTTAATGCGTTTAACTCCATTCAATATTTCATCTCGCGTAGCGATCGCCTCAATGCGATTAACTATTTATCTAAATTCTCAAAACTGGTGCGAGGTATATTATCCAGCTCCAACCAAACGAAGATCAAACTTTCCGAAGAGCTGGGCTTGATTCAAAACTATATTGAAATTGAGCAAATCCGTTTTGAGAACAAATTCGATTATCAACTGGAAGCGGATCCGTCCATCGACTTAGATCAAATTGAGATTTACCCCCTGCTGGTTCAGCCGTATGTAGAAAACGCCATCCTTCATGGATTGTATAACAAATCAGGAAAAGGAATGCTGCTCATCCGACTCACACCCTGGGAAGATGGGATTGAAATTGAAATCGAAGACAACGGCATCGGCCGCGAAAAGGCCAAAAGTATTAAAACCCAGAATTTTCCAAACCACCAATCCATGGGAATGGAAATTACTGAAAACCGCTTGAGACTGATCTACCACAAATCGCCTGTCAAGCACACTGAAATCATTGATTTGCACGATGAAGATGGAAATGCCACCGGAACCCGGTGCGTATTGCGGTTAGGCGCATAATCTTATCGACCACCTACTCAATCAAACCTGCCACTTACTCGGTGAGCCTATCATTTCAATTGATTTTGTTGAAGTTTTCGTCAAATCATTCTTGTGAAAACCTCAACCTAACCCAATGCTATGAAACGTTCGCTACCACTGGTTATTACGCTTTGTCTTTTTTGCATTATTCATTCGTACGGACAAACGAATACACAAATCAAGTTCTTTGCCCAACCGGGTTTTGGTTATTCGGCAAACAATGATGCCAAGTCCAACTCTCCGTATTTTCGAGGTGGCCAGTTTGTGATCTATGTTACCTCACAATTATCTGATCGGGTGTCAGTAGCCGGTGAATTAAATGCACACTACGAAGTGCTGGAAGATGGGCCTTCTACAGAAATCGAGCGTTTGTATCTGCGCTACTCGATTAATGATAATCTCGCATTGCGGGTGGGTAAAACCTACGACCCGATTGGATTCTGGAATTTAAATTATAACCTAGGCTTGGTGTTGCAGCCTACCATTTCGCGGCCGCTGATTATTCAACCCACGCATGATGGCGGCTTTACGCAAACGCGCGATATCGGCTTAATGTTGGAAGGTGAAAACATCGGAACGTCAAGATTGTTCTTCAAAGTTTTTGTTGCCAATGGTCGCGGTAAGAATGGTGGTCAGCAAGGTACACCATATGCGTTGGGAAAGACGCTTTCCACCACGGCACAGTTAGGATTTGAACCTACCGAAGGATTGAAGATTTCCGTGTCGGGTGTGTTCAATCCGTTGGAGAAAGGCATGATGAATGAATTTCAAGTGCCCATTGCAGATAAATTAAATTATTCGGTGGTAGCGGGTAGCATCTCTTTCCTTAACCCCGAGAAAAAGCTGGAAGTGATAGCGGAATACTATCAACACACCAATGCGTATGAAACACTTGGCAGCTATTCGATCAGTGGTGGTGTATTGTATTTAGGTGTGAAGACAAACGGAAAAGTAGTTCCCTACTTCTATGGTGAAACATTAAAGTTCGATGCCGGAGATCCATTTTATCCATTGATCAATTCTCATACCGGTCAGGGATTTGGTGACATCAATAATGCGAGTCTTGGTTTCCGATATAAGTTTTCACCCGTGATTGTCTTTAAAACCGAAGCCGGTATTACTGACCAAAAAGGATACGGTACTACGTACAATCTGAAGACCCAATTAGCCTTTTCCTTTTAATCTGAAATTGATGTCCGCTACATTAAAACCATTACACATGAAGAAATTAATACCTATCGAATTTGTTGTTAGTCTGATCATTCTTTTACTGTTAATTAGTTCATCTTCATTTACATCCATTGCCGATGGTCGAATAGCCGTGATCGTCAACAATGATAATCCGGTGGAAAAGCTTACCGCAGGAGAAGCGAAACTTTATTGGTTACGCAAGATCAAGAAGCGTTGGCCGGAGACCAATAAAAACATTCTGCCTGCCGATCGGAAAGCCAAATGTGCCGAGCGCGATGCCTTCTATTCAAAGGTATTGAATATGAATGCCGATGATGTAGAAAGTTACTTTAGCAACCGCCAGTATCAAAATGCAGAGAAACCGCAGGATAAATTTAACTCTGATAGCGAGATCATTGAGTTTGTATCCAAAGAGATTGGCGGTATTGGTTTTGTTTCGCTCAGCGCCCTCTCGGGTGATGCGAAGTCGAAAGTAAAAGTAGTTTTAACCATCGAGTAACATGAAGTTGAATCTAAAAGGAATCTCAGCAAAGATTGCTGCAGGTTACGCGGCCATTATATTGATCGCGATTGTTATCTCTGCCATCACGTTTTTCACGATTCAACGACTGCGTGGTGTAGATCGGGAAATAACGACACAGATATTGCCCACCTACATTGCATTGAAAGAATTCAGTTCACTGAACGAAATATCGTTCAAACTCTCCAGCAATTGGATCTATCAGCCCAATCAAAAAGATAAAGATGATTTAACCACATTGGTGAATAAACAATGGCCTGAATTAAAATCCAGAATACTTGCTGCACTTGGCACCGAAAATCAATCAGAAGAAGAGAAGAAAATTCTGGCTCAGTTTGAATCGGTGGTGGTTGCCTCGCAAAAGATCATGACGAAGCTTAATGCCGACTCGCTTTATAGCAATGACATCGTCATTGATGAATGCATCACGATTCTAGATCGAACAATAAAGCCAAAGTCTACCGAGCTTACAGCCGATATTGGTAAGTGGGTAAGTGCGAAGAATGACAGCCTGGAAAAGAGTACGAGCGTTAAAAACACCTCGTATACCGTTCTCACCTATTTAGTGGTCATGTCGATTTTGCTGTACGCTGTAATTGGTATCACGGCTTCTAAAATATCTACGAATATCATTGTGAAGCCGATCACCCTGCTCAAGAATCTGATTCTAACATTAAGCAGGGGTGAAATCAATGACGTAAGCATTTCGAAAACGAATGATGAGATTGGAGAAATGGTGGATTCCATTAACATCATGATCAAAGGACTAAAGTCGAATCGCGATTTTGCGGTAGAGATCGGAAAAGGAAATTACGCGAGCGAATTCGCGCCTCTGAGTGAACAAGATCAGATGGGAAATGCATTGATCAACATGCGTAACAATCTTCGACTCAATGCCGAAGAATCCAACAGGCGAAATTGGTCCACCGCAGGCTTAGCTGAAATTGGTGGCATCCTGCGAAGAACCGACTTAAACTCGGAAGCATTGTATGATAGCATCATTCAATTCGTAGTAAAGTATCTCTCGGGTAACCAGGGTGCATTGTTCATTCTCAATGACGAAGACAGTCATAATGAATATTTAGAACTCATCGCTTGTTACGCCTACAACCGGAAAAAATACCTACACCAAAAAGTATCGCTGGGCGAAGGTCTGATTGGTCAGTGTTCTCTGGAGAAAGAAGTAATTTATCTGACGCAAGTTCCGCAGGACTTTGTGCGCATTACTTCCGGGTTGGGCGATGCATCTCCTAGTTGCATTCTCATCGTACCGATTAAAATCAATGAAGAGGTCCATGGTGTATTGGAGATTGCTTTCTTCCGGAAGCTACTGCAACATGAAATTGAATTTGTTCAAAAGATCAGTGAAAGTATTGCTTCTACCATTACGAGCGTAAAAGTAGCC
This sequence comes from Bacteroidota bacterium, assembly GCA_016191555.1. Classification (GTDB taxonomy): domain Bacteria; phylum Bacteroidota; class Bacteroidia; order Cytophagales; family Cyclobacteriaceae; genus ELB16-189. Next base: position 44,507 of record JACPVX010000046.1, read on the forward strand.
GATCGAACGAAGCGTATGGTGCACGAACTGCAAGAGAAAAGTCAGGTGATGAAAGCACAAGAAGAAGAGATGCGCCAAAACATGGAAGAATTATCCGCCACCCAAGAAGAAATGTCGCGGAAAGAAAAAGAATACATTACCAAAATTCATCACTTGGAAGAACTGATTCGGTAGTTGGAAGCGAAGGCTATTGTAAAGTAAACCGCATACCAATAAAGAAACGTATCCCCTGATTGGGTGCAAAGACATAGGTCGGATCGAATGTCAATGCATGTGGATTGTTAAGAGTTGCCAACACTTGTCCATTAGCATCAAACTGCACTTGTTTATCGAAGGGATCAAATGCACGCGCGATGCTATTGGCGGGTGGAGTATAGTTCAAAAGATTTTTAACACCACCGTAAATCTCCCACGATTTGGCAAAAGACTTCGTGATCTGAATATTCTGAATGCTCCACCACGGGGAATATTCACTGCGCGGATCAAGCGGTCCCAGCAAAGGCAAGCGCATCGGTCCATACAAGTTTCCGGTGTAATCGATCGTAAAACCTTTGCCAAGTGGATAGCCGATATTCCAAACACCGGAAAAACGTTCCGTCAGTAATTGCTGGGTAGTCACTCCGCTTCGATTGATGGAGACATCCATCCAGGTGCTTCCGAGAATAGCCTTCAATCCACTCGGCCACGAAACATCTACAGAAAGAGAAACACCTTTTGAGATGGCATATCCATTTAGATTGGTATAGATTATTTTATTGGGGTCCGTCTCGTAGTCGGGGATAATTCGATTTAGAAAATGCGTATAGAATGTTGTGGCATCGAAAGTAACAAAGGCATTGCGTGGAGTGTAGATTTTCTTCACCCAGTTTAGGTTTACATTCCACGAAGTTTCTGGTTTTAAGTCTTCTTTAAAAACAACTTCGCGTGCACCAGTCAGCGCTGCGTGATCTTCGGTAAATACATTGGCTACACGATATCCGTTGCCTGCGCTCAGGCGAATGCTGTTTTTCTTATCGACTGAGTTCCATTTGTAATTGATGCGAGGCGAAAAAATAGCACCATGGATGCTATTATGATCATACCGAATGCCTGCCAATAATTTGTTTTGTCCATTGATTGAAATCTCGTCCTGCAGGAATAAGCCTGGTAAGTATTGGATAGATGGACGATTCGTTGCGTCCAGCGCTGCGGTGGCCGGAGTGTTATCATCATAATAGTTATAGCGTAGTGCAGTACCAATCAGTAAGTCGTGTGCCTTCAATTTCTTAGAGTACGTAAGTTGTCCGAAGGCTATGAATTGAGTAGCATCATAATAGGTAGTTCCGTAGTAAGAGTTTTGATGATGATGAGTGGCACTGTATTGAAATTGAACGGGTGTTGAAATCGGTAGCTGGTATTGTCCGAGCCATTCCCACCGATTGGTGTAAATGCTTTCGCCATAGCGTTCATTTCCGCCACGAAAAGACGGTGTCCAATTCACTTGCCCTCCCCATCGATCTTCACCAATATAGCGAACTGCCATATTGAAAACCCGATGAGCTTTCCGATCAAAATTCCATTTGTTAAAAACCGAAATCCGATGCTGAAGCGTAACATCCGTAAATCCATCCTGATTGTTATCGATCGGGTTTTGGTAATTAAAATAATTAACGCCTACCAGTGAATGTGCTTTCCCCAATTTCCACCTCACTCCTATATCCGCATTGTATTCACCCCATGAAGTGGACATCGCATCAACTGAAACCGCTGGTGCTGACACAGGGTTTTTGGTGATGATGTTGATCAAGCCCCCTACTGCTTCTGATCCATACAGCGTAGAAGCAGGGCCTTTCACAATCTCCACGCGCTGGATCAGCGATTGTGGAATTCCGGTAAGGCCATAAACAGTAGATAATCCGCTTACGATGGGCATGCCATCAATCAACACCATGGTATAGGGGCCTTCTAATCCATTGATATGAATATCTCCGGTATTGCACACATTGCAATTGATTTGCGCGCGCACACCATTTACATTTTGCAGCGACTCGAAAATGGAGGGCGTAGGATTCGCTTTGAAAAACAGTGGGGAATAAACTTCTACCGGAACCGGGCTCTCCAAGCGACTCATCTCCTTCATGGTGCCCGAAATAACAACTTCATCCAAAGTCGCATCTGATTCATTGAGGGGAAAGTTTACTTCTAATAGTTTGGTGCGGTCGGTAATCACAATTTCTTTTGATGATGTGACATATCCAACCATCGAAACGGACAAGGTATACCTGCCAGAAGGAATTTGAGTAATGATGTATTCACCTTTGTCATTCGTAGATGCACCCCAACTAGTTCCGAGTAACTGAACATTCGCGAACTCTACGGGAATACCATCCGAAGACACAACGCCTTTCACCTGTCCCGACTGTGCCCAACCGAATCCGATACTCATCAGAAACCAAAGCAAGGGGCAAATCTTCTTCACAAACATAATTTTTAGACTTGCAAATATAATAAGTTAGATTGATCTAAATTATAATGTATAAGAATAATACTATCTTTGACGTTTATCGTTCCATTGCATGGCTTCACCGACCGAAGAGAACTACTTAAAGACGCTATTTACCAAGGCTGATAAAAATGGCGAGATCGCCATCACCGAATTGAGTCAATACTTAAAGGTAAGTGCCCCTACTGCCAACAGCATGATCAAAAACCTGAGTCAGCAAGGGCTGGTGAATTATGAGAAATACAAATTGCTCTCGCTGACGGCTCGGGGAAAAAAGGAAGCTGCCTTTATCATTCGCAAGCACCGGTTGACTGAAATGTATTTGGTGGAAAAGATGGGGTTTGGTTGGGAGATGGTGCACGAAATTGCGGAGCAAATTGAACACATTGATTCTCCTCGTTTCTTTGATCGAATGGATGAGTTACTCGGTTACCCAAAAGTTGATCCGCACGGTTCTCCTATTCCTGATAAAAACGGAAAAATCACGGCCAAGACGCTTGTTAAGTTGAGCGATTGCAAAGTGGGCGATACCGTCACATTGAGTGCGCTGGCCAATTCTTCTGAAGAGTTTCTAAAGTATTTGAATTCAAAACAATTACAACTGGAACTGAAGCTTCGTGTAGAAGCCATCGAGCCATTCGATCAAAATATGAAAATAAAATACTTACGAAATCGCGTTGAGATTCTCAGCCAAATGGCATGCAACAAGTTATTAGTTGAGAAACAACTGTAACTAGAAATCAGGGCAAGGAATGATCAATTTATCTTTTGGTGGCTTACGCGGATCGCGCGTACTCCAGGAATAAACTAAACTGAACTCGTGGGCACCACCGCTGCCGGGGCCAAGCTTAGAAATAGTAAAATCGTAGCTGTAGCCGATGTTCAATACGTCTTTCGGACCTTTCTTGGTAAAGCCTACTAACAAAACCACAGACTCGTTGTTGACAATGCCATTCACACTTTTGAAAGGAACGCCTCGATACCAAGTACCTACAATCAATGGCTCAAAGGTGAAATACAAACCCACATCCATTTGATCAAACTGCCCTTGATGGCGATATTGAACAGTCGGAGCAATGCTTCGTTCGCGTGGTTTTTTGTAGAACCCATCTCCCATCTCTCCGGGTTTGAAATAAAACTTCCATCCGGCATGACCGGATAACTTCATATTTAAAACGTCTTTTGAGCCCACCAATGATTGATCGGGCTCCGTAAGATGATGAGCCGCAAAACCAAGCCATCCATTCTTCGAATAGAACAATCCACCCATGGATATATCCGGAAAAAATTTAGATTGACCTGTATTCAATCCTTCCGCTGATGCACCTGATTTTAATCGACCTGTAGCTGGATCTAGTTGGTCACCGAATACGAGTCGGTCAAAATTGATCGATCGATTGTAAACACCGATCTGAACGCCCGGACGAAACGATAAATTTTTAAGCAATGTCAGTTCATAAGCATATTGAAATGCAATGCTGGTTGACTGTAAACCCAGCACACCTTCTGTATCACGATTGATCAATATACCAACACCACTATTCTTACTTTCAATATAAGTGTCGGCAAAAGCCGAGATTGTGTTGAAGTTTGCATCGATAGCAGGCCATTGGTTTCTGTAATTGACGCCAATGCGAGCTTGATTGGTAGCACCGGCAAAAGCGGGGTTCAAATAAAGTGGTGCCGCATAGAACTGCGAAAACTGAGGGTCTTGTGCAGTTACCGAACTGCTCACTGCCAGAATCAACCAAGCAACTATTCCAATACGCATCAACCTATCAGTTTTACAAGTTTATAACAGAGCAAATTAAATGGATCGGAAACATTTAAAAAAATGAATGTTCACAAATCACAATGCCAACTTAACGTTATTTTCAATCAAATTGTATACTTTAGTGTGGTTTGGGCGTTTTAAATTTGAGCTAATCAGATTGTATGAATAAGTTAGAAGGAAGAAGGAACAGTGAGCAACGAAAAATAATGAACATGATCCGGTATTTTATACTATTTATGCTTCTGGCTGCTGGAAGCAAAACCTATAGTCAAAACCTGGCCCAACATAACTGGTACTTTGGTAGCACTGCGGATGGAATTCGATTCAATCGCGGAACAAATACTGCGCAAGCCGTTACCAATCAAGCTATTCCGTTTGGAATTGGAGGAAGTGCCGTGGCTACCGATCCTGCCACCGGCAATTTATTATTCTATACAGATGGTACACGCATTTATGATGGCTGTCACTTGCCCATGCCAAATGGTACCGGTCTATTAGGAAATTCTTCCGGCAATCAACCAGCGATCATCTGCCCTGTGCCAGGGCAACCTAGCAAATACTTTGTGTTTGTCAATGATGCCAACTTCCCCACTGCAGGAACAATCCGAAGAAGCGTTGTGGATTTATCGCAATTAGGGAATGCAACCACACAGCCAGGCTTAGGTATTGTAGAAGCTGCTAACAAAAATGCAACTGTTACAGGTCTGACTAATCGCTCTGAAGGGATGATCATCATTCCTCATACCAACGGTACGGATTATTGGCTTATTACACATCAGAATAATTCAGCTAACTATACAGCAACACCCATCACAGCTGCCAGTTATACGGCCAACAATTTCTCTCCGACAGTCACTACCAGCAACATTGGCAATCCATCGGCCATCCCGATTTTTGTGTCCAATTTTTCCTACAATCATAAGTTAAAGAAATTAGCCGTAGCGCCACAAAGCCCCAAGGATGACGCTCTTATTTTAGACTTCCTTCCAGCCACAGGAGCCTTGAGTTTAGATCGCTACATCTACAGTTCAGGCGTGTTATCAGCGACAACCGAATCCATCTATGATATCCAATGGGATGAAAAAGGTGGTCAGTATCTCTACATTTCGCGCATTGGCGAAACGGGCATCCCTGCTGATGTGCTTCAATATGATTACACCAATTCAAGCCCATCCGGTGCACCTACCATCCTAAATTCAATTTATAATCCTTCCACTATATTTAGAAGCTACGGATTGCAATTAGCTCCGGATAGTTCGATCTATCACATTTACCAACAGGTGAACAGTGGTCCGTTTCTAATAGAAAAGCTGTCCAAAACAGATACGATCGCTGCGTTTGTTAAAAAGTCATCGCCTTTTGGCGCCACCAATTTTGGAGGCAAACAATTTCCTTCGTTCTTACCATCGGCTACTGTCAATATTAATCTCAGTTTCACAACAGCAGGCACTTGTCAAAATACACCTATATCATTTTTTCCGGATGTAACACCGAATGCAGATAGCTTAGTATGGGACTTTGGTGATCTATCAAAACCTGTGCGCGCGTGGAGTCCGGTTCACACCTACACGGCAGCTCAAACAAACTATAGTGTTTCCCTTACTTCATTTTATCAAGGTCAGAGCAAAAAAGTTACTCAGCCAGTAACCATCACATTATTCGACTTGAAGATTCAATTGGTACAAGATACCACTGCTTGCCGCGATGAGTTTCCGCCCAAGCGAGGCACGGCAACACCAGCAACACAGTTTAAAGTAAAAGTGAAAGTAACCCAGGGCACGGCCACTTCCTATAATTGGTCGAATGGGGATATTGGAGATACACTTACACCGGATTCTGCCGGTTACTATTATGTGGTTGTTACCAATGCTACCGGATGCTCGACCTATGCAGGGGTAAATGTGAAAGAATATAAATTGAATGACCAACGAAGTAATGTCTGGTACTTTGGTAATAAAGCGGGTATCGATTTTAATCAAAGTCCACCGAAAGCACTTAGCAATAGTGCGATGAATGCACCGGCTGGTTGCGCTATTGTGTGCGATCGAAATGGCAAGGCCATATTTTATACAGATGGCGACAAAGTCTACGACAAAACAGATACACAGATTGATGTAGGGATCGGTGGCAATCCCACTTCCACTCAGTCCGCATTGATTGTTGCTGTGCCGGGCGATGAAACGCTTTATTATATTTTCACCACACAAGAGATCAATGGAACTTCGGTATTTGAAGTACGCTATTCCATCTTTGATCTGAAACAAAATGCGGGGAAGGGAGCAGTCACTAAAAAGAACATCTTGCTGTTTAGCCGAAGCACCGAACGCATTACTTCGAATGGTAATTGGTTGATCGTTCACGAATTTGGTAACTCTACCTTCCGGGCGTATCGAATTACCAATCAGGGTGTGGGTGAAGCGGTTTACTCAGACATAGGCTCCATTCACAATTTTAAATACAAGGAGAACGGCCAGGGCTATATGAAGTTAGGTGTCCGAAACAATTTGGCGGTACCTATCTCAACCCCTACCGTCAGCAATGTGCTTGAAGTATTTCAGTTAGTAGATACAACCGGTGTAATTACCAATTATCGAAAAGTGGATCTGAACCAACCCAATGGACAAATCTATGGAGTAGAATTTTCGCCTGGAGGACGTAAATTATTTGCTACCGTGAAAGGCGCACCTACCGCTACCGAATCGGAGATCCATGAATTTTATTTGGATAGCTTAGATGTGGCACCTCCGGTGTTCGTACAGAAAAAAGCGCAGACAACAGAAATGGGGGCACTACAAGTTGCACCCGATGGTCAAATTTATATGGCCTTTAACGATGCTGCCAGCAACACCAAGCTTGGAACGATCAGCGTCAACGAAAATAAAATACCCGCCAATTCAACTTTTAATTTTACCGGATTTGCATTGGCAGGATCTACCAATAGCAGATTGGGCTTACCCAATTTCATCCAACAAACTGGTAATGGATTTGGAGGTCCAGGCTTTACCTTTACAGGCACCTGTTTGGGTGATACAACGAAGTTTGTAGGAACTCCCACCGATGCTATCGACAAATTTCAATGGAGTTTTGGTGATGGAGCAAACAGTACTGTTGCAACACCCAATCATTTGTATGCGGCCGCAGGAACATATACAGTTTCCATGCGCCTAACTAACCGATGTGGATTGGACACCACCATCGTTCAAAAAGTAAAAATCAATCCACCCGCACCTAAACCGACTATTCCGCTTGCAGCCACACTTTGTAATAACCCAACCATCACTTTAGATGCGGGCCCGGCAGTCTCCTACTTATGGAATGATGGAACAACCGCACAAACAAATGTAATCAGCGCACCGGGTGTCGTATCAGTCACTACAATAGACATAAACGGATGTCAGGGGAAAGGCAAAACAACCGTGGTTGATAATAGGCCGCAGGTGGATCTCGGACCGGATGTTGTAGTTTGCGAAGACAATGCCACGCCTTCACTGAATGCCCAAAATACAGGCGCTAATTTTATTTGGACGTTAAATGGTGTTGCCAATGGAAATACAACGGCCATTCAAGCAATTGATACAACTAATCCTACTGTTGCAACCTACGGTGTAACGGTGACAGATCCTGTGACTACGTGTTCTATAACAGACACAAAAATCTACACGATCAAAGTTTCACCTTCGTTTACACTTACAAAGACAGATCCTACCTCGTGTCTAGCTACCAATGGAACGGCAAGAATTAATTTGGCTACAACGGCACCTGCTGGTGGTCCGTACTCATTTTTTATCGTTGGATCGACTCCTACTGGCAGTTTAAGTCAGACTGGATTTGATCGATTAGCTCCCTCTATCGTGAATGTTTCGGGCTTTGGTGCAGGTACTGTTTCGGCCATAGTTACGGATCAAATATCGGGTTGTACAATATCCAACTCAGTAAATTTAGTGGCGGCATCGTTCACAGCTACGGCTACCTTCACCAATTGCAACCCTTCGACAGTTACAGTATCAATTGCCTCGGGAGCCCCGGTGGCACCATTAGCCTATACGTTTACCGATATTGCCACTGGTAAAATTGTGAAAGGCCCTCAGGCAGGTAGTTCAGCTTCACTGGCTCCCGGAAACTATTCCATTCAGGTAAAAGATAACACAGGCTGTACATTTGCGTTTAATCAATCCGTCACTCCCGTGACTCCTGTGCTGACAATCACTCCAAACTTATGTGCGAACCCGGCTACTTTGACGGCAAATGTTGCAGGGGCAATTTCTTATAAGTGGACGCCACCCGTTGGAGCGGTGGTCAATAATTCTGTGATTAATGTCACGCAGAGCGGCACCTACAGCGTAGACGCCAACCTTGGCGTTGGGTGCACAATAACACAAACAACTACTATTATTTATAATGGAGTTTTGAGTCCGGATTTTACGCAAAGTAATGGCTGTTCTACCCAAGTTACACTCACTGCAACACCACCGGGCAATTACACCTATCGCTGGTATAAGGGCGGAGTATTTCAACCTGCGTTGTTGGGTAGAGTGATTAGCTTGGGGCAATCGGAAGATGGAGCGAGTTACGCTGTTGAAGTGGTGGATGCAACCAATGGATGTACCATTAAGTCTGCCGCTAAAGCCGTTCAAGTAAGTGGAATCGTGGATGCATCGGTTAAAGCTGATCAGGCGTGTCAGGACAGCAAACCTTTCACAATCACAGCCAGCACAACAGCAACAGGCGTGACGTATGAATGGGCATTTAATAACACCACGATTACCGGAGAGGTAAATCCTACCCTTTCGGAAACGCGCGAGGGAACGTTTAAAGTAACTGTGAAAAAGAATACCTGTAGTGCCTCTGCTTCCATACAAATCATCAAGGCTCCAATTCCGCAAGGTTCGTTACCTGATCGCGTTGTTATCTGTACGGATAAAGACAATTTAGACCCTCTCACTTCGCAGGTCGATTTAGATCCGGGGTTCTTCTCCAAGTATACTTGGTCTGAAAAAACAAGCGGTTCATTAAGCTATACAAGTCGGGTGTATACAGCCGATAAAGCAGGAACTTATATAGTAGAACTTGAAAACTCATTTACGTGCAAGAACACCGATGAGACCGAAGTGCTGGATGAGTGTATCCCTAAAATTATCGGACCAAATGCTTTCAGGCCCGGAAGTGGAGAGACGATTAATCAGAAGTTTTTTGTTTACAGTTTCTTCATCAGCGACAACTTTGAAGTTGCCATTTACAATCGCTGGGGCGAATTGGTGTTTCAATCGAAGGATCGGGACTTCAAATGGAATGGCGGATACAACAATAATGCTGGGCAACCATTACCGGGTGGAACTTACTCCTATGTCATTAAGTATGAAAGTTCTTACAGACCCGAAGAAGGAATCAAGGAACAGCGCGGAGGTATTGTTTTGCTGAGATAATGAAGATTAGGAACAAACAAATTGACAACACTGAAAATGAAAACAGCTCTCTTTACAATTCTTCTCGCTACTGTTTGCTTCTCTTTTTCCAGCAAACCAGTACAACTCTTTAACACTTCGCTAACCGTAACCGTGCGCGATGAACTGGGCAACACCGTAGAAGGCGCATCCATTCAATTATTTGAAACCGAGGAGAATTATATCCAAGAGAAAAATGCAATAGCTGAAGGAGCCACCGATGCCAAGGGAGTTTTTCGCTTCAAGAAAATCAAAGCGGTGGCCTATTTCGTGTTGGTGAAAAAAGGCGATAAAGACAATTCCGGTGGCGGAGAAAAAATCGGTAAACTGGAAGAAGGCAAATTCAACAAAGTGACAATAGTCATTCAGTAATCCAGTAACAGTCAATGGTTAATAGTTATCCGTTAGCTGACTACCCACCATTAACTATTAACGATTAAGCAATAACCATACGTGAATAGAACTGAACTTATCCAGCAACTCCACTCCTACCAAACATCATTTGCAGAAGAGCAGGTTTTCATTGAACGTTTTCTTCAACTATTGAATCATCCAGATGCCTACCAACGCACGCATCTTCCCGGCCACATTACTGGATCTGCTTGGATTATCAACGAGGCAGCCGATGAAGCTCTGTTGGTGCATCACGCCAAGTTGGATAAATGGGTTCAACCTGGAGGTCATGCCGATGGCGATGAAAACATCCTAGCAGTTGCTTTGCGCGAAGCACAAGAGGAAACCGGCATTCTCCAATTTGAAATTCAGCCGACTGTTTTCGATATGGATATTCATACCATTCCTGCTCGAAAAGATTTTCCGGAGCATCAACATTATGATATTCGCTTTCTGATGAAGCCATTACCCAATCAAACTATTGCAGTCAGTGAAGAATCGTTTGATGTCAAATGGATTGCGCTGACCGAATTAGAAAACTACACGAAAGAGCGCTCGGTACTTCGGATGAAAGATAAAATCACTCGTTTGGCCAAACCCGCACTTACCACTAGTTTTGTGGCATGGCCGCAATAGGTTCTGATCTTCAAAAAGCAATCGCTCTTCTTCAATCCGATGAATTAGTGGGCATCCCCACCGAAACGGTGTATGGATTAGCGGGAAATGCACTAAGCACCAAAGCCATTGCTAAAATATTTGAAGCAAAAGATCGGCCGTTCTTCGATCCGCTCATTGTTCATGTGCCCGACATAGAAGCCACTTATCAGTATGTAACACATATTCCCGAAAAGGCTTTGTTATTGGCACGTAACTTTTGGCCGGGCCCGCTTACTTTGTTGTTACCCAAAAAACCGATCATTCCCGACCTTGCTACATCGGGGCTAGACACAGTGGGAATTCGTTGTCCACAACATCCGCTTACCACTCAACTACTCAAGCTCCTACCCTTTCCATTGGCGGCACCCAGCGCCAATCCATTTGGATACATCAGTCCAACCAATCCACAGCATGTGAATCAGCAACTTGGAAATAAGATCAATTACATCTTAGACGGAGGCGAATGCCAGGTAGGTTTAGAATCAACCATCATAGGATTTGAACAAGATCAACCGATTGCATACCGATTAGGAGGCCTTAGTATTGAACAACTCGAAGAGACTGTAGGGCCCATTCAAATTCAATTAAACACGTCTTCCAATCCTACTGCTCCAGGACAATTGAAGAGTCATTATTCACCAACCAAAAAACTCGTCATTGGTAATTTAGCTGAGTTAGCGTCAAAACATTCGCATCAACACATTGGTATTTTGGCTTTTAATCGAGAAATGCCCGGAATCGAAATCAATAGACAAAAAATACTATCACCAACATCAGATCTGTCAGAAGCCGCTCAACATTTGTTTGCTTACTTGCGTGAACTCGATCAACTTCCGGTCGAAGTTATCTTAGCGGAGGAAGTCCCATCTGTAGGTTTGGGACGCGCCATTAACGATAGGCTAAAACGCGCATCCGCTCAGTAAATTCTCACCATTAGTCTGCGTAATTTTTACTTACTTTAGGCATTAAACCATTTCTATGGATAAGCCGAAAAAACTATTGGTACTCACAGGCGGTGGCGATTGCCCCGGCTTAAATGCCGTGATCAGAGGAATTGCCAAGCGCGCGCGCAAAGAAAAAGATTGGGATGTTTACGGAAGCAAGGAAGCATTCAATGGCGTGTTTGCCGATCCTCCGGAATTGATTAAACTCACCAGAAGTAAAACGGCTGGTATCCATGTAAAAGGTGGCACGATCCTCAAAACAACCAACAAAGGAAATCCGATCAACTATCCTGAAAAGCAGCAGGATGGAACGATTAAGTTTATCGATCGCTCTGAAGAATTAGTGATGCGCATCAAGCAATTGGGCTTTGATGCTGTGATCAACATCGGTGGCGATGGTTCGCAAAAAATATCACAAGCACTTTTTAAAAAAGGACTCAACATTATCGGTGTGCCTAAAACCATCGACAATGATCTATCGAGTACTGATATGACGTTTGGTTTTCAAACGGCCGTGCAAATTGCTACAGACAGTTTTGACAAATTAGTGACAACGGCTGAAAGTCATGATCGTGTAATGATCATGGAAGTGATGGGTCGCGATGCAGGATGGATTGCCTTGCATACCGCCATTGCTGGAGGAGCTGAAATCTGTTTGATCCCGGAGATTCCTTACAATATTCATAAAATTGTAAAGCGAATTAACTCACGTTATAAAAATGGGCACGGTTTCGTGAACATTGTTATTTCGGAAGGCGCCAAACCAAAAGATGGAATCATTGTAGCAACGAAAGGCTCTGCCGGATCAGAGCATGTGCGATTGGGCGGAGTTGCCTATCAACTATCACAGCAACTGAAAGATGCCGGATGCAAGGCTGAAATTCGCGAAACTGTACTCGGTCATGTGCAACGCGGTGGCAGCCCGACTGCATTCGATCGTGTATTGGCAACTTTGTTTGGTGTGAAAGCGATGGAGTTGCTGCTCGAAGGAAAATTCGGACGAATGGTAGCTCTGAAGAATAACTCCATCTCTTCTGTTACGCTGGAAGAAGCTACCGAAAAGTATAATTTTGTATCAAAAGACGGAGAGCTCGTAAAAGCGGCCAAAGGCTTGGGCATTAGCTTTGGCGATTAATGAAATCAAAAATTCAGTAACCACTAATTCAACTAATCAGAAATGAAAACCATCAACGACATCAACTTCCACAACAAGCGCGCGCTGGTGCGCGTAGACTTCAATGTGCCATTGGATAAAAGTTTCAACGTAACAGATGACAACCGCATTCGCGCGACTATACCCACACTTAAAAAGATTTTAGCAGACGGTGGAAGTTGCATTTTGATGTCGCACTTGGGAAGACCCAAAGAGGGCCCTGAAGACAAATACTCTTTGAAGCACACCATTGCAACGACAGAAAAATTGCTGGGTGTTAAAGTGAAGTTTGCGAATGATTGTATTGGCGATGAAGCATTTGCTCTTTCGTCCGCATTAAAACCGGGTGAAGTATTATTGTTAGAAAACCTTCGTTTCTATAAGCAAGAAGAAAAAGGAGATCTCGCTTTCGCGGAAAAACTTTCCAAGCATGGCGATGTGTATGTAAATGACGCTTTTGGTACCGCCCACCGTGCGCATGCTTCTACGACCATTGTTGCACAATTCTTCCAAGAAAAATGTGCCGGTCTAGTGATGGCCGCAGAATTAGCTAACGCAGAGAAAGTGTTGGGTAACGCAGCCAAACCATTCACAGCGATCATGGGCGGTGCAAAAATTTCAGACAAGATTTTAATCATCGAAAAACTACTCGACAAAGTAAATCATCTGATCATTGGCGGAGGTATGTCTTACACATTCTTTAAAGCCATGGGTGGACAAATTGGAAATTCGCTGGTAGAAGATGATAAGTTAGATTTAGCCAAGGAATTGATTCAAAAAGCAAAGGCGAAAGGGGTTGAACTTCATTTGCCCATCGACTCCATTGTTGCTGATAAATTTGACGCACAAGCGAATACTAAAACGGCCAACAACAATGCGATTGAACCGGGTTGGATGGGATTAGACATTGGTCCGCAAGCGCAAGTGGTATTTGCCAAAGTGGTAGAAGAATCTAAAACCATTTTGTGGAATGGGCCGATGGGCGTTTTTGAAATGGAGAAATTTGAAAAAGGAACTAAGGCCATTGCGGAAGCGGTGGTTCGTGCTACTGAAAAAGGAGCATTCTCATTAATTGGTGGTGGCGATTCGGCTGCAGCCGTGGCCAAGTTTGGCTTCGAAGATAAAGTGAGTTATGTTTCTACCGGTGGTGGAGCATTGCTTGAATATTTCGAAGGAAAAGTATTACCGGGTGTAGAGGCATTGGGCTAAGAAATCATATATGAAGAAACTATCATTGTTGCTTCTCTGTGTTGTGGTAGGATTTCAATCCTTATCACAAACTGAAAAGTATGCTCAGGATGTATCATCCGAAGACGCTATCATCAAAGCACTCTATGATGTTATTTCCGGAGAACCAGGCACCACGCGCGATTGGGCGCGATTCCGAAATCTATTCCTGCCGGAGTCGCGATTGATTCCAACGCGAAAAAATGATGCGGGAGAATTAATTCTTAAAACACTTACTCCAGAAGAATACATCACGCTTTTCCAATCCCGAGTGGCAACCGGATTTTTTGAACGCGAACTTTCGCGAAAGACAGAATCATTCGGTACGGTCTATCATCTCTTCAGCACCTATGAAACCAAAGAGAAGAAAGACGGCCCTGTAACAAATCGCGGAATCAACAGTATTCAGCTTTTCAAAGACAAAAACCGGTATTACATAGTCAACATTTTCTGGTGTGCGGAAAGCATGGGATTTTCACTTCCTGAAAAGTACCTGAAGTAGATTCAACGAAACAAATCCTCCGCATAGTTATTATGAAAAAACTGTTACTCGTCATTCTTTGCTCCAGCATTTTGCTTCAGGCAGTAGCACAATCGTCCAAATCAAAGAAGATAAACCTGGATGGCATTGCTGAACAATATGCAATTGCATCGTTTGATGAGTTCTATCAGTTGCATAGTTTGCCGAACGATGCGCACTTTCCGGCCGACATTGAGAAAAATGTGCAATGGTGTGAAGCTGCTTTTTCAAAGCGCGGTTTCACTACGCAACGACTCAACACCGAAACGGTACCTCTCCTACTCGCAGAACGGAAAGTAGCGAATGCACAGAAAACAGTTTTGATCTATTTGCAAATTGATGGTCAGCCTGTGGAACCATCGCAATGGAATCAGGAAAGCCCTTGGAAGCCAACGCTGAAAGAAAAAGGAACTAATGGCGAATGGAATATTCTTCCGTATGAAAAATTAAAAACCGAAAAGATCAATCGCGACTGGCGGATATTTGTTCGATCAGCTTCTGATGCCAAAGGGCCAGCCATGGCTTTCCTTGCTTCGCTGGATGCGTTGAAATCATTAAAGAAAGAGCCTAACTTCAACATGAAGGTGATCATGGATTTTGAAGAAGAACTGGGCTCACCCCGATTGCCCGGTGCCGTCACCAAATATCAACAAGCACTGAAAGCCGATATGTTCATCATCTTCGATGGGCCACGTCACGTTAGTAATGAACCCACTTTATCTTTTGGTGCTCGCGGCATTTGCGAGGTCACGCTCACCGTTTTTGGGCCTCGCACACCGATGCATAGCGGCAATTACGGCAACTACACGCCCAACCCTGCCATGCGTTTGGCGCAGCTCCTCGCTTCCATGAAAGATGATGAAGGCCGCGTAACCATACCCGGATTTTATGATGGTGTTGTTTTATCCGATGAAGAAAAGAAAACTCTTTCCTTGGTTCCCGACAAGGAAGAAGAGGTCAAAAAATTTTTAGGCGTAGCCGAGCCGGATAAAATCGGATCGAATTTTCAGGAGTCGCTGCAATATCCTACGCTCAACATCAGAGGCATGCAGGCATTGCACATTGGCGAACAGGCGCGCACGCTGATTCCCGCCAAGGCGATTGCCGAAATCGACATTCGGTTAGTCAAATCTTCTGACCCAAATCGTCTTTTATCGTTGGTGAAAAATCATATCCTATCGAAAGGCTATTATGTCATTGATCGCGAGCCAACCGAAGAAGAGCGATTGAAATATCCGCGCATTGCCTCTTTCCGTTCGTCTGTTTCTTACCTCGCCTTTCAAACTCCATTTAACTCCGAGTGTGGCGATTGGCTGACGCGTGCGATGCAAAATGCTTTCGGGAAAGATCCGATTAAAATACGGACAGCGGGTGGCTCCATTCCCATCTCTCCTTTCGTCATCACATTGGGCATTCCGGCTGTTGCCGTACCCACCGTCAATGCCGACAATAATCAACACGCAGAGAATGAAAACATTCGGGTGGGTAATTACATTGATGCCGTAAAAACATTCTTAGCCATTATGCTCGAGAAGGTGTAGTGAGGAAGGGAATCATTAAAGTTTAATTTTCAAAATTCTTCGTTTCCAAATTATCAATTTGGAGCTATCTTGCGTCCGATGGAAAATTTTGTAGTGTCCGCTCGTAAGTACAGACCACTCGGCTTTGCCGAAGTGGTTGGCCAAGAGCACATTACCACTACGCTAAAAAATGCCATCGACAACAACAAGCTTGCACAAGCTCTTTTGTTTTGTGGCCCACGTGGCGTAGGTAAAACCACTTGCGCACGGATTGTGGCCCGTATGATCAATGGCTTTGAAGAAAAAGCCGAGGTCAATTCGTTGAATATTTTTGAGTTAGATGCCGCTTCTAACAATTCCGTAGAGGATATTCGAAACCTGATCGATCAGGTTCGGTATCCGCCTCAATTCGGAAAGTTTAAAGTGTACATCATTGACGAGGTGCACATGCTCTCGAATTCGGCTTTCAATGCGTTTTTGAAAACATTGGAAGAGCCGCCACCGTATGCCATCTTCATTCTGGCAACTACGGAAAAGCACAAGGTGATACCGACTATTTTGTCGCGTTGCCAAATCTTTGATTTCAATCGCATTCAGATTTCAGATATTGCACGTCAGCTTAAGAAGGTTGCAGATCAAGAGAAGATTGGCGTTGAAGAAGAAGCACTGCATTTGATTGCTCAAAAGGCAGATGGTGCTTTACGCGATGGTCTTTCCATCTTCGATTTGATGGTCACTTTCTCTTCGGGAAAGGCCGTTACCTTCAAAGATGTCATTAACAACTTGCACATCCTTGATTACGATTATTATTTTAAAGTAGTCGATGGATTGCTGGCTGAAAATCCATCACAACCTTTGCTTTTGTTGGATGAAATCTTGCGTAAAGGTTTTGACGGCCACAACTTTATCGTTGGGTTGAGCGAACACATTCGTAACTTACTCGTGGCCCAAGATGCACGCACGGTCCATCTGATGGAAGTCCCCGACTCGACTAAGAAAAAGTACCTCGAGCAATCGCAAGCTTCCTCGCCTTCACTCCTGCTCTCGTGGCTCAATCTTTCGAATCAATGCGATATCAGCTACAAAAGCAGCAAAAATCAACGGCTGACAGTTGAGTTGGCTTTGATGAAGATGGCGCACGTCAATGCCGTGTTCAAAGGCAATCCTGCTTCCACCCCGGAAGCAGTAAAAAAAAAAATGAATTAATAGCAGAGCCACCTGCCGAGAAGCAGGAAGATACTCCTTCACTTCCGCCCGCTGTGGAAGTAAAAACACCCGTTCAGCAATCATTGCCTACAGAACCAAAGCCTGTGGCAAAGGAGCCAATCAAAACGAAGACAACCATTAACCTTGGTTCGATCTTTAAACCCGCGGTTACGACAGAAGAAAAACAAGTAGAAGTCCGGGTACCTATTGTTGATAAACCGTTCCAACCGGACGATATCAGGCGTGTATGGAAAGAATATGCCGAGTTACGGAAAGATCAGGTGGCAGAATATCACTTACTGAATCAACAAATTGATATTCAAAGAAACGAAGTGCTCATTTACATGACCAATCCTATCGAGGAACCGCTCCTGGCTTCCATGAAATCGGATTTGGTAGGATACCTCCGGGAGAAATTGAGTAATGGTACTATTCAAGTGAAAGGCGAGCTTCGAATCGCAGAAGGAAAGCAGCGGATCGCCTACACCAATAAAGAAAAATTTGAGGCACTACTGGATCGAAACCCGATACTTCGGGAGTTGAAAGATCGATTTGCGTTGGATGCCGATTTCTAAGCCAAACTATGAACCATCAGGTCATTTTTCCGTTTAGACTTTTAATTGAATTCTAAAATGTCTTCAAAGTCATATTACCTTAAACAGATTCTTCTCTTCCTTCTTGGGGCATTTGTATTGCTTCAAGGCATTGATACAGAGTTGTTTACTTCAAATGAGAAAGAATTGGCTGAGAAGACCGAAGAAGTCTGTGACCCGTTTGAGTACAGCATTTTTGAGTCCAAAAGAGCGAACGTACTCAGAATCAAAAGGCCATTTAATGGATTTCTTTATCAGAAAATTGCTACCTCTGAGTTAATCAAAAACATCTTTGATGAATCCGGTTCTCCCAACTACCCTAAGATTCATCTTCGCAATCGGGTCTTTCTTATTTAAGCCCCTATCAAACTTCTCCGCTTAACCTACAGTTAGGCTATTAGCTGCTCGCGATTTTATCGCCAGGCATTACGTGTTTTTCAATTCTAAATCATTTTCACTATGGAGACCAAACTGTCGATGCTCGACTATTGTAAAAAAATATTGCGCTGTGTGAGTTTTGATAAGCGATTGTTCAGAAAGGAATATCGCAAATCGATTTCATGGCTTAACCCAACAGAAATAAAACTACTGAAGCAGTGGATCCGAAACAATCCATTCTTCAGTAAAGCAATAACTATCAAAAACTAAAAAAAAATACCCGATGGCTTTCAGATTCGAAAGTCATCGGGAAACCGAACTTCAACCTAACCTACTCCACTCACCTATGAACAAACGTATTTTTCTGACTCTTCATGCATGGATATTTGTAGTCACTTTCAGCTTTTGCCAACAGAACCTTTTCAACATCCCTTCCGGAGATATTACCCGGAAGGGTAAGTTTTTTTACCAGCACCAGTTTAACGTTTATTCGGCAGATCAATTTGAATCGAAGTCGCACTTGGTTTATGGCTTAGGAAAGAATTGGGATATCGGACTCAATCTGGTTGATCTACCGATTTCGTTCAAGAAAGGCACCTCATTATTGTCTGCAAATGATGCGGCCGGTGTCTTCCCCTTTTACCCCTTGCTGACGGCTACCGCTCAAAAGCAATTTGATGTGGGCCATCACTTTCAGATAAACGTGGGCACCCAACTAGGTGGAAACATTCCCGCCAATGGGGGGCAATACAATTGGGTGTATATGAATTATGCTTTAGGAAGGTGCAATCTTCCGGATCACAAGGGTTATTTTATTGCCGGCCCCTATCATGCCAATGACGTATACTTTGGGCCAAGTTCCAGCGGACAGCACATTGGCTGGATGTTTGGCTATGAGGTTCCACTGTCGAGCCGGATTTCATTGATGGGTGATTTTGTATCCGGCCAAAATAAGAAATCGGTAAGCACCTTTGGTGGTGTGTATAACGTCAGCAAACGATTACAACTCTGTGTCGCGGCCTTACTGCCCTATCCGAATCAGGAGCTCTCAAAGGGAGCGGTGATCGAAATCAACTGGTATGGGTATGACTTCAAAGATTAGTCCATAAGCTAGCGTCCTATTATCGATGGACCTGCACAAAGTTAATAACTGCCGATTGGTGAGGTTTCATGAATGGACCTTCCGTATTTGTTCAACGGACTAAACCATTTCGTCTAAAAATGAGGGCAACTTTGGTAAAATAAAAAGCAGAACAGTTTATTGGATAGAAAAAATGTGTTAAAATTGAACGTTAAACCTTAAAACCATGAAATTGACCCGTCTTAGTTACTATCTACTTGCGCTGACAACGGCCTGCTTTTTGGGCTCTTGCGGCTCTTCCTCTAAAGACTCAAGCCAAAATGCTGATGAGTTTAAACAAGCAGAAGAATCATTAAAAGATCAAATCCAGGATGTGGTCTATAACATACCATCTCCTTCTGAAATACCTTACTTGCTCCAACAAACAGGTGCTGAGTTCAACCAAAGTCTGTTGAATGATCGCAAAAAAGTAGATCAATATCTTACCCGCAACGACAAAGCAGCCCTTAACTTGGGTGTGTATGCTGCCGACATCGGCTACTTGAGCTCATACGACAAAACACAAGAGGCTATTGATTACTTAAATTCTGCTAAGAAATTGGCTGATAATCTGGGCATTATTGGTTCATTTGATGGCGATGTATTAAAGCAATTTGAAGCAAACATTTCCAATAAGGATTCTTTGGCTTCCTTATTGAACAAGTCGGTTCAAAAAACAGACAAGTACTTGAAAGATGACAGCCGTAACAAGTTGGCTGCCTTAATGATCACTGGATCATTCATTGAAGGTTTATCGATTTCAACAGGTTTGATCAAAACGTATCCGAAAGATCTTTTGAAAGATGACCAACGTAACTTGGTTTTAACTCCATTAATGAGAGTGATTTTGGAACAAGAGAAATCAGTAGATGAATTGGTAAAGATGTTGAGCACCGTTGAGCAATCTGATCCTATCTCCACCATTCAAGCCGACCTCACTGCGTTGCAAGCGAGCTACCGTGCCTTGAACATCGATGAGCAAATCAAAAACAACCGTTCTGACATGGTTCTTTCAGACAAAAATTTGATTGAAATCACGAAGATTGTTGAAAAAATGAGAAAAGGAATCATCGAGTAGTCTCCTTTAATCAGATATTAGAAAGGGATTGGCAAAAACCAATCCCTTTTTATTTTAACAAGCGTGGGTTGTTTACTACATTTAGACTCAAAGCTAAATCCCTATGAGCGAACCTGTACTGAAAGCCATCATGCGTTTGTTTGCCTTGGTTGCTAAAGAAGACACCGTAACCGAGCACGAGCGAAATCATATCAAACACTTTCTGGCCGACCACCTCAGTCAGAAGTCAATGGAGAACCATTTACGGTTGTTTGATGAATATGCCCGTGAAACGTCTGATGCTCTTTCGGCCGCTCAACAACAAGAATCGATTCAGCGCATTTGCTCCGCCATCAATGTAGAAGTAGAGCAAAAGCAAAAGGCCGTCATTATGCTCGAGCTGCTAAGCTTAATTCTGGCCGATGGCGCGATCTCTCCTACCGAACAAAATCTATCCAATTCCATCGCCAAGGCATTCAACGTAAGTGATGAAGATGCCTCGCTCATGCAGCAATTTATTGAAGTTAAATCGCCACAAGCAAATAGCAGCATACCGATACTTTACATCCATTCGGGTGCGGCTCAGCCCGCAACGAAAGCCATTGTGCGCAGCGAATTGGATGGCTTCATTGCGGTGCTCTATTTGAAGAGTTCGAATATTTTCTTCTTCAAATACTTGGGGCATTCGGATGTGTACTTGAATGGTGTCCCTCAGAAGTCCGGCAATATCAATGTACTTGCCACCGGCAGTATATTAAGATGGGGTGCGGCAGAGCCTGTCTACTATGGAGAGCTACTCAATCATTTCAAACAACAATCTACCGGTACGAGAACAAGCTTTGAAGCCAATAAAATTTCTTACAAGTTCAAAACCGGTAAGTTAGGCTTACGCGAAGTGACGGTGATGGAAGAATCTGGCAACCTGGTGGCACTGATGGGCGCCAGCGGTGCCGGAAAGTCGACTCTATTGCACGTCCTCAATGGGACTGAGAAGCCTTCCAGTGGCAAAGTATTGATCAATGGAATTGATATCCACAACAATCCCGAAAAGATTGAAGGCGTCATTGGCTTTGTGCCCCAAGATGATTTGCTGATTGAAGATCTTACCGTATATCAAAACCTCTATTTTGCGGCCAAGCTTTGCTTTAGCCACCTTTCAGAAACAGAAATAGACCAGTTAGTGGTTCATACGCTGGACGATTTGGGCTTGACCCAAACGAAAGATTTGAAAGTAGGATCACCCCTCCAGAAAACCATCAGTGGCGGGCAACGCAAGCGCTTAAACATTGGGCTTGAGCTACTTCGCGAACCGGCAGTGTTATTTGTCGATGAGCCGACCTCGGGCCTTTCCTCACGCGATTCTGAAAACATCATTGATTTATTGAAAGAGCTTTCGCTGAAAGGCAAGTTGGTGTTTGCCGTGATCCATCAACCTTCCTCCGACATTTTCAAAATGTTTGATAAGCTGGTGATTTTAGATACCGGTGGTTATCAAATCTATTATGGAAATCCGGTAGATGCGATTACCTACTTCCGTAAAAACATCAATCTGGTGAATAGCGATCAGGGCGAATGCCACGCTTGCGGAAATGTGAATCCGGAGCAAATCTTCAACATCATCGAAACGAAAGTAATCAATGAGTTTGGCGATTTTACCAACGAACGCAAATTCACACCGGAGCAATGGAATGAAATTTACGTTAACAAAATCAAAGTACCGGAAGTAGCTACTTCCAAAGACCAACCGCACTCTACTTTGCGCATACCGAAATGGGTAAAACAAACTCATTTGTTTTCCATGCGCGATTTACTCTCGAAGCTAAGCAACAAACAATACCTGTTCATTAATTTACTGGAGGCTCCGCTGCTTGCTTTCATACTGGCATTTATTGTGCGGTACTATAATATTGACGATCCATTTAAAGAAGGTTACATCTTCAGCAAAAACCTAAACATGCCGGCACACTTGTTTATGAGTGTGATCGTGGCTTTGTTTATGGGACTCACCGTCAGTGCGGAAGAAATTATCCGCGACCGTAAAATACTGAAGCGTGAAAAGTTCTTGCACCTCAATCGCAGCAGCTACATTATCTCCAAGATCTCGATTTTGTTTATGATCTCGGCTATCCAAACCGCTTTGTTTGTGGTGGTGGCAAACTTCATCTTAGAAGTTCATGGTATGTTCCTGATTCATTGGGCCATTCTATTCACGGTGTCCTGCTTTGCGAACTTACTGGGGCTTAACATTTCTTCGGCTTTCAATTCAGCCGTTACCATTTACATTCTGATTCCGATTCTACTCATTCCACAATTGATTTTAAGTGGCGTGGTAGTGAAGTTTGATAAGCTTAACCCCATCATTGGCAATACTGCCACAGTTCCCTTAGTGGGCGATTTGATGGCTTCGCGATGGGCGTTTGAAGCGGCCATGGTCAGTCAATACAAAGACAATGAATTCGAGCAGAAATTCTATATGTATGACAAAGTAATGGCCGAAGCCGATTACAAAAAGATTTACTTCATTCCGGAATTAGAAACCCGGTTGGATTTCATCAATCTCCACTTTAAAAATCCTGATCCATCCATTCGTAAAGATGTGACCGACAAAATCAATTTGTTGCACAAAGCCATCGAAACGGAGCAAACCGAAAACAACATATCATTTGATGCCATTGGAAACGTGGAACCAACAAAGTTTGATTCTGTTACTTATCAGAAAGTTCTCACATTCTTAGAGGCATTGAAAAAGTTCTACATCAATCGCTACAACAAAGCGGATCAACAGAAAGATGACCTGATTTCGAAAATGACAAATACATCGGAAAAAGAAAAATCATTTGAAAAATTCCGTAACTCTTACCAGAATGAAGCCATCACCGAGTTGGTCCGAAATACGATGGAAACCAATCGCGTGATTGAAAAAGACGGCAAGCTGATTCAGAAAATCTACCCGATTTACAAAGATCCAGACCCGGACCACATGGTCGACTTTGACGCTCAGTTTTACATGCCTGCCAAGCACTTCCTGAACCAGAATATTGATACCCTGTTATTCAACATAGGCGTTATCTGGTCCATGACTCTGGTGCTTGCACTTACTTTGTATTGGGAAGTTTTACGCAGGATCATTGAAGGGATCAGCAACATTTCAAGTCCATTGGAAAAGAGAATGTAAACATGTTTTTTCTACTTTCTAAGACACTGAGTTATCTCACAGTACCGATTGTAGTCATTTCCATTTTATTGATTTTGGGCCTCGCCTTGCGAAATCAAACGTGGCGAAAAAAATGCTTGGTCGCAGGAGTAAGCTTGTTGCTCTTTATGAGTAATGGATTCATTGTAAATGAAGTCGCCAGACTTTGGGAACTTCCGGCAACACCCCTTGATTCCATCCATAAAAAGTATGAATTCGGTATCGTTCTGACAGGAGTGACTAAATTAAGCCAAGAGCCATATGACCGTGTTCATTTTGGTCGAGGTGCCGATCGCTTTACACATACCGTTCAACTTTACAAAGCGGGTATTATCGATAAAATCATTATCTCAGGCGGCAGCGGACATCTCTTTAACGTACGCAGGCAAGAGGCCGATGATTTAGCTAGCGCGTTTAGAATGATCGGAGTTCCAGATTCTGACATACTAATTGAGAATAAATCAAAAAACACATACGAATCTGCGCAGGAAGTAAAACGATTGTATGGAAATCTGGTGAGCTCCGACAACGCCCTCCTGATTACATCCGCCTACCACATGAGGCGATCGAAAGCATGCTTCGCCAAGGCCGGATTTGCGTTGGATACTTTCTCTACGGATTTCATTTCGCAACCCCGCAAGTTTACCCCAGACGCCTTGATCATTCCTCATGCAGAGGCATTGATCCATTGGCAAACGATGATTCATGAATGGATGGGTATGATCGCCTATAAATTCGCAGGCTATATCTGATTCAAAAATTAATTTGTCAATCATGAAACTTTAATCGTAATTTTACGATTAATAAGATATGGGACTCACCAAAACAAAGGAATTCACTAAAACGCAAAATGAAATTGCCAGCATATATCAATAAATAACATCATAAGCAGCTGCTATTAAAGTGTATCTCTTTTTCTCTCACTCTTTAGTCTCCCTTATCTATCTTACTTACCATCTTCAGTTATAGACCCATCGCCATTTCGATCAAATTGTTTGAAAAC
>JACPVX010000061.1 GCA_016191555.1 Bacteroidota bacterium
ACCAAATAATACATTGGCATTGAGACCAACTTCAAGTCTACCGGCCTTTTGATTGTTTACTTTAAATGTAAGCGAATCGTTATCCGTAGTACCTATACAATTGGTAGAGGAATTTGTTCCGGCATTTCCGGTTAATCCCCAGCCACTGCCTGCGCCCCATGTTAAGTTACCGGCCCCATCATTCGTAAGCACCGTGTTGGCAGCGCCTTGCGCGGCAGGGAATGAGGTGGTGATGTTATTTATCTTCGTGATGTTTCCAGCGCCATCGATGGCAAATTGCCCGGTTGACCCAATGGATAATGTGCCAGTGGTAGAAACCGCTTGTGCTCCAAAGTTGGGATTGACTTTACTTCCGGCAATGGCAGCAGTAGCGTTAATGTCGGCATCAAGAATAGTGCCGTCCAAAATTTTTCCGGTGGTAATTGCCCCGGTGCCAATGGTTACTAAACCAGTATTGCTAATGGAAGCATCGCCACTCATGGGCGCAGGCGAGGCCACGTTACTGGCGTTGCCAACAAAGATAGCTCCGCTGGGCAGTACGTTACTCACACCTCCTAAGTTAGACAAGGCAGACGATGCCGTTGCAGCACCTGTTCCACCATAGGTAATAGAAACGATGCCGGACGAAATATTGGTTGCATTTAAGTTGGTGAGGGCAGACCCGTTTCCGGTAGGCGTTAAGTAATCGGTGCCGGCAGTAGCAATGCTTAATGTTCCCGAGCCGCCATTGGTTTTCACAAGGCCATTCGTAGTGAGGTTAGAAAGTCTTGTTATATTTTGCGAGGTGTTGACAGAAAAAGAATTGGTGGTTAGCGTTAAGCCGGTGCCTGCCGTGTAAGATGGAGGGGAGTAGTTAGGAACATTTAGCGTGCTGCCAACCAGAGTGGCCGCACCAGTGGTACCGGTGGTGGTAAGGATAATCGGAAGTTGGTAATCTGTTCCTGCTGTTGCTGCGCTAATCGTTGTGCCGTTACTTTTCACTAACCCATTAATTGCTTTAACCGTTGGATCTGTTTCTGTTCCCGCGGGCAGGTTAATTAATTGTGATCCATCCACAGCGGGTAGTTTACCCGCTCCATCCAGTTGAATTACTTTGTTGGCGGTATTTCCAACATCGAGTCTGGCTGTCGGTATTGTACCTGATAAGATACTATTTGCATTTAAGTTGGTGAGGGCAGAACCATTTCCGCTGGGAGTGAGGTAATCAACACCGGCAGCCGCTGCGCTAATAATTGTCCCGTTACTTTTTACTAAGCCATTGATTGCTTTTACCGTTGGATCTGTTTCTGTAGTGATGACACTAATATTTCCAGCGCCTAAAAGTGAAGTGGAATTGATTGTTTTTATATCTGTTCCAGAAACAACTGCTCCAACTGTTGTTCCATTTGATTTCACCAAGCCGTTGATAGCTTTAACGGACGGGTCCGTTTCAGTTGCTACATAATCAGTTCCGGCAACGGCCGCACCAATCGTTGTGCCGTTACTTTTTACTAATCCGTTAATGGCTTTTACCGTTGGATCAGTTTCTGTTCCTGCGGACAGGTTAAATAATTGTGATCCATCCACAGCAGGTAGTTTACCCGTTCCATCCAGTTGAATTATTTTATTAGCCGTAGTGCCAACATCGAGTCTGGCTGTCGGTATTGTACCTGATAAGATACTACTTGCATTTAAGTTGGTGAGGGCAGAGCCATTTCCGCTAGGAGTGAGGTAGTCGACACCGGCTGCAGCTGCGCTAATAATTGTTCCGTTCGATTTTACAATACCTGATATGGACTTAACCACCGGATCTGCTTCGGTGTACGAAGTTAAATAGGTGGAATTATCATAGCTGATGGTGCTGCCGTTTGCTTTCACCAATCCAGTTCCGTTAAGCAGTGTTTGTTTCGTTGCTAAATCACTGGTTAGATTCACCACCTGACTTTGAGTGATGCTTCCGGTTATCGTTGATGCCGTGCCGGTTGTATTTTGATTGAAGGTGGGAAAACCCGTTAGCCCCGCAGCACTTCCGGTAAACGTAGCTGCTGTAATACCACCGGTTGTGTTGATGATAATATTTCCTGCCAGGTCAGATCCGGTGATTGTATTGTTGGTAATTTCTGTTGAAGAAATAGAAGATAAGGTAGCGAGAGACCCCAGCCCCGTAATTTGAGAAGAGCCAATGGAAAGATTGGATTGATTGATATCAATATCTACCTCGTTGCTACCCGCATCATTCGTAACCGATACTTTATTCGAGGCGGCATTGATATTTTTAAGTTCAAGATTTACTCCGGTTTTTTGCTTAAAGATACCTACACCACCGGTGCCAACATTGGAAGCCGTATTGGCCTCCCCACCTCCGGAAGAAAGGGATTGAAATCCCCAGGTAGAAGTGGAGGGATCGTAAACAAGAGCCTGCGTAGTGGTGGGTAAGTTGAATTGTGCTTGCACCCAGGCGGTTCCGTTCCAATACAAAAATCCGCGCGCACTGGTTGAAAAACTTTGTGCTAGGTTAACGGACGAAGAACCAACACCTACCGAAAGAGTGTTGCCGGAAATCTGAATCAGACTAGATCCTGATCCACCACCGGCCGCGATCCAGGTTGTTCCATTGTAGTAATAAACTTGATTGACCTTGTTGTCAAAAATCAACATGCCTTTAGAAGGAGAAGGAACCGTAGTGCGATCGCCCACCGGAATCACTAATCCCTGGCTGCCATTTCCTTCTAAAAATAAAACAGCATTCGAAGGTGGGGTAGTTGAAACGCCTGTGGTGCTAATGACTACCTGCGACCAGGACGTAGTGGAAACAGTAAGCGCGGTTAGAAGCACAACGAAAAAACTTCCGATTGAAATTGAATTCCTGTTCATATAAATGAAACCTTTTGTTGGGTTAGTAGCTTATTTGAATAGAAGTTATGGCCGAGCGGTTGTTGACGAGTTTTTTGAACACGCACCTGATGAGCAAAATGAAGTTCTGCTAGGGTGGGATCGGATTGAAAAAAATAGTGCAACTTAAATTGTTTCAGACGATTCGCGGTTTTAGCTCACCATACCACATACCTGATACAAGACTAATACATAGAATAAGCGATTCAGAATTTTTTCTACCAACTACGTAAAAACACGTATCAACTGAATGAAATATTTTTTTATAAACAGGCCGATTCGTCTGTCAATTGTGTGTTATGATTTTTGATGAGCCTTTTGCTTCCATGTATTTCAAAAGATGAAACAAAATGAGGCGCTTCAACTTAAAGGAGCAACAGTAAAATGGAATTCAACTTGCAACTTCTTTGCTATATTTGGCTAATCACAGATTGCGAAGCAATACTCTATAGAAATGAGAATAAATTAAAAGACCAAATTTAACTTCACAGACAAAGAAAATAACTATTGAAATCAGAAGCTATGCAGCAAAGTAAACCAAGATCTTTAAAACTATTCATCGTGGCAAGCGTCATTATGGCGATTGTATTCTTACTGGCTGCTGTCAAGCCCGGTGCCGGGTACGTTATTGTTTTTGCATTCATTCTTATCCTGACATTCGCACTAACCGGAGTGGGCATTTATTCAGGATTGAATCACAAGGCCAATGACGATAAGCTGAAAAGACATAACAAAATCGGACTGATAGGAAATTCTCTCATCTTCCTGTCCAATATAGGTATCGTGGTCTATGCTCTTTTTCAAATTAAGTGAGTTAGCTTCCTTACAGAGAAAGGTAAGGGTTATCGCAGTTACGATGCTTTAATATGAACAACTCAAACGAACAATTAAATCTAAAGAAGTCAGCCATCTCTTATAAAGTTTGCTGGGCACTGTTTTTGTTTTCAATTTTAGTGTCTACTATAGCTCGACCATTACTAAAGGAATATCCTGACATTCTTGATCTTCTTATGGGGCTATCTATTTTGTCTCTGTTCATACTGGCACCACTTGGCCTTTATTATAGTTGGAAAAGCTACAAAAGGAATGAAGGCTTGGCAACGACAAGATTCAAGTATTTTTTGGGAAACTTGTTCTTTTGTATCCTGCTAATCTTGATCATAGCGGTTTTCATAAGTGACATTTCAATACTATTACAATAATTGGAGGTATAAGAGGGAAGAGCGAAATTTGTTAAAAAGAAATAGATAAGTGAAGGAGGTATGGCTAGGTTGCATTACTAAAGTGTGACAATATCAAGTTTGACGAAATGACCATTTATTGTTCAAAAAAATTAGAGATATTTTTAGGGCAGACGGCACCAATAATTAATCCATCAGCACCTTCAATTTTTGGAGATTGGAACGGACATTTATTTACGGTTGACAGGAAAAAGTGTTTGATTTTTATGAACAGCCGCACTTGCTATTCAATTGTGTTTATAAATGTTCAAAAGAAAAACCTAAAGGACTTTGGGCCTATTTTCAAAGAACGACTGATTACACAACTAGAGCACGACATAAAATTAATCGAAGAGCAAGAGATCAGAATACGAAGAGATTTGGCCAACATCATCGTAACCAAGTCCAATAACGACAAAAAGATCATTGGCACTATGAATCACCACATAGAGAATTTGAAGTTCAGTAATGACGCTGCAGGAGTCGAAAAGTGGGATGAATTACGAGTGACGGAAACTCTAAACAACTCTTTGGTTGGGACAAAGATTCTGCCTAACATGAAAAGAAATAGAGACTTTTTTATGCCAATTGAAGTGATGATGGATTTAATCAAATAACCAACGATGCAACTTTTTTACATCAAAGGGAGTGCGAGATTTGCTAAGAGGAACATAGCCATGTATAAGTAAAATATGCCCAAGTTTTTAAGATAAAAGTTGTACATATATTTGTATTGCATTTTATTTTACTAATAGCTTCGGGACATGCATTTCCAAACCAATATTAACGCAAAACGATATGAATAAACTAATTCTGATTATAGCATTTAATTTCTTTGCACAATTTCTATATGGACAAACTCGGGTAGACAGTTTAGTGCAGTTGGGAATAAAGTATCATGATAAAGGTGAATATGACAATGCGATTGAGTCATATAAAAAGGCTTTAGAGGTCGAGCCCAACTCGGGTCTGATTAATTATGAAATCGCCATGTCTTATATGTACGCGAAAGACTATCATAATTCCATCAAACATTGCGATAAAGTAATCGAATTAAACGATAAATATTTAGTTCAGGTATACATTACAAAAGGGTCTTGTTTAGACTATTTGGGAAACACTGATGAGTCGATAAAATTATTTGAAAAAGGAATTAAGCAATTTGGAGCCAATCACCTCTTGTATTATAATCTCGGGTACAATTACTACAAGTTAAAGAATTATGAAAATGCACAAGAGGCATTACTAAATGCCATAAAAACGAAGTCAGACCATGCAAGCAGTCATTTACTTCTCGGATATGTTATGAACGATTTAAATCAAAGAGTTCAAAGTCTACTTTGCTTACACTATTTCCTGTTTTTAGAACCCAATTCTGAAAGAGCAAAAGTGGCTTACTCTTTACTACAAAGACAATTTGCGGGAAATATTGAGAAAGATAAAACTAAGCCAAACGAGACACATATCTTTTTTGACCCCAATCAATCGGGTAAAGAATTCGGGGCTGCCGATTTAATGATTTCAATGCTGGAAGCATCAAAGACACTTGACGAAAATAAAGGTAAAACAGATGATGAGTTATTTATTGATAAAACAACTTCCTTTTTTAAAGTATTAGGAGAATTAAAGAGAAAGAAAAATAAGGGGCTGTGGTGGGATTTTTATATTCCCTTTTTTTACGAGTTAGCAAAATCAGAGCATATCGATACTTACTGTTATTATATTAGTAGGTCAACAAACATTAATGCAAGTGACTGGTTGACCAAAAATACCGACAAGCTGGAAAGGTTTGCCAAATGGTTGAAGGAAAAGTAAAACGGAAGACAACCGAATGTTTAATATATATCAATGTGGAGAGACGCTTACCAGGCGTATAATTGTGTAATCTGGAATTTGAAATAAGCCACTACTCTTATTCCTGCATTTCAGGTTTCGATTCCAACCCTACTACATCTGATGCTGCTGACCACCTACCTTTCCAAGTCCTCGGTAATATAAAAAAATCCACGACTTTCTTGTCATGAAAAAACGACACGTTTTGTAGAGATTTTACGACAGCACTTTTTTTGGAGGTAACAAACCGAAGGGCGAAATTTGACCTACTTGAATGACGTGATACCCATTCACTAAACAGAGGGATCAGCCAGATGAGGAGGTAGAAAATTAACGACCCGAAGCATGGAATACAAAGAAAATCTACGATCCCTTTTCTTTCAGGAGGCAGACATATTTTTATCGGTGTACGACAAAGACCTCAACTGTCTGGATGTGAATGACGCTTTTTTAAAATTGTATCACTATTCGCGCGAAGAAGTAATTGGAAAAAACCTGTGCGAACTGTCACCCGATCTGAAGTCCAGCGGACGGTATGATTTGTACATGGATGTCATCCGCACCGGCAAAGCCATAATAATTGACCACACGCTGCCGCACCCCATTCTTGGAAATTATCATTTTCGGATCAGAGCCTTCAAGGTGGCCGAAGGATTGGGGCTGATCGTGAAAGATGAAACAGACCTGGCTGAATCCGTAGCCCGGTTTAACTTCGCCACCAGTGCATCGCGCGAGATCATATATGAGTTAGACATGAACACCAGCGTCATCTGGCTGAATGATGCATTTTATGAATTGGTTGGTACGCCCAACAACCATGACTTTTTGAAGCACGAAGATTATCTAAAACACATTCATCCGGATGATCGGGAGAAAGTTACGAACACCTTCGATGTTTTTGAAAAAGAGCAACTGTACTGCTCGGACGAGTACCGTTTTATCGACAAGAACGATCAGATCCATTATTTTGCCGAGCGCGCATTCATTCTGCGTGGAGGAAAAGGAAAACACACGAAGAAAATAGCGTCAGTGTCCAACATTACCCATTGGCAGCAAAACATCAACCAATTAGAAAACATCCTGTTTGATCTTTCGCACAAGGTGCGTAAACCCATTAGCAATATTTTGGGAGTCTCCAACCTGCTGGAAGCAAAGCTGATCAACGAACTTGAGGTACAAAAATTTGCATCTTATATCAAAGATTCCGTAGTCTTACTCGATCAGTTTACCAAAGAGATGACCGCTCTCGTGTACGAGTATCGCCAAAAGACAAGCGAAAAGAATTGGATGTAAAAATAAAATAGCGCGCCTCAAATTCTCTATTCTCAATGATGGCCAAGCGATTGTGACGGGAAAGATTTGGTCTCCGTCCAAAGGGACGAGAACAAGGGATTTAATTAAGATTTGCGAGAAATATGTATTAATACTTCGGGAACAATTAAACTTCACCCCTGAATTACTATCTGAGACTGAAGAACTGATTAAGGCTTTTAAATAGAAAGCTACATGCTTGTAACTCGATAGATGACCTCGTGACGCTACTAGCTATTTTTTGGCAATCTTTGACCATGTAAAGTATGAAACGGCAAACAACTATAATTGAACGAATACTCATGACGTTGCTCTGTTTGTCGGCAGAGTTGGTATTTGGTCAGGTTTCTAACCCAACCGTGGAAAACGCATATTTCCCTTTTGACCTTTACAAAAGAGAAAACCGTTTTGGAGAAATTGAAGTGGACTCAGCTCGACTCGGCTACCACTCGTTTATGCTTCGTAGATTTGAGGAGCCCAAGCTTTTTAATTCGACAGACTCAAACGTAGTTTATCGATTTACTTGGCTGAGATCATTCGATCCACCTATGACTATATCATTAAGTGTTAGGGACAACAAAGTAATATTACAAACAAAAATTGGTAACAAAAGTAGGATTGACAACTCACATTTTGATTTAACAAAATTGGACCGAAAGGAGAACGAAAGATTTGATGAATACACGAAAGGTAATCTTGACTCATTGGCCATAGCCGACCTTTTTGAAAAGGGAATCTATGTTAAGGACACCGTAAAATTTAGATACACGACTCTAACAAGAGAATTGACAACGGAGGAGTATGAAAAATTCAAGAACTTGGTCGACAAGAAACAATTTTGGACGTACCCGGCAATTAGTAATACGGGTTCTGGAGTTGATGGCGCAGACTGGATTCTGGAGGGATTACGTAAAGAAAATGAGTATCACATAGTTTACCGATGGAGTCCGGGTAAGTACAGAGACCTTGACTTTCGAATACTCTGTGAATATTTGATTTCGCTAACCGGCACTACCAGGAAAGGCAGAGTGTATTGAAAACCGCTGGTAATCTGCAGCAGCGGCATCCATGAGCAAGCTCCGCACTTTACCCGGCACATCCTTTCTCACCTCACCAACTAATCCTGTCAATCCCAAAATACCACAAATCCTAATTCAGACAACAATACGCTTCTTGCATTAGTGGCTGTGAACACTCAGATGTACTGAGGGTAAAAAGAAGTCGACAATGGAAATATGCGCTATTTTTACACTAACGAAAAAGAAGACAGTGAAATTAAAATTCAGTAGTGATCACTTCAACCATTTAACAAGATACTGTGTCTAAGGAAAAAGCACGTTTATGAAGAAGACTATTCTTATCCTGTTTGTTCTATGGACTTTTGGTTGCGAAGAAAAAAATACTCAAGATCAGAATGACCTTTACGCGGAATGGCAATGGGTGGCCACCAAAATGCTTAATGGCGACATCTATGAGTCTGCTAAACAACTAGACTCAACTTACTACTATAACTTTACAAAGAAGGGAATTCTTGAAATCAAGGACATAAATAAAGTTGTCAAGTATGAGCGGCAATTTAAGATAGTTCGAGGTGGACAATCCTACGGAACGATAATGTACGATGACATTAATAATTCCCAGCTACATTTTTCATATTCAATTGACAAGGGCGAGTTGAACATATCAAATCAAGAAGGATTCATTGTGTGGGTTAATCAATTTAAAACAGTTCGTCATTGACAATTCGGATTCTGCCCAAGCAGAGCCTCGGCACTCTCGTCAAACTCCAACGCTTACTCGCTCTTCAACACATCGGCCGGACTAATTCTTGAGGCTCTCAAAGTAAAATATCCCAACGTAATCCAGGCCGTTACGATCAGTGTGAATCCCGAACCCACAAACACGAGCGGATAAATACCAACCTGATAAACAAAATGATCCATCCATTGGTCCATCATCCACCACGCCAATGGGGTAGCTAATAAAATGGCAAGCACGATTAACTTGGTAAAATCACGAAGCAACAACAACATCAGTCCGCTAACCGAGGCACCCAGAACCTTGCGGATGCCCACCTCTTTGGCCCGCTGACTGAACGAGAGCATGGCCATGCCAAGCAACCCGAAGCACGCAATGGCAATAGCAATAAAAGCAAATGTCCGGAAGATAATAGCGGTGCGCTCTTCCGATTCGTATTGTTGATTCAACCGATCATCCAAAAAGGTAAACTCAAATTCAAATGAATGCTCAAACAGCCGGTAAACGTCTTTCACTTTTGCCAGCGATTGTTCAAAGTCGTCCGTATCCAGTTTAAGAACCAAATGATTGTAGGCGGGGTATGGAACCATCAGCAAGGGCCTGATCGGATCGTGCAGCGATTGATAATGAAAATCCTTCACCACTCCAACCACCCGCCCAACGACAGGTCGGTCACCTTCAAAGGCGTACCAATGAATTTCTTTTCCCACAACAGATGAGCCGCCCAGCTGTCGGGCAGCCGTTTCATTGATAACAAACTTCATGTCAGGATCACTCGGTCGATCGTTAACTGTAAAATACCTGCCTTCCGCCAATTCCAGATTCATGGTTTTCATGAAATCGTAGTCCACAAAAACCTCTGACGTAGCGACACCTTCTTCGGGTGCATCCACCAAGGCGATGTCATTTTGATTAAACTGTCCACCCATCATGTTGGATGTAGCTGAAACGGACGTGACACCCTTTACCCGGGCCAGCTCGGTTTTCAATGCCTCCATTCGCTCAGCTAAATCTTCATTCTTAATCGGGATCACGAGCACTTCTTCCTTGCTGAAGCCAAGATTTTTGTTTCGGATGAAATCGAGCTGATTGGAAATGATCATCGTGCCGGAGATGAGTATCATCGAAACAGCAAATTGAAAAACGATTAAGCCATTGCGCAGACGGTTGCCGCGATGGGAGGTCTGAAACTTGCCTTTCAAAATACTTTGCGGTTGTATGGCGGATAGAACCACTGCAGGATAAATACCCGAGCCAACACCAATCAGGAGTGCTACCAACAGCAAGATGGGAAAGGTCTCCCAATAATTCAGCGAAAGCACTTGACCCGTAAGGGAATTGTAAACAGGTAAACTAATCTCTACCAAGAGCACGGCAAATACCAACGACACGAGTGTGATCAAAACAGATTCGCCCATGAACTGGAGAGACAATTGTTGTCTGAGGGCGCCCATCGTTTTTCGGATTCCGATTTCCTTTGCGCGTTCCGCTGACTTCGCGGTCATCAGATTCATGAAGTTAATGCAGGCAATGAGCAACGTGAGCAATCCTGCCGCCCCCATGATATACACATACTCCCTGTTGCCATTGGACTCCAGCTCCCAGCGCAGATGCGATTTCAAGTGAATGTCTGTCACAGGCTCCACGCGGAAGCCAAAATTACTTGCCATCGCACTCCGGTAATATTCATCCGACCAATCAACGTACTGGCGAACCCACGGCATCAACTTGGCTTCAAGCGCTTTGGGGTTAGCACCCGGTTTTAATCGTACATAATTAAAATGCCCGAAGTCTGCCCAGGTGTAGTATTTATCTGCTGGATCAAACGATTTCTCTCGCACATAAGACACCAGCATATCGAAATGAAAATGCGATTGCTCGGGCACATCCTTGAAAACCGCCATCACCTCCAGCAACACACTATCCGGATATACCACCAAATGTTTACCGATAGGATCTTGGCTGGCAAAATATTTTCTGGCGGTTGTTTCCGAAATCAAAATGCCATTTACGTTTTTCAAGGCGCGCCTGGCATCTCCGCGCAGCACCGAAAATCCAAACACATCAAAAAAGGTAGTGTCAACAGCTAGTAAATTCTTTTCGTCAAAGCGAACACCATTGTCCGGGTTGCTGATGGAATAAATCGCGCGGGTTAAACCCGCGGCCCAGATGGGCGATAAACTCACGGCACTTTCCACTTCGGGGAAATCAGTTGCCAATGCCTGCGCCATCGGGTGGGGTGTGCGTGTTTGTGGGTTCTCATCATTCCACGTGATGCGATAGAGGTTTTCGTGCTGAGGATAGAATTGATCGTAACCCGTTTCATGTTTGATGTAGAGCGCAATCAGAAAAACACAGGCAATGCCGAGCGACAGACCACTTACGTTGATGATAGTGTGCAGCTTGCTTTTGGTAAGTGACCGAAGGGCAATCGTAAGGTAGTTGGTAAGCATAGGTCGATCCGAATCAGGTATCAATAAATACTTTAAATACCATGCCAAAAATAAATGGCCGATGAGTGCGGATTTAGCCCATGTGTGAAGTTTAGATCCGTTCAGATACGTACATGCTTGCCCGATTTTGGAATGAAATGACAAGGTTGTAATCCTAATTCAAACTACAACACTTTGCATCTGTGGGAGGGAAGAACGAGATTTGTTAAAAGTTAAAAAAGAGATACGGCATGTGTGTGCAGTTAGCAAGGTAAATATACATGGGGCAAAGATTGACAATACTATTACTACTCATCACTACAATTTCACATGGGCAACAACGTGACTTTGAATTAAGGAGCATAAAATTCGGTGGACTTGACTTCAGTACAACAAGAGAAGCAATAACTAAATCATTTGGAAAGGCAAAGAACGTTCAGACCAATTATCAATGTGGATTCTTCGTGAATAGCCAGGCCGGTGGACCCTATTACCAATTAGTTTACACCGACTTCAATTACATCGGTAGCGACAAAGAAAAGTTCTTTCTTCAGAATGTAAACTTTGACATCAAGGGCAGAATCAAAATCAACTACAACGACAAAGAATTATCCGGGAAGACAACGAAGGACGACTTTAGCAAGATATTTGGTGATTCAGCGAAAGAGTATTTTGAGAAGCACCTCCAAGAAAATAAATTAATGCTGTTTTCAAAGAAGAGTGACGATGGAGCAATATTCACCTTTAAAAACGGGCGACTTATAAGATTTGAGTATTGGACTCCGTGTTAACTAGCCAATTGCCCGAATGAGTAGTCTGTTCTTCTTTCAACATATGTACATAAAAAGCTAAGGACCGTGGGATGAAAGCATTCGTACTATTTCCGACCATTTGTGTTTTTGTATTTACGTTCACTTTGATAAAGTTGAGCGGAATAACAGAATCAAGAAGCGTGCTACTACGATCGTTAATCGTGACGGCTGTGGTAGATCTACTGATGATCTGGTTTTCAGGCGAAGGATTTTTCTTGTATTATGGCAATTGGATTGGAATTTTGATACTAATCCCATGTTTCACTTACCTGGGCAACACACTATTTAAAAACAACACTGACAAAATTAAATGGATAAGGATTTTGGGACTGACCATCTTTTCAACTGTATTGACAATTGTAATTTTTGCGACTGTTATGTTTTTCTCATTTGCATACAACCCGATGGACCGCAAACCAAAGCAAGAATATCTTTTAAAGTGAGGGTAGAGCAATAACCGGGCAGGATTTTCTATCTATGAAATTGGTAGCGCTAAATATTGTAATTATTATTTCATTGGCCAATTGCCAAAGTGAGAAATCGGCAGATGAAAAAACTGACCGAAATGGCCCAGAACAATCAGGCCAATTGACCATTCATAATGTAGGATTGAATTGGAGCGAAGTAATTCGCTGTAATTGCTTATTTGCTAAAACCGATGGTAATTACTGGAGAAAGGAGTTGTTTTTTGCCAGAGACAGTGTAGGCAACAATGGACTAATTCAAATAGGGGAGACTAATAGAGCGACATTAATTCCTATTTCGACTCCGTTGATCCAAAAATCCAAGGGACAAGAATGGACTGAGGTGTATAGCAATGATACATTGAAGATTACTCTGAGGGGTAAACCAATAAGGAGTAAGATTTTACATACCTATTCTTACCATGTGGCCTTTGAATTGATCCACAACGGTGACACCGTAAGGGACGAAATTATTGGACATTGTTCGTATTAATGATGATGCGCAAGGTTTAAAGTAGCTATACACTTATACAAATATTGAACATGCTTTAAGGAATGATCAGCATTACGGAAGAAGAGAAAATTGGAGCCAAAGTATCTTTGGCAATTTTATTGGTGGGAATGCTAGCCTTAATTTTGATTTTGACTGTGATGACAGGTGGACTAGTACACTTAATTTATTTCCCATTTGACTACTCCCTGTTCGTTCTCTTATTTGGAACAATCTTTTGGGGCTCAAGAGCAGGGAGTCAGATAATAAAGAAAAATAAGAATGACGACTGGACTGGGATCAAAACTGCGTTCCTTATCTTAATAACGTTTATCGTTTCCAGAATACCGTTGGACATGGACTTCCGGAATGCCCTCGATGACATTTGGACTTTTAGTAGATTTCTATTGGGCCTTTTTTGGGTAATCGGAACGATGGCAATTCCGGCAATAATTTATGGAATCCTTATCGGACGTGGAATAAAACGATATGCTCGCTAACAACAGCTCTTTCCTGGAAGATGCTCAGCCTCGGGACTGCGAGCCCCACCCACCACATCCCTTCTCACCATAATCCTACAAATCCTAATTCAGACAACAACACTTTGCATCTGTGGCAGGGAAGAACGAGATTTGTTGAAAGCATTAAAAGTAGATAAGTGAAGTATGCGCACTTTTTTGGATAGATTGGTAGGATAATTCAAATGATAAAAAACGAGAACTTTCGAGAATGCAGAGAAATCTTACAAGGTTGTTTCCCTAAGAGTTTGATGACTGATGTAAAAGAAGTTTTGGATATTTTGCCATTTAGTACAAATGATGTCAAGCTTTCCGATGGGAAATTTTATAAAGGTGATAACCTGATTCATTCAACCTTAGTAACAGTTCAACTGGACAAGGAGGCTTTAAATATTCCTTGCAGATTCTATTTCAACGAACCTGAACAAGAACAAGAAGTCACACTGACAGATACTCAGAAAGCAATAGTAAGCTGCATTTACTTAAGGCACCATAACGGACGCTTAAGAGAAAGTCGGCTGAGAAAACTTCTAAATAATAATGACTATTGGATAGTGCCTTTTACTTTCCAACTTCTCGGAGAGTATGTATTTGAAATCTTGCAGGTATTGGATAAACATATCAATGACAATAACATTGATAACTATCAAAAATTTGCAAGGGAGAATCCCATGTATTGGCAGCAGACTGAGAGTCGAATGATAAGTTATTGGAATGAATATTACAGGCGGACAAGATTTCCAATACTGAAGAATTACCTTGGCCAACAGATTGTGGACAGAATAAAGAATGCAAACACATAAGGAAACGTTTATGACTTCTAAATTTACCGTAAGACTACGTCCGGACAGAGTCTCCGCCCCGGTACTTTGCTTCAAACTCGAATGACCTTCTCACCACCCCACAATCCTACAAATCCAAACCCTGCCAACAACACCCTTCTTGCATCTGTCGGAAGGAAGAACGAGATTTGTTAAAATGCAAACAAAAATAGATTAAGTAAAATATACGCAACTTACTAAGTTAGAGCTTCGGCATATTCTTATGTTGTAGTAGTGGATATGCAAAGATCGATATGGCGACAATCAGAACACGGACATACGAAAGTAAAAACAGTTATCAGGACGTGTTTACACGAGTTGGACTAGACGTGGAGAGTGTCGCGACCCTTACAAACCCTTTGTTTGGTAACTTAACGGCAGATACCAATAAACCGTGGGTAGGGAATGCAAGTAGTAGTGATGGGACTTTTGAAATCCTACAGACTAATTCATCCGTTCTTCCCCTACGATTTCTTGAAGGTAATTTTTTTGACATTTTCATTCATGGAGAAGTATCAGCGGATCATAACAAAACCGTAATTGATGTGAAGTTTAAATTAGGAGGGTTTTATGTCATCGCCTTTTTACTCGCTTATATATTTCCAATAATGTTGATAATCCAGTTTATAAGTCATGGCGATTGGGACAGCATAAAGGGTCTGTCTTTTTGGTTTTTAGCCTTTGACGTTATCCCAACGCTATTATTGGTTGTACAACTTAACAGAACTGAAAACAAGGTGATCGACCTATTGGGAGCAGGGTAGCACAACGCCTGGAACAATGTAGTTACCGCTGGAAGTGCGGACCTGTGGTTCTTTAGTTATCTTTATCACCTTGGGCAGGGGGTACGTTTAACTAGCACCAGCAGTATGCTCAGCGTTGTGTACGAACTCATTATCATGAACCGATATATTTATACAATTCTCCTGATAATTCTTGGACGAACAATTTCTGTAGGGTGTACTTGCAGCATACAGACTCTTGGAGAATTGAGAAAGTCTGAGTTGAAGAACTCTCAATTGATTTTGATAGCTGATGTTCTACCGACAACAGGACAAAGTCAGACTTATAAAGTTAAAATTCTGGAAATCCTAAAAGGGGAGGCAGCCGACAGCATTCTAACAGGCAAGATTCTAAGTAGTTGTTCTCATTTTCCGTCAGAAGGTCGCTGGATAATTTACGCTCGGGATTTAAAAGATGGGGCTATCGAAATTCGACAATGCGGACTATCCCGACCAATTTTAAATCCAGACCGAGGACCGTTTATCAAACGCTATTTGATTACCGATCGCGTTAAATCTTTAAAGCGAGCACAAAGAGATCTTCAACACGAGATTGATATACTCAGACGTAGAAAAATGAACCAACACAAGACATAATGTTTTTAGAACATGAACAGTGGAAAGTTGCTATGGCAGCAACTGGCTTTAGTCAATCGTTGTTATAACCTTTTCTGAACAAAGCATCAACTTCAAATGATAAGAAGAGAATTAATAAGAAAACTTTTGTTGACCAGCCATCTAAGTGTACCCGAACGACAAATGTTTAAAGACCACCCAATTACAATTGAAGAGGCCAAAGAAATAGTAAAAGAAGAATTAGCAAAACACAAATTCTTTCCGCCAATAACAGACTCCTGGGATAATAGCAGATTTTACTTTGATGGACTAGTAATTGAAGAACGCGGGTCTAAATACGTGCTTCACGAACAAGCATCGGGGGCGACTATGAATTTAATTTTCGATAAGGAAGATGTTTTTGAAAGTATTGATGAGATAATTGAAAAGTATTTCCGTTCCAGTAATATGGACATTGACGGAATGAAGATTATCGAATGAAAAAACCAGATGCAATATTTTAATCCAACATCCTTCGTCACTTACCCCATAATCCAACAATCCCATAATCCCATAATCCTACAAATCCTAATTCAGACAAC
Source organism: Bacteroidota bacterium (assembly GCA_016191555.1). Taxonomy (GTDB): domain Bacteria; phylum Bacteroidota; class Bacteroidia; order Cytophagales; family Cyclobacteriaceae; genus ELB16-189. Next base: position 16,470 of record JACPVX010000061.1, read on the forward strand.
ACCACTTTGCATCTGTGGGAGGGAAGAAATAGTATCCATTTGCAATGACACTGTGTTGAGCTAAATTTGTGTGTGATAAAAGCAATTTAAATGAGTTGGACTGACAATCAGATAATACTAAATCAACGACCCACGATGGCGAGTCGTGATTTATTTCAGGCAGTTTGTGACGAAATTGCTAAACATTATGAGACAAAGGGATTTAAATATTCAAGGTCGAAGGCAGTTATAACCTATCATGACGATGAAATTAGACTTGTGGTGGGTTTTAGTTCAAGTAGGTCAAATACAGCTGGAAGTCATATTACTTTAGAAATTTTACCGGCTATTTATTCTCTTGAGATAATACGGCAGAATAAGTCAACCATTACGTCAACAATCGCGAAAGGATTAATTTTGAGTCATATCGATTTCTTTACTCATAAAAACAGCTCTAAGACGGATAAGAAAATCGTAAGGCAGATTTATGGTGACGTTGTAGAACTTGAGCCAATGTCAGCATTTGATGCTGGAATTAGAGATAATCATTACTGTAATATCTGGGGTATTGACGAAAATAAATTTGCGAAAATTCTGGCATTCATAGATGGCAAAATCATACCCATGATAGACGTTGTTAAGAATGAAGACGAGATCATTAAATTTATTGAAGACAAACCAAGTTATCTCTATGCAAGTCTGAAAGGACAAGGAGTCAATTCTGATTTTGTATCTTATTGCAATCTTAAGTTCCCGGGCTTAAAAATAGAAGAACGACTGAGCAGATAATGGTACACCCAACCCTTTCTCTCCACCCAATAATCCTGTCAATCCTCCAATCCTACAAACCCTAATTCAGACAGCGTGCAGTCTACCCGTCTCGCAACTCACACCCCATTAACTATTAACAATTAACTTTTTTGCATCTGTGGCAGGGAACAACGAGATTTGTTAAACGGCAAAAAGAATACATAAGTGAAGTGCGCACATTTAGGTAAACATGTGCCTAGTCATGCAGACATATTAGATAGATAATGCAAAGAAAGACATTAAAGATAAATTATTTGCAGACAATCAGTTGGTTCAACGACTCACTTATTGACTGGACTAATGCAGGAAAGCAATATTTCACTAACGGTCAGGTAAAGGAAATAGGTAAATATTCTTATGCGTTCAAGTTTGACAGTTCGGTAATATCTGATTGTGGCCAATACGCAGTTCTTTATAAAAAGCTCGGCACCAAAGGACTTCTTTTAAAAAATGGAGAGGTTCTGAGAGAAATTAATCGCTCGTATTACCACGCTGAAGTTTACGAATACCCTGTGGCGCTGGTGACAACAAAAAATAAGAAAACATATTTAATCCATTGTCCAAGTGAATATTGCCGAATTGAATTTGAAGAAGTGGAAACCGGAGAAATAGTTACAAAGAGCATGGACAGAAATCCTTCAGACTTTTTTCATTCCCGTTTTGAAATAAGCCCGGATCGCACAACTTTCATAAGCAAAGGCTGGGCTTGGCATCCATATGACTTTGTTGAAATATTTGATATAGAAGAGTGCATTCAGAACCCGTTGCTATTGGACAAGAGCAAAATTTCACCAGACGTTGATGCAGAAATTCGCACGGCAAGCTACATAAACAATAGCTTGATTTTAATCGGCTCCCCAAATGACACAGAACCATTCGATCACGAACCATCTGATAAATTGAAAAACGGACAAATTGTAATTTGGAATATCAAAACAAACACCGTTACAGATATCGTCTCTGCAAGTTTTACAGTTGGTGCACACTTGATTGCAATTGATGAAAAATATGCTTGGGACTTATATGAATATCCAAAAATTGTGAACTATCGAACTGGGCAGGTAGAGGAAAAATTAGAAGATATTTTTACCGGACGGCAAGTATCCTCAATCATTCATGGTCTCGACAATTTGCCAAAAATTGCATTCAATAGTCAGACAAAGCAAGTAGCAATATCGAACAAAGACCGAATTGAGATACTTGCGAAATAAAAAGTGGTAGATAAGAGCAGTGGGAGATACGAATATCCATGTGATACGACATGTTAAGGCAAACGACAAACAATGGCACTATTTGACAAAATAAGAACGAAGGCTCACGAATTCGCAAGAGTAATCGAATGGATACCACCATGGGACAGTGGAGCGCCAATGCCTCAAGTGTTTTCTAACGGACACAAAACGTTTTTAATCTATCTGATCAACGAACCTGACCCGAAATGGGATGGCACCTATGTGAACATGATTGACAATACTAGCGAAACAAAATATCCATTGGCGCTTGTTGAATTTAGTGGACATACTTTTCGCTTTGGAATAGCAAATGATGAAGTTTTTAGTGGACTACCTCTTTGGGGCAAAGGACTTGAGGGTTATGCAGCACACATCATCGAAAACTCGTCATGGATAGATGAATTGAAAAGCATTAATAAAGTTCATCCACATTACAACGAGGACAGGTGGAAGGACAAAAAACACTTTGCATTATTGTTCCATGACGAAATATTTGAAGTAATAGCGACAGACTATCGCATTGAAACATTTAGAACAACATTTGGACAATTGGCGTCCGAGGTAGCAAAACGAATGAACAATTAAGCACCCCGTCCGGTTTCTCCACCTCTCGCAACACCCACCCCCATTAACTATTAACAATTTTACTTTTTTGGAGTAGTGGGAGGGAAGAGCGAAATTTGATGAAACGAAGAACTAACAGATATCCGCAGTTTTTCAATTAAAAAGATGCGTAAACCCTAATGTTAGCAGCAACTTAAAACCGAGATATGAACCGAGAAAATAATAAGAAAACGGCTGAGGATACTTTGCGTATTTTGAAGCAAGGATTTTATACAAATGCCTTCGGGGAGAATATTATAATCAAATCAGCTCAACAGTATGCTGAAGACAACACCAAAGTTTATAGTCCAAATGAAACCGATATTCTAATCGGAAAGAACACTTTAAATAGTCCCAGTAAAGAGACAAATTATAGGGTTGTAAATGACACTACACTGAATGTCGTAAGGAAAATGCTTGAAGCAGGACAGGAGAAAATCCTTTGCTTGAATTTTGCTTCCGCTAAAAATCCGGGTGGAGGATTTCTAAATGGAAGTTCCGCTCAGGAAGAGAGTATTGCGCGAGCCACAGGACTCTATCCGTGTTTGCTGAATGCGCAAGAATATTACAATGCTAACAGAAGCATTAATTCGTGTGTTTATACGGATTATATGATTTACAGTCCGGACGTGCCAATAATTAAAAATGAAGATGGTCAGTACTTAGAGAATTTATGCACAGTATCTATCATAACAGCTCCAGCCGTTAATGCCGGAGTGGTTAGAGAAAGAGAACCTCACTTGGTGCCTGAAATTGAAGTGGTGATGAAACGAAGAATTGAAAAGGTACTTAGAATTTCCTTTGAACATGGGCATAAGAATTTAGTACTTGGAGCTTGGGGATGCGGTGTCTTTAGAAATTCTCCCGAGGAAGTGTCTAGATATTTTAAAGAAGTTATTGATGATAAATTCAATAGCGTGTTTGACAACATTTTCTTTGGAATTTATTCTAAGGATGAGAAATTCATTATCCCCTTTCTGGACAAGTTCAACAAGTAAAAGTTGCTGCTAACACGGGTTTTGCGTCAAGCGGGCTGACGTGTAAACTGGGAACTTTGTAACTCTAAAGAACCCTTGTCTAAGCCCATTCTGGCGCAAGTCTTCCAGTCTCTCGAACATAGACTTGTGCCCTTGAGCCGTGTGCCGCTTCCGTATACGATAGTTTAGTGACCTCTAAACAAATCTCATTTTCATATCCTATTTCGTTCTACTGAAAATAGATTGAGTTTTCATTAGCAGAGTAACATTCTTCCTGCCTACTCGTCATTTAAAGCATAGCTGATTACATAAAGGCAATGTGTCCACAATGAAAAATATAGATGTAGCATTTCTATTTTGTTTACTAACAATAACATCGGTGTTGATAATGATACCAAAGCGTATGACTGGTATGTTACGACCTCTTATTGCGTTGACTCTGATACTAGCAATTGCACAGCTTTTACTGGAAGGTTATTATTGGCAATACCTACCAAGCTATTTGTTGATATCGCTTTTGATATTAGTAATTTTCTTTAGAAAGACCGACAGTAAACTACAAAAGAAGCTCCTTCAAATTACCTTGTTTCTTTTACTTATAGCCTCCATAATACCATGGACAATTTTTCTTCCTATTCCGGAATTGATCGAGCCGCAAGGTAATTACAAAGTAGGAACTAGAATTTACCGATGGATAGACTTTAGTCGGGCCGAGCTGATAACTTCCGACTTACATGATAGAAGAAATGTGGTAGTTCAGGCGTGGTATCCAACTGAACCAGATGCAAAAGGCGCTCATTCAGTTTATTTAGATGGAATGGATAGCTTACCGGAGAAAATTGGAATAATGCCAAGGTGGGCGTTTGATCATTATGACCAAGTCGATACACATGGCGTAATAAATGCACCGATATCTAAAGCACAAAGTCAATGGCCGGTGATCATTTTTTTGACAGGGAACGGTGCATCTCGTGCTTTTTATACAAGCCTTGTAACCGGGCTCGCCAGCCACGGCTATGTAGTGTTAGCGATCGATCATCCCTACGAGGCTATGATTACACAACTGGCGAATGGTGAGATCGTCACTACTATTGAAGACCACTCAAACGCTTCTGACCTCACTTAGTTTATGAAAGATCGCCTCGATACCCGAATTGCAGATGTCCGGTTTGTAATAAATCAGTTAGCCAATCCAAAAGGATCACACACCGATTTTTTTTCATCCCTTGATCAAAACCGTATTGTCATAACAGGCCATTCGTTGGGTGGCGCTACCGCTGCTGTTGCAATGGCAACTGATTCGCGAATTAAGGCAGCCGCTAATATTGACGGTACGCTATATGGCGAATTACCAAAGCCTGATGGTCCGCGCCCCTTCTTACTGTTAGAAAGCAATAAAGAAGAAAGAGATCGGTACGTGAGATACGAAAAGGGAAATCAAAAGTTATTCAAGCAATTTGGAGGTTCGTATAGATACGAGATAATGGAAGCCGATCACTATAGTTTTACAGATGCACCGCTTCTGTTGGCATTCCCCACGCGTGTGGTGGCTGGTCGCATTTTAGGGTTTGGCAATATTCCAACGAGGACGCATCATGCTACAGTAGATATTTTAAATGCTTTCTTTGATGGCGCGCTGAACGGCAAATTATCTGATCTGGATTCAATCGCGAAACGTCACGGCATTAATCGAAAGCCGGTCGAGTGATCGTTCTTATTTTCAAGGTGCGAGGAGGCAGGTTTGCCACCTGCAGAAGATAAACTCGACTCAAAAAGTAGTATCTTTCAGTTTACTCAAACAACAGATATGAAGAATCTACTTTTCTCCACCTTCTTTTTTCTTGCCATTTCGGGCCACGCACAAAAAATCGTTGTACGATCCGTTACCGAAGTGGATATCAATGCACTCCCTTACCCAAATTCACTCGGCAGCACCACGTCAAGCCAACCGCAGAAGGGCACAGTGAAATTGACGAATGGGAGCGAGGTAAAAGGAAAGATCACATTTTTTAAGAAAAAGGATGTGTTTAATCGCGTGAAGGTGAATACCGGAGACGAGAAAATGGAAATACCTGCCGAGCAAATTGCCACCATCCTGCTCGACCCCATCGTTTACGAAAAAGAATACCCGAACAATTTTAAAAACCCCGAAAAGAATTTTCAGCCCGGATATATTGTCTTGCCAAACGGAATGAAAATGACTGGGCGAGTGGCACAGTTACGCGATTTCAGCGACTACGACTTTTTTGTTTATAATGTGGCCTTTTTGCCGGAGGGCACCACCGTGGCGTCTACTTTTAAAGGAGGAAGGTTAGTGGAGTTTGGTCAAGAGATCAATGGCGTTGTCAATCGCTGGGATGGATATGCAGACGGATATTTGTTGCGCCTGACGGACGGACGGTTTCGGTTGAGTCGCAACCCGTATTCTAAAACAAAAAATGAGTTTTTCACCAGCGTCAAAAACCAGGTAGCAGATGAGTTGTCGAAAGAAGCAGCGGGGCAGGCACTCGCCAATAACTTTGGCAACGGACAAAACGTCAATGAATCGTTGGAGAATGCGGCCAACGCGGGTCAGGTCGTTCAGGAAGTATTGGGCGGCATTGAGATCAACAGAAAAGAGTATTTGATATTTGATTCAGTTAATAAGTCAGTAGAGACGGTGAACAAATCAAATCTGACAGAGGTGCTAAAGAAAATCAGCCAAGGCTGTTCCGATGCAGGCGAACCCACCTGGGATAAATTAACAGAGTACATCAATCAGTTAAATAGTTTGTGTCGGTAACGGTTTCGTGTGCAGTTACTTTTCCGAGCAGTGTCTCCGCCCCGGCCTCTGCGTCAAACTCGAATACCCTTCTCACTCACCCATAATCCTGCATGAACACCACCGTTCGCAACCCTCAACCCATTAACCATTAACAATTAACTTTTTTGGAGTAGTGGCGGGGAAGAACGAGCTTTGCTATAATAACAACTGAAAAATAAAATGGCTGGCGGCACTCATGCTTTCGATATGATAAAGAGGCTTAAGGAAAATGACAACCTTAAGAAACTGAAGTATTTTAAAAAGACAGAGGCGGCTAGGGCTGGAAAGTCTTCAAATCCAATTATTATCGATGCTGATTCGTGGGTACATGAGAGAACAACAAAAGAAAAATTTGATTTCGGCAGACTCGTAACGATAATTTTTAAAGTGTTGCTCTTAACAGGGTTGGTTGCCCTTATTGGGTATTTGATATTAAGATTACTTGATTAAATCTTTGAGAGCAGGATCTTTCATCATTTCCAAACGTTCCAATTCTTCTATTTTTTCCTCCTTACTTCCAATCCAGGAAGTACTGACACGACAACCCTTGATGCAGTCATTGGGATAATCTATTTCTTTATAAGACCAACCAACACAGGTACTTTCATTTACCTGAGTGATGCGTATTTGACACTTTCCATCAATTCCGTAGAACCTCATTTTTTCCATGATACCATCTTTTCTTCCTCGGTTAATGACATATTGGTTAACGATTCTCGGATCGTTGTATTCTATTATTTCAATGTCTTTTGATTGAAGAATCTCTCCGGTGATCGGCTCTTTAAGAAAACGCTTTTCGTAGCGTGGTGGCAATTGATCAATTTGTAATTTTGATTGGGGTGGATTTTCTTTTGGGCCTTTAAAAAAGTAAGGCCCATTAAAAAAGTTTTTATAGCCGGCATTATAATCGTTGGCCAATCGCTCATAGTCGTTTTCTTCACGGTGATACCCCCATTCATTATAATGCGCTTCCCTAAAGAGGTAGGTCAGGCTATCCCAGGTAAAGATGGTATAGTCTTTAATGATGTACAGCGTGTCGGTTATTCGAAATGGCAGACTGTCCCTGCTGGTGATGGTGTATGGCTTTCTACCTTCAAGAATTTCGTTGATCACATACGTTGGGTTTAAAGTGACTTTACCGTCTTCGACACGATAAGTACCGTTAATTTTCCTTACTCTACCACCACCCATGCAACCCCATATCGAATTTTCATGAGAGAATTGTTTGTTTTCTGTAAGCTCTAGTTTTATTCCATCACCGAATCCATAAATTTCGTATACGCCAATGACTTGATTATACGCTGATGGATCGTTTTGCTTGCAACTGATTGAAAGAAATATGATGAATAGCGAGGTGATTTGCTTCATGCCTTTAAACGACTCATGGTATTGTTTCCCTAAACTATAACGATCCTCAACGCAATTTAGTACTTGTAACAACTTCTGCAACTTTGCTATATTTGACTCGCCACTAAAGAAATGAAGAACATCATAATACTATTATTCATTTTATTAGTTAGTTGTACGCGGCAAAGTGATAGTACTTCTGAACAAAAAGGCCATAGCTCCGACACAACCAACAGGTTTGGCTTCCTGATTAGAGACGGCCAGATTGGCCAACTAAAGACAGGGGATAAATTAAATGACGTTTTCGAAAAACTAAAAGGTCTACGAGTCGTCCGGGATAGTGTGGCAGAATGTGAAGGTTGCAACAGTTACACACCATTGTATGTCGTTAGCACATTCGACAATAAAGATCTTTTTGTATTTGAACCTGGCTGGTACGCAGACAACCGGGATAGATTGTTTAGAATAAGAACCACCAATAAAGACTTCATTACCGATAAGGGCATACGTGTAGGAATGACCGTAAAAGACTTAAAAGAAAAATATAAGTTAGATGAGGTAGATGTAAGTGGCGAGACAGGTATTCATATTCTTGTTGAAGGTTTCAACGGAGCGTTTGGAATCGAGCTTCCCAAAAGCAATGACTTCTGGGGAATAAATAAAGAGAACATACCGGACACTTTAAGAATTGACGAAATAATTATATTGTGAATGGAAGACCGGATTTGTTAAGGGACAAACAGAAAATGCCTCAAGATTCACAGAATAAAAAGACTTACAAGCTACCGACAAAATCATAGACTCAGAATCAGGGCAATCATATAAATCACACAAATCACAGCCCAGACAATTGGAGTAGAGGAAAGAACAAAAATAATTAAGAAGACAAAGCATGGAATGGATCGAGAATTTCTACGGATACTTTAACTTGTTTATTGGGATAATTATGACCTTGATTGGCTTTAAAGTTTACCGACCATTTACCCGAGAAAAAGAAGAAGAAATTTATAAGAAGTTTGGCGGCCTCTACAAATTTGGCGGGATTGGATTAATGATATGGGGGCTAATAAAGACATTTAAGTAAATTAAAAGTCTTCACAAGACATAGGTAAATGAAGTTTGGAGATTTTTTAGTGAGCACGAAAGTAACTTCTGCGCTAGTGTAGAATCAAAAGAACCGATTTAATTGATATAAAAACCATGAAACAAATTACGCTAATCCTTCTGTTTGCATTCACAAATTATAATACTTCCGGACAGGACATCTTTAAAGCTATAGAGACAAAGAATTACGTGGAGTTAGAGAACCAATTAAAAGCGGGCACTGCCACAGAAATCTATAACGACAAAGGTCTTACTCCGGTTTGGATAGCAGTTTTTAAAAATGATACGACAAGCCTACGGCTGTTAATGAAGTACAAGGCAAACATTAATTTCCTTGAAAAGAAAGGAATACATCCAATTATGATTGGGTGCCTGGCTAATTCAATTGAAAGCGTAAAGATCTTACTTGACAATGGCGTTGACGTCAATTGGAAATCCTCTGCGACTAAAAATCAACAACCGATTCGATTTGCCTCACAAGGCGGTTCAGTAAAACTTATTAAGTTACTGCTGGCCCGTGGGGCAGATATGGAATCTACACCGGACGACAAAGTGACACCTCTACTTGCAGCAATACACGCTATGAAATATGATATAGTAAAATTTTACTTCGAAAGTGGTGCAAATGTTAATGTGATTGGTAGGGATGGAGAATGTGTAATTCATGAAGCCATTAAGACTAAAAATCCAATGATGGTAAAGTTAGCGCTTGAATATAAAGCACCCGTGGACATCAAAGACCCGAATGGTAAAACGACCTTAAAACTAGCAAAGGAGAGTGAGAATTCTGAAATTAAGTCTATGATTAAAGAGGCTGTCGAAACAAAGTAACTCAGAACCACCTCTATGAAAAAGGCTGGAACTTATACTTTTATTATGAACTACCGAGGTGGGACTTATTGTTCGCAACTAAAAGCAGTTGATATCGAACAAGCTCTTAGCAAATGGCCAGATAAGCTAGACAAGCATAGAGCCGAGATAAAATACTTAACGCTTGACAAAATCACGCGATTAAAAGCAGAAATACGAAATGGAGAGAAGCCAACAAAACTTAAGGGACTGAAAAACATTTGGTTCTCTTTTTTTCTTCTGACAAATAGAGATATCATATATCTGAACATTATAAAGACAGACACAACGCCCGGCAACATAAGTAAAATAGACTCCACAATTAGAAGATGAGTGACATAAAAATCATTGTTGAAAATTTTGACAGAGGAGTTGTACCTGCTGATTTTGATCTGCTTTGTTTGGAGAAAGGTGAAGATGTAAATAATATCTATTACCATTCTTTGGTAACAGTCGAGTTGACCGGCAACTATAAAGTAAAAATCAGATTTGATTGGAAGGAAGATGAGAAAATAAAGAATTCAGATTTTGTTTATAAACAGGAATCAAGTACACTTTTCTTTAGGTCTCAAAATCAATGGGGTGCAATTGACCTTAGACTAAAAAAACTCAATCGTCATGAGCGTTCACATTGGACGCCTACAGTCACGAGAAAAGGTGACTTTGTATTAATCGAGGATGATTTGATGGCTGAGTCTACCCAGCTTAATGGGGACAAGATACACTCAGTTCCGATTGATCCGCCAACGGAAGCAACCGAATATGAAGACAGAATTGAATACAACAGTCCTATATTCGGTCGACAAGTATTAAAAACTAAATGAGATTAGGTGTCGGCAATTGATAAAAAGCCAAAAAGCAAACTACATCTATTTATCTCGGGTGCACTTGACCTTTGAAATAGTTTATGATTCGATTGATATTTATTTTGATTCTCGGTGTTCATAGCATCGCTTTTGGTCAAGTTAGCTTTACCGGACAGGTATTTATCTTGTCCAAGGACTTTATGGAAGATATATGCGAAGTAACAGCGCAATGCGATTGTTGCGCAAGCGATCTTTTCTTTCTATCAGCAGACAAGTTTGCGTTTGTTTCCCGGTGTTTGTCGGGTGATGTTTATACTACCGGAACCTATTCCTATAAAAACAACAAACTAAAATTGGTTTTTCTCAAAAAGTATGTGGAGGAAGAAACAGACGAGCAATATAATGTAATAGGGTACAAGCATAGCGAAGTTGATATGCCACCCTTAGAGTTTGAAGTCGTTCGTTGTGGACAAAAAATACGGTTAATTCAAGCCAAGGACACAGAGTGGAAAAATGGTTCTCGGTACGAGCTATTGAGCGAGAAAGAGAGATTAAAACAATTGAGGGAGTCTATTGCTTGGAAACAACTTTCTAAGTAAGGCACAGAATAAAAAAATCTACAAGCCACCGGTGAAATCATAGACTCAGAATCAGGGCAATCATATAAATCACACAAATCACTGTCCGGACATTTTGAGTAGTGCGAGGGAAGACCGAGATTTGTTAAGAGCAAAATAAACTGTCTCAGAATTCACAGAATAAAAAGATCTACAAGCTACCGATGAAATCATAGACTCAGAATCAGGGCAATCATATAAATCACACAAATCATAGTCCAGACATTTTAAAGAATAACACAACCGATAAAAGACAAAGAATGAACACACTCATTATTCTGACAGTTATTATTGCAATTGTAACAGTCATTTATATGACTACCGTTAAAAAGAAAGTGACTACTAGAATAAATCACTTGAATAATCCCCCCGTTACCGCTCAGTCGTATAATCGAACGGCTCCGCTATTCACGCCTGAAGATTGGAGACAAAAATTTCAAGAAGCGGGACTAAGCCAACATTGGCAAAAGTTTGAACCCCTCTTAAGAAGTGAGATTGCCATAAAGCCGGAGAATGCGGTTGACACAGAAATCAACGTTGGACAAAGTAAAATAGGCGGACAACCTGACTTGCCAAAAAATCAAACTTGGTTCAAAGAGAATAGCGGAAAGAGTCTCAGTTTTTTAGCGCAAATTAACTTAAGTGAGACTAGCCAACTGGACAAATTAAATCAATTGCCTTCAAGTGGACTACTTTACTTCTTTTACTCAGCAGAGCAAGAAGCCTGGGGTTTCGACCCTAAAGATAAAGACAAGTTCAAAGTCTTTTATTTTAATGGTGACGTTGCTGATCTGGCAAGAACTGAATTTCCTTCTGACTTACCGGAATATTCAAGATATAAAACGTGCAAGATAAGTTTTGATAGCTCTGTAAGCATTCCCGACTGCGAGAGTGAGGTTGTATTCGAGATTCTATCTGACAAAGAGCAAGATGCATATATAAAGCTAACAGTGGACGGTGAAATCACTAAACTATTGGGACATTCCGACAACATTCAGGGAACGATGGAGGAAGAATGCCAATTGGTTACAAACGGATTGTATTGTGGTGACGCTTCTGGCTATAACGACCCAAGAGCAGTTGCCTTAAAGAAAGTCGCTGACAAATGGATACTCCTTTTTCAAATCGACAGTATCGACAAGGCAGGAATGATGTGGGGTGACGTAGGACGAGTTTACTTTTGGATAAAAAGAGAGGACTTAGAAAAAAAGGACTTCAACAAAAGCTGGGTTGTTCTACAATGTTCTTAATAAATGACTGTTTAAAACTGGCAGCCACTAACAAAGGCCAACTGTAATCGTGCAAGAGAGCCCCTGATTATACGCAATGGACACTAACAAGACCTTAGACAATTTTATCAAGACTTTTGTGCCCAAGGACAAAAGGGAAAGAAGTGAAGTTCAACTTAAAAATGAAAAGAATAGATCAAAGTTTACTGACAGATTAAACCACAAGTGGGACACAATTCTGGATATGAGATTTGTTACCAGGATTCCAGTTGGAGTAAATGACTATGAATACACAAAGAAGGAATTGAAAATTGCAGCCAATGAATTGTGTTATGTAATCTCTAACCATCACGACATAGATGGAGCGATAGATGAATTCAGCAAAGCCTTTGATAAAGTATATGGACGAGGATTCGGCTCATTAGTTATAACAATATCGGGCGACAAATTTTACCTTGAGACAGAATTGGTTCAAGGGAAGCAGAATAGATTTATTGGAAAAGTAAAGTAAGTAGAAGGCCAGTTTCCAGCTATCCTTCGTCTGCGACTATAACACCCCCTGTCAAGCAGTGTTCCCGGCACGGAACTCTGCGTAACACTCCAACTCCTTCTCATCCACTCAACAATCCTGTAAATCCTAAAATCCTGAAAATCCTGATTCAGACAGTAAGCAGTCTACACGTCTCGCAACTCTCACCCCGATTAACCATTAACGATTAACTTTTTTGGAGTACTGGGAGGGAAGAACGAGATTTGTTAATTAATAAATGAGACTTTTCTATTTTTTGTTGATTCTTGCGATTCTCGGTTGTTCAAAAAAAACGACTGAGAAAGAGGAGGTATCAACAGCTATTAACATCGATACATTGTCGCTCAAAATGTATTTGGATAGCCCGGTTGACTTTGACAGTCTAAGTACTATTAAGAATGAGTGCTTTCTCCTTGGGACTTACGGGATACGAGCGCGCGAAAGATATAAATGCTGTTATGTTCTCGACATGGACACTCTTGCAACAATAACCTTCTCAAAATTTAAAACTGATTCGACTTGGCGATTGGGAATTAATGGATATCAAGTTGAAGAATTTCAATGTAAGGATAATAGAATACCATTCCGCCTTGGACTTGGTATCGGAAAAAACTTGACAGACTTTGAACGACAATTTGGTCGATTTGAGATGAAGGAAACGGGAGTGTATTCAAAATCATTTATCATCGAGAAGGAGGAAATTCAACTAACAATAAAAACAGACCACGACCAAGTGACCGGTATTTTAATTAACGCATTAAAAAAACGATATTCGCCATAGGGTGATGACGGCTATCTGAAAAATATCTTAAACAAGATTCTTCTAAATGAGACAATTTCTTTTTGTATTCTTTTTTCTATCAACCACTTTTTCATTTGGACAGAAAAGTGATTTCCGTCCTTTCAAAATGGTTATTGTTTCACCTGACACGGCAATAATTGAAGAGGGATTAAAGGCTTTTGCTGACAGTATCGAGTCGGACTATTTAAAGGGATATAATAACGCAATAAAACAAATGGAGGACTTATTGAACTGCAAAGACTGCCCCGAAGACATGAAAAAGAGGTACGCGGAAGGGCTAAAAGCTGCTAAACAATCAGAGCAAGAAGTGAAGAATTTTAGATTTTTTGAGATTATCTCTATTTACTCAAGTTCTGTATTTCAAATGTATTTCAACGAGTACCCACCAAATTCCACCTTTCAAGTCGTGAGAAAAAAAGACTTGAAATCATTAGAACTAATAGATATTGCTGCAAGTTACGAGGCTGATTATGTAGTTAGCTACAGAAACATTCGTACTAACAAATTGAACAATGGACAAACGATAATGAATTTGACTACAACATTGTTTGGACGTGAGGGGTCAAAAATAATATTTGAAAAACAGACAACAGGCGACATGAATAGTTACGGTGACATGTGGACATGTTCAAATCCGCTGAGTTGCTTGCTGATAACAAGTGTGAAGTTGTCAACAACAGAGATTTATGAAGAGCTAAGTAGGCGGCAGGAAAAATAATTGTCTAAGCGGATTCTCCGCCTCGGCACTCTGCCCCACACCCCAACACATCCCTTCTCACTCACCCCACAATCCTGTAAATCCTAATGTGGCGAGGAAGAACGAGATTTGTTAAAGAGTAAAGAGAAATAGATAGGTGACGTATGCTGACGTTTGAATGTAGATCATTTCGCAGCTGCTAATTTAATAGATTGAGTTCAGTAAAAATTACAATACAGGAAATAGATGCATAATTCAATATTAATCATTTTTCTTATAGGAGTAACGTTTTGTAAAGCATATTCCCAGACAATGAACGACTCGCTTCAGAATTCATCATTATTAATTGCCCAGAACCGCAATGGTGAAGCGATCGCTATCTTAAATGTATTGATCGAACAAAAAAAAGTTAAGAATGATGCACTAATGTACCGTAGTCAAGCATATTATCAATCAGGAGAATATGACAATGCATTTGGCGATGCTAAGGCGATGCTAAAAGACAATGAAAATTTGACTGAATATCAACTGTATAACGCGAATTGGAATGCGGGAGTTTCTCTCATCATGCAAGGCAAGTTTGCAGAGTCCTTAGACTTTATTTCCAATGCTCAAAAACTCAAGAAAACGGACTTAAAAGTAAATCAAACATTGGCTTTAGTCTACATGAATTTGAATCGATTTAATGACTCAATGAAGTATATAAAAAAATGCCAAAAGATAATTCCAAATCATTTTGGCAATTACAAGCTGTTAGGACAGGTGTATCTAATGAAGGGCGAATACGATAACGCATTAATAAATTATGATAAATCTATTTCTTTAAATCCTAATTATGGGCCAGCTTACGAGAATAGAGCAACTGTGAAACTTAAGTTAAATGACAAGGATGGAGCATGTAATGATTTAAGGAAGGCTCTTAGCTTAGGACTCACACATTTAATCTCAATTATAGATGAAATATGTAATCGTTAAGCGCCAACAACACTTGCTTTATTTCCTCGCAGAGTCTTCGCCCCGTGACTCTGCGTAACCCCTTACAAAGCTCCCATCTTCTCACCTCACCAACTAATCCTTTCCATCCTAAAATCCTGTAAATCCGCGATCAAACAACACCCGTCTTGCATCTGTGAAAGCGAACCACGAGATTTGATAAAAGCAAAAAAATATTGTCTAAGGATTATATAAAATGAACACCAATAAAAAAGTTTTATTTGTAATGGTAATCACTCTGGCACTAATGATTAGTGGATGCGAAGGTTATAGATGTGCGGGTGGGGTAATCCAAGACGCGCAAACAAAAGAGCCTATGGATAGTGTTTTATGTAAAGTAATTTCGGGTACTGAGATGCAATACACAGATAGTACAGGAGCTTATTCCGTTTGCAATAAATTTACAAGTTGTGTTCCGGATTGTGCGGATATTGTGGTTCAGTACACGAGAAAAGGATATAAGACAAAAACCTTGACCAACCCGACAGAAAAAGTAATCTATTTAGAGAGGTAACTTTTAAATCTATTTATACCCACAGCATCCCTTCTCGACACCATTATCCTTCCAATCTTAATCCGGAGAAAGGATCTCATTCACACACAACTAGTTCAGACTCCAGACTTCATTACCGCTTTACGTTTCTCCACATCACGAGCAACCGACAACTTGCAACCAGCAACCCGCAACTCCTCACGTCTCTCAACCCAATCTCCCCAATGACGAATGACCATTGACCATTGACTAGTGACTTAACCCCTACCAAGTCCCAAGTCCTAATAGCCCCGCGCCAATATAAAAGATTTCCCGACTTTCTTTTCATGAAAAAACGACACGTTTTGTAGAGATTTTACGACAAGACTTTTTTTGGAAAAGTAGGAGAGAACCACGAGATTAGATGAAACAAAGAACTAACGGATATAACAAAAATAGACGCAAGTTTTGAAGTAAAGTGTCGCATACCCTATGTTAGAAGCAAGCTCAACATACAATTAATAAAATATGAAAAACGAAGAAAAAAAACCTTGGGCGACAAAAGACACAAAAACCCTGACGGAAGAATTTATTGATCACATTTATGACAAATACTATAATAGTTATACTGAGGACTCTTACCGTTATGAGAAATTAAATAATCGACTTTTTACGAGCATTACCTTAATTGGTTTCTTGGTGACAATCTTACTAGGAATAAAGGAAATTTTAATAAGCAAGACTGATTTTCCATTTTTAGAAAGATTATTTACGATAGTTGCATTCATACTACCCTCTGTATCTTCATTACTACTTTTGTATTGGACACAGAAAGGGTACAAGAGAAAGGAAGAGTTAAGAGAAGATGCAAGGATCGAATGCAAGTATATAGTAAATGAAGCTCGAATTCGATTTTCCAAAATCAAAGACAATCCAGACGAACTCGAAATTTTATATAAATGGCTGAATGAGCAAATTAGACAATTGCAGTTAAGTCAGGCAAAAAATTATTTTTCAGTTCATAACATCATCGACAAAACTACACAAGCTACAAATCAACAGGATAAGGAAATGTGAGCGAAGGAATAAAGCCAGCAATTAACATCCGTTATTCAAAACCCGCTGTTCGACATGTTCCCTAAGAGCATGTCGAACGACAGATAAATACAGGTTTGCAACCTGTCACCACACTAGCGCAAGTCTTCCTATTCTTCCTCAACATTGACTTGTTCCCTCATCTTTGAAAGCTCTTCCTAGTGTTAAGTAACCCAAACCCTAGCGCCACCCGCAAGATTCCCCACACCGCAGAACAATCGTAGAACCCCTCCTTGGCAAGGAGGGGTGCCCGCAGCGCGGGGTGGTCCCAACACAAACCCACCCCCAACCCCCCCACAAACCCACCTCACTACCAACCCAGCCCTCTTAAATCGTCCACAACCACCCCGCTATCTTCCACACCCACTCCTAATTATATTTAGGATTAATCCAACCCAGATATTCCCATAAATATCTTATAATCAGGCAATAGAGTGTCTGCTTTTGCAATACCTAATTATATTTAGGACTCACACCCTCCGGTTTTGACAAGAAAGAAATGGAGATCGGGCACAAAAAAATGGTGGACAGGCTTAGTAAAGTCGTGGTGGGGCAATGTCAACTCTTGAACAGGCGATGTAACCTCTTGAACAGCCATTGTAAGCTCTTGTTTTAGACAATGTTGCCTTCTGTAGAGGCCATGCCACCCCAAAAAAGGCCCTGTTTTCTCGTGTAGAGGCTCAGAAAAAGTGTGAATTGCCTCCGTAGATTTGAGAAATGGCTCCGTAGAAATGAATAATGGCTCCGTAGAAATGAATAATGGCTCCGTAGAAATGAAAAATGCCTCCGTAGAAATGAAAAATGCCTCCGTAGAAATGAAAAATGGCTCCGTAGATTTGAGAAATGGCTCCGTAGAAATGAAAAATGCCTCCGTAGAAATGAGAAATGGCTCCGTAGATTTGAGAATTGGCTCCGTAGAAATGAAAAATGGCTCCGTAGAAATGAGAAATGGCTCCGTAGAAATGAAAAATGGCTCCGTAGACTTGAGAATTGCCTCCGTAGATTTGAAAATTGCCTCCGTCACCCCGTGCTGAGCGTCTGTTCAACGAACCGTGTCGAAATAGACCCCCTGCAAAGCCAGCGTCAGCCCATTTTTGGGTTGTAACATAAATAGTATCAATAGATTACCTGCAAAAAAGCGGCCGCACCTCGTCTGTTTTCAGCGAGCCGTTGCCGATTTGATCGTTTACCGGAACGAATTTCGGTGTGGTGGCCCCATCTCGTCCCCCTCTCTTGCGGAGAGGGGCTTACACAAACGTATCGCCACACCAGTCAGGTCGGGGTGAGGTTAAACCCGCCCGTTTCGCCACTCCGCAATCTACTATCGAAGCCCTCGGGGCAAGGATAGAAGTGGAAAGCCCACAGTAGCGGCCTCTTACGCCAGCGTGATCATGGCCGCTACGAGGACTTGTAACGAATAGCCTGCTTGCCGCCCAAAAGCATTAACTTTTAACTTATCCGTGCTGCCGTTTAACAATTAACCATTAACGACTACCGGATAGGCGCTGCCGATTAACAATTAACCATTAACTACTAACTTTCAACTATTAACTTTTAACTTTAGACTAACCACTTTTAATTACATTGCATTACCCTAACCCGACACATACATGAAGATAAAAATTACCCTCCTGTGGCTCTTGAGTTTTTCACTCTGCCAGGCGCAACTGTCGCCCGCCAAAATCGACAAACTGAAAGCCGAAGTCGCTGCCGAAGTGGAGAAAAATGCCGCCCTCGGTCAGCAAATCAACGACATGCTCTTCAGCTTTGCCGAACTCGGCTTCCAGGAGAAAGAAACCTTCAACTATCTCACCACTTTACTCGAGAAAAACGGCTTCACCGTAGAGAAAGGTATAGCCGGTGTGCCCACCGCATGGATCGCCAAGTGGGGCAACGGCAAACCCGTGATTGCCTTGGGCTCGGACGTGGACTGTATTCCGAAAGCTTCGCAGAAACCGGGCGTGGCGTATCATGATCCGATCGTGGAAGGTGCCCCCGGTCATGGTGAAGGTCACAACTCCGGACAAGCACTCAACATTATCTCCGCACTGGCGCTCAAGAAAATCATGGAGCGCGACAAGATGCCGGGCACCCTCGTATTATGGCCCGGAATTGCCGAAGAGTTGGTAGGAACCAAAGCGTATTATGTGCGTGCGGGCTACTTCAAAGATGTGGACGCGTGCATCTTTACGCACGTGGGCGACAACCTCAAAGTTTCGTATGGCGATAATGGATATAACGGTCTCGTATCGGTCAAATTTAATTTCGAAGGTCAGGCTGCGCATGCGGCCGGTGCCCCTTGGCGGGGACGCAGTGCCCTCGATGCCGTGGAGTTGATGAACATCGGCTGGAACTACAGACGTGAACACTTAGAGTTAACACATCGCTCGCACTATGTCATCCCTGACGGAGGCGATCAACCCAATGTGGTGCCTTCCAAAGCATCGGTGTGGTATTACTTCCGCGAGCGCACGTACCCTGCCATCAAAGCGTTGTTCGACAAAGGCGTGAAGACTGCCGAAGGTGCCGCATTGATGACCGATACCAAATTTACCTATGAGATTTTAGGCTCCGCATGGCCGGGTCACTTCAATAAGCCGATGGCCGAAGTGGCGTACAGCAACATTAAGAAGGTAGGATTGCCAAGCTGGTCGCCCGAAGATCAATTGCTGGCGAAGGCAACGCAGTTGGAGATGAAGTCTCCGAAGACAGAAGGACTGGCGATGAAGTTAGACACAATGGGCTTGCCAAGTTCAGTTGGGATGGTGAATGTAATGGGAAGACAAATGATGTCGATGGGTGGTGGATCGGATGACATTGCGGATGTGTCGTGGACAGTCCCTACGATTGTGTTGAATT
Source organism: Bacteroidota bacterium (assembly GCA_016191555.1). GTDB lineage: Bacteria > Bacteroidota > Bacteroidia > Cytophagales > Cyclobacteriaceae > ELB16-189. The sequence continues at coordinate 36,273 of JACPVX010000061.1, forward strand.
ATCCTTCGAATATTCCGGGGCTGCCGGGTCACCATTGGTCGAACGCGATTACGATGGCAACACCCATTGCGCACAAGGGAATTGTCTATGGCGCAAAAGCAGAAGCGATGACGCTGGTGGATTTATTCACCAAGCCGGAGTTGCTGAAGAAGGCGTGGGACTATTACAAAAACGAGCAGACCAAAGATCAGCAATACACTCCGCTGGTAGGAGAGAAGGACAACCCTGCTATTCAGTTGAACACGAAGATCATGCAAGAGTTTGCACCCAAGCTGCAACCGTTCTATTATGATCCGGCCAAGTACAAAACGTATCTCGAACAATTGAACATTAAATATCCAACGCTGCGCCCCGATCAGGTAGAGGCCGTGAGTAAGTTAAAGAAGTAGACATGTTTACAGGAATTATTGAGGCGATGGGCGAGGTGGTGTCCTTGCAGCAGGAGGGAACCAACACGCGCTTTAACATAGCGTGCGCGATGAGTGACGAATTGAAAGTCGATCAGAGTGTATCACACAACGGTGTGTGCCTTACCGTAGAGCGTGTAGGCGATGGCATACACAGTGTGGTAGCCATCGATGAAACATTATCGAAGTCCACCTTACGGGATTGGAAAGTGGGCACGCGTATCAACATCGAGCGCTGCATGGTAGCCAATGGTCGCTTTGACGGACACATTGTGCAGGGGCATGTAGACCAGACAGGAGTGTGTAAGATGATCAAAGAAGAGAATGGCAGTTGGCTGTTCGACTTTGAATACGATGCGGCCATCGGAAACGTAACGGTAGAGAAAGGATCGATCGCTGTCAATGGCGTCAGCCTGACATGCTTCAACTCCAAAGCGAATGGCTTTCGCGTTGCGATCATTCCCTACACGTACGAACACACAAACTTCCATCAATTGAAGGCAGGCGATGCCGTTAATCTGGAGTTTGATATTATCGGCAAGTATGTAAAACGATTAGTAGGAAGAGGATGAGCCTACACGCGCACTGCCACTTTCAACTTACAACCAACTGCTTGCAGCTTGCAGCCTGTAGCTTGCAGCTTAAAACGAGCCGCTTGTAACTTACAACCAACAACTTTTAACTTTTAACTTAGAACTTTCAACTTACAACCAACAACTTTCAACTTACACCCACTCCCTATGTTAGACCAATTAATGAAGTTAGTAGAAGAGAATGCAGGCGATGCGATTATCAATAACCCTGCTATTCCCAACCAACACAACAACGCAGCGATCAAAGATGTAGCCTCACAAATCTTTAGCGGTTTGCAAAGTCAGGCTTCCGGTGGCAATTTGCAGCAGATGGTGTCGATGTTTCAAAATGGCGGAGGCAGTTCGCTGTCCAACAACCCGATGGTGTCCAACATCATTTCGCAGGTAGCCGGAAACTTCGCTTCTAAATTCGGTGTATCGCCACAAGTAGCGCAAGGCATCGCTTCTTCATTGTTACCGACTGTGATGAATCAATTGATTTCCAAAACCAACGACCCCAACGACAGCAGCTTTGACTTAGGTAGCATTTTAAAATCCACTACCGGCAACAGCGGCTTGGATGTGGGAAGCATCTTAGGTCAAATGACCGGAGGCGGCAACAACAACCCACTCGGCAACATCGGAGGGATGTTGGGTGGATTGTTTAAGTAAAATTGATCAGACGTTTTACACCCTTGTCTTGCAGGGGCACGAGGCATCTTTGATAAAAATACTTTTGAGAAGATTCCTCGTCCCTCGCACTGACAGCGTGGTGTTTTAGGCGTGACGCTTGTAATCTACAACCCACTGCTTGCAGCCTGTCGCCAGCAGCTTGCAGCTTACTTAGAAGCCTCTTGCTTCCTCTTCACTCGCACATACAACCTGAATACCAACCAACCCGTCAGCAGTCCGATCAGTGTCCCCACAATAATATCACCGGGATAGTGTACTCCTAAATAGATGCGCGAGTAACTCATCACAGCCGGCCAGATAAACAGCAAAGCTGCCCAGCGATAATGCTGTCGCAGTACCAACCATAAGAACATCGTCACGCCAAACGTGTTGGCCGCATGGCTTGACGCGAATCCATACAAGCCACCGAAGTAGTTATTCACATGATGTACCAGTCCCTGCAACGAAGGTTCATGTGAGGGGCGCAGCCGCGCGAAGAACGGCTTCATAAACGTAGTCGTGATCTGATCCGTAATCACAATCGACAAGATAATTCCCGCTGCAATCCACAGCGATTCCTTTTTATAGTTCTTATACACCAGATAGCCCGTCAGCAAATACAAAGGCAACCACGCACGTCCATCCGTCAGGACGTACATAATAGGATCCATGAAGGGCGAGTGCAGTCCATTGAGGAAAAGAAACAGTTCACGGTCCAGTTCGAGCAGTTGATCCATTTAGTTAGTAGCAGTAAGTTCAAATGATTGGCGAACCCACTCATTGGCAGTCGTTCGGTTCTCAAAAAATTGGATGTTGATGCCCAGGCCAATGGCAGCGGCTTTGATACGATCCGGATACTCAGCCGAATGTTGTTGTGGGTTGTAGATAATCGCCACTTGCACCAGTCCATTTTTGTTGGCCTCCGGAAAAATCGTTTGTAACATCCATCGCTGGTCGTCCACCGACACCGTTCCTTGCAATCGCAAATCCGAAATCCAGTAAGGCGTGTGATACATCTTCACAATGTCTACGCACTGACTAAATAACGTGCGGTATTGCTCGCTGGTGATTTGTTTCTTCCACACAATGCCCGCACAATTCAGCGCTGCATTGTAGAAGATCGACCCATAATCCCTATCAAAAACCAGTTGCTCTTCTATTTCACTCAAGATCGGTAAGTTCACATAAAAGGTCGTACCCTTATCCAACTCACTCTCCACCCGAATCGAGCCTCCGATCGCTTCTATTTGCGATTTCACGAGATATAATCCCATACCCTTGCCTTCGGTGTGCGTGTGAAAGCGCCTGTATAGTTTGAACAAATCGTTTTCAAACAAACTCAGATTGATTCCCAACCCGTTGTCCGTTACTTGTAAGATAATATGATCGTTTACTAAAGAAGTCGCGACCGTCAGTCGCAGGGGCCGCTCGGGCGAACGATACTTCATCGCGTTGCTGGCCAGGTTGTATAAAATACTTTGCACAATGGGCTTCACCGTATAGATAATCGGAGCCTGCTGAAAGTCCGATTGAATTTTCATATCCGGAGTGACAAAGCCCAACAGCGATGATTTCACAATATCCCACTCATCCTGAAAGGAAACCTTCTCGCGTATTTTATAAATCTCGTTACGGATGTCGATAATCTTGTTCAGGTCTTTGATAATGCCGTCAAACTCCAAAGCCGATTGGCGAATCATGGTGATTAACTGCAACTGCGAAGCCGAAAGATGCTGGTCTTCCTTCGACATTAAATCCGTCAGCCCCAGCAGGCGCGCAATAGGTCCGCGTAGGTTGTGTGAGATCGTGTATGAAAACTGACGCAGCTCATTGTTGTATTTAGTCAGCTCCTGATTGGTGCCCAGCAGTTGTTGGTTTTTATTGGTCAGCTCGGTTTCTAAATCCTGATTCAGGCCAAACAACTGTGTCTTTTGCAATTCAATGATCTTCACCGCTTCCACCAACTGTTCCTGATTGGTAATGAGCTCTTCAGTTTGCGTTTGTATCTCATTGTTTTGCGCTTCAATCTCCTGATGTTGCTCATGTAACAGCAGGTTGGTGTCGCTGAGCTGAGTAATCAGCGCTTCGTTCTGTTGCGCTGTTTTTTCTTGCTGTGATTTGATAAAGATAAATCCGGTAACGATAAAAGAATACGCCATCAGCGGATAAAAATTAGCAATGAAGTAATAATCGCGGGTAGCAGGTACCAGATCATAGTATCCGATGTGAAGAAAATTATGAAGCGGATCGAATAGACACAGACCCAAAAAGGAAAATGATATGCCCGTCAGTAGCAGTCGCTTTTCCGCTATGCGAAACGTGGTAATCGGAATGATAACCGAGGCCACCAGAAAGAAACGGATGTCAAAGAAGTTCGATGGCGTAATGTGCTTGCCCAATAAGGTCTTACCCAGAATGGATATGCCAAGAACCGCGCACACAAAAACGGCACACAACACCAATCGGCTCACGGAATAATAGCCCAGGTAGTTGAACACAATCGGTACTAACGAGATGACCCCTGCCGCAAGCAGAAACGAACTGAGTAGGTATTGCTGATAGTAGATTAAAAAGGCAGCGCCAATCACAAAAGCCAAAGAGAAAAGCGACAGTGCATAGTAGTTGGAAACGATGATCGTCTGCTGGTCAGTCATCGATTGACTGGCTCGCGTTCCGGTGGCTGTTACTTTTTTAAGGATGGAGTACATCAGTAATGTAAAGATAAACTATATTTAAAACTGTTTAGAATGGTTTTTAATCTCCCTGGTAATGGAAAAGTACGATTTGGTAGTAATAGGCGCGGGCCCTTCCGGCTATGCCGCAGCCATGCGCGCCCTCGATTTCAAGAAGAAAGTATTGCTCATTGAGAAGAACAAGGTAGGCGGTGCCGGTGTCACCAACGGGGCGCTGTCGTCCAAGACGTGGTGGGAGTTGTCCCGCGAGGCTTCCGCCTTCCGCAAGTCATTGAAACGCTACAACATACAAGCGCCAAGCATCAGCTATAGTGAAATTCAAACAGAGGTGCGCAAAGCCGTGCATGAGCGCAAGTCCATGCTCGAAGATCATATGACGCAGCTGGCCGACTCGCCTTATGCGAACCTGTTGAAGTTCAAAGTAGGCGAAGCCCGCCTCATTACCCCCCATGAAATTGAGATTTTAACCGGTGCACATAAAGAAATAGTCCAGGCCGACTATGTGATTCTGGCTACCGGCAGCCGCCCGCGCTATCTGCCCGAGCTTCCCATCGATGAAAAGTTGGTGATGACCAGCGAGGGCATCGAAAACATGACCGACTTCCCCGAAAGTATGGTGATCGTAGGAGCGGGGGTGATTGGTTGCGAGTATGCTACCATCTTCAGCGGCTTTGGTAAAACGAAAGTCAACTTAATTGACAAAGGCGATCGCATTCTTCCCTTTGAGGATAAAGATGTGGTGGAGATCATCGAGCGCAACATGGAAAACAATGGCGTTCTCATCCATCGCAATTCCAGATTGGTGAATATGCGCATCTTAAATGGCCGGGTAGAATACGAATTGGAATATACCGATGGCAGCCGCGAAACATTCAATGTCGAAAAAGCATTGGTGTCAGTCGGTCGCGTGGCCAACCTCGAAGATTTGTGGAGTGACAAAGTGGGCATCGACATTACCAAGCGCGGCATTCACAATAACGATACGCAAACCAACGTACCCAACATCTTTGCCGTAGGTGATTTGACCGCTGATATCTCGTTGGTGAACGTAGGCGAGTTGGAAGGACGCTATGCCGTTGAGCGCATCTTCGGCAAACCCGATCGCAAGTTGGTATATGAAAATATCAGCACGATTATGTTCTTAAGTCCCGAGGTAGCAGGAGTGGGGCTCAACGAAACACAGGCCAAAGAGAAGGGTATTAACTATAAGGTGGTGACATTAGAGTATAGCACCATCCCACGTGCCATTGCCAAACGCAATACACAGGGGTTCATCAAGTTATTGGTAACAGACGATGAGCATATGAAGATATTGGGAATGAAAGTAGTGGGCAACCACGCCAGCAGTGCCATTCAGGCGGTGGCTGTTTTGATTTCCATGGACAAAGGCATCGAAGAGTTGGCGGAATGTGTGCATCCACACCCCAGCATCACCGAAGGCATTCAGGAATGTGTGCGTATGTTGATGGGCAAATCGTTGTTCAAGCCCACCGCTTTGCGCGAACGCATCTCATGCCGCAGGTTCAGCAACGGTACGTACGAAGACATTATCTTTTAAAACCTAGGATTGTAGTTCCCCATGAGAAGCGTTGTGTTGATAGCATTGGTGCTGTTGAGTTCTTGTTCCGTAGATAAGTTGTACATGGCACAACATCAGCGCAAAGCCAGTGCGTTTGAGCAGGTAGGCTTTGAGGATCTCGCCCGCATCTATGTCGACAAGCAGACTGCCGATGAGGTGGAGGGAATCTATTCCGTTTCCGGATTGATCATCAAGAAGAGCAAAACGTTATTCACAGGCGAAGACAAAGAGAAGATTGTCGAGCAGAAAGATAATTATTCCAAAGTCGCCATCTTCCGCGATCAGCAGAAATCCGACCGTGAGTATTTTGAAGTTTCGTTAGACAAGAAAGGCTTGCCTTCGTACTCTGTGCGCGGTGAGTTTAACAAAGTCACCGAAGGAAACATCTTAGTCTACAAACACTTTGAGCCGCGCAACAAAGTGCTCAACTATACTTTCACCTACGATGCCGAGAAGAACATGCTCGAAGGCATCCGCACCGAAACGAGCGGCAACACCACCATCACCTACAAGTTGACGTATCTCAAACTCTTCCCAAAGAAAGGCTAGACACTGACCATCGAATCATCCTCAATCAGCTACTGCCAGTCGATTGATTCGTCTATAGATTAGACAGAATTAATCGTCTGCGAAGGCTTACAACAGTTAGGCGCCATCGAAAAAAAAGATGCTGCTTTTGCGTGAAAATGGTCTATCTTTGTACCAGTTTAAATTACCTATTTTGAACCAGGCACAAGCCATCACGCTCTATCAACCCCTGCTGCACAACATTGCATACAATCTGTTGCGATGCAAAGCCGATGCGGAAGATATTGTGCAAGACACATTCGTGAAATGGTTGAGTGTCGATCAGACAAAAATTCAAAATACAAAAGCGTATCTCATCAAGTCCGTTACGAATAACTGCCTCAATCATCTGAATTCGCTGAAGCGCAAAAAAGAAGAGTATTGGGATTCGATTATGCTGTCGAGTCTGGTAGTGAAATGGAAAGAGACGGACTTTGCACACATTGACTTTGAAAAAGAACTGGCTTCGGCTTTTAAAGTGATTCAAAGTAAGCTAGAGCCCTTAGAAAGAGCCACTTATCTGCTGAAAGAAGTCTTTGATTTCGACTACGAATCCATCCAAAAAGTGTTGGATAAGAAGTCAGACCACTGCCGTCAGCTCTTGAGCCGCGCCAAGAAGAAGCTGAGCGATGCCAGTCCGATGATGAAAGTAGAGCTCCCCGATGCAACCCAGCTATTCGAAAGCTTTAAAAACGCCTGTACCATGGACAATGCCGCAGGCTTTATCGATCACCTAAAGCAGGATATCGCTGCTTCCATCAAGAAGATGTAATTCCTGAAAGGTTTTTGGGAGTTTTTTGCTGGCGCTCTTAGGTAGCGTCTTTAGCGATTCAATTGTATTCACCGTGCGGGTTCGCAATCACTCGAAACACCACCACTCTTACATTTCACTATTCAAAGTTCTACCCGCGCAATACTATTTTTTGGAGGTATGGGAGGGAAGGGCGAAATTTGGTTATAGAAATGGCAAAACAGATGCCACCACTCCGTAAAAACAACGGCTAGCGAGAATTGAATTTTAATAACATGAGATTTACAACAACTATTATATTACTCACATTATTGACTACTTGGACATTCGGACAAGAAATCGAGGTTACCGTAAGAGTCATTGATAAGGTGACAAGTAAACCAATAAAAAATGCGAATGTGATTGTGTTGGGAACCACGAGAGGGACAACAACAAATGCGCTTGGATTTTTCAAATTAAAGCTTGGGCCATCGGAGAGAAAATTTGTTGTTTCTCATGTTACATATAGAACAGAACCAATAACAGTTCCTGATGGGGTAACTTCATTTACCGTGCCAATGGAGAAGATGTCGTATAGGTTGGCTACAATTGACTTACATGAATACCCAACTAAATTCAAATCGACCGACTTAAAGCCTAAACCGGTTATGGAGGTTTCTCGGCTTGACTCATTTAAGGTTGTTGAATCACTCGCGGATTTTCCGTATGAAGGCGAACTCGATACGTTTTATGCGCTGTTTGGAAATGAGTTTCAATTTCCTGAAAAAGAACTCTTGAACAAGACAGAGGGAGTGAAATTTTTTATTTTTACAATTTCCAAAAATGGAGATTATGAAAATGCGAAATGTCTGTTAGACACGGCAGATGCGTTTTGCCCGGAGTTTAAAAGAATCATTTCAAAAATGCCGAAGTGGATACCTGCAGAGCAAAGAGGCGAACCAATGGAACAAAGTTTTTTTGTAAGGATTTCTTATGGGATGAATGACTATTGGAAAAAGAAGATAAAAGAAATTGAGAAACAACGAAAGTAAACGCTACGAACGGAAACAAAACCCGCGATTCCGTTCAGACGGTAGGGTGGAACTCTTCATGCTGGCGCAAGGCTTCTGATCAATCGCTTCATGTGGTTTGTGCCAATCGCCATCACTTTCGTTTAGCCCCGATTTCAGGGAAGAGTTTCGTGCAGCGTTCAAACAAAAATTAGGTTGCGATATTTCAATCGTATAAACACATATTTGAAAGGATGAAAGGAATGGCTAAGCTTTATAAATGACCGGAGTTTTAACAGCATACCAATACCTATTTTATTGTTTCGCACGAATGACAGGCAATGGGCATTCGTTCTATTTCCGTGTAACAAGTTTGCTATCGATAGGGACTTCACTTTTACTCCTTGGACTTTATAATCTGGTACAAAGCATCATCGGGAACAACCTAAGTGATCTATGGATTATTGGCATTTGTTTTGGGAACTATGCAATTCACATCGCCTATTTCCAGACTCGGGACAGGGACGAAAAGATTGTAGAGAAATTTAAAGACAGTAAAGTCCTACTAAACCCAAAACTAGTCAGTGTTTTATACTTAAGCGTATCGCTTCTATTCTACATTTTAACATTTTTGATTTTCGGACAAATTAACTGAGCCCAACGGGCGCTATCAAAAGCTTGTACTGGCGGCAGCGCCTGGTAGCCGATCCGTTGTTCATAGTGCCCGGCAAGTAGGAACCATTCTTCCCTCAATAACCCTTCAGGCGCCCTGTTTTGCGGGAAAGTGCTGTTTGGAAGCTTGTGACAAAGAAAATGTAACTTTTTTTGCCCTTTCTGTCACAAACCGGGGGTGAGCTTGTCTTACAGGTAAATTGGCCAAATTAGGCTATTGTTAAACCTTTTTAACCTTTACCTAAAAAACTATCATGAAAGAAGTCCTCATTTTTTTCGTAGCTCACTGGTACTTGTCCCTGTTCTTTCAAACATTTTTTCTCCACCGCTACGCTGCTCACAAAGCATTTACGATGAATAAGTTCACCGAGAAGGTGTTCTTTGTTCTTACCTGGATATTTCAAGGCTCCAACTATTTAAGCCCCTTTGGTTATGGTGTGATGCACCGCATGCACCATGCCTATGCCGATACCGAAAACGATCCGCACTCTCCCAAGTATGATGAAACCATCTGGAAGATGATGTGGAAGACGAAGACCATCTATTCCGACATCGCCAGCGGCCGTGTCGTACCGGAGGCTCGCTTTACAGAAGGCGTAGCTCGCTGGGATGCCTTTGATAAGTTCGCACGCTCATGGCCGTCACGCTTATTCTGGGGAACACTTTATTTCTTGTTCTACCTGAAGTTCGCCACCGTATGGTACTTATGGATATTGTTACCAATTCAGTTTTTAATGAGCCCTGTTCACGGAGCCATCATCAATTGGTTTGCACACAAATACGGTTACCGCAATTTTGAAGTGGGAGATACCTCCAGAAACTTCTTGCCGGTAGATGTTTTGATGATGGGCGAAAGCTATCACAACAATCACCACAAGCATGGCTCACGTGCCAACTTCGGTGGTGTGCGTTGGCATGAATTAGATCCTACGTACTTGGTCATTCGCATCTTAGATAAAGTAGGTGTGATCCGCTTAGTAGCGCAGAAGCACATAAGCATTGAGCGCGTGCAGAAAGCTGCCTAAGATTTCATAACAGGTTATAAAAAAAAACCGGGTGACCCCCGGTTTTTTTATTTGCTTTCTTGTTTCAGTAACTCAGTCATGAGGTGATCTACGCGTCTGGGTTTGTGCGATACAGCATCCATC
>JACPVX010000047.1 GCA_016191555.1 Bacteroidota bacterium
CCTGTCCCCACGCAAAGGTGAACTAAATTGAAAAGCTGCAACAGAAATAAGTAAAGACGAGGACTGAATTGCAAATAATGATTTCTAAAAAAAGAAGTGCGAGTCCCGCGGGGCTGTCGCATAACGTTTGTGTTTCTGCAGTGGTGCCTTATCGAAGCCGCGTCCTGTCCACGTGGAGAAACGTTGAACTAAGATAAAACTTAATACCAACTCGTCACGGCACCATTGTAGAAACATTTTGTTGTAGGCTGCCCCATTTTCTCTAATCTTTTTAGTTGTCAGTTGTCAACCGTTTTTCAACTTCCTTTAGAATCCTTTCTTCAAAAATTCCCTTCAATCTTCTGTTCTCTGAAAAACCAAAGTCGTCATTTATATCTTTCCAGTTCCCTAATGTCAGTCCGTCATTTAAACTAACAAATGCAAATGTTGTACTGTTCTTTCCAGAAGGACGTGTCCACGTATAAACTATTTTATTCTCGTCCTTAAAATAGAAATACACTTTGTACAAATTTCCGTCAATTCTCTCGTCCGAAAGAAAGTCCGGTCCCGCAATGTTTGGGTTGTCAGTCTTTAAGTCATTTATTGCTTTTATTACTTCACTCTCCTCATAGTCTAACTCGTATGTCTCTGCTTGTGCGTAACTACCAGGGCTAAATGCGTCCCCCAATATGTAAATGAAAAATAGTCCAACAACAACTGCTAGAGTCGTCAAGATTATTTTTCTCGTTCTGTCGTCCATACTTTATTAATGGGGTTGCCTACAACATTAGAATATGCGCAGGTTTTATTCAAAACTTGCGCATATTTCACATATATCTGAGTGAAGGTAAACTCTACCTTCCAAACCAAAATATGCCTTTCTAACCTTCATTTACCCAATTTTACTCAATCACACCTAAATATCCAAGCTATCTAGTGGACTTTTGATCCCGCTTAAAGCTTTGCTCGTTACATGGGTGTAAACCTCCGTGGTTTTGCTGCTGCTGTGCCCCAGTAGATTTTGTATGTAACGCAAATCAGTGCCATTTTCCAATAAATGAGTGGCAAAACTGTGCCGCAACGTGTGTACTGTAGCGTGCTTGGTAATTTTTGCCCGTTGCAAAGCATCTCGTACTAGCGTCTGCATGCTGCGCTCACTATAAGTACCACCCCCCACGCCCTCAAGCAGATATTCTTTTGGATTATATTTTTGGTAATAATCCCGCAGCAGCGGAAGAAGCTTGGACGAAAGCAATGTATAACGGTCTTTTTTTCCCTTAGCCCCTTTTATTTTAATCTGCATCCGATCACTATCGATATCTCCCGGCTTTAGGTTGAGCAACTCACTCAACCGCAACCCGGCCGAGTAGCAGAGCATAATCATCATCCGGTGCTTTAAATTATCCGTGCATTGAATCATCGCTTGCACTTCTTCTACCGAAAGCACAGTGGGTAATTTTGTTTCTTTCAAAGGGCGCTCCAATTGGTAAAACTTGCGAGCCCCACCTTTTACTTTTTCATAGTAGAACTTAATAGCGTTGACCGACTGGTTTTGCGAACTGGCCGATATGCCACGCTCTTGCACCAAGTAACGCATGTACGCAATTATTTCCGGCTCGGTAATCTCATCAATTCTCTTCGTGTTATAGTAATTAATAAACTCTTCAAAAGATTGTTTATACACCTCTATCGTGTTAGCCGAGTAGCGCATCATCTGTAGTTTTTCCAACATCACGTCCGGGCACTTTCGGTAGTTGGGTATCTCATAAGCACGTGGCTTAGGTTTCAATCCTGTTTTTACGCGCTCGTCTTCCCAAACTATTTGCAGTCCTTCTACTTGACAGAAAGCATCTAACACTTTCTTTTGCTTTTCTTCGATGGCGACACTCCACCACTTTTCACCTTTATCATATTTGGCAAAAGGAAAATCCTTTAAAATGGAAATTAACGGAGCGTGGTAATGTGCTATCACTCTATATCTACCCGTTTTATATTGCACTACCCTTACAATATGCCTTTGTATTTTTTCTGCCGATGCATTCGCCTTTGCTAATGGGTTGGCATCAGCACTTGACTGCAAAGGTTGCAGTTCCGGAAAAACCTCTTTAATCTTAACAAAGACAGCATGCGAAGCTTCAACATGCCATGCCTTCTCCGTTTGGCTCCATTGGCAAGATGTTATTTCCTTTAACTTATCTGCAATAGACCGATCATACGGAAACTTGATAAACAACCGCTTCTCCCCACGGTGTATTTTGTCATAATAGTGCATCAGGTAGATAATTAGTTGCGCCTTTACCTCAAAAAACGGGGAGTATGCGCAAGTTCTTAAATTCTTGTTTTGTTGGAATAAAAGAATCAAAAAAATACCGAATGCTTCTCCTAAAATTTTTTCAGAGGGGATTACATTAGCCTACACCTTTTAGACAATCTGCTACATGCCGAAAGAAGTTTCGCGCTTGCGTTGACCACTTTTTCGTTAAATAAAACGAGCAAATTGTTTATATATCGTTAGTTGGAGCCTCCGCAATTTCCACAAACTGGCAAATTCCTTCAAATAAAGTGTTTTTGAGTTTGGCACGAGTTATGCAAGCGATTTTGGCATAACAAACAAACAAATAACACTATGAAAAAAAATTCAGAAACAGGAAACACCATCAACATCAACAACTTTGAAGAGCTCCGCAAGCGCTGTGTCGCCATCGGCCCCAAGTTCAATCCCTCCAACGAGGCCATCTCACTGGAGGCACTCGCCAAACTACATGCCGATGCCGTCCTCGCACAAGAGACGGTGAAGGAGGCCGCGTCCGACTTAAAGAAGAAAGGCAACGAACGCAGAGTAATTTTTAACACCATCAGGCCCCTGGCTACACGCATCGTCCACGCACTCGGCTGCTCCAAAGCCATGCCCGGTTTAGTGCGTAGCATGCGCAGCATAGTTCATAAAATTCGCGGCACGCGCGTCAAGCCAATTGCAAAACCCGATCCCGTATCCACCGATCCCAATGCAAAACCGAATACACACTCCGTTTCGCATCAAGGCTTTACGATGATGATCGACCACGTAGAAGACATGGTTGCTTTGCTGGAGGTCATACCCGAATATCAACCCAACGAAGAAGAACTCCAGATAACTACGCTCACTTCTTTACTGGCCGACTTAAAAACAAAAGATAAGGTCGCATCAGCGAGCGAAAGAAATCTGAACAATGCCCGAGATTTGCGCGATACACTTCTCTATGCCCCCGACACCGGCTTGGTAGATATTGCAGCGGTCGTAAAGTCATATACCAGATCAATCGGAGAGAAGGAGTATAAAAGTGTGTCTTCCATACCCTTTAGGGCCAGAGATACAGATTAAAAAAGCGATTCAGAAAAAAACAAACTATTTTGTAGCATCCCGGGCTCGTTGCTGCTACAAATCGGATCGCGTATTCCTATTTCCATACATGTACCGGAAACCGCCAATCGCTGGGAGTCATCAAACACGCTCAGCGATTTTTTTTTGTTTTCCTTTTTTGAACCCGAATGAGGCAATAGAGATTCCCATGGTATGATGGGATGTATACGCACGCAACGATCCGTATGGCGAAGAGTACCTGCTGACAATCCCAAAGATTCGTCAGTCATTAGAATAACGCGCCATGGATGAGAGAGTGTTGAGATTGAAATAGCCATACCGAATTATTTTTAGGCCGCAGGCAACGCCTGTTTTGCCAGCGTCAAACCGTGTAAAGTCAATGTAAACTCGTGAACTGGCTGTGTAAACTCGTGAATTGGCTGTGTAACTTCGTGAATTGGCTATGTATCTTCGTGAATTGGCAATGTAACCTCGAGAACTGCCTCCGTCACCTTCGGCAGACACACCATCACCCAAAATAGGGTCTGTTCAAAAATCAATGTCAGTAAGGTAAACGGGTAATCCCGAAAGTACCAATCCAACTGCCTGTGGGCGGATGCCGAATTTACAAATGCGCCATCCGAAAATCGCTACCCCCCAAACAACTTTCCGAAAAAACCTTTCTTCGATTTCTGTTCATGGATAGAATCCAGCGCAGTGCGCAGCCGCACCAGCGAAGCCATGTCTTTATTGATAAATTCCACCGCGCCTTTTTTCAGTGCTTCCGCCTTCACCGCCTCGTCCACCAACGTAGTGTGGTAAATCACCGGAATAGCACTGTTCTTCTTTTTGATTAATCCCAGATAATGCAAGCCCGTTTCTTTTCGATCCGCAAAAAAATGATCCAACACCACCGCAAATGGTTTGTCATCCAGGTGTGCCAACAGGTCATCGGGATTCGTAAACGTTTTTACTTCGTACGAACCCAGCGATTCTTCAAAATGATGACGTAATAATTTCTGTTGCGTAAGATCATCTTCAACTATAAAAACAAGATTTTTCATAAGCAGTCCGGTGCGTGTAAAAAAATTACTTGGGTTTCGAAATAAGCAGTCCTTTCAGTTTGGCAATCTCTGCTTCGTTTTTGGCAGAGTGTATGGTGCTCACAATGCCTTCTTTCTCGCGCGTTGTTAACCGCCAGCTCAGCGAAGCACGCGCATTGTTTTGCCGAATGCTATCCATGCCCTGCAAAAGATCCACATAGCTCTCAGCTTGATATTGTATGTCAATGCGTTCAATTGGTGCCTTCAACCAAGAGTGCGCTTGCCCAATCAATAAATCGCTGGTGATGTCCTGAAAATTTTCAAAGTTATTATAAACAGAACTGATCGGTTGCGTAATCGCATCAATGATCGTCTGTCCTTTGGTAGGAGAGATGGTGTGTAACTTCGGTGAGTCGCGAATGGAAACAAACACCACGCCACTCGTGTTCTCGGCAATCCAATCTTTAAATGCGTAGGTAAAACGAACGGCATCCGACAAGCCAAAATTATCAGAGATACCCGCATCCATCATTTGGATCGGAGGATCAGTGGGCAACGTAGTGTTGGGAGTAATGTAGGGAAACGTGGCACTCATCCGCAAAGCAGATAAAAAGCGTAAGTTGTGCGAACCTTGATCTTTGAAGAACCGCTGAAAGTCTACGCCACCAACTTTTTCTGAACTGTACGTTTTAAAATTTTCTAATTCGGCATTCATAAAAGAAATGGGCCGCGAGGCAATGTACATCTTGCGCCCGTCATTAATTACGGTAGGCGTTAAGATCACTAACGGAATAATACCTTTCGTTTCGTATTCATTATAAGAAACAATCGGGCGATCCATCAACCCTTCGGTAATCTGATTCAGTTGATCTTCAAACGTATAAGCACGGTCGCGCTGATACCATTGATCTGCGTAGTTGAATTTTGTGAAGCCCACAAACAAATCATTCGCCAACAAACTAAAGATTAATGGATTTAAGTTGTCGGTAGAAATCTTCTGCCGGTGTATATAGGCATAAGGTTGAATGGGTTCTCCCAATGCCTCGCGTAGTTTTAACTCTCTGAAGTAGCTTGCGCCAATCAACCCGCCCGATGCGCCCGTAATCAACACGCTACTTTGCATTAACTTTCCTTGTGTAATGCTGTCCGTGTGTTGCAATGCATTCAGCGTCCACAGCGCAGCGCGTTTACCGCCACCACTTACGCAGAGCAAAACCATTTTTGGCTTTTCATCGGCCGCAAATTTGTTTCGCCAATTTTGCAATTGCACTAACGTGGCGCGTTTATCTTCGGCTATAGCCGAACTATCAATTTGCGCTTGTATCGATTCCGAGTTATAAGGCGCTTCCAGCACATGATAGTCCAAACCAAAGGCCTCATATTTCTTTGTGAAGAAGTCCTCGCCCACCAAATAGTTGATCGTTAAAAATACCACCAATCCCACCGTAGAAGACCAGCCCCCAAACCAGTAGGAGAAGGCACCGAACAGCATCACGAAGATCGTCAGGAAGATCATGAAGCTGGCGGCAGCAGGTAATTGAAAAGCAGGATAGTCTTTGAAGATTCCCAACACCACCACCATCAGAAAGATGAACAACTCAATCACTACCAGATTAAAATGATTCTGATCAAACACTTGTAGAATGGTAGCGCGATCGAAAAAACTAAGATCCTCCACCGGCTTCAGGCGCAACTTGCTGTCAATGTACGTGTCCACGCGCACTTGCTTCTTGCGGGCAATGTCTAACTTCTTCATCGCGCTGGCACGCGTTACCGCCACACTTTGTTTAATCTTTTCGTCAATACGGCACACCATGTATTTAAAAATATCCTTGTTGGTGAAGCGGAAGTAAAGCGAGAAGAGAAACGTCATGAAAATGTAGCCCACAAAATAGCCGGTCAGTCGCCAGATTAGCTCTTGGGTGGTGCAATGTTCATTGTCGATTTGAAAGCGAATGGCCTGGTAGAGATACGTAACTAAGAATAAGATCGGAATGATGCTGTTGTTAATCACAAATTTGCGAAAGGGGCGGGGCAATGTTCCCACGAAGGAAAAGCGATGACCATCGGTAATGTAACAAGTAATGTGGAAGGCCATGGCAAAGCCTGCCGATAGCAGACCCATCCAAAAGAAGCTGGTAAAACTGACGTGGTTGAGATATTCAGGGTCGAGGAAGAGATAAGGAATGCCTAAGTACTTGCCGAAGTTGCCCGTCATCATGGCAAAAATCAAAATCCAGCACAGCATCAGCACAATGTTTCTTCGGATGTTGTTGAACAACAATTGAAGAGGGAAGGAGTAATAGAATTTAGGCCAAAGCAGGTAGAGTTTACGCATATACACTTTCTCGAATGTAACAAAATTATCAATGCGAACGGTCAGTTCAAATAGAACTTTTAGGAGGTAAAAAAGAGGTGGTTGCGCGAGGCTCCGGTAACCGCCTCTCGCTAAGAGAAAAACGCGTGTGGGTGCACGAAATTGCGAAGCGATACATCCCGAAAAGGAGAAGAAAGGTTTAGTTTATTGTCACCGAAAAAAATCGTAAATCGTGCATTGAAAATTCGTTACCCTGTCAGCTCCATTTCACATCTATCGTTCCTCTGCCGGATCGGGGAAAACCCGCATACTGGCCCGCGAATACATTCGGCTGGCACTGAGGCGCCCGGAATATTTTCGGTACATCCTCGCCATGACGTTCACCAACAAAAGCACGCAAGAGATGAAGGATCGGATTCTTCATTACCTCAGTGATTTTGCCAAGGGCGAAAGCGCGGAACTGGCAGCAGAAATTATGCGCGAAGAGGCGAGCGAGGGAATCATCCTGAAACCGGCCGATCTGCAAAAGAAAAGTGAAGAAGCACTCACGTTGCTGCTGCATCGCTATTCGGAATTTTCAATCAGCACCATCGATGCGTTTTTTCAACGGATCATTCGGTCGTTCACGCGCGAAACGGGCCTGTTGGGAAACTTCCGACTCGAAGTAGACAATGCGTTTGTGATGGAAGAAGTCATCGCTTTGCTGATGAGCCAACTGAGTGCCAACCCGGACCTGCGGGGATGGGTGTTGGAGTTTTCGATGGAGAAATTAATGGATGGCAAAGATTGGGATGTGCGACAGGCACTGCTGGAATTTGCTCAGAAAATTGAAAAAGAAGATTTTAAAGCCATTGAAGAAAGTGTGTTGCGCGTAACGGAAGACAAGACGTTCTTTCGATCGTTTCGCAAGCGACTGACAGACCAGCGGAATGCCATTGAAAAGAATGTGTTTGAGCAGGCACAGCAATTGATGAAAGAGATCGAGGCGAATCAATTGACATCAGACGATTTTAATGGCAAGTCTACAGGCATCTACTCGTATATAAAAAAGCTGTCCCGCGAAATTTTGCTTCCGTCCAATACCGTTTCCGAAATTGTACAGCATGCAGAGAAGTGGCCGCACAAATCTTCACCTCGTTTACAAGTAGTACTGTCACAGGCAAAAAATAAATGGCAGCCGCGTCTGCGCGATGTGGTAGCGTTCATCGAAGAAAACATGGAGTTGTATCATTCCATCTCCTGTGTACTTCGCAATCTCTATTCGTTTGGATTGATATCCGATATACTGCGCACACAACGCAAATACCTCAGCGATGAAAACCTGATGTTGTTATCCGATGCATCACAGTTTCTCAATAAACTGATGCATGAGCAAGATACTTCCTTCATCTACGAGAAGGTGGGCTCATTCTACCGCCATTTTCTGTTAGACGAATTTCAGGATACCTCGGGGTTGCAATGGAAAAATTTGTTGCCACTCATTCAAAATGGGATCTCACAAAATTATTCCAGCCTGATCGTAGGAGATGTCAAGCAGTCGATCTACCGATGGCGTGGGGGCGATCTTTCTATCTTACAGAATCAACTGGAACGCGATATTCATCCGTCACTGACGGCCACGCATACGCTGGATACCAATTACCGCAGCAATGGATTGGTGGTGACGTTTAATAATTCGTTTTTCAATACGGCTGCTGACCTCATCGCCTTGCAATCCGATTCTCCGTTTTCCAAAGAAGCGTATCGGGAGGCAGAACAAAAAATAGCGGTCAAGCCGGACGAGGGATATGTACGCATACAATTTCTCGAGACGGAAGAAGAAGATGAATCGTTTCAGGATCGTTCGCTCGCGCGACTGCCAAAATTAGTAGAGGAGTTGCAAGAGAAGGGTGTGCCGTTAAAAGACATTGCTTTCTTGGTTCGTGATAACCGCGAGGGAAGATGGATCGCGAATCGGTTTATGGAATATCGGTCATCCGCGGAAGCGAATGACAAGTATCGCTACGATGTGGTGTCCAACGAATCGTTGATGGTCGACCGCGCATCGTGTGTATTGGTGTTGCTCAGCGCACTGCGCATTCTGGAAGATGCCGATCATCAGATTGCACGCGCACATCTGGCGTTCGAGTACCAAAAGATTTGGCCCACCAAAGCATTTGCCGACTGGAACGAAATTTTTACCGAGTCGAAAACAGCTGCTTTCGCGAAGTGGATGCCACCAGCGTTTATGCAACAGCGAAACAGACTGGCTGCACTTCCGCTTTTTGAAATGGTCGAGAATTTAATTCAGATCTTTAATCTGGGAAGCGTAACCGATGAGGTAATTTATCTGCAATCTTTTCAGGATATCATTCAGGAGTTTTCGCAACGCGAGAAGAACGATCTTACTTCCTTTCTGAGTTGGTGGGAATTGAATCGGGAGAAAAAGTCAGTGCAAGTGGCCGGGGGTGTGGATGCTGCGCAGATCATTACCATACATAAGGCGAAGGGACTACAATTTAAGTATGTGATCATTCCTTTTTTGGATTGGGAATTAGGACATAGTATCAAAGAAGTTTTACTGTGGTGCAAATCAGATCATCCGCTCTTACGCGAAGCTGGCTATATGCCGGTGCGATATGCGAGCATCTTGAAAAGCACTGTCTTCAAAGAAGATTATAGAGAAGAAACGCAACGTGTCAATCTCGACAATCTCAACTTATTATATGTGGCATTCACGCGTGCCGAATTGGGGTTAATCGCTTTTGCCCCTGACGTCCGCAAGAATAAACAAGGAGAGCTGAAATTATCGCACGTAGGGCAACTCACATTTCAGATCATCGAACACAATAAAGCGTGGGCATCGCATTGGCTTCCGAATGAAAAAATCTTAGAGATCGGTGTGCTCCAACATCCAACCGATGACGCGGACAAATCGGAGCAAACACTTTCTTTAAAGAACTATCTCGTCACCACCTGGCGCGATCGACTTCAGGTAAGAACGCGTGGTATGGAATTTTTTACACCGAACGAAAAGCGCGAGAAGATTAACTACGGAATTTTTCTGCATGCCATCCTTTCGAAAGTAAAAACCCGCGCAGATATTGAGCCCTCCATGGTGCGTGCGCTGCAACAAGGCATCATCAACGAATCGGAGCGCAGTGAACTGGAAGAGTTGGTGCAATGGGTGGTACAGATTCCGCAATTACAACCGTGCTTCGATGCAAAGGCGCAATGTAAGATGGAAGCTACGCTACTCACCACCGATGGTTTTGAAAAGCGCATCGACCGTGTGGCCATGATGGGAACAACTGCGTATGTGGTAGATTATAAAACCGGAGAGCGCACCGCAAAAGATGTAGCGCAGGTAAAAGAATACATGCAGTTATTGCAAGGAATGGGATGGAAGAACGTGATGGGATACCTAGTATATGTACAAGATAAAGAATGTGTTGAAGTGACGATCTAGTATGAAGAGTTTTTTACAAGAGCTGGCAGATAACGTAAAGACCGATTACCAAGATTGGGATCAGCTGAAAGTGATATTCCCCAATCGCAGAGCAGCCTTGTACTTCAAACAAGAGTTGGCGAAAGGTTTATCGTCTCCGCGATGGGCACCTACCATTATCACCATCGAAGAACTCATTCAATCATACTCTACCAGCCAGGAAGCAGACAAACTGGAACTGATCTTGCGGTTGTACCAATCGTTCAGACGAGTCACAGGCAGTAACGAGAAGATTGATCAGTTTTATTACTGGGGCGAAATGTTGCTCCGCGACTTTGACGAGTTGGATAAATACATGGTGAATGCAGAATGGCTGTTCCGCGATGTGAGCAACCTGAAGGAAGTCGATCAATACTTTGATTTCCTCACGGAAGAGCAAAGGGAGTTCCTGAAAGAGTTTTGGCAGAGCGTAGAGTTCAGCACGGAAGAAACGCGCACGCGGTTTCTATCGCTGTGGCAAAACCTGTACCCTGTTTATCAGGACTTCCAAAAGCATTTAGTGCAAGATGGCATCGCGTATGCAGGCATGATCCATCGTGCAGTGGCAGAGCAATTGCAAAATGAAAAACCGGCAGCTCCGGTTCATAAAATAATCTTTGCAGGATTTAATGCGCTCACCACGGCAGAAGAGAAGATCATCAGTTGGTTTGTGGAGAATCAGCAAGCACGTGTAGTGTGGGATGAAGATGAGTTTTATGTAGGCGCAGCACACCGCGAGGCAGGCTCTTTCTTCCGACTCTATCGGCAGCATCCGATATTGGGTAAAACATTTAGTCCCGAGCCGGCTTCGTATTTCAGCAAGCCGAAGCAATTACATATTTATGGAGTCCCACAAAAAGCAGGGCAGCCCAAGTTACTCGCGCAGCAACTCATTGATCAGAAATTGTTGGCGAATGGCGAGAGCCATGTCATCGTACTACCGGACGAGAGTCTGCTGATGCCGCTGTTGTATTCTCTTCCAACAGGCATTCCATCCATCAACGTCACGATGGGGTATCCGTTGATGAGCACGCCTTACTTTTCGTTGATTGATTTTTTGTTTGATCTCCATCGCACCAAGCGAAAAGAAGAGTTTTACTACCGTGGAATCTTACCGGTATTAAATCATCCGTACCTGAATGCGCTGGCTCCGGATGTGGTGCATGAATTAAAACAATTCATCATTACACATAATCAGGTGTACCTGGAAGAAAATTATTTCCAGTCGAAAGGAGAGGTGATCGCAGCGATTTTTCAAAATGTGCCGGAAGCAGATTTTATTGAGTACTTGCTGCGCGTGGTGAGTCATGTGGCAACTTCGCCTGCGCAGGGGTTGATGGATAAAGAGTTTGCGTTTTATTTCCATCGGATCATCACGCGTTTGCAAACGCTCCTCAACCATGAGCCAATGGAGTTGACGATGCTGCAAAAATTATTCCGACAAATAGCACGGTCAGAAAAAATTCCGTTTAGTGGAGAGCCATTGAAAGGTATTCAGATCATGGGTGTGCTGGAGACACGTAATTTGGATTTCGATCACGTGCATGTATTGTCATTGAATGAAGGTTTATGGCCTGCCGCCCCGCGACAAGGCTCGTATCTCCCGCATTCTATTCGCAAGGCATACAATTTACCAACGTATGTGCATCAGGATGCGATGTATGCCTATTTGTTTTATCGATTGTTGCAGCGTGGTGAAAACATCAATTTGTATTATAACACCGAGCCGGATGTTTTAGGCACAGGTGAAATGAGCCGGTACCTGTATCAGATCATGTATGAGGCGAAGTGGCCTTATACGAAGAAGATATTGTATAGTTCAGTTTCGTTGCGTCAGTCAAATGCCATCACCATCCCGAAAGATGCCAAAGTGCTCGAACGACTACAGCAATACGCGAAGAAAGAATTGACACCGTCCACGTTAAATAATTACATGGAATGTCGACTTCGGTTTTATTTCAAGAATTTAATCGGTCTGCGCGAAGCAGAAGAAGTAGAGGAGGCCGCAGATGCACGCATCTTTGGAAATTTATTCCATGATGTCATGCAATTCTTTTATGCGGACATCAAACCAGCCAAAGGGAAGTGGGAAGTTCGCACCGAACACTTTGCAGAAGTGGATAAGAAGTTGGATGTATTGGTAGATCGGGCGTATCGAAAGCACTTTCACTTGCCGGAGAATAAAAAGGTGAACTACGATGGGCAGCAGTGGATCGTAAACGCAATGGTGAAGAAAATGGCCGATCATGTGTTAGAGAATGACCAGGCCTACACTCCGTTTGCAATCGATATGTTGGAGGAGAATGGATTTAATACCGTTCTGCCATTGACAGCGCAGTTTGGTGTATTTCTGGGAGGAAAGACTATTGAATATTTCATTACCAACTGTTGCAGGTGTCTTTTTTCTTGTAACATTAGTAACAATATTTGGACTTGATGACGATACTCGCTTCGTGGTC
>JACPVX010000071.1 GCA_016191555.1 Bacteroidota bacterium
GGCGAGAAATAGTTTGCTTAAATTTATCATATCCGGTATATTCTCTTCTAAAGAGTAGGATTCAGGGTGGTATAGACATTTTTTGTTTGTGCCACCCTGAACCATTGCCACAGAATTCAAAGTTATTTTGTAAACAAATGAATAAAAGGCAAAATTTATTCATGGTATAGTACTAAAGCGGCTTACGACTGTGAAATGTCGCTACTCAGCTAAGGGAGTGTTCGTAAATAACTTGAACAGATTAAAAAACCATAGTATCATAGACACATGGTTACCAAAGAGAACATACAGAGAAAATATAAACCATTGCGCAAGATAATGGATGAAAAGATGCGGCGTTTATGGGCAGCAGGAGAAGCAGAAGCAATTGGATGGGGTGGAGTCTCTCTTGTTGCTGAGGCAACAGGGCATTCTCGAACGACGATTACTGCCGCTATTAAAGAGCTGTCAAGACTTAGAAGAGAGAGAAAACCGCAAAAAACAAGAGTTCGCCAACCCGGAAGTGGGCGGAAAAGGCTGACGTATAAGGATCCCAAAGTTATTGAAGATTTGCAAAAGCTTGTAGATCCCTTCACTCGTGGAGATCCCCAATCACCACTTAGGTGGACCTGCAAGAGCACTCGAAAATTGTCTCAAGAACTTAAAAAGAAAGGGCACAATATTGGATGGGTAAAGGTTGCAGAGTTACTCCATGAATTGAACTATAGTCTTCAGTCTAACCCTTATTCAAGCGTGAATATTTTGTAAAGAGAGGTGAGATAGGTTGAAATGCCCGAATTTGCTGGTTAAAATAGGGATGTGTGAAAAACCTAACAACCAGAAAAGGGGGCATTTCAGATGAGCAAACAAGCAAGAAAAGAATATACCAAAATATTGAGAAAAAAGAAACGGAAAATAGCGGAGCGGTTAAAGAGAAAGCAATGGGAAGAGCAGAAGCGCCCGATGTTCACGGCGAAAAACATCCATTATGAAATAGTAGAGAAGGGTCAGGCTATCGCCTGTGGTGGGATAGGGGCGGTTCATCAAATGGTGGTAAGAAGTGGTTTGGTAAAAGAGATAGACGAGAATCTTGAGTTACTGAAGATGCATGTACCGTATCACGAATCGGATCATATATTGAACATAGCGTACAATGTATTTTCAGGAAATGAGCGGCTAGAGGACATAGAGTTGCATCGGCAAGACAGCGGGTATTTGGATGCGTTAGGTGCGCAACGGATACCGGATCCGACAACAGCGGGAGATTTTACGAGGCGGTTTGAACGTGAAGATATTGTGAAGCTGATGGATTGTGTCAACACGGTACGCGAGCGAGTGTGGAAAGAGGGGCGGAAAGAGGTATTGGAAGAGGCGTTAATAGACGCGGATGGAACGATAGCGGGGACATACGGAGAATGTAAAGAGGGGATGGATATGTCGTACAAGGGGATATGGGGATATACGCCGCTTATCGTGTCGTTGGCCAACACGCGGGAAGTGTTGTATATCGAGAATCGCCCCGGAAATGTGCCGAGCCATAGTGGCGCGGTGGAGTGGATAGACAAGGCAATAGCGTTGGTGAAGCCGCATGCGAAAAGGGTTTGTTTGAGGGGTGATACGGACTTTTCATTGACAGGGACTTTCGATCGTTGGTCAGAGCAAGTGGACTTTGTGTTTGGGATGGATGCGCGTAGTGGACTGAAAAAACAAGCCGGGGAGTTGCCGGAGGGGGCATGGGAGGAACTCAATCGTAAACCAAAATACCAGGTAAAAACAGAAGAAAGACAAAAGCCGGAAAACGTAAAAGAAGAGATAATTAAAAAACGGGAATACAAGAACACTCGGTTGGAGCGGGAGTATGTGGCAGAGTTTGAATATCAGCCAGAGAAATGCGCAAAGAGCTATCGGATGATAGTGCTGAGAAAGAGCCTGAGCGTGGAAAAGGGGCAGAAACGATTATTTGATGATGTTCGATATTTTTTCTATATAACGACACTGAGGGATAGAACGGCGGAGAAAGTGGTAGAGTTGGCAAACGGGCGGTGTGATCAGGAGAACGTAATAGAGCAGTTGAAAAATGGGGTAAATGCGATGAAGTTACCGTTAAGGGATTTGTTGAGTAACTGGGCATACATGGTAATAGCGTCATTGGCCTGGAACTTCAAGGCATGGTTTGGTATGTTGATGCCAAATGCAGGAAGGGGAGAGCAGGTGTTAAAGATGGAGTTTCGGCGGTTTCTCAATACCCTGATAATGATTCCCTGCCAAATAGTGAAGACGGGACGTAAGATTGTCTATCGAATGTTCGGATATAATGACTGGTTAAAGGATTTCTTTGAAACGTGGGAACGAATCCGCCGCATCAGTTGGGCATAGAGGAAATAGAGTAAGAGATTTTTTAAAAACAAGATGCGTCTGTGATGCAGAAGAGGGAGCGGTACGTCCCGATTTTGTGTTTTTTCACCAAATTGATTCGTGAGAAGAGTTTTTTTCATGCAAATGGAGTATGAATGTTACCGGACAGTCAAAAAAACGCTTCGACAAGAAAAAATAGCCCCCAAAAGTGAATTGAAAATGATTTCCGTTCCGGCAAAACCCACATTCTAAAAAACCTCGCTTGTTTTAGGACGAGCAAGAAGCATCCTGCCTATCTTCACTCGCAACTTTCTTAGTGAATCTATAGTCAGTGAATTTTCGATCAAGACAATGCTGTCAATATCTCCATCCAAGCGGAGATCGTCATCTGCGCTTCTAACTTTACTCCCAACAAAGAACACATCAACCGGAATTAGGTTTTGCGATTGAAGGAGTGTGAAGATTTCTCTTGAGATATTATGCCAGTATTCTCGATAGGTCATTTTGCCAAATCTTTGCCAATAATCAAAACTCA
>JACPVX010000068.1 GCA_016191555.1 Bacteroidota bacterium
GTTTGTCTTTTACCAATAGTCCACTCACCATCTCTTGCCAGAAATCTACATTAGGCATTGATTCTAGTGCCAGTCTCCATTCTTCGGCAAACAACATGCGGTCGTTTTGAGTGCGTGGGCTCCACATAGCAGGACCGTTGGAAAGATTCAGCATTCGAAACTGAATCATTGATTTGTCGGACACAATTCCTGAATATCCGCCCAGGGCATCAATCTCTCTTACGATTTGTCCTTTCGCCACACCCCCCATGGCTGGGTTGCAGGACATCTGGGCAATAGTGTTCATGTTCATGGTCACCAAAAGAACCTTCGATCCCATGTTAGCCGCAGCGGCCGCTGCCTCACATCCGGCATGGCCGGCTCCTACCACAATTACATCGTATTCCTGAAACATCTTAGTTGGTTAGTTCCACGTGAAACATTTAACACGTTTCTGGTGGATTTGATTTCAAATAGGTTCCACGTGGAACTATTTACGCAAAGATAGGGAAGCTTCCTCTTTTTTGCGCATGAGGGCTTTGTCGGCAGGTTTCTTGTCTTTGTATCCAATCAGATGCAAAACACCGTGGATCATTACCCGGTCAAGCTCATCCTGAAATGACACTTTAAATTTCTCCGCGTTTTCTTTCACGCGATCGATGCTGATATAAATTTCCCCTTCCAATTGCTTTGCGCCTTCAGAGTAGTCAAACGTGATGATATCGGTAAGGGTATTGTGGTTGAGGTATTGCTGATTGAGTTCGAGCAGGTAGACATCCGAGCAGAAGATGTAGGAAACATCTCGTACTTCTCGCTTTTCTTTTTGAGCGATGCGCTTAATCCAATTGCTGGTTCTGCGGGGTTTGGCGAGCGTAAATGAAATGTCTTCTGAAAAAAACTGAATGGCGGCCATTAGTTCATATAGAAGCTAAGCTCTACCACTTTTCCGTTTTCGGAGAAAGCCACTTCATCAGCAAGATGTTTCATTAGGAAGATGCCACGGCCACCGGGCTTTTCTAAATTTTCAGGGGCCGTAGGATCAGGTAGATTTTCGTATTCAAAACCATTGCCTTCATCTTCAACTTTGAATTTGATCAGGTTGTCATCAAAGGAAAGAGAAAGAGCTACATTCTTGGCGGAGTTATTCTGATTGCCGTGCTTGATGGCGTTGTTCACCGCTTCGGTCACCGCGATCATGATGTTGCCATAGATGTCGTCATTGAGATGGTATTTCTCCTTCGCATTGTCAATAAAGCTCTCAATCATCCGGATGTTCTCGGTTAAGGAAGGAATCTCAATACTAATCTTCTTCATGCCATTTTACTCTTTAGTCCCTATTCGTTTAAAATATTCGTTCACCTCCTTTTTGTAATAGGGAAATAACCGAGGAGGTACTGTTTTCAACAATTCTACTTCTTTTTCTTTTAATCTTAAATACTCTTCAAAAGCACGTGGCATTTCCTGTGTATAATCTTTCGCTGTCTCTCCTTTTCTTTCTTGATCCTGATTTTGTTCACGCATCGATTTCTCCGCTTCAAGCAGTCGGGTGATGATTTCGTTTTGCCTTCGGATGGTTTGTTCCGTGATCTGCTTGTTAACCAAATCCATTTCGGTTTGTTCCATTTTGCCCGGTAAATCTCCACCCGGCACCTTGCCACCTTCTTGCTTCAGCTTCTCCTGCATTTCTTGAAGCGCCCTACGAATGCGTTCCTGCTCAGCAGCCATACGGGCAAACTCTTCAGACAGTTGCCTGCCTGATTTACCTCCCTTTTTTAATTGCTCCATTTGCTGATTCAGTTGCTGCTGCATTTGGCCAAGGTTAGGCATTTGTTGTTTTCCCTTTTTCTTTCCCTTGCCGGGTTTGGCGTTTGCCATCATATCCATCATCATATCAAAATGATCGTTCAGCATCAATGCCAAATTGTTGATGCTCGTCATAGAGAATTGCATCTCAGAGCTGGCATTGCCTTTCTTACGCTCTTTCACATTCAAGGTAGCCTTGTCCAGGTGGTCGTTTAGCTCTCCTACCTCTTTTGTAACGACAGAACCTAAGAAGGCATCCTTCTTTGAAAGAGCTAACAGGCTGTCTTCCAATACTTTAGCATCATCTTTTAGTTTCAATTGCTGCTGACCGAGGGTTACATAGCGGGGGTCGGTCTGTTGTACTTGATTAAACTCTTTCATCAGATTCTCCTGATCGTACGATAGCTTAATCAGGCCGTGAAGAATTTGGCGCAGGCTTTCCAGGTTAGCCATGTCCATTTCCATCTCCATGGAGTTTTGCATGCCTTCCAACTTTTGTTGCATTTTCTTCATTTGTTCAACAGCTTT
The DNA here is from genome assembly GCA_016191555.1 of Bacteroidota bacterium. Lineage (GTDB taxonomy): Bacteria > Bacteroidota > Bacteroidia > Cytophagales > Cyclobacteriaceae > ELB16-189. Next base: position 2,311 of record JACPVX010000068.1, read on the forward strand.
CTTCTGTTGCTCTGATGCTTTTTTGGGTTTGCCTTTCTTGAGCTCTTCTTTGCTATTCTCCTGCGACTGCTCCAACTCCTGCATTTGTTGTTCGCTGGGTGTGTCTTGTGCTTCGTCTATTTCTTCGCCCATCTTCTCCAACTCCTTTACAGTTTCCTTGAAGCGCTCATTTTCTTTTTTCAATTGTTCTTGTTCTTCGGCTAACTTTTCTGGGCTTAACTTCTCGTTGTTTTGATTTTCATCATTTTTCTTGCCGTCATTTTCTTTGCCGCTGTCTTTACCTTTGTCCGGATTGTTTTCGTTTTGTTTTCCGTCTTTGTTTTCTTTTCCATCTTTAGAATCCTTGCTTTCCTTAGGTTCGGGTTTTTCTCCGGCCAGCTCTTGCGTTTTTTCCAGCAAACTTTCTTGCTTCTCTTTTTGCTCTTTTATTTCAGAAATAGCTTGCTCCAGTTTGTAGTCGTATTGCAGTTGTTTGAAAAGCTCCAGTGTGCGCTCAAGCTCTTTTTCCATGTTGATTTCTTTGCGATCCATTTTGTCGAGCAACTTTTGCATCTGCGATGGATCGGCATTTTCTTTCAGCAACTTTTCCAATTCCTGAAAAAGCTTTTTGGTTTCTTCATCCAGCAGCTCATTCATGATTTTTTGGATCTGCTCCGATTTCTCTTGGATGCGCTCGCTCTCTTCTGTAAAACTTTCTTTCTTCTGCTCGAGCAGACTGTTTTCTTTTTGCAGTTGCTGAATGGCCTGATCTAGTTTTTGTTTTTGCTGAACAAGTTCCTCCAGCATTTTCTTGTCCTGCCAATCCAAACTTTGTTTTCCTTTCAGTCGCTCTTGTGCTTCGTCAATGGATTGCTTCAGGTCTTTAGCTTTTTGAATGCTTTGGTCAATTTTGTTTTCGGCATTGCGTTGTGACTGCGCGATGTCTGCTTTCAACTCCTCATCTCCCGGCAGGGCAAAAACATAACCGGCCGAGCGTGTGGACTTGCGGCCATTCACTCCGTCATTGTCCCATACCTGTAAGTAGTAATTTACTTTGTCGCCTGGCTGCAATCGGAGTGAGTCGATTTTCCATTCGTAGAAGAAGTTTTGTTGATTGCGATTGGAGTTTAGTGGGATGATGGTGGTTTTTAGCGGAGCTTCTTTATTTCCTTTGATGATCTGGTACTGAAGTTTTAATTCGGTCACGCCATAATCATCAGTGAGCGATCCTCCCAAAAGAATATTTTTAAAGAGAATGGAATCTTGCAGGTTGTCCACCACAATTTGTGGAAACTGATCTTTGACTACAGCAATAGAATAACTGATTTGCTCTTTGTTTTTGCTCTGGTCGTTTTCCAACAGAATCGAGTATTGATCCGGATCTTTGATGTTTTTGCTGAAGTTGAAAAGTTGGTCATCTATCATCGGCATCTCATTTTCACCAATGCCTGAGGTAAAGGTAATTTTTGCGCGAGTCGCATTGGCGGTGCCCACCTGCCAGGTTACTTTGGTTCCTTCCGGAATTTCCAGATTGCCCACATTGGTCATGCGCTCGGCTTTTCTGCCGAGGTAAGATGGAAAAACGAGTTGCACGTTGATTTTGGTTACTTCGGGTCGGTTGATGATTTCAATTTTGAAACGCTCCGAATAAAATCCGGCTGCCTCGATTTGCAGGTCGACTTCGTTTTGCAACTTTTCAAACAGGTATGAAAACTGACCCGTTCCGAGTGATTCCATCTTCCAGCGCTGATTACCAATGACGATGTAGGCACTTTCGGGGATGGAGCTACCCTTCAGCGAAAGCTGTAATGTAAAGTCTTCATTAAAAAATGCAGACAGAGACGGGTTATCAACCTGAAACGTGAATGGAGCCTGAGGCGAAAACTCTTGATTGAACTGGATGATTCGCTTGGTGCTTTGTGTGAAAATGGATCGGTCTATCACCATCAACAATAGAATGAACGCGATAGCAGCGCCAAAGTATTTCAGGTATTTGAAATTGTCTCGGAAGTTGATGGCTTCCTCGAAAGAGATGTTTTTAAAGGCATTCGATTTTTGCTGGATGCCGGCCTGCGCCAATGAGCCTGAAGAAGAGGCGGCTAGTTGAAGAACATTAACTAGACGATCACCAATGCCGGGAAAGTGATGACCGATCATGCGGGCACTCTGCTCTTCGCCCAGGCCTCGTTTGTAAATCCACCAAGCGAGCGGTGCCCGGAGAAAAAGGAAAATGCAAATGGCCACCAAAGCAAAGAAAGTGGCAAAGAGCATGAAGCGTACGCCTTTGCCCAACCATAAATTATATTCAATCAGACTAACCAGTGCCAGATAAGCCAGCACTAATGTGATGGTGAGCACGGCTCCCTTAATAAAAAGATTGAGATAATACTTACGCCTGAAGGCTGTTACTTTCTGATGAATATCTTGAATCCCCTCGGTCATGCTAATGGTAGCAACGTTTTATCCACGAATATAGTTAGTTAATCCCACACGTATTTCCAGCTGCCGTCCGGTTGGCGTTTCCAAACCGTGTGAAAAATTCCAGTTTTAGCAATGATTTGACCGGAAGTATCCGGCAAAGTCATTTTGTATTTCCCATACGTGTAAGCCATATCCCCGGCTTCGCTCACAAAGACGGAGTCGGGTGCCCATTGTAGGCGCGCATTTTCCAAACCAGCATTTTTGTAAAAATCTAAAATCGCTTCACGGCCATGGATTAATTGCCCACGGTTAATGGTGGCGTTTTTATCGGCAAATTCATAAAATGCCTGAGCAATGCTTTTCTCTGCTGCCATTTTTTCGAAAGCCGCTTCTGCCGCAACAATTTCTTGTTTGATGTTTTGAGGGTTGGGTTTGGATTGACAGGCAATCATGATCCAGCCACAGAAACTGAACAGTAAGAAGCCAATGACTTTATGCTTCAGATTCGGTAATCGAAAATATTTTCCACTCATATTCCTTTTCAAAATATTCAATCACGTGCATCTTCAATAGTTTTTCTTGCTCCAGCAAATCGAAGTGTGGCAGTTTTTTGATGAGCTTCCAATGGGGCCAGCCATCTTTATCCAGTCCCTCCAATTCATAATAGCCGGCCAAACTCAACACTTTGCAGATGGCAATGTGCATCAGGTCTTGTTTTTCCTCCTTCTCAAAAAGCTGAGCTCCTCTACCCAACTCTTGTACACCGATCAAAAAAAGCACTTCGTTTAAATCCTTGGGCTTTTTTTGAATCTGCTTCTCAATTTCTGCGAGCAGATGATTCCATTGACGTTCTAAATCCAGATCTCTTTTAAACATGGCTTATTTGCTCAGTTCTTCCCAATATTCAAAAGCCCTGCGCAGGTGTGGAACAACGATCGTTCCACCAACAAGTGTTGCTACGCCCATCGCCTCGTGTACCTCGGCAGTAGAGAAGCCCACTTCTTTGCACTTTCCCAGATGATATTTTACGCAGTCATCGCAACGCAGCACGAGTGAGCAAGTCAAACCGATCAATTCTTTTGACTTCACGTCAAGTGCACCGGCTTGGTAGGCGTTGGTATCGAGGTTGAATATTCGTTTTATGATCAGGTTATCGCCCGCCAAAATTTTTTCATTCATCTGGCTGCGATAGGAATTAAATTGTTCTACAAGTCCCATATGTTTTTCAAGAAAGTTTTAAAGCGTAAAAGTAACCACTAATCCATCCGCAGGAAAATTCATTTTTAGATGGAAAAGCCAATTCAAAACCAGAGTTCTTTTACCGTCATTTCGGGTACGCTAACAGCGCAAAACATTCGTAGAACAACGCGTTTACCGAATTTTTAGTAGTTTTGCCCTTTATTAATTCACGCAATAATGAAATTGACCTATTCGTTGATTGGAGCTTTTTTTGTCTGGTGTCTGGTGGCTTCACAATGGTATATTATCGGTGTGAAGGGCCTAACTACCAATCCGGCTCAGTTTGATCAGCAGGCTGCAACGATTGCCATTTTTGAGATTTTGGTGATGCTTTTGGTAGCCGTTTTCATTGGTTTTGCCATTGCCTGGTATCAGCAACAAACGAATATTGATCAAACAAAGCAAACCAATGCCGATTCGCTAGAAGCGGAAAAGAGTCAACTAGAGAGAATGAAGAAGACTGCGATGAGTCAACTTCGGGAAATACAATTGAAAATGACGCATACAGAGGCGGTGCTCAAAGAAGAGAATCAGCGCGTTTTGGATGAAAGCCAAAAATTGAGGGCTGCCTTACGCGAGAAAGATGAAACCGTGGCGATTTTGAAGGACGAACTGCAAAGCATTCGCCCTAAAATTCAATTGGCCGATGTGGAACTGGGTCGATATGCCATGCAAATCAAACAATTGGAGATGCAATTGACCAATGAGAAAATGATTACGGATGGTTTGAAGCAGGAGTTGGAGAAGGCACACACCCCTAAGCGGAAAGCAGTAGAAGTTTCGATTGAAAAAGTATCTGAAAAAAATAGAGACGATCTTAAATTAATCTCCGGTATTGGACCGGTGATTGAGAGCAAGCTAAATGCAATTGGTATTTACACGTTTAAACAGATCAGCGAATTCACACCGGAAACAATTGATTTTGTAACAACATCGATTAAGTTCTTTCCGGATAGAATTGGTAGAGATAATTGGATTGGGCAAGCTGCTGCACTCGCCCGACATAGAAAGTAACCATCACTTTTTGTTAGTTAGAAACATCGCTTGGCACGTTTTTAAAAACAGTTACCTTTAAACCATGCTCAACCGATTTCCCAACGACCGCGTTAATAATTTTTGCGATGCTGTATTTGCCATCGCCATGACTTTGCTGATTCTGGAAATAAAAATTCCTACCGCAGCAGACTTAACGAGTTACGGAACCTCCGGTGTATTGCTCCGGCTCATCCCCAGTTTTGTGGGTTTCTTCATTAGCTTTTTAGTAACGGCCCTTTATTGGCGCGCACACTTGATTTTGGCACAGTATGTAAAAACCTACGATAACCGATTGCTTTGGTTAACGGTCTGGCTGTTGATGTCGGTAGTGCTATTGCCTTTTTCTACCGCTTTTTATTCTAAGTTTTTTGCCCTAAACGGACCTTTTGTTGTTTACTGCGTCAATCTGGTGATGATTGGGGTTTTTAATTTAGTGATGGTTAACTACATCGTGAAGAAAGAAGGATACAGCGAAACACTTACACCATTTGTGGCCGCACGTTTGCGCTTTCGCGCGATGATCGCACCAGCCATTTGGTTGTTATCCGGAATTTGGGTTTTCGTGGAGCCGCTTTCGGCACGCTACTTATTTATTTTGATTTTTATTCTACAGGCTATTGGCGAGCGGAGGCTGGATCGAAAAGAAAAGGCGGCATTGAGCGCTTCTGAAAAAAAATAGCTTTAGCGATCGGTATCCAGCTTCAACGCGAGGTGAAAGCCAACATGTAACGACTGATCCACTTTTACCAAACCCAGCATGTGTCTGGGAGCTTCTAAATTAAAGTCAGAGAAAACAAATTCGCGGCCACCTTTTAAATGAATCAAGCCAGCTGACGTGGTAGCAATGGAGCAATCCATTTCGAACAACTTACTCACTCCCGCTAATGAGATCCGGACAACGCTTTTAAATTTTTCTTCTCCTGATTGATAGGAAGGTGCGCGTTCAAAAGAAATAAAATCAATCAGAATGACCGGGTGTGTTTTGCTGTTGATAGTTTTTCGGAAATCGGCCGTCATCGGTGCGATACCACAATCAAAACTGCGCGCATCGAGCGATACTTCACCTTTGACAAATACAGGTCGCACGTTGCGGCCTCCTTCGTGCAGCACAAGCGTGTCTTTTCCAATGTATTTGGGGATAGCACAGCTATATGAATTTACATTGGTTTTGCCGTCAATGATCAACCTACTATCCGATAATACAATCAGTCGATGAACCAGTACACTATCTGTACGAAAGCCGGAGAGTGATATCGTTAGGACTAGAAAAAGTAGAAGTTTTTTCACACGTTTAAATTAGTATAAAAAAAGAAATTCCGGCCGATGAAATCACCAGCCGGAATATTCTTACAACAAAACCTAAAAACCAATTACTCCCTGAATCACCAAGCCGTCAAACTTACCACCACTTAAGATGTTGTCGGTTGGGTAGTCATTGTATTTTTGAGAAACATATTCAGCCTTGAAGAGCACGTTTTTGGTAATGAACCAGCCAGCACCAAAGCTTGTACGGTCGATAGATACATCTTTGCGAAATCCCTGATTGATGTTTGTAGCAGAGGTGCTTTGACCAAACACAGCCGTGCCGGACACCGTATTGTATTTAGCTCCTACATAATATTTTTCACCTTTTCCGAAGCGATATACCACATCAGCTTCCAATTGAGTGAACTTGCGATTAGGCAGCTTGCTGAAAGTTGGCAATGTTGGGTTGCTATATCTTACCTCGCCATTTTCTACCTGGCTGTTTCCTTCAGAAACTTCGTAAGTACCGAACAACTCGATGCCTCCCATTTTCACAAAAGGGTTGATCATGAAAGCTGTTACATTGTCTTTGAAGCCGGGGTTAATTCTTCCGGAGAAAGCATTTGCAGTTAAGGTAGCACTAACAGGTTCCATTACATATTGATAGTTTGAACCAGTTCTGTCGCCACCATACAATGTATTGCTGATAGATGAAGAAGTGGTGTAGAAAGAACCAGTTAAGCGCACGCGTGTTTTGTCATTGAGGTTTTTATCGAAACCTACTTTTCCGTAGAAAGAAGGACTTCTGTCATCTGGTTTTGAAACGCTACCTTGAATTTCACCATCGGTAATACCAATCATAGCAATGAGTCCGGATTTGCGCCAGTATAGTTCGCCACCAATCTCTGTGTTAAAAGCATCCATCAAATTACCTTCCATGAAAGGATTGTAGATAGCATTACCGCCATCGGTTCTTCTAAAGTGAGCATCACCATAGTTGATTTCCATGTGACCCACTTTCAACGTTAAGTTTTTCCACAGTTTGTTGAAGAACTCACTGCCCAGGAAACCAACTTTGTCAATTTGGAAATATCCGCCTTTTACCCAGAATTCATTGTGGTGGTGAGCAGACATATAAGAGACCAAACTTACTCGTACTCCATCAGTCAACTGTACATCAATATTGAAATTAGCTTGAGCTAGCGGAAATCCACCAGCTTGCTGATATAAAGCGGTGCTGTTAGAATATAAATTGTTATTAGTGGTATTGATGTAGCCACCGTACACATTGGGGTCTACAGCAATATTTGGTACAACCGTTCCGGTACCGTCTAATTTTGTGTTGAAAATATTGGTGCCTACGCCTGTTTCAAAAAGACTGCCGGCCGTTCCGGTAAGGATAGCCCTAGCTGCATTGCTGTGGCTGATGTTTTGGTAGCCTTGCGTAAAGTTTGCACCAAACCGAATCTTGAGACCATCAAACGGAATGGTATCAACACGCGTGGTTTCAAATACATTGACGCCACCTTTATCATAGGGTCTAAAGAATTGAAGCGGAGGTTGAACCTGAGCCATCGATGCTGAAGTCAACAGCATGAGACCAAAAAGTAGTTTGAGAATTGAAAATTTAGTTTTCATAAAAAATTGGGTTTTAAGGTTAATGGTTAGATTTTAACTGCGGCTAGTGGAAGGTTGAAACTGATGGTGATTTCATCTCCGGTTTTGACAGTGCCAAACATGAAGACCGGAGCTTCTACCTGAAAATCACTCATCTTAATTTTTTTACTACCGGTGCAAATGAGTGTGCCGTTGTTATTAGTACAGGTAGCTTCAATCTGAACAGGCTTCGTCACTCCTGCGATGGTTAAGTTGCCGGATGTTTGAACCACATTTTTTTGAATCGTGGTAGACAAGACTATGAATTGAATAGTCTTAAACTTCTCAGTTTTCAATGCGGTATATGCATTTTTATCCATCGCCTTGTGCGCACTTTTCAAGCTCGTGGCCGGTATGGTGAGCGTAAGCGATTTAAGTTGACTAATACCCGTAGAGGAAGCTTCCAGCGAAGCCTGCACGTTCAATTCCAACGAGGTCATCGTCCAATCATGAAGTGTAGATGTACCTGCAATGGTGACATACGAATCAGCTGCTTGCTTGTAATTGACCTGCCCTACAGACCACAGCGAGCTGCCACAGAAAATGAGAATAAATAGAAATTTTTGGGTTTTGGTTTTGTTCATAACAGCTTGGTTTTGTTGAGTCAAAGGTGCAGGCATTGCTTCACCCGGGTAATGACTATTAACCAGCTGCTCCTATGATTTTTAGCCAATTCATTTCCTGAGGTAGATCATGTATTTGAGCTGTAATCTGAAGGGGAAAAATATTTTTTTGGAAATGCTCGGCATGCAGAATAATTTTTCTATATCTTCGTAACCGATTGAAACGCGAAGAAACCATAGACTATCACCTCAAAGCTGCCTGGCATTCCATTGCACGCATGTATAACCAGCAAGCGATGAACTACAATGGCACGATGTCTATTGGCTATGCGCTGCTCAATATTCCTTCGGAAGAAGGAGCACCCGCTATGAAAATTGGTCCACTGATGGGCCTTGAACCAAGAAGCCTCACCAGGCTCTTACAATCGATGGAGGAGAAGGGATTAATCTTTCGTCAGGTCGACCAAAATGATAAACGATCTGTAAAAGTTCTTTTGACGAAGGAGGGAAAGAAGATGAAGGAGAAATCGCGCGACACGGTACTGCGATTTAATGAAGCAGTTCGGGAAGAAATTTCCCCAGAAAATTTGAATGTATTTTTTGAAGTGGTGCAAACCATCCACCAGATTATCGAGAAGAACAATATTTACGAGAAAGCAACCGTATAAAAAATAGCTTGCCGGTGATAAGCCGTTTCCAACGGATTATGAGGGCTGCCAAAACATTAAAAAAGTAAAACGTCATGAACAGAAACATTCGCAAAGTTGCCGTATTAGGTTCCGGAATCATGGGTTCGCGCATCGCTTGCCACTTCGCTAACATTGGATGCGAAGTGCTGCTGCTCGACATTGCTCCCAAAGAATTGACCGAAGACGAGAAAAAGAAAAACTTAACGCTCGATCACCCGACTGTTAAGAATCGTATTGTCAATAGTGCGTTTGAAGCCACACTAAAAGCCAACCCGGCTTCCCTCTTCAGCAAAAAATTTGCTTCACGCATTAAGCTGGGCAACTTCACCGATGATATGTCTAAAATTAAAAACGTAGACTGGACGATCGAGGTGGTAGTAGAGAATCTGGATATTAAAAAGAAAGTGTACGAAGAAGTGGAAAAGCACCGCACACCGGGTACCCTCATCACTTCCAATACATCGGGAATTCCAATTCACCTGATGGCAGAAGGCCGCAGCGAAGATTTTCAAAAGCATTTTGCGGGCACACACTTCTTCAACCCTCCGCGGTATTTAAAATTGTTGGAGATCATCCCAACCGCTAAAACCGATCCGGCTGTTACAAAATTTTTAATGCACTATGGCGATCTTTTCCTTGGAAAGACAACCGTGTTGTGCAAGGACACGCCAGCGTTCATTGGAAATCGTGTGGGAATTTTTGGTTTGCTGAAAGTAATTGACTCCATGCGCAAATTTGATTTGAATGTGGATGAAGTCGATAAACTAACCGGTCCTGTTATTGGCAGACCCAAGTCGGCTACGTTCCGTACTTCCGATGTGGTAGGTCTGGATACATTAGTAAAGGTGTCGAACAACCTATATGCCGGATTGGTAAATGATGAAGGCCGTGAAATGTTCAAGTTGCCTGAAGTAGTTACTAAGCTAGAACAGAACAAATGGCTAGGAGACAAAACCGGTCAGGGCTTTTACAAGAAATCGAAAAATGCAAAAGGCGAAACAGAGATTTTAACACTCGATCTCAAAACCCTCGAATACAAGCCAAAGGCAAAAGCAAAATTTGCCACACTCGAAACCACCAAGACTATTGACAACCTGAAAGATCGCTTCAAAGTATTGCTGGCAGGCAAAGACAAAGCCGGTGATTTTTACCGCGACTGTTTCTATGGTTTATTTCAATACGTTACGAACCGCATTCCCGAAATCAGCGATGAACTTTTCCGTATCGATGATGCAGTAAGTGGTGGTTTTGGCTGGGATCTAGGTCCGTTTGAAACATGGGATGCTGTTGGTGTGGAGAAATCTATTCCACACATGGAAGCGGCCGGATACAAACCAGCGCAATGGGTATACGATATGTTGGCTGCCGGCCACAAATCATTCTACAAAGCAGAAGGAGGTCAGAAAAAATATTACGACATCCCAACTAAAACCTACAAATCCATTTCCGGCAGAGAGAGCTTCATCATTCTCGAAAACAAAAGTGAAAACATTGTTTGGAAGAATGCCGATTCAAAAATCATCGACTTGGGCGATGGCGTACTCAACTTTGGCTGGCACAGCAAGAGCTTCACACTTGGCAGCGCAGTGATTGAAGGAATGAACAAGGCAATTGACCTTGCAGAGAAAGATTACAAAGGTTTGGTGATTGGCCATCAGGGCGCAGACTTTTCGCTTGGCGCGAATTTGGGTTTGGTGTTTATGTATGCCATCGAACAAGATTATGATGAGATTGATTTCATGATCAAGGCATTCCAAAATTCGGTAATGCGCATTCGTTATTCATCTGTGCCCGTGGCGGTTTGTCCGCAGGGCCGCACGTTGGGTGGAGGTTGTGAGATGACCATGCACGCAGACATTGCGCAAGCGGCCGCTGAAACGTATATCGGTTTGGTGGAAGTAGGCGTAGGCCTTATCCCTGGTGGAGGTGGAACGAAAGAATTTACAAAACGAGTGAGCGATGCGATGGAAGAAGGCGATGTGGAATTGAATGCACTTCAAAATGCATTTATGACCATCGCGACAGCAAAGGTGGCAACTTCAGCCGAAGAAGCGCGTGAGTATGGAATCTTGAAAAAATTGGATCGCGTATCGATGAATAAAGATCGTCAGATAGCCGATGCAAAGCAGGCCGTGTTGGATTTGGTTGAAGCAGGATACACCATGCAACCACAAGCGCGTAATATTAAAGTGCAAGGTCGTACAGGACAAGCTCTCTTTTTAGCGGGTCTACAAGGCATGCGTATGGGCAATTACATTTCTGATCACGATGCAAAAGTAGCCAAGTGGATTGCCAACATCATGTGCGGTGGAGACTTAACATCACCACAAGAAGTGAGCGAGCAATATCTTTTGGATTTAGAACGCGAAGCTTTCTTGTCGCTGACCGGAGAGAAGAAAACATTGGAAAGAATTCAAGCTATTTTAACTGGAGGGAAACCGCTAAGAAATTAATAGGCAGTAAGCAATACTTCAATAAAAGATATCAAATAAAAACAATAAAGACATGGATGCATATATAGTAGGAGGCTTCCGGACAGCAGTAGGTAAAGCAAAAAAAGGAGGGTTTCGTTTTGTACGACCTGATGATCTTGCCTCGGATGTGATTAAGCACCTAGTTAAATCTATTCCGGGTTTGGAAAACAAAATGGTCGATGACCTGATCGTGGGCAATGCCGTGCCGGAGGCAGAACAAGGCATGCAAATGGGACGCATGATTTCGCTTTTGGCACTTGGCCTCGATGCGCCAGGGATGGTGATCAATCGCTATTGCGGATCGGGTGTGGAAGCCATCGCTATCGCGAGTCATCGCATACAAGCCGGTCAAGCCGATGTGATTATTGCCGGAGGAACCGAGTCAATGTCGCTGGTGCCTGTGATGGGATTCAAGACAGCACTTAACTATGCTATCGCCAAAGACCATCCAACTTACTACACCAGCATGGGCTTAACAGCCGAAGAAGTTTCAAAACAATATAAAGTTTCGCGCGAAGAGCAAGATCAGTTTTCAGTAGAGTCGCATGCGAAAGCAGCAGCAGCTTGGCAGGCAGGCAAATTCAAAGATGAAGTAGTGCCCATCACGGTAAAGGAAGTGTATGTGGATGAAAACATGAAAAAGAAAACCCGCGAGTACACTGTAGAAAAAGACGAAGGCATTCGTGCAGATACCACCTTCGAAGGGTTATCAAAATTAAAGCCTGTGTTCGCTGCAGGCGGTACCGTAACAGCAGGAAACTCTTCGCAAACATCAGACGGTGCCGCATTCGTGGCCGTGATGAGTGAGAAGATGGTGAAGCAACTGAATCTGAAACCTATCGCACGCATGGTGAGCTATGCTACCGCAGGTGTTGATCCGCGCATCATGGGTATAGGACCGGTTGCAGCTATTCCTAAAGCATTGAAAATTGCCGGACTGAATTTGCAAGACATTGACTTGATTGAATTGAATGAAGCTTTCGCAGCACAGTCGCTGGCTGTAGTGAAAGAGTTGGGCATTGATCGCGCAAAGCTAAATGTGAATGGAGGTGCGATTGCTGTGGGGCATCCGCTCGGTTCATCCGGTGCGCGCTTGTCGGTTCAACTATTTAACGAACTGCGCAGACAAAATAAAAAATACGGAATGGTGACCGCGTGTGTTGGTGGAGGACAGGGTGTAGCGGGGATATATGAAATGTTGAAATAATAATTTGCAACAGGCAATGAGCAATTTGCCTTTACAAACTTCTTAAATAGATGTATAATTTTTAATACGAAAGAAAATGGCAACCGAAGTAGCAACGAAGAAAGCAATTAAAGGAGGAGAGTTTCTCATCCGCGAGACACAAGCACACGAAATTTTTATTCCGGAGGAATTTAGTGAAGAGCAAAAGATGATTGCTCAAACGTGTAAGGACTTTTTGAAACAAGAAGTTTATCCAAATCTGGATTTAATCGACTCACAAAAAGATCCTAAGCTCATGCCATCCCTTTTGGATAAGGCGGGCGCATTGGGCTTATTAGGAACATCTGTTCCGCAAGAACTCGGAGGCTTCGGGATGGATTTTAACACAACGATGTTGGTAGCAGAAGCGGTTGGGGCGGGTTATTCTTTTGCGGTGGCTATCTCTGCACACACGGGTATTGGCACATTGCCGATTCTCTATTATGGTAATGAAGAGCAGAAGAAAAAATATATTCCAAAATTGGCTTCGGGCGAGTGGAAGGCAAGCTACTGCTTGACGGAGCCGGATTCCGGTTCGGATGCCAACAGCGGTAAGACCAAAGCAAAACTTTCTGCTGACGGAAAACACTATCTGATTACCGGTCAGAAGATGTGGATTACCAACGGTGGTTTTGCGGACATCTTTATTGTGTTTGCTAAAATCGATAACGATAAAAACCTTACGGCATTTATTGTAGAGAAAACATTCGGTGGTATCACCATGAATGAAGAAGAAAAGAAAATGGGTATCAAAGGATCTTCTACCCGTCAGATTTTCTTCAACGATTGCAAGGTGCCGGTGGAGAATATGTTGAGCGAGCGCGAGAATGGATTTAAGATTGCTGTGAACATTCTGAACATCGGCCGTATTAAGTTAGGTGCCGGTGCATTGGGTGGATCGAAATCAACCATTAGCCAAGCGATTAAGTATGCCAATGAGCGCAAGCAGTTTGGTGTTTCGATCTCTACGTTTGGCGCCATCAAGCACAAGATTGCCGAAGTGGTAACGAAAATTTTTGCTTCCGAATCGGCACACTATCGTGCCTCACAAAATATAGACGATGCCTACGATGCCTTTGTTGCCGGTGGAATGGAGAAAGGCCAGGCACGTTTGAAGTCGCTGGAAGAATTTGCCATTGAGTGTGCTATCTTAAAAGTACACGGAAGTGAAGTGTTAGATTTTACTGTTGATGAAGGTGTACAGATTTACGGTGGTATGGGCTTCTCTGCCGAAGGCCCGATGGACCGCGCGTATCGCGATGCACGTATCAACCGCATCTTTGAAGGAACGAATGAAATCAACCGACTGCTCACGATCGATATGTTATTGAAGCGTGCGATGAAAGGCACATTGGATTTGATGACACCGGCTATGGCGGTGCAAAAAGAGTTGACATCCATTCCGGATTTTGGCGCAAGCGATGACACCGCTATTTTCGCGAAAGAGAAAAAGGCCTTGGCGAATCTGAAGAAAGCCGGCTTGATGGTAAGCGGAGCAGCTGTGCAGAAGTTTATGATGAAGCTATCAGACGAGCAGGAAGTGTTGATGAATCTGGCCGATATGCTGATTGAAGGTTATGTTGCGGAGTCGGTGTTGTTGCGTGTGGAAAAATTGATTGGTGTACGTGGCGAGAAAGCGTGTGAGATTGAAATCGCGATGGCGATGATTTATTTACACTATGCCATAGAGAAAGCCGCAGGAGCAGGCAAGCAAGCGATTTATGCTTTCGCAGAAGGTGATGAGCAAAGATTGATGTTGCTTGGCTTGAAGCGCTTCACCAAGATTGATCCATTCAACTTGAAAGAAGCAAGACGCAAGGTTGCGAATTTTGCGATTGGTAAAGGAGAGTATCCGTTTTAGACGGTAGAAGTAGTTGAAAGAAGTAAGAAAGCCCGGAATAGATTCCGGGTTTTCTGTTTTAGCTCGCTAAGTGCAAATATGAGTTTCAATAAACGGATAGTAATAATGGAAACAACTCAAGATCACTTCAATGAGCTGTCCTATTACACGCTAGCTCATGACCGAACTTATTTCATTCATCAACATGTTGTAGATGCATTTGCCGCACAAACAGCAGATGAAAATACAAAGCCAATAAAAATCACTTTCGCTCTAATTGGCCTTTACTTATTTTTAGAAAGAGGATTTACCGGTAAGCAAGTTCAACAAGCACATGTAAGAATGTCGCAAAATAAAAAGCAATGGCCATCTCTATCGTTGCCTATTCAACGAGGAGTAATAACTGTTGATGATGTGTTGAAGGCGAGTCCTGGTGAACCACGAGATGTACTGATCAGAGAATGGTGTGAATCGGTTTGGAAGGAATATCACTCATGGCATCGGGCCATGGCCGATTTGGCAAAGACCGAATTGGGTCTGTGATAGATCAAAAAATATTTAACCTAATGTCTTCTCGTAACTTCCTTCGTCAAACCCCAACAAAATCACTTTGCCTTTCTCTTCAATCAGGGGTCGTTTGATTACGCTGGTTTTTTCGAGCATCAGAGTGATGGCTGCTTTTTCGTTGGTAACCTTTGCCTGATCGGCCTCATCTAATTGGCGCCAGGTGGTGCCGCGTTTGTTGACGAGACTCTCCCATCCTACTTGTTTACACCACTCGCTCAACTTAGCAGCCGTGATACCCGCCTTTTTGTAGTCGTGGAAATCAAACGCAACCTGATGTTGATTCAGCCATTCTACTGCTGACTTTACTGTATTGCAATTTTTGATGCCATAAAGTGTCATACCCTTGTATTTTCTGTCAATGTAGAAAATGTTTGATGTTGCAACAAGCGGCTAATCGTGAGCGGGGCGGAACGAATAAAGACTGCATTTGTTAGCCTCGGGACAAAATCAACTTCTGTTCTTTGTTTAACTTGTAAGCCATGAAAAAAGTCTTTCCCTTCTATTCCATAGGCCATTTTATCAATCAACCCAACAACCCGACTGAGTTTGAGGTGATGCGCTTTGATGAAATTGAAGAGCCTGAAGTAGATGATGTACACAAACACACATTCTATGAAATCATCTGGATTGAAAAGGGAAAAAGCAAACAGGTGATCGATTCTACAGAATATGAAATTAAACCAGGCTCTTTGTTTTTTATTTCACCGGGCCAGTTGCACGAGTTTGAAGAGTGGAAACCAATTCTCGGGGGAAGTATTTTGTTCACGGAAGATTTTTTGTTACTACATCATCAAGATAAAGACCGATTATTCGAACTGAGTTTTTTAGATAACTTTTATAGTTACCCGGTACTGCAGCCCGATAAAAAGGCATTTGACGAAATCAAACAAACCATTCGTCAACTGGAAGCAGAAAAAAAGAGGAAGGATTACCAACCGGCCATGGCACAAGCGCTTTTGCAGGTTTTGCTTTTACAGATCCAACGCTCGGTAGATGCCCAAACAAAGGTGACGATTTCTAAAAAGTACATCGTGCTTTTCAAAAAGTTCAAAAAACTTATTGATCTCAACTTCTCCAAGAACCTTTCCGTGAGCGATTATGCTTCCATGTTGGCAATCACGTCTCATCATCTCAATTTTGTGGTAAAAGAAGTAACCGGAAAGACCACCACCGAAGTAATTCGGGCGCGACTAGTGTTAGAAGCCAAGCGACTTATTTCATTTACCGATTATTCCATTTCTGAAATTGCGGCTGAGCTGGGCTATTTTGACTCATCCTACTTCGCCAAGATATTCAAAGCAGAAACAGCACAGACGCCCCTCGAATTTAAATCCAAGATCTCCGAATCCTACCGAAGAAGATCGGTTTCGTCCACATAAGCGGAGGTGTCCGAGTAGCACCTTTGTATTGTAAATCAAACAAACAATACAAATGAAAACACTTATTATCTCGACACTCGTTTTGCTATCTACATTAGCTAACGCACAAACCACGCAATGGGGCTATGACGATACCCATGCGAAAGTGGGCTTTTCGATTTCACACTTCGGCATTTCAGAAACGGAAGGAAAATTCACCAAATTCAGCGGAACAGTTCTTTCCGATAAACTGGATTTTTCAGATGCGAAAATTGAAATTACCATTGACGTCAACAGCATTAATACAGAAGCACCGCAGCGCGATGCTCACTTGAAATCGGCAGACTTTTTTGATGTTGCCAAATTTCCATCGATCGTATTCAAAAGTAAAAAGCTGACAGCTACCGGAAAGAACAAATACAAATTGATTGGAGACATCACCATGCATGGCGTAACTAAAGAGATTACACTGGATGTAATCTACAAAGGCACGGTGGTAGATCCCTATAAAAATACCAAAGCCGGATTTAAACTAAGCGGCACACTCAATCGCAATGACTTTGGTTTAAGTTGGAATGGAAAACTTGCATCCGGAGAAATTTTGGTAGGCAACGAAGTCGAGTTATTGATCAACATCGAATTGATTAAAAAGTAGTTTCTATGAAAACTTGGTTGATTACCGGAATTTCAAGCGGCCTCGGTCAGGCACTGGCAAAAGCAGTGAACGATGCCGGAGATTTTGTCATCGGAACATTCCGGCAACAAAGTCAGGTGGATGAATTTAATCGCGCGCAAGCGGGCAAAGCATTAGGCGTGAAAATGGATGTAACCAATCGCGAAGAAGTATTGAGCGTAATTGAAATGGTGAAAACCAATGTCGGAAAGCTGGATGTGGTGGTGAACAATGCGGGGTTTGGATTTGCAGGGGCAATCGAGGAGGCTTCTGTAGAAGAAGTGCGAGCGGTAATGGAAGCAAATTTTTTTGGTGCCTTGCATGTCACGCAAAGTGTATTACCTATTCTGCGAAAGCAACGCGATGGACATATCATTCAGATATCTTCTCATGGAGGTTTTAAGGCAACAGCCGGATTTGGCATTTACAATGCAAGCAAATTTGCGTTGGAGGGAATGAGCGAGGCATTGGCCGGTGAGTTGCTTCCATTGGGTATTCGCCTTACCATCGTTGAGCCAGGTCCCTTTCGTACTTCCTTTGCGGGATCTGGATTTCGCTTGGCGGAAGAACGAATAGATGATTACCAATTTACGGCTGGATTGTTTCGTGAAAGAATAAAATCAGTTGACGGCAAACAAGAAGGCGATCCAAACAAAGCCGCACTTGCCATTATAAGTCTAGTCCATCATTCCAATCCTCCTTTGCGATTGCCGTTAGGAAAAGCAGCTTTAGCAACGATTTCATCGAAACTAAGTCACGTACAGCAAGATATTGACAATTGGAGTAATGTCGCACAAGGCGCAGTTTATTAAAAAGCAGTTCAGGATGTTTCAATGATATTCTGAACTCTTTTCAAAAACACGAGTAGGAACTTGTTTCGTTTCTGTTAAGGAGTCACCCAATTGCAGTACAATTATATAATGGCTGGTGCTAAATTTTTGCAGAATTGTTCACTAATTTTTTTCCAAGCACATAACTCATGACGAAATATTTCCACGGCATAAATGCAGCCGGCAGCAGTACCCAAATAAATACATTGGCGGTGTATTCTACGGATGAGCCATCTAATGAATCGCTACTCCAAAGTGGATATGCGACAGCTAATAGCCATGTGATTTTATAAATAACTTCGAAAACAATAATGGGCAGCATTTTGAGTGGACGGATTACACCGATAAATGAAATGGATGCGTAGCCTGCCCACATGCACCAAGCTGCGGCATCAACGGGCTCCCAATAGCCTGTATGTCGAATGATGTGATTCCAGGAATCGTAAGATAGAAAAAGAAACATGAGCCCAAACAGCCCGCGTAGGAGATAGATGTTAATAGGAGGCACACCTTCATAGTGTACAAAATCACGCTGGAGAATTCGAGGTAGTGTCATTGAATGGGTGGGTGATTAGATTGATGGAAAAATTAAACGTGGCTTGACTCTTGTACTTTACTCCATTGAATCATGTTTACTCCCTTGATCATTAACCAAAGTGCCATTGAAGTTTCCGCAATAAAAATAGGCCCCATCAATATCGGGAATGTGTATTCGGTTAAGGATGGTGCGAGTATCAGTGTGAAACTATTAATCAGATAGCCTGCTCCGGCAAGCGCAATCATCACACCTAACGCACGTGGAAGATATCCGGATCGGTAAATCAAGTATCCATCAATGAGACACTCTCCGCCAAAGAATAAAAGACCTACACCAAAACCATAGTTGTGTGCTTTGATAGATAAATAAGAAAGTGCGGCTATTTGCTCCTTCGTAAATGCTTGCAGGTAAGCGGAGTCTTTAGCAAAGAAAAGCGGCACTACTAAGTTCATTTTGTTAGCTACTAAAACGGCCGTTTGAATGAGCCCAAAGAAAATGGCAAGCTGGGCCAAATTCTTGTTAACCGGACGAAGCAGATAATAATAAGCCATCAATACAACCAAATCCATTAAGTGCATAAGCAAATCGCCCGCTATACCAATACGCCAGATGCCTTGCGATGCAGCTAAATTCGTGTGTGTTGCCATAGCATCGCCTGAAACGATAATCGGATTTCGAATGAGTAGCTCACCACACGCTCCAGCAATGATAATGATCAGATAAGCGGCACCACCGGCACGTGCATATCGCTGTGCAGAAGTATGGGATTGTAATGTCATATTATTCGTAATTGCAGATAATATACGCAAGACAACCTAAAAGGTTTGATGGGTGTTTTTGTCACATATAAATGATTGAATGATTACTGACTAGCAAATAAGAATCAAATCCACGTACCTCGTGGGTTCTATTAGGCCTTGCTTATTTCCCCATCAAAAACTGAAAATCTTTTTCGAGCAGTGGGTTGCTGGGGCGCTTGGCATTCAAGTCGAAAGTTTCGCCATTGCGGTTGAGTAAAATGAAGCGCGGAATGTCTTTGACATGGTACGTTTCTGCCAGTTTTGAATGGCTGCCGATGCGATAGTTGATAATTCCATCGGTATACAAATTAAATTTTTCCAAGGTTTGTTTCCACTTCACCTCGTCATCGTCCAATGCAAGGAGAACGAATGTGATTTTGTTTCGATACTGTTTATGTAGCCGCTTGGCCAATTCCATATCTACCAGATATGACTGAAAATTGGTAGACCAGAAAATTAAATACAAAATGCGGTTGCCCTTGCTATCGTCTTTCAACCAATTGAATTTTTCTTCTCCATTCACACCGCCATCGCGCAAATTCATTTCATATTGATAATAGTGATTGAATTGATTGCTGAGCGAAGCGCCACCGCCCAAGTCGCTGATGATGGCATCTTCCAGCGGAGTAGTTTTCAAAATGGTGCTGGTTTTCCAATACACCGAGTCGTAAGGAATTTGCAAGAGTTCTTCGCGGCTTGGAATTTTACCGGTAAACTTTTCTACTACATCTTTCTTGACTTCAACAGACATCAACTCGATGTGAAAAGAGTGACCTTTGTTTTCATCGGTTTGACTTTCGCCTTCGCGAATGAAGTGATACGGATAATAGCGGTCATCATACTTTCGGTAATAAGCCGTTGTGCGTGTCGTATTTTCTCCATAGGTGCGAACATCTTCTGTTTTAATGAATGCAAAAGTGTCGGTGGTAATGTAAAGCGTGCCGTGAGCTTGTGGCCGTTGCAAATAGTTTCCGGCTGTTGTAAGGACAGAATCTCTTTTATGCGTATAGTCGATTTCGTAAACCTCTAGTCCATCGTAATAGGTTACGCCACTGCAACTGAAATAATAATTGTCAAAATCAGTATGCAAATTGCTCACTTCACTATAGAATGATAGGTAATCGCTTTTGACTGGGGTTTGATAGCCGATCAGATCAGCTTGTAGAATATTCGCCACAGAGATGGGCTCATGGCCTTGTGCCATTTCCGTTTTATCCAAACTTCTTCGCAGTTGGGATACACGGATCGCTTCTTTCTCACCCGCTACGTGCTGCAAAGATTTATATCCATCGTTTTTCCACACATCCACCGAAGCTTCAATCAACCGACCATAAGCTTTATCATCTTTACAGTAATGGCGATAAAAGAATTTTTGTAGAAAAGGCTGTGTATTATAATTTTTAGAAATATTGGCAAAGGCTTTGCGCATCACGCGTCTGGCGTTTACGGTTTTATCGAGAATAACAATGGCTGTTAATTCGGTTACAATTGGTTTTAATTCGATGTGTGTCGTTTCAGAAACAGCATTGATCAGTAATGTCTCATAACCAATGCAGGTAATTTTTAGAGAGAAAGGCTCAGTGACTGAAATTGAAAACTGACCCTCGATGTTTGAGCTGGTGCCTTTGGACGTTCCAACAATTCCTATGGATGCAAAGGGCACCGGTTTGCCTGTGTCTTTGTCAAGAATAGTGCCTTCCACCATCTGTTGGCCGAAAGAACATACACTTATTGAGCAGAACAAGAATAACCAACGGAACATTTGCAGTCGCGACAACCGGTTTAGGTAAAGGTTGAGACTGCAATTAAGAAAATGTTAACAAATTTTCAATTTATTTGACACACTAAGAGTTGGCGCACACTATAAATGGTAAGCGGTGATGTTGAAAGGGTCATCTGGTAGTATTAATCTACCTTCCTCCACAAAGGTCGCGTCAGGCAAGTTGGGCCTCCGCCTCCTTTGTAACTGATTTCATTGCCATCGTATTCCAGCACGGTACAACCCGCTTGTTGGAGTCGCTCTTTCGTAACATCATTTCCCTTCACCATCAGGCAGTGTCGCGGAGCAATGGCCAACACGTTGCAGCCCATGGATTCAAACTCGGCATCGGGCACTTCAATTAACTGATAGCCGCGAGCAATCAACTCTTCGCGAAATACAATCGGCATGAGCGGAGAATACACCACGGCTAAATTTTTGTCTACCGGACTGAAGATGGACATTAGATGAAAAACATCGGATGGACCTTTGTAGTGTGGCAGCTGAACTTCCACCACATTTACGCCACAAGGCGCAAGCAAGGCTCGCATTTGGCGAATGCCCTCGGCATTGGTGCGATACGTTCTTCCGATGGCCAAAGTATTTTGGTCTAACCACGCCACATCGCCACCTTCTACGGTTCCCGGTGATTCTATTTTTCCTAAAACAGGGATGCCGGCTTTTTCATAGACTTTCAATGCAGCCGAGGGCTCGTTCATACGCCCGGCTTTTCCCATACGGCAAATGATGATGCCCTTATCGGTGGCAATACTGGCATCGCGACAATACAGGCTATCCATCGTTACGGAAGCATCGGCTTCAAAATGATGAATGTCCGGATTGGTAGTGCGCAACAATTTTTCGAAGTGATGGTATTCATTTTGAGCTTCCTGAAAATCAGGCTCGCTTAAGAAGTTGAGCTCTTGCCATTGCTGGCGAATGGTGGAGGCATCAACAAAAGCATCGGCTGCTTTTTTGATAAACACACTTTGCAGTGTTCCGTATTCTGATTGACAGGTCTGGTTCATTTCATTAATGATTTTAATCTTTAATTATTGGATCAATAGCATTAATCAGTAAATCACTCCCGATTTGCTTTCACCTTGCTCCATCCGTACAACGGCACCCCAATCATTAGCAATAGAAAACCCCAATAAACAGATTCCTGACCAGAACCCGCCAATGCCCAAATGGAGTAAACAAATGCAATCATTGCAATGGTCACTTTTATGCTGCTGCTCCATTTCAGATCTTTTGATTTTATCGCGATGATCACATATGATACAGCCGAGAATAAGTAAGGCACCAACACCGTCATGGTAGAAAGCAGAATAATAAATTGATACGTGTTGGCTAAACTGTGATTAAAATTCATCAGCATGAGAGCCGATACAAATACACTCGATAAGAGAATGCTGACAAATGGCGATCCGAATTTATTCTCTCTCTTGAAGATGGAAGGAAAAAGTTTATCAGTTGCAGCGGCAGCCGGAATTTGTCCCTGCATCAATATCCATCCATTCAATGCACCAAATGTTGACATTACGGCACCGCCTGCAACCAGATAACGTGCCCAGTCACCCCACATGCTTGCTGCCGCATCGGCAAATGGAGCTTGCGATGTTTTGAGAACAGAAGGAGGAAGAACTCCCATAATGACAACTGTTCCTAAAATATAAAGCGCAGTGACGGCTAATGTGCCGTAAAGAGTCGCTCGTGAAATGGTCTTCTCCGGATTTTCAACCTGCCCAGAAGGAATGGTAGCGCACTCCAATCCCAAAAAGGCAAACAGTGTAAGTGTAGCGGTGGAGGTGATCGCGCTAAGATTGGAAGTGCCGCTACTATTAAACGGCAAATAATTTTCGGCATGAATAAAAAATAAACCACCGATCGTTACTAGTGCGAGTGGAGCAATTTTTAAAATGGTGGTGATTACTTGAACGATACCCGCATCGCGAATTCCTCTCGTGTTGATCCACGTCAAAAGCCAAATGGCAGATAAGCCTATACCAATGGCCAACAACGAATTGTACTCTAATGCAGGAATGAATACGGATAGATAACTAATAAAGGCAACGGCAATCGCAGCGTTCGTACTCCACACCGAAATCCAATATCCCCAGGCGACAAGAAAAGCGGCAAAGTCACCTAAGCCTTCGCGTGTGTAGGCATAAGGGCCTCCATTCGCCAATGGCATCAATTGGCTTAGCCAACTGAATACTAAAGCCAAACAAATAGCACCAAAACCAGAGAGTACCCAGCCAATTAAACTGATGCTGCCATAGGAAGAAAGTGTGGCCGGCAACATAAACATGGCGGAGGCAATCATGTTGCCCATGACCAGTGAAGTGCTCGTCCAGATGCCGATTTTTTTTGGTTCGCCCATTGTTCAAGCAACGAAATAGAATGGGCAATTGCAAATCTATCTTGAGAATCTTAGCGACACGATTGACACCAATAGTTTCGAAGCTCATCGTGCTCCAGCAGTTGCATACTGGCTCCACCGGAGTCTATGGGTAAGTAAAATGAACAATACCTCTCTCGGTTTAAGTTGACAGCATTTAGTGTGGCGTTGATAAAGATATCCTCTCCATAGGTGCTTGAATCGTAGAATAAAAGATTGATATAATAGAAGAGCAGGTCTTCATCCACATTGATAGCACTAATACGTGGTTTAACAATATCCAAAGCCCATTGCCTGTGCGAATAGTAAGAGTAGTATTTTGCCAGGGAGTAAATCTCTTCATCGGTTAGTTCAATCTGATCATACAAATCACGAACGTCTTCCATCACAGAGTCTTTTGCATCGTATTCAAAATTGTGTAAATATTCTTCTGATTTAAGAATGTGATGATTGATCTCCATTCTTCGCACAAGCGATTTGTCAATCCCCATCTTATTAAGTAAAGCATTTATTTCATCGATCAGTTCTTTGCCTTTTAGCATCTCTTTGTTCCTAATCCCCAACTCCAGCTTTAGGGCACAAATGTTATAGTTGACTTTTGCGTTTTTTGGATCAAGCGAACGCATTTCCAAGAATTGGTCGAGAGCCTCCCACTTAGCAACCAGATTGTACAATAGAAGATAGACTTCTCGGTCATTTGCAAACGATATGTATTCTTTTGATTTCGGCACTTCCATTTTTTCAAGGTATTCTATTGGAAGTTTTTCTTGTTGTATTCGCTCGATTACTTCGCGTTGAATGGATGCTGCTTCGGAAAATTTTTTGGAGGTCAATGCCTTTTTAAAGGATTGAGCCAATGCATCATTTGTCAAACCGGATGGGATTGTCTTGGGAAGTAAATAAAGAACAGCCACCGATTTTCGTTCCGATGCTAAAATAGATTCGAGTTTTCTCGCTAAGGCGGGATTTGTCAATTGCTTTTTAATTTCACTTTTAGATAGGTCTTTTAAAAATTCAAATTCTGTATTCTTGATGGATGCAAAGAACTCGAGCCAGTTTTCAGCCGCTAGCACACTTGACCGATTTAGACTCGACTGGTAGGGACGCAAAAATGTAATCATGGCGTCTCCACGTTTTTTCATTAGATCAATGTTGGCCTTTTCCGAACCCTCGATGGATGAGTAAGCCCGAACCTCGACTTTCTGAATCGTGTATTTTTTTAGGTTGAGTGAATCGCTCGCGCTTTTCAACTCAGAGGCACTGTACGTGCTCGTTCCCTTTTTGAAGGGAATAACGATTTCTACTTTTTTAGAATAGGTAAAATTCTCTTTTGGGTCGCTAGTAAATGCGCTGGACTTAATGAGTGTATCGGCAAACAACCCCATCGGCAATAACTCCCAATTCGAGCGGACGATATTTACAAACTTAGTGTGGTCGCAAATCTTGTTTCGGCTAACGATGATCAGGTTTTCTTCAAACGTTTTATCCTTGAGAGAGGCCGGTAGCGTGCCAATTTTACTATAGATGCCTTTCTTGGATTCGTTGTTGGCCAGTAGCTTTTTCTTGTAAACAGGAGGTATGATAATTCCTTGATATACCGTTTTCTTTTTCTCCGGAGGCTGATTGCAGTTATAGCGGTCTTCACTAATAAAATCGGCAGTAACTCCCGTATCATCGTTCGCAAAGAGCTTATGGAACCACTCAATGTTGTTCATGGAAAAGTAGATATCACCATTTGATTTTGTGTGGATTCCGAAAAGCACCTCTTTGGGCATTTTGTCAATTAAAGCCTTACATGAAGCACACTCACTATCCTCTCTGCCATCGATAAGAGGAATCGCTTTTTGTGCAATTAGCTCCGGGCTAATAATTAAGAAGATGAGAACAACCCAAAACCGGAATAAAATCATGTTTGAAATCAAAGTCTAAATAACCTCTGCCGAGAACTCAAATCCAAATAGCATCCTTTAGTCACTTTCAACAAAAATTTTCAAAACCCAAACCTTTTGACTTATTTAGCGTTACAGTTTAACAATTCAGTTAAATCAATTGGTTAATAAAAAAGACGATAATCAGACCGAAAAAGCCATTTTAGAGGCTGCCGACAAGGTCTTTACTCAAAAAGGCTTTGCCGCTGCCCGTATGGAAGACATCTCCAAAGAGGCCGGCATTAACCGCGCTTTGCTGCATTATTACTTCCGCAGCAAGGACAAAATGTTCGATCTCATTTTTCAACAACGCGTGACAATCTTCTTTTCTGGGTTGGGCCAGATTATGCATTCCGAAAAACCCTTGCTCGAAAAAATTCAAGCCATTGTTGAACATGAAATCACCGTGTTGCTGGCGCACCCCTACTTGCCCATTTTTGTTTTGCAGGAACTGAATCAAAATCCACAGCGCATGCTGGCCATTGCAGAAAATGCCGGAGCGCATCCCAGCTTATTGTTAAAAAAGTTTTCGGTGGAGGTCAGGGCCGAAATAAAAGCAGGCACTATGCGCGAGACAGACCCGGCTCAACTATTTATGAGCATCATGGGGATGGCCATTTATCCATTTGTGGCGCGCCCTGTAGTGAAAATTATTTTAGAAAAAGACGATGCGGGTTTTGAAAACGTGATGCGCCAACGCAAGAAAGAAATAACCGACTTTATCATCCATGCCTTAAAGCCGTAAAGAAATATGTATCCAAAATTTATCTCCTTCCTTTTGCTTTTCTCACTCACGGTAGTCACTCACTCCGGATTTGCACAAAGCAAATTGCGACTGGAAGATTGCTACGAAAAAGCAAAACAAAATTATCCGCTGATCAAGCAGAAAGAATTAATCAGCAAAAGCACGGAATACACCATTGCTAATGCACAGTCGGCACACCTGCCACAGTTTACACTAAGCGCGCAGGCTACGTACCAATCCGATGTAACGCAAATACCTATTGCATTTCCGGGTGTAGAAATCAAACCGCTCTCGAAAGATCAATACAAAATTACAGCCGAAGCCAATCAAACCATCTACGATGGAGGTGCCGTGAAATCGCAAATCAAAATTCAAGAAGCCAACGCACAAATTGAACAGCAAAAGCTGGAGATCGATTTATACAAAATCAAAGACCGCATCAACCAACTCTTCTTTGGTGTTTTGCTGATGGATGCGCAGCTGAAACAAATCGAATTACTCAAAAAAGATTTGCAAACGTCCCTCATCAAAACAGAATCAGCTATTCGCAATGGCATAGCCTTCAAATCCAATGCCGATGTATTGCAGGCGGAGTTGTTGAAAGCCGACCAGCGAACCATTGAAATGAATGCGGCCCGCGCTGCTTACGTAGATATGCTCGGGTACTTTATTCGCGAACCGTTGAATGAAAATACACAACTCGAACGTCCGGCATCTATCACCGCACCTGCTGAAACAACTATCAAGAGACCCGAACTTACACTCTATCAATTTCAAAATGATTTGTTGGGGGCACAATACCGCTCTACAACCACACGCAATACACCTAAGCTCGGTGCTTTTATACAAGGTGGCTATGGACGCCCTGCATTGAATGCATTAAAAAATGAATTCGACTTTTTCTACATCGGTGGCTTGCGCCTGAATTGGACGCTTTCCGGATTCTATAATTCAAAGCGCGACAAACAACTACTAGAACTCAACACACAATCCGTTAACGCACAGAAGGAAACATTTCTCTTCAACACCGAACTTTCGGTTCGCCAACAAAGCAAAGAAGTTCAGAAGCTGCAAGCGCTCATGCTGGTAGATGACCAAATCATAGCGTTGCGCTCAAAGATTAAAACCACCGCACAATCACAACACGAGAATGGTGTTATCTCTACCAACGATCTGCTCCGCGAAATCAACGCAGAAGATACCGCCAAGCAAAATCTGTTGCTGCACGAAATTCAATTGCTCTTAGCACAATACAACTACCAAACTACCATTGGAAATTAATACTATGAACCACAAACTAATCTTCGTTTTATTTTTGGCGCTCGCAGCCTGTGGAAAAGGAAAAAATGCCTACGATGCTTCCGGCAACTTTGAAGCGGATGAAGTAATTGTATCGGCAGAGGCCAGCGGAAAAATTTTACAACTCAATTTGCAAGAAGGTCAATCGCTCAAGGCGGGTGATGTGATCGGCTACATAGACAGCACGCAATTGAGTTTGCGCAAAAAACAATTGGAGTATTCCATTCGTGCACTCATGGCCAAGCAACCGGATGCAGCCAGTCAGTTGGCAACTATTCAAAAACAAATTGAGACGGCCGAGTTTGAAAAGAAGCGCATTGAAAATTTATTGAAAGACGATGCGGCCACCAAAAAACAACTGGACGATTTGAACGCACAAGTTGATTTACTGAAGAAGCAATACAAATCACTGCAATCTTCATTGGCGATAACGGATCGCTCGCTGAAAACAGAAACACTTCCGCTCAAAGCACAAATCGAACAACTTGATGACCAGATAAAAAAATCAGTGATCATCAATCCATTGGATGGCACCGTGCTCACCAAGTATGCGCAGCAAGATGAAATCATTGGCAGTGGCAAAGCGATTTATAAGATTGCCAACCTCTCTACCATTTTATTCCGCGCCTACATTACAGGCGATCAGTTAGCCGCTGTAAAACTCGGACAAAAAGTGAAGGTATTGGTAGATGATGTGAACGGAGGAACCAAAACGTACGAAGGCACACTCGAGTGGGTATCGGATCGGGCAGAGTTTACACCGAAGACGATTCAAACCAAAGATGAACGCGCCAACCTGGTATACGCCATCAAGCTAAAAGTGAAAAATGATGGCTTCTTAAAAATTGGCATGTTTGGCGAAGTAGCTTTTTAATGTTAGCACAATCCGTAAACATTGCATGATTGCCGTTAAAGTCAATAGCGTAAAAAAAACCTTTAAAGCCGAGAAGTCGGTGGTGACGGCATTGCAGCAAATCAATTTTGAAGTAAGCAAGGGTGAGTTGTTTGGTTTGATCGGCCCCGATGGTGCCGGCAAGACCACGCTGTTTCGAATTTTAACTACGCTCATGTTGGCCGATGAGGGCGCTGCCAGCGTGGATGGGTTTGATGTCGTTCGCGATTACAAAGAAATCCGCAAGCGGGTAGGCTACATGCCAGGTCGCTTTTCTCTGTATCAGGATTTAACCGTGGAGGAAAACCTTTCTTTCTTCGCCACACTTTTTAATACATCGCTGGAAGAAAACTACGATTTGGTAAAAGCCATCTATCAGCAAATCGAACCCTTCAAAAAGCGGAGAGCGGGTGCACTCTCCGGAGGCATGAAACAAAAGCTCGCACTGAGTTGCGCGCTCATCCACCGACCCAGTGTTTTGTTTTTGGATGAACCTACCACAGGTGTAGATGCGGTTTCCCGCAAAGAGTTTTGGGAACTGCTCCGCGATTTGCAGAAGCATCAAATCACCATCATCGTGTCAACACCCTACATGGACGAAGCCAGTTTGTGCGATCGCGTGGCGCTGATGCAAAACGGAAAAATCATGGAGATCAATTCCCCGAAAGGGATTACCGAAAATTTTAAAAAACCATTGTGGGCTGTACGTGGAGAAAACATGTATCAATTGATGCAGACATTGCAAGCCAGTGAGGCCATCGATAGTTGTTATCCGTTCGGTCAATATCATCACGTCACCTTTACTCATGCGATTCCCGACTCGCAAGTAGCCAGCGAGTTGGCAAAAATTGCCTCCGTAGTTGAAGTGAAAAGAATTCCGGCCACGATTGAAGATTGTTTTATGGAACTGATGCGCCAATGAAAGAGAACTTTGCCATATCGGTACGCGAGCTCACCAAACGTTTCAACGACTTCACAGCAGTAAATGCGATTACGTTTGATGTGAAGCAAGGCGAGATCTTTGGATTTTTAGGTGCGAATGGTGCCGGTAAAACTACCGCCATGCGTATGCTCTGCGGACTTTCTTTTCCTACTAGCGGACAGGCCATGGTAGCTGGCTATGATTTGTATCAAGATGCCGAGAAAATAAAAAAGAGCATCGGCTACATGAGTCAGAAGTTTTCATTGTACGAAGACTTAACCATTCGTGAAAACATTCGGTTCTATGGTGGCATTTATGGATTGAGTGATCACGAAATCAAAACAAAAACCGAAACATTGGTTCATCAACTGCATTTGGAAGAACAATTGAATAAGCTGGTAAAGTCATTGCCACTGGGTTGGAAACAAAAGCTTTCGTTTTCGGTAGCCATGATTCATCAGCCCAAAATTGTTTTTCTCGATGAGCCCACCGGAGGTGTTGACCCTGTGACGAGGCGTGAGTTCTGGACGTTGATTTACGAGGCAGCCAGCAAAGGCACAACCGTGTTTGTTACCACCCACTACATGGACGAAGCCGAGTATTGCGATCGCGTTTCCATCATGGTCGATGGTCGCATCGATGCGCTCGACACACCGCTGGAGTTGAAGCGAAAATTCAATGCGCCCAGCATGGAAGAAGTATTTGTGCAACTGGCCCGAAAAGCAAAGCGAGCAGAATGAAGCAATTTTTATTTTTCATCCAAAAAGAATTTTATCATTTGCTCCGCGACAAGCGCACGCTGTTCATTTTGTTTGGCATGCCCGTGGTGCAAATCGTCATTTTCGGCTTTGCGCTAACCAACGAAGTAAAAAATTCTCGCATCGCCATTCTCGATCAATCGAAAGATGAAGCGACCGCATCCATTATCCAACAACTGGAAGCCAGCCAGTACTTCGACATTGAAAAAAATCTGCAAAGCGAAGCCGACATCGAACCGGCATTCCGTGAAGGGAAAATCAAACTCGTAGTTGTCTTCCCTTCGCAATTTCAAAGCACACTTTTGCATACCAATACCGCACCGATTCAACTCATTGCTGATGCAACAGATCCAAACGTAGCCAACACGCTTACTAACTATGCATCGGCTATCATTCTGGATTATCAAAACAACATTCGAGGCAATCAGGATTTTCCTTACACCATTGAAACAGAAATGCGGATGCTCTACAATCCGCAAATGAAAGGCTCCTACAACTTTGTGCCCGGTGTAATGGCGATGGTGCTCATGCTCGTTTGCGCCATGATGACGTCCATTTCCATTGTGCGCGAAAAAGAAATCGGAACCATGGAAGTGATTCTCGTTTCTCCTATGGTGCCACTGCGCGTAGTCATTGCCAAAATGGTTCCGTATCTGTTACTTTCCATGATTAACATCGGAAGCATTTTAGTGCTCAGCGTCTTTGCACTCGATGTGCCCATTCAAGGCAGCTTGCTCTTGTTGGTGTTTGAATGTTTTCTATTTACGATTACTTCATTGGCACTCGGGCTTTTCATTTCGTCCGTCACCAACTCGCAGCAAACCGCCATGCTCATCTCACTCATGGGCATGTTTTTGCCCACCATCATGTTCAGCGGATTCATGTTTCCGGTGGAAAATATGCCGCTTCCGTTGCAAGTCATCTCGAATGTCGTTCCGGCCAAGTGGTTTTACTACATCGTCAAAGCCGTTATGATCAAAGGCCTTGGCTTCTTCAGCATTTGGAAAGAGACACTCATTTTAGCGGGCATGACTACGGTGCTCATGTTGATCAGCATTAAAAAATTTAAAACACGGCTCGAATGATACACGATGAAAAATTCCTTGGCGGCACCCTGCGGGCCGGGCTATTCGCTGCAATCCCGCGAAGCGCGGGATTTCCGCTGCTATCCCTTGCCGTAGCGGTTTCATTAAACGATTGGTGTGTATGAGAATACTGCGGATTTTACTCGAGAAAGAATTTCGGCAAATATTCCGAGACCCTGCCATCCTGCGGATCATCTTCATGATGCCCATGATTCAATTGCTCGTGTTGCCTATGGCTGCCGACTATGAAATTAAAAATGTGAATGTGGCGGTCGTAGATTTAGATCACTCCAGCTACTCCATCCAACTCGTCAACAAAATAAAAGCTTCCGGCTATTTCAATCTGGTCGATTACAACGAGTCGTTTGAGAAATCTTTGGAATACGTAGAACACGATCAGGCAGATATCGTCTTGCAAATTCCGGCCTCCTTCGAAAAAGATTTGGTGCGCGAAGACAAAGCCACCTTGTTCATGGCACTCAATGCGATTAATGGAGTGAAAGCCAATTTAGGTGGCGCTTACTTGCGCAGCATCATCAACGATTTTAATCGCGAGGTGCGCCTCGATTGGGTGCAACTTCCGCGTGTCAATCCACAGCCTACGTTTCAGATTTCATCCATCAATTGGTTTAATCCGCTGATGAATTACAAAATATTTATGGTGCCGGGTATTTTGGTGGTGCTTGTAACGATGGTAGGCTCGTTTCTCACCGCGCTAAACATCGTCAAAGAAAAAGAAGTGGGTACCATCGAGCAAATCAACGTTACCCCTATTCACAAGTATCAATTTATTCTTGGCAAACTCATTCCGTTTTGGGTGTTGGGTTTAACCACTCTTAGCATCGGTTTAACTTTAGAGTGGATTTTTTACGGCATTGTTCCGGTAGGCAACCTTTCTACCATTTATATTTTCGCTGCCGTTTATTTGCTGGGTGTGTTGGGTCTGGGATTATTGATTTCCACGTATGCGCAAACACAACAGCAAGCCATGCTCATCTCGTTTTTCCTCATTATGATTTTTATTTTGCTGGGCGGGTTGTATACCTCCATTGAGAGTATGCCTACTTGGGCGCAAGTGTTCACCAAGTTCAATCCGGTATCGTATTTTATTGAAGTCATCCGGATGGTGGTGTTGAAAGGAAGCACCCTTTTCGACATCCGCTATCACCTGATGGCAGCTGCAATTTTTGCAGTGGTATTGAATTCATGGGCAATTGTGAATTATAAAAAAAGGAGCTGATGTTCACTTTCGTCCAGTAAATCTGTTCATTATTATACAATTGGTTATCGCCCGAACGCCAAATCAAAGCGATTTGAGGCTTTTCTAATTGAGAATGATTTTTGATGGATGTGGCCTAAAGAGTCAACTATGAGCCGCTCCACATCCACTTCTACCTCATTAGCCACCATCATTTTGTTAATCATCACTTTTCCCATTTGGTTCTCGGTCGGTGCCGGACTTTTTGGAGCTGCCGTGGGCATTATTGGTGCGTTGTTTGGTGTGCTGGTCGCCATCATTGGAATTTGCTTTGCGGTGATAGCGGTACCTTTCAAACTTATTTTTGGCTGGGGCGATGATTGGGGTTGGCACTCCGATGTTGACTTACCATTTTTCCATACCAACAATGGCTTTCTTGTTTTAATTCTGGTGGCTGTTGTAATCGTGTTAATACAAAAGAGAAAATCTCCTGCGAGATGAGTTCTAACAGATAAAAGATTTAACTGAAATGCCTCTAAGTGCCTTCAGTGCCTACGTGGTGAAAAAACTCAATTAATCTTCTGATTGATTTTATACGCCTGAATATGGTTGCGCAGCGCATCTTGCCAAGTAAGATCAGCATCCCATTTGTTGCCCAGGAACACATTACCGTATTCGATGTTTTTGAAATAGAATTTGTAAATCACCTCTGAGGAAGGGATCGTTTTAATCTGAATCTCATTGTTAATAAACACAGCCGAAGGCAATGAACGCGCTACTTGTGTGACATCGTATCCTAATATTTCTTTCGCCACAATTCCGCGGGCGTGTACAAAACGTAAAATCGTGCGAAAACCTTTTGCGTAAAGAGATTCTTCCGAAGCATCGGAATCTACCAATTCATACTTCAGCGGAAAATTCGCTTTCAAGTAAGCTTCCAACTCAGCATCATCAGCGGCATTGCCAAATTTTGGAATGGCTGTTTTGAACGATTTAACTTCCACCGAAAAACTTTCATTGATGCGGCCGGTGAAAGGATTAATGGTAATGTCCATCTCCGGCAAATCATTGATAAGGAAATTTTGCTTTTTGAGATTACTCACGGCAAAACGGTAGACCGTTCGAAGTAATTCATTCAACGAAACATTCTCTTGTTTCCAGGCGACACTGTTAACATCTACCAAGTCTTTCTTCCCATTAAAAGAACAGAATATTAATCGATAACCTTTTTCGTCTTTTTGAAACAGAATTAAAAACTTGATACCACGGTTAGCCAGATACGATGCATAGGCCTTACGAATATCGTTTCCGGCCAACATTCGATGAATATCAAAATATGCTACCGCATCAATTCCGGTCTGTTGAAAAAAACTTTGGCACTCATCTAAATCTTTTTGTGGGATGGAGCTTTGAAATAAAACAACCGACCGAGTGGCGAGCAGTTCAGTCGGAATGGTGGAGGAAAAATTAAGCCGTGCAATCAATTCAGATTCTTCCACAGACTGAGCTATGGCAGAACATTCACAAAGCAAAAAAAATAGGAAAGAGAGATGTCGCACGAAACTTTGTTATCAACGTATTTGAACGCAATATAACAAGGACTATTGTTCTATTCCCAATTCGATTTTGGCAGTATATTTGCAGCACTTTCATCAAATACATATTGATATGAATAATGGCAAAATCTGGATGAGTGTGGTTGGTTTATTAATCTCAACTGCTTTGGTGGCACAAAACGCAGATACGATTGTAACCATGCGAGGTAAAATCGTTGGTCATGTAAAAGAAATTACCCCGGAATTGGTGGCATATACCAATCCCAATGAGGCAGTGATTTATAAGATTGAACGCGGAGCTGTTTCAAAAATAGTGTTTGCCAGTGGCCGAGTGGAGAAATTTGCTGATATGAAAGTATTGGCTAAAATAAACGGGGCTTTTGATTGGCCGCAAGTAGATGTTGCAACTACTGAATATGAAACGAAAGGACTGTATAAAATTGATTTAATTTCGACTAAGGCAACAGGCACAACGGTATATTCCAGTGTAACCAAAGTGCAAGATCGTGCTTTTAGTAAATTGAAGATGGCTGCCGCGATTATGGGTGGCAATCTGGTCTACATCAAAAGCGAATCATTAGAAGGCAACATTCGAAGCGAGCTCGGATCCAGAACCTCGCGGGCTCAATTACTGGGCACTGCGTATTGTTCGGAGTTATTGGATGAGAATAAATTTAAAGCTACTCTTAACGAAGGAAACAAATACACATTAGTTAATAAGTTGGGACTTCGGAATAATGACGCGGACATTCACACGTTTGAAACGGCCAACGAAGAGGTGGATATTAATTCTGTTCAGGTGGAGAAAGGATTTATTTATCTCACACTGACAATCGATGGCAAAAAAAGCAAGTTGCAATATCGGGTCGTGAGCTTCTCCGATAGCCGAATCATGGTTGCATACCGAGAAGGAACCGCTTATTACAATATGGTATTGTCAGAGCACATGTGAGGTAACTGCAATAAACAAACCCTCTTCCGTTTCTTTAACAGGGAATGTTTCTAAATCTTGGCAACGCTCTGCGCACTCGCGCCCTGTTTTGATATTGAATCGATAGCCATGCCACGGACAAACAATCTCACCTAAGTAATTGATAGATCCTTTGTGCAGTGCTTCTCCATTATGAGAACATTTGTTTTCAAATGCATGAAGAACATTTTGCCGCAACACTATGCAAATCGCCTGGCCCTTCACATCGATCCGATAAGGCGCACTTTCACGCAGTTTCGATTGAAGTTCTTCTTTCGATTCAAAAATCTTAATCCACTCCATAAAAATTAAGTTTGGTGGGGCGCTTCTTTTATTTACCTTCAAGTCGATAACCCTAAAATTACAATGAAGAAGCTTTACATTTTCGTATTCACATTGCTCATTTCTATCGGAACCCAGGCTCAGGTAAATCCCAAACTACAAGCAAAACTGGACCTTCAGGCTAAAGAAATTGAAGAAAAGATGATCGGCTGGCGCAGGCACTTGCACCAATTTCCCGAACTCTCCAATCGTGAAACAAAAACAGGCGCTTACATTGTCGCGCACCTAAAATCATTGGGCATTGAAGTGCAATACCCGGTAGCCAAAACGGGTGTGGTAGGAATTTTGAAGGGAGACAAACCCGGGCCGGTGATAGCGTTGCGAGCTGATATGGATGGCTTGCCCGTTACCGAGCGCAGCTCGGTGCCATTCGCATCCAAAGAGAAAACTGTTTTCAACGGACAAGAAACGGGTGTGATGCATGCCTGCGGCCACGACTCGCACATGGCGATGTTGATGGCGGTAGCAGAAATTTTATCGAAAAATAAAAGTGAGTTGAAGGGTACGGTGAAGTTTTTCTTTCAACCGGCAGAAGAAGGTGGCTTACCGAGCGATGGAATGTCTGGGGCAGAGTTGATGATCAAAGAAGGTGTAATGGAAAACCCGAAAGTAGATGTGGTCTTTGGTTTGCACATTCAATCACTTACACCCAGCGGAAAAATTGCATTGAAGCCGGAAGGTTTGATGGCAGCTGTGGATGGGTTGAACATCAAAGTGAATGGCAAAGGAGCACATGGTGCCACTCCGTGGGACGGTGTAGATCCGATTATGATTTCCAGTCAAATAATCACCGGATTGCAGACCATCGTAAGTCGTCAGTCCGAATTGACTAAGGCCGGTGTCGTGATCACGATTGGAAGTATTCATTCCGGAAACAGAGGAAACATCATTCCGGAAACGGCTACGATGGAAGGAACCATCCGCACATTTGATGTTTCGATGCAGGCAAAAGTCCACGAAAAAATAAAACAAACTGTATCAAAAATTGCAGAGTCAGCCGGTGCTACTGCCGAGGCGAATATCAGCCGCGGTTATCCGGTAACTTACAATGACCCGGCATTGACTGCGTTGATGATGCCCAGCCTTCAACGTGCGGCAGGAAAAGAAAATGTAATTCCGACTCCGGCTGTAACCATGGCCGAAGATTTTTCTTTCTTTCAGCAAAAAGTGCCCGGTGTATTTTTCTTTCTCGGTGCCTACCCTACCGATGTAAAATTGGAGAAGCAGCCTGTGCATCACACTGC
The DNA here is from genome assembly GCA_016191555.1 of Bacteroidota bacterium. GTDB lineage: Bacteria > Bacteroidota > Bacteroidia > Cytophagales > Cyclobacteriaceae > ELB16-189. The sequence continues at coordinate 38,545 of JACPVX010000068.1, forward strand.
TGATTTTATGATTGACGAAAAATCATTTGTAACAGGCGTGAAAGCGCTGCTCGTACTGACTACGGATTATATGTACATGAAAAAATAAATTAGAGATGAGATTTTTGCCCTTATTGGTTGTGTTGATGAGTTCTGGTTTGTATGCTCAAACCGGCTCCGAAATTTTTCTTTTCGATTTACAAAGCAAAAAAGCAAAGCTCACACTTTCTAATCCTAAGAATATCACCAATCACAACGGCTACGACAATCAGCCGTCATTTCATTCGGATAAACCACTCATTTATTATTCATCATTCAATGACGATGGCCGCTCCGATGTAAAGATTTTCAATTACAAAACTGGTGAGACGACTAATCTTACTAAAACCTCAGAGCGCGAATACTCACCCACACTTACACCTGACAAAAAATTTATCTCTTGTATCATTCAGCGTGATAATAATGCCCAGGATTTAGGTAAATATCCGGTGGAGGGCGGTCAGCCTACTGTAATCATCGACAACTTAATTGTTGGCTATCATGCGTGGATCGATGATACTCGATTGCTTCTTTTTGTTTTAGGGGAACCGCAAACATTAAGGCTGTATGACACGAAAACGAAGACAGATAAAATCCTAGCGGAGAAAATTGGCCGTTCGCTACATTCCATACCCGATCAGAATGCGATGAGTTTTGTTCATAAAGTTTCGGATAGTGAGTGGATCATCAAACGATTCGACAAAACTACCGGAGCTATTTCCGATATAGCTACAACGCTGCCCGGTCGGGAAGACTTGTGTTGGACACCCGATGGTAAAATTATCATGAGTGATGGGTCAAAAATTTATTGGCTTAATCCATCTTCTCAAGAAAAGAAATGGATTGAAATTTCAATGCCAGCCAATGAGAAAATCAAAGGCATTACACGATTGGCTATTAATAAAAAAGGAACACAGTTGGCGGTAGTTGTGGCTGAGTAGAGATTATTTATTTTTCGCAAAACGCACCTTTTGCGATATACAGCGATTTAAAATCTAACTCTAACAGACCTTCGCGAACAGCGGGATCCTTCTCAACCGCCTCTTTGTTAAACTCACCTTTCACAATCCAGATGCCACCTTCGGTATCTCCATAAGTTCCTTCGGCTATGGTAGTGCCGTCTTTCATCAGGTCTTTCAAATACCGATCGTGTTTACCAAATAGTTCGGGCGCATCTTGTACATTAAACTTTGCAATGTTGGGAATGAACCGGACAAATGAATACATCACCATTTGATACGGCTCACTCGCCTTGCAGATACCGCCAACGCGAGGAGTGTAGGTGAGCATCTCCAACCGCCAGCGATTTGCCTGAATGCCCGGATCACCCTTCAGCCATTCTTCTACTTCGGCTCGGTTGGACGAGTTGAAAACAAAAATTCCACCACCCCCTTCAAAAGGACCTGCCGCCAGCAGCTTTCCTTCTTTGGCCATTTTATTGATGTTGGCCATATGACCTTCCATCAACTTATCAACTTCTGCTTTTGGTAATTCAGGCAAGTCAGTTCGCTTGTGAAGAAACACAAAAATATGCGAGGTTGCCTTTTGCGCGCAAACAGTGTAATCACCCGCAGTGAGCAACAGTAGTAAAACCAAAATCTTTTTCATAACTTATTTTTGTTTGCCGATGATCAATACGCCAACTAAGATCAGTAAAGTTCCTGCCAATTGCCAGAAGGTAATGGCTTCGCTTAGAAAAATATTGGCTAATACGATAGTCGATACAGGCCCCACGCTTCCTACAATGGCCGTGTTGTCCGAGCCCATTCGGTTAATGGCAGCTGTTACCAAATACGAAGGAATGACCGTAGAAAAAACAGCCATCAAAAAACTATAGACATAAACCAGCGGAGGTAAATGAAACAACGAAACATTACTGAACAGAGCGAAGTGTAAAAGCACTCCCACCGAGGCAAAGCTCATGGCGTAACTATTAAATTTCGAAGCGCCTACTTGCGGAATCAATCGCCCACTACCAACGATATAGGCCGCGTAGGTAAATGCACAAATGAAAATATACAAGGACCCCAGCAAGAAGTGATTGCTTTGTGGTGCGCTCCAATCTATTTCACTGATGAATGCAATCGCTAGACCAACATATGTGATCGCTACCGCCAGCCACTGCGGGGGCTTTATTTTCACTTTAAAAATCACAGCCGACATTAGCAAAACCAGTGTAGGATACACGAATAAAATCAAGCGCTCGATGCCCGCAGAAACATAGGCCAATCCAAGAAAATCGAGAAGGCTGCTAATGTAATAACCCAAGCAGCCAATGATGGCAATGTAAGCCCATTGGCGAGATGTAAATTTGGTGTTGGTTGATCTGCTGGACGAAACAAATGCAGCACCCACAAAAAACGGAACAGAGAAAATCATTCGCCAAGCGAGCAATGTCAACGCATCGATCTGCGTATCGCGATAAGCAAGTTTCACAAAAATGGCTTTGGTGGAAAAACAAACGGCACCTAACAGAGCTAGTAAGATACCTTGCGCGAGCGAATAATTGGATCGATTGGAATTCAAGTTATTGGATTAACTATTTTTTGTCAACAGAAAAAGAGGCTTCCGTATACCCGATCATTCCGTTTTCAGATATGCCTTCGACTACAATTTTATACTTGCCTGTAATATCCGATGTAAAGAAAGAAAGTTTTTCAATAACATCCTTTGGCTGCATAGATGGATTCCAATAAAGTAAATGACGGTAATCGGGCACGCGACTAGTGGTTGTGGATTGATAACTCGGAGAGTAGAATTCTTTCTCCGCATTTAATCCCACGTAGTCCAATTGAAGGAGTCGTGGATTGGCTAGTAAGTTTGCACCTTCGCCTTCGTATGTTTTTAGACTCACAATTCCATGCAATTGAAATTCACCGAGGTGCCATTTTCGAGTGATGACTTCCAGAGTTTTGATTTGAGTAGGGTCCAGCTTCATTAATTCATCTTCATCAAAAATAGGCATTCCGTCTAAGAGCATCATCGGAGGTTGTTCAAATACGCTCTTTCGCTTTTGATCATAAACACTAAAATGAAATCCATCTTTTCTTTTCCGAACAAAAACACCGGAAACATATTCGCGTAGTATCTCTTCCATTACCGGGAACCGAGTATAATCATCGAGCTGGTATACTTCATCAGCCAACCCATAGAAATAATTTTCAGTCAACTTTTCGGAAGACTTATCATTTTGCTCTTCAGCATAGATGTTTTGTACTTGCATGCCAACACTTCTTGATGTCAATTGATTCTCGAAAGAAGATGATAGTTTAAGCGGTGCCGCTGGCCACTTAGTAGATTTCTTACTATAAGGTGATTGCATTTCTACCAGCAAAGCACTATCAATAGATGAGTGAGTTTGTACAAATAGCTTTGAATCTGGCTGTTTTGTTGGAATCTCAAATAATGCAATTCCATCTCCATTGCTCTTAGTAACCCATAATTTGTTTTGCCCGGATGCCATACTTAAGTAGGCGTCGATGCCACTAATAGGCTGGTTGCCTTGTAGAATTTTAAATTCCAAAATGACGGCATTACGCTCTGGGAGAAACGCTTTTTTTCTGGTGGAGTCCAACACCTCTTCTCTCCACTTGAAACGTCTCCAGCCATGGGTTAACATTAAATTGTCTGCGGCAGCTTCCGCGGATGCATCAGCGGAAAAATAATACTCTGGCGATTCGATTTTTTCACCTAGTTCGGAAGTTAGCCAGAAATAGCTTTTTATATTTTCCACTGAATGTGGAAGTGAGTCGATTCGAAAGACAGAAACGGAGCAGTTAGAACTTATGAATTCCTCCTTCAAAGCACCCCTTAGTTCTACTGATACCGCTTGACGCGTAGTATAGTTTGATTCTGAAGGGACAACGGATAGCTCCAACCCTTTTTTTGGCTTGTTGAAAATCAATCTTTCACATTGGGGTTGAAGATCTGTATCAAATAGAGTAAGGTGCGAAATGCCCTCCAATAAATCATTTCGCTCGATGATAAAATCGCATGACCCACTTGTAAATGGCAAATACAAAACATGCGAAATCATATTGCGGGCATGAATAAAAAGATACGCACCAGAATGGAACGAACGAGTATGTAATGCCGCGCGAACCTGAACCACTACTTTGTTATCAAAGCTGTCCACAACATGCATGCTATAACCGGTAGAAAGCGGAACGGGCAGGTTTGCATACATTGAATTTCCGGCTTTGGTTTGTATACGTGCCCGATACTGATGGGCTTGTGAAGGTGCAAATGTGAAATGCCCCATGCCAAACTTAAGCGGAGCAAATTTTACAATTGTATCGTTTCGCTCATTTAAAACACAGCCTAAGAAATCAATCCCTTGCCCATGTTCATCAACTACCTGAAAAGCAACTTTGCTTTTTATTCCGGCCACCATGTTTCCTCCTTCCGGAAAAAACTGAGCGCGGATGGTGTTGGCTGAAATATCTAATTCGGGCGCTTTAAAGGGATTGATGATAGAAATGTTTTTTTCGAAGAATAAATCCGAATCAAAATTTTTCATCCAATTTGTATAGCATCGGATGGTGTAATTACCTGTATTCCAATCGATGGGTATTGCGAAAGATCCATTCCCAACACCCTTTTTCATTTCAATCTTTAGTTGCAAAGCAGCTGCATCATTTGCGTTGATCACTTCCAAATAGGCCACTCGACTTAAATCAAGCGCTTTGTGAAGAGATGCATCGGTCAGATAAATTTTAAACCAAACCGTTTCGCCTGTCAGATAAGTAGGGCGATCCGTATGCACATAAATTTTTTCCTGTAGATTTTTTGTTCGGTATACGTCAAACTTTTTTCTCAATGTATCGCTAAGATTTTGTGAATAGACTACATGAACAAAAAGAAAGCAGAATAGAATAAGATGATTTCGAAGCATGAGATTACTCCCAGAAGGAAGGCTTTTGTGTTGTTCCCTGACTATATCTGCAATCGGAGCAGTAGGGCGGTGCAAATAAATAACCAATAATATCACCACCGATCTGGACACTTCCTACAATCGAATTCGTGTTACCCTCAAAGCGTGGCAATTCAGCGATGAAAACAGTGTCAATGTAGCAACTGCTGGATGGCTTAGATAATTGCAGTGCATCCGGTAAATCTGAATAGGAGATAAACAGTCTCTTTTCTGTCACCTCAGAAATATCAAAGTAACCTAAAACCGGATTGCTGGGGTTCGTCACATTATAGATATTTCCCACTACTTTGCCAGGCTGTGGATCGAACAAACTCCCCAACCCTTCACTTGTCTTTTTAAGATTTTCCCAAAAGGTATAGGCATCAATTGATAGTGCGCGCTGTCGAACAAGAATGCTGTATTTTTTAAACAATTTTTGTGATCGCTTTGGAATAATTGTGATGGGGAAATTTGCGATAGCATCTACAGATAAGCGACTGGATGACCCAACTAGTATTTGTTGAGACGAAAGCGTACGCCAGCAAGTATAAGTCTGATCAGCCAAAGGAATCGCGTTCACAGTTCCTCCAGAAAGCTTTAATCCTGAAAAATAGTCTGCATCAAATTCATACGTCTCTTCATAGCTCCAGAAATAATAGCGAGTCGCATTGGTCGCATCATGTGTATGTACTAATACGGAAACGCCTTCGAGGTTATTGTAGACTTTCCAGGTCACGCTATCAATCGCTGGAGTAGCTTTGGAGGATAAGAAGTCCGATTGAAATTCTTCATCGGCATTGGTCTTTATATACAGCCTGTATTTTTTGGAAGGGTCAACTAAAATGTTTTTCGCTTCATAATTTCCGGCACCGCGTTCGCTTAATGTAAATGATGTGCCATCGTTCCTTTCAATTTTTACGATTGCGCTTGCCTCAGCAGGGGCTACGTCTGTTGAGCTAAGCGGAATGATACGACTCAGTTTTACATTGGCAGATCCTGTTTTGCTATCCAGAAATCCGTCCACTACTAGATAGCTGGTTCCTCCATCAATCGTTGGTGGCGGATAAGGCTCCAGACAGCTGTAGCTTATCACCAGAAGTAGAGCTATCAACAAAATATGAGAACGACTTTTCGGCATAGCTCAGAATTTGAAGTTGTAAACGAGTGTTGGAATCACCGTTGCAAATACAGAAAGCTTATATCCTTGAATCGTTCCGTTTTCGGAAGTGAAGAAAACGGAATATGCATTGGCATTGCTTGTTACATTATACAAAGCAAACGTCCATGAACTGTGAGCCAGTTTTTTGATTTTGTGATTTCCCTCCAGATTAAAAGAAAGATCCGACCGAAAATAATCGGGTATACGAAAGGCATTTCGATCGGAATAGAAAATGCGCATCACACCGCCTAAGTCGTATTTGGCAATAGGCAATGTGATAGGTCGTCCGGTGCTGTAAACTACATTTAACGAAACACTAAGGCGTCTGCTAAATTTATAATTGCCAATAAAATTAAACGCATGTGGTTTATCATAACGGCTCGGGTAATAGGTCCCGTTGTTGATAGTTTCAGAAGCGAAACTTCCCTGTGCGGATAGAAACGAACGCGAATAGGTGTAGCTGATCCATCCATTAAGTTTACCGGAAGGTTTTTTAATTAAAAATTCAATTCCATACGCTTGACCCCTGGCCTTTACAACATCTGTTTCAAGATGCTTGTTTAAAAGCAGATTGGCTCCATCTTTGAAATCGGTAATGCCTTCCATTTCTTTATAATAAGCTTCAAGGGATGTTTCAATGGAATTTTGTCTGAAATTTTTATACAGCCCAATGGAGTATTGATCACCGACTTGTGGAGGAATATAAGTATCGCTTAGTTTCCAGATATCCGTTGGAGCAATGGCAACTGTATTCGAAAGCATTTGAATGTACTGGCGCATTCTGTTGAAACTTATTTTTAACGATGCGCTTTTGGAAATCGAATAGCGGAGTGACGCACGTGGTTCCAACCCATGATAAGTAGCAATAACACTGCCAGCCGAATAACCGATCGTATCAATTATATTATTTATTTGACGAGGTGCATTTGCTCCATAGATATACACATTTTTGGGTCCAATGTTTTGGTAATAGGAATAGCGCGCTCCCACATAGAGAGATAAAGCCGGACTTAACTCGATGGATTCGCCCAGATAAATAGCGCTTTCATAAGCTTGCTCTTCGGGTATAGCGTCAGTTTTAATTTTAGAGGCGCTGCCGATTGGCTCATAGGTTCCTGCGGCAACTACATATTTCGTAAAGTGAATGCCGGCAGAAATCGTGTTTTTAGAATTGAGAAAGTAGTTAAAATCTGCTTTTGCGTTTAGCTGTTGTATGGAGAATTTGAGTGATGATGCTTCTACCGGATTTTTTGTAGTCGAGATACTGTAGTTGTATTGACTTGCCGCACCGGTAAACGTGCCAAACAATTTGTTGTTAAAAATGTGTTTCCATTTTAATGAAACATTTTTATCACTGTATTGATAAAGTGTATCACTCTTTAGTTTAAAGTCATCGCTGCTGGCATAGCCCGAGAGATAAAGATGATTTTTTTCATTGATCTGATGAGTGACATTCAGATTCAAATCATAAAATGAAGCTTGGCTATTCTTTAACTCTTTTGTTTCGAACTGCCGCAAAAGCCAATCCGAGTACGTGGATCGAATGCCAATTAAGAATGTAGTTTTATCTTTTATGATCGGCCCTTCGAGCGTCAGTCTACCGGTAATAGGACTAAGCCCACCAGCTCCTTGTATTTTTTTTGAATTACCCTCTTTCGATTGTACGGATAAAACAGAAGACAGACGCCCGCCATACTCGGCTCCGATACCGCTCTTCAACAACTCTACGTTGCGGAGAACATCCGGATTAAATGTAGAAAAGAATCCAAATAGATGAGAAGGATTGTAAACAGTAGCATCATTATACAAAATTAGATTTTGATTGCTCGCACCTCCACGGACGTTCAGGCCAACTGTTCCTTCCCCAACAGATTGAACACCGGGAAGTGTTAATACAACTTTCATGATATCAGCTTCACCCAGCGCTAATGGAATTTGTTTAATTGCTTTTACATCCAACCGCTCAACACCCATTTGTGTACCGGTTAAGGCAATGTCTTTGTCTGATTTTACAATCACTTCCTTAAGAGCCGTTACCTCTTCTTCTAAGTCGATGTTTAGTTTTCCATCCGCATTAAGTATGATTTGCTTCGCATGGGTTTTCATACCAATACTTCTAATCACCACTTGGTGTTGCCCTCTCGGCAGTGTAAGCGAGTAGTATCCAAAGGCATCTGTCGCTGTGCCCATTCTTAGTTTTTCAACAGAAAGGGTCGCACCTATTACAGGTTCTCCATTTTGCTTATCGCGAATAACTCCTGCAACCGTAGCATTGCCTGTAACTGACCCTGTTGTCTTACCAATTATAACCGGTACCTGATTGTCAGCTTTCGATTGAGCAGGTGGCTCCAAAAACTCCAAGTATGCCGAAGAAACAGAATCATTCGATACTTGCTGGTTTAGAAAATAATTGGAAGGTAATTTTGTGGTGAGCGTACGGTTATTGGTAATGAAAATAGTCCTGTCAACCACAAAATAGCGCAGCGTGCTATTTTCAAAAATCTTATCCAGAATTTTGGCCAAAGAGACTTGATTAAAATCTCCACGTACAATAATTGTCTTTACCCACTCAGGGCGATAATAGAAATGATAGTTCGTTTGCGATTCAATTTTCTGTATGAAAGTATCGAAATGGATTGAGTCGACCTTTAACGAAATGGAATCAGTAAGCTGAGCCTGTGCAGAAATATTCCAGATTACGAACCAACAGCACAAAACCGTTTTCATCGTTGACATTTACTTGTTAAAGCCGCATTACTCGCATAGAAATCTTCAAGAAAAATATTCCTGATTGACGCACCTTCATTTAAGTTTCAAATAAAAGTCGACCGCTTTTACAAGGCTTGCTTCTATTTTACTCTTTTTAAAACGGAGACGCTCGGAGCGAATAAAGCTAGTCAACTCCTGAGAATGATCACTGAGAATTTTGATCAGCGCCTTTTTTCCGGTGATGAAGTAATAGATGTCATTCTTTTTTACCAAAAAGCGCGTCTTTTCGGTGAATTCTCTGACCACTTTACCCGATGAGGTGGTTTCTTTTAGCTCCTTTACTCGCTTGGCGTAAAGGCATACGTCTCCTTCAATCAGGCAATCGTAATATCCAAGGGGCAATGATTTTGAATAAAGTGACTTGAAGCGATGCCCATTCAGTGTAAAGTGTAGGACCTTACTTTTCACTAACTGAATCATTCGATAAGGCGATTCTTGCTCGATGATTATTTCATCTGTGTGGGTATTGTATCGAAAAGAGATGTTTGTAAAAACCTGTCCGTCATATTCAATATTGCCTTCGCTCCATTCATTTGACAAATAATAAGGGTGCTCTTTGCCTGTAGGCTGATATTCAAGGTACTCGCTGCCATTCAAAACACGCTCCTGCCCGCGAATGGCGTTGGTATAGATTTCTTTAGCATTTGTAATAGAAGTAGTTAAAAACGAAGTGTCTGACTTAGGCGATTGCGAATAAGTCAAAGTGGAGAAAAGCAGAAAACCAATCTGTAAAACTATAACCCCTCTCATCATACCAGATTTTCAACAGGGCTAATATACAACTTAGAACTTTAACTCATCAACATCTCAATATCTTCTCGCGTCAGCGACTTCACTACGTTCTCTTCGTTTTGGATGAGATTTTCCGAGAGCTTGAGTTTATGTTTTTGCAGGGTCAGTATTTTTTCTTCTACTGTGTTGCGTGTAATGAATTTGTAAGTGAATACTTTTTTCTTCTGCCCAATGCGGTGAGCGCGGTCAGCTGCTTGTGCTTCGACTGCCGGATTCCACCATGGATCGAGAATAAATACATAATCGGCCTCGGTAAGATTTAATCCCAATCCACCGGCTTTGATCGAAATCAAAAATACTTTCAGGTCTGGATTTTTATTGAACTTCTCCACCTGCTCCTGACGATCGGTGCTCGATCCATCCAAATACGCAAATGGAATTTTCCGGTCTTTCAACATCTCTTTCATGATTTCCAAATGCTTGACAAACTGGCTAAACACCAACAGCTTGTGCCCCTCCAGCAAAGCATTTTCAATCATGTGCGAAACGTCTTCCAGTTTTCCAGACGAGCCTGTGTAATGACTATCCACCATGCGTGGATGGTTGGAGATTTGTCGAAGCTTCGTTAAACCTTCTAATATCTGAATGCGAGAGCTGCCAATTCCTTCTTTGTCGATCAGCTCCAGAATTTTATGACGATAGAATGACTTTACCTCTTCGTACTTCTGCTCTTGCTCGGCACTCATATTGGTGTAGTAGATGTTCTCTACTTTCTCCGGCAAGTCGGTGGCCACTTGCGATTTTAATCTGCGCAGCATGAATGGCCGAATGATGCCATTGAGTTTTTTTGTTTTTGCCTCATCGGCTTTTTTCTCAATGGGCAATTGATATTCTTTCTTGAAGAAGGTTTGACCTCCCAGCAATCCAGGATTGATAAACGTCATCTGCGACCAGAGATCGAGCGTGGTATTTTCCAACGGTGTTCCCGTAAGGGTCAATTTATATCTCGACTTTAACTGCATCACCGCCTTGGCAATGTTGGCCGTTGGGTTCTTAATTACCTGCGATTCATCCAGAATGATGTAGTTGAAATAAAATTTATCCAACACATCGATATCAAGGCGAGTGATACCATACGATGTAAGTACCAAATCGTATTTGCTGAACCGACTCACATCTTTATTTCGTAGCGTGCCGGTGTAGGTTAAAATTTTTAGATCGGGTGTAAACTTAGAAGCCTCCATCTCCCAGTTGTAGATGAGCGAAGTAGGCATTACTAATAAAGAGGTGCCCGCATTTCCTTTTTCTTTTTCGGATTGAAGCAACGCCAAAGTTTGTACGGTTTTTCCCAAACCCATGTCATCGGCTAAGCAGCCACCCAAATGAAACTCATTTAGAAAGCGCAGCCAGTTGTAACCTGCTTTTTGATAAGGGCGCAGCGTGCCTTTGAATTGTGCAGGCAGTGCATAGTCTTTGATGCCGGTGAATGATTGCAGATTGCGCAAGCGATCGCTCATTTGCACTTTGGCCAGATTGCCTTCTTCCAATTCACTCACCAGATTGATGTGATGCTTTTTCAGCATCGGCTTTTCTTGTTCGCCATGCGTTTCGCTGAGTGCAAACAGATCGCCATACTTAATCAACCACGCATCCGGAATGATCGCAATTTCTCCATTTGGTAATTTAAACTCCACCTTCTTTTTGAGAATGAGTTTGCGTAGTTCTTTGAACGAGATTTCGTATTCACCAAACTTGATGCGTGCATGAATATCAAACCAGTCGATGTTTTCTTTGACTTCGAGTTCAATAACCGCCTTGCCCACAAAATATTTTTTGTCGCGGTTTTCCGGCTGGTTTACTTCAAAGCCAAGATTGAGGAGGTTGACACGATTTTCGTTTAACCACGAAAAAGCGTGTGCTTTGTCTACCGCACACCGGAATCCCCGTAAGGGCAGGCCTAACTTAATTAATGTTTGCGCTGATTTTTTCTCGGATTCCGTATTTCGCTTAATGCGATGGAAAACATAATCGTTGTCCTTTTTTTCTACAGTAACACTTACCGGCCCAAAGGCATCTCCCCGGAATTTATATTTTCCGTAACGGAAAGAAAGATCAAATACAATCTTACCGGCTTCATCGTCTGTGCTTTCGGCACCTTCACCTTCTTGTCCAAACAAGGTAGGTACCGTCTTTTCATTGGCCGTGGGTAACTCTGAGATGGTCAGTAACGGATGCGGGTCGTGTTCGTGCTTGGCAATCTCAAAACCATGCGCTTCTATTTCATCAAACGAAGCAATGAGCGGAGCGACAAATCGATTGTAATAGGTTTCCTCTAAATTTTTTGGAATCACTACATGTTTCTTGTTCAAGAAGGGTTGTAGTTTTTTTCCATCAACAAACTTTTCAAACCCGTATAGTTTTCCGTTGAAAACCATCCAAGCAGGCAGTTTGCAAATGAGATATGCGTTGGGGCTAGGAATTTCTACCCGCTTACCATTGTGTGAAATGGTAGGATAATAGTTGGTGTTTTCTTCGCTGCGCCTAAAGTGAAATTGAATGGTTGCGCGCGTTTCAAGTACTTCGAGTTTGCGCCACGTGGGTTCTCCATCGTTGCCCATTTCAAAAAGCATTTTACCTTTCAGCTTGTCGAGCACGAGTGCTCTGCGCTTTTCCATGTAAGCTTCAATTTGTTCTTGCAGCATTTCATCACCTTTTTCTTTGTGAAATACTTTGCTGAAGAACTCATCTGGCTTCATTATTTTTTTTGAGAAGTGTTTGAGCACAGCATCCTGATTCATGCTGTCCATCATCTCAATCAATTCAAAATCGCGTGCGTCCAGCCCTTTCGAAAACTCGCGTGCATTTTTGGAAGATATGTTCTGATGCTGATAAGTCAGTTTGCCTTTTTCATCCAAATGCACGATAAAGGACTCGAATATATAGCCCAAGTACTCGTGCTGATACAGCGAGTAGATAATTTGAAAGGGTTGTGCTGCCGATACTTTCATTTTTAAAATCCCAGTTCTAACATTAAAAAAGATTGCTAAAAGCAGCTCAAGGAACTGTTTTTAGAAAATTTCAGACCAAGGGGACTTGCAAAGTAGCGATTCTGTATGAAATAATTCTTCACTTTTTGGGTAAGAACCTACACGCTCATTACATGCTATAGGTCTTCTGTAGAGAAAGATTTGGCGGCTACCGAAGCAGGATAGAACGAAATCAGGAGGGTAATGGCGATCATTACAGCGGAAATGGATAGAAAATCCAATGGATTCAGTTTTACCGGATAGTTGACAACAAGAGAGTTTTCCATTCCCATTCCCACCAGCCCAAATTGATCTTGTAGCCAGCAAATGGTGCCTCCGAAAACAAGCCCGATTCCCGCCCCCAGAAATGCGATCAGCGCTCCCTCGCTCAAAAAAATATTTCTAATCAATCTCGGGCTTGCACCAACAGCTGAGAGAATGGCAACATCTTTTTTCTTGTCGATCACCAACATCATTAATGAGAAAAAGATGTTAATGGAAGCGACCAAAATTAAAAGGGTAAGCGCTAAAAAAGTAAACAGCTTCTCCATTTTTAACAGCTTGTAGATATCCTTGTGCTGTTGCTCATTGGTAAGAACCGAAAAACGATCGCCAAGTAGCTTTTGTAACTCTTGTTGAACGCTGGCTGTGGCTGACTTTGTTTTTATTTCGAGGCTTGTTCTTTTATTACCATAGTCCAAAAGATCCTGAGCGAAGGCTAGTGGAAGGAAAATATAATTGTCGTCATAGTTTTTTTCAATAGAAAACACACTTCCGGGTTCGATGTCTCTTCGGGCATAAAGTTTAGAAATGTCTAGTGAGGAGGCCTTGGCGTTTTTAATGTAGTAAACCTGTAGAGGATAGATGTTATTCTCTACAGTAATATTGAGAGCGTAGCGAACGCCTCTTCCAATGATGGCATAATTGATTCCGTTTTCGCGCAGGCGTAATTTCCCTTCTACAATGTGGTCGTCCAGCCGATGTTGATTAATGAAGTTGTCACTGAGACCTTTAATGGTGACAACAATATCGGCATCGCGGTAACGCACTAATGCATAATCTTCTATGACTTCCGTAACGGTTTCTACGCCTTCAATAGCTTTTATTTTTTGCAAAAAGACCGAGTCCACTTCAAACGATTTGCCCTTAACGGCTTCTACTTTTATTTCCGGATCGAAAGTGGTATTTAATGACCGTAGCAGATCGCCTAAGCCATTAAAAACAGAAAGCACAATAATGAGGGCCGCGGTTGAGAAGGCAACACCACCCATCGATATAATTGAAATAGCATTGATAAAATTTTTCTTCCTGGTAGAGAGAAAGTATCGTTTCGCTATGAAAAGGGAAAGGTTCAATGGAGGCGGAAGATGATTTAATTTTTATCTTCTTTAGGAATATGCAAATTTTTGATGATGTCTTCAATGCGTTGCGCGCCCTCCTCTATCTCGTCAATAAAAAATACCAATTGGGGTACAATGCGAGCCTGGTTGCGTATTTTGTTGCCTAAGGCCTTGCGAATCTCACTCTTCTTCAAGTTGATTTTATCAAGTGTTGCCTGTTTGTCTTTGGCGAGCGTCATGCTCAGGTAAATTTTGGCAACACTCAAATCGGGGCTCATGCGCACATCGGCCACCGTTATGAAGGCATTATCTAATAAATTGGTCTTTTCCTTCAGAAAAATGTCGCTTAGCTCTTTTAAGATTAGCTTGCTGTATTTTTGTTGTCGTACGGTTCCACTCATAAAGTAAAAGTACAGAATGTCAATCACACTATTTTTGATTTTATTTGCGCCTTCAACACTTTTTTGTGCTGCGATTTTTTAGATACAATGATCCTTATCGGCTGCTGGCTGTTCTCTTCATTCTGATTGTAATCAGTTTGCCACTTTTTATTAGTCCGGCCGGCATTACTTGGCACGAGTTGAAGGATCTGGTGTTGGGCGAGGCACTCAATGACGGCAAGTCAATTTATACCGGCATCGTAGATGATACCGCGCCCATTGCTGCCTGGTTCAATGGGTGGATGGATTTTGTGTTTGGGCATTCGTTAACAGCCAGACATATCACTGCCTTATTATTAATTTTTTTTCAAGCGTCCTTTTTTGCAGTACTTCTTATCAGCAATAAAGCATATAACGAAAATACGTACCTCCCTGCACTTATTTTTGGTGTTCTTGGTTTGTTTTCGTTTGACATGCTGGCACTTTCACAGGAATTGTTGGCCTCTACTATTTTACTTTTTGCGCTGAATAATCTATTTAAGGATATTGAATTTCGTGAGCAGCGCGATGAAGTCGTCTTTAATTTGGGAATTTATCTGGGGCTTGCATCGCTTATCTTGTTTAGCTGTTTTGTGTTTTTGCCAGGCACACTGATCATTCTATCGGTTTTCACACGAATGAATTTACGCAAGGCATTATTGCTTATTTTCAGTTTTGCCCTTCCGCATTTGATGCTATTTTCTTTTTTCTTTTTGAAGAATAATGAGCGCTATCTGATCGATTACTTTTATGCACCCAATTTGACATTTCACACGGAAGCTATTCTTTCTGCAAGTTCTTTACTTTGGTTGACAGCTGTACCGATTATTTATCTCCTTTTTTCGATGGTAATGCTCAACCGAGAAGCTCACTTTACGAAATATCAGTCGCAGTTGCTTCAGGTAATGTTGTTGTGGTTGGTCATTGCATTTGTACACCTGGTTATAACCCGTGAGCGTACCCCACATAGCTTCTATTTCTTTTTGCCACCCCTGACGTATTTTATTAATCATTATCTATTGCTGATTCGCAGGAAGCGATTGGCAGAAGTCATGCTACTATTGTTGTTGACAGCAGTGATTAGTATTTCATTAATGAGTAAGAGTGGAAAATGGAAGGCAATTAATTATGATAAACTTTTTGCGATTGCATCGGCAGCCGACCCAACTTTGAAGGGCAAGCGAATTCTGCTATTAGAAAAGAATGAAGGCTACTATTTGGAAAACAAATTGGCCGCTTCTTTTTTGAATTGGGATCTTTCAAAAAATGTCTTCAACAACCCTGATGAATTTGAAAACATCAATCAAATAGATCGATCCTTCCAGCAAGATGCTCCGGAAGTTATTATCGATAAAGACAATTTAATGAACCCGTTTTTTGAACGACTTCCAGCTTGGAAAGCGAGATATAAAAAAGAAGGAACGCGTTACTATAAAATTAGCAACTGATTTTGTCGACCCTTTTGGCATGTCGCCCGCCTTCAAAAGCTGAATGCAGAAATTTATCGAGAATTTTTTCAGCTAACTCAATAGAAATGTGACGTGCCGGAATGCATAGAACGTTCGCATTATTGTGTGTACGAGCCAATTCGGCCAACTCTTCTTTCCAGCAAATAGCTGCGCGGATGCCTTGATGTTTATTAGCCGTCATAGCTACACCATTGGCACTGCCACAAATCAACACACCTAAATCAAATTCCTTTTTTTCTACACCACTCGCTACCGGGTGCGCAAAGTCAGGGTAGTCTGCCGATTCGCTGCTGTAGGTTCCGAAATCTTTAACGGCATACCCATTTTTCTCCAACCATTTTTTCAGTAACTCTTTGTATTCAAAGCCTGCATGATCGGCACCTATTGCAATTTTTTCTGTAGACATAGTGATTAGTTGTTTTGTTGATCTGCTAGCAATTCAGCAGCCTCTTGTTTTGCTTTTTGTTTTGCAACAATTGATGAAATGTAAATGCTGATTTCAAACAAAATATATAGTGGCAAGGAGATAACAGTTAAGCTGAATGGATCTCCTGATGGCGTAATCACTGCTCCTAAAATCAAGATAACCACGATTGAGTGCTTGCGATAATGACGCATTAATTGTGGTGTCACCATTCCGATTTTTGAAAGGAAATAAATCACCATCGGGAACTGAAACAATAAACCGCAACCTAAAACCAAACTGGAGATGGTAGAAACGTAAGATGTAATGTCAAATTCATTAACGATCAAATCACTGATGGAATAGGTGGCTAGAAACCAGATGGTAGTAGGGCATAAAATGTAATAACCAAACAACACACCGGTAATGAAGAGAAACGAAATGGCAAAGACAGCGCCCTTTGAATACTTTACTTCTTTATTTTGTAGTCCGGGTTTTACAAAACGCCAAAGCTCCCAAGCAACATACGGGAATGCAATGATCAAGCCAATGACAAAGGAAGCAGTTAACGACATCATAAATTGCCCTGTCATATTTCTGCTCTGAAGCTTGAAGGCCAAATCCGTTACACAGAGATCTTTGATTCCCGTAAGCTCGCTTAGCTTACACATGTACTTGAAAGTTGGGAAATCTATTTTGGCAGGAGCAAAGATGATGTAATCAAAAATTTCTTTGATGAATACAAACGAACCTATCATTGCAATGAAGATGACACTAGTCGATCGCACCACGTGCCAACGCAGTTCCTCCATGTGATCGAGGAATGACATTTCTTTTTCTTCAGACATTACTACTTATAATTAAAATACAGTTCACAACAAACCTCTACAACTCGTTCCAGCTGACCCAAATTTTCCAATAGGTCAAGGTTTACGCAAACAATGGGAACTTCTTCATCAAGCCATTTACTTTGCGCTTCACAGCTTTCAGGTGTTTTGTGTCTTCCGGCTTTTTCAAAGCTTCGTCTATTAAATCAACCACTTTCACCACATCTTTTTCTTTCAATCCACGGGTAGTGATGGCTGGTGTGCCAATGCGCATTCCCGAAGTCACCATCGGAGATTGCGTATCAAACGGCACCATGTTTTTGTTAATAGTGATATCTGCTTGAATCAACGCTTCTTCCGCCAACTTGCCAGTGAGGTTTTTAGAACGAAGATCGATTAACATTAGATGATTGTCCGTACCTCCGGAAATAATTTTATAACCTTTGGCAGTGAACGCTTGCGCCATGGCTTTAGCATTTTTTGCAACCTGCACAACATATTCTAAATACTCATCTGTCAACGCTTCGCCAAATGCGATGGCTTTGGCAGCGATAACGTGTTCCAATGGTCCACCTTGTGTGCCGGGGAAAACACCAGAGTCTAAAACAGAAGACATTTTTCTCAACTCACCTTTGGGCGTTTTCAATCCAAAAGGATTGTCAAAATTCTTGCCGACCATAATCAACCCGCCACGTGGGCCTCTCAAGGTTTTGTGTGTGGTGGTAGTTACGATGTGGCAATGCTCCAATGGATCATTTAACAAACCGCGGGCAATCAATCCGGCCGGGTGCGAAATATCCGCCAGCAAAAGAGCGCCTACACTATCTGCTGCTTCGCGCAATTTTTTATAATCCCAATCACGACTATAGGCGGAGGCTCCGCAAATCACCATTTTCGGCTTTTCGCGCAGTGCAATTTCAATTACTTTATTGAAATCGATCAAACCGGTTTCCTGTTCTACTCCATAGAAAGAAGGCTGATACAGTTTACCCGAAAAGTTCACTGGCGATCCATGAGTTAAATGTCCACCATGTGAAAGATCAAAACCTAAAATTTTATCGCCCGGTTTCAGGCAAGCCAGCATCACCGCGGCATTGGCTTGCGCGCCAGAGTGAGGCTGCACATTGGCCCATTCGGCACCAAACAATTGCTTAATTCGATCAATCGCCAGTTGTTCAACCTCATCAACCACTTCGCAGCCGCCATAGTAGCGCTTGCCGGGCAGTCCTTCGGCATATTTATTAGTGAGCACAGAGCCTTGCGCTTTCATTACCTGTTGCGAGGTAAAATTTTCGGAGGCAATCAATTCGATGCCGTGCTCTTGGCGTTGCTTTTCTTTTTCAATGAGGTCGAAGATGACTTTGTCGCGCTTCATGAGTGGTTTATTTAAGGCACCAAAAATAGGCATAGAGCGCGCATTTGCCTAAAAACAATCAACTTTCCTCTCTTTTCCTTTTCCATCGCTCGTGCGACCATAACCAACTGGCTGGGTTTTCGGTAATGAAATGCTCCACTAATTGCGCATAATTTTCTACCAAGGTTTGGCTGTCGCGATTGTAAGGAGGCGTAGCGATGGGGATGAGTTCAGCTTGATAATATCCTCTTTTGATCTTTTTAGAGCGCACAAAAAATGCCGGATATTGGGTTAACACGGCTAATTGACCAATCCCTTGAAAAAAGGCTGTATCCTGATGAAGAAAGGAAGTCCAAACTTTCTTCTCAAAGTTGGGAAACTGATCGGCAATAATGGCAACCGCTTTGGAGATGTTTTTCCTCCGAATGGATTCGCGGGCAGTTTGGCCACGTTCGATTGCATAAGCACCAAACCGACACCGGATTTGCATTAGGAAATGATCAAAAGATGTGCTGCTCTGCTTTTGATAAACAAAGTCGATTGGCAATGGTAAGTTGATACTACCGGAAACCATCAACCACTCCCAGTTAAATTGATGAGAGGCCAGTAGGATGACGGATTGCTTTTTGTCTGCGTAGGGTTGAAGCACTTCCGGATTTTGATAAGACATGCGCTTTGTAAGTTCCTCTTTCTGAATGGACAACAACTTGATGGTTTCTACGGCATAGTCGCATAAGTTTTGATAAAACTCTTTTTCTACTACGTGCAATTCTTTTTCGGATGCAGTTGGGAATGAATTTCTCAGATTTTTCAATACCACAGATCTGCGGTATTTCATCAGACGATAGCCGACAAAGAAGAGAAAGTCAGAAAGCCAGTAAAGCACAAAAAGGGGTAATCGCGAGATAAGCCGAAGCAAAAGCATAGGCACTATTACACGTTTGTTTGTGTATTTTTGTTGGATATAAGTGATGGTATGAAAGATAAAGTCGTGATCATAACAGGAGGTTCGTCAGGGATTGGCAAAGCTATGGCAGAAGTTTTTGGAGTCAATGGATCGAAGGTATTTATTACCGGTAGAAATTTGACTGACTTACATCAAGCGGTTGCCGACCTGAGAGGCAAAGGCATTGATGCACATGGTTTTCAGGCAGATGTAAGTGTGGAGGACGATAATCGTAAAATGGCAGAAGAGGCCATTCAAAAGTTTGGAAGAATAGATGTGCTTATCAATAATGCAGGTATTTCCATGCGAGCACTTTTCAACGAGGTAGACTTAGCGGTAGTGAAAAAAGTGATGGACATCAATTTTTACGGAGTGCTGTATGCGACTAAATATTGCATGCCTGAGATTTTGAAGAATCAGGGTTCCGTAGTAGGCATTTCATCGATTGCAGGTTATCGTGGGTTGCCGGGGCGCACGGGATACTCCGCATCTAAGTTTGCATTGAATGGGTTTTTAGAAGTACTGCGAACGGAGATGTTGAAGAAAGGTGTGCATGTTCTAACAGCATGTCCTGGATTTACTGCCTCCAACATTCGCAAAAGATCCTTAACGAAAAATGGCACTTCACAAGGTGAATCTCCGCGCGATGAAGCTTCGATGATGAGCGCGGAAGAGTGCGCACAGCACATTTATAAGGCAACAGTAAAACGTAAGAAGATACTAATCCTTACAGGACAAGGAAAGCTTACCGTATTTCTAAACAAATTTTTCCCTGGGCTTACCGATAAACTGGTGTACAACGTAATGGCTAAAGAAGCCAATGCTCCAATTAAATAGATTTACGTTTTGCTGAGGAAGACCAACTTCATGTTGTCTGCCTTGTTGATGCCTTTGTAAAAGTCAACCAATTCAGAATACGCAGCGGGCGGATGTTCTCCCGGAATCATCTTTAATTTACGAATATAGATAAGCTTGCCTTGATCGAACTTGAAGTTTGCCTCATATTCTCCATAGCGACTTGTAATTTTTACCGGCTGTGGTATGAATTCAGGATAAATTTCTTCAGGGATCGAATACACGATCGTATCCACATCGATGTATGAGCTTTTGAAAACTACTGGATTCTTTCTGGTCTCTGCTTTGGGTGGAATGTAGGTAAGGCGATTCATCAAATTAGGAGTAACGAAAATTCGCTTACCACTAACAGATGCATATCGGTTTAGGGTGAGGTCTACATTTACAATGGCTGTGGGTACTTTGTTTTTTTTGTTGATCATCGAAAATGTTCCTAACTCAAAGCTGGGGATATTTAAGTTTTCCTGAAGCCACTTCTTTTGTTCATCGAAAGAGCTATTGACACGAAAAGAAAGACCGTTGTTTTCATACTGTAAGCCTGAATATGCAGTAGTTACCTTTGCTTTAGCATTCCCGGTTTTATCAAGATTTACTTCTGCTTTTTGGACTTGGGTATTTTGTTCTGTTTTCAATTTAGGAGTCCTAACTAATTTACCGCCTTCTTCTGTAATCATCAGCGCATAGCGATCACCGGTGAAATCGCCCAGATAGCCGAATGGATTGGTTTGGCTGGTGCATTCCAACCATAGAGTGTCTTTGCCATTGGGTACATTGACGATGATATGATTGAAGCGATCAATGGTAAAGTCAGGAGGGATCATTCGTTCTTCGCGACCGCCATGAATTAAGGTATAATATCCATTCACACCAACTGCCTTCAACAGAGACACCGTATAATTGGAAAGAGCTTTACAATCGCCATAGCTATTTAAGTCAACTACTGACGCATCGAACGGCTGAAACCCACCTATGCCGCGTTGAATGCTGACATACCGGGTTTTGCTTTGAAGCCAATCATATACCGCCTTTGTTTTGTCCTCTACGGTTGACAGGTTTTTGGTTATTTCTTTCATCTTATCCAAAGTTGAGGCAGGCAATGTACCGCGGCCTTCATTGAGAAGTATTTGCCATTTACCAAGTTCATTCCAAGATTTCATGGATCCACGATATCCATCGTATTCAAAATCAGATGGACCGATTAAAAATCCGGGCACGTTATTCTTTGCAAACTTTTCAAATTTTTCAGGCTTTATATTCGTAAATGACCAGATTAACTTTTCGTTCGAACCCAAATTTTCCTTTTTGGGTTCTTCTATGGAGTTTAATTTGTATCGAGGTTTTAATGAAATAGGATATTCAATTTCATACGTTTCTTTTTCTATTGAAACTTCGTCATCTGAATACAAAGAGAACGATGGAATCGAGTAGAGATATTTCATTTCCGTTTCATATTCAAACTCTACTGTGTAAGGATAAGTTGATTGCTCTAAGTCCATCAACTTGTATCGATTGTCGGTAAACAAACTCACACCATCATACGCACTACGGTCGATGATTTCGTTGTTCTTAAGTTTTTTGACTTGAATACCGTTTGCATCGTATGCAATACCGGAAATCGATATTACTTTTTCTAATTTATCGTAATAGACAGCTTCAGTCGCAAGCTGCTTTCCGTTTTCATTGAGAATGGTAATTACTTTGTGAACTTTTTGCCGCGAGCGGTTAATAGAGATTATTTCGAAGTGATAAAAATCTTCGCGCACCACCGCGTACATGCCGTCCTTCATATTTTGCGGTATGCTGCTAACCGGATATTTGGGATCGTCTTTGGCAAGAAGAGAGAATGGGATCGCCAATATGAAAATTGTAAATAATCGCATGGTTACAAGATTATAATATCTATCGATTTTTTAAGAGCAGGTTGAATGCACGCACCTTTATTTTTTCTTCAATACAATTTGTTCGGCTTGTTTGGCTACAACTTGATTGTAAAATTCTTTTACGTTGGCATATTCTGTTTGCGCTATCATACTTCTATTGATCTGAAAAATGCTAGTTATATTGATTACGTTTCCTACGGGGGTCACATTAAGGATGTACTTACCAACGTTTCCTGGTAAAGCTATTACCTTATTTTTAGGCAGATCGTCAATGGCAAAATTCTCAGGAACCGTTAACTTAAGAATGTAAGTTCTGTCAATTTGAGTTCCAAAATCAATAGGATAAGTTCGTTGATCTGATTTAAATGGATTTTCTTCTATCCGGGTTGAAACAAATGGATTTATGTAAAGAATATCACCAGCAGACGTAATGTGATCAGAAATAATCACTTGATGTGATTCTTTGAGTGGTTTACTTAAATCTTTAACATCTTGGAATTCACTTTTTTCAAATTGCCATTGTTTAGTGCCTTTGAAATCTTTGAGATACTTTTCTTCACCGTTTTTTAGCAATTCGTCCCGGTTGTCATGCGCATCGTAGCCATCCATGGTGTATTGAATTTTACCACTTAGTTCATTCTCTCCTGAAATGGTAAGATCAACATTGACGACTGTTTTGGCCTTTGCCTTACTCGTCACTTCTAGCCATCCAAAATTTTTCTTTGAAATGATTAGCCCCTGTCCATTTAAACAGCGGCTGGGTAGAACATCGTAAGGTAGGTTTTTTTCAGTAGCGTCCAGAAGTAATCTCTTTCCACCAATCTTTACAGAAGCAACCACATAGTTGAACTGCTTCCGCATAGGATAAGCTTGACGTATAATGCCATGACCTCTGGTGCTCAGTAATATCATTTCAACATCAAATCCGGCTTTATCCAGCATCGAGGCCAGAATGATGTTGATGTCACCGGACGTGCCGGATTTAGTTTCCAAAATCTTTTTAATGTTGCCCGCATAGTAATCTTCTTCGCCATCCCACTCCACATTATTTTTTACATACTCAGAAATGGCAATTACCTTTTTCAACGAATCAGTGACACCATTGGTGATTTGACTTACTCTGTCTTTTAAAAAGCCAGTTTTATCAATTGCTTTTCCGAAATCTTCATCTTCTAACAAATCTTTGGTAAGTTTCTCCCACGATGCCATTACCTCTTGGATGTGTGTGCTGTAGTTAATTCGGGAAAGAGCAAAATTCATCTTCGAAATATATTCATCAGCTGAAGTCATGTATGACTCCTCTTTGAAGGCTGGTACATTTCTTGAAATCCAATGATGCCCGATTACGTCTGTTTCGTAGTATAGTTGGCGCTTGGTTTCATAACTGCTTGGCGGTACATATCCCTGCATGTATTTTTCATACGTAAAAAGATCAGGAATCATGGCCCAATACTCACTCCATCGTGTAGGGATAGTGCTTTGAAATGACCAATTCGGAAAATTGGTAAAGAATTCGGATGAGATACGATAGGAATACTCGATCACGCTTCCGACTTTCACATTTGGAACGGCAAACTTTTGGCGATTATAGTTTCGGTTTACTTTTTCCTTAAAGATGTTGTCTTTTGATAATTTGCTTTCAACTACTTTTCCATTTTCAAGATTATAGGATGCAGCTTTCAATGCTTGGACTTTTTCCTCCGTTGATCCGGCATGATAAACCAGAATGCTGGTATTCGCATAATCTAATCCTTCCTTGGTCAGAATTTTTATTCGAGTGTGACGCTCAAAATTTAATACAGGGGCATCACCAATAACGGTTATATAAGCGATACCGTAATCCTCCAGTACAACAGCCGCAGCAGAAGAATCTTTGCTGTAAACAGTCATCTTCAAATCCTCCATTGGAATATCTCCAAATTTTACGGGAGATTTTTGGGCGGTAGCCACTATAGACGAAAACAAGGTAAATGCAACTAGTAAGTTTTTCATGAATGTTATATTGAAATACAATTATCCCATAATTATTTTAATTCCAAAAGCCAAACTGAATGTTATTTGATCGTAGAAGTACTACTACTTTTTTCTTATCACAATTTGCTCCTCTTCTTTAGCCAAAATGAGATCAAACATTTCCTTCAAAAGTTTGTATTCGTTTACAGTAAATCTGCTTTTGTTAACGATGAATTGAGTAGTTAACTGGATAGTATTGTTTGTTGATGAGATGTTATAAAGAAATTTTCCCGAATTGTCGGGAAGTACAATCCCTTTTGATTTTGGTAATGATTCGATTTTGAATCCATTGGGTATTGTAATTGTAGTCATATATATATTTTCAAATGTTGATACCAAATCCACCGGGAATTTCCGTTCATTTGATTTAAAAGAATTTTCAGTGAGCTTATTAATTAGAATTGGGTTAAAATAAATGAGTGAATCGGTTTGCTCACCAAATTCACTGCCTGAAATGGTATACGATTCTTTCAATGGTTTATCCGGATCGCTTAAATTCTCAATTCTATTGTCTGTTGAATTCCATTGAAAAGGAGAGAAGAATTCTTTATAGTATTCATTTTCGCCAGAATTACTAATTTTAGTTCGAACGGACAAGGCATCCAATCCGTCTCTGGTAATTGCGAGTGTGCCATTGATTCCACCAGATTCTGATATATTAAAGGTTGCATTTACAGCTGACCTTGACTTTGAAGTAATAATAGGCATCCACTCTCCTTCTTGGTCATAGATTACCAGCCCTTCGCCATTCAAGGAACGAATAGGTAA
Source organism: Bacteroidota bacterium (assembly GCA_016191555.1). GTDB lineage: Bacteria > Bacteroidota > Bacteroidia > Cytophagales > Cyclobacteriaceae > ELB16-189. The sequence goes on from JACPVX010000068.1 coordinate 63,435, forward strand.
TGCGTAAGCGCTTAGGTGTCGATTCGTTCCGTCAATTAGGCGATACTTTTCACCTTGTTGAACGAAACATACCACGTCATTGAATTCGCGCATAGAATGCGTGGGCCTGATTTTCCCATGGTCGCGAGTACTAATCAACATTGGAAAAGCTTTTAACCCGGCCTTTTGAAGTAAGGCAGTAATCAATAAATTAATTTCACTTGAGCTCCCTTCTTTACTTTCCAAGACTTTTTCAAAAGTATGCTCAGGGAAAATTCCTACGCTCTCATTCCACTTGACTTCTTTTTTTGCATAGCTAACTATTGCATTTATCCTTTCATTATCTGAAGTAATCCCACCTGTAATTTTGGCGGCTATCTGATCTAAAAATTTTGCGTCTTTGATTTGCTTACCAAAATTCAAATCATTATTTAAATTACCGATAATTAATGACCAAGATAAGCCAGACCTGTAAAAGCTAATTTTTGAGATGTAATCTTCCGAATTCGAAATAAAAGGTTCTTCAACGAACGCAGGCACATCGCGCATTGTCCAACTTTCAGCACCTCCGTCTTTTTCTGAGGAATTTTCATTTAGTGGGAGTAATCCTTGAAAATCTTTGGTAAACCTAAATCGTCCAGCCACCTCGATAGAGTAATTACTAAATTGTGTTGGTATGATGTCTTGAAAGCGCCAACTGGGAAGCCCTGACGCATATGATTTGTATACATACTGATATTCAATAATTGATCCTTCCTTTACATTTGGTAATGTAAATACGATTTGGTTTACAAAACGATCATATCTTCGTTTGAGAATTGCATCTTTGGACATTTCGGAAACTTCAATTTCACCATTCACCAAATTGTACGTAGCTCCTTTTAGTTTTGAAATACTTGCATCATTTCTGTCGAGATAGATAGAATGTTTTGCAAACTCTTGAATGGATTGTTTATCAAAAAACTTAATTCTAACGTGACATTTGTAATGAAGTGAAAAATCATCAAATAGATACACCTCAGCAACATTGAATAAGATCAATGCAGAAGCAGAAGAATCTTTAGCATACCATTTCATTTCTAAATCAGACATCTGCACATCACCAAATTTCTTAGGAGAGTTTTGCGCCTGACTAAAAAGCGGTAATAGCGGAAATGCCAAAAGAAAATAAAGCCTCATATTTGAATAGTAATTAGTATCAAAAAACATAACCATTTTAATAGATGAATATAGTAAAGTTGTCATTAGTAGCATTATTTCCCGTTTTAATTTACATGTAGCTTGGTCGACAAGCATGTTTTCCCTTTGGAGCGACCGCAACACTAAGTGGCTAATTTAAAGTCGCGTTATGAAATTGATTCAATGGCCAATGTTATTATGGAGCAAAAAATTGGAAATAACTAATTTTAATTCGTTAAGATTTATACAAAACCTTGGGTTTTTTAAATCTCGCTATGGCAGATAATAAAAAAAAATAGAACTTGGAGCGTTTAAAGCAATTCTATCATGAAGCAGTTTTTTCGTTCCGTTCTACTCTTTTTAGTTGTTGGTTTTTGTTCCAAAAACTTGATGGGCCAGGGTCATGGCTTTCCGTTTGGTGTAGCTACCATGAGCGAATTACAAATGACCCACTATCCTTTGGATTCATCTGCTTCAGCGGTAGTTCTTGATGAGTTTGGTGAAGTTTATTTTGATTATAACGAGTATAAGATGTATGTAGAAGTGCATCGAAAAATAAAAATCCTAAAAAAGGAAGGGTTTGAAAAAGCCGATCTAAGTATTTTATTATGGAGATATGAACGAAGAGACGCCAAGCTTGAATTATTAGAGGGAAAAACTCATTATCTGGAAAATGGAAAAATACGTAACTCCGTTATCGACAAGAAAACAGTGTTCTATGAAAAGCATCCTGATTATTATCTGGCAAAATTTGCACTTCCAAATGCAATGGTAGGTAGTATTATTGAGTTCAGGTATATCGTTTCCGGTTACCCCAATTACAAACTTTATCCATGGCAATTTCAATCTGATATTCCTAAAGTGAGGTCTGAATTTTGGGCTGAAATACCCGCCAACTTTGTATACCATGCCTCACTTCAAGGCTTTTTAAAATTAAGTTTAAATGAAAGTTCATTGGTAAAGGCATGCTTTTCAACTGCAGACTGTAGCTTATTAAAGTTTGGGATCAAGGATATTCCCGCTTTTAAGACAGAGGAGTATATGGCAGACATGAGTAACTATAAATCAGCAATTAATTTTGAATTGTCTGAAGTTAGATTTTTTGATGGAAGAGTAGATAGGGTAGCCAAAGAATGGCGAGATGTTGAAGAAGAATTGGACCTGAACGAAGATTTTGGAGTACAAATAAAAAAAGCCAAATCCATATTCAAAACGGATGTGGAAGCATTAACAGCTGGGATGGCAGATCCGCTGGAAAAGGCTAAAAAAATCTATGGCTGGATGAAAGCACAGTTTATGGCAGAGACAGATTTCATTGAAACTAAATTTGCGGCAAATGGAGCAGCGAAAACATTTGAAACAAAGAAGGGGAATGAGGCAGATATAAATCTTTGCCTGGTGGGAGCACTACAAAGCATCGATTTAAATGCCCAACCACTGATTCTTTCAACCCGGGACAATGGTTTTCCAAACCGTCTGTATCCAACTCAAACAGACTACAATTACGTGGTTGCTCATCTATCCATTGGCGAAAGTATTTACTTGTTGGATGCGACTGATGATTATTTATCTTTTGGATTGATTCCTGAAAAATGCTTAAATGATAAAGGAAGATTATTAATTCGAGGCAACCCTCCGGAAATAGATTTAACACCAAAAGCCAAGCAGAAATCGATAACAACACTTAACCTTAAAATAAATGAAGAAGGCGGTATGTCTGGAACGGTTCAAGTTAACTCGATTGACTATAGCGGAGTGGCAAAGAGAAAAGAAATAAATGCGTACTCAAATAGACAAGACTATTTGTCGGCATTGAGTAAAAAGTGGACAACAAGTAATATTAAAAATTACGATGTAGTTAATCTGGAAGATGTCGAGAAGCCATTAATGGAAAAAATGGAAATATCATTTGATGCGAATGGGGCTTCAAATACAAAACAAATTTATCTAAATCCTTTTTTAAGAGGTGGCTGGTCTAATAACCCATTCAAGTCTAAAGACCGCATGTTCCCGGTAGATTTCGGAAAAGCACAAGAAGAAGTGAATCTGATTAACATTGAGTATCCAGCCAATTATCAATTAGAGGAAATACCCAAAAATGTGCTTTTAACATTACCGAATAAAGGAGGAAAATTTTTTCTGAACTATAGTAATGTAGGCAATAAGCTAAACATTTCATTTTCGCTCAGCCTGACCAAATCAGTCTACGATGCAACAGAGTATCAATATCTACGAGAACTATATTCGCAGATCATACAACTCCGGCAGACAGATCTTGTTCTGGTTAAAAAGAATTGAGTAAATTGTACTTATCGCCATGCGCGTTACGACATTTTCAATGCGAATTATTCATCTTTTAATAGTCACATTCACGCATACAGTTGCAATTGCTCAAGAACATGGATTCCCTTTTGGTAAAACAGTAACGCTCAATGATCTGTTAAAGAATAGATATGAAATAGATTCAACAGCCAATGCGATAGTGCTTAATGAATTTGGTGATGCATATTTTAACAATGACGGTAGTAGGCTTCTCGTTGAAATTCATAAAAAGATAAAAATTTTGAAACCAAGTGGTTTTGAAAATGGGAATTTTAAAATTCTCCTGCGGAAAGGGACTTCGGTACGCGAAGAATTGGAAGATTTGGAAGGCGCAACCTATTTGATATCCAATGGAGCTATCCGAAGCTTTCACCTTGATAAAAAATCAATTTTTCGTGAACCAAATACAAATTTCGAATGGATAAAGTTCACACTGCCGAATGTCCAAATAGGGTCGGTAATTGAAGTTAAATATTTGATATCAACGCCCTTTCTCCTAAACTACTGGCCCTGGGAATTTCAATCGGATATACCAAAGCTCTATTCGGAATTTTGTGCCCACATAAGTGCTAATTACGTTTACAATATCTCCATCCGAGGGGTTCTAAAATTAGATAAAAATGATCATGAGCTGCGCAGCAGCCCCGTGTTGGATGTAGACGTGTTGAAACTGGGAATGAAAAACATTCCAGCTTTTCGTGAAGAACAGTTCATGACGGCAAAAAGCAATTTCCTTTCTGCGGTACATTTCGAGTTAGCAGAGATTCGCCATTTTAATGGTACAAAAGATAAAATTTCGAAAGAGTGGAAGGATGTAGCTCAAGAGCTATTCGATCACGAAGACTTTGGAACACAAATTAAACGAGCCCGAAATCTTTTTGAGGATAAACTATCCTTTATGACCGCGGGAGCAACCGCCCCGCTTGAAAAAGCAAAAAAAATATATGCATGGATTCAATCACGCTATGAGTGGAATGAATACTGGGGCAAATACACTGATAAAGGAGTGAGGTATGCTTACGAAAACAAGAAAGGAAATGTGGGTGATATCAATTTATCATTGTTAGGGGCGCTTCAAGCCGCTGAATTCTCTGCGAATCCAGTTATCCTTTCTACCCGCGAAAATGGTATGACAACATCACTCTATCCGGTGCTGAGTGAATTCAATTATGTAATCGTTCAGGTACAAATAGGTGAAGAGAGCTTTTTGTTGGATGCCACCGACCCATTTATGCCGTTTGGTATGCTTCCAGAACATTGTCTGAATGGCAATGGCCGATTGCTTGCCAAAAAAGAAGCAACTGAAGTGAACCTGATGCCAAAAACGAAATCCCGAGCCGTTTCTAACTTATCACTAAAACTTAGCCGAGCAGGAGAACTTACAGGTACATTGCAAATAAAATACAACGGATATGATGCTGTGAATAAGCGGAAGCAAATAAATTCGTTTGCTCAAGTAGATTCGTATACGAAGGCAATTAGCGATCGCTGGAAAGTGCGAGAAATTCGAAATCACAAAATCGAAGGCCTTACTGATTTAGAAAGTACTTTGGTTGAAGAAATGGAAATTGATTTTAACTCACACGATGCATCCAGTACTGAGCGTATTTATTTCAACCCTTTTATGATTGGCCAATGGAATTCAAATCCCTTCAAAGCAACTGAACGAAAGTATCCAGTGGATTTTGGAGTAGCGCAAGAAGAAATTATTTTGTTCAATCTGGAGTATCCACCAGGCTATAAATTGGATGAGATTCCAAAAAACCTTGCTTTGGCTCTTCCCAATAAGGGAGGGACCTTTAAGTTTAATTTTAATGACCTCGCTAATAAAATTAATATCTTCTACTCATTGAATATAACAAAACCTGTGTATGACGCCTCTGAATACCTGTCTTTGAAGGATTTATTCGAGCGCATGCTGCAAGTAAAGCAAACCGATTTAGTGTTTATTAAGTTGTAATTTCGGGCTTCTCTAAATTTCAATGGCCAAATCGAAAACAACTTTCTTTTGTCAAAATTGTGGATATGAATCAGCCAAGTGGCTAGGCAAGTGCCCTTCATGCAATGAGTGGAATTCGTTTGTCGAAGAGATCGTAGCGAAAGAAGACTCCAATAAGAATGAGTGGAAGCCTGATCCAGGAAAAGTTCGACAGGAAAAACCTCGCACACTCAGCGAAATTGAATCGAATAAAGAAATTCGAGTCGACTCTTCTGATCAAGAACTTAATCGAGTGCTCGGTGGAGGCATCGTATTTGGATCTTTAGTATTGATTGGAGGAGAACCCGGTATTGGCAAATCTACGTTGATGCTTCAAGTGGGCCTTGCCTTACGCAAACTGAAAGTACTCTATGTTTCAGGCGAAGAAAGTGATCAGCAAATAAAAATGCGAGCGGAGCGATTGCGAGGCACATCCAAAGAAACACACGATCATTTTTTCGTGCTCACCGAAACGAACACGCGAAATATTTTCCAAGCAGTTGAATCCATTCAACCGCAACTTCTTATCATCGATTCGATTCAAACTCTGCACTCACACCAACTCGATTCTGTTGCCGGAAGTGTTGGACAGGTGCGCCAATGTGCTGCAGAGCTTATGAAGTTTGCGAAAGAGACCAACACTCCGGTGTTTCTAGTTGGTCACATCACAAAAGATGGAATGTTGGCAGGCCCGAAAGTTTTAGAGCACATGGTGGATACCGTGCTGCAATTCGAAGGAGATCGTCACTTGGCGTATCGCATTTTGCGCACCACAAAAAACCGATTTGGCTCAACCTCCGAAATTGGCATCTACGAAATGCTGGGAAATGGCTTGCGCGAAGTATCCAATCCATCTGAGATTTTAATTTCACAAAAAGATGGCAACCTGAGTGGAGCAACCATTGGTGCGACCATCGAAGGGAATCGGCCCTTGTTAATAGAAATTCAATCATTGGTGAGCTCAGCATCCTATGGCACACCCCAACGCACACCCACCGGCTTCGATCAAAAGCGATTGAACATGCTGCTGGCCGTTTTAGAAAAGCGATGTGGTTTTCGGATGGGCACACAAGATGTATTTCTAAATATGGCTGGTGGCATTACAGTAGAAGATCCCGCGATTGACTTGGCCATTTGCATTTCTATTATTTCATCAATGGAAGAGATTCCGGTATCCGATAAAATTTGCTTTGCAGCCGAAGTTGGTCTAGGTGGAGAATTGCGTGCGGTCAATCGAATTGATCAACGAATTTCGGAAGCAGAGAAACTGGGGTTTCAGGAGATTTATATTTCGAAGTACAGCCACAAGTCACTCGACTTGCAGAAAACGAAAATCAAGGTCAAATCATTCGGCAAACTGACAGAGGTGTTTAAAGAGTTGTTTGCGAATTGATATGCTATCGGATCAATTACAATCTATTCTCAAAAAGGAAGTACAGGACTTTATTTATTTGAATGAGCAATTAGATGAAAATAAACTGATCTTGTCGCAGCGTGAATTGAAATCAGTTCCAACCACGCTCATCGCACATCAAATTACCGGAAGACGAAAGGCCAAATACAAACTGCCCACCTGGTACGCAACACCCCAAATTGTTTATCCACCTTCGCTCAATCTGGAACAATCTTCCTCAGAAGCAACAGCTGAATATAAGCGCCAATTTTTGCTTCGCCATATTTCTAAAAGAGCAAAAGCGATTGACCTGACCGGTGGCTTCGGAATAGACACCTTCTTTTTCTCTAAGATATTTGATCACGTAGAATATGTAGAAAGAAACGAAGAGTTGGTCGCCATTACGGAGAACAATCATCATCAACTTGGCGCGACCAACATTTCTTACCACGCACGTAGCGCAGAAGAAATGATTTCAGGATCAACTCACTGGGATTTTATTTACATCGATCCTTCGCGAAGGGATGAGCAAGCCAAAAAACTTGTTCGACTGAGTGATACACAACCCAACGTGGTGGAATTACAAAACGCGCTGTTGGAAAAGTCAGATCATATCCTCGTCAAAACTTCTCCATTGTTAGATATTCAGGCAGCTTTACGTGAATTGAAATTTGTGAAAACGGTAACTGTACTTTCAGTTGATAATGAGTGTAAGGAGTTATTGTTTTTTATCAGCAAGAATAGCGATTCACCGCCAACTATTGAGGCTGTTAACATTTTATTGGCAAAGCAGAATCAATACTTTGAATTCACATTGGAAGAGGAGGTTCTAGCAAGTGTATCGTTTTCAGATCCGCTTCATTTTATCTACGAACCCAATGCCTCTATACTTAAAGCGGGTGCATTTAAATCAATAGCACAAAAGTTTCCTTTAACTAAGCTCAGCAAGAGCACACACCTTTATACATCATCTCATTTGATCGAAAACTTTCCGGGTAGATCATTTAAAGTAATTAAACTTCAGCCAGATGCGAGTGATTTCGCAAATATTCCGCAACGACAAATCAACGTGACTACGCGTAACTATCCTCTTTCACCGGAAGAGATCAAAAAAAAATATAAGCTGAAAGATGGAGGCGATCAGTTTTTAATTGGATGCAGTGGCGAAAATAAGAAGTTTTTGATACTTGCTGCGGTTATAAAACAGCGCCCATGATAAAGTAAGCCAACAAAAAGAAAAGCGAGATCGTACCGTAGACCAAAATAATTTTCTTTCGGTTTTGTACATCTTCCCACCACAGCATCACCCAAGGCTTAAACAAACCAATTACTAAGAACAACGAGGCCGAGATCGACAGTAACAAAAACATTAACCGAAGGTTCTCCATACCACAAAGTTAATCCGAATTTTTACGATTCATTTCCCACGTACACTAAAATTGAAATGAACAGGTGATGATCTTGTTTATCGTGGTATATTTGCCGCTCATTTTTTCGGTTGAAAGCGGCAGATTTCATTTCTCTTTATCGTGCAGACGGTTTTATACAAACCTTGGCTGAAGGGATTCGTGCGCTCGCTCCAAAGAGCACGGCTTCCAAAGACGAAGCTTCCACTATTCAGGTAAAAGGATTGCATGGCAGTACAGATGCCCTAGTGCTGGCGGCCGTCTACAAAAGTGTGCGCGCAAACCACGTAGTGATCTTGCACGACAAGGAAGAGGCTTCCTTTTTTATCAACGACTTACAAAATCTGCTGGAGGAAAAGCAGATTTTTCTTTTCCCGATGTCGTACAAAAGGCCCTACGAGTACGATGAAATAGAAAATGCCAACGTGCTGATGCGCGCGGAGGTACTCAACCAATTGAGCAGTCATCCCGAAGGCAATATCATCATCACGTATCCTGAAGCACTTTCTGAAAAAGTAATCAATAAGAAATCGCTTGCCTCTAACACGTTTATTGTTCAAAAAGGCGAGCAACTAGATCGTGAGTTTCTCGAAGAGTTTTTACACACGTACGATTTTGAAAAAACCGACTTTGTTTTTGAAGCAGGTCAGTTCGCCATTCGCGGAGGCATCATCGATGTTTTTTCATTTGCCAACGAATTGCCCTTTCGAATCGAGTTGTTCGGCAATGAAGTAGATAGCATTCGAAGCTTTGACCCAGGCTCGCAGCTTTCAGTAGATGTGCTCGACCGAGTGAGCCTCATGCCCAACGTACAAACCCGATTGGTACAAGAAGAGCGTCAATCCATCTTTGAATTTATTTCGTCAACCACACGCGTTTGGATAAAGGATGCACGCCTCACGGCCGATATCGTTGGCAAATGCTTTGACAAAGCAAGTCAGAGTTTTGATCGTGTGCTAGCAGAAGGTGGAAATGTGAAAGTGGTGATGGAGCCACACCATCTCTTCGATCCGCAAGTTGACTTTGAGGATCGCTTGGCAAAATTTTCAAAGATCGAATTCGGATCGCGTTTCCATTACACTGCTTCAAAGACAGTGGAATTCAAGACGTCAGTACAGCCTGCCTTCAACAAAAATTTTGAATTGTTAGCGGCTAATTTGTTAGAATACCAACAACAAGGGTTTGGCAATTTTATCGCAGCCGAACAACCCAAACAAGCCGAGCGCTTGCATGGTGTGTTTGAAGAGATCCATCCCGAACTGAAATTTCAAACACTTTCTTTTTCACTCCGTCAGGGATTTGTGGATCACAATCTCAAAGTTGTTTGCTATACCGATCATCAGATTTTTGAGCGCTACCATCGCTACAAAAGCAAAGAGAAATTTTCAAAATCAAAAGCACTTACTTTCCGTGATTTGCAAACCATGCAACCGGGCGATTTTGTAACACATATTGATTATGGTATTGGAAAGTTTGCCGGTCTTGAAAAGAAAGAAGTAAACGGTCGCGAGCAAGAAGCGATTCGCCTTATTTTCAGAGACGATGATATTCTTTATGTAAGCATTCACGCACTTCATAAAATTTCCAAATACTCCGGTAAAGATGGCGCGCTTCCTTCCATTAGTAAGTTGGGCAGTGGCGAGTGGGATAGCAAAAAAGCCAAAGTCAAGAAGAAGGTAAAGGACATTGCCAAAGAATTGATCGACTTGTATGCCAAGCGAAAAGGTGCGCCCGGTTTTGCTTACGCAGAAGATGGGTTCTTGCAAGCAGAGTTAGAGTCATCATTTATTTACGAAGACACGCCCGATCAGGCGAAAGCCACTGAAGATGTAAAGAAAGACATGCAGCAAGCTCACCCAATGGATCGGTTGGTGTGTGGTGATGTCGGCTTCGGCAAAACTGAAGTAGCTATTCGCGCAGCATTCAAAGCAGCTACCGAAGGGAAACAAGTTGCCGTGCTCGTGCCAACCACCATTCTGGCGATGCAACACTATCGCACTTTTTCAGAGCGTCTTTCCAATTTCCCGATCAAGATCGAATATGTATCGCGATTCAAAACTGAGAAAGAGATCAAAGAAATTATCAACGAGGTGAAAGAAGGGAAAGTGAACATCATCATCGGCACGCACCGCGTGGTAAGTAAAGATGTAGTGTTTAAAGATTTAGGTTTGCTAGTGATCGATGAAGAACAAAAGTTTGGTGTGAAGGTGAAAGACCGCCTCAAAGAATTGAAGGTAAATGTAGATGTACTCACCCTCACGGCTACACCCATCCCGCGCACACTGCATTTTTCATTGATGGGCGCGCGCGATTTGAGCATCATTGCTACACCACCACCGAATCGTCAGCCGGTAACAACAGAACTACACAACTTTGACGAAGTGATTATTCGCGATGCGGTAAGCTACGAATTGAAGCGAGGAGGCCAGGTGTTTTTTGTGCACAACCGTATCAGCGATATTGAGCAAGTTGCCAATATAATTTTTAAATTGGTTCCGGATTCGCGCATTGGCATCGCTCATGGACAAATGGATGGCGATAAACTGGAGAAAGTAATGCTCAAGTTTATTGAAGGCGAATACGATGTTTTGGTGTCTACCAATATCATTGAATCGGGCCTCGACATCCCGAATGCAAACACCATTATTATTAACCATGCCAATTTATTTGGCTTGAGCGACCTGCATCAAATGCGCGGGCGCGTGGGGCGTTCCAACAAAAAGGCATTCTGTTATTTACTCACACCACCCACTTCCGTGCTCTCTTCCGATTCGCGCAAGCGGTTGGCTGCATTAGAAGAGTTTTCCGATTTGGGCGATGGCTTTAAAGTGGCCATGCGCGATTTGGATATTCGTGGGGCCGGCAATTTGCTTGGCGCTGAACAGAGTGGTTTTATTACCGATCTGGGTTTCGACACCTATCATAAAATTTTGGATGATGCCATTCAGGAACTGAAGGAGACAGAGTTCAAAGATTTGTTTGCCGATGAGTTGCTGGCCAAGGCCAAATTGATCGTGCAAGATTGCGTAATTGAAACCGATCTTGAAATTTTAATTCCCGACACCTATATTAATAATACCAGCGAACGACTTCAATTGTATGGTTCGTTAGATAACATCAAAAACGAGGACGCGCTCATCAAATTCACCGATTCGCTCCGCGACCGATTTGGCACCTTGCCTCCTTCGGTAGAACAATTGATCAATTCGGTTCGCTTACGCTGGATCGGAGAAGAGCTGGGTTTTGAGAAAATCAGCTTGAAGAATGAAAAAATGCGAGCCTATTTTATTTCAGGCAAAGACGAATACTTTAAATCGGAGGTTTTTGGCCGGGTTTTGAGATTTGTTCAGACTCACTCTAAAAAGTGCCGAATGAAGGATACCTCCGGGAAGTTGATACTTACCATTGAAGATATTACTTCTGTAGACCAGGCGATTGATTTGATGAAACCCCTGCTGGCTTAATACCCGATATCGGCCAGAGAAATGGAATCCGCATAAACATGCAATCCATACACATCATCGAAGGCATTGATCATCAAAACCTTCTTATATTTTGAGGAATAATAGACTTCCACAAAGAAATTTTCAGTCTGATAGAGATAAACGGTAGCCTCCCCCAACTTTCTGGACATTAAATATTGAGTGGAATTAATGACCAAATCGCACTTTTTCTCAAAACTGGAGGTCATAAAATCTTCGAGCGTAATCATACTTCTTTAATTACGCTGATACCTTGCCGAAAGTGTGCCAACCCTGAAATAGAGCTGAAATGACCTAATCGACTGTTTCGTATTACTCGATACGAGAAATAAATTCCCAAAATGGTAAAGCAATATCCCCCATTAAGTTGCCGTTAAGGTTCAGCATCTAAAGTAGAGTAGTTCTATTAAGGATTTATCAAAAAAAGGCTACGCTTTGGAAAACATGTATTTATCTCTTTATATTAGCGGTTACTTTGATCTATAACCAAAAGCAAATGAAGTATTCCAAGTCATTTTTATTCTTAGTTGCGCTGTCATTTTTAGTTTCCTCATGCTTTTTAAGAAAGGGAGGTAAGCCTACAGCCCAGAATCCTGGTCAGGTAAGTACTGCCACAGGTCTGCAGTATACCCGCGATAAGGCCGAGGGTTTTGAGGTACAACCTTACAACGAGCAACCCGATGCACCAAATATGGTGTTCATTGAAGGTGGTCGTGCCGTTTTGGGTTCTTTCGAAGAAGATATGATGTCTTATCGGGATAACGTAGAAAGAACCGTTTCGGTGGCTTCTTTCTATATGGACGAAACAGAGATCGCAAACATTCACTGGTTGGAGTACTTGTATTATCTGACTACAGATTCTACTAAAGTAGACGGTGGAAAGGCTTACACCGCAGCTTTGCCTGATACTACTGTTTGGAGATCAAAATTGGCTTTTAACGATCCTTATGTTGACTATTATTTAAGATATGCTGGTTTCCGTTACTTCCCTGTGGTGGGTGTTAAGTGGAAACAGGCGAATGCTTACTCACAATGGCGTACTGCACGGGTAAATGCTGACCTTGCTGAGAAGGCGGGAGAAGCGGTTCCTGAACAATTAACAGGTGCTGGTCGTGTGCCTATCGAATCAGGGTATAGCATTCCTGCTTACCGTTTGCCTACTGAGGCAGAGTGGGAATATGCTGCACAAGCTCTCATCGGAACACAATGGTTGGAAGAAATGCAAACCCACCAACGTCTTTATCCTTGGGATGGTCACGCATTGCGTAATCCTTACGGAAAGCAAATGGGTTATTTCTTAGCTAACTTCAAAAGAGGTAGAGGTGACTATGGCGGTATTGCCGGAAGATTGAATGACGGTGCGTTGATTACATCATATATATATGAGTACCCTCCAAATGATTATGGCTTGTATAACATGGCCGGTAACGTGAGCGAGTGGGTAATGGATGTGTACCGTCCGCTTTCGCATCAAGATTTCGATGATTTGAACCCTATTCGTAGAGATGACTTCATCGATAGCCATGGCGACTACAGAAACCGCTATACTAAAACGCCTAAAGATTCCACCATTACATTGCCTGACGGAACATCAAAAACCATCAAAACATTTGAATATGTGAAGAACCCATCAGGTTTTATCTCATTGGTTTCTGATAAAGTACGCGTTTACAAAGGCGGTTCTTGGAAAGATGTTGCTTACTGGATGTCTCCTGGCACAAGACGCTTCTTGGATGAAGACTCTGCTACGGCAACCATCGGTTTCCGTTGCGCGATGATCCGTGCCGGATCTAACTACTAAGAAGAAAATCGTATAGATATTGAAAAGCCCTCATAAGAGGGCTTTTTTATTGTGCCTCCGCTATGCAAGCAACACTTAATTCGGCACACCCATTTTTCAACAAGTGATTGCCGCACGCCTCAATAGTGGCCCCGGTGGTAATTACATCATCCACCAACAGAATACGCTTGCCGATGATCTTGTCGGTATGATGCAGGGCAAACACGCTTTCTACATTTTCCCATCGCTGTAGCTTCGATTTCTTGGTTTGGGTAACCGTAGAAATGGTGCGCAGAGAAATATTGTCATCAAAAGGAATGTTTAACTCTGAGCTAAGACCTTCGGCAAACTTGGCGCTTTGATTGTAACCGCGTCTTCTTCTGCGAGAAGGATGAAGTGGCACCGGAATAATCAGATCAAAAGACTTTTCGTGCCCGGCCTTTTTTAGATCATAAGCATAAGCTTTGCCAAGTTTAAGTCCAACTTCAGGGTGATTGTTGTATTTCAGTTGGTGAAGCAAGTGCTGTACCAAACCCGTTTTGCGAAATTTCAGGTAGGCCCAGGCGTGAACAACAGGAAGCCGTACGGACAACCTGTTTTTGATGGGATTGTCACTCCACTCGTGGTATTGTGTTTTAGGTAATTCAACGAGGCAATGCGTGCACAGAATGTCTTCCCCCTTTACCAATCCCCGATTGCAACCCAGGCAAAAATTTGGATAGAACAGCGAAATAAAATCTCTGCCTATTTGATACAGCAAATGATCTTTTAATGGCATTGCACGTGAATTAGTCGCACGGAATCAAATCTTCTTCACGGCCATAGAGCCAGCATTCTTTATAAATGGAACAGTAGCAGATTTCATAGCTGAATTTCGGGTAGAAGTCTTTCAGTGCTTTTTGTAACTTATTATACTCCGCCTGATCTTTTACATAGATATGAAATACTTCTACCTTTTCTCCGGGAGCCAATACCATTTTTTCGAGCGAAGAATAGTATAAACTAACACTATCGGGATTGACAAACTTGGCCAATAACTGATAAGGTGTTTCCACTGGTTTGTTATCCCACATCATTTTGGCCGATTGAATAATGGCCGGCCCAACACCTTTGTTAACAACACGAAGAATAAATCCATCAGCACTCGTTTGAATGTATTGCCTTTCGATATGCGGCCAAACCGAAGCATGTTGCTGACCTTGCATAATCCTAGCCTGATAGATGTAGACAAACAAAGTAGCCACACTGACAAAGACCGCAGATAATGCAATAATCATTTCAGGTTTTAGACTGAATGATTTTTTTGGTTGAGGAGTTAGAGTTTCTTCTGTTTTGTTTTCCATGCTTCTCAAAACAATTCATCAATTATTTTTCGGGATGCCTCGCGTAGCGTTCAAAAAACTCAATTACTCGAAGCATGTGATCCATCATGCGGCCGGGGTTTCCGCTGCGCGTTAATTCATGTCCTTCTTTTGGATAGCGAATATATTCTACCGGCTTGTTCAAAATTTTTAAGCTTTTATACAACATCTCCGATTGAATGACTCCGGTGCGTAAATCAACATCGCCATGAATAATCAGCAAAGGCGTTTTGATTTTGTCTACGTAAGTTAATGGCGATTCGGCATCCAGCAAAGCTTTCGTTTCTTTTTGCCAAGGATATCCGCCAAAATGATCGGGCACTAATCGCCACGCATTTCCTTCGCCCATGAAAGTAGTGAGGTCGTACACACCACGTTGCGCATTGGCTGCTTTGAAGCGATGATCATGACCTACAATCCATGCCACCATATAGCCGGCATAGCTGCCGCCTTCCACAAAAAGATTTTCTTTGTCGATCCAAGCGTGCTGCTTCATAGCCTCATCCAACGAAGCGAGAATATCTCCGGCAGGGCTTGTTCCCCAATCTTTGAAATTTCCCTTTTTGAATTTGTCGCCATAGCCACCACTACCGCGAGGGTTGCAATACACAACGCCATACCCCCAACTGTTTTCCAGTTGATATTCATGCCACATCGAAAAGATACCAGGTCCCCACATGGCAGATGGACCACCATGAATGTTCAAAATGGTAGGATATTTCAATCCTTCT
The DNA here is from genome assembly GCA_016191555.1 of Bacteroidota bacterium. Lineage (GTDB taxonomy): Bacteria > Bacteroidota > Bacteroidia > Cytophagales > Cyclobacteriaceae > ELB16-189. Next base: position 79,046 of record JACPVX010000068.1, read on the forward strand.
TTTTTGTTGATGGGTTCCATTACCCAATATTGAATTTTGGTGCCATCCGGTCGTGTGTACCAATATTCAGCTGGCGCAATAATGGTTTTTTCTTTTACCCAACCTTCGTTGAATTTGGTAAGTTGTTTGTGTGGCTTACCCGATTCTTTGAGATTGAAAGAATAAATCTCCCACGGATTTTTGGTTTCAGTAAGCGCATACACCACCTTATCACCACGCACATCATAATCATTCACACCATTGTCGTTGCCGAATAGTTTGGTTTCTTTTCCTCCTGTCGCTGCAATCGAGTAGAGCGGAATGTCGCCTTCGGTTTGAGCGGTAAAGAAAATAGTTTTGCTGTCGGCAGACCAGTTGCCTTGACCGGCATCACGATCGAGTGAAGCTGTTAATGATAGAGGTGTGCCTCCTGTGGCATTAACAACCGCTAATTGTGTTTGAGGTGCATGGCGATTGGAAATTGTTTCGGCATAAAACAAAATCTTTTTTCCGTCAGGTGAAAATTTAGCATTCGATAAACTATAGCCATTCCATGACAAAAATTCCTTTGATGTTTTTCCGACTACGTCAATCATCCAAAGATCAGTATCCTGCTCATCATCGGGAGCTACTTTATAAACTTTTGAATGACACACAATTTGTTTCCCATCCGGGCTCCACTCACCGCCTTCAAAATCCTGATATCCGCTGGTAATTTGAATCGCTTTCTCATCTGCGCCAAGCGATTTGATAAATAGGTGACTGAACTCTTCTTCAGGCTGCAGGTTTAATTCGCCTTGTAATTGTTGACGTGTGAGTACGCGCGGATTTCCATCAACTGCATTCCTCGAAAGCCAAGCGCGCACTTCTTCTAAACTACCATCCGGACTGTTCTTTACGTTTTTCTTTTCATCGGCTTTGAGTTTTTTCCAATTCGGTTCGTCACCCACTTTACGTGCGGGCCGTTCGTAATCCCACGTAAGTGAACCCTCAACCGCATAGAATGGAATGGATGATGTGAATAAAATTTTCTTTCCATCGGGGCTCCACCGCGGACGAGTGGCACCGAATTCTGACTTGGTGATCACAGAAGCTTCGCCTCCGTTCATCGGCAACATCCATATTTGTGATTTGTCGCCATCGGTTCGTACGAAAGCAATGGTTTTGCCATCGGGACTCCACTGCGGTTGACCATCGTTTTTATCGCCAAACGTAAGTTGACGTGCCTCTTCATTGCCTACTAAATCCAATAGATACAAATGACGTGTGTAGTAATATTCATTTTCGTTTTTTACAGCCTTGCGAATCACTACAGTGACCGCTTTGGAGCCATCCGGAGAAATTTGAATTTGGTTGGTGGTAACAATCTTCATCAGATCAGAAGCGACCACCGGTGTTTTTGTCTGTGCCGATGCATTGACAGCAATGAAAATCAGCAGAAGGAATTTTAGTTTTTGCATGTATTCAACGAATTAAATGTTAGGCAGATTTATTTGTTGTCAGTAGGAATGGGTGGAGGACCTTCGGGGATGTAAGGTTTATATACAAAGGTGCCTTTGCGCTTTTCAAATTCGGCACGAACGTCTTTACGCAACTGTTCATTTTCAAAAAGATCAACCATCGTCATGGCCAATGATTTGGAGGCGAGGATAAGACCTTTGTGCCCAATGCTCATGCCACCGCAGGCCACTACACTCCAGCCGTGCCAGGCTGTGTTTTTTGGAGCGGTAGTTGCGACTAGCGTGATCTCTGGTACGAGCCAGCTTACATCGCCCACATCGGTAGAACCTCCTACCGGATGTTCAAGCGTTTCTCTCAGCGGATAGATTTTTCCATCCAGCTCAACTAATTTTCCACCTTGCTCTTGTTGTATTTTTTGTGCGAAAGCTTGCTCTTCGGGTGTGTAGTTGATGGGGCCGAGAATTTCTAAATTCTTTTGTAATACTCCGGCTCCTGTGCGATTGACCAGAACTTCATAATCGCCTGCTTGTACCGTTACTTTCGCTTCCACTCCGGCAATCATTCCGGCACCTTGTGCAATTTCTTTGACGCGGGTAAAAACTTCATCTACACCTGTGCGCTGACTATCGCGCACCCACATCCAAACTTTGGCATACTCGGGCACCACATTAGGAACATCGCCACCGGCTTTGATGGCATAGTGCATGCGCACACTGGGGTGCACATGTTCGCGCAACAAGTTTACACCGAATGTAAATGCTTCGAGTGCATCTACGGCACTGCGACCATTCCACGGGTCGGCAGCTGCATGAGCAGCCTTGCCTTTAAACTCCACCACAAAATCAACCATGGCTTGAGAGCTTTGTGTGCTGGCACCAATTTCTACATCCGGATGCCAATCCAAACAAACATCTAAATCATTGAAGAGACCTTCACGTGCCATATAGACTTTTCCGCCTACGGACTCTTCAGCAGGGGTTCCGTAAAAGCGAATGGTGCCTTTCAATTTTCTTTGCTCGATCAATTCTTTGACTGCGATGGCGGCACCTAAACTGCCGGCACCAAACAGGTTATGACCACAGCCATGTCCGGCTGCACCTTTTTCTAACGCTTCCTTGGAAGGTGTTGCTTTTTGTGAAATGCCGGGGAGCGCATCGTATTCGCCCATGATACCAATAATCGGTTTGCCGGAGCCATATTCAGCTACAAATGCCGTTGGCAAACCAGCAACACCACGCGTAACACGGAAGCCTTGTGCTTGTGCATAGTCGGCTAGTTCTTTGGATGACTTATGTTCGCGCAAAGCGGTTTCTGCATAAGCCCAGATTTTATCGCTGATGGCGATCAGGTCGGCCTGATGTTTTTCTACCGATTGAATTGTAGCTGATTTATTTGGACTTAATTTTTTGGTTTGCGCCTGCGCTGAAAGGGTGGCGGTAATCAAAAGAAGAATGACTGCGAGACGCATAGGGTTGGGTTTAGAAAGGGAAGATATTAAAAATAATGTGAGGTTGAATGATAAGGGTAAGTCCATTTCACAACCTTTTTGACAAGCGGTGTGTCCAATGGAAAAATCAGCGAATTATGAAGAAGCTATTGGTATTGATATTGGTAATTGTTTCGGCTTGCTCCAAAGAAAAAATTACCACTTCGAATTGCTCTGTTGAAGCAACCGTTCGTGACCTTACCGGGTTAGATGGATGTGGTTATGTTTTTGAGTTGAATGATGGCAAAAAACTAGAACCACAAATCCTCATGTATTGCGGTACGATGCCATTATCGCCTGAGGTGACGAACGATCCACTCTATAACTTTCAATTTGTGGATGGAAAGCGAGTAAAGATAAGTTATGAACAAGTAGAAGGCGCTAGTATTTGTATGGTAGGCCCCATGGTAAAGATTACTTGTCTTACAGAATTGTCAGTACAGGAAACAAATTACTGATCTATTGAAATCAATTTTACTTCTCGGCAATCATCGCCAGAATCTCATCAATAAACTCGCGGGTGTTGCTTAGGCGGGGCACCTTGTTTTGTCCTCCCAGTTTGCCTCTGCGCTTCATCCAATTATAGAATGTGCCGTTGGCAACGCTTTGAACGATCGGAGCTACCAATGCAATATCGTGCGCACGCTTGGCATCGTAATCCGAATTCACTTTTCGCAAAGTGGTATCCAATACATCCGAGAATTTAGACAAATCCGAAGGCTGAATTTTAAATTCGATGATCCACTCATGGCCGCCACGTTTGGATTTTTCCAGATAGATAGGAGCCGCAGTGAAATTATCAATCACAGCCCCGGTTTGTTCGCAGGCAGCGGTGATGGCTGTTTCTGCATTTTCAATAATCACCTCTTCGCCAAAGGCATTGATAAAATGTTTGGTGCGACCAGAGATGCGAATGCGGTAAGGCGATTTGCTAGTGAACTTAATTGTATCACCAATATTATATCGCCATAAACCGGCATTAGTGGTAATCACCATCGCGTAGTTTTTTCCTAACTCTACATCTTGCAACGCAATGGCATCGGGATATTCTTTGTCCAATTCCTCCATGGGAATAAATTCGTAGAATACTCCATAGTCTAACATCAGCAATAAGTCTTCCGAATCTTTTTGATCCTGAATACCGAAAAATCCTTCGCTGGCATTATAGGTTTCCCAATACTTCATGCGATCGCTTGGTATCAGCGACTTGAAAAGATTTTTGTAAGGTTTGAACGCAACGGCCCCATGAAAGAAAACTTCCAGATTGGGCCACACTTCTAAAATTGAATTTTTCTTTTCTAACTCAACAATGTGTTGTAACAAAAGCACCGTCCACGTAGGCACACCGGCAATCTGAGTAACATCCACGCGAGCGGTTTCGCGCGCCAGCTTTTCAATTTTCTCTTCCCAATTATCCATCAATGCCACTTCCAAGCTTGGTGTGCGGATAAACTCCGCCCATGGAGGCAGGTTTTGCATGATCACTGCCGATACATCACCATAGTGCGAAGAAGAAGTAGGATCATATTCGTTCACACGATAACTGCCACCAACACCTAGTCCTTTGCCCGAGAATATTTTGGTATCCGGATAATTGTTGATGAAAATGGAATATAAATCCTTTCCCCCTTTGAAGTGACAATCCTCTAGCGCTTCTGATGTTACCGGGATGAATTTGCTCCGCGCGTTGGTAGTGCCGCTGGATTTGGCAAACCATTTTACTTCTGATGGCCACAAAATGTTTTGTTCGCCCCGCATCAGCCTTTCGATGTAAGGAAAGAGTTGCTCGTAGGTATGAACAGGGATGCGTTTTTTAAAATCTTCGTAGTTGACTAGGTCTTCGAAGGCATACTTTTGACCGAACTCGGTGTAGCGCCCGGCTCCGATTAGCTTCTTCAATACTTCGTCTTGCACTTCATAGGGGTATTTCATGAAAAGCTCCATTTGGTGGATACGCTTTTTCATGACCCAGGCAAGGATAGAGTTTAGGATTTGCATGCCAACGAAACCTCAAAAATAGCCCATATTAGCTAGGCGGCAATAGGGAAGTAAGGTAATTGCCTAAAATTACGAATTTGATAGCTGGGCTTGTTTGCGGTAAATCCAAATATTGCGCAGATACACTACCAGCCCAAGTGATTGTGCTACCAGCAGCACAGGTTCTCTTCGGAACACGGAATAAATCACCACCAAAACAGACGCAAATGCGCTGATCACCCAAAAGCCGAGTGGTAATAACGATTGCTTAGCTTTTTCAGAAAAATACCATTGGTAGAGATAGCGGCAGTTGAGTAGCAATTGCCCGCTGATGCCGATCACTAATAAAAACCAAGTGCCCTCGCCCAACGAAAAATCTAATTGGAGCTGAACAGCTGTGAAGGCAATGCCGGGAGGAACCAGGTAAAGCAACCATTGTACTGCTTTCGGAATTTTTATCCAGGCACCTTTTAGTTGCAGGTTGCGAATGTAGATGTAAAACGATATGCCTTGCCCGAGAAGAATTACGGCATCATGACGGATGAGCCCGTAGAGTAAAAAAAGAAAAGAGCCACACAAACTCAGTACCCAAAAAATGGTTGGTGATAGTACGCGCCCGGCTCGTTCGGATAAAATCCATTGTACCACCGAGCGCGCCCCAAACAAACCTTGAGCGAAAAAACCCAGCGCATAAATCCAGTACGACTGATCCATATCTGCCGGAAAATGTACGCATTATTCTTCGGTGTTTTTTAAGATGCTCAGCAAGGAATACGTGCCGTTGATGACCATTTTTGATTGCGCTAACTCGGCAGGCAAGATCACTTCTGTAAAGTCGTTTTGCGATTTGCCCACTTGTACTTCTACCATCTCATAGTGAAGTGAACCTTTCTCTACAAAAACAAAATGTTGATTGTTATAAGCTACCACCGCTCCCGAAGGTAAAACAAGATGCTCGCTCGCTTCGGTTTCAATCAGTGCTTTGAAGTACAAGCCTGGAATTAAACTTTGATCTTCTTTTTCCAGATGGCAATGCACCCGCACGGTGCGATCGGGAGAAATTTCTTTACCAACCAAAAATACCGTAGCCATTCGTTCGGAACTTTCATTCGAAAGCATCACCCGCACGCGTTGACCAATTTTTAAATTGGGCAAATCTTTTTCAAACACCATGGCCTCTGCATGCAGATGTTCGGTGTCGACAATCTTAAACAGAATATCGGTAGGATTTACATGCATGCCGACATTGACGTTGACTTGCGTAACAAAACCGGAAATAGGAGACGCAATCGTGATGGTGTTTTTAATATCTCCTGCTTCTAAATTAGCCGAGTTAATTCCAATCAATTTCAATTTGGCACTCATGCCTTGTACTTTGGCTTTGGTGCTTAGATAATTAGACTTCGCCAACTGCAAACTTTTGGCCGCACTTACATTTTCTTTCACTAACTCTTGCTGACGATTGTACTCCAACTCCAAAAACTCCAATTGATTTTTGTTGAGCAGATAATCTTCTTGTAACTGAATGTAGTCTGGGTGTTCCATCACCACTATGGTTTGTCCTTTCTTTACGCGCATGCCTTGTAAAATGTCGGTGGACTTTACAAATCCGCCTAGTGGTGCGGAGATGGTGACCATATTTTGTGGAGGCACATCGAGCATTCCATTGGCGTTGATCACACCACTCATGATCTTTTTTTCAGGTGAGCCCAATTTTATATCCAATAATTTGAATTGCTCTGTTGATAGCGTTACCACATTGCCTTCGTGAGTTGGTGCATCAACAGCGGGCTTATCAGAAGAAGAGCAACCCACCAATGCGATGAAAAGGAAGAGACTAAGTTTTGTTATTAAATTCATGATCGTGCGATTAAAATTTACCGAGTAAGTATTCAATTTTTAAGACAGACTGATTGTATTGTGTGAGCGACAACAAGTAGTTGCTTTTGATGCTGATCGCGCTTTTGAGAGATTGAAGATATTCTACATAACCGATTTCACCGGCCTTATACGCTTTGCCTGATTGTGTAATGATCAGGTTGGCATTTTGTAATGCGCTGCTCTCGTAATAAAGTAAACTCGCCTCATTTTTAGCCAACTCTTTTTGCGCTTGCGCGAAATTGCTTTTCAAATTTGTTTCAAATTGTTCGGTTTCACTGCGAACGATTTCTTCTTGTATACCGGCTGATTTGGCACGTGCCAATTGCGGAGCCACCCACAAAGGAATACTCAACCCCAATTGTAATCCTGTAAAGCTTTTGCTGGAGGGAAAGAAAACATCTTGACCGTTGATGTTTTGAATTCCGGTAAGGCTTTGTGTGAAAAAGCCAACCGTGAAATCAGGTAGAAGCTTATCGTTTTCTACACGCTTGGCTTGTTTGCTCACGTTCACTTGTTGTTTCAGGTAGCTTAGTTGTGGATTTGTAATCCAATTGGAGGAATCGATCAACGACCGCTTGATTAATTTTTCGGAATGATACATTGGCTGCTCTGCTTTGAGCAATGCTTGCAAGCGAGTGGCCGCAATCTCCATATCGGTTTCATTGATCCGCAATTGGTTTTTCACTTCCAGCAGTTGACTCTCGGCTGTGGTTTTTTCCAGTAGATTGCTTTCACCCGTTTTGAAGCGCACAGCGGCTGCACGACTAAAATCTTGAAACAAACTGTCTTGCGATTGGAGTAGTTGGTGGAGCGCATCGAAATACAACAATTGCTCATAGGTAAACTTTACCTGATAGGCAATTTCATTTTGTACTACCAACAAATTCTTCTGACTTCCTGCAACGTGCTCCTTTCCCAACTTCACCTGATTGATTAAAGTAGTTGGAAACGGAATAGTTTGTGTAAACGTGTAGTTATCATCTTGCTGAAGGGAGTTGTATTGCCCATGCATCCACATCACATTCAGTTTACCAATATCGGTACCCGTCTTTTTTAATTGACGGTAGTAGTCGATGGAATACTCAGCCGCTTTTACGGATTGATTTTTTTCTAAAGCAATCTGCACTGCCTGTTGTTGCGATAGCGTTTGCGCATTCACAAAAAAAGTACTGACCGAAAAACAAATCAGCAGGATCCTAAAAATTTTTAAGTTCATATTATTCATAAGAAGGTTTGTCTTTTTCAAAGTAAGTGTAGAGCACCGGAAGCACGACCAGTGTGAGCAGCGTAGCGGTTATTAATCCGCCAATCACTACGGTTGCGAGCGGCCGTTGCACTTCTGCACCCGAACCGTTGGAGAGAGCCATCGGCAAAAAACCCAGTGAAGCCACAAGTGCCGTCATTAGTACAGGCCGTAGGCGCGTTTCGGTTCCCTCCTTTACAATTTCAGAAATCAATTTGCTTTCGTCTTTTTTCAGTCGGTTGAATTCGGCAATCAATACAATGCCATTCAATACGGCTACCCCAAACAATGCAATGAAGCCGACACCAGCCGAAATACTAAATGGCATATCGCGCAACCAAAGGGCGAAAACTCCACCAATAGCTGACAGCGGAATAGCTGTAAAAATCAGAAGACCATGCTTGAAGGAATGAAAGGTGAAGTAGAGCAATACAAAGATGAGAGCCAATGCCAAAGGTACTGCTACCATCAAGCGCTGCTTGGCTTCTTCCAGATTTTTGAATGAACCTCCATACGTAGTGAAGTAGCCCGGTTCAAATTTAATTTCCTTCTGAATTTTTTGATCGATTTCTTTCACGATGCTCTGCACATCTCGGCCACGAATGTTAAAGCCCACGGCAATTCTGCGCTTGGCATCATCGCGTTGAATTTGGTTGAGACCTGTTATTAACTGAACCGAAGCGAGTTCTTCCAGGCGCACTTGTTGTCCATTGCTGGCCGTGATATACAAGCCTCGTATATCGTCCATCGATTTTCTTTTCTTTTCATCGAGGCGAATGACTAACTCAAATCGTTTTTCTTTTTCGTAAACCCAGCCGGCTCCTTCACCGGAAAAACTACTCCGAATCACTCGGTTCACATCATCGGTGCTTAAGCCATACTGCGCAATTCGGTTGCGATCAAATTTGATTACATATTGTGGAAGCCCACCCATGGGCTCAATGTAAATGTCCGCAGCACCATCTACTTGCCCTGCAATTTTTCCGATTTGATCGGCATAGCGTTCGAGCAGCTGAAGATCTTCTCCATAAATTTTTATGACCACATCTTGTCGAGCGCCCGTCATCAATTCGTTAAAGCGCATTTGAATGGGTTGCTGAAATCCGTAAAGCACACCCGGCATTTTTTCTTCCAGCTTCTTCGACATTTTTTCGGCCAACTCATCGCGTGTTTCTGCGCTGGTCCATTCGCTTTTGTCCTTTAAAACAATAATCAAATCGCTGGCTTCAATGGGCATCGGGTCAGTTGGAATCTCAGATGTTCCGATTTTACCAATTACTTCTTTCACCTCGGGAAAATGGTCGAGTAACACAAGCGAACTTTTTTGGGTAGTCTCAATCATCTGCGAAAGCGAACTGCCGGTGAGCAATCTTGTTTCTACAGCAAAGTCTCCCTCGTCCAGTGTAGGTATAAACTCGCCACCCAGTTGTAAGAACAGGAAAAGACTAGCGAGAAAAAACACAACGGAACTAATCACGATGATCAGTCGTCTGCGTAAAGCAAATTGAATGACTGGACGATAGCTGCGATGGAAAAACGCGATTAAGCGATCGGAGATGTTTTGTTTGTGATTGGTTTTCTTACTGAGGAAAAGCGAAGAAACCATTGGCACGTAGGTAAGTGATAGCACCATCGCTCCAATGATGGCAAATGCCACTGTCTGCGCCATAGGCCCAAACATTTTTCCCTCAATACCAACGAGTGATAGAATGGGCAAATAAACAATTAAGATAATGATCTGTCCGAATGCAGCGGAGTGCATCATACTGTTAGCGGAGTGATTCACTTCTTCGTCCATTTGCTGCTGCGTAAGTCGAATGCCACTTTGCATTTTTGCTAAGTGATGCAGCGTGGCTTCTACAATGATCACCGCGCCATCCACAATCAATCCGAAGTCGATAGCACCCAAACTCATTAAGTTACCGGACACGCCAAATAAATTCATCAAGCTGATGGCAAACAACATCGCCAAGGGAATGACCGATGCTACTACAAGTCCTGCTCGAAAATTGCCCAGCATCAGCACCAACACGAACACGACAATCAATGCACCTTCAGCCAGGTTTTTAGTAACAGTGCTAATGGCATTGTTCACCAATTTGGTGCGATCCAAAAATGGTTCGATCGTGACGCCTTCGGGTAGAGTTTTTTTGATTTGCTCGATGCGTTCTTTTACTTTTTTAATTACGAATGAAGAATTCTCGCCTTTCAACATTAGCACCAACGCTCCGACTACCTCGCCCTGATCATTGTAGGTCATGGCTCCATAACGCATGGCGTGACCAAATTGCACCGTGGCAACATGGCTGATGAGCACGGGTAATCCGTTGTCTAAATTCTTAACTACGATTTTTTCAATATCGGCAAGGCTTTCTACCAAACCTTCACTGCGAATGAAGTAGGCATACGGTTTTTTATCGATGTACGCGCCACCGGTGTTCTGATTGTTTTTTTCGAGTGCCGTGAAGATTTCGCTTACACTTACATTCATGCTGCGAAGTTTTTCAGCATCGAGCGCAATTTCATATTGCTTTACATGCCCACCAAAGCTGCTGACATCGGCTACGCCTGCGGTCCCGAGCAATTGCCTACGCACAATCCAATCTTGAATGGTTCGCAGTTCGGTAGGATTGTATTTTGATTCGAATCCTTTTTTCGGTTTTAAGATGTACTGATAAATTTCACTCAAGCCGGTAGATAGCGGAGCCAACTCCGGATTTCCGGCTCCGGCCGGGATAGCACTTTTAGCAGAGGTGAGTCTTTCGTTTACTTGCTGACGAGCCCAATACACATCTGTGTTGTCTGTGAATACAATGGTCACAACTGAAAGCCCGAAGCGCGAGAAGGATCGCATTTCGGTGATGTTGGGAATAGTGGCCATCGTTTGCTCAACCGGAAACGTAACGAGTCGCTCTACCTCGGGAGCGGCCAGAGATGGTGAAACGGTAAGCACCTGCACCTGATTGTTGGTGATGTCAGGCACCGCATCGATGGGCAATTGCGTGAGCGAATAACTGCCCCAGATTATTAGACAAAGTGTAAGAATAGAAATGATAATCTTATTCTTGACAGAAAATGAAATGATGCGACTAAGCATGTCGTATTTGTTGAAAAATGAAATAAATGGCAACTGCTTTTGTAAAGCAGGCTGAATTTTGAACCGGTAAGTAGAACTAACTTACGTTATGATTAACAGGCTTTGGGCGGCTGAAAGATGGCGATCAGCGGTGAGTTGAAAGAAGATTCTTTGTAATGAAAAGAAGGTTGCGATAGAATGATCGGTGTGAGTTGTGCCACAGCGATTTTTACATCGGGCTCAGTAGCAGAATGCGCGCTGAAACAATGACCCGCGACTTTAAATGGCAATTCATTGTCGTGTTCATCGTGTGCTACATCGGTTTTGTAATGCATTTCTAAAAACTCCCAGAATGAAATGTCTTGTGCTAGTTTTTTGTGCTCCGAAAAATGTTCTAACAAAATAGGAAGGCGCAAGGCTTCATGCAATTCGGTAAACGAATTGATGTAAACCAACAGAAATAAAATAGAGAGAGAGCGCTTCAACATGTCCGTCTGTGGTGGTAAAGGTATAAAACGATTCGCAAATAGATGCAACGGAACCTTCAATAAATGGAAATAGTGGTGATTTAAGGGTTTAATCGGTAAACAGGTATTCTCAAAAAGATGTAAATAATTGTCACGGTTCTGTAATCGTCAGTAACCATCCAACTAACTTGGCGTACTACTCATCACTAACCAAACCCTCGTTTATGATCTTTAATTACTTCTTGTTGTCGTTTCGCAATCTGGTGCGTCAGCGTGGCTATGCAGTGGTGAACTTGTTTGGATTAGCGTTGGGTTTGGCCGCAGCTCTGTTTATTCTTCTGTATGTTAAAGACGAACTCACCTTCGATACCATGCATCCCTATGCTGCGAACACGTATCGCATGGGATACAAAGTGCAGTTTCCCAATGGCAACTCGGAAGCCGCACCGTATGCACCGGCAGGCTGGGATAATTTTATTCAATCGAACTATACCGGAATCAAAGGCATCACCAGCTATGCATCGTGGGGCATGCCGACCAGCATCGGCTACGCACCCAAAGACCGCATCATTTTAACTGAAGATATTATTTGGGCGGAATCAACAATTACCGACATCGTTTATTGTCCTATCATCAAGGGCGCGGCTACGAATCCGCTCAAAGAAATCAATTCGATGATTTTGACGGAATCTTCTGCCAAGGAGTTATTCGGAAACGAAGATCCTATCAACAAAACCGTCACGGTTTCGCATCAGGCTACCAACGGTCAGAATGTGGAAATGATCGTCACTGCGGTGATGAAGGA
>JACPVX010000069.1 GCA_016191555.1 Bacteroidota bacterium
GAACCAGCGGCCCAGGATGAATGGTAGGATTTTTTGCCTCTAGGAACTTTCGGGCCGCAACCTCCATCGCTTCCTCCTCTGAGACAATTCTACCCTCGATATGCCCCTCGCCAGGCTCGGGGAGCGAAATCCCCATTCTCGCAGCAGAAGGGCAAAAATAAGCCTCAGGGCCTACTAAAACACGATATTTTTCAGTCACCATTGATCCTCCAGAATGTCCCAACACACTGAGGGAAACCTATCATGCCCTTCTCAGTCAAGTCAAGGAAAATAGCAAAAATTCGGGTTAATGGAAAAAATGGGTTAATGGAAAAAATGTAATGCTGAAAAGTTGATTTTGATTAGTAAAGACTGGGTGAACAGGATGAACCACTGCCTACCGTCTGCTATTTTTTGAGAATGAATACAAAAAAAGTGTCCAAAGTGTTCCTCATCACACGTTAAAAAGTATGGGAAAGTGCGTGGTCGGCAACGATTTTTATGTTTGTATTGCAATCGGCAATTCATTCCACCTACCGATAGAACAAAGTTCAGAATAAAGCTCTGGAAAGAATAGGTCTGGCACAAACAGACTTTAAAACAACTTGCCACGAAACATAAGCGGAGTATCCGGTGGGTACAAAAGCAACTTGATTAGGTACAGCCCAGTGGAATACAGCGTGAACCACAGAAAGTGATAGCCATTGCGGATACGACGTATTGGGGGCGAGGTTATGGGGTTCTTGTTATTCGCTGTCCAAAGATGAGAAAGAACCTCCATTTTCACGAAGTCGTTACTGAATCTCCTGCAGAATATTTGAAAGGCCGACAAGAACTAGAAGGGAAAGGCTATGTCATTGAGGCGGCGGTTATTGACGGAAGACGGGGTGTTTCAGGGGTTTTTAATGATGTTCCAGTGCAGATGTGCCAGTTCCACCAAGTGGCCATTATGCGGCGGTACCTAACCTTAAGACCCAAACTTGAAGTGGGAAAAGAACGAAAGGCAATCGCCCTCAATTTAAAAACTGCGACCGAAAAAACATTCGGTGAATTACTGGATTTGTGGCATCAAAAATGGCACACGTTTTTACAAGAAAGGACGAGTGATAAAGACGGCGTACATTGGCAACATACTCATAAAAAAATAAGATCGGCCTATCGAAGTCTTAAAACAAACTTGCCTTACCTGTTTACGTGCCAGAAATATCCCGAACTTAAAATACCCAATACAACGAATTCAATTGACGGATACTTCAGCCGATAGGCGGTGCCCCATCCCGAAATTGAAGCAATTACTAAACTCACACCGAGGACTAACAATTAAAAGAAAATACAAAATGATACAGGAAATCTTAGACAAATAGCATTACATTTTTTCTATTAAACCTCTTTGGGACAATGGAGTTTTCATAATACTCGCCATAGTGCGGATTCATAATATCCACCTTCAGCATTGGCGCTTCGAGAGGAATGGCGTCGAACACAATCAGCGTGCCTTCCTTGTCCATGTCACCGAACAGGCGCTTGACATTGTCCCATTTCGCGGGGTCGCCCCAGCCTTGGGCGTTGCCTTGCTTGTCCATACACGGATCCGCCC
>JACPVX010000083.1 GCA_016191555.1 Bacteroidota bacterium
ATCCGCGCATATCCCGCAGCCCTTGCAAAGTTTTTCGCTTATCTCTATACGCCATGTTTTTTTTGCCGGTTGAGCCATTGCGCCTCCGAAAAATAATTTTCACACAATTTTAAATAAATTGAAAGAGATGTTTTTCTACCAGATTTTTAATGGCCTGTCAAGGATTGTCGGGCTTTTGTCATTTAAAAATTAAAACTGGACTATTTAAGATTTAAAAGTGGACTTTTCTTTTTTTCTCTTGCAGAGTTAAGGAAAGGAGGAATTGACATGAAACAATTACATAAAAAGTTCAAGAAAGAGGAAGTGGTAGAGGTTTTCGAGAGATATTTATCTTGTGAGATCGGCATCAAACAGTCCAAAGCGCTACTGGGACTTGGAAAGAGTCGGTTTTTTGCTTTGCTTAAGGTCTATAGGGAATCTCCCGATGATTTCTCGTTGGAGTATCAGAGGAAATGTTCTCCTCGTCAGATAAACAAAAAATGGGAAGAGAAGATTGTGAGTGAACTGCAAAAAGAGACCGCCATTATCCAAGACAAGGACAATCCGGTAAGACGCTACAACTACAGTTATGTTCGTGAAATTCTGGAGACCAAGCACAAGGTCTATGTATCTTTGCCAACGATAATCAGCAGGGCAAAAAAAAGGGGTTTTATCACGAGAAGAGATACAGGAAGAGTCATGACCGGGAGGTTCTGACAAATTATATCGGTGAACTGGTACAACATGACACCTCGCATCATCTCTGGTCTCCTCTTGCCGGAATCAAATGGTATCTCATCACCACAATTGACGACCACAGTCGGAGGATTTTGTACGGTGATTTGTGGGAGAAGGAAACCTCATGGGTCCATATTGTTGCCGCCAAGACGGTTGTCACAAACTTCGGTTGTCCACTGAAGTATTATGTTGATAATCATTCTATCTTCCGGTTTGTGGAGAGACGGGATACGGTTTGGCAAAAGAACCACGTTGGAGAAGAAGAAGCCGTTGTACAGTGGAAGGAGGTTTTAAAGGACTTAAACATTGAGGTAACTCACGCCTTGAGCCCTGCAGCAAAGGGCAAAGTCGAGAGACCCTATCAGTGGCTCCAGGATCATCTGGTACGAACCTGTGTGCGGGAAGGCATCACCAATATCAGTCAGGCACGGGAAGTCCTCTATGAAGAACTCTATCGCTATAACAATCGGAGGATCCATTCGACAACGAAAGAAATCCCGATTGTTCGTTATGAGAAAGCGTTAAAAGAGAAGAGGAGTCTCTTTCGGAAGTTCCAGATTCGAAAACCGTATGAGACCATGGAGGATATTTTCTGCTACCGGATTAAAAGGGTCGTGGACTCCTACCGAAAGGTCTCATGGAATTCGCTCAAGTTCAGTCTTTCGGGTGTCTCTCCCCACGATGAAGTGGAACTGAGAATCAGTTTTGATCTTTCAACCAGGATGGCCAAGATCCGATTCTGGTGTCGAGGACGACTCGTTGGAGAACATCAGGTTAAAGCGGAGGATCTGACAAAAGTCCAGTTTTAAACTTTAAAAAGTCCAGTTTTAAATTTTAGCTAACATATGCAATTCGGGTGTATCCATCTTCCTTCCCCTTCACACCTTATTTACAATAGCTGTAATCAAATACGCAATCCGGTTTAGATTTGAGC
>JACPVX010000086.1 GCA_016191555.1 Bacteroidota bacterium
CCCACAGTCGAGTCACCCAAGGGAGTCTCACCCTTAGGTTCTCACGGAACCGTACGTGAAAGTCTCCCTTCATACGGCTCTTCCTGTTTAATCACAAATGTATTTCTACATTATGGATATACCAACTTCCAGTGTGCGAATAAGTTCGGCCTTTCTGCGTACTTCTGTTTGAGCCATCTTACACCTGCCAGCTTGTACAACCCCTTCTCCCACCTCACCCATTTCTTCAGTCGCTGGTTCAGTTGATACCATAAGTGGTGAGTGTGATAACTCCAAAATTTACAATAGTAGTTGATCACACCCTGTATAATTGGATTCAGTTCCTTCGCTAGTTCCTCAATGCTCTTTCGCTTCTTGTGGATGCTCTTGAACTTTTCCAATATACTGCTAACCGATTTCTTACTGATAACCGAACGCGGCAATAGCTGGCAGCCTCGCTTGGTTCTGAACCAATGTGGCTCGATCGTAAATCCTAAGAAATCAAAACTCCTCTTATATTTCCTTTCCGATGTCCCTCTTAGGTTTACGATCTTCGTCTTCTCTTTCTGTACGCTGAGTTTGCAATTTGCTAATCGTTGCTCTATCTCTCTGAGCAAATAGATCGACTGGCGTTCTGTCTTGCAGTGAATTACAATATCATCTGCATATCGTTCAAATGGTTTCCTCGGATGTTCGCGCTCCATCCACTTATCAAAAGCGATATGTAAAAACATATTTGCCAACAGTGGACTTATCACTCCGCCCTGTGGTGTACCACTCTTACGATCAACATAAATACCGTCCTGTCCAATAATACCTGCTTCAAGCCAACGACTTACATACAGTAGCACCCACCTATCGCTGCAATAGTGTCGAACAGCTTTCATTAGTAATTCATGGTCTATCGTATCAAAGAAACTTTTGATATCTAAATCAATCACCCACGCATGTGTGAAAACATGATCTGTTGCTCTCTCTACTGCTTGATGACAATTTCTTCTCGGACGATAGCCATACGAACTTGCATGAAAATGTGGCTCTACCAATCGCTCAAGATGTGTCTTCACCACTTCTTGTGCGATGCGGTCTAAAATGGTGGGGATTCCTAATTTGCGCACTCCACCTGACTTCTTCTTAATCGCTACTTCTTTTACTGCCTCTGGAAAATAGCTGCCTGAACTCAGTCTGTTCCACAATTTGTACAACAGCGGCTTGAGATTACGTTCTAACGTTGCCCAATCCATGTTGTCTATGCCTGAACTTCCTTTGTTTGACTTCACCTTCTGATAGGCCTGCCATACCATGACTCTGGTAATTGGTTGTGATCTCGTCTCATAATAGTCAATCATCCCAAATTAATTGGTTGTCAATAATTATAAAACTAAACAGGCTAAGTCCTTCGCTCCATTATCTTTCGACAACTTCATCACTACTACAACTTAGTCCGTCACTGCTATCTCGTGTTATCCCTACACGATCAATGGCGCTCTGCGCTCACCGATACGATAGCAACTTCTCTTGTTCCATACAAAAGCCTGTGTTGAAGTCTTGCTCGCTTTACCCCGGATGGTATGCCACCAGAAATCAGATCGCCCGTGGCACTCTTAACAAATGTAAACGTAAACACCTGCTTTCACCATCGCTTCTTTAACATGACGAGGCGTCAGTCGCGAATTCACTCTATTCAACTCTTCAACACGCATCTTCGGGAATCTTCGTTCCCGCTTTTCCTTATCGTTCACCACCAAAAGTATTTCCTCTTTCAGCAGCATAAGGTGATTTGCAAACTCCTTCTGATAGGCGTCTGCGGAAGTCCTTTTCTTCTATCTTAAATTATTCGTTGGCCAGTTCGGTTCGCTCGACTTCCACACGAGGGTAATCTAATTGAGAAGCCTTCCATCTCTTGAACAGCATCATCGTCCTTACAACTGGACTTTGTTCAAGACACACGCGTTTGTGTTTGCGCTGTGGTGCGGTTTCGCAGCCGCCACTGTCCGCGTGGGCAAACGTTGTACGAAGATAACATTTGCAACCTACACTGAACCCCACCATTGCGCAAAGCATTTTGTTGGCGGTTGTTTGCACTCGCACTTTTATTTTAATGCGTTAATGTCGTCCGAGTACACTGCCCACGAGTGACAACAATAATATCTCGTGTCGAATATATTAAACCTAATAGAAAATAGAATGCCGTCAAATGTCCCATAGTTGTAATACTTAGCCATGAACACGAATGATGTAAATTTCTTTATATAAAATTCCTTATAAGTCCCCAGTTCATAATATGTCCAATTGGGATTATAACTAAGAGTTGAATAAAGTCCCCAGTTCTTTAAAAATGAGTCATAACTAAAAATCTTTGTCAGTCCGATGATTCCGTTAAAGTGCTGTTCATTTGTCAAAATCTCAAGTTGATTTAATCTCGTTAAGTCGTTGTACGCACCTCCAAAATCAATTGCAAAAAATCTCGGGAGTTTATAAGATACAAGTCCGCGTACTTGTTTTAGCCCGAATTTATTGTATGCATAGTCTAGTGATTTGTAACTCAAAAGTATGTTGGGCAAAAAAGGAATACCTAGATCTTTATAAATTGAAAAATCAAGACCAGAGTTCTTTTGGTGTTCCCAATACTTTAAACTTGAGGTTAGTCCAATAGATTTTTGTCCAATTGATTGTATTGAAAAATTCAAAATTGCTCCGTAGGGTGCGTATTCTCTGTCGCCAAAGTATCCTAATTCTAAATTGGCCTTAACATGGTGGTTAGGGTTCTCCTCCAGTAATTGTTTGTCATAGGTTAATTCAATTGATACGCTTACAGAAGCCCGAATTGTCAGAGTAACTGTATTAAACCCAATGAACGAGAATGTCACCCGAGCACTTTCTGTTTTTGATTCAATTTCAAATTCACCCTTTGCGTTTGTAACCGTCCCTTTGTTTTGATTTTCTATTATGACATTGACGCCAGGCATTGTCTCTCGGGTAACAGAGTCACGTACTATACCTGTCAGTTTATATTGTCCATAAGAAACCAACGGTGTTAGTAAAACTATGAATACTAAAATTCTCATTCTGTTAAATCGAAGTACTACTCTGTCCGCAAATAACCGCCAACTATTGTATTAATACACTGTATGGCACATATACACCCAATTCCTGGTGTATATATGCCACAAGAATCTCCTTATCACATAAATTTCACAATTCCCTCCCACTCCTCCAAAAACAGTTAGAAGTTAATGGTTAATAGTTAATCGGGGGTGCGTGTTGGGAGACAGAGCGCAGTCAATGGTCAATAGTCATTGGTTCGTGTTGGCAGACTGGCAGATTGCTTATCGTTTCAAAAGAGATTTGCTTCCCAAGGTATCTACCTATATACATAGCGCATGTTGTTTTGTATAGTGGCGGCTACTCGGTCTTCAATGTCAACCATGCCACGTGACTAAAGTCGTCAAGTTGGTACTTGTCCTTTACGAACTTAACTCTCGGAAGCAATAAATGAACATCTACCTCATTTGTCGACCCGATATAATGTCCAACGTGTCTGTGCCTAATTACAATTTCGTCAAAGTCGTAGTTGTCGTAGTTAATCGGTCTGTCTAGTTTAACGAGAAAATTGTCGTCCGTCTTTTCGATTTTTATTTTTCTCTTAATTAGTCCAGTCCTCGGTAACTCCTTTTCAATGGTCGCGTTTTGGTCTGCATATTTAAGAACGACTCTTTGTCCAATGGCTCTTCTGTTTTGAATTTTACTTTTAAGTTGTAAGTAAATTATCCACGAAGTCACAAGGATCAATATGATTATTATAATAGTCATCTACTTTGTTGGGCCCGTCTGCCTGACCTTATCGCTTAGTGTTGTCTTTGAAACGTACTGGCAAGTTCTCGATTCCGTTGAATTTGATGGTGTCAAGATGAACTGTTCCATTGTGATAAATTCGCGTTATTCCAACTGGAACTAATGCGTAGTTCAAAGTTGCCCTTTGCCCTTTAACAAAATACTTCGGAATCAATAATCGTTCAGAGGCCAGATTTCCACTCATATCCAATATCTTTTGATAGCTAATCTTGTCGTAGTTGGTTTCGTAGTGATAATAAATAGCGTTTCCAGAAGTATCAGGAAAATTGTCGGTGTACACAATGATCTCTTTCAAGAAATCTTTCTCTCCGATAATTATCACGGTGTCTTGATTTGGGCGGTTTAGCTTGAGATTCAAGAAAGTGCTGTCAGGGAAATTTGTTCTATGTGCGGTAATTGGGTAACTAAAATCTATTTTGTCAATTGGTACATTGAACCAGTTTCCTTCAAAAATACTTCCCGTATACGGCAATGCTCTTACCGTGAGCGCACCGTTGGTTCCGTTTACAAAATGAACCATCGGTTCTCTGTTTTCTTTAGCCATTTCGTATCTATAACATGAAAAGAAGACTGTCACTAGAACTAATGGAATCGATGTTATCAATCTCTTTCTCATTTGGTCACGGCTTGCCGTTACATTAGAAGATGCGCATATTTTGTCCCTCGCGCCTATTCCTGTTATATCTGTTGTTCTTTGTTCACCAAATTTCGTTCTTCCCGGCCACACCTCCAAAAGCAGTTAGGAGTTAACAGTTAATAGTTAATCGGGGGTGCGTGTTGGGAGACAGAGCGCAGTCAATGGTCAATAGTCATTGGTTCGTGTTGGCAGGCGGGCAGACTGCTCATCGTCTGAATCAGGATTTACAGGATTTTAGGATTTACAGGATTAGTGGCAAAAGTCAATGGTTCTAGTGATTAGAAGATTTATGTGTGACCACCCCGCCCTGCGGGCACCCCTCCTTGCCAAGGAGGGGTGCGGTGCAGTGTTTAATCACGATTGTGTTTTTGGATAAGTGGGTAGTAATAATTACGCTCCAACCTTTTCTCCCTGATATTCCTTCCAAACAAATCCTGGAATGAATTCAGTGAATGTTCCAGGTCGTCCAAGTTCGTTATATAGGTCCTCTCTAATAATGAATCCATTTATTTTGTCAATAAAGTCTGGGTCTTGAAACAATTCTTTTTCTGTTAAATACCCATCTACGTCTATTCCAAGAATACAGTATCTAAAAATAGGAACTGACTTAATAAGTCTCAATAGTTCTTCTCCAATTAACGTCAATGTCAATAGGTCTTCCTGTGCATGAATGTACCCTGACGGTAAGTTCAGCGGAACAGTCCAAGACCAAAAATTTGATTCTAATGGTCCAAAAGAATTTGTTAGAGGATATTCGCCCCTATTAGTTCTTATCGTCCGATTGTTAAAAAAGTCAATGAATTTCTCGCAGCTTTCTTTGTCCTTTCCAAACTCTGCCGCTAATCCGTAGAATTGTCCCATAATTATTATTACCGCCAACGGTTGTGCTTCTGCAGTGGTGCTTTTTCGAAGCCGCGTCATATCCCACTGCCCGCCCCGCGCAGGGAAACAAAAACGTGGAGCGAAGATAAAGCTTTAAATCAATACCTCACCGCGCTATTGCGAGAAGGATGTTGTTGCAAGCTGTGGGCATTTTTGTCACTTGTTTATTTCTGCATTAAGAAACAATGAGGAGTTACCTTCCAATACATTCTCAGAAGTCAAGCTTAACATAAAACCCTTTACATCGTAAGATTTCCAGTCGCTCTTAAAAGTCTGATTCTCAAATCCTGAATTGGCAACAGGTAGTTTTATCCAGTCACTGCCTTCATTTTTGATCTCAACTGTGAAATTGTCGAAGTAATATTTTCCATTCCCTTGTCCAATACCACCCAGTGTTAATTTTATGGCATTCTTGGCAATTGGTCCTTCAATTATGTATTCCTTCCACTCTGTGCTTACAATAGGTCGTTGATACATATTGTCAAAAAAAACCGTGCCGTCTGCCGCATCAATTCTGGCCCACAGTTGTGCATGAGAATTTAATGCAAGATCTTTCACTTTCACAAAACCTTTAAATCTAAATTGTCCACCTTGATAGCTTGTCATGTCAAAACTTTGAGCAAAGGCGTTCCAATTTTGATTAATTTCTTGCTGTCCGATTAACTCATTACTAATGACAGTAAGAATAATCAATATTGGTAATTTTAGAATCTTTGATTGAAGTTTCATATAAATATGTTATTTATCAAAACTGTACTGTCCACGGAGCCCGCCCATTGCTTGCAACATTAGTCTATGTGCATCTTTTACTGTGAAACCTGCGCCTATTTCTGTTATGCTAGCTCTTCTCTAAACAAATCTCGCTCTTCCCTCCCACTCCACCAAAAAAAGTCTTATTGTCTGAATCAGGATTTACAGGATTTTAGGATTTACAGGATTGGTGGCACAAGTCAATGCTTCGAGTGATTAGAAGATTGTGCCAGAGGGGGGCGCTGCCAGTTACCAAAACAATTAGATGTCCACATTGGGTAAGATTGTCCACTGAAGCGGTCTAGTCAAAGTTCTTAGGGTCTTGAATTCCTTAAAGTCGAGATTTTTCCACTTTGTCAAAGCTTTTTGATCTTCAACTGCCTCGTTAGATATTGTCTCGCTCATCTTTTTTGTTAAAAAGTTAAAACTTCTCTGAATTCGCTCCATCGTCCCCCGATCTGTTTGATCGAACTCTGCTCCAATAAGGGTTAACTCATTTTTTTGAAATCTGAATTTGTATTCCAAGGTAGTCATAAACCAACTACCTGCGCTATACCAGAAATAAAACCCAATCTCGAGGATTCCTTTTGAAATAGTTATTCCTTTAAATGGATCTTCCATTGTCCGCGACTGATGACTAAGAATAAAGGTTCTTGAAACACCTATTAATCTGAATTTATCGGTTGCAGTGTCATTGAGTAAAACAATTAGAATTCTTGGATTGCTGTCCAAAGTATCACGATACTCGCTACTTACGTTGATGTTATTGGGATTCATTTCTTGTATGACTAAGGCAGCGTCTTCCACATTGTCCTTGTTAAGGTCCCCTTGGGCAGTTCGAATTATCTGCCAATTTTTAGGCACAAACTCTTCAATGGATTGACCTTCAGTTTTTATCGTGACTATTTCTTGTCCACGACATACAAACGTTACAATCAATAGGGTCAATAGTCCAATTTGTCTCATTTACTATAACTGGTTGCTGGGCAGTGGGGTCTCATACATCTACTTTTTTGAAACCCTCTTTTTCTGTCTCGCTATCTCCGCGTACAACTTAAGATTTTCATTCCCCGAAAGTTCAATAGCTTGTTCGATATCTGTTACAGCTTTATCGTGGAGTCCCGTTTGACTAAAAATGTATGCTCTTGCGAGATTTGCGCCATAGTCCGTACTGTCCAATGATTTAATTGAGTCGATGTCTTGCAGAGCCAAATCAAATTCCCTTGCTTGAATAAGTCTGAAGACCTTTTTATGCAACAAAGATTTAACAGAGTCCTCGTTTACTTCTGTCTTAATTCTCATCGACAATTCTTTGATTGTATTTCTGTTTAACTCAGATGTGTCGGCTGAGTAGCCTTTGTCGTACATGTCGTTAGTAGCGATGAAGTAATTGTCACAGGTACGCGTCATGTCCAACAACATGTCTAAGCTAAACCTAGAAATTTTCACTTTAACCGAATCTGGGTCAAGGATTCCAGAGTCATTCAATTCGTTATTTTTCTTGTCGACAATCTTTTGTAAACATGGGTTAAGTCGCTCGTCAATTGTCGCTGTCGTCTGAGAGTTAAAACAATCGCAAAATTCTCGTGAGGCATTCTCAACCGAAAGCTCTGATTTCTGTCCGCAAGCCCCAAGAATTAGTGTTAGTAAAATCGCTGTGCAATTTTTCATTTAGGTTTTATTTCCGAAGTTTACTCTATCAAGACCGATTGCGCACAACATTAGGGTATGCGCATATTTTACTGTGAAACTTTCGCATATTTCACTTACATCCGCATTCTATCGCTCCTAACAAATTTCGTTCTTCTCCCCCACACCTCCAAAAACAGTTAGAAGTTAATGGTTACTAGTTAATCGGGGGTGCGTGTTGGGAAACAGAGCGCAGTCAATGGTCAATAGTCATTGGTGCGTGTTGGGAGACGGGCAGACTGCTGTCTGTCTGAATCAGGATTTACAGGATTTTAGGATTTACAGGATTAGTGGCACAAGTCAATGCCTTCTACTGATTAGGAGATTGTGCCAATGAGGGGTTACTCGTTGGTGAAGAACACCAACGAGGGCGAGTATTAAAACGGACTCTTCATTGTCTGTTTAAATTTAGGCAGGTTAAAAAAGTCGGCCGTTAATTTTTCTTCTTTTACGTCAATCGCTGTCAACACTATATAATGTTTGGCCGGCCCACCTTTCATAATATATTTCAGTGGAATTGCTCGGGCTTCTCGCAAATATTTCTCCCAGGAATTGTCCTCCTTAACTTTTTTAATGTCAACTTTAAACTTGGCGTTAAAGTATAGTGTCACTTGACTGTCCCCTGTTTTCATTAAGACTGCGCTGCAGGGAATTCCCATAATACTTTCCTTAACGTCCAATTTCTCAATCGTTGTTACGCTACTTCCTTCACTCCAAAATGCAATGTCTGTTGCTTGGTCTGTATATCCATAAGTCCTATTTGTCGCTGGCTCGTAAATCTGAAATGATTTTACGGGTTGTCCTTCGGTCACAGATTTGTAATTGTTGTCCCTGTAGTAATACACCTGAGTTGTCTCGGGAGCTCCTGCATACATCATTTTGAAAACACTGTCCGGCAGGTTTGGATCCGCATTCTTAATCTCCAGCTTGTATGTCACTTTACCTTCAAATATTTGTGCGAGTCCGCTCAATGAATGAGTCAGAATTATAATTGTTACTAGTCCCCGAAGCATGATCTTATTTTTTAATATTTCCGCCAATGTGAGTATTTGCGTTCGAGCGGGGCTTTCTAAGCTGCGTGGTGTACCCGACACCGAACGCACTAAAGATACGAAAACGTTGAATTACGCGTCAAACCTCGCTTGACGCAAATGTATTGTTGGGCACAGTTGCTTTACCCTATCTTCTACCTTTCAAAACCCTGAACCCAAACCAAATTAGAAATGTCCCTGTACCAATGACAGTTATCAATAGCGTATTTTTATAATGGTCATTGAACTTTGAGATAGTCAAAATGTCAATTGAATCCACTTTCATTGAAACGATGTCGTTCTCATCTTCGTCCGGAATGAAGTAAATGTCCGATACTTTGTTCTTTGAAACGAGTTGAAGATTCTCAACCCTTTCAATCATTACATTTTTAATGTAGAAGACCTGATTAAAATCTTTCAATTTAATTTTGTAACGAGGTCTCTCTCTGTATCCACTGAAGTCCTTTTCAATTGATTCAATTGTGCCATGTCTATAGTCAACGTCTGAAACGTCTAACACAGATAATTTGTACTCCTGAATTGCACCAAACAGTCCAGTGATAATAACTAACGGCATGAGTCCCCATGTAATTAGCCCGCGCTCGCCACTTGTCAACTGTTTAATTTTTGTCCACATTCTTTTAAAGGCAATTGTTCCCAAAGTGAGTATTTGCGTTCGAGCGGGGCTTTCTAAGCCGCGTGGTGTACCCGACACCGAACGTGGAACGAAGATAACACTTATACCTACACGTCACCGCACTATTGCAGAACCATTTTGTTAGCGGCAATTACATCTTCTCCAATCTAAGTTTCTTGACTAATTTTTCAATCAAATTATTTTCTTGACTTCTGTAAATAAATTGCAACCAACTATGACAAATTATCCATAGTCCAAAAAGAAACAGGAAAGTCCACCCGGGTTTTTCTTTGCTGAATATTGTACCAATAAAGAAGAATATAAATAGTCCGATTATGAAATAGTGTTCTGGTCTTATTCGTGTCCTGAAATTGATTTTCAGTCGGTCTGTCCCAACGGTGCTTGTCTTCGCTCTCACATTTATTCCATCAACTTGCAGTCCTGTAAGTCCGCCTTTAAACACCATCGTCCCCCATGATATGTCTGGATACAACTTAATCTCTGCGTGATCAATAAGTTTGAAATTGACGACTTGTGTATCCTGAAGAATATTGATTAAATCTTTTCTTTGTCCCGCAAAGACATAGTCTTTGTCAATAGTCAATTTTTTTATAAGGTCTTTCATGTCGTGATGTAATTGACGCCAACATTAGGGTATACGCATCTTTTTCTGCGAAACTCGCGCATATTTTTATTATATCGGCTTATTCTTTGTTCAGTCAAATCTCGCTATTCCCTCCCACACCTCCAAAAGCCGTTAGAAGTTAATAGTTAATCGGGGTGCGTGTTGCGGGACGGAGCGCAGTCAATGGTCAATAGTCATTGGTTCGTGTTGAGAGACGGGCAGACTGCTCATCGTCTGAATCAGGATTTACAGGATTAGTGGCACAAGTCAATGCTTCTATTGATTAGAAGATTGTGCCAGCGGGGTTACTCGTTGGTGAAGAACATCAACGAGGGCGAGGTAGTTGTTCTATGCCCAAGGGTTATAAGAACTGAAGACCCAAAAATGTCCCTCCGGGTCTTTAACACAGTAACCTCGTCCACCGTAGGGCTTGTCTTCTATGTCAACTACAATGGTTGCTCCATGTGATTTTGCATTCGCATAATGCTTGTCAACTTCCTCTACGTAAACTATTAATTCTGCTGTACCAATGCCTCCAACCTCTTTCGGGCTTTTACAAAATGTGGGACTAGCATAATTTTCCGCAGATGAAATCATGATACTGGCTTTTCCTAAAGTTAAATGAGCATGAACAATTAAGTTGTCTTGCCCCGGAACAATGAGTTTTTTCTCAAAACCAAATGTTTCGCACAACCAATTTATCATTTCAGTTGCATTGTGGTAAAGTAGTCCGATTGATAATGATGAGCTATTTGACATGTTATTTTAGTATGAATTGTTTTATTTTTTTGGTAGGCTAGCAACAATTAAGTCATACGATTTTTTTTATATCCTGTTTCCACTCAGGTGTGCTCTAGTGTCATTTTAATCCTGCGAGTTTTTTTACAATTACCGCTCACGTTCAGCTTATTGCTGGCGGGCAACTAAAAAGCTACGCCTTGTCCAACAAGATAAAGATAAATAAAGAACTACACACTTCAATGACGCACACGCCTGATTGCAATAAGGTTTTGAGTTAGAAAATAGTTGATTCATCAGAATAGGTTACTCATTGGGTGAAGAAGAGCAACGAGGGCGAGGGAGGAGAAATAATGGTAAGATGTTAGCGATTGGCTTGTTGTCCGATCAAGTCGGTTGGTGGGTAGCCAAAGTGTTTTTTGAAAGCATATGAAAAGTGTGATAAGTTTTCAAAACCAACCTCGTAGCAAACATCAATGGGTCTCTTTTTCTTTTCTACAAAATGATAGTGTGCTAATTCCAATCGCTTCTGAGTAAGCCACCGTTGTGGTGTCGTATTAAATATTCGATTAAAATCTCTTTTGAACGTTGTCAAACTACGGCCTGTCAGATAGCCGAATTTTTCTAATGGCAGATTGAACATAAAGTTCCTTTCCATATAATCTGCTAAATCAATTTTTCCGGGTTCTTCAAAGTTTGCCAATACATTGTCTATTTCCTTGTCAATTGCTCTGATGATACTAATTGCTTCTGTAATTTTCAATGAAGCAATATTTAAAGGCAGTTCTTTCATTTCAAAATACGGAACCAATGAGGCAAGGCAACTCTCCAGTAAAGGGTGATGATTGAAGGAATAAATTTTTTGTGATTCCAAGGCTTTTGGTTTTACGTGCAGGTTGGCATAAAAATCTCTTAGCCTCTTGGTGGATAAATGCATCACCACGGTCTTGTGCGGTTGTCCATTGGACGGATAATTTATAATGGTTGCGAGTTGATTTCTGGGAATTAAAAATATATCACCTTTCTTAAAAAAGTAAGTGGCTTCTGCCTGTACAATTTTGGTTTCACCTGAAATGAACCAAATGAGCATGTGATGGTCGAACATAATATCCGACTTGAAAAACTTGTCATCGTAAGAGGACAGTTTTATGTCATCGGTAATATACTTTGCTTTATACTCCATTGCTTTTTTTAAAATTTCCTCTCATCAGCCGGCATCGTAAGAATGCAAAAATAGAAATTATCATAGGATTTGGTGTTATACGGACTGGCCACCATCAATCAGAAAATTAGAGCCCGTAATAAATGTTGCACCATCGCCAGACAGATATGTTATCAAATCTGCCACTTCTTCTGCTTTGCCTAATCTTGACAAAGGAATGCTGTTTATTATTTGAGCTTCAACAGCATTGTCCAATCCAAGTTTATTCATTATCTCTGTGGCAACCGGACCCGGGCTCACCGCATTCACACGAATTTTCCGCGAAGATAATTCGAGCGCTGCAATTTTCATTACTGCATTGAGGGCTGCCTTGCTTGCTGCGTATACCGATGCACTTGGTGGGGAAATAGTGGCCGATGTTGACGATAGCAGTACCACCGAAGCGTTATCATTAAGGATAGGTATAAATTTACTCAACGTAAAATACGCGCCCTTAAAATTCACATTCAATATTTCGTCAAACATATTTTCTGTCGTTAACTCAATCGGTGCAAACTTTGTTATACCTGCATTGATGAGTAATATATCGACTTTCCCAAAGTCGCCTTTCACTTTTGCCACCAAATTATCGATGTCGAATAAATTGGATTGGTCCGCCAGCCAACCCATCACATTAAGTTCGGATGCTGCCTTCTCAATGGCGTCTTTTCTTCTGCCCGTGATGATGACTTTGGCACCATTTTCATTCATAACTTTTGCCGTGGCATAACCGATGCCGCTGTTGCCGCCCGTAATGATGGCAACTTTATCTTTCAAATTTTTCATTGTAGTATTTTTAAGGGATTAATGAATGTTGAATGTGATGCCCGTCATCGCTTCACTTAATGTCCATAAGCGTTTGGCGTTGATTTCATCTAATGAGTACCGTTTTACACCATTTGACATGGACCAGTCAGAAGCCAATTCGGCAACGTCTGCATCTTCGCAATACACACCTCCAACATTGTTTAATAAATGACTGGTGGCACACCAAACCGTTGTGGCGGCACCTTGTGGGATTGTTTTTAATGATGCGGCTATTTCTGGTAACAGATTACCATCGGTATCGAGAAAACCCATTTGTTGAAATAATTCTATGGATGCTTCTCTCCCTAATTCTGTTCCTGCAATAGAACCCGGATGTACCGAGTAAGCCCGTACATTAAATGCTTTGGCCAAATGGTCTAACTGCAGAGCAAACAAATTGGTGGCAGTTTTTGATTGCCCATAAGCCTGCAGCGTTTCGTATTCTCTGTTAAGAAAATTAGGGTCTTCAAAATCGAAGCTTGCGAATTGATGTCCATGAGAAGATACGTTAATTACTCTTGCACCATTGGCTTTTTTAATGGCAGGCCAAAGTCTGGCGGTCAATTGAAACTGAGCTAGGTAATTGGTGGCTAACTGCGATTCAATGCCACGGCTGTCTTTCCGCAGCGGCACCCACATAATACCTGCATTGTTAATGAGCAAATGCAGTGATCTGCCCGAAGCCAAAAATTTTTCGGCAAATGCATCAATGGAATGCGGATTCATCAAATCCAGTATTTCCAATTCAACATTGGCAATACCCGTCAAATTCCTTTTTGCCTTATCTACATCTCTTGCAGGTACAATCACGGTTGCCCCTGCTGCTGCCAGCGTTTTGGTAGTTTCCAAACCAATACCTGTGTTACCACCGGTTACGATGGCGATCTTTCCCGTAAGGTCTATGCCCTTAATTACATCGCTTGCTGTGGATGTTGCGTTGAAGCCAGAACCTGTAGGTTTTTGTAATGCTCCCTGATAATTGTTTTTTTCCATCTTTTTAAATTTTAGTTGTTTTTGATGGAACAAAAGTAGAGCAGTTGTATTGGGTAGGCTTTGTTTAAAAGTCCTAATAAGCTTTGTTTAAAAGGTCGGAGTTTACAGTCGAAATGTGGCAAGCAGTTGCGTTTTCTCTAACAGCTTTCTGTCTCCGCGGAGTCTCTTCCTACAGACTGGACAAGTCTATCAACGATTTTCTTCTAAAAGGTGTGTACGCGCTAAGTAAACCCCCATCCTCGCCCATGTTGGTGTTCCTCAACAACATGCAAACTTAACTTATCATAATGCGATAGAAATCCCCTCTCTGATTAATTGAGTATGTAATAACTGGCACTCGATGGAAGTTCGGGGCTGCTTTAGAATGAAGCATACCATAAGTTGATTCATACGAATAGGTTACTCGTTGGTGAAGAACACCAACGAGGGCGAGTGGGCAGGGCAACCGTTACTACTGTTTTGGGTAAAGGTTACTACTCCGTCAAATATTGGTACGGCCCAACACCACCTATTCGTATCGCAATGACTTTACCGGGTTTGTTCTCGCTGCTTTTAAGGTATGGATGCTCACGGTGAAGAGAGCAATCAATACCACCAACAAACTCGGTAGAGCGAAAATCCACCAATCCATTGTTACGCGACTGGCAAAACCCTGTAGCCATTTATTCATAATCCACCAAGTGAGTGGTGTAGAACAGACAATGGCAATGCCCATGAGGATTAGGTACTCTTTGCTAACTAAAGTAAGAATGCTATTGACGGATGCGCCTAATACTTTTCTCACGCCAATCTCTTTGGTGCGTTGAATAGCGGTGAGAGAAGATAATCCGAAAAGACCAAGACATGCAATGAAGATGGCCAGTGCAGCGAACACGCCAAATACTTTTCCAAATTGTTGGTCCGCTTTGTATTGTGTATTGTAATGTTCATCGAGGAAGAAATAATCGAAAGGGTTGCCGGGGAAAAATTCTTTCCAATCTTTTTCGAAACGAGACAGCGATGCGTATGTATCTGCACTCTTAAACTTCACCGAATAGTATCCTCCGGCTGCATCATTGTATCGGAATATCAAAGGCTCAAACGATTTCTTGACGGATTCTTGTCGGTAATTTTTTACAACACCCACAATGCGAAAGGTATCGCCCCAGAAAAATATTTGATCGTCTACCGCTTCCTCCAGTGTTTTGAAGCCCATCAACTTCACAGCCGATTCATTGAGAATTACATTTTTCCGCTCGTTTGTTACGTCACCAGAAAAAGCTCTTCCTACTGCCATTTCTAATTTGTATGACGGTATAAAATCCTGGTCCATCATAATGATCCTGTATTGGTTTTGTTCATCATCACGCTGGCTTAGCCTACGAATTCCTCCGGCATTCCAATCGGGTGAAGAGCCAGGCACGGTAGTAGAAGCGCTCACGGACGATACCTCTGCATACTGCTGAAGCTTGTTTTTGAATCCGCTGAACGTTCCGGCATAGGTAGAATCTACAACTATATTGGGCGATCGGATCACCAGTGTTTGATCGACATCGATGCCCAATTTCTGCTGTTGCATGAAGTTGAGTTGTAGGTAAACGGTAAATGTGCCAATGATTAACGTAATGGAAGCAACAAACTGTGTAATCACCATGCCCTTGCGAAAGAGAACCCCCTGATTACTATTTTTAAATCTTCCTTTCAATACGTCCACCGGTTTGTATGCCGAAAGAACAAATGCCGGATACAAACCTGAGAGTAGTGCGCCCCCCACAATGAGTACCAACGTCCATATCCAAAAAAGAGGTTGCCGCAAGAGCAGGTAATCCAAATCGCGATCTGTCAACTGTCCAAACCACGGTGTTAATAATACTGTTACTGCAATGGCCAATAGTACAGCAGCGCTGTTCAGCAGGATAGACTCCATTAAGAATTGTTGAATCAACTGACTGCGGAAACCTCCCAACACTTTACGCATACCCACTTCGCGTGCCCGCTCGATCGACTTTGCCGTAGAGAGGTTGATGTAATTAATCCACGCAATAACGAGGGCTAAGATGGCGACAATCATTAAAAAATAAGTTGTATCTCGATTGCCGTTGGCTTTAAATTCCATAATAAAATTGGAATCGAGATGAATGTCGGAAACGCGTTGAAGACGGTACACGACACCGGCATTATATTGCTTCAATTCTTTACCTATCTTCTTTTCAACAAATGCCGGAAACTTAGCTTCCAGGTCTTTTGGGTTTGCATGCTCGTCCAATAGAATATAGGTAAGGAAGCCATCCCACATCCACGCATCTAACTCTTCTTCACTTTTTTTTCCTACTAATTTGGAATACGTAGCAAACGACAAGATTGCATTGAGTTTTAGGTGTGTGTTCTCTGGCAAGTCTTCATATACTCCTGTTACCAAATAATCAACAGTGCCATTGTTTCGCATGGTTTTCCCTAATGGACTTTCGTCACCAAAGTATTTTTTTGCCAGCGAACGCGACAATACAATTTTATTGGGACCCTTGAGGGCTGTAGAGTCAACACCTTCAACAAGTGGATAAGGGAAGACTTTAAAAAAATCCTGGCTGGCGAAATAAACACCTTCTTCTTTAAAGAACACATCGCCATAGGCCAGCAATGCGTTCTCCGGAGTCATGCGAACGTAGTTTTTTATTTCGGGGAAATTGGCTTTAAAGTCTGGGCCAATGCCTTGCGCTCCGGCTGCCCAACGCGTACTTAATTCTCCCTTGTCGTAGCGATCCTGTTGAATACGATACACCTGCTTGCTGGCCTTCCAAAATGAATCATAACTTAGTTCATGAATGACATACTGCGTAATGAGCATGAAGGCTGAAATGCCAATAACAAGACCAAAAATATTGATGGTGGTGAAACTGCCATTACGGGCAATGTAGCGCCAGATCGAAGTGAGGTAATTTTTGAACATACGAAGATCGGTTTTGGTTAATACTCGACTCGGCAGATAAAGTTTCAGAATTATAAAACTATATTTACTTTGTTAAACTTCCGTTGTCACTTCGTTCTTTCAGTACTGGGCATTGTGGCTAACGGTTAGCTTGTGGAAGGCGGGCAAATAAAAACCTGCGCCCTTCGCCAAGGTTGGTGTTCTTCACCAACATGCAACCGGACTAATCCATCATCATGCGATCGTTAGAAAATAGTTGATTCATCAGAATAGGCTACTCGTTGATGAAGAATAGCAACGAGGACGAGGGTGGCACACGTCAATGCTTACACTGATTAGAAGACTTGTGTCTGTGAGGGGATTAAATTATTAGGTAGAACGGAAGTAACTGCAGAGATCGTGGGAGTAAGTCAAACTGCTCGTTGGTGAAGAACACCACCGAGGGCGGAGAAGTTGTCGTCATCGAAGCAAACAAAAATAACTTTGTCAATTTTATCTGAATTAGAAACAAATTCTAAAACTGAGTCAACAGCAACTCGTGCTGCATCGTTAGTCGGATATTTATAAATGCCTGTGCTGATACAAGGAAAAGCAATTGTCTTGCAGTTGTTGTCCACTGCAAGTTTCAATGAGTTTTTGTAGCAGTCGGCAAGTTTCACTTTCTCGTCCTTTTGTCCTCCGGTCCAAACTGGCCCAACAGTATGGATTACAAATTTTGCTTTCAATTTTCCAGCTGTCGTGATAACAGCTTGTCCTGTTTTACAACCACCTTGTCTTGCAATTATTTTTCTACAGTCGTCTAAAATAGCTTGTCCACCAGCTCGATGTATTGCACCGTCCACACCGCCACCGCCTAAAAGAGAAGTATTCGCAGCATTTACAATTGCGTCAACTGTCACTTTTGTGATGTCCCCTTTGAGAATTTCTATTTTAGTACTGATGTTCATTGTGTGTCGTCACGGCATAACAGCTAGCATTAGGCTATGCGCATCATTTACCCTAAAACTTGCGCGTATTTCTGTCATGTTTGTTCTTTGTTCTTTCAAATCTCGCTCTTCCCTCCCACACCTGCAAAAAAAGTCTAAAAGTCTGAATCAGGATTGGTAGGATTTTAGGATGGGCTTAAGTAGCAAGTAATAAGTAGTAATATATAAGACAACCGTGTTGCGAGACGGGCAGACTACTGTCTGAACCAGTATTTACAGGATGATTGAGTGGTGTGATGAGATGGGAGCTTTGTAGGGTGTTACTCAGAGAGCCGAGGCGGAGAGTCGGCCAGGACGGGGCTAGGCAGCTTACATACTCTTCTTTAATTTCCTAAGTGACTTGTCCCAATTGTTTCCTATCCAGAGGATCGTTGCTCCCGAGCTCTTCTCTTTGCCCGGTTTAATCAATTTAATTTCGATGTCGGCCCATCTGCAACTATTAAAGAATGCCCATTTGTCAACCCACTTATCTTGGATCGCAAAAAACACTTGCTTGTCACCGATTTCGTCATGCTTATTTTTACTTTTTAACAACGACTTCAAAATAGCATTCTCCTTTTCAGTAATGGAATTTGATTCTATTGATTCTCTGTCTCCGATGTTCTTGAATTTCAAATCAAGTAATTCCGAGTCCATCGTTAGTTGATACTCGTCTGTTCGACTACAATTAAATACGCTTTCTCCTGATACGTAAAACAGGTACTCCTTATTCAGCCCAAATGTCCGTCTCTCACACGAGTTTTTACCTTGTTTTAATTGAAAGGTGTTAGTCTCAAATTCTCCTTTCCAGACTTTAATTAACTCTACATCGAATGTGTAATGGTCGACCGAAACAACTCGTCCACGAAATATACGATTGGCTGATGTAGACTCTTGTTCAAATGTCAATGGAACGCACCTGCAAGCGAATGCTGTATCCACTGTCACCAATAAAATCAATACTAGTAGTACTTTGTTCATTGTGCTGGCTGCTGGCTTTAACTTGCACCTTTGATATTAATAATCTCATTTACTAAGTCGTCCAGTTGCCTGTACTTTTGTAGTTCGATTTCTTTTCCTTGATTTTTCAATTCCCGACTCAAATCAATAATTAAGTCTAGAGGGTCGACCTCAAATCCAAACATGTTAGCATCAAAACTTGTCCCAACCATCAATTCATCACCAGACATCCCCACACACCAGTTTTCAATAAAGTCGCTTAGCGAAACTTCCACTAGTTTGTAGTCTGACCAGTCGCCTTTTATACATGAGTTGGCAAGAGCCTTCTCAGCCCAAAAACATATTAGTCCAACTGGCTCACCTTCACTGTCCTCGTAGTCATTAGAGCTTGACGTGGCGAATCCTTCGCTATTTTCTAGTCCCCAAACAACCATGGTCTCACACACTTTCTTTAAAAAGCGTTCGTGCCGTTGTCTTACTACTATTGAATTCTGTATCATTTGGTTTGGTCGCACCTATTCATACCTAGTCTGTCAAATAGAATTAATCTTTGATCAATGACTTCAATACGTATTCAAAAATATTGCGGCTTCTATAATGTCCATATCCTTGGCCGTATGCGCTGGAAGTAAGGCTTACAACCAAATTCTCACTTGGTACAACAAACAGCACATTGCCCCCATTTCCTGATGCGTAGATGCAATCATATTTTTTGCCATGAATGTTTTTTGTAGAGTGCCACCAAAAGTATCCGTACGCATTCGCAAACGGATTGTCTATGTCAAGTTGTTTTCTTGACATCTCATTGATCCATGTCGGACTGACAATCTTTTTACCCTTCCATTGACCTTTATTGATTACTAGTTGTCCAAGTTTTGCAAAGTCCAATGTTGATAGGTATAAATTCCCCATTGGTACTGTGCTACCATTTGGAGCCGTGTACCAATAATACTCTCTGATGCCCAGCGGAGAAAAAAGATTTTCTTTTGCAAAGTCCGAAAGCTTTTTGCCCGATGTCTCTTCTATAATTGCGCCAACAAGCATCGGACAAATATCATTGTAAACGAATTTCTGTCCAGGACTAAAAATCATCGGTAGAGAAAGGGCGAAGTTCACCCAATGGTCCTCTGTTAACCAGTTTCCGGTACCGCCCGGAGAATTGTTATTATCATCGTCTGCGCTAAGTCCAGAGGACATCGCAATCAAGTGTTTGATCTTAATATCTTTATGTCCGTCCGTTTTAGGTTGGATAAATTTAGGACTCGGGAAAAAATCATAAATACTTTGCTCGGTACTTTTGACTAAGCCCTTGTCAATGGCTATTCCTAAAAGTAAAGATGTCACACTTTTACCAGCGGATCGAATATCGTGAATCGTCTCCCTCCAATAAGTATTAAAGTATTCTTCAACCACTAATTTATTGTCTTTTATTACTACTAGTCCCCTAAAGTCGTTTGGAGGATTAGTGTTAATTAATTGAATCAACTTTGCAATTGTGTCCTGACTCATTTTAACCGAAGTCAGGTCTGTACGGGGCAAATCTGAAATAGGTTGTTTAAGCTTGTCAGCTGGATTGCTTTGTCCCATACAACTAGTACTTGCGAAGAGCGCGACTATGAAAATTTTAACTATGTCTTTCATCTTTAATCTTTTTGTTTACTCTGTCCCAGCGCATGGGAAACAACTTTCAGCTTATTACTGGCGGGTAATTAAACCATCACCTTATCTAAAAATATAAAGATAAATAAAGATCAATTGCGTTATTCATATTTTTTTATCCGCTCAAATAGCTGTCGCTTATAGTCGTCCGTAAAAGTAAATCCACCAAATAGTTTTTTAGTTATTTGCTTTGAGTTGGCCTTTTGATCAAACCAATCTAAAAAAAAGTCCGCATAACCATTTGTTGTTATTTCATTATTCCCCATCGCAACCATTGGGGGATATTCTTTAGCAAATTGTTCTCTTGACTTAATAGTATTGTTTATGCTTAAAAGATAAAACTGTATGTCATAAGCGAGATAAGACAGCTCGTCTCCGTGGAGTCCAAAATAGCCCTTTTCACGTATCAGCTCGGTGAACAAGTTTCGAAGTGTTTTATCAAAGTTGACTGCCGTATCTTTCTTAAAGTATACTTGTAGCGTATCAGAAAATCGACCTGTCTTTATCTTTTCCAGTATATTGATTAAATCTTGTTCTGACGTATCATAAACGTCTGCACTTACAAGACCACGAATAAAGGTTTCGAAGTCCTTTGCCAAAAAGGTTTTCCTGTAATCAGATTCCTGGTCAACGTGAACAACTTCTGGTTCGCCATCCTTGCCACAATTTGAATAGTCCAGCATAATCATATCGTGTCCGGCAGAAGGGCAGTCACAAATAAATACTCCTGTGTTAGGATAACCCCATTCTTCAATCATAAACTTGCTTCCTAAACTACCACACACAGAATAGGTCTTATTTCTGCCTATTCCCATCAGCCCGGTTATGGCAACGTGGTTGTCAGACCACGAAGTTTTTTCAGCTGTAGGAAAGCAATTCTTTTTAGGTATTCCTCCGTTATGAAGCTTCATTAATTCAATGTAGGAATTTGGTAATTTAAAGCCGAGTTCATGCTCAATAGCGTTGATTAATTCATCGGATGGTTTTGCATCAACGTACTCCTTCAAAGAATAGTCGCTGTCATCCCAAAAGTCACTGAAGTCAAAGTCTTCAAATATTTTTTGCTTCATTCTAATTGTTTATAAAGAGTCGATATAAAATTAGTGATACCATTCTATCTCCACAGCGAGTCTTCTCAGGGACCCTGCAGACTACTCGATTAATTATTTGTTTCTAAAAACGGTCCACAATAAGTGAGGTTAAGGAAGATAATAATGAAACACTAAAATAGAGAGTAGGCAAACTAAGAGCAAGGATTGCCGCAAGAAATAGCTTTGGAAGACGCAGATCGTGCCGCGTGACTCATGACCGATGATTGGTGACTGGTATAAAATAAAAAAGGTCTACTCGCCCAAGTGCAGAGTGCTTGGACGAAGTAGACCTTATTACCCAGTGGACGGAAGTGTTATTCTTCTTCTTATTTGTAAAAGTAATACCCGATACCTTTTTAAACTCCGGGCTTGATGCCTTGAGAGCAGACTTGACATAGCTCTTGACAGCTTTACGCCCCGCCCGACAGGACAATTCATTTGCCTGCAAATCCGTTTTCAGTCAACCAGTTTTGACACCAATCAAACCATTTGCTTTTACTTTTTGGATTTTCTAGTCCAAAGCCGTGACCTCCCGCTTGGAAAATATGCAGTTCCGTTTTCACTTTCGTGCGGAGTAGTGCTTCGTGTAAAAGCAGACTGTGTTGTACCAGAATGCGCGAATCGTCTGCGGCATGAACTATAAAAGTGGGTGGCGTCTGCGGCCACCCTGAAAACTCGAACAACTCTCAAACGTTTATAAAACTGCTGAACGCCAACTTGTAGGTTCTAGTAGCGGTAGTTATTTTTCTTATTACCAGGCGATCGCCCCCGTTTCAGGATTGTTTTCTTCGCTAAAAAATTTCCCAGTCGGGCCATCGTTATGAATCAAAGCATACTTTACAATTCGTTTACCTGCATCTTCAACGGTTCCAGGTCCTCGATGTCCGTTAAAATCCGTCTTGGTGTATCCAGGGCAAACTGCATTTACTTTAAAGTTGGTGTCTTTCAGTTCGTAAGCTAATACAACGGTATACATATTCATTGCCGATTTTGAAGATAGATAGGCAGCAGCTTTGTAATCGTAATATTTGTAGGTAGGGTCGCTATGCAAGGTAAGAGAACCCTGACTTGAACTCACATTTACAATACGAGGTTCAGATGATGTTTTCAATAAATCAATAAATGCCTGTGTAACTCTTACAACACCATATACATTCGAATCGTAAGTGGCTTTGAACTGGTCGATTGTTGTATTCAGCGCTTCTTGTGGATAGCCACCAAAGGTGCCCGCGTTGTTAATCAGTATATCCAACACTTGCGTTTTCTTACCAATTTCTGTCCGGGCATTTTTGACAGACTCATCGTTTGTAACATCCAGCTGAATGGCTTCTACAGTGTGTAATCCCTCTGCCTTCAATTTATTAACGGCTTCTATACCATTTTCCAAATTGCGACTGCCGAGGTAAACATAAATTCCTTTTTGGGCAAGTTGTCGTGCTACTTCAAAGCCAATGCTTTTGTTAGCTCCTGTTACTAGTGCTGATTTGCGCACTTCTTTATTATTGGGTTCTTCGGTGTTTGCAATTACTTCGTCATTCATTTTTTAGTTATTTAAATTTATGACGCAAAAGTAGAGAGCCGAAAATCAGAGCAGATGGACAAATCGTTTTATTTACCCGACAAATCTTGGCTTTGTACAAACTCACTTACGCTTTTACCTGTACTCTTTTTGAAAAGCCTGGAGAAATAGTCGGGGTCATTAAATCCTAATTCATACGCCAATTCTTTTACCGACAGATTCGAATAACGCAATTTACGCTGCGCTTCCATCATCAAGCGGTTAGTGAAAAAATCTTTAGGCGATATGCCTGAATATTCTTTTACGAGCCGATATAAGCTGTTGGTAGTTAACGCCAATTTTTCTGCCATTGCATGGATTGATGGTTGTTCTGTCAGGCTTGTTTCTACCATTAATTTGAACTCAACAAACTTTGATAAATTGGTATTGACACTATCCATTGATTCATTTCTAAAATAAGCACTATTCAATTCTGATAACAGCAAATTTAGGTAGGCCAATATTATTTCTGAGTCGGTCAATTGGGTATTTGTATAAAGTAATTGATTTAAGATTTCAAAAACCTTTTTTACGCGTTCCTTTGCAGTGGTATCTAAAGATATAATTTGTGAGTTTAATGGGTTCACCAAAAACGGAAAGCGTTGTGGTAGCAACGCCAATGTATTTTCATCAAACAGTACTTTGAAATATTTTAAATTGTCTGCTTTAACAGGTGGTACAAAAATTTGATTAGGCATGGCAAAAAGCAAGTTTCCTTCACCAATGGCAATGTCGTGTAAGTCCAAATTGTAGGTGATGGAGCCGCTGTCAATGAACACAACGAAATACGAAGTCAATCTACGGGGCTGGAGCTGTTTTTGTTGAATGTCAGCAGAAGGGTCCGGATTTTCATTTGAGTTAATCTTAATCTTCAACTTGTCGCTCTGTGAACTCTTTGGTTTTTCGTTTGTTTCTTGCATTTTGTCTGCGCTAAAGTTTTTAAGGGTGGCGTCTTGCCATTACCGCCCGTATCAGAATGCCTATTTCTTTTATAAGCGTTACCACTATCTATGAATTTCTCCATTGCCCAGTCAACGCAGTCGTCACTGTTCACATTCGTCAAGTCCGAATAGGCAACGACTTTATAGGTCAACTCGCTGATCATAGGAATACACTCTAAAGAAAAAACATTACTGCTGAAGTCCCAAGTATAAGCCCGCTGTGTTTAAATTCTTGCACGCCAAACAGATTGTTATCTGGCGTTTTTCTTGTCGCTTGTTACAATTTTAGCTGTCTCTTTTGCAATCCCAATGGTTGCAATTGAACCGCTATTAAATTTGAGAAAGTCTGATTCGATTCCATCACTGAATATGACTCCGCTGGTCGGCATCAGCGATTCAATTGTCAATCTATTCTGACTTTTAATAATTCCCGCGGTGATTCCAGTCTGCGTCCTGATACTCTGAAATGGTTCTCTGACGGCAAAGAGTAATTCGTTGTCTTTGAGCTTTGGTCTTTTAGGCTTCAGATTTTTTTCAAACATACCCGTCACTCCGTACGCCATATTGAAAATGGAACTTAGCCAACCGGTTGAACCTGCCGGTGTGGAGACAATCAATCCACTGGAGGAGTGCTCTTCTACTTTATTATTATACGATATTTTGTAGCGAGCCGAAATATGTGTGGATGCGCCAATAAATAAATCATTGAATGCTAAAAGCTTTTGTCCATCATTGAGGGAAGCTTCCGCAAACCTCATTGTCTTTGATTTATAATTGTTAGCGATGACGTTTTCAACGCCTTCGATAAAGTCTGAAGTGTCAAATGGGAGAAGTACTCCATCATATCTTTGCTTGTCCGGATTAACTGCCACGATGGGAATTCCTTTGGAATACTTGGCTGTATTTGCTACCAATCCATCCTGGCCGATGACAACGATTAAATGATTCTCAGAAAAAATAAAGGATGGCATGTAGACCCTTTCCAGGGTTTTGTGCTTGATCACTTGAGAAAGTTGAGTCTGCAGTGAATTTAACGAATATTGAAATGTATCATGCTCCATTTCATAGTCTTCGAAATTCCCCCCCAATCGTTCAATGTAAAATTTAGCTTGGGCCTTGGTATTGAAACGTTCAATTAATGATTCCAGCCTCGTCTTATTTTTTACAATGATGGCATATTCAACGCTCATTTTCTGCTCTCCTTCTTATCATTCAAAATTGATTCGAGTAACTCCGGGCTGATATTGAGGTTACCAATTTTGCCTGCGTTCTCAGCCAGTTGTCGAAAGGCCAAAGAGATATTGAATTTTGGATCAGGATTATTATTCAACGCGGTCAACGTCTTCCAATCAATATCCTTATAAGGCTTTAATGTAGTTTCAATGACGTAGCCTTGCGTTTCGGCCTCCTTCTTATCGTTGGCCGTCTTTTGTTCGATCAGTTGTTTTCTTTGATTTTCTACTGCAATGTCTGCTTGAATTTTCATTTCCCGAAGCTTCCGATCGTTTTCCGCTTTTTGAACGTTCGATTCCATCTTCTTTTCAGCAATTTGTTTCTGCTTTTCTTCGACTGCAATTTCTGTGTTTAGCTCCGTCTCTTTTATCTTCCTTTCTTGTTCAACGGCAAAGTTTCTGCGCTCGTAAATAGCCTGGTCTGCTTCTTGTTGAAGTTTTTCTCTTGTTTCGGTTTCCAAAGCTCTGGCCATTTCAGGTGTTGCTTGAATGGCTAGAATATTTGCTCCCAAAATTTCTATTCCCAACATTCCTATTGCCGGTGACGATTTTAGTCCTTCTAATATCTTTTCTTCGATGGCCTTTGCAGAACGGATTGCGTCTTTCAGCTTGATGCTGTGGATATAAGAGGACGTGGCCGTTTGCGCCTCGTTGATGATCCGTTGATTTAGCTTTTCAATATCATTTTTCTTGTATAGTCCGTTGTCGTTTACCGTAAAGTCCAATACATCTGCCAGCGTTTTTGGATTGCTTATTTTGTAACTAATCTGTCCCTGAATGGTCACTGTTTGGTAATCATTTGTCGATTCGTTAAAAACAAATGGAAGGTCGTTGCTCCCCATCGGTATAGCTGCAATTGAACTATTCGGGGCAAAGTAAAAGAATGAAAGTCCACGCCCTTCTCTTTTTATTTGTCCATTGGTGAAATGGAGAACGTAAGTCATTGAGTCAAACTTGATGTGTTGGATGCCGAACATATTTCTTGATTAGTGATTGTTTAATTTAGGTGTCAATATAGGTGTCTTTATCGTTCCGAAAAATGGGTGTGGCGCTTTTTCAGGCGATTTCATTTATACTTAAGGTGCTTTCAATTTCGCTTTTCCCCCGCTCATCTCCAAAAAAACTACAATGGCGATTTTGTTATCTTCAGGCGACTCCAAAAAAACTCGGCAGTCTTGACCGCAGAGGTTTTATACTGGATGTGGTTGCGCCACGATTGGGGTTTAGCTAACCGAATCCGTCCCTTTTTCCACCAGTCATGACGACTATATAAGAATACAAACTAACGCTGTCACGAGTTATCTCCAATGTCGAAGTTATCGTATGCCGTCCGCTGTGACTATCTATGATTTTGATATTGAGTGTATTTTTTATCTCGGATGTCACAGATTTTTTAATTAAGGCTGTTGCCTTTGAAATAGAGTCGTCCAGAGCTTGTCCGAATAGTCCAAAAGACGAAACGGTCAAAATAGACGTTGGTTGAATTATTTAAACAAATCTACCCTAGTCGTTCAGAAATCTCGCTGGCTAAAAAATTATTCTTTGCTGCTGACATACCGTTGTCACTTCGAATCCATTTATTTGCCAGTATGGAACCACTAAAAGAAATGTTTGGCCGTGCCTTCTATTCGAAGTTGGCAGAATCGGTGAGCACCGTGTATAAACCTTTTCATGCTAAACAATTCCTAACAGATGTGTGTGAACCGCTGTCATCGCTATCGCTCAATGAACGGATGCGCCACACCAGCGTGGTTTTACAAAAGTACTTGCCATCGGATTACCAAAAGTCCATTGGCATTCTCAACGAGGTAATTCCGCTCATGCCGG
The DNA here is from genome assembly GCA_016191555.1 of Bacteroidota bacterium. Lineage (GTDB taxonomy): Bacteria > Bacteroidota > Bacteroidia > Cytophagales > Cyclobacteriaceae > ELB16-189. The sequence goes on from JACPVX010000086.1 coordinate 26,963, forward strand.
GTGGATATACCAATCTGGTGTTCCCCGATTACGTAAGTCAGTTTGGAACGCATGACTTCAAAACGAGTTTAAAGGCTCTGCACTATTTTACCCGCTTCGGCTCTTCTGAGTTTGCCATCCGCACGTTTCTGAAAATGGATTTCGACCGAACGATTCAGGAAATGTATCGCTGGTCGCAAGATGAAAACGAACACGTTCGAAGGTTATCTTCCGAAGGGAGCCGCCCGCGCTTGCCCTGGTCGTTTAAACTGGATGCGGTGATAAAAAATCCTGCCTCTACTCAACCGATTTTAGATCATCTGAAACAAGATGAATCGCTGTACGTGCGTAAGTCGGTTGCCAACCACATCAATGATTTTTCAAAAGACTCACCTGACTTTGTATTAAAACTGATAAAAAGTTGGGATACTTCGCACCCTCATACCGCGTGGATTGTGAAGCGCGGCTGCCGCTCGTTGTTTAAGCAGGGCGACAAGAGGTCGTTAGCGGCATTCAAGTACACCAAAGATGTTCAGGTATCTATCAAGAATTTTACGATTACTCCAACATCAGTTAAAATAGGCGGTGCCATTCACTTTTCATTTGAACTTCTCTCACAGAAAAAATCAGCACAACGGCTCATGGTGGATTACCGCATTCATTATGTAAAAAAGAATGGTTCGCTGAGTCCGAAAGTATTCAAGCTGACGGAGGTTGACCTGCCCGGGGGCAAATCCATTCACCTAACGAAAAAGCAACGCTTTCAGGATTTCACTACCCGAAAACATGCTGCCGGAAAACACCGATTGGAGATTCTGGTAAATGGTGAGGTGGTGAAGTCGGTTACGTTTGACGTGCGAGCCTAAACTCATGTTATTACCAATGGCAGGTTTAGAATGGGTGCCCTTAATTTTCTTCTTTGTAATAAATCTTGTAATACTTTCTGCCGTCCTTCTCCACACCTTGTTCAATCAATTCGCGATTGCCATGAATGTAAATGTGAAAGTTCTTATCTAACTTTAAAATAGACTTAAATAATTTGGCTTGCTTTTTTACAGCATACGCTGATATTTCAAACTCATCGGCCAGTTCAATTTGATTTTTGTCCCGGTAGTCGGAATCGAAGTCGCGAAAGGATTTGATGATGCCTTTGTCTTGTAATACTTCGCGCTCAAATTCTTTTTTGTTGAAATTTTCGTGCTCTTTAAAGTAGCTGACGGAACGATTGAGCAATTCAATTTGGTCTGTTTTATTCGACTCAAACTCGGCCGGGTATTGGTCTGTTACAAATGACTTAGCCAGCGAGAGAAACTGGCTGGTACTATTGATGTTGTCATTTCGCAAGCTGACCTTGATGAATTCGTTTTGCCAGTAATCCGTTTCCTTGCTGTTGTTATCAATGATAAAAACGGTGTAGGTGATATCCGTAAATAAGATCAGGCAGGCTTTATCTAATTTTTTGCTGATACCTTTTTTGAATTTCAGTCCCATCTCTCCTTTGCCCGAAGCAGAGGTTTCAATGAAGCTTTCTTTGTTTTCAATCTTGTAGATGCCTAAGGCTTCGCAGACCTGATTGTTAAATTTAATTCCGGCAAATTTTACCACGAATAAGTCTCCGTCTTTAATATTCGGATGTTTGGAGACGGATTTTAAGTGCTGGTGTATGTTGATCGACTTCATGACGAAATTATCATCGTCATGGATGCCCTTGGCTATTTTTAGCAGTGTGTTTAGTGATAGGTCTACCTCGTGGTGGAACTGGTAGGTAACCGTACTGGAGGTAAATGCTTTTAGAAAGATTCCTTTTAGTATTTCTTCTTCTTCCCTGCTGGATGTTTCAAATAGTTTATTGCTGATGATGGATTTATCGCTCTCTGTACTGATCCGGTGGAAGATCAGTTTGTCTATTGACGTGTCGTTGAATTCGATCATTGTTTCTAGCCAGTTGTTTAGGTAGGTTGGGTTGCTAGTTTACGCCCTAGCATTACTTTCTTCTAAAGGTAAGAAATCCTTTTGCAAAGTAAGATGGGAAAGGGGGACTTGGGAATTAGGGATTAGGACTTGGTCGGTAGTCAATGGTCAGTGGCCAATGGGGATCGGGACACCGCATTTGACGTGAATTAAATAACGATCAGGTCATTTCAATTAATTTTACCAAGACAAACAAAATTAACCCTAGGAGTTTCCAACTCCCATAGAACCACTTATTAACATTATTTGGAATGGGTGTGGAATCTTTCAATGTCCATTTATCTAGGTATTGTTTCAACCCTTCGTAGTTTTCGTGACTCTCTTTGGTAAGAAATGTCGAGGCTCTCAAATTAGGGCAAACAATCTCTAACTCGTTACCCCCGTTAATTGAATAAATTGTTATATCCGAATAGGCTCTTTTCTTTTTGATCAGTCCAAAAAGTAAGTGATTCTCCATTCCGCTATCCGTAAAAATCAAATCAGTAAAGTTCAAAATAAAAAATAAGGGAATTGATACGGCCATAAAAATTATAAAAATGAGATCTGGCCAAGCTTGTGGTAATTTGCTATTAACAAAAGCTAAGGAGATCATATACCAGATACCAGCATCAATTAACAACCAGACTATGATAATTATATATTTTAGTATTCGATATTTATCAGTCTCTTCTGGTCTCATAAATTAAAAAGTCTCTGGTTTGTGGTTGGTCATCTTCACTTCATCCTAGCGTTTAATAACAAAGATGATGAACGTTCATTTCCGAATATCATGAACAAGCACATCGCAAATCATCATCTCAGTCGGCAAATGGTTCATTGCTATTCGGGTCAGTTCCGAATCTTAATATATGTCCGTTGGGGTCTTGAACTTGCATTTCATATGCCCAGGAGAAATTTGTTGGTGGGAGTTTGATAGTCGCACCGCTAGCCATTAATTTTTGATGCAATGCAAATATGTCTCCGTCAAAGCCAATCCAAACCCAAGTGCCTGGTAGTCCCTGTCCGCCTTTACATAAATAGATGCCGGAATTATCCAGATTGATACTGGTAAAATGTTCGTCTCCCCAGTCAGCTTTTTTGAATCCAAGTGTGTCCACATAAAACTCCAGACTCTTGGCCATATCGTTCACATACAGAATTGGAGTAATATTCTCCACTCGAAATTTCGGTACAGTGTTTTCAGTCATAGGAGTGTCATTTAAATTTATGACTTGTGATTATTCATGTTTGTCCACGAAGCCACGCAATGGGCCACAGCGTTAGAGTTCCGCTGCGGCCTACTTTTGAAATGCTCCGCTAAACGCAGAACGAAGATAGCACTTTGCGCTTACACGTCAACGCGCTATTGCAGAAGCCTATTGGTGCTTCGTTCGTAGCCTTCCCACAATACCCAAGGCAATGGTAGCAACTACGATGGTGACCCATCCTATTCCAATTGCTTGAACCATTCCGTTTACCAGCATTGGAAAAAGAAAGGTATCTACTTTTCCTGTTTTCCAGAATACCCATTCACTGGCAAGGTTTGTTGCCAACACGGGATTTCCGGTTTCAAGGATAATGATTCCATCACCAGTCTCCGGATTTAAACGTACGGCTGTATTGATAGGCGGAGTACTTTTTCCATCATGGCCTATGATGAAATCATTATCATCGGTTGTTGCGTAAAGTACGGTTCCCAAACCCCAGATATCTACACCCATGGATTGTCCATGAGGCTCTCTCATTTTTTCTACAGTCTCCGGCTTCACCACATTTCTCCCAACAGGCTCCTTACTTTTACCCTCCAGATGCGCCTGGAAGAATAATTCTAAATCCGCCAGCGAAGTATAGAGTGATGTAGCCGCCAGCGAAGTGTATCGGTGGTGCGTTGCTTTACTTCCATCGTTATTATAGAACTCGGCTAATTGATAATCGGAAGAGTCGTTCCACTCATAAGAAGAGTGAACCATGTTTAAAGGAGTGAAAATGGATTCCTTCATATATGCAGCAAAGGATTGTCCGCTCACTTCTTCTACCAATAGCTGTAGAAGGGTATAGCCACCACCTGAATATTTAAACTCGCTGCCGGGCTTTCTACCCACACGTACTTCTCCACTAATACCCTTATCGGCATCGGCTGCTTTCGTTAAGGATTGCTCAATGGATTGTACCGGGGTGCCCGTTTCAAAACCTGAATAGCCGAGCCCATCGGTGAGTCCTGCCGTATGGCTCAACAACCTTCGCACGGTTACTTCTTCGTTGTTGAATTCACTCGATGGCAATTTCCATCGGGTTAAGTATTTACTGACAGGCGCATCTAAATCAAGTTTGCCTTCTTCTACTAACTTCATGATTCCAACAGCAGATACCCATTTGCTTAATGATGCCACCTGAAAAATGGTATTTCTATCTACAGGCTTTCCCGCTGAATAGAATTTTTCTTTCTCTACAGTTCCATGGTCGATAACTGCCAACGCGAAGTTTCCCACGAATTGCTTTTTTTGTTCTGTATCAACCGCTTCCAGAAAGGATTGAGTAGTATTCTGTTGAGCAATGGGTTGGTGAAACCAACCGTCCACCGTGCCAAAAAAAACAACACCGGCCCACACGAGCATGAGTAAAACAGCAACTGCTATATAGCGTAAGATCGTTTTCATATTATTTTTTTATAAGCCGCTTGGTTGTAAGGACTCGGGGCGGGAAAGATATTCATAGCCGCGATACAGCACGAGTATCTCTAAGACTACCGCAGGTATGAGGATGATGTAGGATATAAAAAATAACACTACGGTGATGAGTAAGCAGCCCATCATAATTTCCAAGATGCCCGCGATGCGTGAGAGTACACCCATGCTATCCTGCAGTCGAAGCAAGGCCACTCCGAAAACAATTCCCACTGCGCCCGTCACGATGGCAATCACCGCGTATGGAATCCAAACGCTCTCCACGTCTTCGATGGATAGTGAGCTGATATCTAAAATGGCCTTGCAAAGGGTGGCAGCCATCAGCAAATAAACGGCTACCTTCAACAATGAATTTTCGAATACCTCACTTAATACGATAAATCCTCGCGCAAAGAGTGCGAACGAAATCACCATCACCACCGTGAGGCCGGTATAGATCGCATTCATCCGAAATCCCCAGTCACGGCCATCCATGAACCAGGCAATGTCCATCGTTCCGAGAATAATTTCCGCGACCAGAAAGACGGCTCCTGCCAGTACGGCTGTCAATAGCGTGTTTCGGTGGCTGTTGGGTAAAGTACTTTTTTGTGTCTCCATCACTTGGGTTTGTTGGGTTAAAAATGATTCATAATTCTCTCCAAGTGCTTCTAATAAAATTTTTACCGTAATCGTGCGAGGCAATACCTCACCCGCCTCAATACGCTGAATGGTGCGCACACTCACGTGGCTTTTTTCCACCAATTCTTCCTGTGTCAGGTTCTTTTCTTTTCGCAGGGCGGTCAGCCGCCTGCCCAATTCCGGTTGTTGCATATCCCTTTTTTAGAAGCACAATGTTACGCGAATAACGGTTACGAGAGAATCCACAGGCATCATTTCCACCCGTCACTTGCCCGTCACTTGCCCGACATGGGGGTAGAACGCTGGGATTGGGGATTGGGGATTGGGACTTAGGGACAGCTAAAACATAAATGTAAAGTGAAACAGCGTTTTGTTGTGAGCTTGTATTCTGCCTGCTCCTAAGTTCTGCGAAACAGGTAGCTGCCAATTGGTGCCCAATGAAAATTTCTTGTAATAAAGTTCCAGCCCAAGGCTGGCAAAGCTGGCCGTGCCACCGGTTTCTACGATGTAACTTCCCTTGGTAAAATTTTCCTCAGATGCCTCATAGTACATTCCGGCATTCGGCATCACACCTATTTTTTTCCATTGCTGCACATAAAACACGGAAGTGGTTCCACTGATGCGATTGCCAAACTGATAATCATTTTGATTGGCGGTGTTGATCTTTAGCGTCACATCGGTAGTCCACCCAAAATTGCTGTGGCGCAAAGTGTACAGGGCATTCATCATCCAATCCACTGAGCCCGTTCCCAATTGAAAATTAGGATTGGCTACTTCAGTCGGATTATCGGTGTACGTATATTTTCCGGTGGGCAGCTTGATGCCCCCTCCTATCCACAAATTGTGATGGGTTGTTCGCAGCGGTTCTTCCACTGTATTGATCACATTATAACTGACCAACAGCGGTATATCTCCCAGCCCTTGCAGGTAGTGGGTCACCCCTCCTTCCGTTTGTTCGTTGATGTGATACGGAATAAACGATACTACTTGCACGCGCTTGAGGGGATAAAACCGCGACCAGATCTCTGCGGTTTGAAATTGCTCGCTGGATAACAATGCCGGTGCCAGACCTACGTGCGAATTGAAACTTTGAAACCGATAGCGAAGCCCAACAAACTGCTTATGAAACTGTGGCATAATGCCAAAGTAATAGTTGCCTGCTCCGCAGCCGCAGATGTCGCATGCCGATGTGATCATGGGCATGGTTACTAACAAGTAGAAAACAAATAGCTTTTTCATTGGATCATTCGTTTGGAATGGAAAATCGTTTGTCGCGAATAAAATCTCGATCGGTTAATGTTTTTAAGAACAGGATGATGTTGGCTTTCTCTTCCTCGGTGAGGGGAATGCCAAGTACTTCGTCTTTTTTCAAACTCGGATCTAGCGTTTCTGAATTGTTTACCCCTGCTGCGTAATGATCGAGTACCTGCTGTAGTGTTTTAAAGCGGCCATCGTGCATATAAGGAGAAGTTAACTCCACATTGCGCAAGCTGGGCACTTTGAACTTACCGCGATCTTCTGCTAACTCGGTGATCCTTTCACGGCCGTTGTCTTTCTCAAATGAAGGATCCAATCCATTGTTACGAAATGAACCGTCTGTGAAAAGATCGGTGGCATGACAACTGCTGCACTTAGCTGTAAACAGTTGTGATCCTTTCAACTCGGCAGAAGTCAATAGCTCACCTTCCTTTCGTACATAATGATCATAACGACTATTGGCAGAAACCATCAAATTCATAAACTGCGAAAGCGCATACAACATCTTCTGGCTGCCAGGCTGCTCATGATATGCTTCGTTGAATTTGTTTACGTACGAAGGACTGCGTTGCAGCTTCTCTACTACATCTGCCACTTTCTCAGCCATTTCCAAATCGCTGGTAATGGCGTTGATCGGCACAAAGTCCAGGTGCTTCACGCCACCATCCCAAAAGAACACACGCTGGAATGCCATGTTTTGAATGGCAGGTGCATTGCGCGTTCCACTTCTGTCCATTACACCCCGACTGAATCGATGCACCGGGTCTGCAAATGCTACTGCCTGCTGATGGCAATTGGCACAGGCAATGGAGCTGTCGGCCGATAAGATTGGATCATAAAACAACGCGCGCCCCAACTCAAATCCTTTTTGCGAAACGGGATTGTTTTCAAACGTGTAGACAGCCTGCGGAAAATTCGCTGGCTGTCGAAAAGTATATGGATTGACTTTCGAATCCACTTTCTCTTCCGAGCACGAAAAGCAAAACGCACTTGATATGACGAACCATAAATAAAACGCTTTCATAAAAGTAAAGCCGGTGCGCATAACACACCGGCCATTAAGTTTTAATTCGCGTGAATATGATCGAAAGTGAATGCAGCCGGAATATTACCCGCAATGTCTTTACAAGCTGCGGGAGAGTGACGCGCGGCATTGGTGGCAAAGCTTACGTTCGCTGCGCCTGCGCCATTGAAAAACTTCTTTACATCGAGGAGCAAATGAACTTCCGGCTCGTGTACGGCATTCACCGCTGCTTTGTTTCCATCAAATGATAAGGTAATTGTTTTGATGTTATTCGCAGCGGTAGCGCTTCCGGAAACTTCTTTATAACCACCGACATGGTATTGAAATGCATGATCCGTTTCGGTTGACACCGGAGACACACCTTCAATGGCAAAGAAAATGTATCCAGAATTCCAACTCCAGAAAAGTCCCTTGGCGGGATCGAGTGCGCCTACTTGCGCTCCTTGGTCTACCTGACTGGCATCTACCCCTACGGTAAATGTTACTTCGGTGTAATCTCCGGCAGGCAGGTTTTTCAAAACAACGTCCTGCGATTCACTATCAGCTTCGTCAATCAGATAGTAACCTTGTGATCCATCTGACTTTACCGGATCGGCAAACACTTTTCCATCGGCAGATTTTACTTTGATGTTGCTGATATAATACGTTAACCAAGTTACCTTAAAGGCTTCTCCATTTGCATTGGTGTACGGAGTGTTGGTGGTATTGAGTTGAAGGTTGGCATCGCCCACAATATTATCAAAGTGGAGTGTAAGGGTGCCCGGTGCTACGGAAACTAACTCGTCTTTTTTACAGGAAGAAATGAAAACAAATACAAGTGAAAATAATAGAATAGCTCTTGTCAATTTCATAAGATTGATTGAATTAAAATAAATAATCATGTAACAGAATGCGGTGTGCATTCCGGGGTGATCAAAACGATCAGGTGACTATTAACAAGAAGGCGGATGGAAGATATCCGAAAAATATAAGTTGTATTCCTGGATGGAATACACACTGAGGGGTTGGTTGATCAATAAATGGTTAGGCTGCAATAGCGGCACATTCTTCAGAACTAAAAACAATTGAATCTCCTGAGCTTTTACTAATTCAGGATGCGAGGATTCGTCTGTTGCTTGCTTGAAATCAAGGGAGTCGCCTTGAAAATAATCGAATCCGCAAGAAGTGATTACTTGTTCCACCGAGATACCCAGCGAATAAGCGATGGAATGTCGTTTCGCATAGAGATAATCCAACCATTCCAATCTGCTGGCGCAGTGTAGGGTCATGCTGGTTAATATCAATATGCTAATTGCTCTCCGGATCATCTTGCAAGAGCAAAAGTAATTCATTCTGCTGAAAAGGCAATGGTGTTCTAAAAAAGTAGATGATACTTCTAATCTGCTAACACCACCATTTTACCGGGCGAGACGGAATAACTCTTTCCTGCCTTCTTAAAAAATACCGTAATAGAGCTTGGATTGTAAACCATGTTCTTCTCTACTGAAAAACGGAGGCTACGAAATGCATGGATGTAATCTACCAAATCGATATGAGTGGTATAGTGAATGGCGGGGTTGTTGGCTACTCGCTTGAAAAATTTCTCGGTCTCTTCCCATTTACTGGTGTTATTCATTTCCCAAGTATGTCCCCACACATCCAATACTGCCAATTCTTTGGTGCTTATAAAGTCATCGATTACCTGATAAAAGCGTTCCAACTCCTTCTTGTCGTTATCGGGTTTTCCTTCGACAAAATACGCTTTTGCAAATTGGTGGACAGTGGGATGCCATTGAAGAAACTTCTCGGGTATTTTAAAGTTGTAGGTGTCATCTACGGTTCGCGCATATTCAATTCCTACTCCATTGACGGCATCTACTACCGCATCATTATAATTGCCGAAAGGATAGGCCATCCCTCGGACAGGATATCCTACTAGTCGCTCCAATTCTTTTCGATCTTCCACCACTTCATACACAACATCAATTTTTGATAAGTTGGAGAGGCTGGGATGGTTGGCGGTATGAACGGAAACTTCGTGACCGGCAAAAAGAGTCTTAATCTCTGCCTTCGTCAGATAGTTTTGGGTTCCCAGTTTATTTGAATTGAGATGAAAGGTGCCGATTAATTGATACTTGTTCATGAGGGCTACTATCTGCCTGTCTTCCCTTGGCCCATCATCATAACTGAGAATGAGCGCCTTTGATTTGCCTTGCGGAAAGAGCATCTCGATCGGGATTCCACTTTTTGCGATAGAAGTATCTGTTTGTGCGAGGGCTGAGGACAATGAAAGAATAAGCGCAACAACGTAGATCGGTATTTTCATAGTAGAAGTTAAAACCTGGATGACGGAAATTAAAGTTGAAAGTTAGAAGTTAAAAGTTAACCAACACGCTATCTTTATTATACTTCTCTTTGTATTCTAAAGGCGAAAGACCGGTGTACTTTCTAAAAACCTCGCGGAAAGCTTTTACATCTGCATAGCCCACCTGATACATTACTTCACTGATGGTTTTGCGGCTCGTTTCGAGCAATTTCTTTGCCGTCTCAATTTTCACCCGTTGTGCATATTCAATCGGAGTGTTTCCGGTGGCTTTCATAAACCTTCGATCGAAATTCCTTCGGCCCACATTAAACTTAGAAGACAGATCTTCGATTGTGATCTTTTCTTCTATGTTCTTCTCAATGTATGCTTGTGCCTGCTTTACGATCTCATCGGAATGCTTCTTTTGTCCGTTGAAAATGATAAACTCAGATTGTGTGCTCCGGTCAATTTCAATTTGAAACACTTTCGAACAATAAATAGCGGTGGGCCTGTCGTAATATTTCTCGATCAGGTAAAGCACCAGATTTAAAAATGAGTAGGCACCCCCATTGGTGTAAAGTCCCTTTTCATCGGTAATTAACCGATCAGTTTGCAAATCGATTGTGGGAAACATCCTCCGGAAGTTTTCAGCTACCGACCAATGCGTGGAGCACACCTTTCCATCCAACAAGCCGGTGGATGCTAATAAAAATGTACCGGTGCAAATGGTGGCAATTTCGGCTCCGTTTTTATATTGTTGTTCCAACCACGTCACCAGCGATTCATTGCCTTTCAAAGCAATATGATAATTATGATTCAACGAGGGAACAATAATTAAATCGGTTTTAGTAATAGCTGAAATGTGCAAGTGGGGTTTCACACAAAACAAACCGTCACTGAAATCGACCTGATTTGTAATGCCTGCTAATTGTATGTTGAATAACTTCTTCCTACCCGATTCCTTCCAATATTCATTAGCCTTTGAGAATATCTCATACGTGCCGGTAATGCTGCTTAAGTTATTTTCTCCGGCTGGCACTACGATCGTTAACTGTTTCATACATTAATCTATTAAGCGAGTCCATCATCTTCTTTGTAAAGGTAGTCGATGAAGCATGTCCAAAACAACCCGTCAGATTGTCCATTTTACACCCCTTCACGGTAGCAGGTTGATCATACATTTGCGTATGACAAGTAAAAAGAAAGCAATGAATCATTTCAACCAAAACCGATGAAAGCAACTGTTGCCACAGCAGTACTTATTGCCGTTCTATTTGGATCGGGCTACAGCCAACAAAAATTATTAGTAAAGACAAACAACACACCTATGGAAAATAACGATTTTAGCACCCACATTTTAGTGAACCAAACGCCTGCCGAAGCATTCCAGGCGATCACCCGCTTCCGCGAATGGTGGTCAGAAGAAATTGAGGGCACCACCGATCAACTCAACGAAACATTTTTCTACCATTATAAAGATGTGCATTTGTGCAAAGTCAAATTGATTGAATTAATTCCGAACAGGAAATTAGTCTATCAGGTCATCGATAATGAATTTAATTTTACCAAAGACAAAACCGAGTGGATCAACACGTATTTGATCTTTGATGTGTCTACCCAAGGTAAGCAAACTAAAGTGACCTTCACCCATCAGGGTTTAGTGCCTTCCTATGAATGCTATCTGGTTTGCCAGGATGCATGGACCAGTTACATACAAGGCAGCTTGCAAAGTTTAATCACTACCGGAAAAGGCAAACCCAATCCAAAAGAAGGCGGCCTGAATGAAGAGTTTGTGAAAAAATGGGGATTGCCCACCAAGCATATTATCAATATGGAATTGCCGAAACAAAAAGATTACTCCACCTCCATTTTGGTTGATCAATCACCGGCTGAAGTTTTCAAAGCCATCAACAACCCGCGAGGTTGGTGGCAAGGCGAAATTGTTGGCAAGACCGATCAACTCAATGAAGCGTTTACCTACCGCATGGATGATGTCCATTTTTCAAAGCAAAAGATTGTAGAACTAGTGGCCAATCAAAAAGTAGTTTGGCTGGTAACAGAAAGCAATCTGAGCTTCGTCTCCAAACGAGATGAATGGACCCACACGAAAATACAGTTTGACATTAAAGCAGAAGGAGGAAAAACAAAAGTTACCTTCACTCACATTGGATTAGTGTCTGCTTTTGAATGTTACGATGGTTGCTCCGGAGCCTGGGGTCTGCTGATTGAAAAAAGTCTTTTCAGCTTTATTACAACAGGAAAAGGTGTAAAGGTTTTTTAATATCCTTCACGCTTGTTTCAATAGCATGCGAGGACTTAAACAATCGATGCAATCAGCCAGCCGGAATGGTGTTCGCCTGAACTATCAAATCGTACCGTTGTTCGCGGAGTGCCTTGCCAAATGTGGTAGATTCTTTTTCTTCTGATAATTGGAAACCGTATCTTTTATAAAGAGAGGTTGCTGAAAGAAGCTCGTGGGTCGTCCACAAATAAGAAGATTGATAGCCGGATTTTACTAAGAAGTCCATATAGAGCGACATCAGTTTTTTACCGAGGCCAATGCCTCGGTAGGCAGGCTCTAAATAAAAGTAGCGTAGCTGAGCGGCATTATTGGGGCGGTGCATCAACAGTAAAAAGCCCACTATCGTCTGGTGATGTTCACATACCCATACCCTATCGATTGCTGGATTGTACGCTTTATAAAATTCAATAATACCTTCTGCCACATAGGTTTCGAATGAAACCCCAAAGGCATATTCTTCTCCATAAATCTTTCCATGGCGGTAAATGACATATCCTAAATCACCGTGTGTCAATTCGGTTCGTATCGAAATATCATGGGTGTTGATTTCTGTTTTCATCGGAGTTACTATTTTTGAGTCTTCGAAAGAATCTTTTGTATTTCTGTCATGTTGCGGGTGAGCTTGTCGCATTCCGCGTCCGTTAAAGGTTCAAGAGTGTCTTTGATCTGGTTATGAGATGCGTCATTCAAAACTTCAAATTCACTTCTGCCTTTCTTGGTCAAACGCAAGTGCAGGGAGCGCGCATCCGTGCTGGATTTTGCCTTGGTTATCAATTTCTTCTTTTCAAACTGACGAATGATACGGCTGAGATACCCTTTATCGATGCGAATGGATGTGATGATGTCACTGGCCGTTAAATCTTCTTGATGATACAACTCGTAGAGTATCCGCACTTCCGGCAACGAGTATTTGCTATTCAGAACATGTTGATCGAGCAGGCCAATGACGTTGGTATAAAAGCGGTTAAAGGCACGGATATCCGAAATGTTTCTTTCCCTCATAATGCTAACTTAGCTTAATTAGTTGACATAATCAACTAATTAACCGAAAGGGAAAGGCTTATTCCATTGACTTTAGCAAGAACTCCAATGTAGCGTACTTTCCTTTCACCACATGAATCTGGTCTCGGATCAAATTGATTCTGCGAACGTGGGCCAGGTGCTGAAAGTAGAGGTGTGAAATCCCGATCGTCACGATGGCCAAAAGAATCATAAGAAATTCAGGCAAACCGTTCGCCTCGTCTTCTACATCGAATACATTAGGTATGGATTGCACATGTTGGATGATTTCCGGCTGGTCCACATGACTGATCAAATACAATTTCATCTCTTCATTGAATTGACTAAACGATTCGATGTCTTCCGTGCTCGGAGTTTCAACGATGAGCTTACCCGCCTGATTTTGAATATCTTTTATTTGCCGAAATACAGAAGAGGTCATGATGAAACTATCAGTCGAAAAAAGTTCTTATTGGGCTGCTTCAACTTAAGCAATAGTGAGTGGTGAAGAGCGCAAACTATTCAATTTGTATTTGGTGATATCCAGTGCCACACCCATGTAATTGCCATTGGGTAAAATGGAATTGGCCCAACTCAGCCATACCTTCTGGCCATCTTTGGTGAACACGGTTGTTTCAATCGTCACGATTTCTTTGGGAAGGATGTTGGGATAATTCAGAATAAAGTCGCGTTCAATCCAACCGTCCCGCAGGTTCTTCAAACTCCACCACCCGCCATTCAAGATTTCTGCTTGTTCATATCCCAGCAACTGCTTGACGGAGGAACTCACAAAAACAATCTCTCCTTCCTTATTGGCGATCATGGAAAGTACATTCAGTTTCTCCAGGCTAGAGTGCGAATTCTGCACACTTGAAATGAGGCTCAATCGAACGGCAATCACAATAGCAAAGGCGCCAATGGCAAGAATTAAATCGAGAAGTGCGATGAGACTATTATTGTCGATATCGAAACTAAGATAGGCGATCGCAAAGGTTGTCAAAATCACCAGCGACTGGATGCCATAATAAAGCAAGCTGTTAATAATAATAGTGCTCGCTCCCACCACCATGATCAGGATGATCACTGCATTGGGATGAAAGTGGTTGATGACGACAAAGGCAATAAGATAAATAAGTGTAAGAGAATACAGGAAAAAAGAAAAATAGGGAACGATAAAACTACGTCTGTATGGAATATAAGTAGACAGGAAGAAAATACAACCGAACGTAATGATTAGCCAGCGCAAGACATCTAAATCGGCCAGATCAGGAAGAAAATAATTGTAGAGCAATTTAATAACCGCAGCGCCAATGGTGAACAAAGCGATGATCAACCGGACGGAACCAATTGACTGCCACAAAAGGGCTTTTTTCACGAAAGGACTTAGATTGGTCGAACTCATAGGGAGAAATTAATGACACATCTCGTGCTCCAAATTAAGCGTATCTCCGTCACATTTTAAAAAGGTTCATCGGAATGTGGAAAGAAAGTTGTAAAGCACTTTGAAACAAAAAACCCCGAAATACTTTCCATTTAGCGGTTACCTTTAATGGTATCTCTATTTTGGCGATTCGTTTATTTGACTTTTAAAAACGTTACGGTTTATCTCTTCCGATAAATCGTTCCTTTCCCAATAGAAATCGAATGGCTCTTTGGATATTACTTGCGCGTGCTTCTTCTGTTTTCAGTTTGGCAATGTATCGTATGATCTCCGTTTGGCGGGATGGCGGTAGTTGGTCAAACACGGCTTGGGCCGCTGTATTCTTATTTAAAGCTTGGATAAAATCTGCCGGAGGTTTTATTTCTCTGCTCTCCGGATCAAATTGAATGGTCAATCTGACCGTCTCTCCGATGCGTTTCGGAGAATCTTTCAACATGGTTGTATTGATATAAAGCCTCCATTCGCCCTGATACCTCACCAATGTTTGCTTGTATTCTTTGAGGTTAATCGCTCCCTTGATCGGGATGTGTCCTTTCGTTTTGCCTGCCTGAGTAAAAATCGCTTGCAAGATATCTGGTGGTACGAAGACAAATGGATTAACTCCAATAATTTCAATTTTTGCAGTGAATGAATGCATAGAAGTCCACAGCAAATCTAATACTCTAACGACAACCAGCCATCTAATCTAATTATGAATTTTATTGCCTTTTCACAATGGAAGTCGCTGGCAAACCATTCTATTCCTTTGCAATCTCAACAAACAATTTCACCAACTCAACGGGTCTACTGAAGAAGGGCGAGTGACTGGTCGGCATCTTATACACTTTGCGGCAAGGTGTTTCGGCATACATTTTTTGTTGAATGAACGGAGTTACTGCTTTGTCTTCGGTGCATTCAATATAATATCGCGGCACGCGACCGAAGTTTTGCTCGGTTAGTTGCAAAGGTGTCATGCCGGTTACGATCGGTTCGTTGCTTAACAATACTTTTGCCAATTCAGTGATCGAGTCATCACAATCATGATAAAGGCCTTCTTTGTAAATCGCTGCTTCTAAGGTAGTGCTGTTGGTTGCTTCATATCGCTTGACGTAGGGTTTCAATACGCCCTGCGTGTCTTGCATCGAATACTCACGCTGTGTTTTGCCGTTGGGAATCAGATAAGCGGCCAGGTAAATTAATTTCTCAATCTTATCAGGTCGGTATTCGGCAGCTTGCGAAATCATAATTCCATTCTTGCTGTGCCCTACTAAAATCACTTTTCCCTCGATGCTGTCGATGAGTTTACAAATTTTGTTCACCGACATTTCCATTGTGACAGTTTCGATCGGTGTTTTATCTCTGCCCATGCCGGGCAGGTCGATTGCGAATACGCGGTGCCCCATTTTCTCCAAGAGCGGTGTTACTTTGTGCCAGTCCAGGCGCTGTGCCACGATCCATGAATCAAAATGAATGTTTTCGTTTCCATTTGTTTTTGTGCGTCTAGGTGTTTGAATGAAAAGAGGACTACTATCAAGAACAATAGCGCTCTTTTCGGTTGGGCAATTTGTTTCATCGGTTATGTTGTTTGATGAAACAAAAGTAGAATGCACTACAAAGGGTGAAAACCCGAAACTTGCGGAGTTGAGAAGATAGACATTACCTTGATTACATGAGTAGAATTTTCTTATTCAAGGCTTTCTAACAACAATACGTTTTAAATGATAGAACCTTTCCGGGTATCCCATACGAATTTCTCCATCATACTCTTTAAATAATTCCTCTTCACTCCATCTCATCCATTCAAAAATCTGTTGCTCTCGATCATTGAGCAGAATATCCTTCTTAATTCTAGCAGCGGAAAACTTATAGTGATAGATAATGTATCCGCTTCCATACTCCATTTTAATCTTTTCGAAATTTGCGGTGATGCGATTGGCAGTGTCTAGTTTATGAATTGTTGAAAGATTGATTTCCGCAAATCGGTTCCGTATCAAGTGTTCCTGAATCAATACAGCTAAAATAAGAACATCTTTATTGCGTTCTCCGATCTCTCTGTAGCGTGCTTTTGTTTTGGTGCTTGGCATGCATGCTGC
>JACPVX010000077.1 GCA_016191555.1 Bacteroidota bacterium
AAGTAACTTTACAATCAACAGGTAAGCGGAAGCAAGCTCTGCTGGAGAGCAACTTGCCAGGAATATCCTGTTCGACTGGAATGGTCAAAGAGAGAGTTGGCATCACCAACCTCTCTTTTCAAATGGTCATTCCAAGAGTAGGATGCCTAAAAAAACTCAAACAAAAAAACAGCGTAAGCACCAATATTTTATACTTTTGAATGGCTCAATTTTAGGGGGAGCTTACAAAAAGACCGCAGAAGAAATCGAAATTAATAAGGACTCATTGATATTTAAAGTACCTTTTTTTCGATTTGCATGGAACTGGAATATTATGAATCCAATTGAAAAGGGACGGTTCAAGTTAATCGCGTCTGACAATGCAACGACTCTGACTTACGAATTCTTCATGTATAGGATCATTACTGTTGCGACCGTTTTCTCAATTGTCGCCAGCATTATTTCCGGACAAATAGGCGCTGGAGTGTTTTTCTTTACTTTTAGTTGGTTGAATTGGGTGATTACTCTAATCAGACATAACGGACTGTTTGACGACATCGAATGGGAAATCAATCAAGAGTTAAAAACAGGGATTGTGACCGTGGACTAAAGGCCAGCCGCCAACAAAAACTTTGCGCTAGTGCCGGGTTTTCAACTAAATTAATTTTGTAACTTCGTTTTCACGTTTGGTCACGTGTGACAGTGTCGACCTTGCAATGCTAAACATTCCGCTACGCGTCATTTTTTAGCATTGCCAGACCGGCACCAGCGCGTAGTCCAACGTTAGTGGCGAGCGCGACAAAAATAGTACGATATGAAAAAGAGGATAGTTACCATCTTAATTATAGGACTAGTTTCATTGACTCTATTGTCAACGACTTGGTTCGAGTCACCACATAAATGTCCAATTTGCAATACAAAAAGTACATTTCAGGACATCGGTAGTTATGGAAGCTATATTTATCAGTGGGATTCCAAATTTCAATACATTTTTTGGCCACTGACCGATAGTCCAGTTGTGTATTCATGTAGCCAATGTCGCTACTCGACATACATGTGGGACTTTGACAGCCTTGACGTATCCAAAATACCTTTAGTTAAAGAGTATTTAAAAGATAAGACAACTTCAGTAAAAACTACGGACTACTTAAAAATCCCTATAACCGAAAGACTTGAAATAGCAGAAGGAGTTTACAAAGTGTTAGAGAGGGATGATGAATTTTGGTCTAAGTTTTACAGAGTGAAGGGCTACCATTATGACGCGGTTAAGGATGAGAATAAGGCAAGAGAAAACAGAACCAAGGCACTTGAAATCGCGGAAAAAATGAAACTGAATGTGGACAATGAAGGCAGACTAAAGGAGATTTTATTAATAACTGGAGGAATGAAATATTTTTTGAATAAAAAAGATAGTGCAAAAAATGATTTTAGAACCGCATTAACGTTGACCTACAAATCCAAGGACAGCAAACCTGATAAAGACGCCAATATTAATAAGTACCTCGACAAGGTACTAAGTGATTTTTTGGAGAAGTAAGACGCCAGCCGCGGGCACTACGAAATGAGAATGTATTTGAAAATTATTATTATTTTTCTTGTGACTTCAAGTCGCTTGCTAGCTTGTGACTGTGAATGCGTTTCAGACTGCTCATTTCATAAAGTAATTGAAAATTCCAAGTTAGTCGCTTTAGTCAAAGTAATTTCTTACGACAATTATTTAGGTGGCAAAATTATTGGACATAATGGAAAGATGCCAAATTCAATGATCGTTGAAATTATCAAAGTATACAAGGGGACACTGACGAAGCAAAAAATTAAAATTTGGGGTGACAACGGTGCACTTTGCCGACCTTATATTGCCGACTTTGCACTTGGCGACTATTTTCTAATAGCGCCTAACAAAATTGAAGAACCTCGCTCGAATGACGAAAGTAAGACAGACTATGAATTTTTTAGTTGTTCCGCAGACTATTTAGAGGTAGACATGAAAACAAAAGTAGCCTTTGGACAATATACCAAACGACAAGACAGAATCACCCTTGTAGAGTTCGAAAGGAAAATGAAAATGTAACTGGTCGTAACAAAAGCTTATTGCAAGCGCATGACAACAAAAGAACTTTCGGACAAAGAGATAAGTATTTATGATCATGTATTTTCATTGACGGGGACAATGGATGAAAAAGAAAAGTCTTTGAAAAGACTCAGGTACTTTCGATAAGTATAAAGAAATTCATAAGCAATATTTGACACTAATCAAAGAGACGCAGAACGAAGGAGAAATAAATGAGGGACTGAAAAGGTTGATATTTTTCAACTGGTATCATATGATTGAACCAAGCTGCTTCACAGGAATTTGGGAACTAGACGGGGACACAATTCACGAATCATATTCGATTCTCAACGACCGACTGAAATATAAAAAACTGGATGATGAATTGAAATGGATGATTTCGTACTACTCAGTTAACGGCTGGACAATTTTGTTGTACAGTGAGAAAGAAATGGTTGAGTTGACATATTTTGTTAAAACAATTGACCAAACAAAAATTCATTTACCTGACAAAGGCTTGTTAACTACGACAATGATAAACCGTGGACAAATGGGTAAATATTTTACGAGTTGGTGATGCGCCAGCCATTAACAAAAACTAAGTGCAATCTGGCGCGGCTGTGCGTCATTGAAGTGTGTAGTTCTTTATTTATCTTTATCTTGTTGGAAAGGGCGAAGGTTTTAATTGCCCGCCTGCCACTATCCAAACGTTGGAGGCAAGCCATAAATAGATTTTCAAACAAGTGACAAGCAGGACATTAATAATATTCACTATTACGACAACTTTGTTATGCTGTGACAATTTCAAAAGACTTGAGACAAAGGAATCGGTTGAGACGAACCCGACCGAACACATTTTTAACGTGCCGGTTGACAAGTTAAGGCAGACAATTTTGGACTCATTTAACAAGAACAAAGAACTTAGTAGCCCGTTTTACCAATCAAGTATTTTTTACTTCATAGTTGACATGGGGAGCGGTGAACATAAAATGACTGTTTCATTCAAGGCCGAGACACCTGCCGATTCATTATTTGGAAGAAGGCATTTTGAGAAACCAAATACAGAAAACGACATTTACATTCACTCGTTTGGACAGTTTTGGTATTCGCCGATATATTATGCAGGTGGACAATCACTTGAGTTTCGGACACCATTCATTTTGACGCTTGAGAAAATAAATGAACAATAGACTCTTTTGAAAGTTAGACCCGAGACTCCAAAAGGGATTAAAGGAGTCGCAGGACTTTCTGCACATGGATTTTACTCAAAAGAAATAGATGTAGAACCAACGACTGTTGAAGAATATAGTTTAATTCTGTTTATCGCAGAACAACTTGGTGACTCGACACTTAAGCCATTGACAACAAAGACTAAGAACTAGATTGGACTAATGGCCAGCCGGCATGTCTTCGTTCAACGCTTGTGTCAGGGACGGGACGCGGCTTCGGAAGCGCTCAACTGCAGAAGCACAAACATTGTGGGCAATTCATTCGGATAAATTAGTTTATAACATGAAAAGACTGATTATAATTTTTTTCTTAATAACGACATCTGCGTTTGGCCAATTGACAAATGAAGGCAAGTACAATTGGGACTACGTAATTAAAAGAGTAAAAGAAAGTAAAAGTACTACTGCTGGGACTAAAAGGATTATTTCGGAAATATCGACCCAGTTTGACTCAAAGACAGAACAAATAGAACTAATCGAATTTTATAAAAATGCTTACGATTACAAGATTGTTGACAAAGCGATTCTAAAAAATCTCATTGACTCCTTAGCTCAATACGGACTTAATGAGGAAATAAAGGTTTGGGCTAGTGAGGCGAGAGTTTCAATTGAATACAGACTATTGAATAAAAAAATAAAAGACTTTAGTTTTCCCGACAAAAATGGCAATCAAATAAGTTTGACTTCGTTAAATGACAAAATAGTTATTATCGAATTATGGGCAACCTGGTGCGGGCCATGTATCAAAGAGATGCCGAAAATACCAGGACTAAGAGAATTAAATTCAAATATTGAGTTCTATTCTATCTCCCTTGACAAGACCTCAGATAAAATGAAAAGGTTTGTTGAGAAGAATAAATATGAATGGCCAATTGTCTTTGGAGGCGATGAAGAATCAAATAAGACACTTTGGGAGTATTTTAATGTTGTAGCTATCCCAAAATATTATACGGTGGACAGAGAAGGGACTATCATCAACGTGGCAGACAAATTGGACGAACAATTTATAAAGAGTCTGAAATAAATGAACAGCCGCCAATAGCATGTTTCTGCAATGGTGCCGTGACGAGTTCGCTTAAAGTTTTATATTCGTTCAACGTTTTCGTTTCCCCGCGAGGCGCGGGGGGACCCGCTTACGCGAAGCGCTTTTCCCGAGGAAGCAGGACGCGGCTTCGAGAAGGAACCACTGGAGAAACGCGAACGCTGGCAGCAATGTATTTCGCAACATTTCAAATTTATAATTAGGGGTGCACATTTTTTTGAAAAACCAGATTATACTAATTGCGTTAAATCAGGTAACTAAATATAAAAAAATGAATAAAATAATTTTGACATTGACGTTCTTCTTGAGCTCACTACTTGTAAGTTTTGGACAATCAAAAACAGTAGCCGATGGCGAGTTGAAGAACAAAATTATTGCTCTTGAAATGGAAGCGTGGAAAGCATGGCAAAATAAAGATTCAAATTGGTTTAGGGAAAATGCTACAGAAGAATGCCTATGGGTGACTCCGGGTGGTGTTAGTAATAAAGCAGATTGGATTAAGACAGGTGCAAGTGCTTGTGATGTTAAGTCTTATTCGCTAGATAATTATCAGTTAGTAACTCTAAATGATAAATCGGTTGTTATAACTTATACCGCGACTGTAGATGCAACATGTGGCAATTATAAACTACCCAATAAAATGAGGGCCTCGGTAAGTTATGTCAAACGGAAAGGAAAATGGCTAGAGGCATTCTATATGGAAATGCCAATTCCTGACTAAAAGATTTGCGAAGGTTTTAATTGCTCGCCAACTTTAGGCGGAACATTGTGGACAAGGCCATTTGATAAAGTAGAAAATGAAGAAGACAATTCTAATTCTGACAATTACATTCGTTGCTTTCGGGCTAGGTTACTGGACTGGGATGATTAAAAAATCAGTTGACGAGAAATTTGAAATCGTGACAGAAACAATTGAGACTTCAAACCAAACTACCAAAGAGAGCTTTAACAACTTTATTTATAAATTCATCGGAGACAGTTTATATCAATTAGACAGAATAAAATTTCCGTTGAGATCAATGAGGGCAGGCCCGGACGACTACGGAACAATAAAAAGGGAAGACTGGAAAATGGTCAGGCTCTTTGTTAATGAAGAGTACAAAGCTCAACTTTACGACAATTTCAAAGGGGAATTAAGAGACACTGACGAAAGGCTTTTCGCCTGGGAAGGAATTGAGAATGGAATCAGCGTTCAATATAAGTTTAGAAGAATTGATGGACTTTGGTATCTGACAGAATACAACGACTTCTCCGACTAAGATTAGAGTTGCGAGGCCAGCCCACAACACAAAACTTCTGTAATGGTGCCGTGACGAGTTCGCTTAAAGTTTTATATTCGTTCAACGTTTTGTTTTCGTGGGACCGTTTAGTCTTTCAAAGTTCGGCAACGTCACATACCCAAACATTCTGCGCAAGCTGCCAATAAAAAATGAGTGACGAGATACTTTTAAAGATAGGGCTTAAGCGTAGCGACTTTGAGCCCACGGTCGCATCCAAAAAAGAATTAATTGAAACGATATTAAGTTCAGCGCGACTCTTTAGAAAAGTATTCCAACACTTCGTCTTTAAAGAGCTAAAGGCCTATTTCAAAAATCCGGAGTTAGACTTCTCAGAACAAACCGATAAATACTTTCCCTATTGGGGTCGCAAAAAAGACTGGCTGACATTCAGGAACTCCATGGAACTTAAGGTTCCCAACTTGCGAACAAGCACGATTGCGAAAGTAT
The DNA here is from genome assembly GCA_016191555.1 of Bacteroidota bacterium. Lineage (GTDB taxonomy): Bacteria > Bacteroidota > Bacteroidia > Cytophagales > Cyclobacteriaceae > ELB16-189. The sequence goes on from JACPVX010000077.1 coordinate 6,028, forward strand.
CCATGATTATCTATACCATTTGTTATGGTTATTGGATTATCCATTTGCTTTTAATGTATCCGGCTCTTTCTATTGACATGACTTTAAATGGAATCGGGGTTGTCGGGCTGTTTATCATCCCTTTTGCTGGAATTTTTGCATTCGGGCAGACGCGGCTTCCCGCTAAGAATATCGAGGAACTCATTGACAAAGTTATTCAAGAGAACATGTTCGACTACATAACTGACGACAAAACAAAATTCAAGGAAAGACTGGAAGCAGAATTAAGTGAGGACTAACCCGCCAGCGCACGACCAATGCGTATGGCAAGCGTGGGTGCCATTGAAGTTTGTAGTTCTTTAATTAGCTTTATCACACCGCGAGGCGCTGGGAAATGGGCGCAGGTTTAATTGCTCGCCAGTAGTAAGCGGAACGGCAGCGGTCGGGCTACTAAGACCGAAACAAGTACCTAAATCGAAGAGCAACAATCAATAATAACAATATGGACATTCAGAAAAATTGGATAGAAATTAGAAAGCATTTCAACAAATGCTTCAGAACTAATTTTCACGTTTCTATTGCTTCGGTTGACAAAGATAATAACCCGACAGTAACACCAATTGGTTCTTTATTTCTTAACAGCAATCTGACGGGATTTTACTTTGAAAAATTTCCAACCAAACTTCCGGAGAATAGTAAAGATCATAAGAATGTCTGTATTTTAGTAGTAAACAGCAGCACAATCTTTTGGTTGGCTGCTCTTTTCAAAGGAAAATTTGAAAGTTATCCTGCGATTAAACTTTACGGACAGCTTGGCGACAGACGAAAAGCGACAGACATTGAAGTAAAAAGATTGAATTCAAGAATGAAAATAACAAAATGGCTCAAAGGAAATGATTATCTATGGGGAAATATGGAAACTGTAAGAGAGATAACATTTACAAAAGCAGAGAAAATCAACTTAGGAAAAATGACTGAAGCCCTGTGACCGAAGCACCAACCGCATGACAACCTGTAGCTCAAGAAAAGCTTGCGGCTTGGCGGGCGAGTGAGTCATTGAACTGTGTAGTTGTTTATTTATCTCATTGTGCAGAAAAAGATTTTAATTACCGCCAGCAAGAAGCATAACGTTGGCTTTATTTTTAGACAGTGAAGTACCTACTATCAATTCTGACAATCATCCTCGCGTCATGTTCAACATCGGTTGACGGATTATGGATTGAGAAGAATCACCGAGGAATGATTAAGTTCTATGGGGATTCCGTTATTAACAATTCAAAAATAATTAATGGTCGCCTGGGTTACAGAATTACTAAAGATTCATTGACCTGGACTGGGCTAAATCCTGAATGGAATAAGGGGAAAACTGAGAAAAGCTTTAAGTATGAACTACTGGGAGACTCCTTGTATATTAGGTATGGAAAGGGAAACGTTGTAACGACTTACTTCAAAGTAAAAGATGAAAATTATATTGACTATTTCTTAAAGAGAAACGAAATCTCTTTAGTCTTACCAAAGGTTGAAAACACCCAACAAATGTCGAAGAGCTACGAGACTCTTGACATCAAGATTGGTTTTCGCGGTAAAGCAATTGTAGTATACATCCAAGACATTGAAACAGAACATAACGAAATTGGAAAAGCTATAAGAAGGTTTGTTGACCAAGCGGACTCTATCATACCACCGGAGTTTGTTTGTCGTTTGTTTGTAGACGAAAATATTCCTTGCGAATATACAATTGGTCTATTTGACTACTTGCGACTCTACAACATAAGAAGAGTAATGTTCGTCACTAAACCCGCGAACTCGAACGAGTTTAATGACAACTTTAATGGACTAAATATTGGAATACCACAAGAGGAACTAATCATCGTGGAAGAAAAAAACGGGCAGTAACAAAACCAATTGCAAGTAAGCGGACTGTGGTCATTGAAGTGTGTAGTTCTTTATTTATCTTTATTTATTGGCAAAGGGCGAAGTCTTTAATGGCCTCCCAGCAATATGCCGAAAGTTTGGCGGTAATCTTTTAGAAGACCTGACTGCAATTAAAAATGGCACAAATGATTTGTGGGATAGTCGTTGACTCCCTACCAAAAAGAATTGAATCTTCGACTTTAGATCAGACAAAATTAAAAACGAAATATGTTAAGGGGAAGATTAAAAACCTTAGCCCTAAAGAGTTATCAATAGCATTTAAAAATGGCAAGACGTTCATATTTCTTGACGGTATCTTCATGAAGAATATTAGTGAGGACTCTGGGCTTACAGACCTGGAGAAAGACTTAAATGATATTTTCCCTAACTCAAATATCCTGATCGCTGTGATTAATGACAGTGTGGACTTTACGGGATATAGTTACTTAATAAACGGAATAAAGATTAGGACTAAGGCGGTTGTTAAAAATCAGGAATTCCTTGATTATGGAGAATTATCCGATATTGAGCACGACATGCTTAAAGAAATCAAGCAGGTTTTTGTCGAACAACCACACAGACTATCAATACTAAAGTTAGTTATTGGAGAAGTTCAAGGATTGGCTCTAGACAAAACCTATCTCAGGTATCGAGACACGATGTTCAAAAGGAAGAACATTGAAAAGGAATATTTCTACCTTGACGGTTCTTCGGATCAGTATTTTATCGAAAAGTACTTTAGCCGTATTGGTGACTGCAATTATATCGACCTAGAAACTTTTGAATGGACAATTTTTCAAAGACGCAAACTAAATTTTAAAAAGGATTCACTAAAGGAATTCATTTATTTAGCTCAAGGGTGAAAACTATCTATGCAGCAGCTACTTGCAATGTCTGCGGGAAGTACAAGTATATAGCTTTATCATCGTTAGTAAAAACCCCAACTACAACTTTCTCCTCTGCTCTAAAATTTCGGTGGCGGCCTCTACCGCATAGTCGGCATAGCTCGTCTTGTCCGCAATGATTTTTTTTAGTTTTGAGTCCTCGTAGTTTTTATATGTCTGAAGAAACTCGCCCTTCTTTTTCTCTTTGTCTCGTTTTATTCTTTGCCTTTCCTTTTCTGATGGAATGTCCAGACTAATGGTCGGCAGAAAAAAAACCGACTCTTCTTTGTGATTAACCTTTAATTTATTCACTAGCTCAATGGGTTCGATAACGAAAGATGTGACAATAAAAGCCTGCCCCGCTTTCGTCTTTATTCTAGCATATTTGTAATGGTTCAAGTAGCGACTACCGGGATTTTCAATTATCACAATTTCGGTGACCTCACTTTTCTTTATGTTAACTTGCTGGCCCTTTTGTTTAATGATCAATCCTTCGTTATTAAATGAAATTTCTTTACCCCAGTCATTTAAAATATATTGCACAGTCAGCATGGCTTGAGGTCCTGAAATCAGAATCATGAAGCCTACAAAATAGATCCCTGGCAGTGCTTTTGATGTGAGTCCATTTGTTCCCAAATCAAAAATCAATATTAAGATCAATATTCCGCTCATCAGTGTTGTCACAAACAATGGATACGCGGCTAACGTATAAACACGCTGATCATTAGTTGAAGAGGGTTTTAGGGGTTTAAGTTTAAATATCTCTCGTACCGTTCCGTCATAAAACTTTGTGACAACGTCTTCGGTGGTCAATCCTTGTTTGTTGTTCAGCGAGTAGCTCGGTATAATTTCTTCGCCATGGTGTGTAGGAGTTAAAATCTCGATGATGAAATTATTCTTATCTCGTGCCGAAACAATTAGCATTTCATTGTCTCTGTTCTTTATGGATATACTCGGAACAGTCGAGGTCAGGTTCTCCTTCGTTCTCTCTTCGATCTTCGCAAATTCTCTGTCCCAAGGGAAAGCATGAATAATTTCCAGAGCCTGGTCTACATTCACCTGCCCAATTTTTTTAACCTGGTCCGGATGAAACTCTGCGTACTGCAGTTCTAACTCTAATCTCATCAAAATTGTTATTAAATCATATTTATGAACTTCTCCTCGCTATTCGAAACACCGTTGTCCGCATCTTCGCCAACTAATATAATAAAACTTATCCGGCTGGTTGGTCAAAATACAAAGGGCAGGATTATATATCGAAGCTCTAGCGGCCGGGATAGAAGCGGAAAGCCCGCAGCTACGCGCAAGTCAACTGGCGCGAGGACTTGTAGCGGATAGCCCCATAGCCGCCCATAAAGAAAATCAGATTATTCTATTGTTTCAATTTTAAATCCGGAGCTTTTTACTGCTTCGATCACTTCTTGCTTGGAGATGCCTTGCGGATGGATGGATAAGATCTTGTCTTTTACATTGGTGTCCACCTCCCAATGTTGAATGCCTTTGGCCGCATTGAGTGCCGGTGTGACTTTGGCCACGCAGCCGCTGCAATTGATGTTTGTTTTAAATCGGTATACTTCTTCCTGACTTGCTGGCAGTGTTGTTTCCATATTCATTAAATGATTGATATAAAATTCTCGCTACAATTTAATCCATTTTAGTCGCAGGCTATTGCTCACCACGCTCACGCTGCTCAATGCCATCGCTGCGCCTGCGATCATCGGGTTGAGCAGAAAACCATTCAGCGGAAATAAAACGCCTGCCGCGATCGGTATTCCGATGACGTTATAGATGAACGCCCAAAATAAATTTTGACGAATGGTAGCGGCTGTGCTTCTTGACAGATGGATCGCCTGTGAAATTTTAGTCAGGTCGGAAGAGATGATGGTCATCTTCGCTACTTCCATGGCGATGTCGCTTCCTTTGCCCATGGCAATACTCACGTCTGCTTGCGCGAGTGCTGCACTGTCGTTGATGCCATCGCCCACCATGGCCACAATCTTGCCCGAAGCCTGAAGGCTTTTAATGTAATCGGCTTTTTCTTGTGGTGAGACTTCTGCTTTGTAGTGTGTAATCCCTACTTGCTTCGCAATCGCTTGGGCGGTGGCTTCATTGTCACCGGTGAGCATCATCACCTCAATCTTCATTTGGTGAAGGAGTTGAATGGCGGCTTTCGATGTAGACTTTACCTGATCGGTTATCGCGATGACTGCCAAGGCTTGCACGTGATTGGCAAACCAGATGATTGTCTTTGAATCGAGGCTCCATGTTTTGTCTTTCTCCAACAGTTCGGGATCTATTTTTACGCCACGCTCGATCAACAGCTTTTTGTTTCCCACCAAAAAGACTTCGCCTGACACCATTGCTGTGGCACCCTTTCCGGGGATGCTTTGAAAATCAGTAACTGTAACACGGGCATCGCTTTGTAGGTAGTTAACAACTGCCTGTGCCAACGGATGCTCGGATTGCTTTTCGATGGCGAGCAAAATTTCTTTTTGTGATGCGCTATTGCCGAACCACATGATATCGGTGACTACGGGTTTGCCTTCTGTGATGGTGCCGGTTTTGTCGAGCACAATTGTGTTTATATTTTTTGCGCGTTCTAAACTTTCGGCATCTTTAATAAGAATACCATTCTCTGCTCCCTTGCCCACTCCTACCATGATGGCCGTGGGTGTTGCTAAACCCAAGGCACACGGGCAAGCAATGACCAGCACGGTAACTAAGGCCATCAATCCTTGTGTGATACCATTCTCACCACCGAATACCCACCAAGTTATAAAAGATAAAATAGCAATGACGATTACCACCGGTACAAAGATTCCGGCAATCTTGTCCACCAACTTTTGCACCGGTGCTTTGCTGCCTTGTGCATTTTGCACCATGCGAATAATTTGTGCGAGCATGGTGTTGCCACCTACTTGTATAGCACGAAACTTAAAACTTCCTTTTTGGTTGATGGTGCCCGCAAATACTTTTTCATCCTCCTTTTTCATGACGGGCACCGGCTCGCCAGTTAACATGCTTTCGTCTACATACGAGCTACCACTGATCACGACACCATCTACTGCAATTCGCTGACCGGGCTTTACGATTACGATGTTGCCTTCTTTAATCTGTTCGATGGGCGTTTCTATTTCGATGCCTTGCTCATTGATGACAATGACCGATGTTGGCTGCAAGCCCATCAATTTCTTAATGGCTGTCGAGGTGTTGCCCTTTGCTTTTTCTTCCAATAGTTTTCCCAACAAAATAAATGCTACGACTACCGCGGCTGCTTCAAAATACACATGTCCGTGTAGTCCGCGCTGGTGCCAAAACTGTGGCACAAGGGTATTGAACACACTGAACACGTATGCGACACCCGTACTCAGCGCCACGAGCGTATCCATATTGGCGGAGCGGTGCTTTGCTTGCTTCCAGGCGTTGATAAAAAAGTCTTTGCCAAACCATAATACAACCGGAGTAGATAAAATCCACATGATCGCGTTGGCGTAGGGCATGTCCATGAAAAACATTCCGATGATGAGCACCGGTAAAGAAAGCACCGAAGCTCCGATGGTCTTCCACTTCAGCTCGTTGAACTTCTTCGCATGAAGTGCCTCTAACGTATTCGCTTCGTTGGCAGCATTGTCAATCATTAAGTCATACCCCCCGGATTGAACGGCCGCTTGCAGGTCATGAGGTTGAATCATGTTTGGCAGATATTCTACCGAAAGCTTTTCGGTAGCGAAATTGACGGAAGCTTGCACGACACCGCTTTGTGCCTTCACGATGCTCTCCGCGCTGATGGCGCAAGAGGCGCAGCTCATTTGCAAGACGGGAAACACACTCTTGACCGAGGCCACTCCATATCCTAAATCGCGGATGGCTTTGACTGCGTTTGTTAAAACCGCAGATTGACTCAAACCCACTACCGCGCGATGATTATTCAGTTCTACTTTGTGCGATAAAACACCCGGCACGCCTTTCAAACCATTGTCTACAATGAGCGCACAGTGCTCGCTCTCCACTCCTTCCAGCGGTATATAATATATCTTATTGATGTCGTCTGCCATGGGGGTCCGTTAATTCGAGGTAAAGTTGCCAATAAATGAATCAACAAGCATTACACTATTAGTAATATAACAATTAGGATTCAGGTAGGGTTCCAAGGACACCGAAGCTTTTGAGTACCGGAATTGATTTTATGGTAATCGGGGCAGAAGTCTATGGAGATAAGAGAGACCTGGGACAGAGTGAGTGATTTTGCATTTTTATGTCATCAAGAGAACGAGCGCAACTATTGGTACTATCAAGATCAAAAATCCAGTCACGATACTTGCAATTGATTTAGCCACTGAAAATCGTTGCACTTGGGAAACTGTAGCTACCAGCAACACTATTTGCCAAACGACAAGCGCAAGTTCAAGGATTCCGTAAACCCAAACCGAAATTGTCAAAAAGTCACTACCATCAATATTTGGAGTCTCACTGGTGAACAATTCTTCTTCAAACAGAACGTATCCAATTATTGCCAAAATGAGCCCTGCAACCATTGGTAACATTGACCAGGCAAACGCAGTTTGTGTTTTTCTAAAGTTTCCTTTTCCGCCAAACCATGAAGCACAAAAATCAATTGCCCAAATCCAGATATTATAAGTTAGAAGTCCTCCAAATCCACTTACAAAAAGTGTCATGGTTAATATGGTACCAACACTTATTTTGTCTCCCAATTCCTTTACTTCCGCTTGTCTAATTCCGAAACAAACGCCACCCAGGTAAATCAAGACTACCGTTGTCAACAGGCTTGAATTGTTTTCTATTATCCAATCTATTGTCTGACGTGGTCGACTCCATATGTCAATCCACGGGTTTACTTCTTCTATGTCGCCCGTTGTTTGTTCCAGATCACTCATATTATAGATAATATTAGCCTCAGCAGAGCCTCTCTTCAGACTCTGCAATAATTCAAATATAATGAAGCAGTTGGAATTATTATTTACTGGAGAGTCTGGTACAGGAGGCTTGGGCCAAAAGATCGTTCGCTAAATATCTAATTGCCAAATCAACTGTCCAATATCTCAGACTGTTCTAACACTATGTAAAAAATGACTCCAACGAGGCCAATAATGATATTAGAAATCATTTTTTCTTTATCCGTTGTCCAAACTCGCTGTTTCATTGTCATATACGTCAAAACGAGTAATGGCAATAAGGTGGGCAAATGTCGAACGAGAAATAAGTCGTAAGTTTTCTCTGATTGAAGTGAGCCTTGCGCACTCTCTCCAAATATTCCGAAAACTAACGTGTAGAGGGTTACATATCTAATTACCCAAAAAACGGGTATCAAGATAGTCGTAGTTACTATCGTCCTAATTGTTATCCTTCGTGTCATCTTTCTCCTCTGCAATTAACCTTCGAAGCGTTTCGCTTCGAAGCTTGCGGTTATAAATATTCAGTTGCTATTTTCTCTGTTCAACAGTTCTCTAATTTCAGGTAAAATGCCGTAATAGAAAATCATAGATATAAGAAACAAGCAAATCAATATAGTTGCTAGTATTTCGTTCTCTGTCGAATCATTGTAATCATCATTTGAAAATATCACGTGCCCTTCGGAATCAATTTTTACACCGATGGTGTCTTGCTTAGATAGCTCAAAACATTCTTCCAGAGATATATAAATGCTTTCAATAAAAGTACCTTCACCAGCCTGGAATTTTATAACTTTCCTCTTACCATAGCAATCTAATTCAATAATCTTAGCTTCTATAACATTCGTGGATTTGCGTAATTCCAGTTTGCTTAGATCCTGCTCGCTCACTTTGTAACCCCAAAGAGCAATTAATAATATTGTAACAATCGGCAACGCGGTTCTCATATCTTGGTTTCGTAATTTCTTACAAAAGCGATTAATAAAATGTTCTTTAATTTAACATCAAGTTACATCTTACCTTTCCTCTCAGCAATCGCAATAAAAAACACGATCTCCGGTTTACCAGTAAGTCTTTTGCATTCTTGATAGTCAGAAATTGCTTTCTTATATTTTCCGGTCTGGTCATAAACAAAACCTCGTAGGAGCAGCCCTTTTACATTATATCGATCTGACTTCAAAATTCTGCCTAAATCTCTTCTCGCAAGTTTAAACTGCTTTATCTTGTAATAACTCATTGCTCTATCAAACAAAATATCCTCGCTGCTGGTGACTGCCAATTGCTTGCTCTTTTCAGCTATGTTTAGTTTTTCTTTATCAATGTCCGCAGTTTGAAACATCTCTTTCTTAAGGTTCTCTATAAAATAAAAGAAAGGATCGCATCGATGAATCATTAAAGACTGGGTCCTTAATCCAATTGTCTTTCCGAACTCCACTCCTTTCTGATAATCTGACTCGCCTTGTATGGTATCCTTAATCTTCACCAATTCTGGCTCGAATTGTTCAATTATCCGAACAAAGCACTCATCAATAAACTTTTCGAAGATTACATTCTTTGCAAGTGATGGATCTATCTGCTTAAAGCACCCACATGCTTCATCAGTCATTCTTTCTTCTAATGTTTGAGCATTTAATGATGCTGACATCAAAAGTATTGATATAACAGGTATTATTCGTTTCATTATTTTCTCTTGAATTGAGATCTCCTATCGTCTAACTATTTAAGAAAATCTTCATCTTCCATATAAAACAATTTCGGGCTGTGTTCACCGGTCTTTGCAATTACCATGATTAGCTGTCCTAATCGAAAGTCGGGATTCTCTTTCCACATCTCAGCTATCCTATCTAACATAGGCTGTATTCTTTCTGGATTCCTCATAGATTAAAGTAGATTAGGCATTGTGAATTGATAGCGAAGGGGCTTTAAGTGCAACTCATCACTCAGTCTGCTCTCATGAGTACTGAACTAAACTTATTTTCATATCCGTTTTCGTATTCAAAAATATCAAATGGTTCTTTTGTTGCAAGAAAACTTAAGCAAATCAGTGGTCCATGCGTTAAGTCATACATCGATAGATCAAACTTATAGAATTCCTTATGATCAATGATGAGAATTCCGCTGTAAATAATTCGAAAACCGAGGTCTTCTGTTTTAGGATATTTGGAAGAAATACTTTCTTTTTTGTCCTTAACTATTTGAAGGTTATCTAAAATGAAAATAACATTATCTTGAAATGCCCATTCTTTTTCATTTAATTGGTTTATTGTGACTACTGATGTACAGTAATAGTTGCTGTTGAAATCCCTTAAACAATTGGAGTCAATGATTCTAAGCTTTGTTTTTAAAACGTCATGAAAAACAGGCCAGTCTGTTGTAGGGTTAAGGAACATCAAACTATCCTTGATTACGTAAAAGCCTGAGTCAACTACGTTTCCGTAGTGACCTTCTGACCTAAAAATGAATTGCCCATCACGGTTGAATTCATATGTCCACCATGTGTCAGCCCAAAACCCTTCATATTTTTTGTCCAAGAAAGAGTTTTTGTCATTACATGCCGTCAAGCTGATGCATAGTACTCCAATCGACATGATTCTTTTGTAGCTCAAATTTTTCCGAGTTGAATTCCTAGCAAAACAAACATTGTGATCGAGAAGGAAATTGAAACTGTGTCCTTTCCCCCACCCCAAACGTTTAACGAAGATAATATTTATAGCTTACTCATTACTAGGCTAGCATAGAAGCATTTTGCTAGTGCGGATTACTTAGTTTCTCTTTATAACTAGTCTCTTCAGTGCAGTTTCCCTGGTCGTCATATTTATAACTGTTAACATACTTTACATTATCTATCAAATGAAGGTTAATGTTTCCTATAAGTTGGTTCTGTTTGTTATAGTACCAAATGTCTTGGCTATCGGTTTGGCTAAAATAATTCGTTACAATTCGCATATCATCTTGAAATATCGTTTTTTGATAAGAAACCGTGTCGCCATCTGTGTCTGTTGTTAAAAAGTCCGGTTCTTTTTGATTACCATATATGTAATTGGTCGTTTCAGTCATGTACTTTTCATTACCTATATATGAATACGTTATCGTTTTTACATGCCTGCCGTCCTCGTAAATATTTTGACTTTCGCCCGTAACATTTCCTTTGGCATCTTTGGAAATTGATTTCTCGAGCTGGTCACCATAGTAAATGTTTTCAGAAACGAATAGTAGCGTATCGTAATTTCTGAAGTCAGTTAATTGAATATCCTTTGCTCTTGCAGGAAACCTAGCGCTAAGCATTCTATTAATTGTCTTTATTCGTTTGCCGTATTGGTATTCATGGATAAGTAAGAAAGTAGTGTCTCCATCTTTGTTTATTCGAAAATCACCAATCAATGAATCCGTAGCGCTATACGTCATCACTCTTTTGGTTGAGTCGGTCAAACTGACTATACTCTCTACTTTACCCTTACTGGTGTATTTATAAACGCTTTTTGAAACTACTGTATCAAATGGTATGCTAGCCAAGTAGTAGTAGGTGATTGAATTGTCTGCCTTAATTTTACCGTCTTCATAAAATTCGTACGTGTGAATTTGTCGGCTGGCGATTTGTTTGCTGTCAAATACAAATTTCGCGACTTGTTCTTTTTGTTTTTCGCAGCTAAATAGTAATAATGTCCCCGTCAGAATAGTCAATAGTAGTCTCATCTTTATTAAGTAATGTGTATAACTTCTGTATTTTGGAGTAGAGTAAAAGCAGTTTTTTGCTACAAGTAAACTCGAACTTATAAAACTACACCGCCAGCAACGGAAACTCAATCGTGAAAGTACTTCCCTCGTTTAGCTTGCTCTTGATCTTCAAATTACCTCCGGCCATCTGCAAATACTCCACACAAAAAGATAAACCCAGTCCGGTGCCGGCCTCTTGTGCCGTGCCCACGCTGCTCTTTGCTCCTACCGGTTTCTCCAGCTGATGTATCCACTCGTCTGTCATGCCCACCCCTTCGTCCTGCACATGTATGCTTGCGTGTTTATCGTGCTCTTCGTAGGCAATCCAAATCGTGCCGCCCTTGTGCGAAAATTTAATGGCGTTGGCAAGCAGGTTGCGCAACGTTAGGTTTAAGATACTGCGGTCGAAGCGAATGGTTTTATCCTCCACCTGCTTTACGCGAATGGTCACACTCTTATTAAAAGCAATCGTCTGAAAAAGATCTACGTTCTCCTTCAGCAACAAATGCAAGTCGAAGTTTTCATGGCTCACCTTCACACCTTTCAACTGCGCAGCCTTCCAGTACAAAATGTTGTCTACCAACAAACTCGTACGACTCAAGTCGCCCTCGATGCGTTTGAAATAATAATTGAACTCCGACTGCTCAATCTTTCCCTTATTATAAATAGAGAGAATGCCGCGCAGTGAGTTGAGCGGACTCTTGATGTCGTGCGACATCACCGAGAGCAGGCGGTCTTTCACGCGGTTGGTCGATATCAACTCTTCTGTGCGCGCCAGCACCTGCTGCTCCAACTGCACATTCATCGTCTCCAAACTTTGGTACGACTTCGCATAGTGATTAGCCAGCAAATACACCTGAAACAATAAGAACACTAATACACCCAACTCCACCAGATACATAAACTGAATATCGAGCGCGACCAATACCGAGTTCTTCAAAATCTCAATGAGGATAAACGGAAACGAAGCCAGCACGCCAAAGAAAATAATACGCGCATCGCTGCTGCCCTCGCGCCACGATTTGCTCACCACATAAATCACGTACACAAAGCCCAGCAGCAAAGCCACATGGCATACATCCAACAATTGGCCATACACATTTTGCGGTGTGAACAAACCAGCGGCACAGAGTAAAGTCGCCACCGAAACAAAAACAACAATCGGCCACCGGGGCGCTTTGTCTTTGAAGAGATGATAGATGTACAGCGGAAAAAAGGCCACCGTGCCATACACCGCACCAAACTCAATCTTCTTCCATATCTCCCAGCTCACAGCCGGAAATAAATCGGGCAACAAAAACGAACCACCGTGCACAATCATGGCGCGCACCGCTGCACCGAAGCAAATCAGCGAAAGCCACAGGTACGGCTTGCCGCGGTCGAACAAAAAATAAAGAATGAGTTGATAGATAAACATGGCGATCAAGCTGCCCGCGAAGAAATTCTCTACGCCATTCTTCTTACTGATGTCGTTGAGTAGAGCCGTTACTTTTCCCAACTGCGGCTCTTCGGGGATGCCTCCGGAGAAATAGGTAAAGTTCGCCACCTGCACGACTATCTCTACTTCGGTTACGTCCGCAGGTAATTCCACCAGCGTGGCCGCCAGCTTTGCTTCATAATCGTCTTTGGATGCGGCTACGTTACCCGCAGTGGCAATCTTTTTGCCATTCACCCAAAAGGTGGCCGCAGAATTGATGACCGGAAAATATAGTGCCAGTCCCGAAGAAGCGGGAATGTGTAATCGCGTGCGATACGTGCCATAGCCCAGCGGAGAATAGCCACGCTGGCGGTTCCAACTGCCGGGCACGCGCAATGAATCGCGCTGTGCAGTTGCATCAAGTTGACTTGGCTCCAGCAGTTGCTTCCAGTAAAACTCCCACGTGCCGGAAACCGGATAGGTATGCGATTGATCGAATTGCACCGATCGAAAATCATGCACCGGCTGCGCGGTAGCCGCAGCACAGATCAACAGAAAAAAGAGCAACAACCGAGGATGGTGAGCCATGGCTTAAAAGTAAATCAATTTGAAATAAATCAGCAGCCCGCACAATAGATATTAATATTCTATTTTTAGGAACGCTTTGCTTCTAAAAGCTGTTGACACCGCATGGATAGAAACCTATTCCTTAAATCACTGGCCGCGCTGCCATTACTATCGCTTGATATGAATTTACAAGACCTCTCTCATTTATCCGATTCCTTTGCGGCTACGCCAAAAATGCCCGTGCTCTTTCTCGGTCACGGCAGCCCCATGAACGCCATCGAAGAAAACGAGTTCGTGGCGGGCTTCCGCAACGTAGCTAAAAATATTCCGCTGCCGCAAGCCATCCTCTGCATCTCCGCACATTGGTTTACACGCGGCACGAAAGTCACCGCCATGGAAATGCCACCCACCATCCACGACTTCGGTGGATTTCCTCCGGCCTTGTACCAGGTGCAATATCCCGCTAAGGGAAGCCCCGCGCTCGCGGCTGAAACAAAAACATTATTGCAACCCACGCATGTGGACCTCGATGAGAAGTGGGGACTCGATCACGGTGCGTGGTCGGTGATCAAACATTTGTATCCTAATGCCAACGTGCCCGTCATTCAAATGAGCATCGACTACACACAACCGGCACGCTATCACTATGAGTTGGCGAAAAAATTAAGTGCGCTGCGCCAGAAGGGAATTCTAATCATCGGCAGCGGCAACATCATTCACAATCTACGCATGGCCGACTTCCCCAACATGCATAAAGACAACTACGGATATGATTGGGCCATCGAAGCACGTGCTGCCATCAACGGCCATCTGCAAGACGGCAACTATGCACCGCTCATCGACTTCGACAAGCAAGGCAAAGCGTATCAACTGGCCATTCCTACACCCGATCATTACCTGCCGCTCATTTACACGTTGGCGTTGCAAGACAAAACCGATTCGCTCTCGTTGTTCAACGACAAGCTGCTGGCCGGTTCATTGAGCATGACGTCCGTGCGCATCGGAGAATAGGAAACATTGATTTTGATTTTTTGGGCGTGCCCCTCGCCTGCCAACCTCCGCCAATGCTTCGGTTGGCAAGCTCGGGTCAGGCTGTTCGCTGCAAGTCCCCGCCAGCTTGCTTGGCGTATCGGGGGCTTTCCGCTTCCATCCTTCACGCACGGGTTTCAAAACACATGCGGGGGTCAATCACAACAGTATCTTGACATTGCAATCGCGTTTGTGTAAATTTCTTTACCAAACAAAATTGTATGAAAACTCCCCTTACTCTTATCGTCTTCATTCTTTTCACAACCTCGTTCAGTTTCGCACAAGAATGTGAAAAGCAGACCGATCCCTTCTCGAATGAAAAAGTAAATTCCTTTGAATGGAAAGCAGGCGGCATGCGCACACTCTTTATGGAATCGCGAAACGGCAAGAGCACGCTGGAGTTTCGCGTAGGAGAAATCGGGGCCGTGGAATACATCATTCTTGCAGGAAGTGTCGTACAAATAAAACTCGAGAATGGTGAAGTTATTAAGATGCACACATTGTTTGAAACAAAATCGGTAGTCAGCAGCACGTCAATCAACGAAGCCAACAATGTTATTTCATCCACGTATTTTATCAAGACAGAGATCACCAGCGACCAACTGAAAAAGTTAGCGACTTCCAAAGTTACCTATATGCAGTTTCCTGACCTTCATGGCGGCCTTCAGACCTACAGCTCCAAAGAGCTGCGAAACAAGTTTGAACGATTTCTGATGGAAGGAGCCAAATGCCTCACGGAAAACAACTAAGACTTTCTTGTTAAGTTCGCCTCCAATAAGTCGGTATCCTCGTTGGAGTTACCACACATTTATAGTATCACTATCAGGTGGCTCCTACGGAGCCAAATAGCCTTGCAGCATGGTTATCTATAAACAGGATGCTCCTACGGAGCCCAGCCTTCGTTGATCTTCGGAAAAATATTCTCAGCGGCTCCCTGCACAGATTACTTCTATCACGCCCCGTAGGGGCGGCCTGTTTATAGAAAAAAGATAACATTTGTGTTTGACTCCGCAGGAGTCGCCTGAAATCTTCCACGAATACACTACTATCAGGTGGCTCCTACGGAGCCAATTTGCCTTGTAATTATTATCTATAAACAGGCTGCTCCTACGGAGCGATCCATTCATCGTTTATTTCTCGAAAAATATTCTCCGTGGCTCCATGCGTAGGTTACTCATCATGCCCCGTAGGGGCAGCCTGTTTATAGAAAAAAGGCAACATCTGCGTTAGACTCCATAGGAGTCTCCTGACATAATAGTACTCTCTACAACATCCGCCTGTGCCTTCGCAAACCGACAAAACTTGTTTTTTGTCTAATCGACTTACGTTGGCGTAATTTGAAGCCCAATGAAAGTGCCAGATCCTGTCAAAGAACAAACCCGCAAGATGTATCATCCGGAGGTAGCCATCTTTCTGATCTGCATTCCGTTCATCAGCGCCATTAATTATTATCTCACCTACTCTAACATTAAAATAGGTGGGTTTCTGTTTCTCACCTTTTCCATCGACACCGCACAAGGCTACCTCGCCTGGTGGTGTGTTCGCCAATTCATTTTCTTTCTCGATGGCAAGTGGCCTTACACCACCCACGGTGCCAAACGCATCGCGTTCCAAATCGTGGGCACCATGGCCATTGGTCTCACGGTCATTGCGCTGACCACGGAGTTAGTCAGTTGGATCGCCAAAGGCAAGCCAGCCCTTCCCTCCTTTTACAGTATTGATCTGTTCATCATCGGCATCTGGTTTTTCGTTATCAACGGTATCTACATCGGACTCTATTATTATAATCTGTGGCAGCAGACCATCTCCACCAAAGAGCCTGAGCAAAAAAATGTACCGGAAGGCTTGCTGGCAAAAAACGGAAAGCAAGAGCTGCTCATCTCTTACGAAGATATCTTAGGCATCGCTGTCGACCAGGAATATGTGGTGGCCTACCTGCAAAACAAGAAAAAATACTACCTCGACCAATCGCTCGATAAGCTAGAGAAGACAATGCCTCCGCAGGAATTCTTCCGCCTCAACCGGCAAACCATCATCCACCGCCAGGTGGTGAGCGGATTTAAACGCGAAGAGAACGGAAAGATCAATGTCATCCTCAAGCCCAACGATTTCCTGCCCACTGAAATCATGGTTAGCCGCATCAAAGCACCTGCATTTAAAGTGTGGTTTCGGCCTTAACCCTGTCAGTTCAGGGTAAATCTTCCTACACTTCGCGGCAAAACATCAAAATCGGGCCTTCGGGCTTGCACTCGTTACGTACAATTGCAAAAAAGTTACGCCATGAAATTACTTACGATAATGGTTTGCTGGCTGTTGATCATCCCGCGCACCATCTATGCCCAAGACGTCAAACATTATTCCGATTTCCCCATTACCATCAGTGTGAACTTCCATGCCTTCGCACTCCCGTTCCGCGACCTGAAAGCTAACTTCAGCAACATCGGGATTGGCCTCGGCACCGAAGTAGCGCTTAATTCATCCGCCACGTGGGTGCAACAAATCGGTGTGGTGTGGTACCACAACAAAGCACTCGGCAACGGACTTCTGTTTTCCACTCAAAATGTGTGGCGCCCCACCTTTGGCAGCAACGGCTATGGCGAAGTGAAAGGCGGAGTAGGTTATCTGCAATCGTTTCTGCCTACCACCGGGTTTCGTCAAGTCAACGGAACCTGGAAAGAAACAGGCCGCAAGGGAAAGGGAATGTTTTGCGTGCCGTTGGGCATTGGTGCCGGTTATGATATCCGACAATCGCAATCGCTCATCTCTCCTTTTATCAACTACCAGTTCTTAGCTGTTACCGGTTACAACACGAGCATTCCGGTTGTTCCCAATACATTAATTCAAATAGGTAGTCGCATACATTAATTAAAGGCAAGCCATTATGAAATCATTACTACTAGTATTATTCTTCTCAGTTAATTGGGCGCTAGGTCAATCGCTGCCCATCACCGATTGCAAAGACGATACCTCCGTTGTTATCAACAGAAACTACTCCAAGGCCCCGGCTGTAAATGCTGCATTGCATAAGCTCACGCAAATGGGCGTGCCGGGAGTATCGTTAGCGGTGTACTCCAAAGAAGGATGGTGGAGCACTTCGCAAGGTTTTGCGAAACTCGAAGGCGAGGTACCCATGCAAGGTTGCCATCTCCAATACTTACAGAGCATTTCCAAAACCTATATGGCGGTAGCTATTCTCCAATTAGCAGAGCAAGGCAAAATCGATTTAGATCTGCCGATGACGGTCTATCTGCCCAAACAGATTTCGCAGCATATCGCGCAAGCCGAAAAGATTACGGTTCGCATGTTGTTAAATCATACATCAGGCATTCCGGAATACAACCTGCAACCGGCTTATGTGAGTTATCTGCTGCAACATCCTCAACACATCTTTCAACCCGAAGACTATTTGCACTACATCCACCAAAAGCCCCTCGATTTTCCTCCCGGCGGCAAATACTCGTATCGCAACACAAACTATTTGTTGCTCGCCCTCATTGCCGATTTCATTGTTGGCGATCACGCTAAGCTAATCCGCGAAAGCATTTTCCAACCGCTGCAACTGATGCACACCTTTTATCGTGGCGATGCTGATTATCTCAACTACCCTACGCTCGTCAACACGTATTGGGATCGCCACAGCAATGGAGTAATTGAAAATGCTTCCCTCCTTCAACGCAACAACGTAGCTTGTCTGGTAGGTGACGATGGAATAGTGACAACCCCCATCGAAGCGGTAAAGTTTCTAAAGGGTTTGGTACAGGGAAAATTGCTTTCAGCACAATCACTCGAACAGATGCGCACATGGGTTACCCGAAAAGAAAAGCCCGTCTACGGACTTGGATTAGTTTATGGCACCTTCGCGGGAAATAATGGCTACGGACACAGCGGCGGTGGCATCGGTGCCGGTTGCCAACTCTACTATTTTCCCGAAAAGGAAGTGTATGTGTTTGTCGCTATTAACCTCGGCACTGTCACGGACAGCCCTATTCATAAAAAGGTTGAAGGTATCATTGACGAACTCTATCGTACCTTATTGAATTGAGTTTCAATTGCCTTACAAATCTTCCACCGCCAAGATCATCGGTTGAATTGGTTCTGTCATGCCCCGTAGGGGGCAGCCTGTTTATAGAAAAAAGATAACATTTGTGTTTGACTCCGTAGGAGTCGCCTGACATCATGAATAGATTATTAATTATCAGGTGGCTCCTACGGAGCCAAATGACCTTGCAACATGGTCTATAAACAGGAGGCTCCTACGGAGCCGTTTGAACCAGCAATCGTTTATCTCTGAAAAATTATTCTCAGTGGCGCCCCATGCACGAATTACTTCTATCACGCCCCGTAGGGTCGGCCTGTTTATAGAAAAAAGATAACTTTTGTGTTTGACCCCGTAGGAGTCGTCTGACATCATAAATAGATTATTAATTATCAGGTGGCTCCTACCGGAGCCAAATGACCTTGCAACATGGTCTATAAACAGAAGGCTCCTACGGAGCCATTTCCATCGACATTTTCAAAAAAGCGAAGCGTGCCTTTAAGTTCTAAATAATTACGCTCCTTGCTTTTGGAGAAACATTCGCTTTAGCGACATTTGGCAAATTCCAAAAAAACACCCTCTATGTCGTTCACTTCACCTCGCAGGCTGAGCTACTCAGCGCTACTGCTCCTCTTTTTCTCTTCCCTCATCTTCAACTGCAAAACCAAAAGCGATCAGCCGACTGGTTTCATTGATCCCGCCTTTGGTGAATACATATCTACCTACACGGCAGGCGTCATCAGCTCCAACTCGCCCATTCGCATCATTTTTGCCAAAGAAGCGGTAGACTCCGCCTCGATCGGGCAAGAGACATCGGTGAAGTTGTTTGAGTTCAGCCCCTCGCTGAGCGGCAAAACCAAATGGCTCGACCGCAGAACCATCGAATTTAGACCTGAAGGCCGCATGCCCTCCGGACAAGTATATCAGGTGGAGTTCAACCTCTCCAAATTGTTTGAAGTGCCCAAAGAGCTGACCTCGTTCAACTATTCCTTTCAAATCATTCCGCAAAGTTTTGAACTCACCATCAATAATGTAAAACCGTATGTAAAAACCGAGCTGAAGCGCCAGCGCATTGAAGGCACACTCTTAACAGCCGATTTTGCCGAAGAACAGGCCGTAGAAAAAATGATGGAGGCCAAGCAGGAAGGGAAAAGTTTAAAGATCAACTGGACACATGCAGGCGAAGGCAAGCAACATTCTTTTATAATCGAAGATGTAGCGCGTAAAGATGCCGCCAGCGCGGTGGTGCTGGAAGTGAACGGAAAACAAATAGGTGTAGATCGCGTGGCCGAAGAAAAAGTAGAATTGCCCTCGCTCAGCGATTTCAAGCTGATGAGTGCCAAGGTGGTTCAAAATCCGAATCAATATGTAGTACTTCAATTCTCTGATCCGCTGAAAGAAAAGCAATCGCTGTTGGGGTTGATCTCCCTGGAGGAAGATCGCGCCATCAATCTCGATTTTGATATACACGACAACGAGATCTGGGTGTACCTGCCGGTGCGCCAGGCCGGAACCAAAAACATTCTGATCGAAGCGGGCATCCAAAATATCCTTGAATACAAAATGAAATCACCTACCACCACCGAGGTGATCTTCGAACAACTGAAACCGGAAGTGCGCTTTTTAGGTAAAGGAAGCATTTTACCGAGCACGAACGGACTCGTGTTGCCATTCGAGGCCGTCAATTTGAAAGCCGTAGATGTGAGCGTGCAGAAAGTGTATGAAAACAACATCCTGCAGTTCCTGCAAAACAATCAGATCGATGGCTCTTCCGAATTATATCGGGTGGGTAAAAATGTTTTGAAGAAAACCATTCAACTAGACAATACCGGAGTTACAGATATTGGAAAGTGGAATCGCTTTACACTGGATCTCACCAAACTGATTCAAGCCGAACAAGGTGCGATCTATCAGGTAACGGTAAAATTCAAGAAACGCTATTCCGCTTACCTCTGCGAAGGCCAGGCAGAAAATGAAGTAGACATTGAAAGCTCAGACGACTTGGATTACGCTGGCTACCGCGAGTACTACTACGAAAATGATTATGAATATTACGATGGCGATTACAATTGGAATGAGCGCGACAATCCGTGCAATGGTTCCTATTATTCGTCCAGCAGAAATATCACCAGAAATGTGTTGGCTTCTGATCTGGGGTTGATCGCCAAACGCGGCAACGATGGCACCACCACCATCATCGCGACCGACTTAAAAACAACTGCGCCTATTTCCGGCATTGCCGTGGAGGTGTATGACTTCCAACAACAACTATTAGCAACACTGAATACGGACGGAGACGGAAAAGCCATTTACAACCTGCGCGAAACTCCTTTTGCGTTGATTGCCAAAAATGGTGCGCAGCGTGGCTACATGCGTTTGGTCGATGGCGAATCACTTTCGTTAAGTGGATTCGATGTTTCCGGTGATGCGTTGAACAAAGGACTGAAAGGATTTTTGTATGGCGAACGTGGTGTATGGCGTCCGGGCGATTCGTTGTATCTCAGCTTCATCTTAGAAGACCGCAACAAAGTGCTGCCTCCTACTCACCCCGTAGTATTCGAATTGCAGAATCCGCAAGGTGTTGTCACCACACGTCTCGTGAAGTCATCCTCTGAAAATGGGTTCTACCGATTTGCTACCGTCACCTCACCTGACGCACCTACCGGCAACTGGATGGCACGGATCAAAGTGGGCGGAACAGATTTCAGTCAGAACATCAAAATCGAAACTGTCAAACCGAATCGTCTTAAAATCAATTTAGATCTGGGCACCGAGCGATTGATCTCCAAACAAGTACAAGGCAATCTGGATGTGAAGTGGTTGCACGGTGCACCCGGCAGAAATCTGAAAGCCGAGTTTGATGTAACGGTGATGCAAAGCAACACTACGTTTGTGAAATACGATGACTTCACTTTCGAAGAACCATCGCGCGACTTCAACTCAGAAACACAAACGTTCTTTGAAGGATTTACCGATTCCGATGGCAAAGCATCATTGAATGCTACCCTTCCGGGCGATGATTATCCGGGCTTCATGACAGCGGTGTTCCGCGGAAAAGTATTTGAAGAGAGTGGTAACTTCAGCATCGATCGGTTTGCGCTGCCTTTCTTACCCTATGAATCATACACGGGCTTGCGTGTGCCGAAAGGTGAAGAATACAGCGGGATGCTTTACACCGACAAACCGCAAAATGTGGATGTCGTGATCTTAGATCGCGATGGCAAACCGGTAGATCGCGAAAATGTAGAACTAAATCTGTATCGCCTCGACCGCTACTGGTGGTGGGACAATACGTATGACAACATTGCCAACTATGTGCAAGGCGACAATGCCACGCTCATGACTTCAGGGCAAATCAATACCTCCAATGGAAAAGCGAGTTGGAATTTCACGGTGGCGAAAGAAGATTGGGGTACGTACTACTTGCGCGTGTGCGATCCTGTATCCGGTCATTGCACCGGTCAAATGTTATACTTAGATCAACCCGGCTACTTTGGCCGCAACAGTCGCGAGGCTACGAAGACAGCCGCCACCCGACTCACCTTCTCCTCCGACAAGGCGAAATACAATGTAGGTGAGAAAATTAATCTGTCGATCCCTGGTAGTGGAGAAGGTCGCGCTTTGGTGTCGATTGAAAACGGAACCAAAATCCTTTCCACGCGATGGGTAGAAACGAAGAAAGGCGAGAACAAACTTTCCATCGAGGCAACAGCTGACATGACCCCAAACGTTTTTGTAAACGTTACGCTGTTGCAACCGCACGCTCAAACAGTCAACGATCTGCCCATTCGTTTGTATGGCATCATCCCGATCGGTGTCGAAAATCCGAAGACGCATTTAGAGCCGGTGATCGACATGGCTTCTGAAATTGAACCGGGCGCGGAAGTGAAAATCAAAGTCTCCGAAAAATCAAAACGCAAAATGACTTTTACATTAGCGATGGTCGATGAAGGTTTGCTTGACATCACTCGTTTCAAAACTCCCGAGCCCTGGAATAAATTCTATGCCCGCGAAGCACTGGGTGTAAGAACATGGGATTTGTATGATGACGTGATGGGTGCTTTCGGATCGCGCATCGAGCGCCTGTTAGCGATTGGTGGCGATGCCGCGATGAAGGCAAAGCAAGATGACCCGCGCGCCAATCGCTTCAAGCCCGTAGTAAAATTCTTTGGACCTTATACTATCGATGGTGGAAGTAAGGATATTAATTTCACCATGCCACAATACATTGGCTCGGTGAAAGTGATGGTAGTGGCAGGTTACGAAGGCGCCTACGGAAATACAGAAAAAGCCGTGCCCGTGCGCAAGCCGCTGATGGTATTAGCAACTCTTCCTCGTGTATTAGGTCCGGAAGAAAAAGTAACATTGCCGATCACGCTATTCACGCAAGACAAGAAAATCAAAAACGCGAAAGTAGAAATAAAAGTGAGTGGTGGTCTTACCGTGGCAGGCGAAGCGACTCGTTCTATTGTAATACCTCCATCGGGAGATTTGACAGTCGATTTTGGTTTGAATGTAAAATCAGAAATCGGCATTGCGAAAGTAACGGTGATCGCGACCAGCGGAAATTATAAATCAACCGATGAGATTGAAATTGAAATTCGCAATCCGAATGTGCCCGTCACACAGGTGAGTGACATGTTCTTAGAGAACGGCAAGTCATGGAATGCATCTACATTGCCCGTAGGAATTGCCGGTACGAACTCTAGTGTGTTGGAAGTTTCATCGCTTCCTCCGATCAACCTGGGGTATCGTCTCAGTTATCTAATTGAATATCCACACGGTTGTATTGAGCAGACTACTTCTTCGGCTTTCCCTCAATTGTACTTAGACGTGGTGAAAGAGTTAAGTGACAGCGAAAAGCACAGAATCAAAAATAACGTAACACGAGCGATTGAGCGTTTGCGTTTATTCATTACCCGCGATGGTGGATTTGGCTACTGGCCCGGCTATCAAGATGCGGACGATTGGGGAACCAGCTATGCCGGACATTTCCTCATCTCGGCCATTGATAAAGGATACTTTGTTTCGGATGACATCCTAAAGCGGTGGAAAAAATACCAGAAGAACAAAGCAGCCGAATGGCGCAGTCCGCTAAACAAGGAATACTATTACTATTCTGACTTACAACAAGCCTATCGCCTGTACACGCTCGCGCTGGCTGGCTCACCGGAGTTAGGTGCAATGAATCGCATGCGTGAATTGAAAGACATTTCGGTGCAATCAAAATGGATGTTGGCATCCGCCTACGCAAAAGCAGGACAACCCGAAGCCGCCAAACAATTGGTTGCTAACTTGACGACTCAGATAAAGCCTTATCAGGAAATGTATTACTCCTATGGCAGTGATATTCGCGACAAGGCGATTATCTTAGAAACACTAATCCGTTTGAATGAGAAGACAAAAGCTTTTGAAATGGTGCGCGAGTTGTCCGCGGCATTGAGTAATCAAAATTATTGGATGAGTACACAAACCATCGCTTACGCTTTGAAATCGATCGGGCAGTTTGTGAATTCCGAAAAACGTAATGGCATTTCGTTTACCTACAATTTTAATGGTCAATCGTTGAGTGCTACTTCGCAGGCACCACTCACGCAAGTAAGCCTGGACGTGAAAGGTGCGCAGAAAAAACCGATTAGCATTTCCAATACCAGCGGTGGCGGATTATTTGTGCGCATCATCAATCGCGGTACACCGGCCCGCGGTGCAGAAGAAGCGCAACGGACAAATCTTTCAATGGAAGTGTTATACACCAACTCCAAAGGTGTAGCGATCGATGTAACGAAACTAGAGCAAGGCACCGAGTTTTATGCGTGGGTTACTGTGCGAAACCCAGGCCTGCGTGGCAACTACGAAAACATGGCACTCACGCAAGTGTTTCCATCAGGTTGGGAAATCAACAATGTGCGCTTAACCAATGATGAAGGCACCGAAAAGGTTGACCGTGGCGATTACCAGGATATTCGTGACGATCGGGTGTACACCTACTTCCGCCTATGGTCGAGCAAGCAACGCTCGTTCCGTGTTTCGCTCACCGCCAGCTACAGTGGAACCTTCTACTTGCCGGGTGTGTATTGCGAAGCGATGTATGACAATACCATCAATGCAAAAGACAAAGGACAAGTGGTAGAGGTAGTGAAAAGGGTGGTGCAGTAGACCACAGGAAATCAATTTAATTTACACCTGAGAATAACTAACAATTAGTTAAATATTTGCTCAACAAGCTAACTATGATCGCATATTCAAAAAACATAGCCATACTCTTCTTGATGGCTTTTCTTGCTCAAACTTCGTATTGTCAAATTAGATACCAGAAAGGTTACTATATTGATAATAACGATCAACGCATCGATTGTCTTATCTACGGTTTAGAGTGGTATAATAACCCAACAGAATTCATGTATAAACTAAACGATGCAAGTAAACCGGATTCTAAAAAGATAAGTCATGTAAAAGAATTTTCCATAACCGGATCATCACGTTTTATTCGAGCCATAGTAGACATAGATCAATCTACCGATAATATTGATGGCCTTACTAATAATCGAAACCCCCTATGGAAAAAAGATTCTGCATTCTTGCGCATATTAGTGGACGGCAAAGCCACACTCTATTCCTACACCAAAAGCAACCTCTTTCGTTACTTTTACAAAACAGAGCAAAAAGAAATTACCCAACTCATTTACAAAAGATTTCTGACGGCCAACGGAATTGTTGCAGAGAATAATTCCTTTCAGCAACAGTTATTTAATGATGTGAAGTGTCCTAAAACTACAATTCAAGAAGTAAGTAAAGTTAAGTATAAAGATAACTCTTTAGTAAAGTACTTTATAGACTATTTAGAATGTAACGGGGATAGCAATCAAACCAATAAGATATCGACTAAAAAAAGAAATCTAACTATTAGTGCGATTATTGGTAGACAACTTATACAGGGAGGGGGCTCTTCATTCATTGGAGCCCCGATAATTAATTCGTTTACACAATTTGGTATTGAATTAGAATATAATCTATACTCAAGGAATAAATGGTCATTTTTTATTGAACCTAATATTTATACGACTTCAGAAGTGAATTTTTTTTCGATTCCCATTGGACTTCGACATTACTTCTTTTTAAATGATGATCTGAAATTATTCCTAAATGTTTCAGTCTTTGGCCCTTTCTATTCACCTGAAACAAAATTTCTAGGAGTTGGAATAGTACCCCCTTTCGCAGGTGGAGGAATTGCCTTTAAACGGTTTCGATTAGAAGGACGAATTCCGGTTTCAAGTTCTGAAAATTCTCTTAGTACACTTATGGTAGGCTACAATCTTTACAAGAAAAATTAAACAATGTAAATCCTCCAAATCTGCTCTTCATTCCACTATTAACCACTCCATTTTCCCCACCTGATCTGGGTATTATGGTGAAGATTGCGCGTGCTACCACAAAAAAATAAATGGCATGATTCTACACCCATTTTAACTCACTTGCATTGCGATGAATTATTGCAGGGCGGAAATCATTAAAGAATTTTAACTAAAAAAAGTCAATTATCACTCATGAAAAAATCACAACTATCATTCATTATAATTATCCTTCTATACCAAACAACGTTTTGTCAAGACTACATTGTGAAAGACTCTACCTACACAAGCGGCACGGTGAAATTATTGAGTGATGGTTCAATAACCTTTAAAAAACTAATATCAGATGTACCTACAACATATTCACCAGACGAGGTTAAAGAATTCGGATTTGAAGGTAAAGTTTTTGAGTCAATTCTGATCAATTCTAAGAACATATTTAAAGAGCGCATAGCTTATGCCCGCCCATTAAAGGTATTTGTGAATGAAGATCAACTGATCGTTCGTGTAAATGATTCGGTAAGAACTGTAAATAAAAAAGATCTAATTCAGCTTGTACAAAAGTACTCATCGTGCGGCTCCTATCAACTTCCTAAAAAGATATTGTCATCCCGTAAATCGATTGGCCATAATTTAAACATGATTGTAAAATCGTGCAAACCGAGAGGAATTCTTTTCACTCGTACAACCCTCCTATTTAGCATAAATCAGCTTGAGGTTAAAGGAGACGGTGGGTTGTTAACTGCTGAGAGAGTTGTGGGGAAGTTTACCTCCCCTTCGATTGGAATTGGTAAAGAGTTTCCATTCTATAAACCTAAAAATTTATTCCTTACAACAGAACTAAACGTAAACCTACTTTCTGGAAAGATAAGTTCGAATACCAATACAACTAAACAAATTTCAGCTCACTACATTTTACTTCCTATTGGATTAAAATGGGTAATAGCCAATTATCGTATTAAACCATACCTAAAAGGTGGATTTCTTCCATCGTACTCCACAATTAGTACATCAACTGGCGTGGCTTCATCTTCATCTTCAGCACTACAATTTGGTCTTACTTCTGCAATTGGAATCCAAATTCCTATTCAAACAGTTAATGCCTTTCAGTTGGAGTTAAGGTCTACTGATTTGGCCAAAGCCTCTTTTCAAGAATACGAATTAGGGATGACGGGCACATCGTTTTCAATTGTCTATTGCTTTTAATTCGGCTACCATTTGTAGGATAATACCAGCGCCAAAGAATTAATTTGGCCAGTTGTTCCTAAATCCCGTAACTCGCTTGGACCATTCATAGCTAGGCCCAATTCATATCTGGCATCCAGTCGATATCTCTTAAA
The DNA here is from genome assembly GCA_016191555.1 of Bacteroidota bacterium. GTDB lineage: Bacteria > Bacteroidota > Bacteroidia > Cytophagales > Cyclobacteriaceae > ELB16-189. Next base: position 33,167 of record JACPVX010000077.1, read on the forward strand.
GCCAAGTCCAACCCCGGAGATTATTCCCGTGTTAACGGAACTGCTGAATAAATCAACCCTTTTTGTTGTTATGGTAGGGGTTGCATTATTCGGTCTTTTAATACTCTTTTGATCAATCAAAAAATTTGCGAGAAGCCCCGCCAAAACAGATACATCAACTTGTCCCACACTCTTGCTAAGTCTAAAAATGGTATTGAGTCGAATTATGGATATATCCACTTGCGTGGTGTACTTATCATAGTCATCATTTGTGACAAACACTGAATAGTATCCGGTACTTTTTAGTGAATTATAAATTAATTCATTACCTAATGTAAATTTTCTATTGGCGTTTTTGAAAACAAAGTCACCCGAAAAACCGATGCTCAGTAGTGGTGAAGTTGAGAAGGAAGATCTTACAGGGTAATTTCCGGCAAAATTTGCACCTGAAAAACTAAGAGTAGGGCGAGCCATATAGAGTACAGGCCCCATTTCAAATTTATAATTATCACTCTTATTAAGTATCACAACTTTCTCGGTATTATGACATTTATAGTACAATTCGAACAGCTGTAATAGGCTTTTCTGATCATATCTTGTGTATTGAAGGTATCTATTCACTTCCATACAGTCATTTAAGTAACGTACTACCTGAGCTAGATAAGCCTTATTTTCTAATATCACCTTTTTTGCACTGTAACCGTGGGTAGTTACTAATTGATATCGAAAGTATCGTTTATGCTTCAGCAACTCAAATTGGCCGTTATTACTAATATAGAAAAAGGGGTGATCGTTTTTTTCGGCATATTTATATAGTGATTTAGTTCCTGCTACCAGTTGTTTAAGAAAAACTTTTGCCCGTGTTGTTGAGAATACGGCAATTGTATCCATTTTATCAATTAGGTAAGGGCTAATTTCGATATCTACTTCTACGGCCACATACCGTACAGAATTTATTTCAAAACCGACAATATCATCTACGGAAAAAATTTGTTCGCGTGCATTTCGCTCTTTTTTAAACTCAATGGATTTTGGCGAAACATCCCAGCCACGATTATTGATATACCCCCTCAAAGTATCTCCTTGGTTGGTTATGACAGACCCGGTTATGTAATTCGACTGCGAGTATGTATTAGTGATCCCCGTTACGATTATGAAAAGGGTAGAAATAAAATATCGTGATAACATAAGATTAATTCATTTAAAGTTCGAAATTTACAAGAATATTTTAATCGGTTAAAAAATAAAAATCTTCGCCATTTTAATATGATTTAAATCCACTTCTTCAATTCGCGTTTAATCGTTTCAGAAATAAGTTTTTCATGAATACTTTGCGGCAACTACCAATCAGCGTTAAATATTGATTGCAAAAAGTGTAAAATTAATACACACATGTTGAAAAAATTCTTTAAAATCCTTCTCATCATAATTGCAGTCGCGTTGCTGGGCTTCTTCCTGTTTGTTCCCTCTTATCTGGATAAATCCAGCAACAAAGTAACAATTGCAGGTGCTGCCAATAAAAATGGTTGGTATGATTCCATACCATTCATTGCCGACTTGCACTGCGATGAATTATTGTGGGACCGGGATTTATTGAAGAAGATCGACTATGGCCATGTCGATGTGCCGCGCATGCAGCAAGCGAACATGGCTTTTCAGGTGTTTACCATCGTAAGCAAAGTCCCCGCTGGCATCAACATCGAGAAGAACGATGGCAACAGCGATCAAATCGCATTACTCAGTTTCGCGCAACTGCGGCCGGTGTCGAATTGGTTCAGCATTAAAGCGCGAGCGCTGAATCAATGCCAAACACTGCATGATTTCGCGAAAGAATCCAACGGACAACTGCGTGTGATTACATCACGTAATGAATTACAACAGTTCATCACCGATCGCAAAACGAATTCCGAGCTCACTTCGGGAATGTTAGGTTTAGAAGGGGCTCAACCACTCGAAGGCAACTTGAATAACCTGCAAGAATTCTATAATACGGGTGTTCGCTATATCGGTCTTGCGCATTTCTACGATAATGAATTTGCTGGATCTGCACATGGTATGAAGAAAGGCGGACTCACGCCATTGGGTAAGCAACTCATCAAAAAAATGGATAGTCTGCATATCCTCATCGACCTAGCACATTCCTCGCAGCAAACTATCAATGATGTGTTCGCCATGCACGAAGGCCCCGTGTTGGTTTCGCATACCGGCATCAAAGGCGTGTGCGACAATCAACGAAACTTATCCGATGAACACTTACAGGAAATTGGAAAACGAAATGGGTTAGTGGGCATTGGTCTTTGGGAAACTGCCGTGTGCGGAAAAGATGCAGAGGCAACAGCAAAAAGTATTCGCTACGTGGCCGACAAAATTGGAGTCGATAAAGTGGCGCTGGGCTCCGATTGGGATGGTGCCATTGAAGCACACTTTGATGTAACCGGTTTACCACTATTAGTAAGTGAATTAGAAAAACTAAAGTTTACTCGCTCAGAAATTGAGCAGATACTGGGTGGCAACGTCCGTGATTTTTTCCTTCGCAATTTACCACAGTAGAACAATAATGATGCGAAGCAAAGTATCTTTACAAATTCCATTACATTCATGAATCGTTTCAACTATTGGTTTGTACTAGCGCTAGTCTTCGCTTCGTGTTCTTCCGGTATTCATCGGTTGTCGGTTGACTTCTCGAAATCGCCCACTCCGCCTCCACCGGATTACACACTTGCTAAACACTGGGCTTCACTACCGCAAAAATCGGATGCAGCCGATAGCACTCCGCGAAAAGCAAATCTCCAAAATCAACAAGCCACAGCAGCCGTGGATGTATTTTTCATTTACCCAACCATCTTCACCCAAAAACCCAAAAATCAATTTATCTGGAATGCCGCTGTGAACGATGCTGTTCTCAACCAAGATATTCAATTGAGTACTATCCTCAACCAAGCGAGTGTATTTAATGGAAGCGCTAAAATCTACGCACCCTATTACCGACAAGCTCACTTGTATGCATTCTACACACCGAATAAAACGGAAGCAAAACAAGCGCTTGATCTGGCGTATGAAGATGTAAAGGCTGCCTTTGAATACTACTTGAAAAATTATAACCAAGGAAGACCGATCATCATCGCATCGCATAGTCAGGGAAGCCTTCATGGCGTACGGCTGATTCAAGATTATTTTGACGGCAAAGAATTACAAAAACAATTGGTGGCAGCGTACCTGATTGGTCGTGCGATTAAACCCGATGTATTTCAACATATTCAACCGGCAACCAATGCCGATCAAACAGGTGGCTGGATTACCTGGAATACAGTCGGTCGCAACTATGTACCTTTCAATTATGACAGCTATTACAAAGGTTCAGTCTGCATTAACCCGTTGTTGTGGAATAGCTCAGAAAGTTACTCACCCAGTGATTTGAACAAAGGAGGCGTAGCTTTCAAATTTACTTTTGCACCAAAGTTGGTAGATGCACAAATTCAGCAAAACATGTTGTGGGTGAACCGACCCCATATCAAAGGAAGCTGGCTGGCAAAAAACAAAAGTTGGCACCGGGCCGACTACAATTTCTTTTACATGAACATCCGTGAGAACGTTGCGCTTCGCGTTCAAAAGTTTTTGGAGGGCAAATCTTCATCGAAGTGAAAGCCCGCTGGAAAAAATATCGAGTATACATTATTTCCATCTTCAGTCTTGCCCTCATCGGATTTTATTTCGCTCTACCTCATCCCCTATTTTCTGATTCGTACTCTACGGTACTACAAGATCGGGAAGGACATTTGTTAAGTGCCGCCATTTCCAACGATGGACAATGGCGTTTTCCGGAGCAAAAAAATGTACCACAAAAGTTTACCGAAGCCCTCACTCTTTTTGAAGACAAGCGCTTTCAACAACACGTGGGTGTCGATTTTCTTTCGCTGGCCCGAGCCACCCGCCAAAACATCCAAGCCGGAAAAATTGTGAGTGGCGGAAGTACCCTCACCATGCAAGTGATTCGGCTTTCGCGGAAAAATAAGCCACGCAGTTTTTTTGAAAAAGCCATCGAAATCATCTTGGCTGTGCGAATGGAGTTGCGTTATACCAAAGATGAGATTCTCTCTTTCTATGCATCGCATGCACCCTTCGGTGGAAACGTAGTAGGCATTGAAGCCGCCTGCTGGCGCTACTTCGGAAGGTCATCGAGTGAATTGAGTTGGGGTGAAGCAGCCATGCTGGCGGTGCTTCCCAACAACCCATCATTAATTCACCTCGGAAAAAACAGAAATCAGTTAAAGCAAAAACGCGATCGCTTACTTAACCGACTCTTTCAGGAAGGCAAATTTGATTCGATGACGTTGGAGCTAGCGTTAGCTGAGTCCATCCCTTCTAACCCAACTCCACTTCCGCGATTAGCACCTCATCTGCTGGATCGAGCAGCGAAAGAAGGTTTCGGTCAGCGCACGATCACTTCGACTATTGACTATTCCTTGCAACAGCGCACCAATCAAATTCTACACGATCACTACAATCGGTTACAAGCCAACCAGGTTTTTAATGCGGCTGCACTAATCATAGATGTAAAAACCGGTCATGTGCTTTCGTATGTCGGCAACGTAGCCTCCGGCTTTCACAATCAAGAGCAAGTAGATGTAATCAATTCACCCCGCAGCACCGGCAGTATTCTTAAACCTTTTCTCTATGCCGCTCTATTGGATGATGGCAAGATGACTTCTAAAACTTTACAACCCGACATCCCTATTTTAATTAACGGCTTTGCTCCCAAAAATTTCTCCAATGAATTTGATGGTGCGGTGCCAGCCGACCAGGCTTTGATTCGCTCACTCAATGTTCCGGCTGTGGAAGAACTACGAAAATATCGATATGAAAAATTCTATGAGCTGTTAAAAAACATGGGACTTACCACGCTGAATCAACCATCTGATCATTATGGCCTCGCCCTAATTTTAGGCGGAGCCGAAGGAACCTTATGGGACATTACCGGTATTTATGCATCGATGGCGCGCACGCTAAACAATTATTTTGAACATCCGGGTAAGAATCGTTACCTCAAATCGGATTTCCACGCACCGTCCTATTTGTCAATCCAAGATTCCGTTCGCTCTTCAAATTTAGATGCCTCCTCCTGGCTAAGTGCCAGTTCGATTTATCTCACCTTCGATGCATTGCAAGAATTGTATCGGCCGGGAGAAGAAACGGGTTGGAGATATTTTAGCAGCTCAAAAAAAATAGCTTGGAAAACGGGAACGAGTCATGGCTTTCGCGATGGCTGGGCTGTAGGCGTTAATGCCGACTACGCGGTTGGTGTGTGGGTGGGCAATGCGGATGGCGAAGGACGCCCGGGTCTTACCGGAACGGAAGCAGCGGCACCTATACTCTTTGATTTATTTTCTGCATTGCCCGATGGCAGGTGGTTTGCCGAGCCCGCATCCGAAATGAGCAAAGTACCTGTGTGTTCTAAAAGTGGATACCGCTTTTCGGATGCGTGCGAAAAGGCAGACACCATTTGGGTGACACAAGCAGGACTCCAAACAGATGCCTGCCCTTTTCATCAAAAAATTCACTTATCGGCCGATCAAAAATTCAGGGTCCATACGCAATGCGAAGATCCCTTGAAAATGATAAGCAGGTCTCAATTTGTATTACCCCCGGTTCAAGCCTATTACTTTAAGCAAAAAAATCCGAGTTATGTTGCACTGCCCCCATTCCGGAAAGATTGCGCCAACCCGTCTTCTTTTGCATCCATGGATTTGATCTACCCCAAGCCGGACGCTAAAATTTACATTCCAATTGAATTAACCGGCACTCCAAATTACACGGTTTTCGAAGCAGCCCACCAGTCGCCATCGGCTATCCTATTCTGGCATATTGATGATGTCTTCATCGGGTCAACCTCCAAAATTCATCGTATCTCATTGATTCCCAATACAGGAAAGCACACTCTGACGGTGATTGACAACACAGGAGAGGCTATATCCCGGCCATTTTTAGTTCTTTCGGGCAAAAAAAATTAGTGTAACTATTTGAAATGTAAGGTTTTGCTTATATTCGCTTAAATTAATTGATTAGTATGCTCGAGATTTGTACTGAAAACAAAGATGGTATTATGAAAAAGAAGTTGTCTTTAATCTTATTTATCCTCACCGTAGCGTTGAATTTGAAGGTTTCTGCCACCAATGGTCAGCTAAGCAGAAATTATGTAGTAATCGGAGCCTTCTCCATTCCCAAAAACGCCATCGACTTTACCAACAGTGCGAAGCAAAAGAACTTAGCCGCTGAATTTTCAATAAATCCCATCCGAAAGCTATTCTATGTATATGTTTTGGCAACTCCCAATCAGGAAGCTGCTATTGAAGAAGCGAAAAAGCTTCGTAAAGATCCTTCCTATTCGGATACTTGGGTTTTCACAGGCATTTTAGGCGAGGAAGAAATCCAAAAAGGCGCGGATACAAATCCGGTAACCCGTGAAACAATCCAAGTTGTAAAACCGTCAGACGGTCCGGCCAATTCACAGACAGATGTAACTACTGCCTCTTTAACTCAGGAACCAACTATTTCTGTTACTCAACCTGTGGTATCGTCCGTTCCGGAAACCACCGCACCTGCAGTAGTGGAGGAAATTGAGCCCGGAAGCAAGAAGTTTTTATTTAAGATTATCACTTCAAAAGATCAGAAAGAAATTCAGGGTGATGTAGACGTCATGGATTTGGACAAAACAAAGCCAAGAAAGGTGGCATCTTACCGTGGAAACGAAGTAGTGAACGTGAAGCCCGCAAATCAAAGTGGTAATGTATCTTTTGTTTGCGAAGTGTTTGGTTATCGTAAACTTCAAACACCTGTAAATTTCAATCAGCCGGAAGCAACGGAGGGAATTACGGTCGAAGAAAACAAGGCGGTTATGCCTTTTGAATTGGTTCGCTTAAAGAAAGGCGATTATGCCGTTATGTACAATGTGTATTTCTATAAAGATGCTGGCATTATGCGTCCGGAGTCTAAATATGAAGTGAACAGCTTACTGGAAATGTTAAAAGAAAATCCAAAATATAAAATTCGCATACATGGCCATACCAATGGAAACGCGGCCGGAAAAGTAATCTCCATGGGTGACTCTAAAAACTTCTTTGGCATCAACGCAGATGTAAAAGAAGGTTTTGGCTCGGCCAAAAAACTATCCGAAGAACGAGCCAAGGTCATTCAAAGTTATCTAGTTTCACAGGGTATTAGCATTCATCGGATGCAGATCAAAGCATGGGGCGGAAAAAGACCTATCTATGAAGTAGATCATAATCTAGCCCAAGCCAATGTTCGTGTAGAAATAGAAATTTTGGAAGACTAATCTTTTATGGTGAACTTTCCCCCATGGGAACGTTCAAGAGCGACATATCAGGGAAAGACTTTCCAGAGCATCAAAAAATTGCCGCTGGTAATATCAAAGAAGAAATTTTTTCCAAAATCAAGGAAGAACACCCGCATTTTGATGATAAGTGTTTTCTGGCTCAATCTGAATTAAATCTTTACCGCAATAAATACATTGAGGCATCGCTTCAAAAAGAAGTGGGCACCCTGAGTGAGTTGGAGAAAGAGGTTTTAGAAGCCCTTCACAAAAACGAAACCATCTCAGGCGATATCGATCAAGCCACCGAAGATCATCTGACGTATGGCCAACGTTTAGCCGACCGGATTGCCTCCTTTGGCGGAAGCTGGACATTCATCTTGTCCTTTTTCTTTGTGCTTTTCTGTTGGATTTGCATCAATATCTATTTTTTAAATCAGCCATTCGATCCCTATCCTTTTATTCTGCTAAACCTGATTCTTTCCTGCTTAGCTTCGTTGCAGGCCCCTGTTATTATGATGAGTCAAAACCGACAGGAAGAAAAAGATCGGGAAAGATCAAAACACGATTATCAGGTCAATCTGAAAGCCGAGTTGGAAATACGGATGCTCCACGAAAAAATAGACCATCTTATCTTGCACCAACAGCAACGACTATTTGAAATTCAAAAAATTCAGATTGATATGCTACAAGAAATCACTAACAGAATTGAAAATAGTAAGTCGGCATAAAGTATTTTAGACTTACCTTGCCGCGACAAATCGCATAAACTAGATACCCAAACAACAGCACCCATGAGGCATCTGATTTTGTTTTTTCTATTCATTACAGGTCTCAGTTTTACTAGCTATAGTCAGCAGACCAAACATTTCTATGCTACGATTGGCGTTTTTATAAAGGAATCGAATGCCAAAAATTTAGCGGAAAAAGCGAACCAACAAGGATACGCTGCGCGATATGGCCAAAAGGTAAATGGTAATTTATACTATGTGTATGTTTTGTCCACAGACGATAAGCCCGTTGCGGAAGCCTTGGTGGCGAAGTTGCGTGCAGAGACGGAGTATAAATTAGCCTGGATATTTAATGGTCTTTTAGAAGGTGATACGACCCCTAACGTGCCTGTAATAGAAACAAAACCAATCGAGCCAACTCCGGTTCCAGTTGTTACACCCGCTGAAACGCCTGTTATATCCACACCAAAAATTGATTCGGCTGCAACCACTCCCATTCAAAAACCCATTGAAAAAGTGGAAGAGAAACCTGTGGTAAAAAAACCAGCCGGTAAAGCATTTTACTTTAAGCTGATCAGCGAAAAAGATGGCAGTGAAATAAAGTCAGGTGAAGTGCATATAATGGAATCATCAACTGCCACACAATACCAATCTTTCAAACCAGGAGAAGTGGTCTATTTGGCGGCACCAAAAAACAAAAACGGAACCTATACTATAGCAACTCAGGTGCCCGGTTATGCACAAGCTACCGTAAACCTTGACTACCAAAATCCTGCAGAAACGAAGGGCGCTTCGGAAGAAGCCATCATTGAAATAGCAGTGCCCAAAGCAAAAAAAGGAGACTACATCGATTTTGCCAATGTAAAATTCTTCAAAAACAGCTCGATACTACAACCTGTTTCGCAAGGTGAATTAGATGGGGTGGTTGATTTGCTAAAGGAAAATCTGAACTACAAAATTAAAATCCACGGCCATGTGAATGGCACACAAGATCGTGAAAGCTTTACCCGCGGACCCAACTCAAGCTTCTTCGCTACCAGTCCATCTGCAGATGTTGCACACAAAAAAATGTCAGCTAAAGATTTGTCGGAAGCACGGGCCGAGTGCGTGCGTGATTATCTGGTCAGTCAGGGTATCGACAAAGAGCGCATCAGCGTAAAAGGCGAAGGTGGGCGAATTCCACTCTACCCCACCGGTGGCACACTAGGTCTACTGAACGACCGAGTGGAGATTGAATTCGTCAAACACTAGTTACTAACCTAACCCATCATGGCACGAAGAATATCGTGCTGAGTAATAATGTGCGGACGCTCTTGTTCATCTCGAACGAGCAATGCTTTGTTAGTTCTATTCAGTAAGGAAGAAAGTACATCCAATGTGCTATCCAAAGCCACCACTTGCATTGGTTTATCCATGATCTCAGCCACTGCTTTATCTTTTACCGATGGATCGGAAATGATTTTTTCCACCACACTAGCCGTGGTGATACTACCTACAAACTCCTTCCCTTCCACTACCGGCATCTGATCTACGCCTTCACGATTCATAATCTGAATAGCTTCACCGATCGTAGAATTTTTCGTAACGGTGAACAAGCTGTCTTTTCCTTTTCGACCATCAATAATCTGACGGGCTGTTCCATAGGTGCGCTCCTCCAAAAAGCCATGGTCCTTCATCCACATATCATTATAGACTTTTCCTAAATAGCGAGTGCCATGATCGGGCAACAATACCACCATGAGGTCATCTTTCTTCAAATTTTCGCGTGCATACTCGAGCGCACCGTGTAAAGCCGAGCCGCAGCTCCATCCACCAAAAATGCCTTCTTCGCGCGAAAGCCTACGCGCCATGATGGCACCATCTTTATCGGTTACTTTGATAAACTGATCGATTACATCAAAGTCAACGTTTTTAGGAAGAATGTCTTCACCAAATCCTTCGGTGAGATATGGATAAATTTCGTTTCGGTCAAAAATGCCAGTCTCTTTGTATTTTTTAAAAACAGAACCATAGGTATCGATACCAATCGCTTTGATGTGCGGGTTTTGTTCCTTCAAATATTTCGAAGTGCCGCACATTGATCCACCCGTTCCTACCGTAGCAACGTAGTGGGTAATCTTCCCTCCCGTCTGGCGCCAAATTTCGGGTCCGGTACTTTCGTAATGCGCTTTGGCATTCGAAGGATTGTCGTACTGATTCGGATAAATCGAGTTAGGAATTTCTTTATTCAACTTGCGCGCAACAGAATAGTAACTGCGTGGGTCTTCCGGCTCCACGTTGGTAGGACACACAATTACCTCTGCACCTACTGCTCTTAAAATGTTAATCTTCTCTTGTGATTGCTTATCCGCCATCGTAAAAATACACTTATAGCCTTTCGCTACGGCTGTGAGTGCAAGCCCCATTCCGGTATTGCCAGATGTTCCTTCAATGATCGTTCCGCCCGGTTTTAGAAGCCCTGCTTTCTCCGCATCTTCGATCATCTTCAACGCCATCCGGTCTTTGGTAGAGTTGCCGGGGTTGAAATATTCTACTTTGGCCACAATGTTGCCCGGAATCCCTTTGTTCAATTTATTCAAGCGAACGATGGGCGTATTGCCAATGGTTTCGATAATAGAGTTGTAGATCATAGTGTGAGAATGTCTGCAAAAGTACGGATTCGCCCTTAAATGCGATGCCGCGTTAAGGGTAAATAAAAACGGCCCAATGACCGCAAAATCTAATTCGGGATACTAACTTAGTGAACAAAGGAAATACGTTTAAAATGAATTCTTCTTATAAAAAAGGAACCGAAGCAGTTTGGGCCGGAGAAGGTGATGCCAATACGCAAGGGGCTGTTACTACCCCAATCGTCAATGCAGTTACATTTTCATACCACGATTTGGATGAGTGGCATGAGGTTGCCATGGGAAATCAATCCGGTTACATCTATAGCCGCAACACCAATCCTACGGTGGCTGCGTTGGAAGAAAAAATACGAGTACTGGAAGGAGCAGAAGCCGCTACTTCGTTTTCGACAGGAATGGCTGCGATCAGCAATAGCTTATTTACATTTCTAACTTCCGGAAAACGTGTAGTGTCGCTAAAAGATACCTATGGCGGCACGAGTAAAATTTTTCTTGACTTCCTTCCAAATTATGGTGTTCATGTACAGCTCTGCGATACCACCGATCACGAAGCCATCGAAGCCGAAGTAGCCAAAGGATGCGATGTATTGTATTTAGAAACTCCTACTAACCCCACTTTAAAAATTGTCAACATCAAAAGATTAGCTGCTGCTGCTAAAAAAGCAGGAGCAATTACAATTGTAGATAATACGTTCGCCACACCCATTAATCAGAATCCGCTTGAACTTGGCGCAGATTTAGTAGTTCATAGCGCGACCAAATTTCTGTGCGGTCACTCCGATGCAATGGGTGGACTGGTAGCAGGAAAGGCAGAGCTCGTAAAAAAGATTTTCAACTTTCGCGAAATCAATGGAGCCAGTCTGCAAGCCTACCCTGCCT